>JAUIHI010000008.1 GCA_030432295.1 Anaerolineae bacterium | reverse complement strand
GCTTTCGGCCTTGCAACGCCGCATCTTGGGATTGCTCGGCATCCCGGAATCCGTCTACTCTTCCCTGGCTCACTTGCCATTAGCCAGTTCACCCTAAAAAATGAGCGAAACTACCGTGATGGAAACGCCCCAGTGAACTCTGCCCGCCAGCATATCCTCAACCTTCTCAAAATCGTCGTCGGTCTGGGACTCCTCTACTTTCTCTACAGCCGTCTGGAAGACCCGGCCGCACTCTGGCAGCAGACACTGGCCGCGGACCGTTGGATGCTGCTGCTGGCCCTGCTCTCCCACGCGCTGGCCGTGGCGTTGAGCGCGTCCAAATGGTGGCTGCTTCTGCGTGCCCAGAAGATTCCCGTTCCCCTCAGCCGCCTGCTTGCCTTCCAGTGGATGGGCATCTTCTTCGACAATTTCTTCCCCGCTCAGGTGGGCGGCGATGTGCTGCGGGGCTACAATCTGGCCCGGGACACCCACCGCACGGCTGATGCAGCAGCCAGCGTACTCATCGACCGTTTCACCGGTCTGACCGCGTTTATGCTGGCCGCGGCGATTTCCTCCACGACGATCCTGCTCACCGGCGGTCTGCCTGCGCCTGCCTCCAGCCAGGAGTTGGCCTTTCTGCGCTTTATCGATCTGCGGCTGATTGCCGTCGGCAGCAGCGGCGTGGCAGCCGCGCTGTTGACCGCACTGGCCCTGCTGATGAGCCGTCGCACCAAAGTGCTGGTGGAACGGATTCTGGCGCGCCTGCCTCTGGGCAACCGGGTGCTGCCCATCTGGCAGAAGCTGGCTGAGGCAATCAACGCCTATCGCCACGCCTACCCGGCGATGGCTGTGGCCGGACTGGTCAGCCTGCTCATCGTTGTTGTGACCAGTATCACCATCTGGCTGCTGGCCAACGCGCTGGCGCCAGGCAGCATCAATTTTGTCCAGGTGCTGGTGATCAATCCGATCATCGCCTTCCTCTCCGTCATTCCCCTCTCGCCCGGCGGCCTGGGCGTGCGCCAGGTGGCCTTTGCCGCGCTCTTTGTCAGCGTCGGTGTGGCCGCAGAATTGGGCTTCCTCGTTGGCCTGCTGCAACAGGTGATCACCTATCTGGTCAGCCTGCCCGGCCTGCTGCTCTGGGTGCGTGGGCAGCGTGCGACAAAAACCCCTCAGTCGCCGTAGCCTCTCCCAACTTCGCCAGCACCGGTTCATCCCCCGCCGTATTTCTCGCCCAAACTGTTTTGTGTGCCCAGTTCAGCCGTTCACGACTTCGCGACAGAACAGGCATCCCCCGATTGGTTCAATATGCGACCTCAGCCCCGCAATCTACATCAGTGGATGCTCCAGCACTTGATCCACAAAAGCGTAAAGTGCTGGGCCGCGCTTGCTAACAAAACATTTCCGTAAGTTTCCATAATCAGAATCCACTGTAATTTCGTATGAAATATACATATAGTATCCATATACTAGGTCTTAGAGCGATGCCACTTTGGAGATAGATTTCGCAGGCAAAATCTCTTACCTGACTTCAACACTGGATGTAAAATCCTTCGTATCGCATGATCAGTCTCTGTAAAAGTTTGCTATACGTGTTCGTTGAGTGTGAGATCATCGGATCGACCAGCACCGCAAGTCAGCAGCAGGCCACCTGTGAAACATCCCTTCGGGCGCGAGAATTGCTGAGAAAACGACATTGACTACCTGTACCGAATGCAAAACAGAGAATCCAGCCACCCATTCATTTTGCAGTGGATGTGGGACAAAATTAGCCCGTGCGTGCCACAAATGTGGTAGCCTCTGCCCAGAGGGCGCGCGTTTCTGTGGGAATTGCGGCACGTCGCTGGAGCCGTTGCAGAAATGCACCCAGTGTGGAGCGGGGATCCAACCCGGTTCCAAATTTTGCGCGCAGTGTGGCACACCCAACACCGAAACAGCCTCTTCCTCGTCCAATGGCCTGGAGATCAATGCAAAGCCGGAATTGGTCCAGCCTGCCCCCCACAAACACCAAAGCGAAAGGGGAGAACAGCGGGAAGTCACGGTTCTCTTCCTGGATATTGTCAATTTCACTGGTGTGTCCCACCGGCTGGAGAGTGAGGACGTCTACC
Source organism: Anaerolineae bacterium (assembly GCA_030432295.1). Classification (GTDB taxonomy): domain Bacteria; phylum Chloroflexota; class Anaerolineae; order Caldilineales; family Caldilineaceae; genus JACQGT01. Next base: position 216,564 of record JAUIHI010000008.1, on the reverse strand, counting down.
ACTTCATCAACGAAGCGATGAAGATATTTGTGGAGGTTCTGCAAAAATACAACGGCACGGTGGACAAGTTTACCGACGATGGGCTGATGGCCCTTTTTGGTGCGCCGACGGCCCACGAAAATGATCCGGAGCTGGCTGTACGAGCCGGGCTGGAGATGTTAGAGCGACTAACGCCCCTTCAAGAGAGCGTGCAGGCTACCCACGATTTTCTATTGCAGGCCCGCATTGGCATCCACACCGGATTTGCCATTGCAGGCCACCTGGGCAGCAGTATCCACCAGGAATATACGGTCATTGGAGATACGGTCAATCTGGCTTCCCGCCTGGAGAGTACGTCTCAACCCGGCACAGTACTCGTCAGCGAAGAGACCTATCGCCGGACCCGTGCCCTCTTCCACTATACCCCCATCAAAGATTTGCAGCTAAAAGGCTTTTCCGAACTGATCACCGGCTACAGACCCCTGGGCCTACGGCGTATCCCTGGCCGGGTGCGCGGTCTGGTGGGAATTACAACACCGATAATTGGTCGCGGCGACGAGTTGATCCAACTGGACAACTCCCTGAACAAGATGCTGGAGAGCAAGCAGGGCCAGATGGCGCTTGTTACAGGGGAAGCGGGTTTGGGCAAGAGCCGTCTTGTCATGGAATTTCGCAAGCAGATCACAGCCCGCGGCATCCCCAGCTATTTGGGCATAAGCTATCCCCATACCCGCTCGGTGCCCTATTCGGCTGTGGCCCGCCTGCTCCAGGATATATTCCAGATTGCAGAAAACGATACGGCGGAGGTCCAATACGCCTCTCTGCTTACCCACTTCGGTGCCAGGGCAGAAGCAGACCAGCACGGGCTGCCCTTCTTATTGAACATCCTTGGCCTCGAACGCTTTGACCTCGCGGCCCAGGAGCAGACCCGCCAACTCGACCCCCAGATGTTGCAGCGCCAGACTTTTGTAGCTGTGCGCCGCCTGCTGGCTGAGGAAGTGAGCGAGAAGCCGCTGGTCCTCATCGTAGACGACCTGCACTGGATCGACGCCGCCTCTCGGGAGATGCTTCTCTATCTGCTGCGTGCAGTCAGCGATCTCCCCATTCTGTTTATTATGATCTCCCGCCCAGTGGATGCTAAATCCCCGGCCCACTCTCTGCTGGAAGAGGTTGACAAAAGCAGTGAGCGAGTCACGGCAATCCAACTCAAAGCCCTTTCCCTTGCGCGCATCAAAGACATCCTAAGCCACATTATCACGGCGACCGACGAGAAGAGCAGACAGATAATCGAAAGTGTTGCGACCCGGGCCGAAGGCATTCCCTATTATGCCGAAGAGCTTGTGCGTATGTTGATCGACAAAAAAGTGCTGCTGGAAGATGACCAACAGGGCTATCAGGCCACGAAGGACGCAGAAGATGTGCTCGCCAATGTGCCGGGAACCCTGACCGGGCTGCTTATGGCTCGTTTTGACACCCTGGACGAACTCTCCCATCAGGTCTTGCAAAAAGCGGTGGTGCTCGGACGTTCTTTTCCCGTACCCCTCCTGCAAGAGTTGTGTCAGGTTCCGCTCACCACACTCTTGCCGATTCTCGAAGAGTTGGAAAACCGGCTCTTTCTGCGCCCGGAAGAATTTGGCCGCCAACAGGGCTACTCCTTCGGCCATACCCTTGTGCGCAGCACAATCCATAACACCCTCCTGCGCCGCACCCGCCGTCAACTGCACCAGCAGGTGGCCGAAGTGATCGAGCAGAAGGACTTCTACAGTGACGAGGACCGTATCGAAGCGCTTGGCTACCACTACAGCGAAAGTGACATCCCCCACAAGGCCATCCCCTATTTGGTCCTGTCGGCGGAAAACGCGTTTGTCCGTGGCGCACACGAGACCGCGCTGAACAGCTACCGTCGCTGTCTGGCCGTCGCTCCCAGCCAAGAGATGGATGTGCAGGACGAGTATAGCCGTATTCGCTTGGGTATGGGCCGCACACTCAAGTTTTTGGGTGATCTGAATGAAGCTGTCCAGCGCCTGCAAGAAGCGGTCGATAACCTGGAGCAGAACAGAGCCACCACCCCCGAGGAGCTGACAACACTCATCGAAGCGCTGACCGAACTTGGCGATGCCTATCTGCGTGCGGGCCAATCTGACGAAGCGTGGAAGCGGTTGAACGCGGCCCAGCTCCGTCTCCAAAACGCAGCAGCCCTGACCACCGCCGGCGCCTCTCGCCTCTGGACCGCGCTGTTGGACCGGATGGCGTGGGCACGGCTGCGCCAGGGCGATCTGAACGAAGCCATCAGTCTGGCCCAGGAAGCGCTGGATGGGAGCGAAACCATTCACAACAAAAATCCGGGCCTGCTTGCCAGCCTCTACAATATTCTGGGCGGAGTCTACTACCAAAAAGGGATTCCCGCCCGGGCTGTTCAATACGTGCGCATGAGCCTCAACCTGTATGAAAACCTTGACTACTCCTGGGGCGTGGCCTCCACATTGAGCAATCTGGGCGTACTCTACTACGCCCAGGGGCTGTGGTCCGAAGCCGCGGAGTATTACGAACGCGCAGAGATGATCCGCCGGGAACACGGATTCGCCGCGGAGCGCGCACTGAACCTGTACAACCTGGCACTCCTGCGCTCCACAATGGGTATGCACAGCCAGGCAGTTGAGATTTTTGAGTCCTGCCTGGCCATCAGCCAGCGGCTGGGCGACCACAAAGTGATCGGTTGCTGCTACATCGGCCTGGGACAGTTGGCCGAAATCGAAGAACGGGTAGAAGATTTGGGCAACTATGTGGAGAAAGCGTCTGCCTATGTCAACGCACTGGGGGACGATCACAAAACCCATTTGTGCCTGCTGCAAGCCCAATTGGAAAAGCACCTGGGCCATTTTGAATCAGCCATCGAAATTGCCACATCCGCTTTGGACCTGGCCGAAAAAGCCGGGCTGTCGGAAGAAATCGTTGACACCCACCGGGTCTTGGGAACCCTCTACCGGGCCGCGGGTGACTACACCCACGCAGAAAAAGCCCTGCGCTACTCCCTCCAGATCAGCCAGGAGCGCAGCGATCCCCACCATCAGGGATTGGCCGAATTGGAATTGGCCCAGCTATTGGCTGACATACCTGACAGCCACGAACTGCACCCAGAAGAACGCTGCCACCTGGGCCGGGATATGCTTGCCCGGGCTGCAGGCCATTTCGAACAGGTGGGTGCAATCTATTTCCTGGGTGTGGCACAGGCGATGCTGAACCGTTCCCACACATCTCTAGTACCTTCTGCTTATATAGATGCGTAAGGAAAGGTCGTATACTATCAGTGCTTTCTGATAAGTTGTACCAATTGCCAGGAATATCTTCTCTCTTGGAAGGCTGGCAATAGAAAATAAAAATTCTAAATCTAAAACAGAAAGTTTCAAGAGGTCGCGCACACCAAACTTTGCTCTATGGGAGTTAAACCAATGAACTACGTTCCCTCGCGCCAAAAGCACTCAGCCACAAGAATCCAAGCCACGCTGGCTTCGATTCTTGTTTTGTCTCTTCTGCTCACTGGCTGTCTTTCCCCAGCAGCCCCCCTTTCGAACTCACCAGCTTACATAGAGAGCGGATTGCTCTCGTCCACTGCCAACAACATCTCGGTGATTGTTTCCGCCACCGACGGTGCAACCGCGGCCCAGGCCGTACGGCGGATGGGCGGTACTGTCACCAGTGATCTCTGGCTGATCAACGCGGTGGCCGCTACCCTGCCCGCGGACAGCTTGACCGAATTGGCCGCACAGCCCGGCATCGCCTCGATTGTCACCAATCAGGGCGTGGGCGCGTCCAGCGGTCCTGAATGCGATCCGGATGTGAGCGACGACCACGGCCCCTGTGCCAATCGCCCCGGTTGGGTGTCGGATCGACGGGAGAAAAAGGGGCAGATTGAGTTGCCCGATGCCCAAGAAACACCAATCGTGCGCCTGGATGATGGCCACTATCTGGCCCTGGGCAAAGAAGACACCCTTACCTTTTTGAACAGTGATGGCTCGGTCGCTAATCAGGTCACATTTCCCTTCAAGAGTGATGGCAGTCCGCCTGTAATCGGCCTTGACAACTCCATATACTTCACATCCAAGAAATTGACCGAAAATGGCAAGCCAATTCTGTTTGCCCTCAACGCGGACGGCACAATACGCTGGACCTATGAGAAAGACAAAATTGTACCCGGTGGCCTTGCCCTCAGCCCGAACGGTCAGCACGTCTATCTGGCCAATCAAGATGTCAAACTCTACATCTTTGATGCAGTCAGCGGCGACCGGATTGTAGAAGCCAAACCCCACGACGACAAGGGAGGCCTAGTAACAACCGGCCCGATCGTCGGCGCAGACGGCACGATCTATCTTCAGACCAGCGGCAAAGAGCCGGACAAAGATGGGCTCAAAGGCAATCTCTTTGCTCTCGACCCGAATGTGATTATGAATAACGACACCCGGGATGAGCATATCTGGCGCTATGTGGCCACCAACGGCGACACCCGCCTCACGCTGGACTATGCGCCAGTTATCGATGTGGCCAACAATCTGCTCTACATCACCAGCGAAAGCAAGAAAACTCTGATCGGTGTTGACCTGAACAATGGCAGCCAACGCTTTCTGACCGTTCTGCCCGAAAAGGTGACTGCCAAACCATTCGTCGCCCCCAATGGCCTGATCTACGTGCCGGCCGAAAAGAATCTTGTGGTGATGGATAGCAGTGGACAGCTTCTCTCGCAGATTTCTTTTGCGCCCTACCAAGTGAAACAGCAGCCGACAATTTTGGACGATCCCAATATCCTCTATGTAACTGCCGACAACCAGCTATATGCCCTGGACGTCCATACGTATGCTGTGCGCTGGCAGGTAAGCCTGGCCGACGAAATTGTGGCTCGGCCTGTCCAGGACAGCGATGGAAATATCGTAATCGGCAGCAAAGGCGAAGACCTGGTCGTGGTCAGCTCGGCGGGTGTTGTGACCAGCCGTCTGACCATGAACGACAAGATCATAAACGATGTGATAGCCCTGGACGATAGCGATTATCTCGTCCCTGTGGGTGACAAGAGCCTGGTGGGCGTCGGCTTTCTGCCCGAAGATTGGAACAACCGCCCTGACGCCGAGCCAGTCGATGGCAAGCGGATATGGAATCTGAGCAACCCCATCGCCATTGACGTGGGTGCGGACGTACTCCATGAGACAGTTCTGCCCGATGGCTCCCCCATCACCGGCCAGGGCGTCACCATTGCCGTGCTGGACAGCGGCGTCTACTTTGACAACAAAGTCAAGGAAGTGCTGGGCGAAGACTTGGACGATCACTTCCTGGGCCAGGTGGATTTCGTGGAATACGGCCTGTGCGAGGATGGCGGGGTTCAGCACTTCGCTGACAGCGCCGAAACAATACCCCTCTACTGCGCCTCCGACGGAGACGACAGCATCGATCTCTATGGGCATGGCTCCCACGTGGCCGGCATCATCTGGAGCCAGATCGAAGACTACGCCACCGGCGTCTATATGGGCATCGCGCCGGACGCCAATATCCTGAGTGTGCGCATCCTGGACGAAAACGGCGCAGGAACCTACGCCGATGCCATCGAAGGGCTGCAATATGTGGTAGCCAACAAAGACGCGCTCAACATTCGCATTGTCAATATGAGCCTGAGCGCCTATGCCAGCACCCCCTACTTCATCGACCCCCTCAACCGGGCCGTGGAACAGGCATGGGCTGCCGGGCTGGTGGTCATCGCGGCTGCGGGCAACGTAGGCCCCAATGCCGCAACCATTACAGTGCCGGGCAACGACCCCTATGTGATTACAGTAGGCGCACTCAATAACCAGCGCACCCCTGGCTACTGGGCCGACGATACCCTGCCCACCTGGAGCGCCACCGGCCCCACCCTGGACGGCTTTGTCAAGCCCGATGTGCTGGCCCCTGGCGCCAATATTATCTCCTTCCTGCATAACGACGACCACGGCGAGGACGTGGCCAACCTGGCAACCCAGCATCCGGACTACAGCCGCACATCCAGCCTCTTCCGCATGAACGGCACGAGTATGGCGACTGCGGTGGTCTCCGGCGTGGCCGCGCTGATGTTGCAGGCCAATCCGAATCTGACACCGGATCAGGTCAAGTACCGCTTGGGCCGCACAGCCCGCCCCGCGCTCACAAGCGAAAACACGCCCATGTACAACATCTTCCAACAGGGGATGGGGCGCATCTGGGCACCGGCGGCTGTGCTGGCAGCGAATCTGCCTGCAGATGGCCGGGCCAACCAGGGGCTGGACATCCAGGGGGAGCTGGCCGACTACGCGGATGGGCAGATCGACCTGGCAAGCCATTACCAGGGACCGGTCAAGCGGCTGCCCAGCGACGACGAAACAGCCGATCTCTACTACATTGAAGAACCAATCACCGACGGCGACGGCAATGTGACGGGAACCCAACGCTACGGTATGGGCGCATCCCGCAGCAGCGACCGGGCCTGGATGGACTGGGAAGCCTATACCAGCGGCATGGCCCTCTGGTCTGGTGGAATGGCTCTCTGGTCGGGCGGTCTCGACTGGGCCGGTGGTGTTACCAACCCTTCGGGGATGGCCCTCTGGTCCGGCGGGATGCCGCTCTGGTCCGGTGGGTTGCACACCTGGTCCCAGGGCATGGCCCTCTGGTCCGGTGGCATGGCCCTCTGGTCCGGTGGGATGGCTCTCTGGTCCGGTGGCATGGCCCTCTGGTCCGGCGGCATGGCCTTGTGGTCGGGTGGTATGGCCCTCTGGTCCGGCGGGATGGCCCTCTGGTCGGGTGCAATTGCGACGAGTAGTACCAAAGTCGCAGCCACCAGTTGGGTCAACGACGACGGCACTGTGGACCCAGAACCGGTTCTGCTCTCCGCGCCGCAGCCAGAAGAGGAAGTGATCTACCCTGAGAACGTGGTGCTCTGCCCGGCCAACGTGACTCTGACTGCCAGCGCAGACGCAACCATCGACGAAGACGATCCCACGGAAAACTATGGCAGTGAAGAGGATTTATTGACAAACCCAGAGGCAGGCGAGCAGAAGTACGCTCTCTATCGCTTCGATCTGAGCGAGTTGCCAGGCGATGCCGTCATCGAGAACGCCAGTTTCCTGGTCACCAGTGGCAAGGAACGCGACAGGCACGCGGTTGTTTTTCGGGCTATGCAGACGCCCTGGGACGAAGCATCTGTTACTTGGAACCGGGCCAGCAACGGCAATAGCTGGGCCAATGGTAGCTTCAGCAGTGATGACACCATTCGACGTGGCTATGACGTGCGGGTTCCCGTGGGCCATGACACACAACTCTCTATCAACCTGACCGATCTGGTGAAAGATTGGCAGAAGGGTCTCAAGATCAACGCAGGCATTGTGATGATTGCAGTGGGTACGGATCACGGCGACGCCAAGTGGTATAGCAGCGAAGAGGACAAAGCGTCGCGCCGCCCCCAATTGAGGATTGACTTCCTCGCCCCCACCGAAGGCGGATGTTCTCAGGTGAACACGCCCACGACATCTCAGCCGAACACACCGACGGCTGTCCCGACCAACACACCGACGGCTGTCCCGACCAACACACCGACAGCCGTCCCGACGAACACACCGACCGCCGTCCCGACGAACACACCGACGGCTGTCCCGACGAACACACCGACGGCTGTCCCGACCGATACGCCGACGGCAGCTCCAACCAACACACCGACAGCTATCCCGACGAACACGCCCCTGCCCCCGGCTGAAGTAACAACCAGTCAATTCGTATCAGCCGCTGATACATTCGTCAACGAAGACAAGGACGATGACACAAAGGGCGACGATTCCAAATTCGTGACGCGACCAGAAGCGGGCAAACAGAAGAACGGTCTTCTGCGCTTCGACCTGACCAGCCTGCCAACGGGAGCGTCCATCGCTTCGGCCACCCTACATCTGACAACAGACAGCAGCAGCGATGATCACATAGCAACGGTCCACCGCATGCTGACAAATTGGGACGAAGCCAATGCATCCTGGAATTCTCCTGGCAATGGCGACTGGCAGAGTGGGACATTCGGAAGTAGCGACTACGATGGCACAAGCTATGGGGCATTCGTGCCGGTCGAGAAGGATGTCCAGCTTTCTGTGAATGTGACCGATTTGGTCAACGCCTGGATCAATGGCGGTGTACCCAACTACGGCTTCCTGCTCCTGGCTGAAGGATCGAAGAACCACGACGTGAAGTGGTACAGCAGCGAAGAAAACAAAGAGTATCGCAGACCGATGCTGACTGTCGAGTGGACAGCTTCGGTCACCGCAGCCAGCATCGGCGAGACAGGTGTTCCCTTGCAAGAGGAATCGGCTGCTCTGGATATCCACCTCTTCCTGCCCACAGTCAATCGCTGACCCGATGGGTGTATCCGGATTCTGGTAACGCCCTGTGGCAGCCAGAATCTGGAATGAAGAAATCGAACGATCCACAAATTATGTCGGGGTTCTGCGCTTCTTCCTATGCCTTGGAAAGAGCGTAGAACCCCGCATTCGCCTTAATCCCCCTTCCGAACAGATCCACAGCACACCCCAGACGCCGCTACATCAGCCAGCCAAGCGCGCCCACCCCGCAAGGTATCTGTACACTTCGTCGGACAAGCAGCCACTCCCCCTTCTATCCTATGCCAAAAGAGCCCGCTTGTCGCCGAGCGCCAACGATAGAGTACTGTGGTCCTCTATACACATACGCTAATATAAGCTAAATTGGGTATGTGCCCTGACGTAAGGGGCAAAACGAAGTGGTGTGCTTTGTCCGTGAGATCACTGGCAGAAATGTGCTGTGCAGTCCCGGACAATTTCCCGAAGGGATTGATAATGAATCACCAAGTAGGCCATCGCCCATCCACAACTGCCCGTCTCACATCGTGTCTGTTCATACTGACACTTCTTCTCACCGCCTGTGTGGCACCCGCGGCCGCGCCAGTGGCCGGCAACAACAGCGCCTATATCGAGCCAGCCCTGCTTGCAACCACAGAGGCAGAGGTCTCGGCGATTGTGACTGCCACCAGCGCAGAAGGCGCGGCCCAGGCTGTCAAGCGGCTGGGCGGCACTGTGACCAGCGACCTCTGGCTCATCAACGCGGTAGCAGCCACAATCTCATCCAAACAGATTGCCAGCCTGGCCGCACAGCCGGGCATCGTCTCTGTCGTCCACAACAAAGGTTTGCAGCCCTCCGTTCAGGAGATAGCTGTCAGCAGCGAAAACGGCAATGGGAATGGCAATGATCTGTGGGACGGCTGGGCCAACCGCAAGCGTTTCAACCGTCACAAAGCGACCTTCAATGGGACGATCAACGCCCCGGTCACCTATCTGCCCAATGGCAGCTATATGGCCCTGGACGCCAACGGAACCCTGGAAATCGTCAATTCCAACGATATGACTACGGCCATTCTGAATCTGCCTGGCGGCCCCTTCCTCACCGCACCGGTGGTAGGAGCCAACGGGCTGGTCTACATTGCAGGCAGTGGCAACAAAGTTCATGCAGTCACAGCCACTGGCACACTGCAATGGACCTTCTCCGGCTTCTCAGGCAGTAACAGTCTGGGCGGTGGTGTCGCCCTCGGACCAAACGGGAATGTCTACGCGGCGACCAGCGAGGGCAGGCTCTACGCCATCGACGGGCAGAACGGCGCGCTGCTGTGGAGCGCACAGCCCTCGGCCAGCAATTTTGGGGCAGTGCTTTCCACGCCAATCGTAGCCCCCGACGGCACAATCTATTACACAGCCAAAGGCAACAAAAAGGGCCACCTTTTTGCTGTGACACCTGCTGGCGCGTTCCAATGGACTTTTGAGGCCCCCGGCAAGTATGGATTCTATCAGACCCCACTGGTCGGCGCAGACGGCACTGTCTATGTGGCCAGCCTGGACGAACGGGTCTTTGCCCTCTACCCAGACGGTTCGCTCCGCTACGAAGCCCAGTTCGACGGCAAAATTTTGGCCCGGCCCGCGCTGGGCAGCGATGGCAGCCTCTATGTGGGCACAGACTCGGACGAACTCTACGGGTTGAACCCGGACGGCTCAGTACGCTTCACCTTTGACCCGAACACTGGCGCATTCATCACATCACCACTACTGTCAGCCGATGGCAGCAGACTCTTTGTCGCCGGGGATTCCGGCCCCCTCTTTGCGGTCGATACAAGCAGCGGTGCTGCCCTGTGGAGCTACAGTTTGCAGGGAGACATTGCAGCAAGCTCTGTCTTTGATGTGGACGGCAATATTGTGACGGGCAGCGAGGGCAAGGATGTGGTCACGCTCACCCCCAATGGCGAACTTGTCACCACCGATATTCTGCCCGATGACGTCACCCAATCACCCAGCATCTCGCCCTCTGGCAAGGATATTACCGTGCGGGTGGGCGACAAGGAAGTTGTGACGGTTGGCCGTCTACCCGAAGTGTGGGACACCAGCGATCCCAACTTCCGGGACGTGTGGGCCAACGCCAACTGCGATCTGGAGCATCCCAGCACCGATTGTCTTTTCTGGAATATGATCAATCCCCTTTCGATTGATGTGGGCGCAGATCAGGTCCACGACGCGGGGATTCGGGGGGCAGGCGTGACAGTGGCGGTGGTAGACAGCGGCGTTCACTTTGACGATCTGGTCAAAACTATGCTGGACCACACTTTTGACGCCACCTTCCTGGGCCAGGCCGACTTCATCGACGAGCAGTGCCCGAAGGACAATCACGGCGATCCTATCGGAACCCAAGGCCCCACCTACTGCTACACCAATCGGGACGGCAGCGAGGACGCCTTCGGCCACGGCTCCCACGTGGCTGGTATTGTCTTCAACCCCCTGCGCGACATCACCACCAACACATCGATGGGCGTTGCGCCCGCAGTCAACTACCTGAGCGTGCGTGTGCTTGGCCCGGATGGCCGGGGAACCTACGCCGATGCCATTGAAGGCATTCAGTTTGTGGTCGAACACAAGAATCAGTTCCAGATTCGCATTCTGAACCTGAGCCTGAGCGCAGCCCCCACCACCCCCTATTTTGTGGACCCGCTCAATGTGGCCGTGGAAAAAGCGTGGCACGAAGGCATTGTCGTTGTGGCAGCCGCTGGCAATTCCGGCCCCGGCGCGGAAACGATTACAGTGCCTGGCAACAATCCGTATGTGATTACGGTGGGCGCGGTGGACAGCAAACGCACCCCCGGCTACTGGGAAGGCGACACAGTGGCGAACTGGTCGGCCACCGGCCCCACGCTGGACGGCTTTGTCAAGCCCGACATCCTGGCCCCCGGCGCGCAGATCGTCTCTCTGATGTACTACAATCCAGACGACCTCTCCACGACTTCGGCCCTGGCCGCCAGCCACCCGGACCATTCGGAAAACTGGAGTCTCTTCCGTATGAACGGGACGAGTATGGCCACAGCGGTTGTCTCTGGCGTGGCCGCGCTGATGCTGGAAGCTCACCCCAACCTGACACCGGATGAAGTGAAATTCCGCCTGGGCTACTCCGCCCGCCCGGCCATCACAGGCGATCAGAAGCCCGCCTACAATATCTTCCAGCAGGGGATGGGCCGTATCTGGGCCCCTACCGCGGTCTTTGGCGATTTCCCAGCCAACGCGCGGGCCAATCAGGGCATGGACCTGGCCATGGAACTGGCCGATTATAACGATGGCGAAATCACACTGACCAGCCACTATCAGGGGCCGGTACAGAAGCTGATGAGCGATGACGACAGCGCAGCCCTCTATTACATCGAAGAACCTGTACTGGACGGCAACGGCAATGTCATCGAAACCCTCGTCTACGGTGTCGGTGCATCCCGCGCCTCGGATTCCGCCTGGATGGACTGGGAAGCCTATTCCAGTGGAATGGCCCTCTGGTCGGGCGGGATGGCCCTGTGGAGCGGCGGTATGCCTCTCTGGTCCGGCAATGTGGGCTGGATCGGCGGCGTCTCCAATCCGTCTGATTTGGGGATGTGGCCGGGTGGTATGGCCCTCTGGTCCGGCGGGATGGCCCTCTGGTCCGGCGGTATGGCCCTCTGGTCCGGCGGTTTGCCCACCTGGTCCGGTGGGATGGCCCTCTGGTCCGGCGGCATGGCCCTGTGGAGCGGCGGTATGCCGCTCTGGTCCGGTGGCATGGCCCTGTGGAGTGGCGGGATGCCCCTCTGGTCCGGCGGCATGGCCCTGTGGTCGGGCAGCGTGCCCACCTGGTCCGGTGCAGTGGATACGGATGCCAGTTCGCTGAGCGCCACCACCTGGGTGGGCGACGACGGCACTGCCGATCCCACACCGACACCTGCGCCCACGAACACACCGACCGCTGTCCCAACTGACACGCCTACAGCAGTTCCGACCAACACACCGACGGCTGTCCCAACCAACACACCGACGGCTGTCCCAACCAACACACCGACAGCTATCCCGACGAACACACCGACAGCGGTTCCGACCGATATACCGACCGCTATCCCGACGAACACGCCGACGGCTGTCCCAACCAATACACCGACGGCTGTCCCGACAAACACACCGACAGCCGTACCAACGAACACACCGACAGCCGTACCAACGGATACACCGACGGCCGTACCAACGGATACACCGACGGCTATCCCGACGAACACACCGACCGCTGTTCCAACGAACACACCGACCGCTGTCCCGACGAACACACCGACCGCCGTCCCGACGAACACACCGACGGCTGTCCCAACCGATACGCCGACGGCTGTCCCGACGAACACGCCCCTGCCCCCGGCTGAAGTAACAACCAGTCAATTCGTATCAGCCGCTGATACATTCGTCAACGAAGACAAGGAAGATGAGACAGAGGGCGACGATTCCAAATTCGTGACGCGGCCAGAGGCGGGCAAACAGAAGAACGGTCTTCTGCGCTTCGACCTGACCAGCCTGCCGACGGGGGCGTCTATCGCTTCGGCCACCCTACACCTGACAACAGACACCAGCAGCGATGATCACATAGCAACGGTCCACCGTATGCTGACAAATTGGGACGAAGCCAAGGCGTCCTGGAATTCTCCTGGCAATGGCGACTGGCAGAGTGGGACATTTGGAAGCAACGACTACGATGGCACAAGCTATGGGGCATTCGTGCCCGTCGAGAAAGATGTCCAGCTTTCTGTGAATGTGACCGATTTGGTCAACGCCTGGATCAATGGCGGTGTACCCAACTACGGCTTCCTGCTCCTGGCTGAAGGATCGAAGAACCGCGACGTGAAGTGGTACAGCCGGGACGAAGACAAAGAGTATCGCAGACCGATGCTGACTGTCGAGTGGACAGCCCCGGTCACCGCAGCCCGCATGACTGGGACAGATGTTCCCTCGCAAGAGGAATCGGCTGATCTGAATATCTACCTGTTCTTGCCCACAGTCAATCGGTAATGCCCTGCGCCTAACTGAATGATTTGAAGCCAAACCGGGTTTCTCCATCTGTACCTTTTTCACAGGAACAGGTCGAGAAACCCGGTTTTGGCATTGCTCGTGCCCTCGACTATACTGCTATACAGGTGCGTCCGCTGCGCCTGCTCCGCTCTGATTCGTTCGCACTCCACAATCGTTTACAACCAGCCAATCGCCCGCTACAGCCGTGGGTCACTGCTTATCTCGAAACAATTAAAACGTTTTTACAAACCTCCCTCCACTTTTCAAAGGAGTAGCGTAATGACCGCCAAAGCCTTTCCCAGCCTCGAAGTCTGGTTTGTCACCGGCAGCCAGCATCTCTACGGCCCGGAGGTGTTGCAACAGGTGGCCGACGACGCCCGCACCATCGCCGCCAGCCTGGACGCCTCGCCACAAATCCCCGTCAACGTCGTCTTCAAACCGGTGGTGAAAACCTCCGAAGAGATTCACGCCATCTGCCAGGAGGCCAACGCCGCGGCCAACTGCATCGGGCTGGTCATGTGGATGCACACCTTCTCCCCGGCCAAGATGTGGATCGCCGGTCTGATGGCGTTGCAGAAGCCCTTTGCCCAGTTCCACACCCAATTTGGCCGGGACATCCCCTGGGATTCCATCGATATGGATTTTATGAATCTGAACCAGACCGCGCATGGCGGGCGGGAATTCGGCTTCATCGGCACGCGTATGCGCCTGCGCCGCAAAGTCGTCGTCGGCCACTGGCAGGACGAGGAGGCCCTGGCCCGGCTGGATGTGTGGACACGGGCCGCGGCGGCCTGGCACGACAGCCAGCACGCCAAGTTTGCCCGCTTTGGCGACAATATGCGCCAGGTGGCCGTGACCGAAGGCGACAAAGTGGCGGCGCAGATGGCCTTTGGCTACAGCGTCAACGGCTACGGCGTGGGCGATCTGGTGGCTCACGTCAACGGAGCTAGCGAGGCCGCGGTCAATGCGCTGGTGGCCGAATACGAGAGCCAGTATGTGGTGGCCGAACCCCTGCGCAAGGGCGGGGCTATGCGCTCCTCCCTGGCCGACGCGGCCCGTATCGAGTTGGGCATCCGCTCCTTTCTGAAAGAGGGCGGCTTTGCGGGTTTCACCACCACCTTTGAAGACCTGCACGGGCTGGTGTAACTGCCTGGCATCGCGCCCCAGCGGCTGATGGCCGACGGATACGGCTTTGCCGGGGAAGGCGACTGGAAGACAGCCGCGCTGGTGCGGGCCATGAAAGTGATGGGCACGGGGCTTCCCGGCGGTACGTCGTTTATGGAGGATTACACCTATCACCTGCACCCCAAGGGCATGTCCGTGCTGGGCGCGCATATGCTGGAAATCTGCCCCTCCATCGCCGCGGCCAAGCCATCGGTAGAGGTTCACCCTCTGGGCATCGGCGGCAAGGCAGACCCGGTGCGTCTGGTCTTCAATGTGCCAGCAGGACCCGCCCTCAATGCGTCGCTGATGTATATGGGCAAGCGCTTCCGCCTGCTCATCAATACCGTAGATGTGGTCACGCCCGAAGCGGCCCTGCCCAAACTGCCCGTGGCCCGCGCGCTCTGGGTTCCCCATCCCAACCTGAAGATGGCGGCGGCGGCCTGGATTCAGGCAGGCGGCGCACACCACACGGGCTTCAGCCAGTCTGTCACCGTCGAGCATCTGGAGGACTTTGCCGAAATCGCGGGCGTGGAGACGCTGCTCATCGACCAGCAGACGCAGATGCGGGAGTTCAAGAAAGAATTGCGCTGGAACGATCTCTACTACCATTTGGCGCAGGGCATATAACAACAAAAGTAGCCGCTGATGAACACTGATGAACGCTGATTTTTATCCGTGTTTATCAGTGGCTCTCTTCCAATAGGAGCCACAATGACTACTTCCCACAAATACACAATCGGTGTGGACTACGGCACCGAATCCGGGCGGGCGGTGCTGGTGGATGTGACCAGCGGCCAGGAGATCGCTTCGGCGGTGCATCCCTACGGCGACGGGGTGATCGACGAGCATCTGCCCGGCAGCGACAAGCCCCTGCCCCCAGACTTCGCCCTGCAAAATCCCCAGAATTATGTCGATGTGCTGGTGGAGACGATTCCTCAGGTGCTGCGCGCCGGGAACGTGAGTCCGGATGACGTCATCGGCATCGGCACGGACTTCACCGCCTGCACAATGCTGCCTGTGGCCGCGGACGGTAGCGCGCTCTGTATGGACCCGAAGTGGCGGGACAATCCCTATAGTTGGGTCAAACTCTGGAAGCACCACGCGGCCCAACCCGAAGCCAACCGGCTCAACGAAATTGCAGCCCAGCGGGGCGAAGGCTGGCTGAACCTCTACGGCGGCAAAATCTCCAGTGAGTGGATGATCCCCAAAATCTGGGAGACCCTCAACGACGCGCCGGAGGTCTACGGCGCGGCCGACGGTTTTATGGAAGCCGCCGATTGGATTGTCCTGCAACTGACCGGCCAGGAGCGGCGCAACGCCTGCACAGCGGGCTACAAAGCCATCTGGAACAAACGGGCAGGCTATCCCTCCGACGATTTCTTCGCAGCGCTTGACCCCCGCCTGGGCACGCTGGTCCAGGACAAACTCTCCACAGACATCTACCCCATCGGCCAGCGCGCCGGCAGCCTGACCCCGGCGATGGCGGACAAAACCGGTCTGCGCCCCGGCATCGCCGTTTGTATCGGCAATGTGGACGCGCACGTGGCTGTGCCCGCGGTCACCGTCACTGAGCCGGGCACAATGGTGATTATTATGGGCACGTCCAACTGTCATATGGTGCTGGGCGATGCGGAGAAGGTGGTGGAGGGGATGTGCGGCGTCGTCGAGGACGGCATCATTCCCGGTCTCTTCGGCTACGAGGCGGGCCAATCCTGCGTGGGGGATCATTTCGCCTGGTTTGTGGACAACTGTGTGCCCGCGGCCTATCACGAAGCAGCCGCGGGCCGGGGGCTGAATGTGCATCAGTATCTGGAGAGTTTGGCCGCCCAGCAGAAGCCGGGCGAATCCGGTTTGCTGGCCCTGGACTGGTGGAATGGCAACCGGTCCGTGCTGGTGGATGTGGACCTGACCGGTCTGCTCATCGGCGCGACGCTGGCGACCAAACCGGAGGACATCTACCGGGCGCTGATCGAAGCGACTGCCTACGGCACACGGGTGATTGTGGATGCCTTTCACAGCAACGGCGTGGCCGTAGACCGCATTGTCGGCTGCGGTGGGCTGCCGGGACGCAACAAACTGCTGATGCAAATCTACGCGGATGTGACCGGGCGGGAGATTCGGGTGGCGGGGACAGAGCAGGCGGGGGCCTTCGGATCGGCGATGTTTGCCGCGGTGGCCGCGGGCAAAGCCGCGGGTGGCTTCGATTCGATTGAGGAGGCAGTGGAGCAGATGGCCCGACTGCAGGATGTAGTGTACAGGCCGATTCCCGAAAACCAGGCAGTCTACGAGCAGCTTTTCGCCGAGTATACCCAACTCCACGACTACTTTGGCCGGGGTGGGAATGATGTGATGAAGCGGCTGAAGGCGATTAAGGCGGAGGCCCTGCGGGGGTAGGTGCAAGGCTCGTTTCGTTCGGTTGGATACGTAAACCGTGAGATCGGACGTCCGATCTCACGGTTTTTTTGTTGGCCCTCACCCCCGGCCCCTCTCCCTGCCGACACGATTGTGGGTAGGGTCTGTTGGTCGGGCTGGGAGAGGGGAGTCGTCGATGGAGTAGACCGCGGGTTTCGATGGGATGGGATCGATGGCGCTGCTGGTGGATTGCCGGCCCTCATCCCCGGCCCCTCTCCCTGCCGGGACGATTGTGGGCAGGGTTTATTGGTCGGGCTGGGAGAGGGGAGTCGTCGATGGAGCAGACGGCGGGTTTCGATGGGATGGGATCGATGGCGTGCGACAGATCGCACCAATCAGCCCCAAACCCCCGCCTCTCCCAGCGCGGACAACGCCACCCACGAACCAGCAACGAAACTGGGAGAGGCGGGGGCAACCCACAAACAAGCGAACTTCCCATCAACCGCTAGGGGGTGGTGAGGGTAGAGGGGAGTCGTCGATGGAGCAGACGGCGGGTTTCGATGGGATGGGATCGATGGCGTGCAACAGATCGCACCAATCAGCCCCGAACCCCCGCCTCTCCCAGCGCGGACAACGCCACCCACGAACCAGCAACGAAACTGGGAGAGGCGGGGGCAACCCGTAAACAGCCGATCTTTCCATCAATGGCTAGGGGGTGGTGAGGGCCACCCCACCCATCCCCAAATAACCCTTGACCGTCTCCTCATCGGCCAGGGTCTCTGCGGCTGTGCCGTGAAAGACGACCCGCCCCTCGCGCAGAATATAGGCCGCGTCGCACCAGCGCAACAGGCTGCGGGCGTTCTGCTCGACAACGACGAGGGTAATCCCCTGCTCGCAGAGGGTGCGCAGGGTGCGGAAGACTTCGGTCACAAAAAGGGGGGAGAGACCCGCGCTCGGTTCGTCCAGCAGCATCAGGCTGGGACGAGAGAGCCAGCCGATGGCGATGGCAAGCATCTGCCGTTCGCCGCCGCTTAGTTGGCTGGCCCGTTGGCTGGTCCGTTCGGCCAGGATGGGAAAGAGTTCGTAGGCTCCGGCCAGGGATTTTTCGGCTTCGGCGTGGCTCAGATGGCGCAGGGCCAGGAGCAGATTCTCCCGCACACTCATCGACGCAAAGACATTCTCTCGCTGGGGGACGTAGGCGATGCCCAGCCCGCCGATCTGCTCCGTGGCTTTGCCCACGAGGGAAGTGTTTTGGAACTGAATGTCGCCGCCGAAGTGGGTGGTCAGGCCGAAGATGGATTTGAGCAGCGTCGATTTGCCGCTGCCGTTGGGGCCGAGAATCGCCAGAAATTGGCCGTTCTCCACAGCGACGGAAACGTCGTGGAGGATGTGGAGTTTGCCGTAGCCGGCGGAGAGAGCAGATGTGGTGAGGATGGGGGGCATAGGGATTGGTTCATTGGTAAATTGGTTGATTAGTTGATTGGGTTGTCACGTCGCCCAATCAACTAATCAACCAATAAACTTTATTGACTCAACTTCCAATTCTGGGCATCCCAGGTCAGGCTGCCCCAGATGCTCACAGCGTAGCCGCTGAGTTTGTCGGTTGCGCCGTAGCCCTCGGTGAAGAGATAGAGGTGCAGTTGGGGTAGTTCGTCGTCGATCAGTTGGGCCAGATCGCAGTAGGCGGCCTGACGGGTGGGCACGTCCACTGTGCTGCCAGCCAGATCGATGGCCGCGTCCGCGTCGGCATTCACCCAACGGGAGTAGTTGGACCCGGCCGGGTTATCGGCAGAAGGGATGGCGCTGGAGTGAAAGAGACCGGCAATCGTAGCCTGGGGATCGATACTCAGGCTGGAATCGTAGATGAGAATGTCGAAATTGCCCGTCTTGCGGGGTGCGCCGTCCGCCAACGAGCCGAAGATAATCGAGAAGTCGTCGTTCTGAATGGTGGCTTCCACGCCCACAGCTTTCCACATCTCCACAATCGCCTCTTCCAGTTTCACCAGTGGCTGGAAGTTGGTGTAGCCTTCCATTTGCAGGGAAAGGCGTGTGCCGTCCTCCGCGTTGGCCGCACCGCTGGCCACACGGATGCCGTCGTCGCCCAGCACCCAACCGGCCTCTTCCAGCAGAGCGTTGGCTTTGTCCTGGTCAAAGGTGTAGGTGCGAGGGATATCGCAGCGATACCAGCCATAGGCGAAGGGGCTGGTGGCCGGCGAGACGCCCGGGTTCACGTCGTTGATGATTGTGTCGTAATCGATGGCGTGGGCCAGGGCCTGACGCACTTTCAGATCGCCCAGGATGGGATGGGGCGGGGTTGCGCCGGGGTCGTCGTCAAAGGGCTGGCTCAGATTGAAACGCAGGGCCATATTCCACTGGCCGGGGACCTCCTGCAACTGGCCTTCGCCCTCTATCTGCACGTCGTAGTCCTCTTTGGTGGCGCCGGGCCAGAGATGAACCTGTCCCTCGCCCTGAATCATCATCGCCATCTGCGCGCCGGGGTCGGGAACGACTTTGAAGATTAGCCGGTCCAGATAGGGCTGGCCGTCCAGATAGTAATTGGGGTTGCGGTCCATCACAATGCTGTCGCCGGAGTTCCACTCGGAAACGACGAACGCACCCGCTGTGACGGGGGCGCGGTTCCACTCCCATTTCTCCATTTCGGTGGGTTCACCGGTGGCGTGGCGGGGCAGCAAGCCATAGGCAAATTGCATGGGATAGGCGCTGTTGACTTCGCTGTAGTGGACGATCGCGGTCAGATCATCCGGGGTGTCGATACTGGTGATCTTCTCGAAATTGTTGGAGAGGACCGCACCGCTGTCCGGGTTGGAGATGGCTTCCCAGGTGAATTTCATGTCGTCGCTGGTGATGGGCGTGCCGTCGGACCAGAGCAGGCCGGGGCGCAGTTTCCAGGTGACGGTGAGGAAATCCTCGGAGACGGTGCCATCGGCAATGGACGGGATCGTCTCGGCCAGCACAGGCTGGAAGTCGCCGTTCTGATCGACGAGACTGAGGCCCGCAGTGGTGGCGTCGGCCACCTGGCGCACAATCGCGGCGTCGGCCAGATATTGGTTGAGTGTGGCCGGTTCTTCGGGGATAATCAGCACGACCTGCCCGCCGCTGTCTGATTGGGCAGCGGACTCGCCGCCAGTCGCCTGTTGGGGTGGGGGCGCAGCACAGGCAGAGATCGCCAGCACCAGCGCCAGCAGAAGGGTTACAAAAATTGTCGAGCGTTTGGAACGATTCATCCAGGTCCTCCTTTTGAGGTAGAAAAAAGTGTGAGTTCGCTGCAAAAACTTATCCATCCACCGCTGAGACAGAGAGAAATAGGGGAGAAGAATCCGCTCTTATCCGTGTATATCAGCGTACATCAGTGGCTTAAATAGCTCTTGCACCGGACTCACTGCAGGAAATTACCGCACTGAAAACGGATCAAACGCGTCGCGCAGACCGTCGCCGATGTGGTTGACAGACATTGTGGTGATGAAAATCATCAGGCCGGGAAAGATCATCAGCCAGGGCGCACGCAGGGCGTAGACCTGGGCCGTTGCCAGCAGATTGCCCCAACTGGGCGTGGGCGGCTGCACCCCAAAGCCCAGATAGCTCAGGCCCGATTCGATAATAATCGCCGAGCCGACCGAAAGAGTGGCCTGGACGATAATCAGCCCGACGCTGTTGGGCAGAATGTGGCGCAGCATAATCCGCCAGTCCCCTACCCCCACCGACTCGGCCGCGATGACAAATTCGTGATGGCGCATCGACAGAAACGCGCCCCGGATCAGGCGGGCGGGCCACATCCACGAGAGGACGGCGATGACCACCACTACAATCCAGACGCTGTTGCGCATGGCCGAGTTGGGCATATCCCGCAGGACAGTGCTGATGAGGATCAACACAAAGAGGCTGGGCAGGCTGAGAAAGGCGTCGGTGATGCGCATGAGCAGATTGTCCAGCCAGCCGCCGAAGTAACCGGCCAGCGCCCCCACCACCACCCCCACCAGCAGAGAAAGCCCAGTGGCGGCCAGCCCCACAATAATCGAAATGCGCCCGCCGTAGAGGGTACGGGTGAAGACATCCCGGCCCAGATCGTCCGTGCCGAACCAGTGGTCCAGCGAGGGGGGCATCAAATCGTTGGATGGGTTTTGCTCCGTCGGTCCATAGGGGCTGAGGGGCGCAAAGAGCGCGCTGAAGATCACCAGGGCCAGCACGCCGATGGAGAGCAGGGCCATCCGGTGGCGGAAGAAGCGGCGCAGAGTGAGTTGGGTCAGCGAAGTGGCTTCGTAGTTGTCGAGTGCTGCTTCGGTCATTGGGTGTTCCGTGTTGCCTGGGAATTGGTAGGTTGGGTGAATGCCGTCCACACGCCTGTTTTCTTCCCCTCAGTAGCCCAGGCATTCACCCAACTTTCACGCGTTTGTGTTGGGTTCTCGCCGTCGAAGAACGAAGGGCGTTCAATCACACTTGCGGCGAGAACCCAACCTACAGGTTTTCAATCGTACTGCACCCGCGGATCGATTACCCCGTACAGTATATCCGCCAGAATGTTGGCGACAACAATCAGCCCGGCGTTGATCAGAATCACCCCCAGCAGCACCGGATAGTCCCGTCCACGCGCCGCTTCCCAGAAGAGCCGCCCCATCCCCGGCCAGGAGAAAATCGTCTCCACAAAGAGCGCGCCGGCAAAGAGGGAGGGGAAGTCCAGAGCAATCATTGTCACCAGGGGCATGACCGCATTGCGTAGGGCGTGGATATAGAGCACCCGCCCCTCGGACAGCCCTTTGGCGCGAGCTGTGCGCATATAATCGGCGTTCAGCACATCCAGCATACTGGCCCGGAAGAAGCGACTGTACCAGGCGATCCAGGCCAGACTCAGCGTTCCCACGGGCATCACCATATGCCAGAGCAGATCGCCCAGCCCTTTGTCGCTGCCGATGGAATACATTCCCCCCGCGGGGAAAAGGGGCTTGCCGGTAAAGGGGTTATCGATCCAGACATAAAAGGTCAGAACCGCCATCAGCCCCAGCCAATAGATGGGCACCGATTGCCCGGCGAAGGTGAAAGTTGTCACCACATAATCGAGAAGGGAGTACTGCTTGCGCGCCGAGAGCGCGCCCAATGGGATGGCAACGCAGAGGGTCAGCAGAAAGGCGACGCCCACCAGCAGCAGTGTGTTGGGGATGCGTTCGCCGATCATCACACTGACTTCCCGCCCACTTTTGATCGAATCGCCCAGGTCGCCTTCCAGCACAATCGTGCGCGCCCACTTGATGTATTGGACGTAGAATGGCTGGTTGAGTCCCAGCCGCTCGCGCAGACGCTCGATCTGTTCCTGGGTGATATTGGGGTTGCGTTCGGCCTGAGCCAGAGGACCGCCAGGAGCCATACGCACCAGGGCAAAGAGCATTACACTCAGGATCAGGAGCAAAGGGATCGCTTGCAGCGTCCGGCGGACGATGTATGTTGACATAAACGGTCCGTCTATAGGTTGTGATTTGCAGCGCTCCGACGCGCAGGGGACGAATAATATTATTGCAGCGGAGATAATCGTTCGATGATGGGCCTATCATACCGGATGGCGTGTTATCCGTCAAACCAGAGGAGAAAGCGGTTTGAACTCAGCGGGAAAGTGCGCTATTCTGCACGGAAGAAAACTGTATCCCACCCCACAGGAGAGACCCAATGCCAACAACGACCCCACCCTCCACCGTCACCGGCGGCGAAGCCCTCGTCGCTTCGTTGATCTCCCACGGCATCGACACAATCTTCGGGTTGCCCGGTGTGCAGAACGATTATTTCTACAACGCCGTCTATGACGCCGTCTACAACGCGGGGGAGAAGCTGCGGGTGATCCACAGCCGCCACGAGCAGGGCGCGGCCTATATGGCCCTGGGCTATGCGCTGGCTGGCGGCCGCATCGGCGTCTATAACGTCGTGCCGGGGCCGGGGCTACTCAATACCACCGCGGCACTATCCACGGCCTATGGCTGCAATGCCCCGGTCCTCTGCCTCACCGGTCAGATTCACACGGACCAGATTGGCCGGGGCTACGGGATGCTGCACGAAATCCCGGACCAGATGGCGGTCATCCGCTCTCTGACCAAATGGGCGGCCCGCATTCAGCGCCCCGAAGAAGCGCCCCGCCAACTCGCCATTGCCCTCAGCGAAATGCTCTCGGATCGCATCCGCCCGGTGGGTCTGGAAATCCCCCTGAATGTGCTCTCGGCCAAAGCAGAGATGGACCTGAAACCCCTGCCCCTGGCCGTGCGCCGCCCTGCCGTGGACCCGGACGCTATCGAGCGGGCCGCGCAACTGCTGGGCAAAGCCAAACGCCCGCTGATCTTTGTGGGCGGCGGGGCAATGGACGCGTCGGAGGAGGTCTGCGCGCTGGCCGAGGCTTTGCAGGCCCCGGTCTTTGCCACCAACGACGGACTGGGCATCCTCAGCAGCCGCCACTATCTCAGCTTCGCCACAGGGGTGGCCCACCGCTTCTGGGCCGAGGCCGATGTGGTGCTGGCCGTGGGCACGCGATTCACCGCCCCTCTGCTCAACTGGGGTGTGGACGACGACCTGCAAATCATCCGCATCGACATCGACCCGGAAGAGCACAATCGCATCAGCCCGCCGACGGTCGGTCTGGTGGCAGACAGCCGGGACGCACTGGCCGCACTGGTCAATGCGCTGGGCAAGCATAATAGCCGCCGCCCCTCCCGCAAGGAAGAGATGGAGACGCTGAAAGCAACCGTCGCCGCCGAGTACGACCAGTTGCAACCCCAGTTGGCCTATCTCTCCGCCATCCGCGACGCGCTGCCCGACGACGGCATTTTCGTCGAGGAGTTGACCCAAGTCGGCTATGTCAGCCGCTACGCCCTGCCCGTCTACCAGCCCCGCACTTTTCTCTCCACCGGCTATCAGGGAACTCTGGGCTGGGGTTTCTCCACCGCGTTAGGCGCAAAGGTAGCCCAGCCGGATCGGGCCGTCCTTTCCATCAGCGGGGACGGCGGATTTATGTTTGGTGTACAGGAGATGGCGACAGCCGTGCAGCACAACATCGCCACAGTTTCGGTGGTCTTCGATGACGGCGCCTATGGCAATGTGCGCCGGATGCAGCAGCAGCAATACGGCAACCGGGTCATCGCCAGCGATCTGCGCAACCCGGACTTTGTGAAGCTGGCCGAAGCCTTCGGGATGCTCGGCCTGCGCGCCAACAGCCCGAACGAACTGCGCGCCGCCATCGAAAAAGGCTTTGCGTCCGGCGGGCCCACCCTCATCCACGCACCGGTCGGCGAAATGCCCAGCCCGTGGGGGAATATTTTTATGCCCCGGGTGCGACCGGCAAAACGTAGTGCTGCGTGATACGTGCTGGGTAAAATCGCACGAATCATCTCCCGCAGCACGCAGCACATATCACACACCCAATATCGACCACCCATCCCTGATCTCGACTGCTATTCTGCATTCCACACGTAGGAGAATCCAATGACCCGTTCCTTCACCCCCGTCGAAGTCTCCCAGTCGATTCTGGACCGTTTCAAGCAACTGCCCGTCGCCACCATCTGGAATCACGTCTGGCGGGATGCGGATGTGCCCCTGCCCTTTATGGAGGGCGTCTTCCCCTACACGCCGGGCCAGCGGCTGGCTGCGCGTGCCCGCACGTTGCGCTTTCTGCCCCCTCGCCCGGATTTGATGGCCGGGATGGAGAAGGGCGAGAACGCCCCGGAATATCGGGCGATGGCCCGCTGTGGCCCCGGCGATGTGCTGGTGGCGGATATTATGGGCAACACCCGGGCCTGCATTTTCGGCGATGTGAAGGCGATGCAACTGAAGATGAACAACGCGGACGGGATTGTCACCGATGGCGCGATCCGGGATTTGGAAGTGATGGAAAAGGAGAACTACAACCTCATTATCTACGCCCGCGCCCGTACCCCCTACGGCTCCGCGCCCTGGGCCGTGCCTGCCGAGGAGAACGGGGACATCCAATGCGGCGGCGCGCTGGTGCGTCCCGGCGATGTGCTGGTGGGTGACGGCGACGGGGTGGTGGTGGTCCCGTCCTGGTTTGCCGAGGAGTGCGTGCAGATCGTGGAGGATCACGAAGGCGTGGAGGGTTACATCAAAGAGAAAATCGCGGCGGAGGGTGTGCGTCCGGGCCGCTACTACCCGCCCCAGCCCGCGATGTGGGACGAGTGGCGCAGCCAGCGATAGGGACGAATCAAGAGCGGCGGGTGTCGATTTTGTCCCCGGAAATGTGCTGCGTGAAATGTGAGATATTTCGACGCACTCTCACGTTTCACACAGCACATTTCACTTTTGTGCTATACTGGCAGTTATCGTAATCCATTTCAGCCGAGGCAAACCCAATGGCCCAGACCGCTACACTCAAACTCGACCAGGGGGATTCCTTTCCCCCGATGACGATTTCTATGCTCGACGGCAGCCGCCTGGCCCTGCCCGATGACCTAAACGCGGATTTCACCATCTTTCTCGGCTATCGGGGCAAGTGGTGAAGCTACTGTCGTCGGCAGTTGGCCGACTATCAGAGCCGTCTGGGGGAACTGGAAAGCCGCAACGCCCGTTTGATCGCAGCGTCGGTGGATTCCAAAGAGGATGCAGAGTCGCTGGTAGAGATGCTGGGGCTGACTTTTTCGGTGGGCTACGGGCTTGATTTTATGGACTTTGCCCAGAAGACCGGCGCGTTCTACGAAGTGCGGCGCAGTATTATCCACGCCACCAGCTTCATCCTGCGCCCGGATGGCACAGTGGCCCACGCGGTCTACGCCACCGGGCCGATTGGTCGGTTGACTGTGGATGATTGTATTCGGATGCTTGGGTAGGGAAAAAGGAAGATCAATGAGCAGTTTCAGCAACCCACACTATATGTACCTCTTCGACCTGCGCAACGGCAAGAAGAAGCTGGCCTACGGCGAATCGCCGGAAGACGCGCTGGAGGTTCTGCGCATCCGTCTGAGTGAGGCAGAGATGGCCGAGATTCTGTCGGAGCAGTACGAGAAGATCAACCAGCGCAAATTGCAGGAATACGCGCATCTGCTGGGATAGATCAGAAGTTCGACTTTTCTGAAAAGTCGAACTTCTCTCTTTCCACTCAATCCCCGCTCACCTTCACCGGCTGCCCACCCTTCGCCACCGATTCGTCGATGGCAAAGCAGATCGCCATAGATTTGTAGCTGTCGTAGATGGAGGCGTGGGATTCTACGTCGTTCTCGAGACACTCCAGGAAATGTTCGATCTCCGCTTTGAAGGGGTGATGGGTCACATCCCCGCTGTTGGGAGAGATGGTGGGGAAGCTCCAATATTCGTGTGCGCCGGGGTAGTTGGTGGACGAGTAGACTTCGTTGTTCTGGATGGAGCCATTTGTGCCAAAGAGCCGACAGTTGAAGCGGTAGGGCGTGTCTCCGTCCAGCAGCGCGGAAAGTTTGCCCACCCCGTCGTTGGCAAATTTGAGCGAGGCCACGACCACCGGATCGAAGTCGAAGCTGTGGACCCGCTTGGGCGGCGCGGCAAAGGCCGAGACCTCCCGCACCTCCCCACCCAGATAGCGCAGCATATCCACCGCGTGACAGCCACCGCTGAGAAAAGCACTGCCCACCACATCTTTGCGCATGTACGGGCTGCCCGGCTGAGCGCGGCGGGCTGGATGCCAGTAGTCGGCCTCCCCGTAGATCAGATCGCCCAGCACCCCGTCGTCGATCAGCTTGCGCACTGTTACAAACTGGGGATTCCAGCGCAGGACAAAGCTGGTGACGGTCTTGACGCCCGCCTGGAAGACGGCCTCCCGGATGTCGGCAGTCTCCTGGTGGGAGAGGGCCACGGGCTTTTCAATGACAATGTGGCGTCCGGTCTGCGCGGCGCGGATACAGTGGGCAGCGCGCACGTCCGGGTGGGTGCAGGAGACGACAATCTGAATGCGCTCGTCGGCAAAGAATTCGTCCAGCGTCGCATATTCTGTGCCCTCGACGCCGTGGGTTTGGAGCAGCCGAGCCGCTTTGCCCGGCGTCCGGTTGTAGATGCCCACGACTTCGGTCAGCGGGTGATCCCGGAAGACTTTCACATATTCACCGGCCACCCAGCCCGCGCCGAGCAGCCCTACCCCGTATTTTGCGTTCATTGATTTTGCTCCCATTCTGAAAAGAAGAACACGGATTGACACGGATGGGACTGATTTACACGGATTTTCTCTGGGGAAGGTGGAAAGCTACGCTATGCGAATTGCTCTGTCCCGGTTGTTCCGCCGCAACCGATTGACCGCTCCCCAGCAGGCGGTGTTGGCTGCGCTGCTGGAAGGCTGGACCCTCAAATCCCACCGCACATTGGATGGGCAAAAAGCCTATCGCTTGCACGCGCTGGACGGGGAAGTGATCGAAGTGGCGGATGGGGTGGTGGATAGTCTGGCTGCCGCCAAATTCCTGCAAAGCAATCAGAAATTCCCCGCGGCCACTTATCTGCTCACCCAAAAAGGACAAATGGCTGCTCTCCGATTCCGGGAATCGGTCAAGAATGACGGGAGATAAAAGTTCGACTTTTCGGAAAAAGTCGAACTTTTTTTAGTCGGGCAGCTCAATCCCCAGCGCGTCAATATCCTCGACGCCGTAGGGATTCTCGAAGCGGATCAGCGGAAAACGGCTGGTGTCAAACTCAGCCAACTGCTCCGGGCCGAGGGCGGTGACTTCGGCGTGAATCGCCTCTGCAGCCGTGCGGAATCCGGCCACATCCACCCCCTGACAGACAGCGGGCAACTCCCGCAGCCGGGGCAATCCCCGGCGAAAGAGCTTCAATGCCCCCCGCCAGTTGCCCCGCTCGATCTGCAAAAAGGCGACCCCCACCTGCAAAATCCCCTGATACATCTCCCGCACGGGGCGGTTCTCCTCGTTCCAGGCCAGTTCCAGATATTCGTGCTGCTCGAAGAATTCCCGCCGGTTGAATTCCAGCAGGCCAGCCACCGCGGCCCGGCTCAGCGGATCCCCACTGCCCTCTACCTCCCGGGCCGGTGGATGGACGTAGCGCTGGACCACCGCCACCAATTCTTCCATCATTTTGCTGCGTGCCCAGGCGTGATCCGCGCCGGCCTGGCGCGCCCGACGCAGGGTCTGTGTATCCACGTGGCTGCCAAAGGCGTAGATGGGAATCTGCCGATTCTGGGGTGTCAGCTTGCAGCGCTGGATGGCTGTCTCCCAGTCGCCGGGTGTCTTCAGGTCCAACAGGACGAGCACAGGGAAGTGGAGGTCCACCGCGGCCACCAGTTCGTCGGCATTCTCGACAACAACCGGGCGGCCACCCACCTGGCGGATCACATCCATCAGCCGGGTGACGAAGAAGAGGTCGTCGGCCAGCACAACGACCGCAGTGCCAGCCGCCGGTTCGTCCTGTCGATTGGTCATCATTCCCAGACCGATTTGCATAGCATTCCTCTTTTTGGCTGAACTTCTCTTGCCGGGACAACCCAATCTACGCCCAGCATCCGCCGTCCGCGGTCAGTCGTCTGCGGTCTACTGAGTCTAGCATAGCCGGGGGGTGGGGTAAAGTTCTCCAATGAGTTTCATTCCTGGATTGCCATCTGCTATACTTGACTTTGCCCGTCAAAACCAGTCGCGGTCCACTGCGCAACAGATACCTGTGGAGTATACAAAATGGCGAAGAAACAGAAAGACGACGACCTGACCGCATTGAGCTATGAGGACAGCTACACCCGGCTCCAGGAGGTTTTGGGTCGCCTGGAGAATGGCGACACACCGCTGGAAGAATCTCTGAAACTCTATGCCCAGGGAACCCAACTGGCCGCCCACTGCGCGGCCAAACTGGAAGAAGCGGAGCTGACTGTACGCCGCTGGCAGGAGCAGGGGGAGACGACCGATTTTGAGGAATGGCGCGAGTAGCTTTGAAGCGGATATACCATGAATGTTTGGTCAAATGAAGTGCTTTGGCTGCCCATCAGCGCAGCCATTGGCGTTCAACTCTATAAATTCCTCCTGGAATGGATCCTGCGCCGGGACTTCGATCTGCGGGTGCTGGCCCGTTCCGGCGGTATGCCCAGCAGCCATTCGGCGATGGTCACCAGCCTGGTTTCGGCGGTGGGCCACCGTTCGGGAACCCACAGCGACGTCTTCGCGCTGTCGGTGATCTTTGCGTTGATTGTGATGTACGACGCCACAGGTGTGCGCCAGGCCGCGGGCAAACAGGCCAAAGTCCTCAACCAGATCATCCGGGAACTCTTCACCGGCCAACCGGTTAGCGATGTGGAATTGAAGGAACTGATCGGCCACACATTCGTTGAAGTGATTGTGGGCGCTTTGATCGGTGTGGCCTATACAACCACCTGGTTTGCGTTCTTTGCCAGTTAGCTCCACATTCAGGTGAAGAAGTTCGACTTTTCGGAAAAAGTCGAACTTCTTGAATTTTTCTCAAAAATCTTTGACAAATTTGTTTGCTCCTCCTATTTGTGATAGGATAGACAAGCTTTTTGCATTTTTTGGTAGTCAGACAGGAGAGAAAGTTCATGCGACGTGTCATTCTAATTCAGCCCAAACGGGACGGCAGGGTTTTTGGCAAAGCCCCCGGCTCCCCCTATACACTGATGCGTCTGGCTTCCCTGGTGCCCGACGAAATCCCGGTGGAAATCTGGGACGACAACCTGCGCGAACTGCCTATGGACACCCTGGGCGAAGGCGATCTGGTGGGCATCAGCAGTATGACCATCACCATCGAACGGGCCGAGCACCTGGCCAAGATTGCCCACAAGCAGGGCGCAGGCGTAGTGGTGGGCGGGGTCCATTCCACTCTGCTGCCAGAACACGTTCAGACCTTTGCCCACAGCTCTTTCATCGGCGAGGGTTACTACACCTGGCCCCAGGCCATCGCAGATTTTGCTGCGGAAGGCATCAAAGGGCTGAAGCCGGAATACAAAGACGAAAGCTGGGCCAATCTGGCCGGCATCGCCCCCATCACCGACCGGGTGATCAAGATGGTGGACGAGAACAACAACTACTGGACGCCCTATATGGAGATCACCCGGGGCTGCCCGCGCAACTGCGATTTCTGCACCGCGATTCGGGTCAGCGGGCGACGGATGCGTCTGCGCCCGGTGGAAGAGGTGGTGGACGAAATCGAGCGGCGGGGAATCAAACGTTTCTTCCTCACTGACGACAACTTCGGGCTGAATTTCTCCACGGACCCGGACTACTGTGTAGAACTCTTCGAGGCCCTGATGAAGATGGACCTGAAGGGATGGACCTGCCAGTCCGAGATGAGCATTGCCAAATTCCCTGAACTGCTGGAAATGGGCAAGGCCGCCCATCTGGACAAGCACTTCATCGGCTTTGAGAGTGTCAACCCGGATAACCGCTCGTCGTTGGGCGGCAAGTCCAAAGGGGTGGCCATGCAGACCACCGAGGCCATCAAAAAGATCCACGAAACCGGGATGGGTGTGGTCGGTCTGTTTGTGATGGGTTTCGATCACGACACGCCCGAAACCTTCCAGACTATGTGGGACTTCATCCGCACCAGCGATATGGACGGGGTAAGCACGACGATGCTCACCCCCTACCCTTCCACGCCCTTCTACGATCAGGTAATCGCGGAGAACCGGCTGCTGGATGTGCCCTGGAGCCACTTCGACACGGCCCACGTGACCTTCATCCCCAAGAACTTCACACCGGATGAACTGCGCGAAGCCTACGACTGGCTCTGCCGCAAAATCTACAGCCCAACGCAGATCGCCCTGCGCGGCCTGCGTTCCCTGCGCCGCTATCCGCTCAATATGGCGGGCAAGAAGCTCTTTGGCAGCTTCAGCACAGACTACGGCTATCGCCGGGCCTACGGCTGGCGCCATTCGGTGTAACTTTGATAAACCTGGCGTACAAAAAAGGGCGGGTCGGTTATAGATAACCGATCCGCCCTTTTTTAAGAGTTCGACTTCTTGGAAAAAGCCGAACGACTATTCTTCCCCGATCTCCAACTCCTCAATCACCTGCACCAGATCGGTTCGGGTGACGATGCCCACCAACTTACCCTTCTCTACCACCGGCAGGGAGCTGTGGCCCGGTTTGATCATCAACTCCGCGGCGTGTTCCAGCGTATCACTCGGGCGGACAGTGGCTGGTTCCTTCGTCATCAATTGCTCTACAAAAACGGCCAGAATGTGGCGTATCTGCTCCTTGTAGGTGCTATAATCGTCCAGACGCATGGGAATCAGCCCCCAGAGCAGCGGAATATATTGGGGCTGGCGTGGCGGCGCGTGGCGGGTGATCAGGTCCACTTCGGTCACAATACCCACCAGCTTGCCCCCAGCGTCGATCACCGGCAGCCCGCTGATTGCGTGTTTGCGCATCAATTTAGCCACTTCTCCGATGGTTGCGCGGGGGCCAATAGTGATCACATCCGTTGTCATAATGTCTTTGACGAGCATGGGAGTTGCCTTTGCTGTAGAGGGGAAGGGGGAAAGAGTGGATCGGACAGGATTCGAACCTGTAACCAAGGAGTTATGAGCCCCCTGCTCTGCCATTGAGCTACCGATCCAAGAGAAGATAAGACGCAGATTTTTATGATCTGAATTGATCTGCGCTGATCTTTGTTTCAGCTTTTATCTGCGTCCGCTTTTGATGGGAAACGCAGTGACAAAAAAAGGCTGATTGGCTGATTCGTTAACTGGCAGGAGTACGCCGGGGCGGTTTCCAGTCAACGTATGAACCAATCAACCAATTTCAGAGCGGGTGGCGGGAATCGAACCCGCGTAATCTGCTTGGAAGGCAGGAGCTCTACCATTGAGCTACACCCGCGCAGTCGGGGAGAGAGGATTTGAACCTCCGACCCCAGCGTCCCAAACGCTGTGCGCTGCCAGACTGCGCTACTCCCCGGGGCACGCCATCTTTCCAATCAGGAAAACAGCGATGTTGTTATTGTACTGGAAAGTCTGCCAAAAATCAAACTGCTACCTCACCCATTGCAATTTGGCTTGCATCCAATCGTCCACATTCCCGCCCAGCCCGGCCAGGGGCTGCTCTATCCCGCCGGTGATGGGTTTGACCCACAGTTTCCACGTGCCGTCCCGGTTGCTGAGAAAGACAATCCGGCTGCTATCCGGGCTGACTGCCGGTATACCGTCGATGGCCGGTGAGTTGGTCAAGCGGACAATCTCACCGCTCCCCACCTCGATCCGATAGATTTCCCAATTCCCATCCCGCTCCGAACTCATAAAGACGACGAAGCGGCCATCCGGCGACCAGACCGGGTGGGCGTCCCCCGGCACACTGGTCAACGGCTGCTGATTCCCTCCACCGCTGTTGGTAGTCCACAGGCCACAGCCGTTGCCCTGGTTGTCGCAACCCCGATAGACAATCAGATCAGCGCTGGGATGCCATTCCGGGTCCTGCCCAAAGCCCAGATCAGTGCCGCTGTCGTTGCCATCGGCCCAGGCCACATAGATGCGCCAGCGTCGATCTCCTTCCCGGTTGCTGGCAAAGGTGATTCGGTTGCCTTCCGGGTTCCAACTGGGCAGACTGTCCTCGGCAAAATTGGTGAAGCGCAGGCGCAGACCCGTGGCCGGATCAAAGCTGCCCAGCCCCCGCTGATCCCCCCGCATACTGCGAAAGACCAGACGTTGACCGTCGCTGCGCAGGTCCGGCTGGGCCGCGTCTTCCACCACAATCACCGGCTTGACACTGGCTGTGACAGGCTGGGCAAAGACCCGTTCCCGCCCGTCTACCGGGTCTTGGGCAGAATAGAGAATGCGCCCAACGCCTAGGCCCCCAGCCACAGGCTGGCTGGGGCTGCTGCCCGCGATGGGCGTACCCGTGACACCCGGCTGAGGTGTGCCCGCCTGTACAGTCACAGTGCCGTCCTCGGCAGAGGGGGTGGGGGCAGTCTCGCACAAAATCTGGGCCTGGGACTCTTTTTCGGCCAGTCCTGGCCCATTCTGCACAGCAATGGCCGCGGCAAACTGTTCGGCAGCGTCACACCACTCATT
This sequence comes from Anaerolineae bacterium, assembly GCA_030432295.1. Taxonomy (GTDB): domain Bacteria; phylum Chloroflexota; class Anaerolineae; order Caldilineales; family Caldilineaceae; genus JACQGT01. The sequence continues at coordinate 183,723 of JAUIHI010000008.1, read as the reverse complement.
CTGGCGGGATAGGCTGTCCGCATACTCGGTGTGGGCTTCTTGCAGCCGCTGGCGCACATCCCGGTAGTTGGGGTTGCGCTGGTAGAGATTCTCCAGCAATTCAATGACTTTGGGCCAGTCGGCGTACAGGTAGGTCAACGCATCCACATATTCGGCGGTCACATCGCGCAGGGTGCGGGTCTCCAGAGCATCCGGGCGCAGGGCCAAGGCTTTGTCGAAGAGGTTGACCGCCTCTTCCAGACTGCCGCTGTTGCTCTTTTCTGTACCCAGGCTGACATAGGCGGTGTAGAGCATCTCCTCCACTTGCTCTGTCTCAAAGCTCTGATCTGTGGCCCGCACCTGCAACAGCCGGGCAATGGCATCGGCCCAGCGCCCCGCGTTGTAGAGTGCCTGGGCATCGGCCCACACCCCATCCAGAGAGTTGAGGGAAGTCGGAGTGGGCGCGGCCAGCCCAGGTGTGGGTGAGGGCGTAATCACAACTACCGGGGCCGCGCTGAGAGGGGTATCCAACAGTTCGCCAATCCCAGCGATAGCCTCTGCGTTCTCGCCGTCCAGTTTCAGCACGTCCTGATAGCGGATCAGCGCCTCTCTGGGGTTGTTGTCACTGCGCAGGTCCACGGCCTGCTGCAAAAGAATGGCGATCTGCTGGCGGCGCTGGGCATCGCTTTGAATGCGCCCGTCCTGCATTCCGCGCAGGACCAAAAAGAGAACAATCACCACAGCCAGCAGTGTGGAGACGCCGATCATCACCCAGAAGATTCGGGGCATTCGACCGGAGGATAGGGAGTCGTAGTTGGGAGGCTGTTGCATATGTGTCAGGTATTAGATATTGGGTATTTGTTAAGTGGTGTGAGGCCAGCGACGCCGGTTGAGTAGCGCAGCGTATCGAAACCAAGGAGCGGGTTAGATGCCGACTAAAGGCTACACCCGCTGGGTTTTTCGATACGCCCTGCGCAGACGCAGAATCTGAAGGATTCTGACGGCTACTCAACCGGCGCTCGTCATCCAGCGAAAACGAAGTGATATGTAGCGAGATTGCTGATCACCGCAGCGGCCCGAAATAGTCGGTCTCAAAGAGCACACGCCCGGCCGCGTCTTCAAAACGGATGTGGAGCGGTCCGCTGGCGGGAAGCTGATCCCCAGCCAGAATACGCCCGACAAAAGGTGCGTCCGGGCTGGCTTTGATGGCGAGCCGCCCGATCTCCTGCCCGTTGCCCGAAGCTATCAGTACCCCATCCATCGGGCGGGTGGGGTAGAATCCAGCGCGCAGACCGCCGTCGCCGGGTGCGAGATAGATAGCCGCCACTTCGTCGGCATAGGATAGCCCACCGATTCCGTGGACAGGATACCAGACTTCCCGCCAACTCACCGCGCCGCCAGCGGGCAGCCGATAGGCATCGTCGAAGGTGGGAGCCAGACCGCCGTGGAGTTCCACGTAGGCCGAGCCGTCGTCGGTGAAATTGTCGCTGCCGAGGGCTGCGTTCCAGCCCAGGGCAAAGGCTTTGCTGCCTCTGGTGATGCTGGCCGGATAGATACGCACAGCCCCCGCGTTGGCGGCTGTGTCATAAATGGCTGCATAGGGTCCGTGGGCCGCGGGCCGCTCGAAAAAGCCCAGCCACTGCTGATAGTTGCCCAGCCAGCTATAGTCCACCCCGTTGTAGACGGGCCAGTTGAAGGGCTGCCCCGGCCCAGCCATTCGGCTGTCTCCGGTGCTGTGGACGGTCATCTGCTGGCCGGGGAGCAGGAAATGGGTGGAACCGCTGGGTTTGTTGCCAGTGCCAGGGGCCAGCATTGCCGTCCCCCAAAAGGCGAAGTCCAGGGCACGATCGCTCACATTGGAGATCGTCGGCTCCACATCGAACTCCGCCGCGCCCGCGCGCAGGGTGATGGTGACACTGGCCGAAAGATAGCGTCCATCCCGCGGCGTGAAGACAGTGACAGAGGCCAGGTCCTGGCTCTGTTGCAGGGGAATGTAGCCCCAGGGCACACCCCAGGCGTAGCCGTGCTCCACTACCGGCAGAGACCACTCCAATCCACCCACAGCCAGCCAGCCCAATTGCTCCGGCGGTCCCCAGGGCGAGGGTTTGACCACCGAATTCTGATAGAAGAGATTGGCCCCAGTCTCTTTGTGGATGGCCTGCCAGATGCGCCCACCCAGTTCGGGCAGAATCGTCACCTTCAGATAGGCATTCTCCAACACCAGCACTTTATAGGTACGATTCTCCGGGCCGGGCTGTTCCCGGTCGTAGCGTTCCCGGTCAAAACGTTTATAGGGCCAATTGTAGGTCTCGTTGCGGGCATCGGAGAGGTAGCGGTCATAGGGATAGGTAGGCAGGGTGACGGATGTCTCGTAGACGACGACTGTGCCCACGGGCGCGGGTGCAGGCGCTGATCCCGCATTGCCGTCGGCAGGTCGAGGCGTGGGCGTAGGCGGCTGGGTCGGCGGCTGTGTCGGCAGGGGAGGAGCCTCGGCCACAGGCACGCCGTCGGTCCCCTCGGCAGTCACCAGTGGGCCATAGACCCAGGCCAGCTCGTCGGCCAGGGAAATCTGCCACCAGTCGCCCTGGCCGTTGACCCCGACAATCGCAAAGCTATCCCCCGCGCTGGCGCTGCTCACCACCGGATAGTTTGTCCCCGGGCCGCCGCGCAGATTCATCGAGCGGGTGATGCGTACCAGCGGTCCGGTTGGGGTGGCCGCGGGTGATGGGGGCGGGGGCGTGGCTTCTGCCTGGACGAATGTTTCTGTCTGGGATATCGCTTCTGTTTGGGCGACCGCTTCTGTTTGGGCCACCGCTTTTGGCTGCGCTGTGGGCTGTAGGGTGGCGGAGACGGGCCAGGTTGGCTCTTCTTGCCCGACAGTTGCGGCAGGCGTCTCTGCTTGCACAGGCGGCGCTGTTTGCACAGGCGCGGCGCAGCCTGTCAACCAGAGCCAGGATAGCAGTGCTACCAGCCCGACCAGCCAGTTTTCGCTCTTTGACAAACGCGCCATCAGATACTCTCCGTGAGAATACAGCCATCGATAGGCCTATTATACCCCGCTGCAAGGCGTGTCGAAAGTTCCCCGGCTGATCTACGCGCTAATTTTGTCTTGGATTTGGCTGGAAAAGATGCTTCAACGCCCGATACAAAGGCGGGCGACCCGTGTGAGCCGCCCGCCTTTTGCTTGAAAACTATTCTGCCCTAGCGCTCAGCCGGTGGCGTTTTAGCTGGGATCGTCGGCGCTGGGTGGGTTGACAGGCTCGAACCGACTCCACTCCATCCGAAAGATCACTCCGTCTATCACCACTTGGCGGCTCCCCGATGCCAGGGAATAGTCGCTGTTCATTGTCAGACTGAAACATTCCAGGAAGCCCAATCGCCTGTCAGCCAACCCATCTGGGCCGGGCAGGAGGATTAGGCCAGGAAGGGTATGTGTTTGGCCGTCGCCGGTGATAGTTTGCTGGTAGCTGCCTTGCAGGGCCAGGCAGAGTTCTCCACTTCGTTTGTCGCCATCCAGCGTCACACGCCCGCCATAGATGCCGCCGCTGCCGCTTACATCGACGGCTGTCCGGGGGGACGGGCTGGATGCAAAGGTGTCGATAGCTGTTTTGCTGTAGAGGTCCATCGCACCACCGGCAGACCAGACAGATGTGACGCCATCATCAGTGTAGCTGCCGGAACCGCTGGTGGTGCCAGTGGACGCGCCGGAAAGATAGGTTGTAACCGGTGTTTGCACAGGCTCACTGGCAAGCGTCTCCCGGTAGGGATGGAGATCGGCCCGGAAGCGGGCGGTGAGGGTGGAAGCGGCCCGCAGATTGCCATGGCCGGGAACAACACTGTAGGTGACTGTGCCTGTCCATTCGGTCAGAGGCACAGGATTGCTCTTGACATTGCCCGGTCCCTTCACCACCACTGCGCCGGCCGCGCCATTGCTGCTGAAAGGGGTGTTGATGACGATCTTCTCTGCACCCCAGCTTTTGATGGACGCGGGCTGGCTGTCCACAGTGACACTGCCCGCCGTGACCGGAAAGACGCCGTGCAGTTCGACTTCGCCCTGAGTCGCCGCGGCGTCGTCCTGCACCACCAGCCGTTTGATGCTGGGAGCGGCGCCGTGGGGCGCGTTGTTGAAGAAAAAGGCGAGGGAGACGTCATTCCCGCCGAAGCCCAGGGGGCCAAGCACATACGCTGGCACGCGAAAGGTGAGCAGGTTCCTGGTCTTCATCTCCTCGCTCACCTGGCTCCAGTCAAAGGGGCGAGCGGGCGGTGTGGGTGGCTGTTGGGTATTGCGCCCCAGCAATCGATCCCAGAAGAAGAGGATGCTCTTTATGCCCACATCCGCGTTGGTGAAGTTGTTGAAACCGACCAGCAAGCGGGCATCGCTGTTGATGATAGCCTGCTGGAAAGGGGTTGGGTCCAACACACCGGGCTGGCCTGCCTGGCAGATTCCCTTGCACTGCTCATAGGGTTTGAAAGGCCCAGAGCCGCTGAAGCAGGCGTGGAGCATCACAACGCCATTGCTGAAGCTCCAATAGGTGTCGATAAAGCGTTGGGTGATGGCGATTTTGGCACTCCATCCATTTTTGTCCTGCACCCAGGCAATCGCAAGCCGTCCCTGGCGCAGGTCTTCCCGGTTGGCTGGCATCGAGAGGAGTTTTCCCTCGACCTGGGAAGATGTCTGGATGGCATAGATGCCTTCGGTGAGGGTTGGCACCACATAGCCCTCTTCGTTGAGCGTATAGCCTGTGACGCGCAGAAAGGAGACGCCGTGGGTGTCCAGATAGAGCGCGCCCAGATCTTTGTACTTGCGCATATCTTCCAGGCTGGCCCCCAGGCTGAGAACGTTGTAACCGCTCTCTTGCAGGAGTTGCCCCACCTGGGCCGCGACCGCGCCGCCTCCGTCAAAGGCCACCGAGACCGCTCGATCCGAGCCGGGCAGCCCGGTTGCATTCGCTTGTCGGGCCAGCATCTGGCGCATTTGAACAGACGGGGAGGCGTCGGCCAGCGCTGCGTTCTGCGTTGTGGCACTGGTTGTGGCAGTGGTTGTGACAACAGTAGATTCGGGGGGACGGTTGTTGACAATGGCAATTGTCAGCCCGTCAGTCAACACCGCGTTGACGGTCAGGGTGACGGTACTCACATACGTTGTGACAACCTGGGGCAGGGCCAGCACATCGATGGCCAACTGCTCCACTTCGGCTGCCAAATCTCGCTGATCGGTCGGGGTGTCCGCCGCGGGGAGCGCGCTGTCGATCACCTGGCCGATGGCATCGATAGCCGCCATACGTTCTTCCGGTGTCATCTCCACCACCAGCGCCTGCTTGCCAAAAAGGGTGGGGAGAAAAAGGGTGCTGGAAAGAGCGCCTGTGGAACGGATGTCTGTCTGGGATGGCTCCGTTGCCGGTTCAGCCCAGGCTGCGCGGGGCGAAGAGGCCAGAAACAAGGCTATAAGCAGGAAAAGCAAAATTGTCCACGACAGGGGGAGGAGTCGTCGAAGCATTGGAAATACACCTGATTGAATGGGTTGGAATGGAAGGAGGAATGGGAAAATGGGATGGGGCCTATCAAACGAGCGCCCCATCCCGTTCTTTTATCCTGACAGAAGTCGGGGCAATTACGCGGCTGTTTTCTCGCTGATACCAGCGGCCTGGCGCAGCCCAGCAGCCCGGCCCGTATCTTCCCAGGGCAGGCTGATGTCGTCCCGGCCAAAGTGGCCGTAGGCGGCTGTCTGCCGGTAGATGGGGCGGCGCAGGTCCAGGTCGTGGATGATCGCGCCAGGGCGCAGGTCGAAGTGCTGGCCGATCAGCTCGGCAATGCGCTCGTCGTTGATGGTGCCTGTGCCGAAGGTCTCCACATTTATGCTCAACGGGCGGGCCACACCGATGGCATAGGCAAGCTGGATTTCGCAGCGGTCGGCCAGACCCGCAGCCACCACATTTTTGGCAACCCAGCGCGCCGCGTAGGCCGCGCTGCGGTCCACTTTGGTGCAGTCCTTGCCGCTGAACGCGCCGCCGCCGTGACGGCCCATTCCGCCGTAGGTGTCCACAATAATTTTGCGCCCGGTCAGCCCCGCGTCGCCCATTGGCCCGCCGACCACAAATCGGCCAGTGGGATTGACGTAAATGAGCAGGTCTTTGTCCACCATTTCGGCGGGCAGGACCGGATCGATCACTTTTTCGATGATCTCCCGGCGAATCTCGTCCTGGCTGATCTCCGGCGAGTGCTGGGTGCTGATGAGAACCGTATGCACCCGCTTAGGCTTGCCATAGGCGTATTCGATTGTGACCTGGGATTTTCCATCGGGACGCAGCCAGGGGAGAATGCCCTGCTTGCGGACTTCGGTGAGGCGGCGGGCCAGTTTGTGGGCCAGGTAGATGGGCATGGGCATAAGGGTTGCAGTTTCGTTGCAGGCAAAGCCAAACATCATGCCCTGATCGCCCGCACCCACAGCCTCGATCTCGTCGTCCTCCATATCCAGGCTGCCCACTTTGTACTCGGCGGCCCGGTCCACGCCCATCGCAATGTCCGGGCTTTGGGAAGCCACAGCCACCTGCACGCCGCAGGTGTTGCCGTCGAAGCCCTTGTCGCTGGCGTCAAAGCCGATGTCCTTGACCACCTGGCGCACCAGACTGTCCATATCCACATAGGCGGTGGTGGTAATCTCGCCCAGCAGCATCACAAAGCCGGTCTTGATGGCTGTCTCGCAGGCGACGCGGGCGTTGGGGTCCTGCTCGAAAATCGCGTCCAGCACAGCATCGCTGATCTGGTCGCACATCTTATCCGGGTGGCCTTCCGTCACCGACTCGCTGGTAAAGAGCAGGGACGGGGAGGTCATGAAGGTTGTGCTCATTGGATTCCTCCGTAGGGAAAGTAGCGCAAATAGCGGATGATTTCTTCTGTCAACTGCGTGCTGCGTACTACGTGAAATGGGACCCATTTCACGTAGTACGCAGCACGCAGCAAATTTTAGTGCCCCGTGCCCAAACTCCACTCGTTCAGGTAGGCGGACTGCTCGGCGGTCAGGGTGTCGCACTGCACACCCATCGCTTCCAGCTTCAGCCGGGCAATCTCCCGGTCGATGTCTTCGGGCACGTTGTAGACTTCACCCTTCAGCTCCTTGCCCATTTTCAGCATATACTCGGCGGCCAGGGCCTGGTTGGCAAAGCTCATATCCATCACAGCGCTGGGATGCCCCTCGGCTGCGGCCAGGTTGACCAGACGCCCTTCGCCAGCCACGTAGAGACGCCGGCCATCTTCCAGGGTGTACTCGTCCAGGAAGTCGCGCACACGGGTAATCTTCGTGGACATCTTTTCCAGGGCCTTGAGATTGATCTCGATGTCAAAGTGGCCGCTGTTGGCGAGCACTGCGCCATCGGGCATCACTTCCATGTGGTGACCGTCGAAGACGTGCATATCGCCGGTGGCGCTGCAGAAGATGTGGCCGATCTTGGCCGCTTCCAGCATCGGCATGACGCGATAGCCTTCCATCACCGCTTCCAGGGCCTTCAGCGGGTCCACTTCGGTGACGATAACATTCGCACCCATTCCCCGTGCCCGCATGGCAATGCCTTTGCTGCACCAGCCGAAGCCACCCACGACGAAGTTCTTGCCGGCCAGCAGAATGTTGGTAGCGCGGATGATACCGTCGATGGTGCTCTGGCCTGTGCCGTAGCGGTTATCGAAGAAGTGTTTGGTCATGGCGTCATTGACAGCCATCACCGGGAATTTCAGCTTGCCCGCCGCGGCCATGGCCTTCAGGCGGATGACGCCGGTGGTGGTCTCTTCTGTGCCGCCTACTACATCGCCCAGCAGTTCGCTGCGCTGGGTGTGGAGCATCGCCACCAGATCCATACCGTCGTCCATTGTGATATTGGGGCGGATATTCAGCACGCTGTCCAGATGGCTGTTGTACTGGGCGTTGGTCTCGCCTTTGATGGCGTAGACGGGCATTTCGTAGTAGGCAACCAGCGCGGCCGCGATGTCGTCCTGGGTGCTCAGGGGATTGGAAGCGGCCAGGGCCACCTCCGCGCCACCGGCGATGAGGATGCGCATCAGATTCGCCGTCTCGCTGGTGACGTGCATAGCCGCGGCCATGCGCACACCTTTGAAGGGCTGCTCTTTCTTAAAACGCTCTTCCAGCAGGTCCAGCACAGGCATCTCTTTGGCTGCCCAGCGCATACGGAAGCGCCCCTTCTCGGCCAGATTGATGTCGGCAATGTCGTAGGTCAGTTCTTTTACTGCGGTCATTGGGTGTTGCTCCTTGAAAATTATTACTTCACGATGCGTGCTGCGTGCTGCGTAGATAGTGGCGATTGAGGCGCTGCCGGACGAAAGAGAAAATGTAAGACATGAAATCATTCGACGATTTCACATTTCATCATTTCCAATTCAGTGAATACAGATTCCTCATCACTGCCAGTCCACGTACTACGCACTACGCTTTCTTACACTTCCTTCTACAAATGAACAGTGTTCCACAAAGCCCAACGAATCGTACAACTTCCGGGCGATCTGATTTTCGCTGTTCACATTCAACACAAGCAACGGCAGGCCCGCGGCCCGCAACTGGGATACAAGCTCGGTGGTGATGGCTCGGGCATAGCCTTTGCCCCGGCAGTCAGAACGGGTGTAGACATTTCCGATGGCCGCCACGCCCTCCGCGTAGTTGAGAATGTGGGTTCCGCCGATGGCAGCCAGCCCGCCGGAGTTATCCTCCACACCGAAGAAAAATCCGTCTTCCACCTGATAGGGCGCGAATCCATCCGGCGCATAGGGACCACCCTGGGCGATCAGCGCTTCCACCCGCGGCACGTCTGCGAGCAGGAGACGGGTCAAGGGCTGCTCCACGGGCGGCAGGCTGACCTCCTCGCCCAACGCCATACGAACCATCACCCGGTGCTCGCTTGCGTCGTACCAGCCCTCGATGGCGGGCAGATGCTCGTGGCGCACGCTCAAATAGACTTCCTCTGGCAGTTTTGCCCCCGCTAGTGCCTCGGCCACATCTTCTGGCGGGCCGACGGTCAACAGAATCGGCGGCTCCAGCCCGGTGAAGATCAGCGCCAGCCCGTCGCCCGCCACCGTCCAACGGCAATAGGGCAGCAGATCTTCCCGCAGGTCGGCCAGGGCGTAGGCGGACCAGACCGGATCGACCCGCATGATTTCGCGCAGACGGGAGATGCTGGGATGATGCGATGCTGGGGCGTTCATCATCTCATTATCTCATCATCCTTTGTAGGGCTGGTTCAACCCCAAACGCACTCTCATACCGCTTCACAAACTCCCCTACCGAAAACCGGTGATTCGACGTACCCACCTGCTCCAACACATACGTGCTGCACAGCGCGCCGACCCGTCCGCAGACTTCCACCGGCAGCCCCGCACTGAGGGCCGCAAAGAAGCCACCCCGGTAGGCGTCCCCCGCGCCGGTCGGCTCGGCCACGTGGCTGGGCGGCGCAATCGGGATGCGGGTCACAGTCGTTCCCCGGTAGATGACACTGCCCTTCTCGCCTTCGGTGACGATCAGCGTATCCACTTCGGTGCGGATGCGGGCCAGGTCCCAGCCGGTCTTTTCCTGAATGACGGCCAGTTCGTAGTCGTTGACCATCAGATAGGCCGCGCCGGGAATGCTGCCGCGCAGGTCCTCGCCGCTGAGCCGGGCCGTCTGCTGGCTGGGATCATAGGCGAAGGGGATGCCGAGGGTGCGGCACTCCTGGGCGTAGTTGAGCATCGCCGCCGGGTCGTTGGGGCTGATAATCACCACATCCGCGTCGGTCAGTCCACGGCTGGCCAGGGAAACGTCTTTGGAGTCGGCCATCGCGCCGGTGTAGAAGCTGGCGATCTGATTCTGCTCCACATCTGTATTGACAAAGAAGCTGGCCGTGAACTTCTCCGGGATGACAACAATCTGGTCTGTGCGGATGCCGTTCTCCTCCAGCCAGGCCCGATAGTCGCCAAAGTCCTGGCCGACTGTGCCCAGGATAATCGGGTCGCCGCCCAGCAGCCGCATGGAATAGGCGATGTTGGGAGCCACCCCGCCCCGATGCTTGGTCATCTCGTCTACAAGAAAGCTGACACTCAGCCGAGCCAGTTTGTCTGGCACAATCTGGTCCGTGAACTTGCCGGGGAAGCTCATCAGATAGTCATAGGCAATCGAACCGGTCACAACAATAGACATAAACACCTCAAAGAAAAGTAGGACGCTGATGAACGCGGATAAACGCTGATTAAGATTGGTTTTGCCACTTCATCGCGCCTTTGCGACTGTTATCGTAGGCTTTGCGAAAATGGATTGGTTTGGGTCCGAAGTTAAGCAGCAGACCGACCTCATAAGTAGTTGCGCGCAGATAGTTGAGTAATTGAGCTTCGTGTTCGTCCAAAAGGCCATTCACAGCTTTCAGTTCGACAATCACTTTATCAGCTACAATTAAGTCGGCGTAATAGTCTGCGATCAGCGCTCCGTGATAATAGACAGGAATTTGTACTTCATCGGCCACAAACAGGCCGAGTCTTCTGATTTCCAAAACCATTGCTTTCCGGTAGACCTTCTCCAGAAAGCCGTAGCCGAAATAGTTGTACACATCGTAGAAAGCGCCAAGAATGACATTCGTAATTTCTGAATGTTTGTACGCCATCCTTCTACACCGCCCAAGACAAACTCAAATGCAGATAAATCAAAAAAATCAGCGTTACTCTGCGTTCATCAGCGTCCTAATAAAAGCGCGTCCAATCGTGTTTCCGTGACGCCGCCGCTGCCGTCGGCCTCGATTCACACTTCTTCCTTCGCCATCCAACGCATAAACCCGTCCGGCGCTTCGTGGACTTCCAGCCTGTCCAGCAGGGCAGCCGGGTCGCTCTCGGCGACCAGTAGTCCGCGGTATTTCTCCCGCACAAAGCCCTGCTCAATCGAATGTTCGATCATCGCCAGCAGCGGATCGTAGAAACCCGCGATATTGAGCAGGCCAATCGGCTTGCGGTGGATGCCCAATTGGGTCCAGGTGATCGTCTCGAACAACTCTTCCAGGGTGCCGAAGCCACCGGGCAGAGCTATGAATGCGTCGGCCAGTTCGGCCATACGCGCCTTGCGGATATGCATAGAATCGACGACTTCCAGGGTGCCGATGGGCGGGCCAGAGACTTCCTTCGGCATCAGCGCCGTGGGAATCACCCCGTACACAGCGCCGCCATTTTCGGCCACGCCCCGGGCCACCGCACCCATCAGCCCCACAATGCCGCCCCCGTAGACCAGACCAAAGCCGCGGCGGGCCATCTCCGCGCCCAAGGCAGACGCCCCCGCCAGATATTCGCCGTTGACGCCATCGCTGGCTCCGCAGTAAACGCAGATGTGTGAGAATTGGTTCATATTTTCCCTACGGAAAAGATGATGAGATGCTGGGATGATGGAATACGTCATCATCCCAGCATCCCAGCATCTCATCATCCTCTAGCTTTTCGATTCTCTTCGACTCGTGCCTGGGCCTTCCCAACCGCCTCTGCCAGGCTCTTTGTGAAAGGCGGGTAGCAGATGCCCTCTTCAGTGACGATGCCGGTCAGATAGCGATGGGGGGTCACGTCAAAGGCCGGGTTGTAGACGGGCACGCCCTCGGGGGCAATCAGTTTTTCACCGATGCCGGTCACTTCCTCCGCACCCCGCTCCTCAATCGGAATCAGGTCGCCGTGGGCCAGGTTCAGGTCCACTGTGCTGGTGGGGGCCACGCAGTAGACGGGGATGCCGTTCTCCCGTGCCACCACCGCCAGTTTGTAGGTGCCGATTTTGTTGGCCGCGTCGCCGTTGGCCGCCACCCGGTCCGCGCCAAAGATGACCACATCCACTTTGCCCGTGCGCATCAAATGGCCCGCAGCGTTGTCCGCGATCAGATGCATGGGAATCTCGGCCCGCATCAGCTCCCAGGCAGTGAGCCGTGCGCCTTGCAGCCGGGGCCGGGTCTCGTCCACCCAGACGTGAATCGGCTTGCCCTGCTCCTGGCAGGCGAAGGCCACGCCCAAAGCCGTGCCAAAATCGACCGCGGCCAGCGCGCCGGTATTGCAGTGGTGGAGGAGATTCGCCCCTTCCGGGATGACCGCCGCGCCGTTGAAACCCATGCGCCGGTTGATCTCCACATCCTCGTCGGCCAGGGCCTGGGCCTCGGCCAGCAGCGCGGAGCGGATATCGTCCAGTTCGGGCAGAAGCGTACGCTCGGCCAGTTCCAGAAGGCGGCGGGTTCCCCAGGTCAGGTTGACCGCGGTGGGACGGGCCGCGTCCAGCAATTCTTTGGCCGCGGCCAGGTCGGCCAGGAGACTGTTCCGGTCGATGGCCGGGCTGTTCTGGGCGGCCAGGGCCATCCCAAACGCGCCCGTGGCGCCGATGGCCGGCGCGCCCCGCACATACATTTCGTTGATGCTGCGGGCGACCCCTTCCACTGTCTCAAACTCGGCGATGACAAATTCGCCGGGCAGCAGCCGCTGGTCGATCATTTTGACTTTGTCGTCTTCCCAAAAGACTGTACGCATGGAACCCTCCTTTACCACAAAGGCACGAAGCCACAAAGAAAAGCAAATTAACTTCGTGCCTTTGTGTCTTGGTGGTTAAAAACTCACGGCACAAAAAAACGCCCCCTGAAAGCAGGAGGGCGTTGCGTGGCGCAGGTGTTGCAATGTCAGACACAAACAACCCAAAACATTCGTACCGTTGGGCCGGTTGGTGGTCTGCTGCAACTGCGGGCTGTCGAACCGTCTGGGCGGGGGAAAATTCCCGGCGGACAGAGGGACGAACAGCCAAACGCAACTTGCAGCAACCGTGTACCAGGGCTCCGGTGGGTTGCCGGGGGGAGGCATCTTCCCTTCCCCTCGTGCTGAAAAACAGGTGCTATATGATTTCGTCAACGATAGACGCGACGAGTAGACTAGCACAGGCAGATGTGCGTGTCAAAAAAAACTACCAAAGGAACTCATACGATGCAACTCTCCTCCCTGCTCCCCGCCCTCTCCGTAGCGCTGCTGGCCGCGGTGGGCAATGGACTCTTCGCCTTCGGCCAGCGCAAGGCGGAAGTGGTCGCAAACCCATTTTTATTCATCCTCTCCGCACTGGTCGTCTGCGCCGTCGCCTTCGGCGTCAGTATGCCCTTTATGCCTGCTGTGGATGGGGCTGCCTATCTGCGCCGTAATTGGCAATGGGCACTGGTCAGTGGAGCCGGTTTCTACTTCACTTTCCTGGGCTTCTACTTCCTCTACAGCCGCTTCGGAGCCAGCCACTACGCGCTCTATGCGGTGCTTTCGATTCTGACCACTTCTGTGCTGGTGGGGATTGTGCTGATGGGTGAGCGGATCAACGGCTATCACTTGGCGGCCATCGGCTGCGCGCTGTTGACGGTCATCCTCTTTTCGATTGGGCAGAGCAGGCTGTAAAGCAAAAGAAACTCGACAGAGCGGGCCTGTTTTGTTATCCTATACCAGTGGCGCAAGCAGACAGGTTGTGCCACACAACAATCATCGAATTCCCCCACAGAGGAGAAAACCAATGGCTGAGCGCATCGGATTTGTTGGTCTGGGCATTATGGGCCGAGGAATGGTCCGCAATTTGTTGAAAAACGGCTTCAGCGTGCGGGTATGGAACCGCACAGTCAGCCGCTCGGAAGAGTTGGCGAAAGACGGCGCAGTCATCGGCAGCAGTCCCCAGGACGTGGCCGCCAATAGCGATATTATCATCACCTGTGTCAGCGACACGCCGGATGTGGAGGCGGTCATCCTGGGCGAGAACGGCATCATCCACGGGGCCAAATCGGGCAGTCTGGTCATCGACATGAGCACCATCAGCCCCCAGGCCACGATTGAGATCGCCAAGCAACTCAACGCCAAAGGCGTGCAGATGCTGGATGCGCCAATCAGTGGCGGCAGCGAAGGCGCGGCCAAAGGCACGCTGAGCATTATGATTGGCGGCGCAGACGCAGATGTGGAGCGGGCTATGCCAGCTTTCCAGGCGATGGGTAAGACGATTACCCACGTGGGCGCGCAGGGCGCGGGCCAGACGGTCAAGCTGGTCAACCAGATTTTGGTGGTGGGCAACTGCCTGGCTATGTGCGAGGCGATGGTCTTTGCCCAGGCGGGTGGCGTGGACCTGGAGAAGTGCCTGAATGCGGTCACCGGCGGTGCGGCGGGTAGCTGGATGCTGGCCAATCGGGGACCCCAGATTATGAACCGGGACTGGCGGCCCGGATTCACCATCAATTTGCAGCAGAAGGATGTGCGCCTGATTCTGAAAGAGGCCGACGATCTGGGCGTGCCGGTGATGGCGACCGGGCTGATCTTCAACCTTTACCGCACGTTGCAGCAGATGGGGCTGGGCGAAGAGGGCAACCACGCGCTGGTCAAGGCCCTGGAAAATTTGAGCGGCGTGACCGTCGGCGCGGCTGCCGAGTAATCTTCCGTTCTGTGGAAAAAACAGGGCAGAGGCAATCGCGATTGCCTCTGCCCTGTCGATTTTCTTGGATTGGTTTTCGAGTCCAGTGCAAGAAACCCAAAAACCGAGTTTTTAAGGCCGACTCACTTCTGGGATTCCCAGCCACCTTCGTCAAAAACTCGGTTTTTGCACTGGCGTCATTTTCGCAATGCCCAGCCAAAAGGCTATGCGAAGCCCTTGGGACGCACAACCAGAACGGCACAGGGCGCAGCCTGCAAAACTTTGTGGGCGACACTGCCATAGGCCCAGCGGGCCAGCCCCGTGCGCCCGTGGGTGGACATCACAATCAGATCGACGGCCTGACGCTGGGCATATTCGACAATCGCTGTGGCCGGGTCTCCGCCGCCGATGTCGGCTGCGACGTCGATCTGGCGATGTCGCAGGCTGGCGACCAGATCGTCCAGATAGCTCTGGGCCGTGTCCAGGGCCTGGTTTTGTTTCGATTCGTCGTGGGCTACAGTCGTAATCCCCACGCCTTCCATCTGGGCTACCACATAGTCCGGCGTATCCACCACAACCTGAAAGAGGACCAGTTTGGCCCCGGACGTGCGGGCCATTTCCTCGGCGTGGGGCAGAGCCTCGGCGGCAAACTCCGACCCATCCAGCGGGAGAAGAATTTTTTTGTAAAGAACAGCCATCGTACAGTCTCCTTGTGCTTGCATGGAAATTCACAGAAAGATGAGGGTGTGTCCCAAATTCAGGAGATCAGGCCTGGCAGCTTTTCTGAAAGCGGCCAACTCTCCCCATATCCAGGATGCACCCGAAAGATCCGTTGTCGTGTCTGGACAGTCGGCGCTCCAACAGTTGGCGTTCCAACAGGGATTTGTAGGCTGTGACAAACACCTATAGTATACAGGCTTGGGAAAAGTATGGCTAACGCGTCTTTTGCCCCGTAAACTTTGCTTTTTGATGAGAGAAAAATGGGATTGGAGCAGAATCGATGGGTGAAGAGCGCAAAGAGTTTGCGGCAGAAGGGTCGGCCCAGGGAACCGAAGCCCTCGCCCTGCGCCCTGCCCGTCGCGACGAACGCTGGCTGATCTTCCGCCGCATTCTGCGCGAACGGCTGGACCCCACAAAGCTGGAATGGCAGCGCTTTGTCATGGCAGAGGCCGGGGACGGGGCCATTCTCGGCTTTGCCCAGATGAAGGATTGGGGCGAAGGTGTGCGGGAGTTTGGCAGTCTGGTGGTGGAGCCAGAGGCCCGGGGCCAGGGCATCGGCGGCAAGCTGATCGCCCATTTTGTGGCCGAATTCCCCCGCCCGATCTATCTTTTTTGCGGCGGTCACAATGTGGCCTACTACCTGCGCTTCGGCTTTCGTCGTTTGAAACGGGAGAGCGATGTTCCCGGACCGCTGCTGAAAAAGTGGCGCACAGCCCAATTCTTCTCCCGGCTGGTCAAAGCGAATGTGGCGCTGATGGTGATAGAATAGGGGGCGGGCAGGTGAGCTGATAGACCTGCTGACTGTAAGAGGAGTGAAACGTGAGAACGATCGTGCGATCTCACGTTTCATCACTCATTTTGGCGTCGTTCATCTTGCCGTCAAACGCTCTTTACAAATAGTGAGGAGTGCCGCACACCGAGAGGAGTAGGCACACCGAGAGAAGTGCCGCACGCCCACGTGCGGCGATGACTCGACCACGACCGGCACGTGGGCGTGCCTACTCCTCGTCTCGAATTGGTAAGATGCCGAACCCTTCCAATGAACCACGCCCTCGTTTGAAAGTAAAGTTATCAGATGAATGAAGTGTCCACAACGAACCCATCCAAAGAAGTCTCCCCCACTTTCTGGGTGCGGGATGTGCCCGTCTACGGCGATGTGATTCTGTCACCGATGGCGGGTTTCAGCGATCTCCCCTACCGCTCCCTCTGCTACGACTACGGCTCGGCTATGAGCTACACCGAATTCGCCTCCGCCGATGCCATTACTCAGGGCAAGGAGATCAACGACCGCACCCGGCGCATTCTGGCCTACGCCCCTCACGAGCGGCCAATTGTCTTCCAGATTTTTGGCAATAGTGTGGAACTGCTGGTGGAGGCGGCCCAGCGTATCGAACCCTTAGGGCCATCGATTATCGACATCAATATGGGCTGCTCCGTGCGCAAAGTGAGCGGGCGGGGCGCGGGCGCGGGTCTGCTGCGGGAGCCGGACAAAATCGGGCGCATCTTCGCCGCGCTCACCCGTGTGCTATCCGTGCCGGTCACCGGCAAAATCCGCCTGGGCTGGGATGGGGATTCCCTCAACTATCGGGATGTGGTGCAGGCGATGACGGACAACGGGGCCAGTCTGGTAGCTGTACACGGGCGCACCAAAGAGCAGAGCTACAGCGGCCAGGCCAACTGGGACGCCATCGCCGATCTGGTGGAGGTGGCGGACGTGCCGGTGATCGGCAACGGCGATGTGGCCACAGCGGCAGACATCGCGGCCATCAAAGCACGCACGGGCTGCGCGGCGGTGATGATCGGGCGGGGGGCCATCGGTCACCCGTGGATTTTCCAGCGCCGGGATCGCCACGAAGTCAGCTTTGCTGAGAAAGCCCTATTCATCCGTCGCCATTTCGCGCTGATGCTCGATTTCTACGGCGAGGACCTGGCCCTGATTCTGGTGCGCAAACACATCGCCCGCTATCTGAAGGGCTATGCGGGCATCAAAGATCTGCATTTGGGGCTGGTCACAGTCCAGTCGGTGGAGAGTTTCCACGAACTGCTGGATGCCGTCGTCGAGCGGGTGGGCGACTTTACCGTCGATTCTGCGCCCGACGACGACGGGGAAGAGACATCCGACGACTGCGACTCCTCAGAAGAGCAGAGTCAATCCGCGGCGAAACAGACCAATTATTCCCCCAAAGCCACGCTAATTCCTGCCTGATCAGGCCACGCCAATCCCCAGCCCAGCTCCCTGGCCGATATCCTTGCGCTGGCTCAAATGGGCCTGGCCGTCGGCGTGATAGCTGCTGCGCACCAGAGGGCCACTCTCCACCCAACGGAAGCCCCGGGCCAGCCCCTCTTCCTTCAAAACATCAAATTGTTCCGGCGTGTAATAGGCCTGAATGGGCAGGTGGAAGCGGCTGGGCTGGAGATATTGGCCCAGGGTCAGAATATCCACGCCGTGGGCGGCCAAGTCGTCCAACACCTGCAGTAGCTCGTCCCAACTCTCGCCCAACCCCAGCATCAGACCGGATTTGGTCAGGGCCAGCGGGTCCATCGCTTTGGCATTCTGCAACAGTTGCAGGGTGCGGTGGTACTGGGCCTGGGGACGCACGGTCCGGTAGAGCCGGGGAACCGTCTCGGTGTTGTGGTTGAGAATCTCCGGTTTGGCATCCATCACCGTTTGCAAGGCGGCCCCATCTCCTTTGAAGTCGGGGATCAGCACTTCGATTGTGCAGCCCGGCTGCAAGCGACGAATCCAGTAGATGCTCTCGGCAAAGACCCACGCGCCCCCGTCGGACTGTTCGTCCCGGTTGACGCTGGTGAGGACCGCGTGTTGCAGACTCATCGCGGCCACGCTCTCGCCCACCCGTCTGGGTTCCTCCGGGTCGAGCAGACCGGGGCGGCCCGTCTTGATTTTGCAGAAGCCACAACTGCGGGTGCAGGTGTCGCCCATCAGCAGAAAAGTGGCTGTACCTCGCCCCCAGCATTCGCCGATGTTGGGGCACATCGCCTCTTCGCAGACGGTGTGCAGACTTTTTCCCCGAAACAGCCCCTTCAATTCCCGATATTTGGGCGAATCCGCGGCCCGCACCCGCAGCCACTCCGGGCGACGGCCTGGGGTCAACTGGCCGGGCGTGCCGCCATTTGCCTGCGCGGGGATGGGTTCCAGACGGATTGTGCCCATCGGGTTGATCTCAACGGTTGTTCCGTTTCCTGCGCTGGGATTGTGTGTCATTGTGTTGCCCGTTTCTGTGCGGCTGCTTTGGCCGCATCCACAGTGGGATAGATGGAAAAGTGGGAACGTTCCTCAGTGACCAGTCCAGTCACTTCCAAAAGATTGTTGACCGCCGGTGAAAGCGCGGCCATGTGGAGATCGCCCCGTTCCCAGCGGCGAAAAGCATTTGTGTAGCGGATGAGCAATGCCAGCCCCGCGCTGCCGATGTACGCAACCCGTGACATATCCACAATCACATTGTAATGGCCCACAGTGAGAAAGCGTTGGAAGAGGTCCTCCAATTCGCCGGTGTCTACGCTGGTAATCTCGCCGCCCAGAATCACCATTTCCCACTTCACGCCACTGCTGACAATTAACTGCATCTCTTATGCCTGTTCCGATGGGACGCAGATTACGCGGAAAATGGGATTGCCACTGATATATCCGCGCAAATCCGTCGTTTCTGCGTAATCTGCGTCCTCTATTCATTGCTGATTTTGTCCCTCAGCCCGCTGGATTAGGACGGTGGCTGCGGCCATGCCCAGATAGAGCCAGAAGAGGACGGTCATGTGTGGGTAGGTCATATTGAACCAGTAGTGGTCGGCGATGCCGCTGACCAGCGCGCCCAGCACCGCGCCGCCAAAGCCCAAAATCAACGCCTCTCGCTCCACCGCAAACCCAGTGGTCCGCCAGGTGCGCAGAAGCATCACAAAAAAGCCTGCCATTGCGGCCAAAAAGATCACCACTCCGACGATGCCCATATTTTCGGCCATAATCAGATAGAGCATACTGACGCCCAAATAGAGGTCGATGTCCGGCACGCCGGTGAATCCGACGCCAAAGACCGGATAACGGCCAATCAGAATCAGCGCGTCTTTGTATTCGCCAAAGCGCATAAGAGTGGCCTGGTCCTGGCCGGCCAATCCTTCCAGCAACCGGGCCACGTAGTCCTGGGTCTGGGGCAGCAGAAAGAGCAGCAGCCCACCCACCACCGCCAGGGGGATCAGCCGCCGATATTTGAGCACCGCGGGCAAAGCCAGGGCTGCGGCCATCCCGAAGAGTGCCGTGCGGCTGTAGGTCCAGTAGAGGGCCAGGGTTGTGGTCGCCAGCATCAGTGCGATCAGCCAGCGGGGGAAGAGAGGCCGCCGGGCGAAAAGGTGGGGGGCCAGCGCGCCCGCGGCCAGAATCATCATTCCGCCCAGCACATTCGGGTCTACGGCTGTGCCGATGGCCCGCATTGTGCCAGCCGTATCGTCCTCGATCCAGCGCAGCGCGCCGTAGCCGCCGGGGTAGTCGAAGCGAGCCAGCCGGTCCAGCACCCAGACCGTCCACTCCTCCGGGATGGCGTAGAAAACCACCGCAATCCCAGCACAGAGCCAGCCTCCCAGCAGCACCCAACGGGCCACCCATTCCAACTCGGCCTGGGTGCGTACGGTATTGATCACCGCAAAATAGAGACCGATGCCGATAAAAATTTCGGCGAAGCGGCGCACCAGAAAACTGGTAGGCGGGCTGTGGGTCAGCCCGAAGAGAAAGCTGAAGAGGGACATCAGCATAAACAGACCCACGAGCAGACCGATGGGCGAGCCGAGAAATTCCCGCTCCTGGCCTGTCACCAGTTTGATCAGCCAGACAAAAAAGAGCGCACCCAGAGCCACATCCAGAAAAGTGGGCTTGAAGCCGATACTGAAAGGCAGACTGGCGAAGGGCAGGCCAAAGGCCACACCCACCAGCGCCACAAAGCCCCAATGGGTGTCCAGGAGTATAGCTGTTCCACCCACAATCGCGCCAGCCAATGCCAGGGCTACCAGCGGGCCAAAGACCCCCACCAGCAGGGCGATGGCCAACGCGCCGCCCGCCAAGAGCAGGCCAGTGGCAGTCCGCCGAATGGGGCGATTGGGGGAGAGGATCAGTTGCTCGAATGTGCGAAAGCTGGTTTGGAGCATTAGGCTTGCAAAACGATTCGTAGGCCACGCGTCCCGCGCGGCCGGGCTGTACACAATTCAATATTACGGCGCGGCCAGGTTTCCCAGTTCCACCCAATCCGCGCCTGTCGTCGTCCCAATTCTCGGCGCACCGGGCAGGGACGGATCATACAATCCGCCGATCAGCCGAACCGGTCCAGCGGGCAAAGTGTCTGGTAGAAGTATACCATACGTAGCCCGCACGTCCGTGACCTGCACGTCCGTGGCAGGACCGGTCGGGAAGGGCGCATCGACCTGAGCCACAATCTGCCCCGCCCCGTCCAGCAGATGCAGGAAGACCGTCTCGCTGCCGCCCAATTCCGCGTTGGCGCTGTCCCAGGCCAGATAGACCACCAGCAGCCCACCGGGGGTGAGCACATCCGGCTCGACGAGCAGACCGGTCAAGGCCAGACCGTTGACAAATTCAACCGAAAGCGGTGTAAAGCTATCCCCGGCTCGGCTGTAGATTTCCAGGGGCCAGACGCCGACGGGCAGGTGTGCGCTCAATGCATAGCGGTCGGCCAGGGATGCAGACCCGATTCCGCTGCCATCCCACCAGGCCGCGGGCTGCACAGGCAGGATGACCCGCGTCACCCCCTCTGCCACAAGCGCCGCGACCGCTTCGTTTGCACCCGAAGCGTCGTTGGCCGCCGGCGGCAAGACAATGTGCTCCAGCGGGCCGGTGTAGTAGTACCAGATCGTCGGGTCGGGAAAGTTTTGGGCCAGACGCACCTGCTCCGGGGGCAGACCCGCGGAGAAACGCTGGAAGGCCTCGGCCAGTTCCCGCCAGCCCCGGGTTTTGGAGTAGGCAGGATTAAAGAAGTGATTGGTAAGGGAGAAGATGAGGAGTGATCCGAGCAGAAGGGAAGGAAAATAGCGAATAGCGAATAGCGAATAGCGAAATGTGTAAGTGACGGCGGCGGCCAGGAGCAGATAGAAGGGCGGCGCGGCGGCGATGAGATAGCGCTCGTTGAAGATGGGGCGACTCTGGCTGCTGGCCCAGGTTGCCAGCACAGGCACGGCCCAGAGCAGCAGGAGCAGAAAGAGGGTGCGTCGTCGGCTGCTCCCATCCCGCCATAGGGCAAACCCGCCGAGCAGAAGCAACAGTCCCGCGCCGACGGCGACGCCCGTGCGCCAGTCCGCCGGAATGCTCTCCCCCGCGGCAAAGACGGCCAGAGAACGCTGGGCCATCTCCCAGAAGCCGGGGGAGTCCCCGTTGCCGCCGTAGCCGGTCAGAGTCTCCGACGCGGTGAAGAACCAGGGCAGATAGAAGAAGCCCAGCACCAATTGCCACTGCACCCACTGCACCGCGCTGAAACGCACACGGGGCATCAGCAGCGCCCGCCCGATGACAAAGCAGTTCTGCGCGGCCAGGACGAAGACGGCAAAGTAATGGGTGTGCAGAGCCAGCCAGCTCACCGCCACGTAGAGAAACCAGACCGGCCAGCGCCCCCGCTGCAATGCCTCTACCATCAGCCACGTGCTGGCGAGAGTCAGGGCCAGGAGAATCGAATACATCCGGGCGTCCTGGCTGTGCCAGATGGCGTAGGGGCTGACAGCCAACAGCAGCGCGCCAACCGAAGCAGCCGCCGGGGAGAGTTCCAGGCGACGGGCCAGACGCCAGAGCAGAGCCACCGCCAGCACACCGAACCAGACGCTGACAAAGCGCAGGGCGAATTCCGAGTGGCCCGCCCAACTCAGCCAGAGGTGCTGGAGAAAATAGCTGCCCACCGGGTGGGGTTCGCGCAGGGCGAGGGTGGCGGCGATAATATCGTTGTAGGCGCGCAGGCTGAAGAAGTAGCCAAAAGCTTCGTCGCCCCGCAATTCCTGAAAATCCAGCCGGAAGAGGCGAAGGGCGAAGGCGAGGAAGAGAATTGCGAGTTGCGAATTGCGAATTGTGTGGGCGGTGCTGCGTGTTGCGTGCTGCGTGCTGCGTGGGGTATCGTCAGGCATCGGTTTTCCTCCAGCGGCGGTAGAGGAAAGCGATAGCGACGAGTAGCAGCGCGCCACCGGTAATGGCGAGACCCCAAGTGAGGGAGTCGGGCCAGTAGACCAGTTCGATTGCAAGATCGCCTGCCGGGACGGGAATGGCGATTTGGGTCAGGTTGGCGCGCAGGACAGGGAATTGCGAATTGCGATTTGCGATTTGCGATTCGGCGCGCCAGCCGGGCAGCCAGTTTTCACTGAGGACGAGCAGCCCACCCGGATTGTCGGAAAGGGTGATGTGGATGCGGTTGGGCGCGGGGCGGGAGAGTTGGATGATGAGATTATGGGATGATGGGATGATGGCGTCGAGTGGCGAGGTAATGTCGGACGACAGAAGGGCTGTTTTGTCCAGGTCGAAGGTGTGGTCAGCCAGAAGTGAGAGGGCGGTGGCGTCGTCGGCCACCTGCCACTCCTGCACAAGCCAAGCGCGTAGATTGGATTCGGTCAGCCGGTGCAGAAAAGTCGTGTCTGTGGCCTGGGGGAATTCGGCCAGCAGTGCGGACGCCACAGGTAACTCCCGCCGCCAGGTGAGGACTGTATCCACACCCAGCAGCCGCCACATCCGGTCCAGAGGGAAGTTATCGAAGAGCGCGGCGTACTGGGCCAGACGCAGTGGACTACTGCCCCACACATCTTCGGCGTCAATCGACATCCCGTAGTCCTCGTAGACCCGGTATTCGTTGTATACCCGCCCGCGGTCTTGCGCGGCCTGCACCGCCGCCACCTCCGGCGACAGAATCGTCTTACGGGCCGGGCCGGAAGCGTCCACATTCGTCCCGCCGTTGGCCCAAAAAAGGACAGCGATCCCCAGCCCAGCCAACGCCCAGCCTCGACGGGTGTCCCACCCCTTCTGCCAGAGCAGCCAGGCCATCAGCAGCGAGACCAGAAGAGAAAGAAGGGCCACAACCAGAAATTCACTGTTGGGCAGGGCACCGCGCCCGCTCCTCTGCCAAAAGAGGCCAAAGAGCAGCCCGCCCCCTGCCAGGGCAATCACCAGCCCGCTAACCGCCAGTCGCCGCGCCCGTTGGCTCAGTCCCGGCAGCGCGGCCATTCCATAGCCCGCCAGCACACTCAAGCCAAAGGCAACCAGAAAAGCGGCGCGTTCCTGGCCCCGAAAAAGGTTCCAACCGGGCGCGAAACGGTAGAAAAGCGGGTAGAGAAAGCCGTTGCTGCCCAGGGAGAGGCCGAGGGAGAGCAAAACCAAAAGGAAGAAAAATAGGGAATAGCGAATAGCGAATTGTGAATGGTGAATAGGGCGCATCTGAAAGAGGGAGAGTAGTGCCAGAAAGAGACCGGGAAGGCCAATAAAGATGGGCGAGAATTGGGTGAGGACGCCAGGAAAGAGCATCTGCCAGAGGTCCTGCACAGGAAAACCGCCGCTAACGTAGGCGTAGTCCACACTGGCGCGCACGCTGAGCCGTGTGAATTCCAGGCTGGGCAGCAGTTGAACCGCGGAAAAGGCAAAAGTCAAAAGAAGTAAGGCAAAAATGCGCGTGGCGAGTTGCGAATTGCGAATTGCGAATTGCGGCTTGCCACCTGCCACCTTCTCACTCTGCGCCTCTGCCCCTCTGCGCCTCTGCGTTAAAAATCTCATCCCTAACAGCCACCCAACCCAGCCCACAACCGCATAGCTCAGATGCAGAAATGTCTGGGGGTGTCCGGCCAGGAAGGCGGTGGCCCAGGCCGCAGCGACACCGATCCACCAACGCCAGTGGCCCGGTTCGTCCCAGGCGCGCAGGATCAGCCAGAGGATCAGCGGCAGCCAAATGGCCGTGCGCAGGATTGCCAGTTGCAGCGGCGGGTAGCCGGTCAGATAGCCGGAGAGGGCGAAGAATGCGCCGGCGGTGAAAGCGGCCTGCCGGTTGCCGGTCAAGCGCTGGACGAGCAGATGGGTGAAGAAACCGGCCAGGGCGATATGCAGCACCGCTTCCACCTGCAAAAAATAGAGCCGGGCTGCGGGCGAAGTGAAGGGCAGGGTCAACAGCAGCAGCAGATCGCCCACGGGATAGAAGACCGCGGCCTGAATATCAGCCAGGAAGGGATGGCCGCCGTAGGTGTAGGGATTCCAGACTGGCAGCCAGCGGCCATCCAGCCATTCGCTCTGCTGGAAGAGACTGAAGGGCAGGAAGTGGTGGGTGAAGTCGCCGTCTGGGAAGGTGCGCAGGCCGAGGAGGATGGGCGCGTAGAAGAGGGCGGCTACGAGAAAATAGACGGCTAGCGGCGAATGGAATAGGGACAAACGAAGTTTTTGCAGCAATCGCACAAAGTCACCCAATAAGCTGTTCAGTCAAATCGGAAGGCGGGGCGGGACAGTTGACTATCCCCAAAGTACGGACTCGACAAATTCCGCAATTTCCGCCAATCCCGGCGCGTAGCCGTCGGATGTATCCACCGTCAGCGTCGGGAAATCCAGGCTGGGCGGGTGATACTCCCTCGGCGGTGCGTCGATGCCCTGCCGGACCGCGACCACTTCCGGATCGCCGTGAAAGTACTCCCGGTTCGGATCGGCCAGCCCCCGTTCGATGGCCCGACGCTGGGCCAGGGCCGGGTCCACAGAGCAGATGACGACGACGAGCCGGGCCTTCTCCGCCAGAGCCAGCAGGGGCGATTCCCACAGCCTGTGCTGGAAGGCCGCTTCAATAACGACACTGACCCCCTGTCGCACCACAAAATTGACGCTCTCAAAAAAGATGTGATAGAGCGTCCCGTTGACTTCCGGTCCCAGTTCTGTGTGGCTTCGTCCCTGGGTACGCACATACCCCTCTTTGAACTCGTCCCGGCTGAGCAGCGGACAGTGGAGGGCTTTCGCCAAACGGTGGGCCAGAGTCGTCTTGCCAGAGCCAGGCCGACCTGTGACAACCACTACAGTGGGTTTAGACATCTGATTTCCCCCCCGCTCTCCCGTGCCATCCGGCGCTTGTCCAATTCTAAGGGTTTGGACAGGCTGGGCCTTCTTTGCTACACTAGAACCGTGTCCTCCACTGCCCAGCCTATAGTGACCCCACACCGGAGCGTACAATGTTTGTACCTGCCCATATCGTCGCCGACGACGCCGACCATACCCTCATCGACACCTATCGGAACGAACCTGCGCCCCTGTTGCCTGTGCTCCACGCCTTCCACGACCGGGACGGACACATCTCTCAAGCAGCGATTCAGGCCATCGGTAAGGAACTGCGCATCCCCCTGGCCGATCTCTATGGAACTGTCACATTTTACCATCACTTCGCCGTAGAAGCACCGGGACAGGCCGCGCCACGCGTCTGCACAGGGCCGGTCTGCTGTCAGCGCGACGCACAGAAAATTTTGGAGAGTCTGCCCGGCGCGACGGCCATGGCCTGCGCGGGTCGTTGCGACGATCCGGTCCCGGTCCTCATCGGCCACGAGACATTTGTGGCAAAAGGGCCGGGCCAGTTGGAGCGGCGGCAATCGTCGCCCCTGCCCCCACCCAACCCTGGCGGGGTCGAAGAGTGTGTCTTCCGCCACATCCGCCAGCCGGATCGGGCCACACTGGACGGCTACCGGCGCACGGGAGGCTACGACGGGTTGACAAAAGCCGTTACAGAAATGTCGCCTGCTGAAGTCGTTGAAACGGTACGGGAGAGCAAACTGGCCGGGCGGGGCGGCGCGGGCTTCCCCACCGGCGTCAAGTGGAAGGCCGTGGCTGACGCCGAAAACGGCCCCAAAACCGTCGTCTGCAATGCGGACGAGGGCGAGCCGGGCTGTTTCAAAGACCGGGCGCTGATGGATCACGACCCCTTTGCCGTGCTGGAAGGGATGACAATTGCCGCCTACGCCACCGGCGCTGAACGGGGCTTTCTCTATCTGCGCTACGAATATCCCGAAACCTACGAACGGCTGGCCGCAGCCATTGCCGCGGCGGAAGCAGCGGGCTTTCTGGGCGACCACATTTTAGGCAGCGATTTCAGTTTCCGGGTCTATCTGCGCCGGGGAGCGGGCGCGTATATCTGCGGCGAAGAGGGCGCGCTGCTCAACAGCCTGGAAGGCAAGCACCCCTTCCCCCGCAACCGTCCGCCCTATCCCGTCACCCACGGATACGAGCAGTTGCCCACCGCGGTCAACAATGTGGAAACCCTGACCTCCGCGGCCCAAATCCTGCGCAAAGGTCCCGATTGGTATCAGGGGCTAGGGCTGGGCGAGCACGCGGGCACAAAGCTCATCAGCCTCTCTGGGGATATTCAACGGCCCGGCAACTACGAAGTCCCCTTTGGCCTGCCGCTGAAGACACTGCTATATGACTGGGCGGGTGGGCCATTGCCGGGGCAGACGATTCAGGCCATTACAATGGCGGGCATCTCTGGCGGCTTTCTGGCGGGCGATGCGCTGGAAACGCTCACACTGGACGAGGCCAGCGCCCGCGCCCACGGATCGATGCTGGGCGCGGCGGGAATGATGGCCTTCGACGACAGTCGGGATATTGTAGAGATCGCCCGCATCGGGATGGAATTCTTCGCCCACGAGTCCTGTGGCAAGTGCTTTCCTTGCCGCATCGGAACCCAACGGCTGACCGAGCGGCTGGCAGGCACAGCCGGTCCCGACGACATCGACCTGTGGACCGGGGAGGTCCACGAAATCGGCGGGGTGATGAAAGCCATCAGCGCCTGCGGGCTGGGCATGGCCGCGCCGCTCCTGGCCGAGAGTCTGGTGAAGTATTTTCCAGAGCAGGTGGCGCGGCACGTCAAAGGTATTTGATATTGGGTATTGGATATTTCGTAGTGGCAACCAGTCGCTTCACTACGAAATATCCAATACCCAATATCTGATTGGAGAAAGCAATGAGCGTGAGGCAATCGACACTGACCCTCGACGGCGAACGTCACACCTTCACCGAAGGCGAGACAATCTACGAAGTGGCGGCCCGGGTGGGGAAGACAATCCCTTCCCTCTGCTACGATCCCCGGCTGGAAGCGTTTGGCGGCTGCCGTCTTTGCGTCGTGCGGGTGAAGGCCCTGCGCGGGCCGGTGGCATCCTGCACGACGAAAGCAGTCAACGAAATGGTCGTGGAAACCCAGGACGAGGAGATCGAGGCTCTGCGCAAGACGCTGCTGGAAATGGTGGCGTCGGAGAATCCGCGTATCGACGTGGACCCCCTGCGGGGCTACGCATCCCAGGAACTCACAACGCTGGTGGATCGTTACGACGCACGCACGGGCCGTTTTGCCGGTGCGAATTCGGGCCACAGCAAAACCGACGACGCCAACCCCTTTATCCTGCGCGACTACGACCTTTGCATCTCCTGCTACCGCTGTGTGCGTGTCTGCGCTGAGCAGGAGGGCGACTACGCCATCAGCGTAATGAACCGGGGCTTTCACACCCAAATTACGACTGAATTCGACAATCCGTTGAAGGAATCCGCCTGCACCTTCTGCGGCCAGTGCGTGCAGACCTGCCCGACAGGCGCGCTGGGGGATAGGAAGGCAATGCGGTTTGCGACGGAAGACGACGGACAGCAGACCGCAGACCGCCGAGTATCGACTCAATAGGCCCTAATGCGGTCCGCCGTCTGCGGTCTGCCGTCTTGTATCAGAAGGAATTCTTATGCAACTCTCAGCTTCCTCTATCACCAAAACCCGCACAATCTGCGGCTACTGCGGTGTGGGCTGTTCCATTGATTTGATGGTGCGGAACAACCGCATCGTTGGCGTTCAGCCGGCTATGGATGGCCCGGCCAACGAGGGCGCGCTCTGCGTGAAGGGCCAGTTCGCCTACGATTACGTCCACCACCCGGAGCGGCTGACCCATCCGCTGGTGCGGGGTGGGGACGGTCAACTGCACCGGGCCAGTTGGGACGAAGCGTTGGACCGGGCTGCGGCGGGCTTTCTACAGGTGGCCGAGAAGCACGGACGCTATGCGGTCTACGGCGTCGCCTCCGGGCGCACGCCCAGCGAAGCCGACTATCTGATGCAGAAGTTCATCCGGGTTGGCTTCGGCACACACTACATCGACAACTGTAGCCGTGCTTGACACGCCCCCACCGTCGCCGGTCTGGCGGCAGCAATCGGGCGTGGCGCAATGTCCAACCCACTTTCCGACATGGAAAAACCCGATGTGATCTTCTGCATCGGCACGAATATGACCGAAGCCCATCCCGTGGCCGCCACCCGGCTGAAGAAGGCCATCGCGCGGGGGGCCAAACTGATCGTCGCCGACCCCCGGCGCATCCGTCTGGCTGAGATGGCCGACCTCTACATGCCCATCCGCGTCGGCTCGGACGTGGCCCTGCTCCTGGGGATGGCCCACGTCATCGCCCGCGAAGGGCTGTACGATCTGGACTTTATGGCCGCGCGCACAGAAGGCTTCGAGGAGTTTCTGGAGCACGTGGGCCAGTTCACCCCGGCCTGGGCCGCGGGTATCACCGGCGTCCCGGCCAGCGACATCGAGCGGGCGGCGATTCTCTACGGTTCGGCCAAGCCCGGCGCGATCTTCTACACACTGGGCATCACCGAACATATCTGCGGCGTGGAGAACGTGCAGAGTCTCTGTAATCTGGCCCTGATGACGGGCAATCTGGGCAAAGTCGGCGGCGGCATCAACCCCATGCGCGGCCAGAACAACATCCAGGGCGCGGGGGACAGCGGCGCGATTCCCAACAATTATGTGGGCTTTCAGGCCGTGACTGACCCGGTCAACCGGGCCAAATTTGAGAGTGCCTACGGGCGGCCCCTGGACGGGGAGAAGGGCATCACCAAAGTCACCGCGCTGGACCGCTGCGGCGAGAGTATCTTCGGGATGCTCATCGACGGGGAAAACACAATCGTCTCCGACCCGGACCAGCAGCACTGCATCCACGCCCTGAAAAGCCTGGAACATCTGGTGGTCATCGATATTTTCTTGACGGAGACCGGCGAACTGGCCGATGTGGTGCTGCCCGCCGCGGCTTGGGCCGAAGTGGACGGCCACTTCACCAACACCGAGCGGCGCATCCAGCGGGTGCGCAAAGCCGTCGATCCGCCCGGCGAGGCCAAGCCCGACTGGTGGATTATCAGCCAGATAGCCAAGCGGATGGGGATGCAGGGCTTTGATTACGACTCGGCTGTACCGGTCTTCAACGAACTGTGCGAGTTGTCGCCCATCTACGCGGGCATCGACTGGGAGATGGCAGACGGCGGCCAATACCAGTGGCCCATCCCATACAAAGGCCACCCCGGCACGCCCCGGCTGCACGAGACCGAATTCAGCAACGGGCGGGGCAAGTTCAGCTTCACCAACTACCGGGACCCGGCGGAAGTCATCGACGACGCCTATCCGGTCTGGCTGACCACTGGCCGCCGGTTGGAGAGCTACCACACCCGCACCCAGACGGGCCGCTCGTCGGGCATCGACTATCTGCTCTCGGAAGAGACGCTGGAAGTCCACCCGGACGACGTGACCGCCTGGGAGCTGGTGGACGGGGGCTGGGCCGAAATGTCCAGCCGACGGGGGACGGTGAAAATCCGGGTGGAGGCCACCCGCCGTTCACCCCGGGGCACAGTCTTCGCCAGCTTCGCCTTCCCGGAAGTGCCCATCAACACCCTCACCGGCTCCGGCTACGACCCGATTACGGAGACAGCGGAGTTGAAGGTCTGCCCGGTGCGGGTGATGGCGGTGTGAATTTGACTCTGGAGGAAGCATAAGATGGCCGTCCGTGTCGGCAGCAAAGTGCGCGCGCCGGTGACGATTGTGGAGCAGGGCCGCGCCCGCAAACGGCTGGACTATCTGGCCGCGGAGGAGCCGCTGGAAATCCGGCTGCAAGCGGGCGGGCAGACCAAAACAGTAGCCGTCACTATGCGAACACCAGGGGGCGATTTTGAGTTGGCCGCCGGTTTTCTATACAGCGAAGGGGTCGTAAGCGAGCGGGGGCTGATCCGTCACATCTCCTACTGCGTGGACCCGGCGGTGGACCCGGAGCAGCGCTACAATATCGTCAATGTGGGGCTGCACCTGCCCGCCCTGCCCGAACTGGCGACGCTGGAACGCCACTTCTACACTACCAGCGCCTGCGGTGTCTGCGGCAAAGCCAGCCTGGAAGCGATTGAGATACGGGGCTGTTCGGTACTGCTCCCTGGCCCAGTTGTGGATGCGGAGGTGCTGACCGCTCTGCCGGAGAAACTGCGGGCAGAGCAGACACTCTTTGAATCTACGGGTGGGCTGCACGCGGCGGGGCTGTTCAGTGGGGCAGGGGAACTGCTCTGTCTGCGCGAGGATGTGGGGCGCCACAACGCGGTCGACAAAGTGGTGGGCTGGGCGCTGCTCAACCGCAAGCTGCCCCTCTCCGACTGCATTCTGCTGGTGAGCGGGCGGGCTTCCTACGAGATTCTACAAAAGTCCACAGTGGCGGGCGTGCCGATTGTCTGCGCGGTCTCTGCGCCCAGCCACCTGGCCGTGGATGTGGCCCGCCAGTTCGGCGTGACGCTTGTGGGCTTTCTGCGGGGAGAGCGGTTTACGATCTATGCGGGGGAGGAACGGATTTCTCTTGCTTCCTGAAGGGCGGGCGTCTGCGGTGCGCTCTTTCCAAATTGTACGGGCACGCTATATCCTGCCCGTACAATTTTTATTTCCGCTATTCCCCAAAGACCCCCACTGTCCCGAACTTCTCATCCCCCTTGCCGCCGGTCACATATAGCGGGCCGCAGCGCAGCCAGGCGTGGGCCTCCAGTTTGGATTTGTCCTCTGCGAAGGCCGCGCCCAGATAGAGAGTGCTGGGGATGCCCCGCCATCGCAGCAGGATTTTGGCGGTGAGGGCCTGGGGAAAGCAGTTGCTCTTCCACGGGGTGTAGGGGCTGACCCGACTGATGGCCCAGGCGATACGCCGGGCCGCGGCCAATTGCTCAGGCGGCGCGTCGGCAGGCGTCTCCACTTTTTGGGGGCCGAAGTATCGGGCCAGGCGTTTGAAGGAGAGGGTATTGATAGCCAACCGGGTGAAACCCAGCAGCACAAAAACCTGGGCCAACAGCCATTTGTCGGCCCAGGGACGGCGCAGGAGGTTGTAGATTTTGCGGGAGACACGAGCGAGACGGGGGCGCATCTTTCTATTCTTCCCCCACCAGCAGCGTCAACTCATACCCCGCCAGCGACAACGCCCCGCCATTCACAAACGCCGCCTGCTCGCCCGTCGCCGGGTCCACCCGCGACAGTCCGCCCGCGCCGGCCAAGTGAAAATTCGTTGCCAGCGGCGCTCTTTCTTCGTTGAAGAGCATCCAGACATCCCGCCGGTCCTTCTGGATGTGTCGCACCCGCAGGGACGGGGTTGGGGGATCGACGGTCACATCCGGCGACACCAGCGCGTCCAGGCGGGCGACCAATTCTGTGGCGGGGGTGTCGGCTGCGTGGCGAATCAGTCGCCCGCTTTTTTCCAGCAGGGCAAGAGCAGGCCCAGCCGCGGGGTGGGGCGGCTGGTCCAGGATCAGCGCAGCGTAGTGCATTCCGGCGATGTGGATGCCCGTTTCGTCCACCTGCGCGTCCTCCCACAGGTGGCGCTCCTCCAGATAGTTGAAGTCCCGCTGGTGCTGGAATAGGACTTTGGCCGCGGCCCAGGGCAGATGATCCGACGCGCCCAGAATGGCCGTGTGGCAGATGTGGCGGCTGTCGGTGTTGAGCCAGGAGAGGCGGCGGCAGCGGTCAGCGTAGACGGGATAGCGATCCCACCAGGCGCTGTTGGGTCCCACGTCCGGCGGGCGCTCGTCGCGACGGATGCCCCGCACTGAGTAGTAGAAGGCGTGGGGGACGAGGAGATTGGCCCCGCGGATGAAGCACCAGTCGGCCAGCCAGTTCATCTCTTCCCACGTGAGTTCGTGGCCGTAGGCCCCGCACAGTTCGTTCAGGTTGCGGCGGCGGCCCAGGTGGATCATCGCCGAGGAGGCGCACTTGCCCTGGGTGGATTGGCGGCCTTCTAAGGCTGTGGGGTGATCGGGCAGGACCCAGCGCCAGACCAAATCCTGGCCGGGGATGTGGAAGTAGCGCTCTGCGCCCAAGTCGTCGGCCTCGGCGGGGTGGCCGGTGAGGGGCAGTCCGTGACGCTCGCACCAGTCATAGAGGCGCTGATACCAGACCTCTTCCATGCGCAGGCCGATGGCACGGGTATATTCGGCCCGGTGGTGGGCCGCGTCCGGCTCGTCATCGTACCAGAGGCTGGGCAGGTGGGGGGTGAAGTCGTAGCCGAGGATGCGGTTGACTTCGGGCAGAATGCCGGTTGTGCCGGGCCAGATGCCCCGCTCCCGGGGGCGGCCCACCGGGCTGGGTTCGTCGGTGAAGATGGCGGTGATTGTGCTGCCGAAGTGCTGGCGGTAGCGGGCGGCGAATCTGTCGTAGACCAGACGGATGAAGCAATCCACCGCGTCCGGGTTGAGGAGATCGCCTGCGGGGGGTTCATCCTCGGCCTTGGCGTTCTCGGCGTCGCTGTCGTCGGTATAGTGGAGTCCCCGGATGAAGGCGTCCAGGGGGCGGTCGATGACCGCGACCCGCTGGCCGTTCTGTCGGGCCACAACGGCGACGAGACTCTGGCCGTCTGCCAGCACCGGTTCTTCGCCACCCGCCAATTCCACTTTCGCCAGACAGCGGCAACGATAGGCCGGGTTCTCCGCCACCACCTGTCCCGACGAGGAGCCGGAGGGGTACATTCCCTCGTCGTAGAGGATGACCTGCATACCCCGACGCTGGGCTTCGTCGATGGCGATGTCATAGAAGCTGAGGAGTTTCTCCGACATCCAGCCCAGGCTGTGGGGCAGGCCGACCCGGGGGTGGATGAGAAAGCCGTCCACGCCGTGGGCCTGGAAGTCGGCGATCTGGCGGCGCAGTTCGTCCGCGTCCAGGTCGTCGTTCCAGAACCAGAAGGGAATGACGGAAAATTCGGCGGGCGGGGATTGGAGGGTCTGCCAGAAGTTGGTCATTTGTGTACTCAATTATTGTAGCGGGAAAGATCAAATCGGTATTTCTACATAGCCACCAGCGGGAATCCCTTCAATAGCACTGCGTACACTGTCAACCTGTGAGCGAATCCGCGGCCAGGATGTCGAGTATCTGCCAAAAGTATAGCATAAGAACACAGGGGACGCAGAGGGCGCAGATTTTCGCAGATTTTCGCAGATAAAATCCGTGAGAATCCGTCCGTTCCGTGTCAATCCGTGTGCCTATTTCCAGAACGGAAACTCTAAATCACCACCATCAGCCCGGTCAGTGTAACCAGACTGAGCAGCGTAGAGAGCAGAACAGTCGGCGTCACGAAGTCGGGCAGGAGGTCGTGTTCCAGGGCGATAATCGACGCCAGCACCGCCGAGGGCATAGACGCCTGCAAAATCCCCGCGCCCCGTTCCAGCCCGGTCAGGCCAAAGGGGATAACCAGCAGAAAGGCCAGCAGGGGACCGCCCAGCAACCGCACCCCGCTGGCGATGAACATATCCGCAGAAAAGCGAAAATTCTTCAGTTGGGTCAACTGCACCCCCAGGGTCACCAGCATTGTGGGGACCATTGCCGCGCCCAGCAGCCCGGCGATCCGGTCCAGAAAAAGGGGTGGTCCGCCGGTGGCGTTGAAGAGGAGGGCAAAGGGAAGGGCGATAATCGCGGGGGTTTTGAGGACGGAGAAGAGCGCGTTGAGTTTGCTGCCCTGGCTGCCGGTGGCCGCGGCCACACCAATCGTAAAGGCGATCATCGAAACGGAGACAAAGAAGACCGTCGCCGGGATCAGCGCGTCTGGCCCCAGGCGGAATTCGATGAGGGGCAGGCCAAAGTTTCCCACATTGCCAAAGACGGCGATGAGAATATACGCGCCCACCATTTTCCTGGGGCGGCCCAGCAGCCGGGCCACGGCAAAGCCCAGCAGGGCCAAGCCTATTTCTACGACGGCGATGAAGCCGATCATCCGCAGGGCCAACGCAGCCGAGACATCCGCTTTGCCGATGATATTGAAGACGAAGGCTGGGGTGAGCAGGAAATAGGCGAAACGGGTGAGGGTGCGGGTATCCAGGGCCAGCCAGCGCCCGGCCAGCGCACCGATGAGGACGAGGGCAAAGACGGGGGTGACGACATTGAGAAAGATGGCCGCGAGTTCGAGAAGCATTGAGGAATCCTAAAATCCATTGAAACAAAAGAAACGTCAAACGTAAAACGTGAGAAAGGCCGGGTAATCTCACATTTTACGTTTGACGTTTCTTTGGACGACGAGCAGACCCAACAGAACACGCAATACACTATACCCCCCAGGCCACCCGCGCCTCTTCTATCGAGCGCATCTCCTGCTTGCCCAGCAGCGTGTGACCCGGCCCGTCGCCCACCCAGCGCTTGTCCGCGGGGTGGCTGGCGGGCTGAAAACGGATGTCGCAGCTCAGGCGGAAACGGTTGGTCAGATTGGTGGTAGATGCGTGCATTGTGTGCATCCCGAAGAGGATCACATCCCCCGCGTAGAATTCGCCGGTCAGCCAGTGGCCGCCAAACTTCTCCACAATCTCCAACGGGTCTTTGGTAAACCAGCCCTCGATGCCGTCCCGGTCCACATCCATTTGGCCGTAGGTGTCGCGCAGGCGGGCGAAGCTGGGCAGATTGTGGGAGCCGACGCACATGGCCAGCACCCCCTGCTCAATCGGGATGTCGCCAAAGGGTATCCACGTCGTGTGCAGTTGGGGCGACCCCTGGCCCATATAAACAAAATCGTAGTGGGCGCCGGTATACTGCTCGTTGCCCACGCCCCGCAGCCATTTGTAGTTGAAAGTCAGGCTCGGCTCGCCAAAATAGCGGTCGAAGAAACCGAAAAGCTCAGACCCTTCCAGCACGGCCAACACATCCGGGTGGAAGGCGATGCCCTTGCGCCCCATCATCGGCACACTGCGTCCGCCTTTGGGCATCACCCCTTCCAGCAGGGGCGTGTCCGGGGTCAGGGCCTCGTTCTCCCGCATGTGGGCCAGAATTGTCTCCCGCGCGGTCAACACCTTTTGCCGGTCGATCAGCCCGCGCAGAAGCAGATAGCCGTCCTCGTCCATGCGGGCGTGCAGGGCCGCCACATCGCCCAGCAGATCGCTGCTGTCCCGCAGCACACCCAGCGTCTCGCTGGGAAATTCCACATTCCGATAGCCAAAACGAACGTTCATCTCGTCGCTCTCCTACTTAGCAGTTCTCAATTCGCTATTCACCCCTTCGACAAGCTCAGGGCATCGCATTCACTATTTTTTGTCCCGTTATTTGTCCCGCCAATTTCGCCAACTCCCTTGCCAGCGGCCCCCACACCAACTCGTCGTCAATTCCTTCCAACAGCAGCACCAGCGCGTCTTCCTTGTCCGGGTAGTAGCGTTTGCGCCGACCGATCAGGGCAAAGCCCAGTTTCTCATACAGGCCCAGCGCGGCCTCGTTGCTGGGGCGCACTTCCAGGGCAATGGCGCGGCAACCCGATTGGCGGGCTTCGTCTATCAAATGGAGCAGCAGCCAGCGCCCGATGCCCTGTCCCCGCTGTTCCGGGCACACGGCAATTGTCAGAATGTGGGCCTCATCCCCAAAGAGCATCCAGCCGCCCTGGGCAATCACTTCGTTCGAGTCGGCTGGCACAACTACCCGGTAGCGGCTGAGTTTGTTGTCGTTGAGTTCGTGTTCGTAGAGGGCGCGGGACCAGGCATCAGCGGCGAAGCTCGTCTCTTCCAACAGAAGAACGCCGTCCAGATCGTCGGCTGTCATAGGGCGAATGAGGAGCGAGGGCATTGGTCGCGGGGACATCGGGCTACGGCTCGCGCAGGTAGATGGGTTCGAGGGTATCCAGAGTGTCGGCGTGGCCCGCGGCCAGATGGCGCGACCCCAGCCGGGCCAACATTCCCGCCCGCCGCAGCCCACTTACACCGTCCACCGCTGTCAGATTGGGCAAGCCTGTCGCAGATTCTGCCAACTCCGGGGTCATTTCCCCCACCAGCCAGACCGGTCCTTCCGCCGCGGCCAGCCCATTCTGAAACGCATCCAGTTTGCCAAAGCCGTGCTCATCCGCGCTGGGCCGATAGAGTTCACTGCCTGGCGGAAAGAAAGCCCAGTTGTAGCGTCCCCGCCCAGCCTGCAGAAAGGCACAGATCGTCGCGCCTGTCGCCTGGGCCGGGGCAAAAAAGGGAGCAGTGGTCACGCAGAGGGCAGGCAGGCCGATGATTTGGGGCGATTTTTCCAGCCCCAGCGCAATGCCTTTGGCCACACTGATGGCGATACGCACGCCCGTAAAGCTGCCGGGACCGGTGGTCACAGCCAAGGCGTCAATCTGATCCGTGCCGATTTCCAGCCGGACCAGCATCTCCTGGATGACCGGAATCGTCTCCTCGGTCTGGCGGCGACGGGCCTGCCAGGTCTGTTCGGCCAGGAGGAGGTCGGCGGTCTGGTCATAGAGTGCGACAGAGGCCGTATTGGTGGCGGTATCGAGTGCAAGAAGCATAGGCGTGGGATATTGGGATGCTGGGATAGTGTCAGTATACATCCACAGTATACCACTGGCCGGAGAAGGAAGGGGAAGGAAGGGGAACGGGAAAAGCAAAATTGTTTGCGCAAAACAGCGCTTCCTGGATTTGACAGCCCAAAAAAACCGTGCTATAGTTCGTCTCCCCAACCGGGGAGCTTGCGGAATTTTTCCGTAAAGCGATGCAACCAACAGATGTCATGCAAACGATGAAACAGAATTTTACTCCTAAATTGCATAGAGGAAATAATCCGGTTGCCGGTTTGGTCTGGTCTTTGTATACGGCCATCCAACCGACAGATTCCGCTATTTTCTCATTGACTATCCCTGGTTGCCGCGCCCGGTTCCAGCAGGTGAGCTTCTAACAGACGCTCTCTTTCCGCTGACTCCTTGCCCCGGCCACCAGGTCGGGGCTTTTTGATTGGCCCCAAAAACAACAACTGAATCCTGTGTGGGCCGGAGCATACCGGTTATCTAACCCAATATCGACCCAGACTCCGGTATGCAACAACTCGCCCACACAGCCCTTGGCAGGGCAGCGCAATGGCAGCGCGAAAGGTTGGCAAACTGCCCATTTCGTGGCGGCGCGCCTTTCCCGTTTCCGACTCTCTTGCCCGGACGACACTCCCGGAGGTTTGACTTCCCTGTGAGGTCGAACGTCTGTCTGTCCGGGCCGATAGGATGTGGGTTATCCATTCTTTAGGTTGCGGGTTCGATTCCCGCCCCTGTCAACTTGCAGGAAAGTGCGTCTGAACGAGCCGACAGTCGATGTCGATTCGCTCGGATGTGCCTGTACAATATAGGACTGGGTAGCTCAAATGGCAGTGCGACACGCGGCGTAATGCCTGTCCCGCTCCCACCCCCTTGCCCGGCGTGCCGGGCCGACGGGATTGTGGGTTATCGGACGTGGAGGTTGCGGGTTCAAATCCCGCCCCGGTCTATTTGCGGGCCGAAGTCTATCGGTTATCAAACCAGCGAATGAACCCGATAGACAACAACTTGCCCGCATAGCACAATCAATGGTCGGGTAGCTCAATGGCAGAGCGCACTCCCGTTCCCGCGCACTTGCCCAGCCTATTGGGCCGGAGGGATCACGGGTTATCACTATAAATGATGGGTTGCGGGTTCGAGTCCCGCCCCGACCAATTTGTGGGCCGAAGCATACCGGTTATCTCCCTTAACTTGACCCGGTATACGACAACTTGCCCACAAAACCAAATTATGGCCGGGAACCCGGTTCCAAAACCTCGTCCAGTTTCTGGACCGAAGGAGACGGGTTATCTGGGATTTGCGGGTTCGAGTCCCGCCCCGGCCAACTCGCAAGAATCCAGTGCGCTCCAGCGCACCGGGTTCTTGCTCACACAATCGATGACAGGGTAGCTCAGCCGGTTAGAGCGCCAGATGGCCTAGGCCATATCCCGCGCCCACCCCTTGCCCAGTCCGCTGGGCCGACGGGACTGTGGGTTACCATTCACCTGGAGGTCGTGGGTTCGAGTCCCATCCCCTGTCACTTTGCGGGCCGAAGAGTTCTGGTTATCCACCACCTAATAGTAACGCTGGAACGTTACAGCCGCCAGCAATGGCGGTTACCAGAATTCATCACTTGTCCGCAATCTATCCAATCTTCGCACCTGAAAGGAGGTGCAAAATGTCTGTGAACTACGGCAGTATCTTCAACACACGGGTCACGCCCCAGAGTCAGCCCATTCCGGGCGCGGGGCAGACGGCCAACAGCGCGGGCGGTTTCGCCTGGCGTGTGGACGACTGGACCCAGCTCGAACGCTTCCTGATCCTGGGCAGCGAGGGCGGCACTTTCTACGTGAGCGAGCAGAAGCTCACTGTGGAGAATGCCCAGGCTGCGGTGCGCTGCATCCAGGCCGACGGGCTGCGGGTGGTGGCCCAGGTGGCGGATGTGAGCCAGAACGGCAAGGCGGCCAAGAACGATCCGGCCCTCTTCGTCCTGGCCCTGGCCACCGGTCTCGGCGATGTAGAGACCCGCCGGGCGGCCCTCGCGGCCCTGCCCGCGGTAGCCCGCACCGGAACCCACCTCTTCCATTTTCTGGAATATGTGAAGGGTGTGCGCGGCTGGGGTCGTCTCCTGCGCAACGGCGTCACCGCCTGGTACAACGGCATGGAGCCGGGCCGTCTGGCCTACCAGGCCGTGAAGTACCAGCAGCGGGACGGCTGGAGCCACCGGGACGCGCTGCGTTTGGCCAAGCCCGTGCCGGCCAGCGCCCAGCACGACGCCATCTTCGGATGGATCGCCAAGGGCTGGGAGGACATCGGTTCGGACCTGCCCACGGACGAAAGTCTGCGTCTGCTCTGGGTCTACGAGCGGGCCAGGCGGGCCACCAGCGAGGACGAAATCCGCGGTCTGATCCGTGAGCACCGGCTGACCTGGGAGTTCGTGCCTTCCGAATGGCTGGGTTCCAGCGACGTCTGGGCCGAGCTTCTGCCCAACCTGCCCCTGGGCGCGCTTCTGCGCAACCTGGGCCGGATGAGCGCCAACGGCCTGCTGGTGGCTGGCAAGCCAGAGGTGGAAGCGGTGGCGGCCCGTCTGCGTGACGGGGAAGCCATCCGCCGGGCGCGGGTGCATCCCCTGGCGGTGCTGGTGGCGATGAAGACCTACGCCAGCGGTCAGGGCGTGCGTGGCTCGCTGAAGTGGGAGCGCGCTTCTGCCATAACGAACGCGCTGGACGAAGCCTTCTACCTGGCCTTCGAGAATGTGGAGCCGACGGGCAAGCGCGTGATGCTGGCCCTGGACGTCTCCGGCTCGATGGGCGGGCCTGATATCGCGGGTATGCCCGGCATCTCCCCCCGCATCGCCTCCGCGGCCCTGGCCCTGGTGACGATGCGCACGGAGCAGCAGGTAATCGTAACCGGCTTCACCGCCGGGGGCGGCAGCCCGCTCATGCACGGCAATCGGCCCGGTTGGGGCGTCACCGGCATCTCGGTGCTGGACCTGTCGCCCCGTCAGCGGCTGGACGATGTGGTGAAGCGGATCGATGGCCTGCCCTTCGGAGCCACAGACTGCGCTCTGCCGATGCTCTACGCCCTGGAAAAGGGGCTGGAGGTGGACGCCTTTGTGGTCTACACCGACAGCGAGACCTGGGCCGGCAGCATCCATCCGTCCCAGGCCCTGGCCCAGTACCGGGAGCGCACGGGCATCCCGGCCAGGCTGGTGGTGGTGGGGATGACCAGCAACGGCTTCAGCATCGCGGATCCGAAGGACCCAGGGATGCTGGATGTGGTGGGTATGTCCACTGCCACGCCCCAGGTCATCAGCCAGTTCATCCGGGGCTGAGCCGTGAGAGGAGACCGATTGCGGGATTCGCAAAAAGATAAGGACGGGCAGCGCCCCGTGAACCGGGTTGGAGAATCCGGTTCACGGGGCGTTGTTTGTTTGTGGGGGATGTTTACAGAACGGTTGAGTCGGACTAAGTCACGCCCCGACTGAAAGAGTATAATTCACATTCGTCGGAGACTAGCGCCGGTTGAGTAGGCGGGTGCTGTTTCCCGCCATATCGAAACCAAGCGGGTCATTAAAGCAGTAATTGTAGACCCGCTCCTTGATTTCGATACGCCTCGAAGACGCAGAATCCTTTGGATTCTGATGGCACTCAATCAGCGTCGCTGATCTGACGCGTTTCGTGACCTCTCCGACTATTATGAACTATACCCCCACTGAAATCGCTTCTTGACCGTAAACCCATTAGCACGTAGGATAGGAACAGAAGAAGAGGGATCACCCCAAAGTGGTCAGAACGGTGCGGACTCCACCGTATCGCCGTATCACTTTTTCATCGAAACGAGGAGCAACTTATGTCCGGTCTATTGCTGGGCGCACACATGTCCATTTCCGGCGGCGTGAGCAACGCGCTGGATTCCGCAGCCGCGGTGGGCAGCAACGCAGTACAGGTTTTTACGAAGAATAACCGGCAGTGGGGCGGCCCCCCAGTGGACCCGGCGGACACGGCCCGCTGGCACGAACAGATGCCTGCCCTGGGCGTGGAATACGCAGTCAGCCACGCCACCTATCTGATCAACCTGGCCTCGCCGAAAGACCCCCTGTGGGGGCGCAGCATCGGCGGACAGAAGGACGAATTGAAACGGGCACAAGCCTATGGCATTCGTCACGTCGTCCTCCATCCCGGCGCGCACA
Organism: Anaerolineae bacterium; assembly: GCA_030432295.1. GTDB lineage: Bacteria > Chloroflexota > Anaerolineae > Caldilineales > Caldilineaceae > JACQGT01. The sequence continues at coordinate 142,917 of JAUIHI010000008.1, read as the reverse complement.
CGGGCAGCGGCGAAGAGGCGGGCCTGGCTCGGATTTCTGCCGCGCTCAACCGTCTGCACGAAGAATTGCCCGAATGCGCCGATACAATGACACTGCTGGAACTGACCGCGGGCCAAGGCACAACTCTCGGCTATTCCTTCGGTCAACTGGCCGCGATTATCGACGGTGTGGAGGACAAGAGCCGGGTCGGCGTCTGCGTGGACACCTGCCACGCGCTGGGTGCAGGCTACGACTTCCGCACCCCAGAAGGCTATGCGGCGATGATGGCGGAGATTGAGGAGACAATCGGCATCTCTACCGTCAAATGCTGGCACTTCAACGACAGCAAAAACGACGTGGGAACCCGCAAAGACCGCCACACCGACATCGGCGAGGGCTTCGTCGGGCTGGAAGGCTTCCGCCACATCCTCAACGACCTGCGCTGGGACGGCATTGGAATGCTGCTGGAAACGCCCAAAGACAAGGACGGCGACGGCAGCGACGCTCGCAATCTGGCCACGCTGGTCGGGCTGGTGGAAGATCAGTCGCGTATTCCTGCTGGACTTCGATAACTGATATTGGGTATTGGATATTTCGGCGTGGTTCATTTCGCCGTCGAACGATCTTTAGAATTCGGTACGAGGAGTAGGCACGCCCACGTGCCGGTCGCAGTCGAGTCACAGCCGCACGTGGGCGTGCTCTCTCCTCTCGAATTGTAAAGATACCGAACCGCCCAAATAAACCACGACGATATTTCGTGGGGAGCATTGGAAATCATCCCTACGAAATATCCAATACCCAATATCTCACCCCCCATACTCCTATGCCACACACAAACCTACGCATCAACCAAACCCGTTTTTTGTCCACAATCGACGAAATGGCCCGGATCGGCCTGCTCCCCGACGAGGCGGGGGGCGGACGGGATCGACGCCCCTTCTCCGCGGCAGATCGGGCGGCCCGGCGCTATTTTCGCGAGGCTGCCGAAGCGGGCGGTCTGCGGGTACGGCTGGATCAGGCGGCCAATCTCTCGGCCCGGCTGGAGTACGACGACGAGGACGCGCCCACCCTGCTCATCGGCTCCCACCTGGACACAGTGCCCCACGGCGGCGCGTATGACGGAGCGCTCGGTGTGCTGGCCGGATTAGAGGTGGCGCTGACCCTGCAAGAGAGCGGCGTTCGATTGCCATTTCACGTGGAAGTGGTGAACTTCACCGACGAGGAGGGGCGCTTCGGCTATTTCTTCGGCAGCCGGGCGCTGACTGGCGTCCACACCGAAGCGTCGATAGCCGCCTTTCTGGACGCCGCGGACGAGGCGGAAGAGTTCGACGATCTGCCCGCGATGTGGGCGCAGGTCCCCGGCCAACTGGACCCGGAGGCGGTGCTGGCGGCGCGGCGACCCGGCGACTCTCTGGCCGGTTATCTGGAATTGCACATCGAGCAGGGGCCACGGCTGGAAGCGGCAAATGTGCCCATCGGTGTCGTCAGCGCTATCTTTGGCCGCCGGGCCTGGTATCTGACATTTCTGGGCCGGGCGGACCACGCGGGGACCACACCGATGGGGCTGCGGGCCGATGCACTGGTGGCTGCGGCCCGCTTCATCGCCGCAGCGCCCGAACGGGTGGCAGCGGACTTCCCGGAAGCAGTTGTCACCTGTGGCAATGTGGAGGTGAAACCGGGGGTGGCGAATGTAACGCCACGCGAGGTGACAGTTTGGGTGGAGTTTCGGGCTGGCACAGAGGCCGAGTTGGACGGCATCGACGAAGCGTTGCGGAGATTGGCGGAAGAAGTTGCGGCAGGGCCGGGTCTGGCCGCGCAAGTGGATGCCCGTTCCAGCAGCCATCCCACGCCGATGGACAGCGGAATGCAGTCCCTCATCCAGCAGGCCGCGGATTCATTGGGCTATGCTACCCATTCCCTGCCCTCTGGCGCGGGCCACGACGCCCAAATGCTGGCCGCTATCACCCCCACGGGGATGCTTTTTGTGCCATCCAAAGACGGACGCAGCCACAGCCCGGCAGAGTATACCCCGCCGGAGGATTTGGTGGCGGGCGCGAATGTGCTGCTCCACGCGGTGCTGGCCCTGGCTCAGCCAAGCGGACAGATGTAAAACCCTTAGACTGGCGTAGGTGTCGGCTTTGGCGGTGGGCGGTGTAGTGTCTCTGGCACGAGTGTCCCTAAGGCCAGGGCCGCGGCCAGGCCGACCCCCGCGATGACAAATGTGGCCGAGGACAAGCCAAGCAGGACGGCCACCCATCCCACCACAATCGGGCCGCCAAACGCGCCCCCATCTCCAATCAGCCGCCAAAGACCCAAAAATTCGCTGCGCGTATCCAGCGGGGCCAGGTCCGCGCCCAGGGTCATCATTGTGCCGGACCCCAGCCCGTTGCCAAAACCAATCAGCCCCGTCGCCAGCAACAGTGTAAAAAAGCTGGTGGTGAAGGGGATGAGTGCCATCCCCAGGGCCTGAATGGCAAAAGAGGGCACATAGGCGAATTTGCGCCCGAAGCGGTCCATCACATAGCCTGCGGGGTAGAACATACTCATATCCACCGCGGAAGAAAGCCCCACAATCAGCCCGATCTGCTGCACATCCAGCCCCAGAATGTCCGCGGCAAAGAGGGGCACGACAATCCCCCGGCCCGAACGAATCATCTGGGCGAAGAGCTGGCCCGAGCCAGCGGTAAAGAGCACCCGCCAGTTCTCCAGCAGAACCCGCCAGAGATGGCCTGTGTGGCCGCGTATTCCGCCCCGGCTGGGCGCACGCACACCGCTCTCCGGCAGATAGAGGATTGGGAAGATGAGGGCGATCAGTGCCAGTCCCGCGTAGAGAAAGAAGGGCGCACGCAACCCCAGCGCGCCGGCCAGCGCGCCACCCACAATCGGCCCGACGAAAGAGCCAGCCCGGTTGATACCCCCAAAAATGGCAATCGCCCGGCCCCGTTTACTCGACGGCGCAGCTTCGGCGAGATAGGCGTGGCGGGAGATATTCCAGAGGGTGCTGGCAAAACCGACAAAGACGGCGTAGACAATCAGCTCGTAGACCGACGAGGCCCAGGTAAAGGCGAGGGTTCCCAGGGCCATACCTGCGATGCCGATCAGCATCGACCGTTTCTGCCCCAGCCGCCCCACCAGCGCGCCCGCGGGCACGTCGCCGATAATCATCCCAATCGCGCCCGCGGCCAGGACCAGACCGATCATCCCGTAGGAACCGATAAATTCCTCCTTCACAAAAATAGGCAAAATCGGCGTTAGCAGACCGGTGCAAAAGGCAAGAATCAGTGTAGGCACATAGACGGCGAGAACGAGTTGACGCTGCACGGGCATCTCCCTGGGGTGAAGGCAAAAATGGACGCAGATGAACGCAGAAACAGAGAACAGCGCAGATCAGTCCAAATCATGAAAATCTGCGTCCCCTCTTCTCTGGCTAACGGGGTTACCGGGAATCGCTCAATTTTTGATCAAAATCGCTTTAGTAGCAAATTGAAAACGGCGAGTAGCGCATCCGTTTGCGCGGGAGATACGAGAGGGTTACAATTCGGATAGCGTCTATCACCTCATCCACCCACAAAGACGAGGCCCCCAATGACCAATCGCTACATAGACTCACACGTCCATTTCTGGAACCCTGACGCCATTGACTATCCCTGGCTGGCAGACGCGCCGGCTATCAGCCAGCCGACCTTTCCCGCGGACCTGGACGCAGCCCGGGGTGAACTCCCCTATGAGCTGGCCGGGATTGTCTTTGTGGAGGCGGACTGTCTGCCTGCCCACGCCCTGCGTGAAGCCGAGTGGGTGACATCCCTGGCAGCGGACGATCCGCGCATCCGGGGGGTTGTGGCCCACGCCCGTTTGCAGCGGGGCGAAGCTGTACGGGACGAACTGGCTGCGCTGCAAAAACTGCCTCTGGTCAAAAGCATCCGCCGCCTGATCCAATCAGAGCCACTGGGTTTCAGCACAGGTGCAGACTTTGTGCGGGGCGTGCAACTTCTACCCGAATACGGCTTCAGCTTCGATCTCTGCATCTTCCACTCTCAATTGGGCGATGTGCTACGGCTGGTGGAGCGCTGCCCGGATGTTTCTTTCATCCTGGACCACATGGGCAAGCCGGGGATTGAAGCCGGGCTGAGCGAGCCGTGGAAGTCCCAGATTCGGGAGTTGGCCCAGCGACCGGACATTCACTGCAAACTTTCTGGCGTCGTCACCGAAGCCGACAAAGAGCACTGGACCGCGGATCAGGTGCGCCCGTATATAGAGCACATTTTGGACAGCTTCGGCCCGGAGCGGGTGGTCTTCGGCTCCGACTGGCCGGTGGTCAACCTGGCCGCGGACTATCGCCGCTGGTTTGCCCTGGCCACAGAGACGATCGCCCACTATTCCCCGGCAGAGCAAGAGATGATACTGCACGACAACGCAGTGCGTTTTTATAGACTGGCCTAGCCATCAGAAGTTCGACTTTTTAGAAAAAGTCGAACTTCTTCACTCAGGAGAATCCAATGAGCAATTACACACCCTCCCCCGCCAATAAATTCACCTTCGGCCTGTGGACCGTCGGCAATCCAGGCCGGGACCCCTTCGGCGAACCCGTGCGGGATGCGATCTCGCCGGTGGAGATCGTCCACCTGCTGGCGGAAGTCGGCGCGTGGGGGGTCAACTTCCACGACAACGATCTGGTCCCTATCACGGCCACGGCAGCCGAGCAGGACAAAATTGTGCGGGACTTCAAAAAGGCACTGGCCGATACGGGGCTGGTCGTGCCGATGGCAACGACCAATCTCTTCACCGACCCGGCCTTCCGGGACGGCGCCTTCACCAGCAACGACCCGGAGGTGCGGGCCTATGCCCTGCACAAGACCCTCCACGCCATCGATTTGGGCGTGGAATTGGGCGCGGGCATCTACGTCTTCTGGGGCGGTCGGGAAGGCACAGAGACCGACTCCGGCAAGGACCCGGTGGAGGCGGGCAAGTGGTTCCGGGAGGCGATGAATTTCCTGTGCGAGTATGTGCGGGACCAGAAGTACGACCTGAAATTCGCGCTGGAAGCCAAGCCCAACGAGCCGCGGGGCGACATTTACCTGCCGACTACCGGCCATATGCTGGCCTTCATCGAAACCCTGGACCACCCGGAAATGGTAGGTGTCAACCCGGAGATGGCCCACGAGCACATGGCCGGGCTGAACTTTACCCACGCGGTGGCCCAGGCCTGGGATGCGGGCAAACTTTTCCACATTGACCTGAACGACCAGAACTTCGCCCGCTACGATCAGGACTTCCGCTTCGGCTCCCACAACCTCAAACAGGCCTTTTCTCTGGTCCGCTTCCTGGAAGATGTGGGCTACGACGGACCCCGCCACTACGACGCCCACGCCTATCGCACCTCCGATTTGGAAGATGTCAAGGCTTTTGCCGCGGGCTGCATACGTACCTATCTGATTCTGAAAGAGAAGGCCGAGCAGTTCCGCCAGGACGCGGAGATTCAGGCTCTGCTGGCTGAGGTCAAAGCCGACGACGGCGCAATGGATCATCTGCGCGGCGCCTATCTGCCCGAGAAGGCCGCGGCGCTAAAAGGCCATTCCTTTGATCGGGTGGCCCTGGGTAAACGGGGCAAACCCTACGAGCGGCTGGACCAGTTGGTGGTGGAGTTGTTGCTGGGGGTGCGGTAACGAAATTATCAGTCACCAGTGAACAGTAATCAGTGGCGTGACAGCACTAACGACTGATTACTGTTCACTGGTGACTTCCTCCCGCCGGGGAATGGACGGAGCCGCGCCGGGGCGGGTGACGCAGATGGCCGCGGCGCGGGTGGCGGTTTCCAGCGCGGATTTGGGATCGTCGCCCGCGGCCAACCCGGCCAGGAAGTAACCGATAAATGTGTCGCCCGCCGCGGTGGTGTCTACCACTTCCACTTTCTGGGCAGGGACGGCGATGCGCTGGCTGCCGTCGTCGTAGATGGCCCCGGCTGCGCCTAGCGTCAGGACGACCGTTGCGTCGGGAAAGCGCTTGCGCATCCCGGCCAGAATCGCCTCCGGTTCTGTCTCACCAGTGAAGGCTTCCCCCTCTGTTTCGTTCACCACAAAAACCGATACCCCATCCAGCGGATAGTCCAACACCTCCGCGCCCATCGGAGCGGGGTTGAAGACGACCCGCAGCCCCCGTTCCCCGGCCAGGCGCAGAATCTCCGGCATCGCGCTGATTTCATTTTGCAGCAGCAGCCAATCCCCTGCGCCGAAATTGTCCAGAATCTTGCGGGCATCTTCCTGCGTGAAGGTGCGGTTGGCCCCGCCAAAGAGGATAATCGCATTCTCGCCGCCCGCGTCCACCTGAATCAGCGCGTGGCCGGAGGGACTATCCACCACTTCCAGAAAGTCCACATCCGCGCCCTCCCCGGCCAACTGCTCCCGCAGCCAGACCCCATCGCCGCCGATGCGCCCGGCGTGGCTGACTGACGCGCCAGCCCGGGCCAAGGCAATCGACTGGTTGAAGCCTTTGCCCCCGGAGAACTGGCGGTAGTCGCTGCTGGCAATTGTCTCGCCGGGGCGCACCAGATGCTCCACCCGGTAGACGTGATCGATGTTGATAGAGCCAAAATTCAGAATTGTCATCGCCTATTCCCCCTACCAGACCGGCAGCACACCCAACGGTTCTTTGGCTTCTGTATCTGTCGCGTCCTGAATAAACGCGGCCATATCGGCTTTTATCTGCACCAGTGATGGCGGGTGGACGTACATCATATGGCCCGCTTCGTACCAGGCCATTTTGATGTTCTGCTGCAAACTCGACTCGATTTCCAGGTGATTGAAAGTATATTCCGTGGCGAAGTAGGGGGTCGCCAGGTCGTAGTAGCCGTTGGCGACGAAAATCTTCAGATAGGGGTTCTGGCTCATCGTCTTGCGCAGGGTTTCGGCCACATTCAGGTATTGGTTCTGGTGTTTGCTGTAGTCCCATTTCAGATAGAGGCCGGTGAGAATCTCGTAGGGCAGGTCGCTCTCGAAGCGCAGCTCCCGGCGCACGTAGTCGTTGAGGGTGGCGGTGTAGAGGCCCTGGGTGGCGCTGATGCTGGGGTCGTACTCGAACATTTCGCCGGCAGCGTCCCGATCCGCACCGGTGAAGCGGCTGTCGATGCGCCCGACTGTGCGCCGCTCTTCCCGCAGCAGCTCTTTGGTGAAGCGGAATATATTGAGACGCAGATTCGAGCGCTCGATGTACGCCTGGCTGAGACCGGTGAAGTGGGCCAATTGGGCAGCCACAGCGGACTGCTCCTCGGCGGAGAGGGATGCACCTTTCATCAGCGCAGCGGAATAGTCGCCCAATGCGAAGGCTTCCACCGCATCCAGCACAGCCCACAGGGGTTGCGCTTGCAGTTCGGCGGAGAGACGGCGGTGATACCAGGCGGTGGCGGTGTAGGTGGGCAGGAAGAGAATGTAGGGCAGGTCGTTGCCCACCACAAAGCGGGCGGTCTGGAAGTTGAGGATGACGGAAATCAGCAGCGCTCCGTTGAGGACCATCCCGTGGCGCTGCTGCAAATGACCGGCCAGTCCCGCGGCGCGGGTCGTGCCGTAGCTCTCGCCGATGAGAAATTTGGGCGAGGACCAGCGCTGCATCCGGGTGGTGATGAGGCGGATGAACTCGCCCACCGATTCGATGTCCTGCTCGTAGCCGTGGAATTGGTCCGCCTTTTCGCCTTTGACCGGACGGCTGAAGCCCGTGCTCACCGGGTCGATGAAGACCAGATCGGTCACATCCAGCAGGGAGTGGGGGTTGTCCACCAGTTTGTAGGGGGGTGCGGGGACCGCGCCGTTTTCGCCCATCTGCACAATGCGCGGGCCGAGCATTCCCAGGTGCATCCAGACGGAGGAGGAGCCGGGGCCACCGTTGAAGGAGAAGGTGAGAGGGCGGGACCCGGCATCGGTTACGTCATCCCGGGTGTAGGCGATGTAGAAAATCGAGGCTTTGGCGTCGCCCTCTTCGCTCTTAAGCAGCAGTGTGCCTGCTGTGGCGGTGTAGGCGATCTTCTGCCCGTCGATGACAACGCTGTGTTTGGTCTGGATGCGTTCTTCTTTGGGTTCGTCGGGTTTCTTGGATTCGTCTTTGGTATCAGTTTTTTCGTTGGCAGCCATTGAATTACTCCCAAAAGTAGGTAACGATAAATTGACCGGACACTATTGACTCCACTGCAAAAAGCCATTTGAACCACAAAGAACACAAAGGGCACAGAGATTTACAGGAGAAATATCAGCGTTTATCAGTGTTCATCAGTGGCTGGCAGACCTTTTTGCAGTAGACTCACTATTCGAACGCAGATTACGCCGAGGACGCAGATTTCACAGATGGAATCCGTGAAAATCCGTCCCATCCGTATTTATCCGTGTCCTTTCATTCAGGACAGAATAACAGGTGGGCTGGGCTGGCGTCAAAGGCAGACCGGGACGACATGACAGGCAAACCGCCAATTGTCCAAAAGCAGTTCTTTGACGTAAAATGGACGTATAGCCACCCTACGTCCCCGCACCGCAAATTGTCATTTTGTGTGCAATGTTCCCGTCATTTCCGCCCTTCCTGTGGGACGATGGATGTCTGATCGGAAGTGGCGTTGTTCCGTGTTTGTTGACTGTATCGAAGGAGTCTCTATGAGTCTGGAAAGTGAACTGCGCAGTGAGCGAGTCTCCCATCTGCGTCTCTCCGGCTTTACCGCCGTCCCCGCGGGGACGAGCGTGCGCGATGCGTTGGGACGGATGCGCTCCGAACGCAATACGGTTTGTCTGATTACAAAAGAACGAAGCCTGACCGGCATCTTCACCGAGCGGGATGTGCTGCGCAAAGTGGTGGATGTGGCCGATGTGCTGGACGGTCCCATCGACGCGGTGATGACCGCCGACCCGATTTCGGTTGGGCCAGATGCATCGGCGGCGTCGGCCCTGGGGCTGATGGACAAGCACCACATCCGCAACCTGCCGGTGGTGGACGCCAGCGGCCAGGTTGTGGGCAGTATGACCCACATGGCCGTCATCGAATGGCTGGCCGCACACTATCCGGTGGAAGTGTTGAATCGGCCCTACGACCCGGAGCGCTTTCCCCGCAAGGCCGAAGGCGGCTGAGTGTTCAGTGAGTAGTAATCAATTATCAGTGAGGTGGCGGCTCGTCACTTCAACACTGGTAACTGTTCACTGCCCACTGCCCACTGCTTACTTTTCACTGATTGCAGATCAGAGGAGTCTGTTCTATGAGCAAATCCACACCCGTGGCTGAAGAGTTAGAATCGGTCGCCATCCGTTTTGCCGGGGATTCCGGCGACGGGATGCAGCTGACCGGAACCCAATTTACGACGACCTCCGCGGTCTTCGGCAATGACATCAGCACAATGCCCGACTTCCCCGCCGAGATTCGCGCCCCCGCCGGAACCCTGGCCGGTGTCTCCGGCTTTCAGGTCCACTTTTCCAGCCGAGATGTGCTGACACCCGGCGACGCACCGCAAGTGCTGGTGGCGATGAATCCGGCCGCTCTTAAGGCCAGCCTGCCCGAACTGGAGCGTAGCGGCACAATTATCGTCAACACCGATGCCTTTACCAAACAGAATCTGGCCAAGGCGGGCTACAAAAGCAACCCGCTGGAAGACGAGTCGCTGAAAGGCTATCAGGTCTTCAAAGTGGCGATGACCAGCCTCAACCGCACTGCGCTGGAATCCTTTGACGGGCTGAGCAACAAAGAGAAGGACCGCTGCCAGAACTTCTTCGCCCTGGGCATTGTCTTTTGGATGTTCGAGCGCCCGTTGGAGACGACAAAGGATTGGCTCTTCAAAAAGTTTGCCAAAGCGCCGCAGATTGCCGAAGCCAACTACAAAGCGCTTCAGACCGGCTACTTCCTGGGCGAGACAACCGAAACTTTTCAGCAGCGCTATATTGTGCGCCCGGCCAGCCTGCCGCCGGGAACCTACCGCAAAGTGACCGGCAACGAAGCAATGGCAATGGGTCTCGTCACAGCCTCCACCAAAATGGGCAAGCCCCTCTTCTACGGCACATACCCCATCACTCCGGCCAGCGACATCCTCCACGCGCTGGCCCCCCTGCGCAATTTCGATGTGCGCACCTTCCAGGCCGAGGATGAGATTGCGGCGATGGGTTCGGTGCTGGGCGCGGCCTTTGGCGGTGCGCTGGCTGTAACCGGAACCAGCGGCCCCGGCATTGCCCTGAAGAGTGAGGCGATGAATCTGGGCGTGATGCTGGAACTGCCGATGATTATCATCAATGTCCAGCGGGGCGGCCCCAGCACAGGCCAGCCCACAAAGACAGAGCAGGGCGATCTGCTGCAAGCGATGTACGGGCGCAACGGCGAAAGCCCCATAGCGGTCATCGCCCCCGCCACCCCATCCGACTGTTTCGACATCGCCATCCAGGCCGCACGTATGGCCATCCGCTCGATGTCCCCGGTGATGATTCTCTCCGAGGGCTTTCTCGCCAACAGCGCGGAACCCTGGCTGATCCCGGATGCGGACGACATCCCGGCCATCGAAGTCAAACACCCGGCGGGCCGTCACAACGGGGATGACCCCTTCCTGCCCTACAAGCGGGACCCGGAAACCCTGGCCCGGCCCTGGGCCATCCCCGGCACGCCTGGGCTGGAACACCGGTTGGGCGGTCTGGCCAAAGCCCCGGAGACGGGCAACGTCAGCTACAATCCCCAGCACAACGAGCAGATGACACTGGAACGGGCCGAGAAGATCGCCCGCCTGGCCGACTTCATCCCCGAACAGGAAGTCTTTGGCCCAGAGGATGCGGAGTTGCTGGTGGTCAGTTGGGGCGGCACATTCGGCGTCGTGCGCACGGCTGTCTCCCGCTCCCAGCGGGCCGGCCAGTCTGTGGCCCACGCCCATCTGCGTTTTATCAATCCCTTCCCCCGCAATCTGGAGAGCCTGCTGCACCGGCATCCCAAGATTCTGGTGCCGGAGCTGAACAGCGGCCAATTAGCCCTGCTGATCCAGGGCAAATTTGGCGTGAAGGTGGAGAAGTTCAACAAATTGCAGGCCCGGCCCCTGCAAATCGGCGAAATGCGTGAAGTGATTACCCAGACACTGGGCAAGGGGTAGAGCAATGAGCGAAACTTTGACGAACGAAATCACACTGACCCGCAAGGATTTTGTCTCGGACCAGACAGTGCGCTGGTGTCCCGGCTGCGGCGACTATTCGATTCTGGCCCAGGTGCAGCGGGTGATGCCGGAGTTGGGCGTGGAGAAGGAGAAGATTGTCTTCATTTCGGGCATCGGCTGCTCCAGCCGCTTCCCCTATTATATGGATACCTACGGCATCCACAGCATCCACGGCCGCGCGCCCACTCTGGCGACCGGGCTGGCCATCGCCAACCCGGACCTGAACATTTGGGTTGTCACCGGCGACGGCGACGGGCTGTCCATCGGCGGCAACCATCTGATCCACGCCCTGCGCCGCAATGTGAATATGAAAATCATCCTCTTCAATAACCGCATCTACGGCTTGACGAAGGGGCAGGCGTCGCCCACCAGCCGGGTGGGAAAGGTCACAAAGTCCACCCCGATGGGGACAATTGAGTCGCCGGTCAATCCGATTTCCCTGGCCCTGGCAGCGGAAGCCACATTCGTGGCCCGCTCCATCGACTCCAATCCCCAGCATCTGGCCGAAGTTTTGAGCAAAGCCGCGGCCCACAAAGGCACGGCTTTTGTGGAAGTCTACCAGAACTGTGTCATCTTCAACCCGGACGAGTGGAACGCGCTGAGCGACCGCACCAACCGGGACGAAGTGACCCTCAATCTGGAACACGGGATGCCCCTGATCTTTGGCAAGGACAAGGACAAAGGCATTCGGATGCGGGGCTTTACGCCGGAAGTCGTCTCCCTGGCCGATGTGAGTCTGGACGAGATTCTGGTCCACGACGCCACCTCCAAACCCTTGGCCTCGATTCTGGGCAGTATGGAAAACCCGGAATATCCCGCGCCCATGGGTGTGATCCGGGATGTGCGCAAGCCTACCTACGCAGCAGGCATAATGGAACAGATCGCCCAGGCCAAAGCCAAGCGGGGTGTGGGCGATCTGAACAAACTCTACCGGAACGACGATCTGTGGACGGTCTCGGCTCGCGAGGAGAATCAGTCGGAGATGGCGGGCGAACTGCCGCTGACTCTGGACGAAGAGTATCTGGACGAATTGGGGCGGGCCGCGGTAGAGACGACCCCTGTCCAGGACCAGTTGACCGAAGAGAATGTTTCAGCCCTCAACCCGAAAGTGCCGATTACGGTCGACGCGGGCAGTTCCCTCTCCCGTGCCATCCGTCAGATGAACCGGCACAACATCGGCTGCCTGATCGTCACCGACGAGGAAGACCGGCTGAGCGGTATCTTCACCGAGCGGGATGTGCTCATGCGGGTCACCGGGCTGGTGGACGATCTGGCCCACGCCGCCATCGGCGACTATATGACGCCCAATCCGATAGCACTCAAAGCTGATCCGCCCATCGCCCAGGCCCTCCATCTGATGTCCCTGCACGGTTTCCGTCACCTGCCGCTGGTGGACGAAGAAAATCGGCCCACAGGCGTCATCAGTTTCCGGGATGTGGTGGAGTACTTGAACCGCAGTCTAGCGTAAGAACGGATGATGGGATGATGAGATGCTGGGATATCGCCCGTTATCTCATCATCCCATCATCTCCGAAGGGAGTCTTCTATGGCCTACGACGAAACCCTCGCTACCCGTGTCCGCGACGTTCTCTCCGACGAATTCGGTGTGGTGGAAAAGAAGATGTTCGGCGGTCTCGCCTTTATGCTTCGGGGCAATATGAGCGTCGGCATCACCAAAGATGGGCTGATGGTGCGGGTGGGCAAAGAGAATCACGCAGAGGTTCTGGCCCATCCCCACACCCGCCCAATGGACTTCACCGGCAAGTCGATGAAGGGCTTTATTTATGTGGCCCCGGAAGGCCTCGAAACCGATGATGATTTGCGCGCCTGGGTGGGCCGGGGCGTGGCCTACGCTGGGACGCTGCCTGCGAAGTAACCCGCGCCGATGCAAACCAACAAAGCAGATTGACGGAGGCCGATGGACGAAAGACGAACCAATTGGGAACTGATTCGTCCTTCGTCCGTCGTCTTTCGTCACCAAAATCCACAGATTTTTCCAATACACATCAATTCCCTCAACGAGAGCTGCCGCCATGCCCTACCAACTCCTCATCGACACGGCCCTGCCCCCCACAATGCTGGAAATGCTGGGTGACACCTGCCAGATTCACCTTCTCAAAGACGCGCTGCAAGACGAGGCCCTGCTGGGACGCATTGACGGCTATCTCACCTACGGCCACCCGCCCACCGACGGCGGCCTGATGGACCGGATGCCCAATCTGAAGGTCATCAGCAACTTCGGCGTGGGCGTGGATCACGTGGTTCTGGCCGACGCGGCAGCCCGCAACATCCCCGTGGGCAACACCCCCGGTTTTGTGGATGGCGCCACCGCGGATATGACCTTCACTCTGTTGATGGCGATTGGCCGCAATCTTCTCATTGGCGATCGCTACGCCCGCAGCCCGGAATTCACCCACTACGACCCGAATCTTTTCCACGGCCAGGAAATCTATGGCTCCACATTGGGTATTATTGGGATGGGCCGGATCGGTCGGGTCGTCGCCAAACGGGCCAGCGGTTTTGAGATGAAAGTGCTCTATCACAACCGCAACCGGGACGAAGCAACCGAAAGCGAGCTGGGCGTCCAGCACACCAGCCTCAACGAACTCCTGCAACAGGCCGATTTTGTCACGCTCAATATGCCCCTGACCCCAGAAACCCGGCATATAATTGGCCGGGAACAGTTGCTGCTGATGAAACCCACTGCCTATCTGATCAATGTGGCCCGGGGCGGCGTGCTGGACCACGACGCGCTGCTGGAAGCGCTGCAGAACCAGTGGATCGCAGGCGCGGCCATCGACGTGACCGAGCCGGAACCCCTGCCCAGAGATCACCCGCTGCTGGCAATGGAGAATCTGATTGTCGCCCCCCATCTGGGCAGCGCCACCCGCCAGAGCCGTTACAATATGGCCCGCCGCACCATCGACAATCTGCTGGCCGGGCTGCAAGGGGAAGAGTTGCCCAGCCGGGTTGGGTGACGCACTGCTCAACACGCCACTCCCTCACCACACAGGAGCACGGATCGATGGCTCTCACAAACTCCGCCACCCGCTACGGCGTCGTGACCAAAGCACTGCATTGGCTGGTGGCACTGGGCTTTGTCAATCAGTACGTCGTCGCCAAAATAATGACGGCGATTGAGGGCAATGAATTTGCCCTGGGATTCAGTCAGGGCAGTCTCTACAACTGGCACAAGTCCATCGGGCTGGTGATTTTGGCTGTGGTCGTCATCCGCTACACCTGGCGCAAGACGACCCGTCTGCCCGATTGGGCAACTGGGCTGGCGGACTGGGAAAAGAAGCTGATCCACTGGTACGAGCGGATGCTCTATTGGGCGATGTTTCTGATGCCTCTCAGCGGCTATCTATTTGTGGAATCTGGCGGCTACGGCGTGCAATTCTTCGGCGTCACCCGCCTGCCCAGTTTCCTGCCCCGCAACGAAACTCTGGCCTGGCTGGGCCATACCGTCCACATCATCACCGGCTACGCCATTGTCGTCTTCCTCACCCTTCACATCGGCTTGGTGATCAAACACCAGATTTGGGACAAAGACCGGATTTTGCACCGAATGTTGCCCTTTTCACAACAGTAAGACGTAACCCTCGGAGACCCACCAATGCCCTCTGCCCCCACCATCACCCGCATCGAATGGGCACCCCTGACCGGCGAACGCCCCCGGCTGGCGGGCAGCAATGCCCGGCTCGGCGTCCACGGCAAAAGTGTCACCTGTCCGATTGCCCGCATCACCACCAGCGACGGGGCGCAGGGCTTTGGCTGGTCCCGCATCAGCCAGGAAGAGGCCGCGTCGTGGATCGGCCAGCCTGTGCCCGCCGCGCTGGAAGAGATTCCCTTTGCGCTCGAGTATCCCCTCTGGGATCGGGCGGGAAAGCTGGTGGGCAAACCGGTCTATGCCCTGGCAGACGACAGACTCACCGCACTTTCCGTCCCCTGCTACGATACGACCCTTTACTTCGACGATCTCCACCTGACCGACGACGCCGAGGCTGCGGAACTGATCGCCGCCGAAGCAGTGGAAGGGCTGGCCCGGAACCACCGCCACTTCAAAATCAAAGTGGGCCGGGGCGGGATGCATATGCCGGTGGAGGCGGGAACCCGGCGCGACATCGCCATCATCCGGGCCGTGCGGGCCGCGGTGGGGCCAGCCGCGAAGATTCTCATCGACGCCAACAACGGCTACAATCTCAACCTGACCAAACAGGTGTTGGGCGCAACCGCCGACGCCGACATCTATTGGATGGAAGAAGCCTTCCACGAAGACCCGATGCTCTACGCCAACCTGCGGGAATGGATGGGCCGGGAGGGGCTGTCGGTCCTCATCGCCGACGGGGAAGGCGACGCATCCTCCCGCCTGCTGGAATGGGCGCAGAGCGGGCTGATCGATGTGGTCCAATACGACGTCCTGCGCCCCGGCTTCACCCGCTGGTGGAGTCTTGGCCCCCAACTGGACGGCTGGAATGTGCGTTCCGCACCCCACGCCTACGGTGGCGTCTTTGGCGTCTACGCCGCGCCCCATCTGGCCGCCCGCATCCAGGGCTTCACCTTTGCCGAAGTGGACCCGGCGGAAGTGGCCGGTCTTGACGGCTCGGCCTACGCCATCCGCAACGGAGAAGTCAACGTCCCTGCCCTGCCCGGCTTCGGTCTGGGACTGGATGAAACCACTTACCAACGAGCTATCACCGAAAACGGCTTCATCGCCACATAAACACTTTTGCCTTCCCCTTTTGCCTTTTGCCTTTCGTGTTGGGTTATTGCGGCACAATCTTCACCGGTCTTCCAACTTTCCTTGCCGCAACAACCCAACCTACAGACATCTCAGGAGAATCCCAATGAAATCCTTCACCCTCACCGATCTGCCTGTAAAAGAACTCTTCCCCGGCTATCGGGGCAAATTCATCACATCCGACACAATGACGTTCGTCTACTGGGACATTGCGCCCAACTCGCCCCTGCCGCCCCATTCTCACCCCCACGAACAGGTGATAAATGTGCTGGAAGGTGAGTTTGAACTGATTGTCGAAGGCGAACGGGTCGTCCTCGGCCCCGGAATGGTGGCAACGGTTCCCGGCGGTGCAGAACACACGGGCCAGTCCCTCAGCCAATGCCGGATTCTGGATGTCTTCTACCCGATTCGCGAAGAGTACCGTTAGGTGAACGAAAGACGACGGACGGAAGACGAACCGGTTCGCCGCTGGTTCGTCTTCCGTCCGCGGTCTGTCGTCCACACTTCAGAACCAGCCCCATCGGAGAGACCTCATGCCATCGAAGCTCCTCAACCCCGCCGCACAGCCCGCCCTGCAACCAGCCCACGGGCTGTGGCAGCAGTACAATCCAGCCGATGCGCCCTATGCCTTCGGGGCCGAGAACCGCAACGAAGCCGAGCGTTGGCAGACAGAAACCCGCGCCGCTCTGTCCGCTACCCTCGGCTTTCAGGATAGCCCGCCCGTTGACCTGAATCCACAGATGATCGAACGGGTGGATCGGGGCGATTTTGTGCGGGAGAAGATTCTGCTCCAGACAGCGCCCGATGTGGAGATGCCTGTCTATCTGCTCTTGCCCAAAGGCAGCGGCGGACCGCGGGCGACAGTCCTGGCCTTTGCCGGTCACGGCTACGGGGCCAAAGATATTGTGGGCCTGTGGGAAGACGGCTCGGAGCGGGAGAATCCGGATGGCTATCACGCAGACTTCGCCATCGCCCTCTGCCGCCGGGGGTTCGCCGTAGCCGCGCCAGAGATCGCCTGCTTTGGCGAACGCCAGACCGATTTCTCCTACCTGACCACCGGCCAGAGCGCACCCACCAGTTGCACCCACGCCGCGATGCTGGCCTCTCATCTGGGCGGCTCGGTGGCAGGGATGCGGGTGCGGGATGCCCGGCGGCTGGTGGACTATCTGGAGACCCGCCCCGAATGTGACACGGCCCGTCTGGGCGCGATGGGGATTTCCGGCGGAGGGATGCACACCCTTTTCAGCACAGCCATCGACACCCGCATCCGGGCCGCGGTCATCAGCGGCTACTTCTCCACCTTCCAGCACAGCATTCTGGCCATGCATCACTGCGCCTGCAATTTTGTGCCGGGCCTGGCCAAGTTCGGCGAAATGTACGATCTCGCCGGTCTGCTTGCGCCCCGTCCCCTACTGGTGGAGGCAGGAACCCACGACCCCATCTTTCCCATCGACGCGGTGCAGGCCAGTGTGCAAAAGGCACAGGAGGTTTACGCAGTCTTCGGCGCGGGGCCGATAGAGACCGACTACTTTGAGGGACGTCACCGTATCAGCGGGCGACGGGCCTATGACTTTCTGGCTGAGAAATTGGTATCCCCCCAATAAAGCGAGACAGAACACAAAGAAGCTCGACTTTTTCGGAAAAAGTCGAGCTTCTTTTGCCCCGGCAGTGAAATTCTGTACTTGCCTAGCGCCCGGAGAATGTGGGTGCCCGTCGCTTCCGGAAGGCCGCCACGCCCTCCTGGGCATCGGCTGTGTAGGAGGCCAGGCTGCCCGCCAGTGCCTCCAACGAGGCCATTTCGGCCCCGTCGATCAGTTGCTTCGTCAATTGCACAGCCACCGGACCGTTGGCTGCGATCTCCCCGGCCAACTGCTGGGCGCGAGCCATCAGTTCCTCTCCCGCCACCACTTCGTTGACCAGTCCCCAGCTTTCCGCCAGCGCTGCATCGATGCGCGTCCCGCTAAAGATCATCTGCTTAGCCCGGCTTGCCCCGATCAGCGCGGGCAGCCGTTGGGTTCCACCCCAGCCGGGAATAATACCCAACTTCACCTCTGGAAAAGAAAGCTGTACACCAGCCCCAGCCAGACGCAAATCAGCGGCCAGGGCCAGTTCCAGCCCGCCGCCAAAGGTATAGCCGTTGAGGACGGCGATAAGCGGCTGGGGCAAACGGGCATAGCGCTCGAAGATGCGGTGGCCGTCCCGAATCCAGCGGCGGCCCATCTCCAGCGGGGAAAGGCTGCTCCATTCGAAGATGTCCGCGCCCACACAGAAGGCTTTGCCCATACCTATCAACAGTACTACATGAATGTCATTGGCCCGGTCCAACTCGTCGGCGATGGCATCCAGCCCGGCCAGCATCTCGCCGTTGAGCGCGTTGAGTTTGTCGGGCCGATTGAGGGTGACGGTGGCGATGGCGTCGGTGATGGTCAGTTGGACGAGTTCGGTGGGCATTAGGACTCCCAGGGAGTATTAGTTGATTGGTTGACTGGTTGATTAGTTGATTGCTTGCGGTCATCAAGCTGCCCAATCAACTAATCAACCAGTCAACCGTTCCCAAATAAAGACAGCGTATGTTCGTTCAAGAAACGACCCTTCGGGTCCAATTCTTGTCGGACAGCCAGAAAGTCGTTCCAGCGGGGATAGAGCGCTGCAAAGTCGGCGGCGGTGTGGCTGTGCAGTTTGCCCCAATGGGGACGCCCCCGATAGTTGCGAAAGATCGCTTCGGCGTCGGCGAAGAAGTCGGCGTAGGGCAGGGCAGCGGCCTGATGGACAGAAATCGTCACGCTCTGCCGCTGGTAGGTCGGGCTGAGCCAGCTATCGTCGGCGGCCAGGGTGCGGTACTCTACGGGCCACTGGACAGACGGGTGGCGCTCTTGCATCAGCGCCCGAATTTCCTGCATACAGGCCGGGCCATCCGCGGCGGCGATGGCAAATTCCATCTCCACAAACCGGTTGTTACGCTCGGACGGGAAGATGCGATGGCTCCACTCCACCCGCTCCGGGCCGACGTAGCGGCGCAGACGTTCTGACAGGTCTGGCGGGTTTTCTGAAAGCTGCCAGGTTTCTGTTTCCACAGGCTGCAACGCTTTGCAGGCGGCCATATCCTCGCCGGGAACCCAGAAGAACTCGAAGTGTCGAGTAGCAGCGATGCGCTCGTCCAGTCGGGCCATACAGTCGGCGAAGGGTTCGGCCCAGGTGCGCTCGTGGAGCCGGTAGGCGGGCAGACAGCGCAGGGTGGCCTGGGTGATGACGCCAAGACTGCCCAGACTCACCTGTGCGGCTTTGAAGATCGACGGATCGCCGTCGGCACTGATTTCCACAATTTCACCCGCTGCCGTCACCAGCTGCAGCCCGACCACCTGCGAACTCAGGTTTCTCAGCGTCGGTCCTGTGCCGTGGGTTCCGGTGGAGATGGCCCCAGCCACGCTCTGCCGGTCGATGTCCCCCATATTTTCCAGGGCCAGGCCCGCTTCCAGCAACGGTTCGCCCAGCGCGTGGAGTTTCGTGCCAGCCCACACTGTTGCCAGACCGCTGGCCGAATCAGCGGAGACGACGCCCTGCAAATCGTCCAGATTGAGCAGCAATCCGTCCGTGGCGCAGAGGGGCTGAAAGGAGTGTCCACTGCCCACGACGCGTACGGGCAGCCCGCTTTGGGCGGCTTTCTGCACCAGCGCCACCACCTCCGCTTCGCTGGCAGGGCGAGCGATCTGTTGGGGTGTTGCGCTGATGTTGCCCGCCCAGTTGGTCCACGCGTGACCGTCAATATTATCGAAAATATTATCGGACACAGTTAGCCCCTACTTCCCATGCGCTGGCTGCTTATGCCGCCAACGCACCAGCCCCATCGCCGGAATCACGACCAGCAGCGAGACGATCCCACCCAGCCAATAGGGCAACGTCGGGCTGATCTGAAAAAAGAGTCCCCCCAGCGCAGTGCTGAAAATGGTGGACAAATTGATGGACGATTGGTAGAGGCCCAGCACACCGCCCCGTTCCTCGTCGTCCACTGTCGTCGTGGCCAGAGATTGTAGTGGCGGCATCATAATGCCGATACCGGTGGCGAAAAAGATGGAACCGAAAGGGCCGAGCCAGGGGCTTGTGATCACAGCAAAGATAAAGCTACCCAACGCACGCAGGGCCGTCCCTGCCACCACCAGCCAGGTTTCCGGATAGCGCTTCAATAGACGGCGCAGCAGCCAGGTCTGGGTGAAAAACTGGGCCGCGCCCACCGCGGCCAGCAGCAATCCGACACCGATATTGGTGGCATCCTCGCTGTAATTCTGAAAGAGTACCTCCTCGCCATAAAGCGCAAAAGTCGATTGCAGCATCCCCAAAGAGAACTGCCCGACAAAAGCGATACCCAGCACTGCCAGCAGCGGGCCATTGCGCAGCACAGCCCGGGGCGTGATTGAACCGCCCCGCCGTTGCCGTGCGGCAATGCGCTGCTCCGGTGTCAGTGTCTCATCCAGCAGACGCCAGGTCATCACCACCACGACCAGTGCAGCGAAAGCCGCCAGCAGAAAGGGGACGCGGATGCCATAGGCTGCGGCCAACACACCGCCCAGCGCGGGGCCAAACATAAATCCCAATCCGAAGGCAGCGAAGATATAACCCAGGGATTCGGTGCGCTTTTCTCGCGGTGTCACATCGGTGATGTATGCCTGGGCCACAATGATATTGCCGCCTGTGATGCCGTCCAAAATGCGGGCCACAAAGAGCCAGGCTGTGTTGGGGGCAAAAGCAATCATCACAAAGCTGAGGACGGTACCGATCTGGCTGATGACCAGCACGGGAATGCGTCCATAGCGATCGGAAAGCTGCCCCAAATAGGGACCTACCAGAAATTGTGCGGCAAAAAAGGAGGAGACCAGCAGCGCGATAGTCTGGGGTGACATCTGAAACTGGCGCTGGGCATAGAGAGGCAGAATCGGCAGGATCAGGGACGATCCCAGCATATTGACAAAAACGATGAGGAGTACTGTCAACAGACGGCGATCGATAGAGCCGAGTTTCATAGAAGTTCTTTCTGGTTTTCCCCTGGGGGATTGGGCAGGCGACGTTTTTTGCGCTGCTTCAGTGCAATTTCGTAGGAACGCCGAAGAAGGCCGATGGCCGTTTCCACATCCTCTGGCTGGCGCAGATAGCGGCTGATCCATCCGCTGTTGGGCAAAATGTGGTGGGGGGCGGCCAGGTCAGCGGCCACCACTTCATCCCGCACTTTTGTGGGAAAGGGAATGTCCACCAGCCAGTCCCCGTGGATATGGCCGATCTCGCGCTTGCCCAGGCAAAACTCCACCCCGCCAAAGCGATGGGGTTCCTGGGTCACACCTTCCCAGGCCAGCAGTGTTTCGATGATTTCGGTTTGCGCACCGGCCATTTGGGGATGCCTCCACGCGGCTATACGCCAAACCAGATCGAAAAGAGGCCGGGGCAGGCTTGCAAGGCGGTTCATTTTTCAGCGGAGAGCGGTGAACAGAAAGGCAAGGAGAATGAGAAGTAGGGGAAAAGCAACCGCGGTCAACGCCAACCAGCCGACGTGGAAAGTTGGTGCCCAGCGTTCGGCCAACAGCCCCGCCCAATCCAGCCGGTGGGCCAGCCGTTGCCACCAATCAGGCAACCGAATCAAGCCCCGGGGAGATGTGGGATGGCTCTGTTTGCTTTGTGTGCGTTTGGATCGGCCCATACAACGACTACCGTTCTGGAACCTGAAGTTCCATACCCACGTCCAATAAAATCGTGTTGCCAAGCAGCGCTTCGTTGGCTGCATACAATTCTTCCCAGCGGGTTCCATCACCGTAGAGATAATAGGCAATCGTCCACAGGGTGTCGCCGTCCCCCACCACATAGACTTCGGGCAGGCGCACCACCAGATCGATGGCATCCACTTCGGCAACGCCCGGCATCCCGGCCACCGTCTCCAGCAGTTCCAACCGTTGGGAAGTCAGCGTGACTACACCGGATAGTACCAGCCGTCCATCCTGCAGGGTAGCATTGATGGGCAGCACAGCCAGATCGCCCCGTTCCACCTGCACCAGATAGGCGGCCAGATCAAACCGGTCGGCCTCGGATGTGGCCACAGCCGCGGCCAGCGCATCGCTCACAGCGGCAATGGCAGGCGGATCGGTGGCTTCGGCAGGCGGTACAGCGACTACTGGGACAGGCAGCGTTGCGGTCGGCAGTGCGGTCGGCAAAGCTGTGGGCGCTGGAGTCGGTTCGCTGGTCGGCGTGGCGGGCAGAGATGTCGGCCCAATCGCGGCTGCGCTGCTCACAGTCGCTGTCGCCAGCGATGGGGAAGTCGGGTTTCCAGTGAAGAGCGCCAATCCGTTTGCCAAAGGCTGGCGCAAGAAGAACGCCACAAGGGCCAAGGCTGCCAGCGCGGTTACTATTCGCCCGATACCCCGTGTGGCGATCCGGCGTGGACGCAGGGGCGAATCCAGCGTAGGCGGGACGGAATAAAATTCAGGGGAGAGCTGGCGGGCCGCCTTGCCTGCGTGGCCCGGCGGCGTATACTCTTTTTGGGCCTGACGCACAGCCCGCTGCTTCTGCTGATGGGAGCGTAACAGCCACTCGCCCTCGGGCCGCAGAGGATCATCCACAGGAATGGCGGCTACGTGCCGGTGCATCCCGTCGTACTCCCCCTGCTTGCGGTGGATCAGCGCGGCCAGCAGATGCAGTTCGGAGGCGTTGACCGCAGACAATCCCTGGGCCAAAATCGCCAGCGCCCGCTCGTTGTCCCCAGCCAGAGTTTCCGCTGATGCCTGGCGGTAGCATTCCCGCACATATTCCAGCGCACGCAAATAGCTCTCCAATTCTGTCCCACATTCGGGGCAGTTGGGAGCTTCGGCTGAGATGTATACTGTCGAGCCGCAATCGTGGCAGGTGAGGCGCATGAGTCTGTGCTGCCGCCGGTGGAAATGGCATGTGGACCACTGAGCAAAAGTGGGATTTAGAACAACTACAGTCTAACACGGCCCGGATAGCCACGCAAACAGTGTAAAGATTACGGGAACAATACAGGGCGCTGATTTTCACCCATCTTTCTCAATCATCCCTGCCACCCGGCGGCCCATCTCCACCGCGTAGTTTGTGCCCCGATCCCAGGGGTAGACCTGGCTCATCGAGGCGAAGTAGAGACCGGGCAGGGGCGTGCGGATGTCGGGGATGAGGTCGGCATAGCCCTGAACAGGCACGGGTTGGGCGTAGACTTCCCGGTGCATCCACGCGCCGGTGACCCATTCGTGCTGAAAATCCGGGTTGAAGCGGGCAAGCGCGGGCAGGAATTCGGCCAGCAATTCCTCCTGACTCATAGAAAAATAGGGGTGGGATGGGTCCAGATAGTCGCCGAGATAGAGCAGGTGATCCCCCGCATAGTGGGCAGGGTCGATCATATTTGTGTGCTCCACCAGCGCCAAAAAGGGCAATTTCTCGGCTTTGGGCACATTCACCCAATAGGTCCCATCGGTGAGAAGAGGACGGTCCAGAGCAACGGTCAGCACAACTGCGCCCATACTGCGCAGGCTGGTCAATTGGCCCAGATAGTCCGCGGGCAGGTCTGGGGTCAGCTTGCCCATCAGTCCCGGGCTGACGGTGCTGAGAACCGCATCGTAGGCAGCGGCTGGCTCTTTCTGGGTTGTCACCAGAAGACCGCGATCCGGGTTCGGGGCAATCCGCTGTACGGGTGTCTGGGTTTCAATTGCCACGCCCCGTTCCTGCACTTTCTCGGCCAACGCGTCCACAAAGCCCTGAAAGCCGCCCCGGTAGTAGGCCAGCCGGGGGGTGCGCTTGTAGATTCTGGCCCAGAACCAGGCCAGGTTTACATCCTGAAAGTGGGGGCCAAATTTGCCTTCCAGCATCGGTTGCCAGAGGGTGCGATAGCCCCGCGCCCCCATCCAGCGCTCCAGCCAGGGGTCAGCCAGCAGACGGTCGTAGCTGCGCCAGGGCGGATTGGGCCAGTATTTGAGAAAGGCCAGCACCGCGCCCATGCGCAGTTTTGTGTGCAGGGGCAGATGTGGGAACTGTAACAATCTGACGGGCGTATCGAAGGGATAATTTGCGCCCTGATAGTGCATCACAGTTGTGGGCCGGTGGACCTCCAGCAGATCACTGGCACCGATCTCTTCCGTCAAGCCGATGATGGCATCGTCGTTGGTGAAGAGGTGGTGATAGAAGCGCTCCAGAGGCCACTCCCAGCCGGGCCTGCCCCGAAAGCCGGTCGCCAGCCCACCCACCTGTGCGCCAGCTTCGTAGATGTGAATCGAATGGCTGCCGTTGCGGGCCAGGTCATAGGCAGCGGTCAGCCCGGCGATGCCTCCACCGATGATAGCGATTTTCATAATCGAATTATCCCCATAGAGCGGAATGGGATTCCGCCTAACAAATGCAAAAGCCAGCACCCGCGGGCGCTGGCTTTGACTCGTCGTGGGCAAAAAGATCAGGCGGCCAGAGAGAGGCTGCCCGTGCCCAGATAGCGGTCAATCTCGTCCTGGGCCTTGCGATAGCGCCACATCAGTTCCGCGTCCGTGCCTTTGAAGGACTGAATCGTCTGCATAGAGCAGAGCGCGCAGCCCCGCAGGAATTTGTAGTAGTTGCTGTGACATTTCATGCAATCGCCCAATTCCACCATCATCAGGACGAAGGCCAGGCTATCCGGGTGGGTATCCGGGAGAGCGGCCACCCGATCCACAAGTTGCGCCCACGTTTCACCGCGCAGATCCCGCAACACCGGAATCAAACGGGCCGGAAAGAGAAGCTCCGCCTTTGCGTGTATTTGCTGATCGGTTAGCTCCATTTTGTCTCTTCTCTCTTTCTTCCATCGCCTGCGCTGTCCCCTGACAAACGCAGTAGTCCACAAATCACGATATATCTCTATATTTCCAATGACAGGTTTGGCAGTTTTACCCGCTGATTGCCGTTGGCATAGCCGTTGGCCGACTGTTGCCCGGCCAACAGACTATTCAAATCGCTGATCACCTGCCCCACGTCAATCCCTGCGTTGGTACAGACCTGGGCAATTGTATCGTCCAACTCCACGGCGCAACTGCTACACCCGCCCATGTGATAGGCAGCCAGAATCTCCTGGGCCTGGGGATGCAGCGCGTAGCTTTCGCGCACGGACATGGCTGGCCGAAAGCTTGCCTTGCCACTGCTGCGGGCAATTTCGGCGCGCAACTCGGCTACTGTAGCGGCCTGGCGTTCTTCCAACTTGCGAATCTGGTCGCTGGCGTCGTAGAGCGACCGGTTGTAACGGTCCAGCCGCCGGGTAGCCTTGTCCAAATCCTGGCGCACCAGCCACGCGTAGACCAGCCCGGCCAAACCTATCAGTAACGCAACGATCGTCAAGCCTGTTCCCATACGTTACTCCTTGAGGGGGACTGGGGAATGGGGCTTGGGAAATGGGCAGCCCAACGCCCCATTCCCCAGTCTCTACTCTCCAATCCCTTATATCTCAAATTCGTCTCCCGGCCCCATCACCGTACACTCAACCCCTTCATCCGCCAGTTGACTGGCAAATTCGTCCGGGTTCTGGCGGATGGGGGGGAATGTGTTGAAGTGGCAGGGGATCACCCGTTTGGCCTTGACAAAGCCAGCGGCAATCACCGCGTCGTCAGGTCCCATCGTAAAGTTGTCGCCGATGGGCAGCACGGCCACGTCCACGCCGCCTGCTTCGCCGATCAGCCGCATATCGTAGGTCAGAGCCGTATCCCCGGCAAAATAGATGTCTGTGCCATCGTTGAAATTGATGATCGCGCCGTTGGGATGGCCACCGCTGTTGCCATCGGGCATTGTGCTGCTGTGCAAAGCCACCACCGACTTAAGACGGCCAAAGGGAAAGTTGTAGGCGCCGCCTGTATTCATGCCGTGGCCGTTGGTTACTCCCTGTTCCGCCATCCACTCGACAATTTCAAAATTGCTGATGACCGTACAGCCCGTGCGTTTGGCAATCGCCACCGCATCCGCCACGTGATCTCCGTGGCCGTGGGTCAGCAGCATAAAATCGGCCTCGATTGTCTCAGCGGTCGCGCCAGCAGGGGCCAGAGGATTGTTGGGCGCAAAGAAAGGATCGACGACAATCTTTGTGCCATCAGCATCGATCACAAAAGTCGAATGGCCGTAATAGGTCAATTTGACAGACATTTCTCCCCCCCCATTCCGTCGAGTATAACAAACAAAAAGGCCAGACTCACACCGGTGAGCCTGGCCTCTGACAATCTCATTTCTCTCTTGTCCTATGCCAGGGATCAGTAGCAGCCGGTGAAGCGACTCGTCTATCTCCGGCTATTCGCCGGCCTCAGCTTTACGCTGGCGCGCTCGTTCCTGGGCTTTCCGCTTCAGTTCTTCCATACGGGCTTTCTTGGCGTCCACTTCGCCATCCGCGGCCGCGGCACTGGCCGCCGGGGAGGGGACACTTTCGCCATCACCGCCAGCTTTGGCTGCGGCCCGTTCCTGGGCCTTGCGCTTCAATTCTTCGGCGCGGCTGAGCTTTGCTCCACCAGATGATGCGGCGGGAGCGGCTGCGGGTTTGGCGGCTGCTGCCGCGGCTTTGGCTGCCGCAGCTTTGGCCTTGGCCTCGTCCTGGGCCTTCTTTTCTTCCTCGTCCTTGGCCCGCTTCTCCTGCTCCACTGCGTACTGCTCTGGCCACAGGGCCGCGTAGTACTCCAGAGGAACGGTCAACTCTTCCATATCGTAGACGAGTTGGGGATAGCGGTCGAAGACGGCCAGTTCGTAGTCGTGGTTCATCTTGATGGCGTCGAAGGGACAGAACTCGACGCAAAAGCTGCAACTCATACAGACCGCGGCATCGATGTAGAACTCGGCGGGCCGAGTGACAGGTTTGCCATTGGCGTCCGAATCCCGCACAATCCAAATACACTGGGGCGGGCAGACTTTGGCACAGATACCGCAGGCGGTGCAGCGGTCTTCGTTCTTTTCCGAATCCCAGATAAGCATCGGGATATAGCGGAACCGTTCGGGCAGTTGCCGCTTCTCTTCAGGATATTGGATGGTCAGCAGACCTTCCTGGTCGATGGGCTGGTTGATAATGCGCCGACCCTGGCCCAGCTCAATGCTGTCCCGATAGCGATCCGGCACTTTGCCCCGGTCATCTGCAAAAGTCTCCAGGGTATGCTTCAGCGTAACACCCAGACCTTTTAGTAGTCCTGTCCCAAACATAGCTTGACTCCCGATTTAAGAAGTACGAGTCATCATTAATCAGTTACCAGTGAACAGTAATCGGTCGGTGAGACACGACACTGTTCACTGGCAATTCTCTTCAAATCCTAGCGATCCACTTCGCCCAACACAATATCGATTGCGCCCAAAATGACCACCGCATCCGCCAGCTTGTAGCCGACGCTCATCGGCCCCAGCGCGTTCAGATTGATGTAGCAAGGGCTGCGCACGTGATACCGCCAGGGGTTTGGCTTGCCATCGCTGGCAATGTAGAAGCCCAGTTCACCTTTGGGTGATTCGACACGTGCATATGCTTCTCCTTCTGGTGGGCGCAGATTATAACCGCCCTTGCCGCCCATAATCGAGCCAAAGCCCTGGCTTAGTGTCGCCGAGGCATAATCGCCAAAACCAACTGTCTCGCCGCCGGGAATGTCGGCCAGGGCCTGCTGCAAAATGCGCACACTCTGGCGGGCCTCCAACAGGCGGATGTAGTAGCGATCGTAGATGTCGCTGTGGGGCAGGGTGGGAATCTCAAAATCAAAGCGGTCGTAGACGCCGTAGGGTTCGGCCTTACGAATGTCATAGGCCACACCCGCAGCCCGAATCATCGGACCAGAGACGCTCAGGGAAATCAGGTCCTCGGCGGGCAGATAGCCCACACCCCGGCCACGGGCCATGAGAATCTCGTTGTCGGTGAGCATTCTATCCAGCTCATCCAGGGCACGGGGCAGACGGTCGTTGGCCAGATAGCGGGCTTTGGTCAGCCAGCCAGCGGTCAGGTCACGCACCACACCGCCAAAGCGCAGATAGTTGCACATCAGCCGCGCGCCGGAAACTTCCTCAAAGAGATCGAGAATCATCTCCCGCTCTTCGATGGCGTAGAGGGCCGGAGTTTGCAGCGCACCCAAGTCGTTGAGGATAAAACCAATCGACCAGGTGTGGTTCACAAAGCGGGTGAACTCGGCCATAATCACCCGGATATATTCGGCCCGCTCCGGCACTTCGATGCCGGTCAGCTTCTCCACAGCCAGGGCATAGCCCCAGTTGTTGCTCATGGAGTTCAGGTAGTCCAGCCGATCCGTGAAGGGCATATTCATCAGATAGGTATTGCGCTCGCCAATCTTTTCGTGATTGCGGTGCAGATAGCCCATCTCCGGTTCCAAGGCCAGAATCGTCTCGCCTTCGATGCGGGTAAGCATCCGAAATACGCCGTGGGTGCTGGGGTGGTGGGGGCCGAGATTGACAACGATACTTTCCGTGTCAAGATGGGCCTCGCCCAAATGTTTGGGGGCCTGACTTACCGGCACATAGGCCACGGGAGCCTGCCAGGTGTCCGGGTCCCAGCCTGCTGGATAGGTGGCATTTTTGCCCCAGGGTAGTTTGTCCTCGTGGAATTCGTAGCTGCCTTTGGGGTGGCGGCTGCGGAAGGGTTTGGAATCCTCGTCGAAATAGGCCTCTTTCCAATCCTTGCGCATGGGGTGGCCGTTGAAACCGTCCCAGAGAAGGATGCGGCGCAGATTGGGATGGCCTTCAAACTTGATGCCGTAGAGGTCGTAGACTTCCCGCTCCTGCAAATTGGCCCCAGGGAAGAGGCTTGTCGCCGAAGCAATCGTATCGTTGCTGGGAATAGGCGCGTGAAGAACGACGTGACCGCCACCTTTTTTCGTGCTGTAGAGGTGGTAGACCACATCAAAGCGTTCGGAGATACCCTTACGCTGCTTGCCGTTGTAGCCCTGATAGTCCACGCAGGTGACGCTGGAAAGGAAATCGTATCCCTCTTTGTCGCGCAAATAGGCCAGCGCGTCCAGAATTTTGTCTGCCGCAACCAAATAGGCTTTATCCGTATCATCCGATGTAGTACCCAGCACACCAGGCAGCACATCGGCAAGAGTCCCAGTCTGTGTTTGGTCCGGGGCTTCTGCCACCAGAGTAGCGCTCATAGCTTACCTCTCTGCAATATCAAATGGTATTGGGTCTTAGATATTGGATATCTGTGAAGGCTCGTCGCCACTCCAAAAATATCTGATATCTAATATCATCCAGCTCTTTTGGCAGCGGCCCGACGCTTGGCTTCTTCCATGCGAGACTTGGCTTTGCCCGAAACGGCTTTCGGCCCAGCCGCGTGGGCTGCAGCATCGCCACCACCTGTCGTTGCTGCACTGGCTTCCACAGGCTTCTTCATCGTCGTCTCTTTGATCAATTCCACCTGGCGGGGATCGAAAATATCCGCACCCAAACGGGGAACCGGCACAAACTCGGATTGATCTTTGCGATACCAAGGGACGGTGAGAATGCTCTGGCGTTCCACTTTCTCGTGGACTTTGAGCAGACCGTAGATGAGTGCTTCTGGGGTGGGCGGGCAGCCGGGGACGTAGACATCCACCGGGATATACTTGTCGATGCCGCTGACCACATTGTAGCCCTCTTTGAAGGGGCCACCGCCTGTGGCACAAGCACCCATCGCCAACACATAGCGGGGTTCGGCCATCTGGTTGTAGATGCGCACGATGGCAGGCACCATCTTTTTCGTCACCGTGCCGGAGACGATCATCAGATCGCTCTGGCGGGGGCTGGGGCGCATCACTTCCATACCGAAGCGGGCCAAGTCGTAGCGGCTGGCCGCGGTGGCGATCATCTCAATCGCGCAGCAGGCCAGACCAAAGAGCAAGGGCCACATGGACGATTTGCGGCTCCAATTGTAGACCTTATCCAGGGTTGTGATCAGGACATTGCCCTGCAACTCATCGGGAACCACAATCGAGTCGTGAAGGTAGGGCTTCAGTTGCTCTTGCTTGATTTCGGGAAAATTGGGTGGAACTGTCGCCATTGTCTGCGTCCTTATCAGATGCATTGCGTCATCGTACACAAAACCGTACACTGGGCAACCTGCACAGGAAATACCCCCTCTTGCGCAGGAAACGCCACTACTATACCGTAGCGCGGACAGAAATGCAACTTTCCGGCGCTTTTCCGGGCAGGTATGCAATGGTGTCAGGCTGCGTGTAGGATTATAAATTGAGAGGGCGATTGCGTCAAGTGGAATATTTCACAAGTCGCGCTTATGCAATCCCGAAATGGAAAAGAAAAAGCAGACGTCCGTAATGCCTGCCTTCACTGGACGTATGTGATTGCATACAGAATCTTCATGCGACGATCAACTGTTGGGCTGTGCCGTGAAGGGTGGCTTCTCGAAATGAGGCAAGCAAATTCAAGGCGCTCTGCTTGTGGGCGTCACTGGAAAGATCGATCAGTCTCTCTCGTTTGGGCTGATACTCATAGAGCATTAGCAGTGGCGCATCCTCTACGTAGCCCAACAGCATTCCGAGCAATACATCCCCCGCCAGTTTCAGGCTTTGTTGCGTCAATTCAGCGTCGTTGTATGCGCCATGGAACAGGTGCGCGCCGTCAGGGATTTGCGCAGCCAAAGAGGGCGTCGCCATCTCCCGCAACAGGAAATCGCCGAGCCGGTCGATTGTTTGCTCGATATGCTTCGGGTTATCGGACAATCTTTGCCTCATAGCTCCTCCGATACACATGCCAATTTCGCTTCAAGTCATCAAGGGCCTGTGTCAATGCCACGCCTTTGGTCTCTGCCAATTCGGGTATTTTTTCCTGTTCACCTGACGGGGAAAGGATATCCCGGTGGAAAAACCCGTGTGCTTCGTCATAGCGGACGATAGGTCGCCATTCGCCGTCAATAAAAGCCTCGTACTGAACCACGAGGATTGCTTCGACCGTCCCACTCTCCGTATAGAAATGGACTCGCAAACGGTCAGTACCGGTATCAAAATCTTGAAGCCATTGCTTTTCGCCCATAAAATTTTCGTCTGGTGGGCTAAAATTCAAACGAAACAGTCGATGAATGGAAGATACTCCATTACAAAACACTTGTCAAGCTTAACCGAATTTTCCGAAAGCGGGGCCTTCCTATTTTTCCAACCGCCACGAAACCACCAGGCTAACCAGACACGACGCGGCCACCAGCCCAAAGACCAGTTGATAGGCGGCAGTCTGGGACATCACCACCTCGGCCTGTTGCAGGGCAACCCCGGCAATCGCCGCGCCAAAGGTGCTGCCGGCGAAACGGGCAGTGCTGTAGAGACCGGCAGCCGAGCCGCTCTCTGCTGTGGGCACATCGCGCAGGGCGATGCGGTGCAGAGAAGCCAGGGCCAGACCCGCGCCGATGCCCTGACCCAGCATCAACCCCATAGCGGCCCAGGCAGGCAGAGCCATTGTCGCCAGCCCGCCCAGCATAACCAATTGCAGGGTGAAGGAGGTGAGCAGCACCCGCCGGGCATAGCGGCGGTCGGCCAGTTGACTGCCCAGCCGGGTGGTAGCAAGAATCGCCCCGGCATAGACTGTCGTAAAGATACCCAGACGGGTGGCGTCCATTCCGTAGACATCGGCCAGATAGAGCACCTTCAAAAAATTCATACTGCCCATCACAAACATCCGCAACCCACCCGCCAGCGAGGCCGTGCCAAAATTTTTGGCTGCGTATATTTGCAGATCAACGATCGGAATCCTGGCCCGCTTCTCCCAAAGCCAGAAGGCCAGCCCACAGAAGATTGTCGCAGCCAACAGTCGCCAATCCCGCAAGGGTTCCACACCGGTCAGGGCACGGCTGGAGAGATAGAAGATGAAGAGAATCAGAAAGCCGCCGAGCAGAAGGACGCCCAGCCAGTCAAATTCACGCAGGAAATTGGGGGGACGGCTGATTTGGAGGGCAGGGATGTGGCGGTTGACGAAATAGAAGGCAATCACCGCAGCGACTACACTCATCAAAAAGATGTAGTTCCAGCCCAGGAAGTCCACTGCAAAACCGCCCAACAGGGGCCCCAGCATCGACGCGCCCGGCCCAATCGAACTCCACGTGCCCATCGCCTTGCCCTGCTGTTCCGCGGGGAAAGAATCGGCGATGATCGCCAGGCAGAGGGGATTGATACCCGCCGTGCCTACGCCCTGCAAGACCCGCCCGACCAGCAGAAGGGGCAGAGTGGCCGCGAAGAAGCAGAGCAGCGACCCCAGCATAAAGAGCGCAATTCCCCACAGGAAGAGTTTGTCCTTGCCCAGGCCATCGCCCAGTTTGCCGTAGAGGGGCATAAAGACGACAAAAGGCAGGCTATAGGCGGTGGTGATCCAGGCCACCACATCCGGCGCAATGCCAAAAGAATCCCGGATAGCGGGCAGGGCGACGCTGAACATTGACATATTCAGCGTCGTCATCCCGATAGGAATCATCAGTCCGATGAGCAGCCCGCGCAGACTCCACTCACTGGTCGCCTGCAATTTTTCACTTGCCACGCTCAGCCAATCCTCTCCGGCTTTGTCTCGTGCAATTTATCAACCGCCAGCAGCCGGGGCGAGAGCAGGGCAGCCGTGGCGACCACCACCAGCGTGCCGATGCCACCGCTCACCACAGAGAAGACCGGGCCAAAATATTGGGCCACCAGACCCGATTCCAGCCCGCCCAATTCATTGGACGCACCGACGAAAATGCTGCCCACCGCGGAGACCCGCCCGCGCATTTCGTCCGGCGTGAGCAGTTGGGTCAGCGTCTGGCGCACCACCATACTGATATTGTCCAGCGCGCCGGTGAGGAAAAGCATCGCCCAGGAAAGGGGGAATGAGGTGGAAAAGCCGAAGATAATTGTTGCCAGACCGAAACCAGCGATAGCGACCAGCAACACCCGGCCTGCCCGCCGCATAGGTGGCAGATAGACCAGAGAGATGGCCATCAACGCCGAACCGGCCGCGGGCGCGGCTTGCAGCCAGCCATAGCCTGTCGCACCGGCCTTCAGAATGTCCGTGGCGAAGATGGGCAACAGATAGACTGCGCCGCCCAACAGGACAGCGAAAAGGTCCAGGGACATCAGCGTCAGCAGAATCCGTTCATCCCAGACAAATTTCACCCCCTGCAAAAGCGTGTCCAGATTGCGGGGCTGGCTGGGGCGGGGACCGGGCCGGTAGTGCAGCCGGGTCAAAATCCCGATAAAAAAGAGCGAGCCGAGGGCACAGATGACATATGAGGCCGAGACGCTGTAGACAATTACGATACCGCCCAGGGCCGGGCCGATGACCGAAGCCAGTTGCATCAGCGTCGTATTCCACGTCACCGCATTGGGGAAGACCTCCCGAGGCACAATCTGGGGCAGCATAGCCGTGCGCGCCGGGCGGCCCAGCACAATCGCGGTGGCGTCCAGGAAGAGCATCGCATACATCAGATTTGTCGAACCCTGTGTGTAGGAGAGATAGCCCAAGCCCAGGGATGTCATCGTCATCCCGGCCAGACTGAGCATCACCAGCTTGCGCCGCTCGAAGCGGTCGGCCAGATAGCCCGCGGGCAGGGCCAACAGCATTGTGGGGATGGCAAGCGTCAGCCCCACAAGCCCCAGCGAAAGGGCCTCGCCCGTGCGCTGGTACATCTCCCAGGAGATGGCGACAGTCTGGATGCGGGTTCCCATCAGGGCGACCAGCCAGCCGACGACGTAAATACGATAATCGGAAATGCGAAACGCTGCGTAGGGATCGTGCTTTTCAGCCATTGGGGGACTCTCTGCAGATGTGAAAGCGGAACGATTCGCCTATCATACACCGGAACGCGGGGAATTTCCAGAACCAGGTTAACCGGTAAAGAAGAAAAGGGATAAAAGGACAAAAGAGTTGAGGAGGGGGGAGTGAAACGTGAAATCGAATGGCGATTTCACGTTTCACTCCCCCCTCTTTGCGTCTGGTTACGTCTGACTCCAGTAGTCCAGCACCAGCACCTGCTCTTTGTGGGGGCCGATCAGCGCGCCAAAGGCTTTGTGGGCCGGGTGGGGCAGGTAGATGGCCCGGTCTTCCTCGCTCTTAAAAGTCAGGAAGAAGCAGTGGGTGTAGCCCCGGGCAATGCCTTCCACACTCACATTCGTGCCCCATTCAAAGCTGTGGATGGCATCGATCTGGCTGGGCAGGGCGCGGAAGGCGCTCTCAATTTCGGCGATCTGTTCCGGTGTGGTCTCGTCCTTGAATTGGAAGAGGACGACGTGGCGGAGAAGGCGGGTGGGTTCGGTCATTGGGTGACTCCTTTTCGGTGGGAGATGGGTTCGATTGTCGAAAATTGCTGGTTTGGCCGGACGGAGGACGATTGACGAAAGACGAACGTCGTCAATCGTCCTCCGTCACATTATCGCCAGAGCCATTCCAGCGACTCGGGCAGAATCGACGCGCCGTGCTCGAAGTTGTGCGCGCCGTCGCCAAAGGCCAGCCGGTAGTCGTAGCCGGTGGAATGGAAGGCTGCGGCCATTTGCAGATTGGCCAGGGGCCAGTCGCCCGCGGGTCGGTCCAGATCGTTGCTGCCTGCCTGCAAAAAGACTCGAATCGGCTTCGGTTCGCTCTGGCGGACGAGGAAGGGGTAGATGTGGCCGCCCCGGATGTCGGTGAAACTGCCCACGTGGCTGAGGACTTTGCGGAAGGCGTCGGGTCGCTGCCAGGCCACTGTCCAGGCGCAGATGCCGCCGGAACTCATCCCGCAGATGGCCCGCTGCTCCGGGTCGTCGGTCAGCCGGTAGTCGGCGGCCACCGCGGGCAGTATCTCTTCCAGCAGAAAACGAGTGTACTGGTCGCTGAGTGTGTCGTATTCGAAGCTGCGGTTGCGAATCGGCTCCCGGTCCGGCGCGGTGGGCGGGAAGATGCCGGGATTGATAAAAATGCCAATCGTTTCCGGCATCTTTCCCCGGTGGATCAGATTGTCGAAGACGATCGGCGTGCGCACCGGCCCCTCCACATCCGCATAGCGTGCGCCGTCCTGAAAGACCATCACTGCCGCGGCTTCGTCGCCGGTGTATTGGGCGGGGACATAGACGTAATAGTCCCGCACAGTGCCGGGGAAAATCTCGCTGCGCCACTCGTGTTTCGTCACAGTGCCCTGGGGCACGCCGAGCTGGCGCTGGGAATCTGGCCCCAGCGGATAGGGGCCAGGGGTAGGGGTGGGGATCTGAAATCGTTCGGTCATGGGGGTTCCTCTGGGGATTGGATGTAGGCAGACTTTCTGAATCCGTTTAGAAGTGTACCGATCCTTCCCGATTGATGCAAGCACCGACAAGAAGTATTGCTGGAGACTGGTTTGCAATCTCTTCTGCTGTCCCAGATAATAGGAGGACAGCCATTTACCTGTTTGAATATTTGAGCAGATCAGATCAACTGTCCATTCCACCTGCAAGGAAAACCCCATGACACCCATCGAAATCGTAGCCCCGGAAAAAGTAGGATTCAGCGCCACCCGCCTGGGACGCATCGGCGATCTGATGCGTCGCTATGTAGACGGCGGCAAACTGGCCGGAACCGTCTCTCTCGTCTCCCGCCGGGGGCAGGTGGTCTACTTCGACGACTACGGCCAGCGGGACCGGGAAGCCGGCGCTGAGATGACCCTGGACACCCTCTTCCGTATCTATTCCATGACCAAACCCATCACCAGTGTGGCCGCGCTGATGCTCTACGAGGACGGTCACTATCTGCTCGACGATCCCATCGCCAACTTCCTGCCCGCCTTTGCCGATGTGCAGGTCTGCGTAGGGATGGACCCGACTGGGATGCGGCTGGCCCGCCCGGAACGTCCGCCAACTGTGCGGGATTTGATGCGTCACACCGCGGGTCTCAGTTATGGCTGGCATCAGGACACGCCGGTCGATCAGGCCTATCGGGATGCCAAGATGGACCAGCGCCAGTACAGCCTGACCGAAGGGGTAGATATGCTGGCGAAGCTGCCGCTGGTCTACCATCCGGGGACGGCCTGGCGCTACAGCTTCGCCACGGATGTGCTGGGACGGCTGGTGGAAGTCTGGTCCGGGGAAACCCTGGACGAATTCCTCCAGCGCCACATCTTTGGCCCGTTGGGGATGACCGACACCGCCTTTCAGGTCGCGCCGGAAAAGATCGACCGCTTCGCCGCCTGCTATACCTTGCCCAATAATAGTGGATTTGTAGCTGATGCCAGCGCGCCCTCGCCAGCAGATGCCAAACTGCTGCTGATGGAAGCCCCCGCCACCAGCCGTTTTGCCAAACCGCCCATCTTTCTCTCGGGCGGCGGTGGGCTGGTCGCCAGCACAGGCGACTATCTGCGCTTCTGCCAGATGCTGCTCAACGGCGGTGTGCTGGACGGGACCCGGATTCTGGGCCGCAAGACAGTGGAACTGATGACGATGAACCACCTGCCTCCGGAACTGATTCCCATCGCCGTCTCTGTACCCGATCCGGGCGCGGGCTTTGGCCTGGGGGTCAAAGTGCTGGTGGATCAGGCCGCGTCCGGGCGGCTCGGCTCGCCGGAGATGTACGGCTGGGGCGGAGCGGCTACAACAACTTTCTGGATCGATCCGGTGGAGGAGATCATCGGCATTTTTATGACCCAATTTATGCCCTCCGGCTACTACCCAGTGACGACCCAATTCCAGCGCACGGTCTATCAGGCCCTGGTAGATTGACGAAGTGAGAAGATATTTCAACCACAAAGACACAAAGAAGATCAATTGATTCTTCGCTTTTCCTTTGTGCTTTTGTGTCTTTGTGGTTGATTGAAAATTGGAGACTCCTATGCAAATCGGTATTTTTGCCACCACTTTTCTCAACCCGAACGACCCCGCGCCGGATGTGGAAGGGGTGCTGGATCAGATAGCCAGCCTCAGCGTGGCCGCTGTCTCCTACGACGCGCTCTGCCTGGGCCTGCCGTCAATGCCAGACGCCATCCCTGCGGAGCAGATCATCCAGACACGAGAAGCTCTGCTGGCGAGAGGTCAATGGATGGCTTCTCTTTCCGCCACCTTCAATATGGCCCACCCGGACCCGGCTGAACGGGCGGCGGGACTACACCAGTTGCAAGTGCTGGCCGCCAGCGCCCACCCCTTCGGCACAGACCTGCTCACCCTCTGCACAGGAACCCGCAGCACGGAGTCAATGTGGCGCTATCACCCGGACAACGCCAGCGACGAAGCCTGGGCGGATATGCGTGCCACAATGGAGCAGGCCATCGCCATTGCGGAGACCTACGACACCCGCCTGGGTATCGAACCGGAAGTGGCCAATGTCGTCGCTTCGCCTCGCGCTGCCCGTCGCCTGCTGGACGAGCTGCGTTCTGACCGGCTGACGATTGTGATGGACGGCGCAAACGTCTTCCCCGCGGGCACACTGCCCCGCCAGCGCGAGATTCTGGACGAAGCCTTCGATCTGCTCGGCGACGACATCGGCATGGCCCACGCCAAAGACCTGACCCAAGACGGCGCGGCGGGCAATGTGGCCGCGGGCACGGGTCTGCTGGACTACGGATATTACATCCATCTGCTTAAGCAGAGCGGCTTTGAGGGCGCGGTGGTCCTGCACGGATTGTCCGCGGCCCAGGCCCCTGGCTGCGTGGACTTTCTCAAATCTTTTGGCCTGTCTTGAACCAACCCAATCCCCCCAATGGAGACGAATTGCAATGAAAGCAGCGATGGAATATGTGGCCGCGCTCCCCGCAGAGGCCCTGCACACCTTCACCCGCTCTGTTTTTGAGAAGGTGGGCATTGCGCCCGCACACGCCGCGGATGGCGCAGATGTGCTGCTGTGGGCCAGCCGCCGCGGGGTAGACACCCACGGCGTGCGCAATCTGAAGCTGATCTACCTGCGCTTGCTGGAAGAAGGGCTGCTCAACCCCAAAGCCACATTTTCTGTGGAGCACGAGACACTGGTTTCGGCGACGGTCAACGGCGGCGGCGGGCTGGGCCTGGCCGCGGCCAGTTGGGCCATGCGTCTGGCAATGGACAAAGCAGAGCAGAGCGGCATGGCCTTTGTGACTATGCGCAACTCGTTTCACCTGGGCGCGGCTGGCTACTACCCAGCCATGGCCTTGGAGCGGGATATGATCGGCCTCTGCCTGACCGGTCGCTTCAACCCCCAGGGAACGCAGATCGGCGTGCCGCCCACATTTGGCTCTATGCCGATGTTTTCCACCAATCCGATTGCCATCGCCTTCCCCACCGACAAAGAAGCCCCGTGGGTGTTGGATATGGCGACTTCCCTGGCGCCCTATAACCGGGTGGTCCTGTACCGGGAAAATGGCCTGCCCGTGCCGCCCCAGTGGGGGCTGACCGACGACGGCCAGCCGACCCCAGACGCACAACTGATGCACAAAATGTGGCCCCTGGGCGGTGACCGCGCCCACGGCGGACACAAGGGTTATGGCCTTTCGATGATGGTGGCGACGATGTGTACAGTCCTCTCTGGCGGCTGGGACGACGGCCACGACGGGGACGAGGCCGCCTTCAACGGCTACAAACAGAGTGGAGACAGCCACTTCTTCGGCGCGATCCGCATCGACGCCTTCCGCCCGGTGGACGGCTTCAAACGGGGAATGGACGCGATGATCCAGGCTCTCCACGCCGCGCCGAAGGAGGAGGGGCAGGATCGGATTTACGTGGCCGGAGAGATCGAGCACGAAACCGAACAGCAGCGCGTCCGTGACGGCATCCCTCTGACGGCTGTGACGGTGGCTGATTTGAAGGAAGTATCGGAGAAGTACGGGGTAAAATTGGAGATTTGATATTGGGTATTGGATATTTGGTAGTAACGAGCGTCCGAAGTCACTACCAAATATCCAATACCCAATACCTGCGCTACCCAACAGCTACAAATCGAACAGGAGACCCTTCCTATGGACATCATCGACGCCCACAACCACCCGGATTGGCACGGCCACGACCTGAACCGTTTTCTCGCCAATATGGACGCCCACGGCATTCGCCAGACCTGGCTGCTCTCTTGGGAGGCCCCCGCGGACGAATACGACCCGCCGGTCTACAACCGGGTGATGATGCCCGACAGTCGGGGCTATCCCGTCCCCTTTGAAGCCTGTCTGCGCTATGCCCAGGCCGCACCGGATCGCTTTGTGCTGGGCTATGCCCCTGACCCTCGCCGGCCCGACGCCATCGACCGGCTGGCCGCGGCGGTCGACATCTACGGGGTCAAGACCTGCGGCGAGATCAAACTGCGGATGATGTACGACAACCCGGACGCGCTGCGCCTCTTCCGCTTTGCCGGGGAGAAGGGGCTGCCCGTCACCGTCCACGTGGAATACGGCATCGAGTCCGGTCGGGCCTATCCCCGCCCGGACTGGTGGTATGGCGGCGGCATCGACGCTTTTGAACGGGCGGTGGCCGCCTGTCCGCAGACGGTTTTCATCGGCCACGCGCCCGGCTTCTGGTCTCACATCTCCGGCGACGAGAAACAGCAGAATGAGGCCTACCCCAAAGGGCCGGTGCTACCCGGCGGTCAGACAGTCGAGATGCTGCGCCGCTACCCCAACCTGTGGGCGGACCTGTCGGCTGGCTCGGCCTACACCGCGCTCAGCCGGGATGTGGAGTTCAGCCAAGAGTTTCTGGTGGAATTTCAGGATCGAATGCTCTACGGGCGGGACTACTTCGACAACCGGATGCAGGAGTTGCTCAACAGCCTGGGGCTGGCCGAGGATGTGCTCGCGAAGATTTATGCGGGGAACGCGCGGCGGGTAGTAAACGACATCTGAGCGAGATGCATCATCATCCCTTTTCAATAGTGCCTATCTTCTCCCCACCTGACCAGCCCACAGCCTGCCTGGCTCGACAGTTGCCAGTGGGATCAGAAAGGGTATAATCAACAGACTGCCAGAAACCGAGTTTCTCGGAAGAAACTCGGTTTCTGAACAATCGAACCCACTCCGAGCGGACCGGCCTACAGCTACGGCCAGGGCCGATCCGCCGCCTCACCCGTGTGAGGATACTGGACAGATTGTCCAGTACAGGGCCGCTGCTGGAAACGGCGCGACCTCCCGACGATGCTCGCCCATTGGGTCGGCGTCTGACTTGGAAAGGAGCCACCTATGCACTCTCACGACCTTTCGGCTATTCTGGCCGCGTCTTCGGCCCGTCATAGCCATCTCTGCCCCCGCCAGGTGCTGGGCGCGCGCATCGGTCTGGCCGGTGGGCTGGCCTTGGGCATGGACCTGCCCCGCACAGACAAACGGCTGCTGGTTTTTGTGGAAAGTGACGGCTGTTTTGCTGACGGCGTGGAAGTTGCCACCGGCTGCACAATGGGTCACCGCACCCTGCGCCTGGAAGATTACGGCAAAATCGCGGCGGTCTTTGTGGACGTGACCAGCGAACGGGCCGTGCGTGTGGCTCCCCGGCTGGATGTGCGGGAGCGGGCCTACGCCTACGCTCCCGGCGAGCGTCGCCACTATTTCGCCCAGTTGCAGGCCTATCAGGTGATGCCCGACGACAAACTGCTCGCCATCCAGCCGGTGGCCCTGGCCACACCCGTAGCAGCGATTGTCAGCAGGCCCATCCTGCGCACCAACTGCGATCGCTGCGGCGAGGAGATTATCAACGAACGGGAAGTGATCACAGGCGGCCAGACCCTTTGCCGCAGTTGTGGTGGGCCGGGCTACTATCGCCCACTGGCAGAGAGCCAGACGCATTCTTTCGCTCTGCCCGAAAGCAGAGAAGTGGTCTATGGCTGACGGCTGGCAGTAGACGGCTGACTGCGGACGGCGGACCGAGCATCTTCGTAGTCCCCTAATAAAAGCAAAAAGAGACCCGGCTATCATACGAATAGTCGGGTCTCTTTTTGTCTTTGAATATGTGGCGGATAATGCCAGCCGTCTGCGGTCCACCGTCTCTTATCCAGCGTGGTGATCGATGCCTTCGTAGCGCTCGAAGAAGGCCCGAATGCGGGCTTCGTCGAATTCATCGAATTTGTCGATTCGCTGCCAGGCCACCAGTGCAATCTGTGCGTCCATATCCTGGTGCAGGGGTGAGGCCGCGCCCACATCCCCTGTCCAGGTGGGGTCGTTGCGCACCACCACCAGATGGCGACCTGCCGCAATCAGCGGGCGGGCAAAGGAGTCTAACTGCTCCACCAGTTCGGGGCAGTCGTCCTCGCACTGGTAATAGATGGCGACACCCCCATCCTCCAGATTGTGGATCAACTGCTCGTAGCGGATCGGTTCCCGGTAGACGGCCCAGGGGGCCAGCCCCGGATAGTGGGGGCCAGAGGTGGGTGGTGTGCTGTTGTATTGAATGGGCGATGTACTGCCCTGGGCAATGTGGACGTTGCCCAATGTGGGCAGGGATTGTTCCTCGCCCACAGGCTGGCTGGACTTGACATTGGCGTAAATAATCAGCCCGACGATAGCGGCCAGGACAATGCCCCCGCCTATCAGCATCAGATTGCTGTTGCGCTGGCGTTTGGCCGCGATCTCGCGCAATTCCTGGCGGCTGAGACGGGCGGTAGAGGCTGTTTTGGATCGACTGCGTTGTGCCATAGGATTGGATACTTTGTGAATTGGTTGATTGGTTGATTATTCGTGGACATAAACGAGCACGGCGTTATCACCTTCGGCTGGTATCCAGGCCAGTTCATCCGCATATTCAGGCATAGACCAGCGGAAGAGCCATTCGGCGTCTTCGTTGGTCATATTCACGCAGCCGTGGCTCATTGGGTTGCCGAAATTGTTGTGCCAATAGGTCCCGTGGAAACTGTAGTCTGCATAGAAATACTGCACCCACTCCACATTGGGCAGACTGTAATAGGTCCCTGCGGCCCGGTCGCCCCCGCTCATCGTCTGGCTGCGGGTACGTACCCGCATTCGAAAAACGCCCTGCACAGTCGGCGTGCCCGGCAGACCGCTGGAAATGACAAACTCTTGGGCCAGTTGATCGCCTTCCCAGGCGTAGGTCTTCTGTTCGGTCAGGTTGACTTCGATCCATTTCTGGCCGTTGTTCCGTACCTCCTCAATGGATTCGATAGTCGGCGCGGCCAATTGCACCGGGCTGGCAATACTTTCCGCGGTCGCATCCGCCACGGGAAGAGACTGCTGGGAGCGCTGTACCTCGTCCTTTTCCTTGTGGAAGCGGGGCAAATCCATCGACGCTTTGGCGAAAGGCAGGGGTGGGAGGCTCCCCACAGTTGTCACATCCACAGGCCGGGCTGGTGCCGGGTCTGCGGCGTAGAGCGCAGTCCCGCTTAGCCCAACAGCCAGAAACAATCCCAAAAATACAATTCGAACGATCTTCCCCATCTTCCTCACTCCTTATTTGTTTTGTCCAGTTTCTGGCAGAAGTTCGACTTTTTCTGAAAAGTCGAACTTCTCACGCATTGGCTATTCGTGGACCACAACCAGCGTGCCCGGATTTTCCCCGTTGCTAAAAAGCCAGCCAGCATCTTCGGCCTCTGGCCCGGCCCAGCGAAAGAGCCATTCCGCATCAGTGGGACTCATATTGATGCAGCCCCGGCTGGCGGGGCGACCAAAGTTGGCGTGCCAGGTTGTGCCGTGAAAAGCGTAGTCCTCATAAAAGTACTGTACCCAGGGCACGTCTTCCAAATAGTAATAGTTGCCCGCGGCCCGATTGCCCCCATACATATCCTGCACAGGCACTTTGGCCCAGATGCGGAATGTGCCAGTGACGGTCGGCGTGCCGGGCAGACCGGAGGAGATGATAAAGGACCTGACTTCGGTTGTCCCCTCATAGGCCACCACCCGCTGCTCGCTCAAATCCACATCGATCCACTTTTCGGTGGTGGTGGGAAAGGTGGTGTGTTGGTGATAGAGGGATGTGGGCGGGGGGGCGTCTGCCTCTGCCGCAGGAATACGCAGCCGCTGGCCGGGGACAATCAGGCTGGGATCATTCAGGGCGTTGACCTGCACCAGCGCGTTGACCGATATTCCGTAGAGACCGGCGATGATGCCTATGTGCTCCCCGGCCTGGACGACGTGAATGGGCAGAGCGCTATTGTTTACAATTGGGGTGGCACTCAGCGCTTCCCGGGCCGGCACAGCCAGGGTCTGCCCGGCATAGAGCCGCTGGGCAGGCGAGATGCGGTTCAGATCGACCAGATGGGCCAGACCGATGCCGTAGGCGTTGGCGATGCCGGAAAGGGTGTCGCCTGGCTGCACCTGATAGTAGGCGATCGACTGAACAACCGCGGATTCTCGGGACGAAACAGTTTCGTCTGATTCCACAATCAATCGCTGGCCGTACCAGACAAAATCCACATCGCCCAGATTGTTCAGGGCGCGCAGTTCGTCGACGGTCTTCCCATAGGCTTCAGCAATCTGGCTGAGGGTTTCGCCGGGCTTGACGACGTGGACAGTTTCGTAGGCAAAGAGAGAGAGCGCATTCCCCAGAAGAAGGGCAAGAATCAGTATCGCTTGAACGAGGCTGCGCGTGAGACGTGGACGAGAAAAAGCAAATTTCATCGAGTAGGCATTCCCGGCGTAGATGGGTCTGTCGTAGGTGATGTGCAGAAAATATAGGCTTGGCTATAGTAATACTACACGAATGGCAAAACGTCAACTGTAATTCCCCCCACATATCAACGAACGGCAGACGACATCCCTATTGGCCTATCTTTATTTCTGGCCCAGAAACCTCTCCGCGACTGTTTCCTATCACAGTCACTTTCTCCTATAATTATTGAATGTCACAAATCCTTTCGCA
This sequence comes from Anaerolineae bacterium, assembly GCA_030432295.1. GTDB lineage: Bacteria > Chloroflexota > Anaerolineae > Caldilineales > Caldilineaceae > JACQGT01. The sequence goes on along the minus strand of JAUIHI010000008.1, from coordinate 99,407 downwards.
GATGAAACTATTCAAACCTGTCTTGCGGTCATCGCTGGTTCCCCGTCTTCGTCTGATTGAAAAATTGGATAAGGGATTTACGGGGAAGATGACGCTCATCTCTGCTCCGGCAGGGTTTGGCAAGACGACGGCTGCAACCAATTGGCTGTCCCAGCTACAGCGGCCACTTGGCTGGCTCTCTCTGGATGAAGATGACAACGATCCCCATCGATTTTTCACATATGTAAAGGCGGCTCTGGCCCCGATGACTGGAACGAGGGAGAGCCACCAAACATTCCCTGCCCTGTCTGTCAAAGCGATGACGACTCTATTGCTGAACAATCTGCTGGAGCTATCTGAACCGGGTGTTCTGGTTTTGGATGATTATCATCTCATCGAGACCGAATCCATTCATGAGGCGATGGCTTTCCTGTGTACTCAGTTGCCACCTGCCCTACATCTGGTGCTAATTACCCGATCTGATCCGCCCCTGCCCCTGGCGCGGATGCGGGCGCGTGGCGAGCTTAATGAACTCCGTCAAAAAGATTTGCGCTTTACGCTTGAGGAAACAGCGGTATTCCTGACGGAGATTATGGGGTTGACACTGACTGGGGAAAACGTGGCGGCCCTCGAAGCTCGTACGGAAGGTTGGATTGCCAGTTTGCAGTTGGTGGCGCTTTCACTGCAGGAAACGTCTGATGCCACACAGATCATTGATGCGTTCAGTGGCACACATCGCTACATTGTTGATTATCTGGTAGAGGAGGTGTTGGCCCAATGTCCCGCCGAAACACGCGAATTCCTTCTCAAAACATCTCTCCTCAACCGACTCTCGGCGTCTCTTTGTGATGAAGTCTTGGCAGACAGCCAATCTCAGGACACGCTGGAACGGCTTGAGACAGCCAATTTCTTCCTCATTCCACTGGACGACGAACGTGGCTGGTATCGGTATCATCATCTGTTTGCCGATGTTTTACGCCAGCGCGCCGCCCAAGCGTACCCGGATCAGTTGTCTGGGTTATACCAACGCGCGTCCCAATGGTATCAATCCCCTGGTTTCCTCCACGATGCCATCGAGATGGAGTTGGCCGGAGCTGACTACAGCCAAGCGGCTGCTCTGATTATACAGGCAGCCGAAACGGTAACCTGGGAGCAAGGGGAATGGCTGCTGCTCGACCGTTGGCTATCAATTTTGCCAGAAGCCTTGATAAAAAAACAGCCGAGACTTTGTCTGTATCAGGGATTTGGTTTTCGGGTTCGGGGTCAATATGTGGCTGGCAACGCTCGACTGGCCGATGCTGAGCGTGCCATCCTTATTGCTCCAGAAGAGAATCAACTGGCACAAGGAGAATTGGCTGCCATTCGCTCGACTATAGCCCGTTTTCAGGGTAACCATTCGCAGGTACTCGCGCACGCGGAAATCGCGCTAACCCACTTGCCACCGGCGGGGAACGCCTGGCGGGTGATGACGCTGCTCAATTTGGGCGCGACCCATTTTTTGAGAGATGAACAGGAAGAAGCCGCCAGGACTTTGACTGAAGTATGGCAATTGGCGCAAGTCGAAAAGCAGGTCATTTGGGGCTGTGTCAGTGTTAGCTTTTTGGCCCAGCTATTGGTGCGTCAAGGCCGTTATCACGATGCCACACATCTCTATCAACAGGGGTTGGCACTGGCGCTGCCACAGCGAAGCGCCATCTACAATATCGGCATGATTTATGTGGGGCTGGGCGAATTGTGGTTGGCCCAGAATGATCTGGTCAAAGCGGAAGATTTTCTACAGAAGGGACTGGATGCAGGCACAACAGCACAGAATAAGCTCCTCGTCCTCAGTGGTTCGCTCTCGCTTGCGCGTTTGCGGCAGATTCAGGGAAGCTTTGAGGCTGCATCCGCGCTCATCCTCCAGGCACAGAATATGGCGCAGAATTCGGAATCGAGTTGGTCCTGGGTGCATGTGCCTGTGGCGGCTTTTCTAATCCGCGCTTGGGTGAAGCAGGGGGTGCTGTCTGAAGCCAAACGTCTGTTGGAAACGGCGATGGCTGATGCCAGCCATCAGCCCCGTCTTTGGATAGAGTCGCTGACGATAGCCCAGATCCATTTACTGCTGGCAGAGGAAAGATGGCCCGAAGCGGGCGAACTGTTGGCGACATTATGGGAAGCATCGGCAGACCATCACCGTCTGCAAAGCCAGATCGAAATTCGTGTTTTGCAGGCGGTCGTCCATCAGCAAACGCGACAGCCCGATTTGGCGCTCGCCTATCTTGAGGATGCGCTGCTCTTGGCCCAGCCTTCTGGTGACATTCGTATCTTTCTCGACCAAGGCCAGCCCATCCAAATCCTTCTTGCTGCTTCGCACTTTGACGACGCTGTCATGACAATGTATGCACAAAGAATCTCTGATTCCTTTCCAGACAGGCCGAACACTCAGCCCGAGCAAATCATTCAGCAACTGATCGAGCCTTTGACCACCCGAGAATTGGAGTTATTGGCGCTGATTGCTACTGGAACCACCAATCGGGAGATCGCTGGGCAGCTCTTTATCAGCTATGGCACTGTCCGCCGCCATTTGAACAACATTTATGGAAAATTGGGTGTGAATGATAGAACCCAGGCCATTTTGAAAGCCCAAGAACTCAACCTCGTTTAACGCCCCTGTACAGACCTGGCCCAATCCCTGGGACTGAGCCATCCGCTTCACAAATGTACCCCCCCTATACATCAATTGATACATGACGGCTGCTTTGGCGGCTGGCATACTGTAGTCACTTCCAAAGAGAGATAGAGAACTGGCTTTTAGATCACCTCTTTCTGGATTGGCTTGCAAAGTCTGCCAGGTTGTGAGCATTGATTCATTTCGACCGTCTATATGACCGTCTATCTGACCGTCTACCCTAATGCAGAACGAAACGGCACGCGAAGGAAAATGCACTACGCCTCAAATCAGCAGGAATATCAGATTCGGATAATCGGTCATCTGCCTACATCCTGGTCAGACTGGTTTGATGATATGAGCGTCGTCCAGCAACCAGACGGGGTCACGATCATCACTGGCATATTTGTCGACCAAGCCGCTCTTTTTGGCTTGCTCTGGCGGATACGCGACCTGGGGTTGCCCCTCCTATCAGTCTGCCGCATTGGCTCCAAAGGCGACGACAGCACAGATGCAAGCGGCGTGTCAGCAGAAATCGACGAGGATGTAGAGTAGCCATTGGGCGACACCGATTCATGCAATTTTGAGGTTATTTCTACCCGTTCTATTTCTACACGAAGAGCATTATGCACGATAGAGCAAACAGATTTGAATGGTCCGCCATTCTCTTTTGTTCTCGCCTATGTCACTCACAATCGGTTGTAACATCAATCAATGGGGGAAAAGCAAATGGATACACTTGCACAAACAGAATTTTTCAGACGACCGGGAGGCACAATTGCCTATGACGACAACCACGCCAAAGGCGAATTGGTCATCCTGCTACCGGGTATGGGCGCACTGCGCAGCGAATATCGATATTTGACGCCAGAATTGACAAAGGCTGGATACCGGGTAGTCACAGCCGACTTGCGTGGTCACGGTGAATCGAGTGTGGACTGGGATGAGTACACGCTTCCCGCTTCTGGGCAAGACATTCTGGATTTGATTACCTATTTGGACGCTGGTCCGGCCCACGTGATCGGAACCTCCTTTTCGCCCGGTGCGGCTGTATGGGCTGCGGCGGAACAACCAGAAGCCATCCGTTCCTTGACGATGATCGGTGCCTTTGTGCGTACGCCTGCCCCCAACTTTATGAGCAAGCTGACGGAAAAGGTGCTGCTGCGTGGCCCCTGGAAAGTACCCTTGTGGGCCACCTTCTACAAAACCCTCTATCCGACCACGCAACCCCATGACTTCGACGAATACATCAACGAACTGAAAAGCACCCTCCGTGAACCGGGTCGTTTTGCAGCACTCCAAGCACTGGCCTTTGCCCCGAAAACCGAGGCCGAAGCGCGGCTGACGCAGGTCACAGCCTCAACCCTGATTGTCATGGGCACAAAAGACCCAGACTGGCCTGATCCAGTTGCGGAGGCCAACTTTATTGCAGAGAAGATGGCGGCTGAGGTGGTGTTGATTGAGGGGGCCGGTCACTATCCGCAGACAGAAATGCCGGAAAAGACGGCTCCCCCCATCGTTGCCTTCTTGAACGGAATCAACCGTTGAACTGAGTGAACGATTGCTGCGTAGATTAGATGAAAGGGAGAAAAATGGGATCTCATCCACTAAATTTGGCTGTTCGATTTGTGCTGGAACTATCAGCCCTGAGTGCCTTGGGCTACTGGGGCTGGACCCAGCAGGAAGGCTCGGCACGTTGGCTTTGGGCGATTGGCTTGCCTCTTATCGCCGCGGTTCTGTGGGGAACCTTTGCCGTTCCCAATGACCCCAGCCGCTCTGGCCAGGCACCGATTCCCACGCCAGGTTCCCTGCGTCTCCTGCTCGAGCTAGCGATCTTCGCTGTCGGGGCGGTTGCTCTCATCGCCAGTCAACGCGCCTCTGCTGGCATGGCGTTAGCGATAGTGACAGTCCTTCATTATGCGATCTCTTATGACCGCATACTCTGGTTGTTGCGGAATTGATTCGCAAAAGCCACGAACATCAGATTGACATCTTGCCTGGGAGATGCCATCCAATTTCTGTCAGAAAAAAATAGAAGCACTTCCAATCCACATTACTTCCAAGTAGTTCCAAGAAAGTTTTTAGACATAAATTAGCTGTATTTTCGTCAATCCTAACCTGATTACCGCGAAATCTGTTTCCAAAAACTTCTTTGATTTTACTCAAGAGGTCAAAGTGAGATGAAAACCCATAAAATGCGACCAGCAACATTGCTTCTCATTAGCTTTTTCGCCATAAACGCCCTGCTCTTTTCTGCCTGTCGGCGGCAGATCGCTTGCGCAACTCTCCATCAATCGATCGGTTGATTCCCCGCTCATCCCTCTGCTGGCCCCAATCCATCCCACAGGGGATGTGTGGCTTGTGGCTATACTCTATCCTATGGGTAAGCAGTGACAAAGAGAGAACACAGCGGACATTGAGACGCAGAAACCGCAGCCATTACCCGTGTCCATCAGCGTTCCAATGGTTAACCTAAGTCCGTTATGAATCTGACGCTACTAACCGTCACAATGACATCACCGAAAGGAACACAATCATGAAAATAGTATCCATAATCTTACTTCCAAGAGGTCAAAGTGATATGAAAACCCATAAAATGCGACCAGCAACATTGCTTCTCATTGGCTTTTTCGCTATAAACGCCCTGCTCCTTTCTGCCTGTTCCATGCCGATCCGGCCAGGAACACGGGAGGCCGTCACCCAAGAGATGGATTTCGAAGATTTTAATGAGGTTGAGATTAGTGATGGGTTTTCCGTGAAAATCCGCCAGGGCGACGAGTTCCGGGTGACGATTGAGATTGACGAAGCATTGCTTACATACCTCGATGTCTCAAAAGTCGATGAGCAACTCAAAATTGGACTGGGACCACACAAGGATTTTTTCGCGAATCCCGACTCGGTTCGCCGCGCCGAAATCATTATGCCCACCCTTGTGGGTGTCAACCTGGGCAATGCCAGTTCATTGAATGGGGAATTTGACACCGGGGATCTCTGGTTGATCGTTGACAACGCCAGCGATGCCATATTGACAGGCCAAGGGCAAAACCTGACTTTGCGGGTCGAAGAAGCCAGCAGCGTCAACCTGGCTGATTTTGTCGTGCAAGATGCCACCGTCACCATGACCAATGCCAGCAGCGCCACAATGAACGTGGCGGGCAGACTCGACGCTGAAGTCAGTAATTTTTCGTCCATCGCCTATTATGGCAACCCGACACTAGGCAACACGCGTACCAGCATTGCCTCATCGATCACAGCGCGGAATAGGTAATGTATGCCTCAAGTCGATGGCAGACGACCGGCGGCAGATCGCTTGCGCAACTCTCCATCAACCGATCGGTTGATTCCCCGCTCATCCCTCTGCTGGACCCAATCCATCGCATAGGGGATGTGTGGCTCGTGGCAATGCCCTATTCTGAATGCGGAATAACTTGACCCATTCTTGAAACCTACACAGACCAGTTGTGGTCTATCGACAATCAACCATCCATGAAAGCGAAGCCCCATGCAACCCGTTCTTGACACCCGCCGCATCACCACATTCCTGCTCTTTGCCTTTGGCATTGCCTGGGCCACAGGGTTGATAATCTACCTGACCGGCGGACTCGTGGACAGTCCCGCCCTAATTGAAACGCCGGTTCTGAAGCTGAATTTGGCCACAGTACTCATGGCCACGACATATATGTTCGCCCCAGCCTTGGCCGTGCTGGCGACCCGATTGGTGACTCGGGAAGGATGGGGCAATGCGTGGCTACGGCCCAACTTCCGCCGGGGCTGGCCCTACTGGCTGGTAGCCTGGGTGGGTCCAGGACTGTTGACTATCGTCGGCGCGGTCATCTTTTTCAGCATCTTCCCCCGCTTCTTCGATCCGGAGATGCGCCCCCTACAAGCCATATTGAACGCCCAATCTGTTCAACTGGGCCAGGAGATCGCTCTGCCCTTTCCATTGTGGGTGTTGGCGATTGTCCAAGCGGTTCAGGCCATCCTCATTGCGCCTCTGATTAACAGCCTCTTCACCTTTGGCGAGGAATGGGGCTGGCGCGGCTATCTCCAGCCCAAGCTGATGGGATTGGGCTGGCGGCGAGCGATGATCTGGATGGGGGTAATCTGGGGCGTGTGGCACTGGCCTCTGATCTTTATGGGCTACGAGTACGGTTTGGACTATCCAGGCGCGCCGTGGCTGGGGCCATTGGTCTTCGTCTGGTTCACCTTTGTCATGGGCACCTTCCTGGGGTGGCTGGCGGCGAAGGGGCAGAGCGTGTGGCCTGCGGTGATCGGCCATGCCGGGATCAACGGCATCGCCGCTCTGCCCGTCCTTTTCGTGCAAGGGGAGCCCAACCCCCTTCTTGGCCCCTTGCCCATCGGGCTAGTCGGCTCTTTGGGTCTGTCCGTGGTGGCGCTATGGATGTTTTTGAAGGAGCCAAAGAATATGGCGGATGAGCACTGAAGGCGAAAACGTCAACTGTAGTTTCCCAGACGTATCGAAAGACGGCAGACGACTGGCGGCAGAGCGGGTGCGCAAATCTCCATCAACCGATCGGTTGATTCCCCGCTCATCCCTCTGCTGGCCACAATCCATCCCACAGGGGATGCGTGGCTCGTGGCTATGCTCTATCCTATGGGCAAGCAGTGACAGTGACAGAACAGAGCGGACATTGAGACGCAGAAACCGCAGCCATTACCCGTGTCCATCAGCGTTCCAATGGCTACCCTAAAATCAGGAGACAATGCGATGCAGCCCATTTTGGAAGTCCAGAATCTACGCAAGACCTACGGCACAACCGTTGCCGTGGACGACGTCTCATTCAGCATCCAGCCGGGGGAAATCTTCGGCATTCTCGGCCCCAACGGCGCGGGCAAGACGACAACCGTCGAAAGTGTCATCGGTCTGCGCCAGCCGGACCGGGGCCAAGTGAGCGTTCTCGGCCTGGACCCCCAGCGGGAACGCACGGCCCTGGCCCAGCGCATCGGCATTCAGTTGCAGCAGGCCAATCTGGCCGATCGGCTGAAAGTGTGGGAGGCCCTGGACCTCTTCGGTTCCTTCTACGCCCGCACAGTGCCCTGGCAGCCGTTGCTGGAGCAGTGGGGACTGGCCGAGAAGCGGGACACCGCGTTCGTCAATCTTTCCGGCGGGCAGAAGCAGCGGCTCTTTATCGCTCTGGCCCTGCTCAACGACCCGGAAGTCGTCTTTTTGGACGAGCTGACCACTGGCCTCGACCCCCAGGCCCGGCGCAACACTTGGGAACTGGTGCAGGAGGTTCGTGCCCAGGGCAAGACGGTTGTGCTGGTCACTCATTTTATGGACGAAGCCGAGGCTCTCTGCGACCGGCTGGCGATCATCGACCGGGGCAAAGTCATCGCTCTGGACCGTCCGGCCGCGCTGGTCCGCTCTCTGGAACTCGACAGCCGGGTCATCTTCGAGAGCGATGCCGGGGTGAATCTGGCCGAACTGCGGGCACTGCCCCAAGTCAGCGAAGCCATTCAGAACGGCCAGCGGGTGACGGTCTACGGCAAGGGCGACGGGCTGGTCAGCGGCGTTGTCAAGCAGTTGGAGGCCCAGCACACCCCTTTCCAGAATCTGCGCACCGAGCAGCCCAGCCTGGAAGACGTATTCATCCACCTGACCGGACGACAAATACGGGAGTAGGGATTGGAGATCGGGGACTAGCGCCGGTTGAGTAGGCTGGGGCGGTATCCAGCCGTATCGAAACCAAGCGGGTAAAATCATTAACGCTTCACAGGAGAACCACCCAATGTTCGAGCAACTCACATCCATTCCCGGCTATCAGGTCTACATCTGGCTGCTGGCGATTCTTGGCTCTGCGGCCATCCATCTGCGGGTGCGGGGTGACTATTCCCGGCCCGCGGTTGTGGAGACGCTGCTCATCTACCTGGCGGGCGTCGGCGGATTTATCAGTATCATCAGCTTTACTATGCACACCTTCGCCGCGGATATGATAGCCGCCTCCATCGGCTGGCCCGCTGGCAATCCCTTTCAGACCGAAGTGGGCGTGGCGAATCTGGCAATCGGCGTCCTCGGCTATGCCACCTTCTGGCGGCGGGACTGGTGGCTGCCCTATATCATCGCCGCCAGCATCTTCGCCTGGGGCGCGGGCTTCACCCACATCGCCGATATGCTCCAGCACGGCAACTTTTCGCCGGACAACGCGGGGCCGATCCTCTACTGGGATTTCCTGAAACCGGTGGCGCTGGTAACGCTCTATTGGCTGCACAGCCGCTATCAGTCGAGAACGCAAAATACCGGGGCAGCGCACAAAGTTCAGCGATTTGAGACTGCTGCTGGCTGATTTCTGAAGGAGAACTTCCGCTCATTTCGTGCCTAGAATCGTTCCATTGAGGAGACCCAAATGACTATCACCCTGAATACCCAACCAATCACCTTTGGCCTGGCCGATGCACTCCGTTCAGCCGCCAAACTGACCTTCACCCAATTCAAACTCTTTCTGCGTGAACCGGTCGCCTTTTTCTTCAACCTGGCCTTTCCCGTTCTGCTCCTGCTCCTCTTTGGCGTTATCTGGGGCAATGAGCCGGGTAGCTCCTTCTTCAGCCCGGCCTACGGCTACATCGACGCCCAGACACCGGCCCTGGCCGCGCTGATTATCGGCACAGTCGCCTTTATGACGATTCCCATCGCCACGGCCACGGCCCGGGAGCAGAAGCTCCTGCGCCGTTTCCAGGCCACGCCTATGCGCCCGATCGTCTATCTGATTGCGGATGTGATAGTCAACTTCGCGGTAGCCCTGACCGGGATGATTCTGCTCGTCGTCGTGGCCCGGATGGTCTTCGGTCTGCGCTTCGGCGGCTCGTGGATGGCGCTCTTTGCGGGCTTCACCTTCGCCGCGCTGAGTTTCATCGCCGTGGGCTATGTGATCGCCAGCCTCTCCCCCACCAGCCGGGTAGCCCAGGTGGCGGGACAGGTCATCTTCTTCCCGATGATGTTTCTCTCCGGCGCGGCTATGCCTCTGCAAATTATGCCCGCCAGCATCCAATCCGTGGCGCAATGGCTGCCCCTGACCCATGTGGTTCGCCTGTTGCAGGACCTCTGGTTTGGCGGCCAGTGGAACACCACAGCCCTGCTGGTGTTGAGCGGGATGCTGGTGGTGGGCACGGCGGTTTCGGTCTTCGCCTTCCGCTGGGAATAGAGCGGCAGGGATGTGCTATACTGTTCGGTGGAAAAAGCCTACGGGGAACGAAAATTTGTATACACGGATAGAAGAGAACACAGATTTTCAGGCTGATCCGTGTTCTTTTCTATCCGTGTATACAAACGTTCTTTGGAGCGATGAGTAGTGGGGGCAACGCGATGAACACAACCAAAACCGTCCACGCCTGGGAACGAATGGGCTGGGTCTGGTCGGTCATCTTCTATCTTTCGCTGTTCCTGCCCTGGGCCTATTGGCTGGCCCAGGGCACGGCAACACCCGCCGAGCGGTGGACGGCTTCGGTTCTGGTGCTGATAGGCGGGTTGTCCCATTGGGTCTTCGCCTTTGAGTTGCCCCGCCGGGGTGTAGCCTCCCGCAGCCGTCTCTGGTATGGAATTGTCTACGCAGGTGTGATTACTGGCGTCACCTTTGGGTTGATCGCCATCCACGACATTTTCTTCTTTGTACTCAGCGGCTACTTCAGCCAACTCGCCTACTTCCTGCCCACCAGCCTCTCCGTCCCGATTTCTTTACTGTCCATCCCCCTACTGGCAATGCAGGCCAATGAAATTGACTCGCTGGGCGCGGCCCTGCGCCAGCCGGTCGTCTGGATTTGGCTGCTGGTCGGCGTCTGCGGTTCGCTCGTCGCCCTCTGGATCAGCGCTATCATCCAGCAGGGCCACCAGCAGCACGAACTCATCGACGAACTGCGCCGCACCCAGGCCGAGCTGGCCGCCAGCGAGCGCAGCGCGGGTGTCCTGGCCGAGCGTCAACGGCTGGCCCGGGAGATTCACGACACCCTGGCTCAGGGCTTTATCAGCGTCGTCACCCATCTGGAAGCCGCGGACCAGGCGCTGGAAAGTGACCTGTCCTCCGCCCGCAGCCACATCGGCCAAGCCACCGCCACCGCCCGGGAAAGTCTGGGCCAGGCCCGCCGGGTCGTGCAGGATTTGCGTCCGGAGGTGCTGGAAGGGTCTTCCCTGGCCGAAGCTATCCAACGGGAAGCGGCCAAGTGGAGCCAGCGCACGGGCGTGGCTGCGGCTGTGACTACCACCGGCACAGCCCTGCCCCTGCCTGCCGAAGCTGAAGTGACCCTCCTGCGCGCGGTGCAGGAGAGCCTGGCCAATGTACACAGACACGCGGGGGCCAGCCGTGTCAGCGTCACCCTTTCCTATATGCCGGATCGGGTGCTGCTGGATGTGCAGGACGACGGCAGGGGTTTCAAGCCGGATGGCCGCAGCCAATCTGACGGTAGCGGTTTCGGCTTGACAGCTATGCGCCAGCGGGCCGAAGCGCTGGCCGGTGCAGTTTACATAGAGAGCAGTCCCGGCGAAGGGACGACAATTGTCGTCGAGATTCCCCGACATAATCCATAACCACAAAGTCACAAAAGCACAAAGAATAAAGAGAAAAACATTTCCCTTCGTGTCTTTGTGCCTTGGTGGTTGAAAAGGAGTAGCAAATGACAGACAGAATCCGACTGTTGCTGGTGGACGATCACCCGGTGGTGCGGGAGGGGCTGCGGGGAATGCTCTCCGGCCAGCCCGATTTTGTGGTGGTGGGCGAGACCGACGACGGCAATGAGGGCGTGACACTGGCCGCGCAATTGCAGCCGGATGTGGTGCTGATGGACCTGCGTATGCCCGGACTGGACGGGGTGGGTGCCATCCGCCAGATTGTGGAGCGCAAAATTGCCACCCACGTCCTCGTCCTCACCACCTACGACAGCGACGCGGATATTGTGCGGGCCATCGAAGCCGGAGCCACGGGCTATCTGCTCAAAGATGCGCCCCGCCAGGAGCTTTTCCGGGCTGTGCGCGCCGCGGCCAAAGGCGAGTCTGCCCTGGCCCCTGCGGTGGCTTCCCGGCTGCTGGGGCGCATGCGCGCGCCAGCCGAGGAACAGCTTACCGAGCGGGAGGTAGAGGTGCTACAATTGGTGGCAAAAGGAACCAACAACCGACTCGTAGGCCGCGCCCTGCACATCAGCGAAGCGACGGTCAAGACCCATCTGGTGCATATCTTCGGCAAACTGGGCGTCTCTGATCGCACTTCCGCGGTGACAGTCGCCCTGGAACGGGGGATTCTGCGCCTGTAAGAGCGGAACGCAGATTACGCAGAAACCACAGATTTTCGCAGATAAACTCGATTCTTTGGAAACTCAAGGGGCTTTGGAACAGCGCCGGTTGAGTAGGGGCCGCTTCAGAAAGCGGAGGGCTTTTTCCAGTCGTATCGAAGCCAAGCGGGTCACGCCCCAAATTCCTGTTGAGCCATAAAATCCGTGTCCTTTTTTAACGCAAGAGGAGACTCTCAATGGCAATCAATCGAGTCAGTGCGTCGGCAGTCATCCCCGCGCCGGCGGAGAAAGTATACGGGATTATCGCCGACTACCACAACGGCCATCCCCACATCCTGCCCAAACCCTATTTCACTTCTCTGAAAGTGGTGGAAGGCGGCATTGGCGCGGGGACAGTCGTGGCCTTTTCCATGCGACTAATGGGCCGCACCCAGCACTTCCGCGCCACTGTCAGCGAGCCAGAGCCGGGTCGGGTGCTGGTTGAGACGAACGATACCGGCGCCGTGACCAGTTTCACCGTCGATCCCCAGCCCGGCGGGCAGTGTCGGGTGACGATTGCCACCGAAACGGCTGTGCGCGACGGCATTGGGGGCAAAATCGAAGGCTGGTTGGCCAACCGTTTGCTCCAACCGATTTATGTAAAGGAGTTGGCGCAACTGGCTGCATTTGCAGAGGAGAGTCATAAGAAATGACCACAGCCACTGCTACACGGCCCGCGGGGATGCGGGCTTTTGTGATCATCTGGCTGGGCCAACTGGTCTCGATGCTGGGCACGGGTATGACCCGCTTCGCCCTGACTATCTGGGCCTGGCAGATCACCGGCTCGGCCACCGCGCTGGCTCTGGTCGGCGTATTCTCTTTTGCGCCGGTTGTCCTCTTCAGCCCCATCGCCGGCGCGCTGGTGGACCGCTGGCCGCGCAAACTGGTGATGATGGCCAGCGATCTGGCCGCGGGTCTTTCCACAATTGCCGTTCTGATCCTCTACAGCACAGGCAACCTGCAAATCTGGCATCTTTACGTGGCTGGGGCTTTTGCCGGTGTCTTCGAATCCTTCCAGTTTCCCGCCTACTCCGCGGCGGTCAGCACAATGCTGACCAAAGAGAACTACACCCGGGCCAGCGGAATGATTGGGATGGCCGAAGCGGCTTCCAGCATCGCCGCGCCCGCCCTGGCCGGTCTGCTGCTGGTGACGATTGGCATCAGCGGCGTGATGATCATCGACATCATAACTTTCGTCTTGGCTGTCAGCGTACTTTTCTTCGTCTACATCCCTGAACCCAAACGCACCGCGGCAGGAGAAGAAGGCCGGGGTTCGCTCTGGACCGAATCCCTCTACGGCTTTCGCTACATCTTCCGGCGGCCCAGCCTGCTCGGCCTGCAACTGATCTTCTTTGGGGTCAACCTGACCAGCTCTGCCGGACTGATTTTGGCCGCACCGATGATCCTGGCCCGCACGGGGAATGACTCCCTGGCTTTGGGCACAGTCCAATCGGCCTTTGGCGTGGGCGGGCTGATGGGTGGGCTGCTTCTCAGCACCTGGGGCGGCCCCAAACGACGGGTTCACGGCGTGCTGCTGGGGATGATAGGCGGCGGTTTGCTGGGGATGACGACCCTGGGCTTGGCCGGTGGGCTTGCCGTTTGGGTGGTCGGAGCCTTTGCCGATACTTTCTTTATGCAGATGCTCAACGCCTCCAACCAGGCCATCTGGCAGGCGAAGGTGGACCCGGACGTGCAGGGACGGGTCTTCGCCGTGCGCCGCTTGATCGCGCAGATCGCCGCACCCCTGGCGATGGTGCTGGGTGGCTTCCTGGCCGACCGCATCTTCGAGCCAGCCATGCAGCCGGGCGGCGGCTGGGCCAACACATTTGGCTGGCTGGTGGGCACAGGTCCCGGCGCGGGGATGGGGCTGCTGCTGGTTTTCGCTGGGCTGCTCACCGCGCTGGTAGCGGCCTGCGGCTATCTGATCCCCGTCATCCGAAATGTGGAGACGATCTTGCCCGATCACGTGCAGACGTAGTGAGTGGTGCGTAGTGCGTGTACTATCCGTGTTCATCAGCGTTCATCAGTGGCTCACTTCTATGACATCGACAACGAAAATTCTCCGTTTCCTCCAAACCGAAAAGCAGCCGCCTTCCCTCGCTTTTCTGGATGCGCTGGTCACGGCCTACACCCGGCACGTGCCCTGGGAGAGCGCTTTCCGCATTGCCAAGCGCGCGGCCATACCCGTCACCGCCGACTGTCCTCGCTGGTCCGATGAGTTCTGGCGAGATGCCCAGCAGCAGCGCGGCGGCGGGACCTGCTTTGAGAGCAATTACGCCTTTTTCTGGCTATTGCAAAACCTGGGCTTCGATGGCTATCTGACCATCAACGATATGCATGAGAGCCGGGGCTGCCACACCGCGATTGTCATCCACCTGGGCGACGAGCGCCGGCTGGTGGATGTGGGCTACCCGCTCTATCTGCCCGTGCCGCTGGATGCCGAACGGACCACCCAACGCCGTACGCCGTTTCACACCTATACAGTGATTCCTCAACCGGGCAACCGCTTTGAAATTCAGCGGGACCGCCACCCCAAACCCTACACTTTTACCCTCATCGACCGACCCATTTCCGACGCCGTCTACCGCATTGCCACCACAGCGGACTACGAAGAAGACGGCCACTTTCTGCAGGAAGTGATCGTCCATCGGGTCATTGACGGGCGCGTCTGGCGTTTCAATGGCCGGGCTGTCCCGCACCTGCTGGAATCCTTCCCGGCCCTGGACGATCCCCAGCCAGCGTCGCTTGAGGAAATTGACGTGACGGACGCGCCGACGCGTCTCTCCCGCCTGTTTGGGATGGATCAGAATGTGCTTGAACGGGCGTTTGATAGTTTGACAAAGTAGCCAGCGTCTTCGCAAGAATCGGGTGGAAACCCGGCGCTGAATCCCCTATACTCGTCACTGTGTGAAGCACCCAACCAGCGACGAGTGAGAGAAAAATGCAGACAATGACTTTGACTACATCCAACAGCAACAACGGCCTGACCCAATCCGCCCAGGACTACGCGCTGGTGGCCCAGGCCATCCGCTACATCGAATCCCACCGGCGGGAACAACCCGAACTGGCAGCGATTGCGGGCCACGTGGGATTGAGCGACTTTCATTTCCAGCGCCTCTTTAGCCGCTGGGCCGGGGTCAGCCCCAAACGCTTCCTGCAAGCGTTGACCGTCGAGGAGGCCCGGCGCAGTCTGACCCGCTCCGGCTCTGTGCTGGACGCGGCCTATGAGACAGGACTCTCTGGGCCGGGACGCCTGCACGATCTGCTCGTCCAGTGCCAGGCCGCCACGCCGGGGGAAGTTAAGAGCGGCGGCGCGGGGTTGACCATCCGTTACGGCGTCGAGCCTACCCCCTTTGGGAATGCGCTGATCGGCGTCACTGAGCGGGGAATCTGTGCATTTTCGTTTGTGGGCGAAGACGAAGCTGGCCGGGCTATCGACGAACTGCACGCCCGTTGGCCCGCGGCCCACCTGCGCGAAGATCGGGACAAAACCGCGGCCATCGCCCAGCGCATCTTCGCCGACAGCCGATCCGACGAGCCGCTGCATCTGCTCATCAAAGGCACAAACTTTCAGATGCAGGTCTGGCAGGCGCTTCTGCGCGTGCCGTCAGGCAGCCTGACCACCTACGGCGATCTGGCCCAGGCTATCGGACGACCCTCCGCGGCCAGGGCCGTGGGCAGTGCGGTGGGCAGCAACGCCATCGCCTGGCTCATCCCCTGCCACCGGGTCATCCGCCAGACCGGCGTGGTGGACGGCTATCGGTGGGGCAGCGACCGCAAGCGGGCGATGCTGGGCTGGGAGGCGGCCCAGGCGGCGTAGGCGGGGACTGTTCTCCTCTTACAATCAAATTATTGGCTGGCAGGAAAGTGAAGCGGTAAACGTGAGATCGTTCGGTGATCTCACGTTTACCGCTTCACTTTTCTTTGTTGAATACCCGCTTTTGTTGGACAAACCGGGCAAAAATTGCTATACTACAGTAGTCAAAAGAACTTTTGTTCGCATACTTTTGTGCCATTCTGCATTCCGAGTTCTGCACTCAGGAGTCTCCCATGCCTGACTTCCGCGTCGTCAGCGATTTTCAACCGACCGGCGATCAGCCCCAGGCCATTACCAAACTGGTCGAAGGGGTCAATAAAGACCTGCGCCATCAGGTGCTGCTGGGTGTCACCGGCTCCGGCAAGACCTACACAATGGCGAAGGTCATCGAGCAGGTGCAGAAGCCCAGCCTGATTATCGCCCACAACAAAACCCTGGCCGCCCAGCTCTACAGCGAAATGCGCGAGTTTCTGCCCAACAATGCGGTGGAATACTTCGTCTCCTACTACGACTACTACCAGCCCGAAGCATACATCGCCCGCAGCGACACATTTATTGAGAAGGATTCCCAGATCAACGAGGAGATCGACCGGCTGCGCTTGGCCGCCACCAGCGCGCTCTTCAGCCGCCGGGATGTGGTGATTGTGGCGTCGGTCTCTTGCATCTACGGTCTGGGCAGCCCGGAGGACTACGGCCAGGTCGCCATCAAACTGAAGGTGGGCGAGATGACCCGGCGCAATCAACTCCTGCGCCATCTGGTCGAAATCCACTACGAGCGCAACGACAACACTTTGCAGCGCTCCAAATTTCGGGTGCGGGGGGATGTGCTGGAAGTTCAGCCCGCCTACAAAGACATCGCCTATCGCATCAGTTTTTGGGGCGACGAGATCGAGCGCATCACCGAAATCGACACATTGACCGGCGAGATGCTGGCCGACCACCAGGAGATCGACATCTTTCCCGCCAAACACTTCATCACCCCCAAGGACAAACTAGACGAGGCGATTGAAGAGATCGAGCAGGAGATGGTGGATCAGGTCGCGCTGTTCCGCACTGAGGGGAAATTGCTGGAAGCCCAGCGTATCGAGCAGCGCACCCGCTACGATCTGGAAATGCTGCGGGAGATCGGCACGTGCAGCGGCGTGGAAAACTACAGCCGCCCCCTGGCCCGACGCCCCGCGGGCAGCCGCCCCTGGACGCTCCTCGACTACTTCCCGCCCGACTGGCTGGTCTTTATCGACGAGAGCCACATGAGCATTCCCCAGTTTCGGGGGATGTACGCGGGGGATCGCTCACGCAAGACAGTGCTGGTGGAGCACGGCTTCCGCCTGCCCAGTGCGCTGGACAACCGTCCCCTCACCTACGACGAGTTCGAGGCGACGGTCCACAATGCAATTTACATCAGCGCAACCCCCGGCCCCTATGAGATGGAGCACAGCCAGCAGACCGTCGAGCAGGTCATCCGCCCCACCGGTCTGCTCGACCCGATTGTGGAGGTTCGGCCCATCAAAGGCCAGATCGACGATCTGTTGAAGGAAGTGAAAATTCGGGTGGCAAAGGGTCAGCGTGCGCTGATCACCTGCCTGACCAAACGGATGTCCGAGGACTTGTCCGAATATCTGGCCGAGCTGGGCGTGAAGGTGCAATATCTGCACAGCGACATCGAAACGCTGGAACGGATCGAGATTCTGCGCGACCTGCGCCTGGGGGTCTATGACGCAGTCGTCGGTATCAATCTTCTGCGCGAAGGGCTGGACCTGCCCGAAGTCACCCTCGTCGCCATTCTGGACGCGGACAAAGAGGGTTTCCTGCGCTCCCAGTCCGCGCTGATCCAGACGATTGGCCGGGCGGCTCGCCATCTGGAAGGACGGGCGATTCTCTATGCGGACAAGATGACCGATTCCATGAAGGCGGCGATCGACGAGACCAATCGACGGCGCGCCATTCAGGAAGAGCACAACCGGGTCAACCACATCGAGCCGAAGTCGATTGTCAAGAGTGTACGGGACTTGACCGACCGGGTGAAGGTACTGGCCGAGGAGAAGGCCGAGTATCGGGTCAACGGGGGCAACGGAGACAACGAGCACCGCTTCGATCCCGCCAACCTGCCCAAGGACGAACTGGCAAAGCTGATCCGCAGCATTGAAAAAGAGATGAAGGAGGCCGCGGCCCAACTCGACTTCGAGCGGGCGGCCACATTGCGGGATCAGTTGATTGAGTTGCGTCAGGTCGAGGTGGAGAAGATTGGAATGAAGTGAGAAAGTAAGCAGTGACCAGTTATCAGTAGAAGCTGCGTAGGGTCAACCGCTGACTGATAATTGCTTCGCCGCTGGCAGTGTAAAGCAGAAAGTGGCACCGGTTCCAGAGTTAGTCTCGACCCAAAGTTGGCCGCCGTGCTTTTCCACCAGCCCTTTGGCCAGGGGCAGGCCCAGGCCGATGCCGCCTTGCACCCGGTTCAGATGGCTGCCGATTTGTGAGAATCGCTCGAATACGCTCTCCAACTGGGCCAAATCGATACCCGGCCCGGTGTCGGAGACGGAGAGCAGCACTTTGCTGAGACTATCGGGCAGAGGTTGTCTACTTGCCACAGATGCTGGTGCATTCTCGGCAGAGATAGTAATCTGGCCTCCCTCTGGTGTAAACTTGACCGCGTTGTTGACCAGATTGGTCAGAATTCGGTTTACTTCGATGGGATCGCAGGTGACATAGAGCGGATGGTCGGGCAGATGGAAGCAGAACTGAATGCCCTTTTTGCGTGCCCATTCTTCGTGTTTCTCCGCCACCGCGTGAACGATTTCCAACACATCCTTGCGCTCCAGCAATAGCTGGGTGCGCCCCGTCTCCAAGTTATAGAGAGATGTGATATTATTGACCATCTCGGTTAGCTGGACGGTGGCCTGGTCGATCTGAGAGAGGAAGTCCATCACCTCGTGTTCAGGTGAGACGTTGCAATCCGGGAGTGATGAGCGCAGGAGCATAGCATAGCCGCTGATGAGATTGAGCGGTGTGCGCAATTCGTGGCTGGCCAGGGCGATAAACTGGGACTTACGTTGCTCCAATTTGGTCAATTCGGTCAGACTGGCCTGTCGTTCTGCCAGCAGCCGGGCATTTTGGATGGCAATTGCGGCCTGGCTGGCAAAAAGGGTGAGTATGCCCGCGTCCGCATCATTGAAACCGTCGTCATAGCGCTGGTTGATGACCTCCAAAGCGCCGATGGCTTCATCGCCAGCCACCATCGGCACAGCCAGCAGGGAGCGGGTCTTCATTTCAACTGTGTTGCTTACGCCGGAATAGAAACGGGGGTCCACCGCTACGTCGTTGCTCAGCAGAGGTTCGCCGGTCACAGCCACAGAGCCGGCCATACTGCCATGCAGGGGAACAACCAACTGGCGCAGCATTTCCCGATCCGCGTCCGAAAGCCCATAGACCGAGGCAAAGCGCATGGTATCGCTTTGGGGTTGTATGAGCAAAATGGAACTCGCCTGGGCATTGGCAATTTTGGCCGCAGATGTGGCGATTTTGTTGAGCAGAACGGCCAGGTCCAATTCGGCGCTGAGATACTGGGCCAGCTCAACCTGGGCTGTGCGGGCGGTGATCACATACTCGTTCTGCAGGGCAGCGTCCACTTGCCGCACCAGATGGTTCAACAGATCGATATCGGTCTCATCAAAGTGGTTGCTGTCGCTGTGTACCAGCTCCAAAAGGGCCATCATTTTTCCATCCCGGTGGATGGGCACAGCGAGATGACGGTTTTCTGCCTGGGCAGTGATTCCTTGCTGGGTTGCCAGTATTTCGATAGTGGATGGGGGCAGTGGTTCGAGATGCTTTTGCTGGCTCTCCTCGCAGCCATTGGTGAAGGTTTGGTCCAGCCGATAGTAGACCGATTCCCCCAGCCGTACAGACGCAGCATCAGCCCGTTGGCGGTAGTAGAGATAGCCGATCTCCGCACCGGTGATCTGCATAGCCGTCAATCCGGCATCCTGAAAGAGTTCGCTCTTCTGCCCGTGCTGGCGCGAAGAGATTGAGAAGTTGAGCAATGTGTTATAGGCAGCCAATCTGTGATTGGCGCGAGGCACGGCAGGATTACAGCCAACTGGGGAAGCGACCCCATTTTCAGCTATCTGCGTGTATTCGTTCATATCTAACCCACCCACCGCGGCTGTAGTTTGGCCTGCCGTGAACCGAGACGCTTGATCTTCTTCACGGCCAGGAGATCTTAATGCAGATCGTAAAGATACTAGGAATTGTATAATGACTTTGACCCCCCAATCTATAGGCAATGTAAGGGAAGTTGACATCACAGGCGAAATGCAGGTGGCCTATCTCGATTACGCGATGAGCGTTATCGTGGCCCGTGCCCTGCCCGATGTGCGTGATGGCCTGAAACCCGTGCATCGCCGTATCCTCTATGCCATGCACGATTTGGGGCTGCATCCCAACACCGCCTACAAAAAGAGCGCCCGCATCGTCGGCGAAGTGCTGGGCAAGTATCACCCCCACAGCGACACCGCGGTCTACGACGCAATGGTGCGGCTGGCCCAGGATTTCAGTATGCGCTACCCCCTGGTAGACGGCCAGGGCAACTTTGGCTCCATCGACGGCGACAACGCCGCGGCCATGCGCTACACCGAAGCCCGTCTCTCCCGGATCAGCGATCTGGTCCTGAACGATCTGGAAAAGGACACCATCGACTGGACCGAAAACTTTGACAACACCCTGCGCGAACCCAGTGTGCTGCCCTCCGCCCTGCCCAATCTGCTCATCAACGGCTCCAGCGGCATCGCCGTGGGTATGGCTACCAGCATCCCCCCCCACAATTTGACCGAAATCGTCAATGCCTGTGTCCATGTGATCGACAACTACGCGCGGGTTGATGACATCAGCGTAGATGAATTAATGCATTTCGTCAATGGGCCGGACTTCCCTACCGGCGGCATTATTTATCGCTATCGGACAGGCAGCAAAGGCGAAGAGAATATCGACGCCATTGCCCAGGGCTATGCCACGGGCCGGGCACGGCTGATTGTCCAGGCCAAAGCCCATTTCGAGGAGATGAGCCGCAGCCGCAGCCGTATCGTCGTCACTGAACTGCCCTACCAGACCAACAAGACAAACCTGCTAGAACGGATCGCCACCCTTGTGCGGGATGGCAAATTGGACGGCATCACCGATCTGCGGGACGAGAGCGACCGCACGGGGATGCGCATCGTCATCGAACTGACTCGCAATGTGGAGCCGAAGGATGTGCTGGCCGATCTCTTCAAGTACACGCCTATGCAGCAGACTTTTGGGATGTCGATGCTGGCGCTGGTCAATGAGGAACCCCGCACCCTCAGCCTGAAACGGATGCTCCAACTCTTTATCGAGCATCGCCGGGAGATTGTGCGCCGCCGTTCCGAGTATGACCTGGCGAAGGCCCAGGCCAGAGCGCACATTGTGGAAGGGCTACTGCGCGCGCTGGACATTCTGGACGAAGTGATCGACACCATCCGCCGCAGCCAGCGGGTGGAGACAGCCCGCAACAACCTGATGAACAACTTCAAATTCAGCGAAGTCCAGGCCCAGGCAATTCTGGATATGCCCCTGAAACGGCTGGCCGCGCTGGAACGCAGGCGGCTCCAGGACGAATACGACGAGCTACAGGCACGCATCAACTATTTGCAGGACCTGCTGGCCCACCCGGAGAAAATTCTCGGCGTCATCCGCCAGGAGATGCTGGAAATGCGGGAAAAGCACGGGGATCGCCGCCGCTCCCAAATTGTGGAGCGCACAAAGGGCACGTTGACAACCACCGATCTGCTCCCCGACCAGAAAGTCTGGCTTTCCGTCGGGAGCAATGGCGAGATTCGCCGCCAGGCTTTCGCCGGGATCAACAGCAGCAGCCTGCGCCAGGCCGGGGCCAACGCTGCCACGGCCCTGCTCACAGCCAACACCCGAGACCAGCTATACATCTTCACCACCGATGGCCGCTGTCGCCGGTTGAGCATCCACGAGATTCCCCAAGACACGGCCAAACACGCGGCTGAACTCACGGACCTGACCCGCCGGGACAATATTGCCGCAGCCCTGACTCTGCCCCGGCTCGCCTCCGCTGAAGCCGCAGGCTTTCTTTTCCTCATCACAACCGGCGGCAGTGTCAAACGCATCAGCCTGGCCGATTTTGTGGGCGCAGCCGCCGCGGACCCAGATGTGATGCGGGTGGAGGAGAAAGACAAACTGGGCTGGGTCTTGCAGACTGGGGAAGAGGCCGAGGTGATTCTGGTCACAGCCAGAGGACAGTCCATCCGTTTCCGCACGGAGGACGTGCGCAGTATGGGACTGGCCGCGGGGGGTATTGGCGGTATGAAAGTCAAGAAGGGAGATCAGATCGTCGCGGCCTCTGTGGTGGACCCCAACGGCGAACTGGTGACGGTCACCGCAGAGGGTTATGCCAAGCGCACGCTGCTCAGCGAATACAGCGTACAGGGACGCAACGGCGGCGGCATTGCCGCCCACAAACTGACGGCCCGCACGGGCTTCATCACTGGCGCTGTTGTGGTGGGCACCGAGACTGAGTTCGTCACATTTGTCACAGGCAAGGGCATTGCCAAACCGACAGCCGTGACAGAAGTAGCAGCCAGCGGACGCAGCACCCAGGGCCAGCAGACGGTCAAGCCCGCAGCCAGCGACCGGATTGCCGGGGTGCAGGTGGTCTCCCGCATCACCGACGCGCTGGAAATAGCAGAGCCAGAGCCAGCGGAGCCAACGCCAGCCAAGCCAGCCCCAGCCAAGCCAGTTGCTGCGAAGGCAAAACCAGCTCCAACGACCCGCAGTCGGGCAAAAGCGGGTGCGCCAACGGCCAACGGAACGAAGGAGGCAACCGCGAAGGCCGCGGAAACGCCTGCCCCAGCGCCAGAGACGGCCAAACCGGCGCGGCGCACACGAGCCACAAAGGCAGAAGCAGCCAGCAAACCGGCTAAAACCGAAACCCAATCGCCGGAAAAGCCCAAGCCGACGCGCAGCCGCAAAGCTGCGCCTGCCCCCTCCGACGACGAGCCGGTGCAAGCATCCCTGCTGGGCGACGACGTACCCGCGCCTGCCCCGTCCAAACGCAAGACCAACAAAGTGGCCCGTGTCAGCAGTGTCACACCGGGACAGAAGAAGGGGAAATAACGACTTCGTTTCCGAGTCGTTTCCCATTGGATAAAAGAGAAGGCCGACTTATGGGAAAGTCGGCCTTCTCTTTGTCTATTCGGGAATCGATGGCATTTGCGCGATTCGCACAATCGTATCCACGGCAATCTCTTCGGCAATGCGCCCGGTGTCGATGAGCAGATTGTAGTAGCTGGGATTCTTCCAGTCTACGCCGGTGAAGAAACGGCGAAACCACTCCTGCCGCGCCTTGTCGGCCTGTTGGATGATCTGGCTGGCAGTTTCCAATTCGGCCAATTCTCGCCGCCGCTGAATGCGCCGAGCGCGCACCTCTGGCGAGGCATAGAGATGGACGTGCAGCGCACCCGGATGCTCGTGCAGGATTACCTGGCTGCCCCGTCCTACCAGTACCACATTGCCCTGCCCCGCTAGAAAACGAATGGCTTCGGTCATCTGCCTGACGTATGTGGTCTGATCCATCGCCCCGCTGCGATTGCGTTGGTCTGCTGCGAAAAGATGGCGCATCTCCTGGCTGATTACCCTGGGCTGGGAGAGCAGCCGCTCTTCTGCCTCGACGATCACTTCCACAGAGAGGCCGGATTGTCGGGCCATTTCGGCCAGCACTTCTTTGTCGATGCAGTCAACGCCCAGGGCCTGCGCAACCTTTTCGGCAATTGCCGTTCCTCTGGACCCCAACTCGCGGGATATTGTAATGACAGTCATAGGGTATTCTCCTGTTCTATTGCAAGAACGCGGACAACCCGTGTTCCACGCCCATTCTTCAATTCTGGTTCCGGGTACACCGTTTGGGAAAGAGAACAGGCGAAGGGAATCTACCCCAACCGCAGCCTGGGCTTATTGTCGACTCCACTGCAAAAAAGGCTAAAAACCGAGTTTTTGAAACCCAGCCTCTTCCGGGAATTCCGGATGCATTCACGAAAAACTCGGTTTTTGCAGCAGACTCATTGTCCTCCCAATAGTTGTCCCAGATTGATATTTCCGCCGCCACTTGCGCCCTGTCCTCCCACCTGGGGCATATACTGGGCCACCTTCTGGGCCAGCTTGCTCATGGGCATTGTCTGTAGCCAGACTTTGCCCGGCCCGCGCAGAGTCGCCAGGAAGAGACCTTCGCCGCCGAGCAGAATGTTCTTGAATCCCTTCATCATTTGGATGTCGAAGTCTACCGACGGCTCGAACATCGCCACGTGGCCCGTGTCCACCCGCAGTACTTCGCCGGGGGCCAGTTCTTTCTCGACGATTTCCCCGTCGAAATTGACGAAAGCCGTACCCGCGCCGGTCAATTTCTGCAGGACAAAACCCTCGCCCCCAAAGAGACCCGCGCCCAGTTTCTTGCGGAAGTGCATGTCCAGGTCCACGCTCTTCTCCGCGCACATAAAGGCGTCTTTCTGCACAATCATCTGCTGCCCCTCGGCCAGGTGCAGGTCCACCACCTTGCCGGGAAACTCAGAGGCAAAGGCGACTTCGCCCTGGCCTTTGTCCACGTAATAATCCACGATAAAAATCGATTCGCCGGAGAGGGCGCGCTTGAACATTTTGCCCAGTCCGCCGCCGGTGTTGGTGTCCATCTCCACAGCCTGGGTCATCCAACTCATCCCGCCGGAGGAGGAGTAGATGCGATCTCCAGGCGTGAGGACGACAGTGACGACAGGCAGAGTAGTGCCTTCGATGCGGTATTGCAGAGTCATTGGGAATTCTCCTTTCCCTAGTGGTCGTGGGCGTAGTGCTGGGCCAGAATATCCGCGCCAAAGTCGTTGGCCGGGTCCCGCCAGACACTGTGAATGTGGTTGGCGTCGTTCTGGGTGTTGTCGTATTCCACAAGAAAGTTGGGCGCTTGCAGCCGATAGTAGTGGCCCTGGCGTCGTTCGATTCCCCCGGCCCAGGCAAAGTGGACCTGTTCGATGCCAGTTTTGTGCAGCCGGGCCGCTTCGATCTCGGCCAGTTCGTCGGGCATCCGGTGGATATACTCGCCGATCAGCGCCTGCAAAATCTCCCGTTGGCCCCCATTCATCGACGCCGCGGCCAGTCCTTTCGGGTGATTGCTGTAGCGCAGCGCGTCGATGTGGCTGTGCTCCAGACCAGCCGCTTCCCGCCACTGTTCGATGGCCGTCTCGCCCAAATGCAACTGCCCCTCGGCAATCTGCCGGTGATTGGAGGTAACCATATCCGACGGCGCGGTGGGGGCCAGGATGACCGCGGCCCGTTGGCCTTCGTCGAGTGAGTGGATCAGGTCACGCGCCAGGTCTTCCACACCGGCCAGAGGGCGCAGACTGGCGACCGCGCTCAGGGGCATCTCCGCCGGGTTGGAGCCAAAGAATGTGGGCGTGGGCGCCACAATCTGCCCCTTCACAATTGTGAAGTTGAGGGAGATGTGATGGCCCTCGAAACGCCAGCCCCAGGCATCCGTGTCGCTGGGCTGACCGAAAATCGAGACGTAATAGAGTTGGCCGTTGCGCCCGGTGTCGGGCCAGGTCCAGCCCTCTTTGAAGTCCAGAGTCATCTCCAGCCCGACGATTGTGGAGGCAGTGACGTAGCCGGAGCGGCTCAAACCGGTGGCGATCAACTGCTCGGCCTTGCGCCGCTGATGGCGGTCCATATTGGCAAAGGGCAGGCCACCCCGGGCAACGGGTGTAAAGTGCCAATCCGTGCGGGCTTCCTGCGCGGGGAAGGAGAAATGGGCCTGTCGTCGCTGGTGTGGCGCCAGGGCAGTGAGAAGGTTGGACGCGGCTTCGCCCATGCGGTGGACGAGTTCACGCGCACCGTTGCCGGTGAGCAGATCGGTTGATTGGGTCATGCGTGCCTCTTTGTGGGTGGCGGGGGATGAAAGATTCGTTCCCCAGAATGATACCCGATTCTGGCCCAGCTTTCAACCGCGTGAAACACCCGGAAGAGGCAGGCTGTGGTAAACTGCAACTATTGAACGGCTGCGTCGTAGTGCCCGGCAGAAGATTACCACCAAGACACAAAATGACGAAGGGGAAACAGTGAGCGCCGTACCCACCCATTCCTTTGCACCCTCAGCTATCCGTGAATCCAGCCTGGTGAAAATTACCGGTCTCGGCTTCGACTGGCTGATGGCTATCCTCAGCGCGGTCTTTGTGGGCGGCCTTTTTCTCGACGGCTGGGCGCACAACCACGGCAAAGTGGATCAGTCCTTCTTCACCCCCTGGCACGCCTTTTTCTACGGCGGTTTTCTGCTGACCGCCGGGGTGCTGGTCGGCGTTGTGCTGCTCAACCGCAGCCGGGGCTACAGTCTGGCCGGGGCCATTCCCGGCGGCTATCGCACCAGTCTGGCCGGTCTGTTCGTCTTTGCCGCCGGCGGCGTGGGCGATCTGGCCTGGCACACGGCCTTTGGCATCGAAGAGGATGTGGAAGCCCTCTTCAGCCCCACCCATCTGATGCTGGGCATCGGTATCGCGCTGATCGTCACCGGTCCTCTGCGCTCTGCCTGGAACGCCAAAGGCAGAAGTGCAGACTGGCGCAATCTCGGCCCGGCGCTGCTCTCCGTCAGTCTGCTCATCAGCACTTTCACCTTTTTTATGCTCTTTTCCCACCCGGTCACGCAGGTGGTGGCGGGCCGTCTGCACCGCCACTTCAACAACGACGTGGGCGTTGTGGCGGGGATGCTGGGGCTGATTGTCATCGCCGGGCTGCTGTTGGGACCGGTGCTGCTGCTTCTGCGCCGCTGGCGACTTCCCTTTGGCAGCCTGACGCTGATTTGGGGTCTCAATACATTGGCGATGACGATTATCGACTACGAGGAGCCACAACAGTTTTGGATGGGCGGCGCGATGCTTGTCGGCGCGATTCTGTCTGATCTGCTCCTTTTCCGCCTGAGCCCCAGTGACGACAGACCCGGACCCCTGCGCATCTTCGCCTTCACCGCGCCGATTCTGCTCTTTGGGGCCTATTTCATTGCGCTGATGGCAACCGAAGGAACCCAGTGGTCCGTCCACCTGTGGAGCGGATCGATCTTTTTGACGGGAATCGCCGGTCTGCTGTTGAGCTATCTGATTGCGCCGCCGGCGTTGCCGATGGATGGTGAGATGATGGGATGATGGACTACCGCATCATCCCATCATCTCACCATCTTTTCCTTCACCCCATTGAACCACCAAAGGATTCAGTATGCTCTCCCTCCCCTCCCTTTCCACCGACCAGATGCGCGAAGTTGACCGGCTGATGATCGAGGAATATCACATCGAACTGCTGCAAATGATGGAGAACGCGGGGCGCAATCTGGCCTTGCAAGCGAGACGGATGCTGGACGGAGATGTGGCGGATCGGCCGGTGGTGGTGCTGGCCGGACGGGGCAACAACGGCGGCGGTGGGCTGGTGGCCGCCCGCCATCTGCTCAACTGGGGCGCGTGGGTACAGTTGCTCCTCACTCACCGCCCGGAGGAATACAGCGGCGTAGCGGCCCATCAGTTGTCGATTTTGCAGGCCATGGACGCGCCCCTGGCCTGGGCCGAGGAGGGCTGGGAACTCCCCCCGGCGGACCTGATCATCGACGCGGTGATTGGCTATGGCTTGCAGGGCGACCCGACGGGTGCGGCGGCCAATCTGATTGCGCTCGCCAATAGCAGTGTGGCCCCCATCCTCAGTCTGGACGCGCCCAGCGGTCTGGACACGGCCACGGGGCAGGTATACAATCCGCATATCGTCGCCGCGGCCACAATGACCCTGGCCCTGCCCAAATCCGGACTGCTCACAGCCGCGGCCCGTTCCGCGGTCGGCCAACTCTACCTGGCCGACATCAGCGTACCGCCCGCTCTCTACGAACGCATCGGCCTGGACGTGCCGTTCCTCTTTGCAGAGGACACAATTTTGGCGGTGGAAGTTGTGGACGGCGTGGCCCATCTAGCCTAAAAAAGGAACACGGATGACACGGAAAGGACGGATTTACACGGATTCAATCTGTGGTAATCAGCGTCATCTGTGTCCCCATTCCCATTGAATCAACCGGCTTTTCTCATCATCCCATCACCCCAGAATCCCATCCTATGACAGACTACACACTTATTTTCTCCAGCATCGGCTATATCCTCATTTTCCTCGGGCTGGTCGGCGCGGTTGTGCCTTTGCTGCCTGGACCCTTTTTCATCTGGCTGGGCGTCTTCGTCTGGGCCTGGGGCGATAGCTTCGCCCGGATCGGCTGGCCCACCCTCCTCTTTCTGGGCGTACTGACACTGATCGCCTGGGCAGTGGACATCGGCTTCAGTCTGATCAGCAGCCGCAAGGCGGGCGCGGGCTGGCTCTCCATCGGCGTCTCCATCCTGACCGGCATTGGCGGCGGAATTTTGCTCAGTTTTATCCCACTGGTCGGGTCGATTCTGGGCGCAATAGTCGGCGCAATTGGGGGTCTCTGGTATATGGAATACCGGGCCAAAGGCGACCGGGACCTGGCAACCCAGGCTGTGCGGGGTTACATCGGCGGGGTGCTGGTCTCGATGGCGGTGGAACTGGGCACGGCCCTGCTGATGATCCTCGTCTTTGCGTGGCAGGCGTTTGTCTGATGCGGGCAGTCATTTTCGTCAACGGCACAATCCACGACTATTCTGAACTGGCGGCCTGGCTGCGCGCCGATGACTATACGATCGCGGCGGACGGGGGCGCGCGTCACTGCGCCGCGCTGGGGATATTGCCTGCTGTGCTGGTGGGGGATTTGGACAGCATCGCACCGGAGTTGCTGGCCGAATATGAGCAGGCGGGGGTGACGATTGAACGCCATCCCCCACGCAAGGACGAGACCGATTTGGAGTTGGCTGTGCGTCGGGCTGTGGCGGACGGGGCAACGGAGATTCTGCTTCTCGGCGCGCTGGGGGGACGGCTGGACCAGACCCTGGCCAATCTGCTGCTCCCTGCCCGGCACGAATGGCCCGTGCCAATTCTGCTGGCTGATGGACGCCAATTGGCCCGCGTTTTGCGCGGGGGCGAAAGCGTAACGTTGACCGGCGCGCCCGGCGATACGGTCAGCGTTGTGCCAATGAGCGCCGAAGTCACAGGCATCCATTACACCGGGCTAGACTATCCACTGGTCAACGCCACTCTGCCTCTGGGCAGCACCCAGGGCGTGAGCAACCGGCTGGCGGACCCAAGCGCCACCATCCGCATTGCCAGCGGCATTCTGCTGGTGGTGCAGGAAAATGGTGGGTAGCGTCTGCTCCAAGATTTAAATCATCCAAAGAGTGCGTAGATTTTCACCGATTTTCTCTGTGAAAATCTACGCACTCTTTGGACAGCAATTTACTTGAATGTGCCTTAATCCGCGTAACTCAGCGCCCCATTTCCTTTCCCGCACTCCCCCGATCAGACATTATCACCTTCTCTCTACGGCGGGCAGATAGAGACGGTATAGCTCCTCGCCGGGTTTCGGCGTGGCCGTCGGCGTCGGTGTGGGCGTCGATGTGACGATCGGCATCGCAGTTTGGGTCGCGGTGGCCGTCGGCGTCGGTGTGCCTGTCGGCGTCGGTGTCGCCGTTACAGCGCCGGTGGGTGTGATAGTCGGTGTGACCGTCGGTGTCGGTGTGACCGTCGGCTCAGCACCCACATTCGGACCGGTGTAGACCGCATCCGTGCAGTTGCCCGCGGTATCGCAGACCCGGAAGCTGTCGTTGGTTTTTGCGAAGGAAGCCTGGCATTGAATCGTCAGACGGAAGGTGCGGTTGGCTGCCTGGGCTGCGTCTTCGGCGGTGGTGGCCTGGGCCGCAAAGGAGAGATACCAGGGCGAACGATACAATTCGGGCGTCACTGTCGTATTGGCGCTGGTGCAGGCGGCGGGCATTGTCACCCCTACCGCGGCCAGGTCGAAGTCCTCCACAGTCAGACTGAAGTTGATACCGCCCGCCGCTGGTGTAGAGGTGAAGTTGAGCAGCCGGGGGGCCAGAGAATCGACAATGCCCCGCCAGGTCACAACCTCATTCGGCTCGTCGCCCACATTGCCCAGCAGGTCCGAACCCCGTGTTTTGAGTTGGTAGAAGCCCTCCAGCCCGGCGGGAACTGTGGCCGACCAGGTGGTCTCGGCCTCCACTTCCCGGGTCCGCGCCACATCCGCCAGCAGCCAGCCGGTCTCCACCAGTGCTTTGGCTTCGTGGGCATTGAGTGCGTAACGATAGACCCGCACGTCGTCCAGATAGCCTGTGCCCCCCGCGACGAACAGGCTACCCGCCGCGGTGTCCAGCGCGTTGGGCGCAATGGTGTCCCGTCCGATCTCCGCGCCGTTCAGATATAACACCCGGTTGCTGCCGTCGTAGGTGAGCAGGACGTGCTGCCACGCGCCGACCAGATTGCCCGTAGGAACGGTCAGGTCTGGCTTGTCGGTGAATTCAGCGGCTACTGATGTGGCCCGCAGCATCAGACGGCTCAGCCCCTCGAATTTGCCGATCCAGAGAGCCATTGTGCTGTTGGCGTCGTCCAGCGCGGCCCAGAAGGAGAGACTGAAGGGGCCGTTCTGATTGGCAACGACGCCCGGCGCAACACCACCGATCAGCGCGCCCTCACTCTCGTCTACCCGCAGCGCACCCGCGCCGACGATACCCGTGGCCCGCAGGTTGCGATCCGCGGGCAGATTGGAGGCCAGATAGGCCAGATCGGCCACAGCCAGCCCGGCCCCGTTGCTGAATTTGGCGTTGGGATGGATGAACGGCTCGTCGAAGGCCAGATGCAGAGTCGGCTCTGCGCCCAGCAGGGTCTGCCAGTCCGCGGCGGAGGGACGCCCGCGCCGGATCACCACCTCGTCGATGACGCCGGGGAAGTGCTGGGAGGTGGCACTATCGCCCGGCTCTGTGGTTGCGCCGATCAGCAGCCGGTCGTCCCCGTCGGCGTTGGCCGGGGCAGAACCAGCGACGGTCTCCACCAGTTGGCCGTTGATATAGAATTCCGCGTTGTTGTCCGGGGTGAGATAGACCGTCACGTGCTGCCAGACATTCGGCCCGACCAAATCCAGGCTGCTGACATAATCCTGCACGCCGTAGGTGGTGAAGAGCAGCTTGCCACCAAACAGACCCAGGCCGAAGCCGTTGGTGCTATTTGTGCGGGCGGCACTGGCAATACGGGCAATTCCTGGCAGGGTGCTGGGTTTGACCCAGGCAGCCACAGTGAAGTCGTTGGTCAGGCCGTTGATGCTGGCCGTGTTGGTCAGTGTCAGGGAGTCGTTCACACCGTCGAAGTCCAGGGCCTGGCCCATTTTGCCCGCCGCACCGGCCTGGGGACAGACATCCCCGGCGCAGATGGTGGGAAGCTGCCCGGCAGGCGAGACATCCCCGAAGGAACGGTCAGGGCTGTCGCTGCGACTGCTCTCGTCCAGGGGCAGGTAGAGCAGCGTCGAATCGGGCAGAGGCGTGTTGCGGAAGCTGCTGCCCTGGCCGAAGAGCGGCTCCAGGGCCATCTCTACATAAGAGACGCCAGCCACTTGGGTCTGGGCCACCGCATCGCTGGGCGATTCGCTGACTGTACCACCGACAGTGCTGCCCTTGCCCAGAATCGCGGGGAAGGCGGCCTCTGGCGCATCGCTGGCTCGCCCCTGGGGGCCAGCGGGGGATTGAAGCAGGGTAATGTGGGCCGTGGGTGCGGTGGTGTCGATGCGCAGCACAATCGGCGTGGCGCTAGAACGGTTGCCCACCCGGTCCGTCGCCACGGCAGTGGCCGTATAGACGCCAGAGGGGTTGGCAAGATTGAGTTTGTAATCCACCGACCAGGAGCCAGTATCCGGGTTGATGGTGGCCGCTTGGGTATCGAAAAGGGTGGCGGTCTCCCCATTTTTGTCGAAGAGGGTCACATCAATCGAGGCCACGCCGCTGCCCGGCTGGTTTGTGTTCTGAATAATCGGGTCGAAGGATGCCCCCTTCAGGCTGAGAAACCAGATGGCCTCTTCGGTGGTGGATGGGTCGGGCCGAGTCAGCGCGGTAGAATCGTTGAATGTGAAAGTCGGCGGGCGGGCGTCCACATAGACGACTTTGCCAGCGCCGGGTGTCTCCTGGTTGCCCACTTTGTCGGTGGCCCGGCTGGAGAGGGTATAGGCCCCGTCACCGCTGGGCGCAAAGAGGGGCAGCCAGGTATTCCCGGTTCGATCCGTTTCGTCGGCTTCTGCGCCGGACCAGACGACGCCCGCGCCTTTGTTCACGCCCAACTCCACGTGGAAGACGCCGCTGGTCGTGTCCTGGGCCGCCACATAGAGGCGCTGGTCTCGGTTGGGCAGATAGAGCGAATCCAGTTGCAGGGCCGAGGTGGGCGGCTCCGCGTCTACCGTCACCGCGTTTTCGATGGCTTCGTCCACCTGGGCATTCATAGCATTGTAAAGCTCGCGCACTTCCTGTTCGCTCATAGTGTACCCGAAGTTCAGGGCGAGTTCGTCCATCCGTCCCTGGAACCAGGACTGACCAGGGATTTGATAGTCTGCGCCCAATACATAAAAGGCTTGATTGGTATTGGTCAGATTCCAGGTTGCGTCAGTGCTGGAGCCGCCATTAAGCGTGACCAGCGAACCGTTTATAAAGATGCTCATCTGGCCCACGCCATTGACAAGCCTGCGCCGAAAGACGATCTGTTGCCAGGTGTTGGCGGCAATCGCGCTGTTGGCTGTGACCACCGCTTGTGTGCCTGCGGTACTGCGCATCTGAATGCGCGGTTTGCCATCTTGCAGGCCGATGCGATGAGTCCAGGGGTTTGGTCCATCCCGGGTGTCCAAAATCGGGCGATAGCCGGAGAGATTTTCGGCCAGAACCCAGATGGAGAATGTGTACTCTTGGGGCTTCCCACTGCTGTCTGGCCGTAGGAAGGCATCTGTCACAAAAGGTCCCGGTTCCATAAATAGCTGTTCCCGATCCGTCGGCGCAAAGTACATAGCCTGCCCGTTAACACCCTTGACCAACGGCTTGTATCGGTCTTCAAAAGCACCAAAGGAATCCCGGCCATCAAAGCCTTGTCGTACAGCAAAGGTGGTCAACCACTGCTTGGACCACTCCGTGGCGTTGAGCGGGCGACGGGTGATGTATAGATTGTCCATCGTACCTTCATAGGCTGCCGAGCCGCTGAGTTCCCGGCCCAGGACAAAGCGGTCCGTGCTCTCTGGCAGGTCTGGCGTATAGTTCGTCAAACTGATGCATAAAGGATCGTTGCTCTTTAACACCTGGAGGGTTCGATTGGCTGTGTCGGCGCGAACAGTCAGATAGGCGGGCAGGAACTGATCGCTTACCGTATTGAGACAACTAGCCACCGGCAGGTTCGTGGGTTTGAGTTGGTAGTTGTCGATCAGCCGGGGAACCCAGCCGGACAGCCCGCCTTGTGTAATATAGACCAGGGCAAGCTGCATCCGAATCTGGTTGGATGTATCGTAGATGGTGTAGATGGGCTGCACCTCCCCAGCAGGCTGGGGCAGCGCAGGGCGCAGGGCCACGCTGATTTCGTAGCCCTGGTTGTTGGCGGCAATGTCGGCGGCGATGCGGTCAGCCGGGGCCGCACTCTGGTCGCTCAGACTGTCGTCCACCCCATTGAAGCGCAGCATATTGAGCTGATCCCCGCGCACGCCCGCGTCGGGACAGGTGGTGCAGGTCAACTGGTGGTAGCCGTTGTGCTCGGTAAAGGAAGTCGCGCCGCCCACTTCGTCAAAGCGGAAGTCGGCCACCGTAGCGCTACGCACGGCGATATTGAGGATGTCGCTGTCCGCGAGAGCGACATTGTGGATGGCCACTTCGCGCACATCGCCCACAAAGGGCTGGGAGTCATTCGTAAAACTATAGAAGAGCCTGCCCATATCCGGCCAACCCGCCATGCCCCAGTCATAGGAACAGTCTGTGGCGCTGAAAGGATTGGCAAGGTTGGCAAAACCAGGAGCCGACGGCTGGCTGGTGTTGAAGAAGATCGAACCCATAAATTCGTCGTTGCTGGCGCAGTCCGTGTCTACACCGTTGTCATCCTCGCAGACAAATATCTGGTAGTTTTCGTTGAAGGTGCGGGTGACATTCAACGGGAAGAGCTTGGTTTCTGTGCCCACCAGATGGGCCAGATTTTGCCCGTTGCCGATAATGTCGTACTCGCCGTCGCCCAGGCCATCGCCTTCGCAGGTAAGCAGAAACTGGCTCAGGCTGACTTTGCCCAGATTGGAGGCCCGGCCAATGAAGAAAGAACGGTCGCTGGTGTCGGGCGTGGCGTTGGTAGCCGTACTGTTCAACTTCACCCCGTTGACAAAGAAAGTGACCAATTTCGTACCACTCACATCGTAGCGCACCGCCACGAAATTCCACTGGTTCAGATTGAGCACATCCGTATTGCTGCCATTGCTGGCCGCCACCTCGACCAGACTGCTGCCCGTGCCAAAGCCAAACCTCAGCTTGCGTCCTTCGCTGAGCAGATAGGGAAAGGCGTCTATCTGGCCGCTGTTGCGCCCCAGAATCCCCCGCCGGGCACTGTCCCCAGCGGTCGGGCGCACCCACGCAGCAATCGTAAAGCTCTTGTTGTTGAGATTGATGGATTTGCTGCCGCTGTCGGTTGATCCGACCCCGGCAAAAGTCTGGGGGCCATTCCAACTAAAAACCTGGTTGCTGCCCGGATCAACCCACACATCCTCTGTGGGGATGCTGATGGTGGCCCCCACGGATTGGGTAAGGGTGTAGATGCCGGAGGCCGCGGTCTCGCTGACGCTGAAACTGTCGTCGTAGCTGGCGCGGCGGGTGGCGTCCAGCACAAAGGGTGTGGTGGCAGAAGCTGCATCTGTAAGCTGGGCCGGATAGTTGATCTGCCGCTCGCCCGATATGCGCCGGTTCACCAGCGCATTTTCCATCGCGCTGGTGTAGGCCACAGGCTGGCCGGGGCGCAGAATCAGGTCCGCCAGATTGTAGCGCCCGGCAAAGATCGCCTGGATACTGCTGATGTCGATAGGAACCCAATTCTGGATCAGCACTTCGTCGATGGAACCGGCGAAGTGCTCGACCTGTACCAGGGGCACGGCTGGGGCGTCCTTATCGCCCGGCGCGGTGTTGCTGGCTGGCTGCTGGGCCGCGCCGATGGTAATCACCGGGCTGCTGCTGGCGGCTTTGCGGATGCCGATCTGATTGCCTTTCTCCACGCCGTTGACGGAGAAGTAGAGCCTATCTTCCACCGGATAGACCTCCACGCCGATCTGCGTCCACTGCTCCAGGGGAATTTCCCCGGCCTCTATCGCTTGCACAAAAGTGCCGCCGCCCCCTTCAAAGCGCACGAAGAGATCGTCGCCGCTGAGACCAAAGGTGAAGCCACCCACACCGTTGGGACCGCCCGGCCCGATCTGAACCACCGCCTGGGTTCCGCTCAGTTTGGCCGGTTTGACCCAGGCCGAGAGGGTGAAATTTGTGCGCAGAGCGCCGATGGCCGAATTGGGCGGAATGGTCAGGTATTGGTCGCTGCCGTTAAAGTGGGCCGCATTGCCAAATCGCCCCTGAATGCCGGCGATGGGGCATTTCTCTGCCTCACAGCCGGCCACATTGCCCGCGGTCGAGCCGGAATCGTCGCTAAAGGTGGTGCCCCCTGCCCGCTCCTCAAAGCGGGTGAGCAGCAGGGGAGCCTGGTTTTCCCGCAGATCGGCGGTGTAGATCAGCGCGCTGGGGTCGTTGGGCAGATTGGGGTTGAAGCCGAAGACTTTCTCCTTGCTGTCCAAAATCTCGTCCCCATCCACATCCCGGCTCAATGGGTCCGAGCGGCTCCAACTGAGCAGGGGCGTGCCGCCCGCGTCCACGCCGTAGCCAATCGACCAACCCGCCACCTCTTCCCCATCGGTCAGGCCGTCGCCGTCGCTGTCCGGGTCGTTGGGATCGGTCTTCCAGAGCGCT
This sequence comes from Anaerolineae bacterium, assembly GCA_030432295.1. Taxonomy (GTDB): domain Bacteria; phylum Chloroflexota; class Anaerolineae; order Caldilineales; family Caldilineaceae; genus JACQGT01. The sequence continues at coordinate 63,742 of JAUIHI010000008.1, read as the reverse complement.
TCTGCCACATCGCTCAGACCGTCGTTGTCGCTGTCGGGCTGGTCGGGCCGGGTGTGGCGCTCCTTCTCCACTGCGTCCGACAGGCCGTCGCCGTCGATGTCCCAGCGGGTGTCGTCGTTGTCCGCGTCGAAGGTCAGGCCGTCCCCGTCCGCGTCGAGCAGAGGTGGAAAGGAGACGCTGCTGTTGTTGTCCCAGCCCTGACGGTAGCGCCCCGGCTGGCCGTTGACTTCGCTCAAAGTGTAGAACTCGGCCAGGGTGGCAGGCAGGACATCAAAGACCAGGTTGAGATCGTTGTAGTTGGTGTCCCCTCGGCTGCGCACCCAGCAGACAGGCACAGGAACCAGCGGGTTCAGAACCACCATATTCATACATTCCTGCACCGGCACCTGATAGCCCTCGGCCAGATAGCCAGGGACGGAACGGTTGATCCCCGGCGTGGGGGGGAGAGATATCCCACTATTCTTCGTCACCCGCACATCCGCATAGACCGCGGTGTCGCTGGATTCCGGGTTCTGGGGCAGAAGCGTCCAGGGATCGGAACCCTCGCCACGGGAGAGGTTGTCGTGGAGTTGGTCGGTATCCTCGGCTGGTCGGCTGACCAGAATGTCGTAGGCGAAGCGGGAGGTGCGCAGGCTGCTCTCGCTGAACTGCCACCCGTAGAGGATGCCCAGGTTGATGGGCAGATGGGCCAGCCCCAAGGTGTTGCGCACGGTCAGGTCCACGGCCACAGGCGCGTTGGGATGGAAGCCGCCCGCCGGATCGGCCAAACCAGGGCTGAAGGAGAGATAGTTCAGCCGGTAGGGGTCGTTGATGCGGGTGATTTCGTTCTGGGCGTAGATGCCAAAGGAGATCAGCTCCGTCACCCAGCCGCTGATGCCCCGGCAGAAGAAGATGCCCGGAATACTCTGGTTCTGTTCCTCGCTCAGAAAGCCGCAGATCAGAAAGATCAGGCCGTCGATCAGCCCGATGATGGCCACGACAATTGCACCCACCCCGGTGGTAGAGAGCGCAAAGGCCAATGCGGCTGTCATCGAAGAGGCAATCGCGCTGGCTGCCAGTTGATTGGCCTGCAAACTAAAAAGGGAATAGCCGTTGCTGGCGATAGCCGCAATCAGACCGCCGTAGTTGATCACCTGGACGATAAGCAGACCGACCACCCCAGCGCGCTGGGCCGCCTTGCTGGTGGTCGCCAACTGCTGGTTGATCGCAGCCACTTTGGCTCCCAGCCCGGCCACGCCCTGGCTGGCGTTGCGGGCCGCGTTGGTCAGTGCCACCAGGGAGATCACGCCGACGGATGTGCCGACAGCGGTAAAGACCTGTCGGGCCGTGCCCGCGCTCTGCCCGTCGACGCCGACCTTAATCGCCGCGCCCACGCCGACCAAAAGAACAACCGCGGCAATCCCGGCCACGCCAAAGGTTATTTTGCGGTTGCTGAATTTCAAACTCTGAACGTAATTCTGGTTCAGATCGCCCTTCAAACCCAGGAAAGTGTTGCGCAACAGACCCCGATAGGTCGTATTATCCGGAGCCAGCCCGCTGACCAGAATGCTCTGCATCACGTTGGTAGTTTTGATATTTGCCAACGCGGTCAACTGAAACTGGCGCAGGCTGAATTCTTGTATGAGATTCTGCACAAAAGGTTGCAGGGTGATATTCATCAGCGAGGCAACCCCAGCCGCGGTGTTGACCCCATCACCCACCTGCACAACCGCATCGGCCCGTTCCACGCGGCTGATGTAGAGGGCGGCGCTGCTGTCCAAAAGCCCCATCGGTGTGCTGTCGATCTGCACCAGATTGGCCCGGCCCTGGTAGAGATAAGTGAAGTAGCTCTTGGCGATCAATCGCATCCCCTCGCCAATGATCCGGCTATCCTCATCCTGCCCATCCCCGAAAGGGCCACTCGCTTTCAGCCGCAGTTCCAACTGATCCCAATAATCCGCAAAGGGATAGGATTCCCAGCGGCTTCCGCTTTCGTTGTAACGATAGGGCGCCCAACTCAGGCTGGCTACAGTGACGACGCTCTGGGCGGTCTGGCCGGAGGGCGCGAAGTTGATGGTCGCACCATTGGCGCTGGATGTGGCGTAGTTGGCCGTGCCCAAGGCCACCGAGCGGAAGCTGTTCTCGCTGGCAAAGAGCAGCAAAGGGGCCTGGGCACGGGGGTTGCCGTTGTCTAGAAAGCGGCTTTGCAGCAGATCGGGCACATACTTGCCCATCACCAGCCCCACATCCACATACGTGTCAAGTTCGTCGTGCAGCTTCTCCACCCCGAAGGTCTGCGCGGGGATACCCCAGCGGTCGGTCGGGCTGGCGTTGCCGTTGGCTGTTTTGTCAAAGGTGGCGTTGATGGTTGCCAAAGTGACATCCCGCTGACCGTTCTGGCCGCAGGCGTCGGTGGGGTTGATGCGCACGCAGTCCACGCCGCTGACGAACTGCTCGTCCAGCCCACGGGCCAGATGCCAGAGATAGTCGTCCGAATCCGGGTTGGCGTCGCTGGCCGGATCCTCGTAAATGATGTCCATATCGTAGCTGTGCTCTTCGCGCACAGAGAGACCCGCCAGCCGCCACTCCCCGTCGTAGACCTGGACCAGTTGCAGCCGGTTGGCGTTGGCTCCACACCAGGCCGCCAGCCGGGTCTGCTCGTCCTGACCGGCGATGAAATCCGCAGGCGGGGTGCTACAGTTGTCTGTGAGCACCTGCACCCACCAGCTCATCCGCACAGGATTCTGCCAGCCGATGCTGCCTGTCAGTCCGTCGGTCTCGTAGCGCATCGTCGCCGCAAAGCCGCTGGTGACACCGGTGGCGGGGTCCTGGGCCACAGTCAGAGGGAGGTAGGCGAGCAACGCGCCGCTGGCGTCCTTCTCGGCGACGGTAATTCCCATTTTGGCCAGGACCGCGCCATCGATCATCCGCGTCTCGCTGCTGGCGCCGTTGACCACATTGCCCAGAGACGCGCAGGCCAGAGTAACCTCTCCCTTTTTGAGCAGGGCCACATGCCCGCCGTCGGCCAGCCCCACCAGATTGTGACCGTTCAGCGTGGCAGGCGTGCCCGGTGTCAACGGAATGGGTGAACCCTCGACTGTGCCCCGCTCCTGGCAGCTTCCGGGGTAGAGTTCGATCTGGTGCTGATCTGGGCTGGCAGCCGCGCTCAGCATCAATTCGACCTGACTGTTGCCGTTCTGGGTCAATTGTAGTGTTCCAAACGACTGGCGAGGGCCGACAAAATTCAGCGGAACCTGGGAGACATCTTCCTTGACTTTGGGAATGGGCACACAGTTGGCCACCAGATTGGGGGCCTTCAGCACAGCCACGTGGCCGCCATCGCCGATCACCGACAGTTCCCCGTCGCTGTAGCTCACCTGGCCGTTGGCGCTCAGACTGGCAGCGGGGAAGACCGGTGTATTCCCGATTGTCTGACAGGTGGCTTTGTATATCTCCAACGTGTAGTTGGCGTAGTCCGGGTTCAGATGATTGATCCGCAAGCGCAGGGCTTCCGGCTCTGCGGTGAATCCGAGAATGTTGATCGGCTCCACATCTTTGATGATCTCCACCACAGCCAACAGAGGCATGCTGGCAAAGGTGACTGTCTGGACCGCGGTGGTGCGGGGCAGGGGCGCGCCCGTGGCAGGCAACTCAATTTCCAGCATCGGCACCAGCCGCATATCGCCGTAGCTGGCGGGGTAGGGATTGGGTGGGGTCAGATTGCCAGGCAGGGGATTGACATCGGCAAAGGTAGTTTCCAGCCGCCGTTGGATCTGTCCCTGGGTATCGCCCGCGGGCCAGTCCAGCACACTCTGGGCATAGCCGATCTGGTTGGGGTCCACCGGGCGAATCTGGAAATCGACGAAGATGGATTTGTCCGGGTTTAGATTGGCGAGACTTAGCTGAAAGGGGTTGGCCGCGGTGAAGGGCGCTCCCTGGCCCAATGCCAGATTGGGCGACAGATCGAAGCTGCCCACAAAGCCGTCGCCGTCGTTGTCAATGTCGAAGACATCGACTTCGCCCGTGCCCCCGCTGTTGATATTGCAATTGGCGTTGGGGCACTCGGTCCCGTCCAGAATGCCGTCGCCGTCCGTGTCCGGGTTGACCGGGTCAGTGTAGCGGGTTTGGCCGCCCGCGCTGAATCCCTTGACCTCCACCGGATCGGTGAGGCCGTCGCCGTCCGTGTCCCCGTTGTTGGGAGACGTGCCCAGACGCAGCACTTCCTGCCCGTCGGTGAGGCCGTCGCCATCTGTGTCCGCGGCCAGGGGGTTGGCGCATTCCGGCGCAAGGGCATTCTTGCCGGTCAGTTTGCCGCCTGTCGTACCGGCGGTCAGGTCCACACACAGGCCTACTTCCTGGCCGTCGGTCAGGCCGTCGCCGTCGCTGTCCCGGTTATTGGCCTGGGTTTTCCAGATGACTTCTAGGGCATCGGAAAGACCGTCCCGATCCCCGTCCGGGCCGTCGGCCAGGGCCTGGTCATCGGCGCTCATCCCGGCCTGGCGGGTGAAAATTCCCGGCTGGGATTCGGGCAATGCTGGCTGATCCGGCAGGGGATTCTGGCGCGTATCAAATTCGGGTGTGGGTGTGGGGGCTGGCAGGGGCTTATCGGCCGGCGCGGATTGGGGTGGAGCCGCCACGGCAGAGGCCATCTGTGCGGGGAGAGGCGCGGCTTTGCCCACTTCCACAGCCAGCAGGGCAAAAAGCACAACCAGCGAAATCACTGCGTGGCGGCGACGGCTGGAGAGGCGGCTGAGCAGAAAGACTGCGCCGCCCAGGAAGAGTGCAAATGCGACGGCCCCGGCCATCTGCCTGGGGTCCACGGCGCGGGCCAGATCATAACGGAAAATCACCAGCCGATTGCTCAGGGCCGAGCCGCCCAAAGCCAGCAGAGAGCGGTCAAATTCGCTGAAATCGGTCTGCACGCTGACCAGCAGCCGCTCCCCGTTCTGCTGCTGGGGATATTCAATCTCCACTTTCATACGCTGGGGCAGGCCGTCTTCGTCCACCCAGGCTTCGCCCCTGCCCACAGCCTGGCGGTAGGTGTCGCTCAAGTCAAGATAGACGCCGGGGGGCAGTTCCCCCTTGCGGCGCATTTCGGCCTCCATCTGCGCCCGCATCACTTGGGCCAGAACATCGCCGTCGATGGCAAAATGATAGCGCTGGCTGATGAGCGTTTTGCCCAGCGGGGCCAGATCGCGCTTTTCTACGCCCAGGGCAGTGACGTGCCGGGCGGCCAGCAGATAGGCGGCCACATCCCCACCCGGCGCAAAGGTGTCGCTCACCCCGTCCAGGGGCTGCCACTCGCCGCCGGGGACCCGGCCCTGGGCCGCGCCGGCTTCGATGCGAAGTTCCAGCGCGGTCTGCGGGTCAAAGGCGGTGGCCGGGTTGTCCCACACAGAAAGTTCAAGCGTGTCGGAGTCGCGGTCGATTGTCCCCTGCACAGTGAGGTAATCGGTCTTCACCGCCTGGCCCACAGTGGAAAGCCGAGGCGCGGGGATCGTCTTCTGGATCACCTGGCTGGTGAAGTCGTAGCGGCCTGAACGCTCGGCCAGCTTCCAGGCTTCCAACAGGCGCTGCTCGTCGGGCCGGGTCTGGGCCTGGAGAATGCCCGAGGCAAAGGGCGTCACCAGAAGAAGCAGCAGCAGGGATAGTAGAGCGCCCCGGGAGGACCAACCCAGAGCTTTCCTGGCGAGACGGTTGTAGAAAATCACGACGCGTTTTCTGGCCTGGATGAGGCAGGAGGAAATAGGCATGAATTTTTTTCCACTGGTTCAATAGTCTGGAAAGCGTCGCAGCGATGAGCGCAAAGATATCCACCATCCGCATTGCTGGTGGCATTCTGTTGGTTATGCAAGAGTTTGGCGAGTAGAGCTAGGGGAGTGTCTACTGCACACGAAACTCGACAAAGGGGATGTGCTGTTCGGCGATACGCCGATAGGTCTCGTCGCTGCCGTCCACCGGATGGCCGATGACTTTGGCCAGGGCGCGGGCCAGGGATGGATTGCGGTGGGCATAGTCCACCATCGCCGCGCCTGATTCCGCCGGGGAGAGAGGGCAGGCCACCGCCTGCATTCGGCGGCGACCCACCTGAATCGTCACATTGGGCGTGGCGCAGACGTTACGATACCAGTCGGATTTAGAGCCAAAACCTGATGCCACAGTATAGAGGTTAGGCGTGGCTGGGTCAAAATTTGCGACTTCCACCACCGCCTGCCGGGGCTGACCGCTCTTGCGTCCGGTGTGGGTGAGCAGCATCAGCCGCTTGCCCAGCAGCCCGCCCAGCCCTATCCGATAGAGCCAGATGGGCGCGCGCCAGAGCAGCCGCTGTAGACCGCTGGGTGGTTGTCGGCCAGTAGAAGCCGATGAGTCGTTCATAGGGCGCTCCTACCCCTGATCGAACTGAATCCACACCTCGCCCTGTCCATCCGGCACACTGAAAGAGAAGTCCCGGCTGTCCCGTTCGTGATTTCCATCAATCACATAACCCGAATAATTCCCAGCCACATTGCCGTCTGGCAATTGACTCAGGCTGAGTTTGCAGTCGTGGTTAAATCGTCCGTTCGGACCGGTGTTGGGAGTGCCGACAAGGCTGGCAGCACAGGCTTTGGTGGGCAGTTCCACGCCATTTTTGAACAGAATCACGCGATAGCTGCCCTGGGCCTGGCCGCCGTCTATCCCGCTGTGCATAAAGAAGAGGGTCAGACGCAATTCCCCACCGCCGTTCCCAGTGAAGGCAGGGCCGCCCGTTACCCGGAACTTGCAGCCGTCGCCGCCGATATTGGCGCAGGGATCAGCCGCGGGGGGCGGCGCGGCGGGAACCGGTGTATTCGTCGGCACAACCGGCGCGGGCACAGGTGTGGGCGGTGCCGCGGGAATATCAGAAGCCACAGCCACCAGTTGCGCGTTCTCCACCGTCGCCAGTTGGCTGAACATCCAGCCCACTTCGCCGTTGACACAGCAGAACTGGAACCAGTCGCCCGCCGGATTCTTGCCCGTCACATCGAACTGCATTCCCTGGCTCACCGAACCGATGACCGCATAGTTTGTGCCCGGCCCGCTGCGCACATTCGCCACCTGATTGGTGATGGTCATCCGCGCCACAGGAGCGGGGGTATCCGTCGGAACCGGTGTTGGCTCGGCGGGCGCAGGTGTGGGCGGAACCGGCGTATCTGTAGGCAGCACGACGGGTGTATCTGTGACAACGGGGACAGGTGTGGGCGTCCACGTGGGGACCAGTTCCCGCGCTTCGCTGGCGGGCGTGGCGGTGGGATCAGCGCCGGGCAGCAGACTACATCCGCCCAGAAAAAGCGCCCCGATCAACAGAAAAATAAATGGCGATACCAATCGTCTCGAACGATACACTGCACAATCCTCCCATAGATGTCCAAAATCAATTATTTGGTCCAGTGTACCCGCCCAACGCCCTTTGCTGCAAACTATCCACTTTGTGACTTTGACAGTCCCTGCGGGGTCGCCTATAGTGAAGCGACGACAGACCGCAGACGACAGACGACGAGGAACAGATGCCCCACTCCAAAATCATCACTGCCGTAGCCGCAGCCTCCCTGATATCCGATGGCGCAACGGTGGCCGTCAACTCCTCCAGCGGGCTGAATTGCCCGGACGCACTCTTGCAGGCCATCGGCGAACGCTTTGCCGCCACGGGCAGCCCCCGCAACCTGACGACGATTCACCCCATCGCGGCCGGGGATATGTATGGGGTGAAGGGCATCGATCACATCGCCCAACCCGGACTGCTGGCCCGGGTGATTGCCGGTTCCTATCCCAGCGGCCCGTCGTCGATGGAATCCCCCCGCATCTGGCAGATGATCGACAACGACGAAATCGAAGCCTACAATCTGCCCAGCGGTCTGATCTTCCATCAATTGCGGGAAGGCGCGGCCAAACGGCCCGGCGTATTGACCCAAGTGGGGCTGAACACATTTGTCGATCCCCGACGCCAGGGCGGGCGGATGAACCGGCGCACAACGGAGGAGATTGTGCAGGTGGTGGACTTCGACGGCCAGGAGTGGCTCTACCTGCGCTCAATGCGCCCGGATGTGGCGCTGATCCGGGCCACATCCGCGGACGAGCGAGGCAATCTCTCCTTCGAGCAGGAGGGTGCGTTTCTGGGCGCGTATGACGTGGCTCTGGCCGCCCACAACAACGGCGGAATCGTCATCGCCCAGGTCAAACGGCTGGTGGCCGCGGACAGCATCCCGGCCCAATCCGTGCGTGTGCCCGGCATTCTGGTGGACCACATCGTCCTGGCCCCGGAGCAGCGCCAGACCACCCAGACCGACTACGACCCGGCCATCAGCGGGGAGATACGCGTCCCCGCCGAAGGCTTTGAAAGCGCGGAATGGGGGCTGGAAAAGGTTATCGCCCGCCGGGCCGCGATGGAACTACGCGACGGCGAAGCGGTGAATCTGGGCTTTGGTATCTCCGCGCTGGTTCCCCGCATCCTCCACGAGGAGGGGCTGGATGGCGCAGTGACGTGGGTGATTGAGCAGGGCGCGGTGGGCGGGATGCCGCTGCTGGGCTTTCAGTTTGGCTGCGCGGCCAACGCCCAGGCTATTATTCCCTCACCGGACCAGTTCAGCTATTTTCAGGGCGGCGGCTTCGACCGCTCCTTCCTCTCCTTTATGGAGATCGACCGGGAGGGCAATGTGAATGTCTCCCGGCTACGCGCCCGCCCCCACGTGACCGCGGGCGTAGGCGGCTTTATCGACATCACCGCCCACGCCAAGCGGATTGTCCTCAGCGGCACATTCACCACTGCCGGTTCCCGCATTGACATCCGGGATGGAAAAGTGTGCATCGACAAAGAGGGCAAAGTCCACAAATTTGTGAACGAAGTCGAGCACGTCACCTTCAGCGGGCGGCGGGCGCGGCAGACAGGCCAGGAGGTCGTCGTCGTCACCGAGCGCTGTGTCCTGCGGCTGGAACAGGACGGCTGGTGCGTCACCGAAATCGCGCCCGGCGTGGACTTGCAGCGGGATGTGCTGGCCCAGTGCGATTTCCCGCTGGCCGTGGCTGACGATCTGCGGGAAATGGACGCGCGTCTGTTTGTGCCAGAATTGATGGGGTTAAGCCTTACAACATGACTACTCAGGACTAGCGCCGGTTGAGTAGGCTGAGGCTATTTTCAGCCGTATCGAAACCCAGCGGGTATAATGTCCCAAACTTGAATACCCGTTCGCTTGATTTCGATACGCCTCGAAGACGCAGAATCCGAAGGATTTTGAAGCTACTCAATCAGCGCTCACTGGTCAGAGCCTCGTACTTTTAATACAGAAAAATCTCAAAACCCAAAGGACAGCCCAATGACCCCAAACCCCTTTCTCACCCGCGCCGTCGAACTGAGCGACCAGATCGTCGCCTGGCGGCGGCAGATTCACGCCAACCCGGAACTGAGTTTTCAGGAGGTGGAGACGGCCAAACTGGTGGCCGAAAGCCTGACTGAAATGGGCATCGAAGCCCAGGCCGGCGTGGGCAAGACCGGCGTTGTCGGCTATCTGGGCGAAGGCAGCCCGGTCATCGGCATCCGTGCCGATATGGACGCCCTGCCCATCGACGAAGCCAACGACGTACCCTACAAATCCCAAAAGCCCGGGGTGATGCATGCCTGCGGCCACGACGGCCACACGGCCATTCTGCTCGGCGTCGCCAAAATGTTGGCGGAGATGCCGGATCGGCCAGCCGGGCAGGTGCGCTTCCTCTTCCAGCCCAGCGAAGAAGCGTCCGACAGCGAGAACAAATCCGGCGCAACCCGGATGATCGAGGACGGCGCGCTGGCCGGTGTGGACAAAGTGATCGCCCTGCACGTGGCCTCGGATGCGCCCGCGGGCAAAGTGGAGATCGCGGATGGCTTTGTTACCGCGGCCGAGGACTCTTTCCATATCGTCATCAAAGGGACCGGCGGCCACGGAGCCATGCCCCACCAGGGCACAGACCCGACATTTATGCTGGCGCAAGTCATCAACGCCATCCAAGGCATCCGCTCCCGGCGGGTGGACCCGACGAAAGGCGCTACGATTTCCATCGGCTACATCCACGGCGGCACAGTCACGAATGTCATCCCCGCAGAAGTGAAGCTGGGCGGCACAATGCGCAGCTTTGACGACGACGTGCGCGATCTGCTCAAACAGGAGCTACGCCAGGCCTGCGAAGTGGCGAAAGTCCTGGGCGGCGACTACGAACTGCGCATCGTCTCCGGCTATCCCTCTACCTACAACGACCCGGCGGTGGCGAATCTCATCGAAGAGTCGGCCCGTGCGATGCTGGGCGATGAGGGGATGCAGCCGCCTGTGCCGATGATGGGCGCAGAGGATTTCAGCTATATGACCCGTTCCGCACCCGGCGCGATGTTTATGCTGGGTGCGAAGTTCGACGACAAAAGCCGTCCCCATCATACCCCCGTCTTTGACATCAGCGAAGAGGCCCTGCCCGTGGGCGCGGCGGTGCTGGCCGATGTGACGGTGAAATTATTGCGAGGCGAATGACGTACTGCGTATTGCGTGCTGCGTAAGCAGTGGCATTAACGGCATATCTCAGCAAATTTTGTCACCGATCTATTCGCTGCGAGATACGCCAGAATCATCACTACCTACGCAGTACGCAATACGCAGCACGCAATTTATTCTTTCCCAGGAGACCCCATGAAAATCACAAGACTGGAAACAATTCTCGTCAAACCCCGCTGGCTCTTTCTGAAAATCCACACAGACGAAGGCATCGTCGGTCTGGGCGAGCCGGTGGTGGAAGGGCGGGCGCTGACCGTCGCCACTGCCGTAGCTGAAATCGAACCCTATCTGGTGGGCAAAGACCCCACACGGGTAATGCACCACTGGCAGGCCATCTACAAGCACGCCTTCTACCGAGGCGGCCCGGTGCTGACCAGCGCGCTCTCCGGCGTGGAGCACGCGCTGTGGGACATCACCGGCAAGGCGATGGGCGTGCCTGTCTACAAGCTCTTCGGCGGCCCCCTGCGGGATCGCATCAAAGTCTACGCCCACGTGCGAGGCAATACTCTCGAAGAGCAGATCGCCCACATCAACGAGCAGAAGGCCCAGGGCTTCCGGGCTTTCAAGACTGGCCCCCGCACAGTGGACGGCCAGGGCGTCCAGCGTTACATCGAGACCCCTGCCTTTGTGGACAGTGTGGTGGAGCGCTTTGCAGCCCTGCGCGAGGGCGCGGGCAAAGACATCGACATCGCCATCGACTTCCACGGCGCCATCAGCCCGCAGATGGCTGGGATCCTTATCAAAGCGCTGGAACCTTTCCAGCCGATGTTCATTGAGGAGCCGGTCCAGTGCCAGAATGTGGATGTGATGGCCGATCTGGCCCGCAAGACCCACATTCCGATTGCCACAGGCGAGCGGGTCTTCACCAAATGGGGCTTCCGGGAAGTGCTGGAAAAGGGCGCGGCGTCGATTATGCAGCCGGACATCAGCCACGCAGGGGGCATCTTCGAGGGGCGGCTCATCGCAGGTATGGCCGAGAGCTACTACGCGCTGGTCGCGCCCCACTGCCCCCTGGGACCCATCTCCCTGGCCGCGGGCATCCAACTGGACGCGTCGATTCCCAACTTCCTTTGCCAGGAGCAGGTGAGTTTGGGCGAGGGCTATCTGAAGAATCCTTTTGTGGTGAAGGACGGCCACGTGGACCTGCCCACCGCGCCCGGTCTGGGCATCGAACTGGACGAGGAAGCCATGGCCGACAAAATCGGTCACGACTGGCGCAACCCGGAACGCTATAACCCGGACGACGGCGCGGCGATGGATTGGTAGGGGTAGTAGGGGTAAATCGAGGAAATAGCCGGAACAGTTGTCCGGCGTAGAAACGTGCTGCGTGGAACGTGAGAAAGGTCGGTACTCTCACGTTCCACGCAGCACGTTTCTATAGGCAAATCAAAATTGGCTAGCGGGATCGAAACTATGCGGGTTGCAGTTGTCCGTTCCCGGCCCAGAGCAGGTCCAGTTCGGCCAGTTTGGCTTTGGTGGGTACGCCGTTGTCGCCCCAGCCAGCCATCTGGTAGTAGAGTTCCAGGGCGTCGCCGAAATCGCCTTCATTGATGGCGACACCTTCCAGCTTGCCGTTTTGTAGCGGCTCGAACATCCGCCGGGGCAGTTTGTCGTCGGCGGCGCTGAAGCCTTCGCGCAGGTTGTAGAGCCGGGACATTGTGTTGGCCCGCTCGCCCACTTTCATCAGCTCCCACAGGCTCGTATCCCAGCCTGTGGCCGCATTCACATAATTCACCAGCGCGTGGAGCTTCAGCGCGCCGATGGGCATCCCCACAAAGTCACACATCCCCACGCTGTTGTAGAGGCTCCAGACGGTCTGAGCGTAGAAGAAGGCGTGGACTTTCTTCGGTCCCAGGTCCAGCCGGTCCACCGGCTCGATCAGCCCGACTTCGCTCATGCCGTTGTCCAGCACGCCGAGTCCTTCAAAGTCCGGGTCGTGGGGCGCTTCCATGTGGTCCGCGCCGGTGGGCGAAACCGCATAGGCCAGACCCACGCCAACTTTGCCTCGGGGTTCGTGCATAGGCAGTTCCTGGCCTTTGACGTGCAGGGCAAACTTCTCGGAGCCTTTGCCGATCCGCTCGGCAGCCCGCTTCACCCCATCGGCCAGAATGTCGCCGAAGCCTTCCCGCTTGCCGATTTTGTGGATCATTGCAATCATCGCATCCGCGTTGCCCCAAGTCAGGTCGATGCCATCGGTGTCCTCTTTGGTCAGGATACCGTTTTCGTAGCATTCCATCGCGAAGGCAATCGAAACACCCGCGGAGATTCCGTCCATCACATAGCGGTTGACCCACTGGGACGCCTCGGCCACAGCAGCCATATCCCCCACACCGCACAGGGAACCCAGCGCGCCGATAATCTCGTATTCCATCCCGCCGTACTTGGCCGATACACCCCGCTCCTCGACCTCCACTTCCCGCTTGCAGGCCACATTGCACGAGAAGCAGGTGCCCCGGTTGACGAGAATTGTGTTGGCCATTGTAATGCCGGAGATTTCCTTGGCGTGCTCAAAGGAGCCGTTGCGGAAGTTGTTGGTGGGCAGAATGCCGTCGGCGTCCAGCCCTTCCACACCGCCGGAGGTCCCGTACAGGTGCATCCCATCGGTTTCCTGGTCGTAATGTTCCCGGAACCAGCGCAGCACGCCTGTGGCATCTTCCCGGCTGTTGGGGGCGATGCGCTCGCGACCGCGCACGACAACCGCCTTCAGTTTCTTGCTACCCATCACCGCGCCCAGCCCAGCTCGTCCGTGGAAATGGCGCAGTTGGTTGACAATCGCCGCGTAGAGCACTTTGTTTTCCCCAGCGGGACCGCACTGGAGAACGGCGATACGCTTGTCGTTCAGGTCCGCTTCCAGGGCATCCTGCACTTCACCGGCCAACTGGCCCCAATATTTGCTGGCGTCGCGGATTTCGCATTCGCCGTCGTGGACGTAGAGATAGACGGGTGTCTCGGCTTCGCCGTGGACGATTATGCCGTCAAAGCCGGAGCGCTTGAGTTCTGGTCCCCAATAGCCGCCTGCCTCGGCCTCGCCAAAGCCGCCGGTCAGGGGGGATTTGGCCGCGGCCGTGTAACGGTTGGCCCCGGAAAGGGGCAAGCCGTTGATCACACTGGTCATGAAAATCAGATTGTTTTCCGGGCCGAGGGGATCGATGCCCGGCTTGAGGTCCCGCAGCATAAAATAGGTGGAGAGCGCACCGCCGCCCAGATATTTGCGGTAGATGATCTCGTCCGGTTCTTCGACCCAACTGCGTCCTTCGGTCAGGTCTACATGCAGTATCTTGCCGTTGTAACTGTGTGCCATCAGTCGCCTCCAGTGGGTGAAAGGTGTGAAAAGAGCGGAGAAGTCACTCAAAATCCAAGGTGGGGAGGCAATTCTGCCTGGAGAGAATAGGCAAAACCGAGATTGCCAAAACGCCAATCTTCTGTTATGGTATCAGCATCTGTTCAGTTTTGCAATGTCCACGACAGATCATTCGGCTGCCGCTCCCCCACACGGTTGCCAACGCCTATTTTGATCTACCGCACATCACTTTTTGTCTATTTGTTGTAAGTTGGCTTGTATTGCACATTCTGTTTTGTGTAGATGCAACCGCAATCCAACTTCCCTACCAATTCAGGAGGCAAACACTATGCTTGGAGGATTCACCAATCGGGTTGCCTGGGTTGACTTGAGCGCAGGCCAGGTCGATTACCGGGGCGTCAGCGAAGAGGATGCCAAGAAGTACATTGGCGCGCGGGGGCTGGGCGTCAAATATGTCTTTGAAAATGGCCCGGATGTAGACCCCCTATCGCCAGAGAATATCCTCTGCGTGATGAATGGACCGCTGACCGGCACAGACGTGAATATGAGCGGTCGGCTGGCGGTGGTCACCAAATCACCCCTGACCGGCACAGTGGCCGACTCTCACATGGGCGGCTGGACCGCGGCCAAGCTCAAATGGGCCGGGTTTGACGGGCTGGTCTTCAAAGGCAAAGCCGCCAAACCCACCTACGCTTATGTGGAAGACGGCCAGGTCACCCTGCACGACGCGTCCGACCTGTGGGGCAAGGGCATCCACGAAACGCTGAAAATTCTGCGCGAGCGCCACGGCGAAGCCTGTGACGGTATGGCCATCGGCCAGGCAGGCGAGAATCTGGTGCGCTTTGCCGCCTGGCTCAATGTGGACGACCGGGCCGCGGGCCGCAACGGAACCGGAGCGGTGGGTGGCAGCAAGAACCTAAAAGCGATTGTCATCAAAGGCGAGCGCAAGAATCGCCCCCAACCGGCCAACAAAGACGCGGATCGGGAAGCCCGCCGCCGTGCCCTGGCCGCGATTATGGCCGAAGAGAACATCACCTCCCCCAAGAAGGGTGGTCTGAGCCTCTACGGCACGAATGTGCTGATGAACATCACCGAAAGCATCGGCGCATTGCCCACCAAAAATTCCCAGAAGACCGCCTTTGGCGCGGAGAATGCTGAACTGATCTCCGGCGAATATGTGCGGGAGAACATTCTGGTGGCCGAGCCGACCTGCCACGCCTGCCCGGTGGCCTGCAAGAAGGAAGTAGAGATTACCGAAGGCCCCTTCAAAGTGCGTATGGAAAGCTTGGAATACGAGCCGGCCTGGTCTTTGGGCGCCAATTGTGACAACAACAATGTAGGCTCCGTGGCCTTTATGATCGACCAGTGTAACGACTACGGCATGGACCCGATTGAATTGGGCAATGTGCTGAGCGTCTATATGGAAGCAAGCGAGCGGGGCTTTACCAATGGCGACGGCAAACTCTCCTGGGGCGATGCGGAAAGTATGGCCGAGACCACTCGCAAGATCGCTATGCGCGAGGGTGTGGGCGACAAACTATCCGGTGGAGCGGCTCGTACTGCCGCTGCCTTTGGTCACCCGGAGATCGCTATGGCTGCCAAGGGGCAGGCCGTTGCCGCCTACGATCCGCGGGGTCTGAAGGGTATGGGAATCGCCTATGCCACCAGCAACCGGGGGGGCTGTCATCTGCGCGCCTACACACCCGCAGCCGAATTGGGCGTCATGCCCTTTGGCTCGCTAAAGGTGGACCCGCTGGAATGGAAGGGCAAGGGCGAACTGACCAAAGTCTTCCAGGATGTCCACGCGGTCTCCGATTCCCTGGACCTGTGCAAGTTCTCCGCCTTCGCCGAGGGTATGGACGAATACACCCAGCAATTCAACGCTGTAACCGGTCTCGACTATACCTCCGAAGAGATGCTCCGCTGTGGCGAGCGTATCTACAATCTGGAGCGTTATTACAACAATCTGGCCGGTTTCGGCGCAGGCTCGGACACCCTGCCCAAGCGCTTTACCGAAGAAGCCAGCACAATGCCCGGCTCGCTGGGCCACGTCTGCGAACTGGACCAGATGCTGGAAGAATACTACCGGGTGCGGGGCTGGGAGAACGGCGTCGTGCCAGAGAGCAAACTGAAGGAACTGGCGATTCTGTAGGCTGCCAGGCAAAATAGAGCGTAGATAGTACGCACTACGCACAACAAAAAAGGCAGGGGTGGGAAGCAAAATTCCTCACCCCTGCCTTTTTTGTTTCCAATGCAACGACTGAATCTACCAGCCATCCACTGTTAGCGGCTGTTAGCGGCCTGGTGTCAGCCTTCAGCCGTCCGCCATCACGCCCCTACTGCTCCCGCCAGAGCTGGGAATCCGGCGTGAAGAGGGGTGCGCCGAACTCGTCTACCCCAAATTGGCCGATCTTCTCCTGCACCGGCACAGAAATCAGCCAGTCGATAAACTGGTTGGCCAGGTCGTTGTGAATCTGGTCGTTCTTGGCCGGGTTGACCGCAATAACGCCGTAGGGATTGAAGAGGATGGGGTCGCCTTCGGTCGAAATGACCAGTTCCGTGCCTTCCAGCGTGCGGGCCAGGTATGTCGCCCGATCGCTCAGTGTATAGGCTTGCTGCTCGTCGGCCATTGTCAGCACAGCACCCATCCCCTGGCCGGCAGAGATGTACCAATCGCCCGTCGGTTCGATCCCGATTGCCGTCCAGATGCTCTTCTCTTTACTGTGGGTTCCCGAATTATCGCCACGGGAGACAAAGGGCGACTGGCTCTCCGCAATTTTGGTGAAGGACTGGGCGGCATCTGTGCTGCCGCCGATGCCCGCCGGATCCGACTGCGGCCCGACAACGACGAAATCGTTGTACATCACATCCTCCCGGCGCACACCGTCACCGGCAGCCATAAAGGCGTCCTCCTGGGAACGGGCGTGGACCAGCAGTACATCCGCGTTTCCGTCAACGCCCAGGGCAATCGCCTGGCCTGTGCCGACGGCGATTACATCGATTTGGATGCCAGTTTCGGCCTCAAAATCGGGCAGAATGAAGTCCAGCAGGCCAGAGTCCTGGGTGCTGGTGGTAGTCGCCAGAATCAGCTTTTGTGCTTCCATTTGGGCCGCGGGCGTCGCCGGGACAATCCCCGGCGCGATGGGTTGGCAGGCCGCCAGCAGCGCCAGCAAAGTGGCAAGCACAAAAAATTTGATAGTTCGCTTCGTCATCAGATGCTCCTCTACGAAGGTGGTATGGGGGAAATTATTGACTGGAAAATTGCCAGACGATCCGCCAATCTCCCAGTCTCAATAGACCATCTCTCCCCGCACAAAGGCAGCGGTGCGGGGATCGCTTGGTTGCTCAAAGAAAGCCTGCACATCGGCCACTTCCACAATGCGTCCTTCCAGCAGAAGGGCCACCCGGTGGGCCAATCGCCGGGCCTGGAAAACGTTGTGGGTGACCAGAACGGTTGTGGTTCCGGCCTCCCGATTGAGCCGGGTCACAATCCGCTCAATCAGCCCCACATTGTAGGGGTCCAGATTGGCCGTGGGCTCGTCCATCAGCAGCACATCCGGCTCTAGCACCATTGCCCGGGCCAGGGCCACCCGCTGGGCCTCGCCGCCGGAGAGGGTGCGGGCCTGGGCCTGGGCCAGATCGACCAGCCCCACCTCTTCCAACACCCGGTCGATCTGCCCGGCCCCATCCCGCTGCCCCCGCAGTTGCAGCCCATAACGCACATTCTGATAGACGCTACGCCGCAGCAACACCGGACGCTGAAAAACCGTCGTCACCCGGCGGCGCAGTTCCAGAGATGGCTGGCGATCCGGGTCGATCTGTTCGTCCAGAAATTCAATCGTGCCCTGGCTGGGTGGCTCCAGAAAGTTAAGCAGACGCAGGAGCGTACTTTTGCCCGCGCCGCTGGGACCGACCAGAGCCAGAATCTCGCCCTGTCGAATCTCCAACTCGTCAATGCTGAGCACCTGGCGTGAGCCATAGCGCCGGGTGACATCCCGCAGGCGGAAGAGTGATTCATTCATTCGTTGAGACTGCTCCCCTGCAAGCGCAGCATTGCCAGATTGGCGAAAAAGGAGAGGCTGAGCAGAATTATGCCCAGGGCAATCGCCAGCTCGAAGTTGCCTTTGCGGGTCTCCAGCACAATCGCAGTGGTGAGCACCCGGGTGCTGTGTTCGATGTTTCCGCCCACCAGCATCACCGCGCCCACTTCAGAAATAATGCCGCCAAAGCCCGCCACCACCGAAACAATCACCCCTGTGCGGGCCTCAGCCAGAATGGCCCAGGTGGCCTGCCAGGCGGTCGCCCCCAGCCCCAGCACCTGCAAACGCAGATTGGGGTCCACGCCCATCACCGCGGCCATTGTAAAACCGGCCACCAGTGGAAAAGCGATAATCGTCTGGGCCACAACCATTGCCGCCGGGGTGAAGAGTTCCGGGATGGCATCCAGGCCCAGGCTGCCCAGGGGTCCACTGCGAGATAGCATCAGATAGACAAAGAGTCCCACCACCACCGGCGGGAAGCCCATTCCCGTATACATCACAGCGATCACCAGCCGCCGCCCGACGAAACGGGTCAGCCCCAGGGCCGCGCCCAGGGGAATGCCGATGACCGTACTCAGGGCCAGGGCGATGCCCGACACCTGCAGCGATAGCCAGACAATTTCGGCCAGCGCGCTGTCTCCACCGGCAATCAGACGTATGGCCTCGAACAGCCCTTCAATCAGCGTGCGAATGGTCGTCTCCCTTTTTCACAGTTCGGCCAAAACCCGGCCCATCTGCCCGGTTTCATAGCCACCCAAATTCCGAATGCCTTCCAATAACGCCTGGGGTGGCTGGCGCAGCATCTCCAACAGCGGGCGCAGTTGGGGATTGTCGTAGGCATCTCGCGCAAAGACCAGATCGTAGCGCTCCTGAAAAAGGGGCAAAAAGCCCAGATGAAAGCTATCGGCGGCAGCTTGAATCCCCAATCCGCAGTCCGCCTCGCCCCGCTCCACGGCCCCTGCCACCTGCAAATGGCTCGTCTCCCAGCGCTCATATCCCCGAATCTGGCTGGCGTCCAATCCCAGCCGCTCCAATTCTGCGTCCAACAACAGCCGCGTGCCCGCGCCCGGCTGGCGGTTGACCATCACCACATCCGGTCGCAGCAGGTCCGCCAATCCCTGAATGCCTTTCGGATTGTCGCGAGCCACAAACAGCCCCTGGGTGCGCTTGACAAATTCCACCAGCACCACCCGGCAGCCGTGGGGAACCAGCAGCCGTCGGATGTGGGCGGTGTTGAATTCGCCGCTCTCCGGGTCGAAGAGGTGGACACCGGCCAGATGGGCCTGCCCCCGGCGCAAAGCGAGCAGTCCGTTCATACTGCCCACGTGGGCCGACACCAGATTCACCCCCGGATGCGCCCGGTGCAGTGCGTCGGCCAGCAGGTCCAGGCTCAGGTCGTGGCTGCCCACGGCCACAATTGTGTGGGCCGGATTTTCGGCACTCTCCAGTGCCGCGGGCAAAAAGCGGGGTGCGGCCTGTTCTGTGGACGGTTCTGTGAATGGTTGGGAAGGCAGCGCCGCAAGCAGGGCTTCGGCCTCCCCCCGATTGCAGCGCAGACCGGGCAGCGCCGGATACATCTCTGGATGGCGGCTGAGAATCGTGGCGTCCAGACGCAGGGCGTGGGCGGCCAGGAGCAGGCTGTGGGTGTCGGCCCCCGCGCTGGCCCGTTCCCAGGGCGCGGCAATCTGGCCCAGCACCTGTGCGGTCTTGGCATCAAAATCAGCCACCGTCAGGGGCAGAAGAAACTGTTGCAATGCTCGCTGGTTTTGTTTGGGATGGCGACTGTTCTGGGCGCGGGCTTCCAGCGCTGCCGCTGTAATCGATGAAACGGCCAGCTCACCCGGCTGAAAAGGGGCCAAAGCGGTGAGCAGCGCCGAGGGTTTTTCCCGGATGAGATAGAGACAGAAAGAGGTATCCAGCAGCAGACGGATGCCCATCAAAAATTCATTCCCCGTCGTCTACGACAAAGTCGTCGCTGAATTGGGACAGACTGTCGATGAGAATCTGCCACGGCGTTTGGTAGGGCAGCAATACGACAGCCTCTCCCATCCGGCGGATGTAGACCTGCTCTCCCTCGAAGCGGTATTCTTTGGGCAGGCGCACGGCCTGGCTGTTGCCGTTGGGAAAGAGTTTGGCGGTGTCCACAGAAGATTCCTCACATCGTAAAAATATATACAAAAAATATATACCAAAAGAGGCAAAAAGAAAAGCGGCAGCGCCGCTTGTTTGTACTTTGACTATTGCGCCGCAAGACCCCTTTTGTGAATTAAGAAAATAACCGGGCAACTGTAGGGGCGCTGCTTGCTGCGCCCGCAGGTGTCGGGCGCAGCAAGCAGCGCCCCTACGTCATTACCCGATCAATTTTTTAATGTCCAATAGGGGGCGTCGCTCGGTAGCCGGGGGTCTTTAGCCCCCGGCGGCCCAGACGATTCCAGGCCGGTCTACCCCCCGCCGCGCAGGGTCTTCCAGTGCAGCTTCTCGAACATCGCATCCAGCACGGCCTGCTCGCCAGAAAACTCCACAGCCGCGCCGCCGATGACCAGCGAACCGATGCGGTTTGGCTCGGCTTTGGAAACCACTGCCTGCCAGCCCTCAGCCACCATCACATTCTCGGCCTGCTCCACCGCGCCCAGATCGGCCAGATATTCCTTCATCAACCACTGGGGCACGCCGTGATATTCGTGGCGTATCATCGACCGCCCCCCACCGGCGGGAAGATCAGCACTTCGCCGTCCTCAGGGATCTGCATATCGATGCCGCCCAGATAGCGGATGTCGCGCCCGTTGAGGAAGACGTGGATGCGCGTACTCAGTTCCCCATCCCGGAAGAGTTGATCCTGCAAGCCCGGATGCAGCGTCACGAGTTCATCCAGCAATTCCCGGAAAGTGTTGCCGGGGCCAGACTGTAGCGTCACTTTTGCGCCGCCCACAATCATCCGCAAAGTGGCAAAAACTCGAATCTGCATCCTCTTCTCCTTATCGGCCCGGCGGAA
The DNA here is from genome assembly GCA_030432295.1 of Anaerolineae bacterium. Taxonomy (GTDB): domain Bacteria; phylum Chloroflexota; class Anaerolineae; order Caldilineales; family Caldilineaceae; genus JACQGT01. The sequence goes on along the minus strand of JAUIHI010000008.1, from coordinate 42,904 downwards.
AGATGTGTATTTCGTCGCCGGGCTGCACGGCCGTCTCGATGCCGGCCAGATAGTCCATATCCTTGCCTGTGTTGAGCACCCGCCACATAGGCTTGAGCGCATAGGCCCGCTCAGCCTGAAACCAGGGCGTCCCGGTGCTGTCCAGGTGCTCGCCTGCCTGCCACGCCACATCAAAAACTTCGGCCCGGGCTTCGGGGAAATAGTTGAAGAATTTGCCTAGGGCCTGGCCCATCTGTGCACCCTTGGCCAGATGAATCGCCATCTGCTGACGCCCGGTAATCTCCCGCATTTTGCCAAAGAGTACAACCGGCACGGCAAAATCCCCGCTGTCCAACTCCCTGGCCGCTTGATAGCCCATCTGCATCAGATGGAGATGAACACTCAACAGTTTGTTCCAGCCAGAGAGCGCGGTGGGAACAACCGGATCGCCCGGCATCTCCTCGCTGAGAAAGCGGGCAAAGGCACTGTGGACCAGACTCATTGAGCCGGTGACGAAGACTGGCGGCACGTGGGTGTGGCGGGGTCCGTGACCGGCATGCAGGCGGCCCGCCCGGAAGAGATAGCGGGCCAGATCGTCGCTGGTGTCCATCCCAATCACACGGGTCAGCCAGACGGTGAAAAAGCGCCGCCGCTCGGCCAGATGGGCCGGGTCTGCCTGCTGCTCCCACCCAAGGATAGCGGCTGTTTCTGGATTTTGCAACAGGTAGTCATAGGTGGAGACCACCAGTTCGTGTCCCCGGCGCAGAAGCTCCTCCACCGTTGCCAGCATAGCCAAACGCTCCGTCTGGCTCAGGCCCAAAAAATCGAGCATCCGCCGCCACTCTTCTTCGGGCAGCGGTTCCAAATTGTGCAACTGCCAACCGGTTCGTTGGCTTCCATTTTTGAAAGAAGCAAAGGGGTCCATCACACGCCTCCTGGTCTACACTACGCCTATAACTCGGCCAGCACCTGGCCCATCTGCTGGGTAGTATACCCCCCCAGAGCTTGCACCGCCCGGACAAATGTCTCATCCTGGCCCTGAATAAGTGCCAGGAATGGGGCAAGAAGCTCGCTTTCGTAGTGTTCCACAGGGATGACCAGATCGTAGCGCTCATCGAACAGGGGAATGAAGTCCAGTTCCAGGGCCTGGGCCGCGGCCAGAATGCCCAGTCCGCAGTCGGCTGCGCCGCTCTTCACCGCCGCGGCCACGGCCAAATGGGTATATTCCTGGCGCTCATAGCCGGTGATGTCCCGGGGGTTCAGCGCTTTCTGCTTCAATGCGTAGTCCAGCAGCACACGAGTTCCCGCGCCCCGCTGCCGATTGACAAAGGCCACGTCTGCCCGCAGCAGGTCTTCCAGGCTGTGGATGGCTTTGGGATTGCCTTTGGGAACCATCAGCCCCTGGGCACGGTTGACAAAGCCCAGCAACACCACCCGCACGCCGTGGGGGATGAGCAGGCGGCGGATGTAGTCGGTATTGTATTCTCCGCTCGCCTCGTCCAGCAGATGGGAACCGGCCAGATGGGCCTCGCCCCGCTGCAGGGCCAGCAGCCCGCTCAGACTGCCCACGTGCGCGGAGGAGAGAGTGCGCCGGGGCTGGCCCTGGCGCAGGCGGTCGGCCAGCAGGTCGAGGGTCAGGTCGTGGCTGCCGATGGCAACGATTGTGCTGTCGATGGATGAAAGCGGGCGCATCAGTTCCACTTTGACCTTTTCGCCCGCGTCGTGGCCTTCGGAGAAGCGGGGAATCTGCACAATCCCGTCGGCCTTGACCAGGGACATCAGCACCCCCGCGCCTCCAGCCAGTGGCGTGGCCACCAGCCGTTTGCCCACTTTGCCCAGGGTCACCCGCAAAAAGTGATCCTCGCCCAAAGGGGAGAGGGTCTTGCGGGTCAGCGTGGCCTGGACCGTCGGCTTCTCTGGCACTTCCAGCCCCTGCCAGCGGTAGAGGAGGGGTTTCACCAGCAGGTCGAAGGTCATCGCCGCGGAGACGGGATAGCCAGGGATGCCGACAAGGGTTTTGCTCTGCCCGGATGGCAGATGGGCCACGCCCAGCACCACCGGGTGGCCGGGGCGGATGGCGATGCCGTGGACCCGCAGTTCGCCCAACTCCTGCACAATCGCCGATGTGTAATCTTCCGAGCCAGCCGAGGAACCGGCGTTGATGGCGACCAGATCGTGGCTTTCCAGCGCGGCGGCCACCGCATCCCGGATGGCCGCGTAGTTGTCCCGCACAATCGGCAGGCGGGTGACGATACAGCCCGCTTCCTCAGCTTGCGCGCCCAGCATCAGGGAGTTGTATTCGATAATATCGCCGGGTTTCAGTTCGCTGCCGATGGTCACCAGTTCTGTGCCCGTAGGCTGAATTGCCACCCGGGGCCGCCGATAGACGGTGACTTCTGTGTGGCCGCTGCCCGCAATCGCACCCAAATCTTGCGAGCGTAGCCGCTGGTTGGCGGGTAACACCAACTCCGACGCCACCATATCCTCCCCCATCGGGCGCACGTATGTCCAGGGCGCAGAGGAGGCGAGGATTTCGATATGCTCCACCCCATCCCGGCTCACGGGCTGGGTCTGTTCAATCATCACCACCGCATTCATCCCTGCGGGCAGGGGGTCGCCCGTATCGACGGGCAGGGCCTGTTCGCCCAGGCGCAGGAGAAGGGGCGACGTTTCGGTCGCCCCGCGGGTATCTTCGCTGCGCACCGCAAAACCGTCCATCGCCGCGGCGTGGTAGTGGGGCGAGGAGATGCGCGCCCAGACCGGCTCTGCCGTCACCCGGCCTAAGGCTTCGGTCAGCGGAATCGTCTCTTTGCCCAACGGCGCGAGCAGTCCAGACTCGGCCAGCGCGGCGTGCCAGTCGGCAATCGCCTCGTCCAGAGGCACGTCGTGGAGGTAGATGTTGCGAGCAGGTTCGTTGGGCATAGGATTGGGGTGAATGAATGTGAATGGGTAGGGTAGGGATGAAAAGGGACGGCAGACCGCGGACGGAAGACGAACGTATGGCGAAAATACTCGTTTTCAGTTCGTCGTTCGTCAAGAGCCCCTTTCAGTCAGAACGCCAGACTAACGGATAGAGAGAGCGGATGCTTAACGTTCGTCCGCCGTCCGCGGTCTGCCGTCCGCTTTAGTGCAAAAAGACTGTCACCCAAGCGCCCTCACGCACGCCGTTGGCGTTGAGTTCGATCTTCACTGTGCCGTCGGCGTGGACGAGGGTGTAGATGAGATTCGACTTGCCAAAGACGGGTACGGCCCAGAGCTCGCCGTCCCGCTCTTCCACCCGCACCTGCACGTAATCCTCGCGCCCGGCGGTGGAGGCGATGTTGCGGGCTAGTTTCGCCTGGACATGCTGCTTGGGCTGTTCGGTCGCCCCCAGCAGAGCGCGGATGGTAGGCGTAACAATCAGATCAAAAATCACCATTGCCGAGACCGGATTGCCGGGCAGGCCAAAGATCGGTTTGCCGTCAGCCACGGCCACAATCGTCGGCTTGCCGGGGCGCACGCTCAAGCCGTGGGCCAGCACCCCCGGCGTGCCCAGCCCGGCGATGACCTCCACGCTCAAATCCCGGTAGCTGACCGAACTGCCCGCGGAGAGGACGACAATATCCGCCTCCGCGTGGGCACGGGCAGCCGCGGCCTCGAGGGCTTCCCGCTGATCTGGCACAATGCCGTAGAGAAGCGGATCGCCACCAGCCCGTCGGGTCAACCCGGCCAGTGTGTAGGAATTGATGTCCCGCACCTGGCCCGGCGCGACGGGCTGGTCCGGGGCCACCACTTCGTCGCCGGAAGAGATAATCGCCACTTTGGGCGGTACAGCGACAGTGACAGTTGTGATGCCCAGAGCCAGCAGCCCGCCGATGTCCTGGGGGCGCAGGCTGTGGCCCGCGGCCAGAATCGGATCACCTGTGCGGATATCCTCGCCGATTTGGATGACGTTTTCGCCCTCGGCCACGGGTCGCAGCACTTCGATACTGGCGGCATCGACGGTCTGGGTGTTTTCCACCATCACCACCCCGTTGGCCCCAGCGGGAACCATTCCGCCGGTGTGGACCAGCGCAGCCTCTCCCACGCCCAATTGCAATTGGCTCAGTGTCCCCATTGCCACCTCACCGATGACGGTCAGGAACGCGGGCAGGCTGCTGGACGCGCCGTAGGTGTCGGCGGCGTTGACCGCATAGCCATCGACAGTAGAGCGGGGGAATTCGGGCAAATCCTGGGATGAAACCTGCGGCGCGGCGAGTACTCGATCCAGCGCGTCTACTGTCGGAATCTGCTCTGTGCGGATGCCGGGCGTAAAGTGCTGAAGCAGCAGTTTCCAGGCATCGGGTGGGGTGCGAACTGTGAAAAACTCGGACATAAGTGCATTGGCCGGGGGTGGAAGGTATGTTTACCGGATGATTTTAGGTTTTACGCTTCGGTTTCGAGCAATACCGACAAGCGAGAATTGCGCCCTGCCCATTATTGGCTGGTCAAGGCGAGGAACAGTTGGATAGCCTGTTCCAGGAACGCGGCAATCGTCTCCATCCAATCGGTCTGGCCCGTAAAGCGGGTGATGTCGAAGAGGCTGAGATCAAAAGTCCAATGGGTCGTCGCATAGTTCCAGCCGTAGAGACCGGCCAGAATGACGAGGACAAAGAAAATCCGTTGGAGGTAGCGATTGAAGCGAAATAGAAGTGGCATAATTTAAGGATATTGGCTCTTAGCTATTTGAACAGTTTTCATTGTCCCAGTAATAGGTCAATTTGCAAAATCTGACCCGGATGCGTATACTAATAGACATTCGGGCGGGTAGCTCAGCTGGTTAGAGTGCGCGGTTCACATCCGCGAGGTCGTGGGTTCGAGTCCCTCTCCGCCCACCAGCAAATAGGTTTTCGAACCAGAGACCCCACGGCTAGTTCAAGTCCCTAGCCGTGGGGTTTCTGGTTTTTTGATCCATTGAGTACGGCATCCTGGATGATACGCTGAAAAGCGGTGTCTGCAAGTGGAGAATCCCATGTCAATCCAAGATCGACACAAGGAAAATGCCGCGAAACCCAGTGTAGCGCTGGCGGAACATCATCAGGAACTCTCTCGCTTAACGCTGATTGCAGCCGCTCTGAACCGTTCCGTCGGGCTGGATGCCGCGCTTGATACAACGCTGGTCCACGTGGCGGAACTCTTTGGCCTGGAGACTGGCTGGATATGGCTGTTGGATGAAAAAACGGGCCACGCCTATCTGGCCGCTGCCCACAATCTGCCCCCGGCGCTCAGCGACAACCCGGTCAAAATGACTGGTTCCTGCTACTGTCTGGACACCTTTCATAGCGGACAGATGGACGGCGCGGCCAATCTGAACACAATCACCTGTAGCCGGCTCAAGGGGTTGACCGACGGCACGCTGGGGCTGCGCCATCACGCCAGTGTGCCCCTCTTTGCGCGTGATGGCGAACATCTGGGCATTCTCAACGTGGCCAGCCGGGACTGGCGGCAGGTCTCGAAAGACGAGTTGGATCTGTTGCATACAGTCGGCGATCTGCTCAGCATTGCAGTGGAGCGCGCCCGCCTCTACGACCGCAGTGTGGAGTTAGGCGCGGTCCAGGAACGCAATCGCCTGGCACGCGAAATCCATGACACGCTGGCCCAGACCCTTTCCGCATTGGCCCTGCAATTGGAGACGCTGGACGTGCTGCTCGATGTGCAAACTGAACACCAGCAGCTCAAACCGATTGTCACCCGTTCTCTGGATTTGGCACGCAAAGGGCTGGAAGACGCCCGCCGCTCGGTGCTGGATCTGCGGGCCGCGCCGCTGCAAGGGCGTAGTCTTGCCGAAGCCCTGCGCGCACTGGCCCAACAGCAGAGCCAATTCTCTGGCCGCCAGATCGGGTTTGAAAGTATCGATGCGGATCGGCCTCTGCCTACCCGCATCGAAGCTGGCATCTATCGCATCGCCCAGGAAGCGCTAACCAACGCGATCAATCACACCCAGGGCAGCCAGATCAATCTCGCCCTGACCGTTACCCCGGAAAAACTGAGTCTGACTGTGGACGACAATGGCTGTGGCATTGAACCGGACGCCACTGTGGACGCCAGCCGATTTGGACTCAAGGGCATCCAAGAACGCGTCCGATTGCTCGGGGGAGAAATGGGGCTGGAGAGCTATCCCCAATCAGGAACCAGCCTGCACGTCGTTGTCCCCCTGGAGGAGTAACCCAATGTCAACTGCCAGTCCCCTGCCAGTCTCTGCACCGATTCGAATTCTGATCGCTGACGACCATCCGGTTGTGTTGGAGGGACTGGTCGCTATTTTGCAGACCCAGCCCGATTTTGATGTGATTGCCCAGGCCACAGGCGGCGAGGAGTTGATCCACAAATACAAGGCCCATCAACCCGACCTGATTCTGCTGGATTTGGAGATGCCTGACTTGGACGGCGTGGCCACACTGAAACGCCTCCAGGCCATCGATCCTGCCGTGCGGGCTATCGCTTTTACGGCATTTGATACGGATGAACGCATTGTAGAAGCGGTCAAAGCCGGGGTACAGGGGTATCTGCTAAAAGGGGTTCCCCGCAAGGAGCTTTTTGATGCGATTCGGGTTGTGCATAGGGGTGGCTCTCTGCTTCAGCCTGTGGTTGCCTCCAAACTGATGCGCCAGATGCAGAAGCCATCCGCGCTCTCTCCGAACCCGCTGACAGAGCGCGAACAGGAAGTGCTTCTGTTCCTGGCCCAGGGCTTGCAGAACCGGGAGATTGCCGAGCGGTTAACTGTCACCGAACGTACAGTGAAATTTCACGTCAGCGCAATCCTGGGCAAGATGGAAGCAGGCAACCGTACGGAAGCCGTTGCCATCGCGGTGCAGCGGGGATGGGTCGAACGGGGGTAGCCAGCGCTCTTTTCGCAGAACAGCATTTCAGGTTGTCCTGTACTTTTGTACAGGCCGAGACCGATCTTTGGTTCGATGCCAGAGATCGGTCTTTTTTTTATGCTATGGCTGTCTCTACAACGCTTATCAATCTCATCCGTACGAACATCCGTGAAGGAGAAGCCAAATGACTTTGCAAGCGAACGCAACCAATCAATCCGTATCCCGCCCGGTCGCTCTGATTACAGGCGCCAGCCGAGGATTGGGTGAAACCCTGGCCCACCTGCTGGCGGGCAGCCATCGACTCATCCTGACTGCACGGGGGGCAGATGGCCTTGCTCAGGTCGGTGCTGATCTACAGGCCAAAGGCGCGGAGGTCGTGACCCTGGCCGGTGATGTGGCCAGCGGTTCCCACCGCCGACGCTTGATAGAGGCCGCCCGCAACCTGGGAAGGCTGGACCTGCTGATCAACAATGCCTCGCTGCTCGGCCCCAGCCCCCAGCCGGTGTTGACCCACTATCCCCTGGAAACCCTGGAGATGGTGCTCAATGTCAATCTGCTGGCCCCGATTGGGCTGATCCAGCAGAGCGTCCCGCTGTTAGAGGCAAGCCAGGGGTTGATCGTCAATATCTCCAGCGATGCCGCTGTGGGAGGCTATGCGGGATGGGGTGGATATGGGATGAGCAAAGCCGCGCTGGACCTGGCCTCCAAAACCCTAGCCGCCGAACTGGCCGAACGCAGGATCAGTGTAGTCAGTGTGGACCCGGGGGATATGCGTACCCAAATGCATCAGGAGGCTTTTCCCACCGAGGATATCAGCGACCGCCCTCTGCCCGAGATCACCCTGCCTTTTTGGCTTTGGCTGTTGGGACAAAATCCCGAAGCAATCTCTGGGCAGCGTTTCCAGGCCCAGGCGGAAGTCTGGGCAACTGCATAGAATGGCTAAATCGGTAGACACCTGCCACCAGCATAAGAAGGAATGATGCGATGTATATCAAAGAAATCGATTTCGAGCGACCTGTTGAACTCCAGGCCAGCCAGCCCCCCGAAGAACGGGGAATTGCCCGAGACGAAGTGCGCCTGCTTGTCAGCACGCCGACCGGCCATCAGCACGCCCGCTTTGTGGATCTGCCCAACTTTCTGGATTCGGGCGATCTGCTGGTAGTCAACCGCAGCGCAACCCTGGCCGCCAGCCTGCCCGCCTCAGGCGCGATTGGTCCCTTTATACTCAACCTTTCCACCCTCTATGGCAATGGAATCTGGCTGGCCGAGCCTCGCTGGAGTCCCGCCGAGCCAGGGCCGCTCCCACTGCAAGCCGGTGCGACGATTGGGGTGGCTGGGCTGCGGGCGCGGTTGGTGGCCCAGCATCCCGGTATCGAACGTCTCTGGTTCGTCCACATCGAGGGGGATATCTGCCGTGCCATCGCACTGCATGGGGAGCCGATCCGTTACGGCTATCTAGCCCAGCCTGCACCCCTGGCCGCCTACCAGACGTACTTCAGCGCCATCCCAGGCAGCGCGGAGATGCCCTCAGCGGCGCGTCCCTTCACCCAGCGCACAGTCGATGGGTTGCGCGCCAAAGGTGTCACCATTGCTGGGCTACTGCTCCATACGGGCGTGTCGAGTTTGGAGATAGACACAGAGCAGATTGAGGAGCATCGCCTCTATGCCGAGCCATTCAATGTGCCTGGGGCAACGGCCAACGCCGTCAATCAAGCCAGGGCCGATGGACGACGGGTCATTGCCGTGGGTACAACTGTCGTGCGCGCATTGGAATCGGTCTGGGACGGGCGTCGTGTTCAGGCCCGCAAAGGCTTTACCGGCGCCTACATCCATCCGGGGACCGGGAGCCAAACCGTCGATGGATTGATCACAGGGCTGCACGATCCCAAAGCCAGCCATCTCGCCATGCTCTACGCCGTGGCCGGTCAACCGATAATTCGCAGCGCCTATCAGGAGGCAGTCGAAAAGGGCTATCTCTGGCATGAATTTGGCGACAGCCATCTCATCCTGACCCGCTGAGTCGCCGGCAGGACATATACATCACAGACTCTTTGGGAGTTCAGGTGGTCAGCAAGGCCAGCGCTGATTGAGTAGGCTGGGGCTGTTTCCAGCCGTATCGAAATCAAGCGGGTCTCCACCTAAATTCTGGTTGAGCCACAAATCACATATGTGAACGGACAGATGTTGGATAGAAAGTGCCGGGGACTTCAATCGTTGGAATGACCAAACAGCGAATGGATTACAGCGAACAAAAAGGAGTAGCGGACAAATTGTCCGCTACTCCTTTTTTGTTCGCATAAAATGTGGGATAGCCCCAGTCTACCGAAGAATTGACGCCAGAAAGATTGAATAGGTTACCGGCTGAAGCGGATTGCCATCTGCGTCGAAGACCCAGCGATAGTCCTCAACCTCACCACCGAAGACCGCCCCGGCGGGTTGAACGGCTGGCTGGTCATCACAGCTACCGTCCCCATCCCAGTCGGGGAAGAGCCGGAAACGGGCGGCCAGTGTGCGGTTGTTCCCATTCCCGTCGAAGGTGTCGGCGGGGACAGGAAATTGCAGCGAGTTTGCGCCCTGCCCAACCGCTTGTATGGACAGCACCCGATCGCCAGCCTCGCCAAAGCTACCGTCCCCCTGCCAATCTACCCAGCCACTCAGACAGCCAGCCCAGTTGGCAACCGTCGCGGTCACATTTCCACCCTGCGCTCCATCTGCCCAGGCCGTACGGGTCACGCCGTCATTGCCGCTGTCCGCTTGTGCAGAACGGCTCGGCGCGCCTTCCAAAGAAACCGACGCGCCCAGGAATGAATAGCCCACAATACTCGCCGCGTTGAAATGGCGGGCAATCCCATAGCCATTCGACTCTGCATCACTGAAGTCGCTGCTTTCCAGCACAGACCAGCCCAAATCCTTCAGGGACATCAGCGTAATCGCATCCACCGCGCGGGAACTGGGGCCGGTGTCGGTGGCAGCGTTCATAATTCGCCCGACATTCGTCGCGTGGTCATCGTCCCAATGGCTGATGCTCGACCCCTGATCATAGGGGTTGGGCGCATAGACAAAAGGTCCTTGCACCGAATCAGCACCGGCAAATTCCCCGGCAAAGGCCGCTTTTGCATTCGGCCCCACAAACGAAAGTTTTCCGCTGCCAACAGTCAATGCCGCCGCGAGTGTTTGACCCTCGGCCAGATCAGTCAGGCGTTGACCGTCGGTGCATACGCCGTCTGTTGTGCCGTTGCAGGCCAGAAAGCGTGAGAAAATGTTGGGGGGTCCATCAAAAAAGCCACTGTCCAGGATATTATCCACCCAGCCCAGGCCGTGCAGCAGTTCGTGGGCCATCGTACTGACAAAATCGGTCTTGTTTAAGTCGGCCCAGGCACAGTCGGTTGTGCAGAAATCCCAGTCAACAGTCGAATTGGCCGAGGCGCTGATCTCAGCGCTGCCCCCGTTCTGGTCTGCCCCGCAGAGCGCATTAGCCAGGGCGATTGGGTAGGCCGTATTCGCCAGCGGCAGCGCGCCGCCACCGCTGCTACACTCTTCGACAAAGCGCTCCGGTCCTGCCGCGGCCAGAGTGCCCGCATCTTGCACCTCATAGCAGGCGTCAATTACAATCGCGCCCTCATTGGCGATCACATCGTCCAGAATGTCGGCCACGTGGTTCATGGCAGCCGTGGCATCGGTCGGCCAATCGGATACATTGCCCTGGCAACTGGCCGGGTTGTAGTTGACTGTAAAGCTGGCGTTGCTGTAGCTCGCAACACCGACAGGCGAATCCGGTTCAGCCAGAGCAACGCCCTGCGAAATGCTCCACAGACCCCCGATGAGCAGGAGAATTATCCCGACATAACCGATTTGATTCAAGCGTTGCATCTTCTTCACCCTTGTCTTTTGGATGGATGTGTGAGTCTTGCTGCGTCCTATGGCAGCTAACCGCTCTATTGACCGTCTCTGCCCGTTTGTAACAGTTGTGTTGCGCCACCAATCGCGGCCCCCAGCAGCAGGCTGAACAGCGCCCGTCGGGCAGAGAGTTTCCAGACACCCCGGCCCAATGCTATCTGACCCGCCAGCAGCACGCCGCCCGCCGCCACAACGGGCACAGGCAGGGGCGATTGAAAGCCCGGCGAGTCGAAAGCTGCGCTCTGCATCTCGCCGATCTGGGCGTTGATCTCGCGCTGTGCCCAGCCCAGAAAGAAGTGATTGAGCAGTGCATTGCCTAGCAGACTAAACAGAAAGCCCATACATATCCTACTTTCTAAAAGTCCCCGGCACTTTCTGTCCAAACGAGTCGGTACGTCACGATCGCTCCACCTTTGTACGTGAAGTGCCGGGGACTTTGAATCCCTACTGAATCTCCACCACACCCTGCCAGGGCTGGGACATCGGCACATCTGTTGTGACACCAGAGACAGTGACAGTGTACGTGCCCGTAGCCAATTCTGCAAGCGGTGTAAATGTGAAACCGGTGTCGCTGTTCTGGGCAACCTCGCCCGGCAACAGTTGACCGTTACCGTCGGCCACTGTGACCACTGCGGCCAGCTCGCCCATCGGGGCCACTGGGCTGGCAAAGTGGATAGTGACGCTCTCGGCTGTCCCTTCCACGCTGGCGACCAGCGGGTCACGCCAGGTCTGCACAGCCCGACGGTCATCCGGCCCTTCCTCGCCCCAATCTACTCCAGTGTCGTCCACCAGCAGCGTAGCGTCGCTGCCCGCTGTCACTTCCAGCGCCCGGTTGGTGAAGCCCCGAATCGTCCCCCACTGCTCGACTGTCTCCCAAGTGCCCCGGGTATATTTGTACTGAAGGAGCGTGCCCTCTTTGATCGTCGCGGTCCACTCCCACAGATTGTCGCCGACTTTTGTCAGGGGCTGGCTGGCTGCGCTGAAGGCTGCGCCGAAAACGTCGGCGCTGTCCCCGGCGATGAATATCTCCGCATCTGCCGGGGTGGAAGCGGGAACCAGCACCCGCCAGGTCACATCCACAAAGCTGACCGCAGCGGTAATTTCCAGCTCGTCCGAAGCTTCGGATGCGTTGAAGCTGGTGTCCACCTGCTGCACGGTATAGGCGTAGGTGTGGTCCTGGATTACATCCGTATCGGTGTATTCCCGGAAGTCCCGGCTGACGATTATTTTCTTGGCACAGCCCTCCTCGCCCGCGGTCACATCCCGGCGGCAGAGGAGATAGTGGGAGAGGTCCGCGCTGCGGGAGGCCCGCCACTCGACTATCACCTGATTGGCCGAAGCGAAAAGCTCGGCGATGCGGAAGGGGCGGGCGGGCGCTTCCGTGTCGTCGCTGGGGAGAATCGTCAGCGTGCCCGGTGTGGCCCAGGGCAGACCCTCGCCCCCACCCGGTCCCATCCCGGCTGCGTCGGCATAGACCCAATCCCGCCCGCCGGTTGTGCTGAAGATAAAGCCGTAGAGATAGTCGCCCACCGCATCGGGCAGGACAGCCGCGGCGTAGAGAGCGCCGCTCTCTGAATCCCCCGCGTACTCGGCCTCTACCCAGCGGATCGGCAATGCGCTGGCTGGCCCATCGAAAGCGGCTGGTGCATAGCCAGCCCGGGCCAGAATGCCACCACCCGCGCCCTCCCCATCGGTGACACCTGGCACCGTCACCACCGCCTGCAACAGGCCGCCGGGGTTGACAGTGCTGATCACCTGCTCCACCGCTGTCGGTTCCAGCAGCCGGGCATCGGCAATCGGCGCGTGGGGGATAGCCTGGAACGACGGGCTAAGTTCGCTACGCAGGCCCACGTCGTTGAAGGCTGCGGCCCGGTAGTAGACCGGCTGGCCGTTCGCCAGCGCTTCGTCCACAAATGTCACTGTCTGGCCCCGGTCCGAGGCGTCGATGACACCCACAGGCTGGAAGCCCCCATCCACCAGAGAGCGGCGCACAATTATGCGAGAGGTGAGGGGCGAAATGGCAATCGTCAGGCTGACGGTTCCGTCCCCCTCCTCCACACTTTCAATCACCGGCGCTTCCGGTGGGGTCAGGTCGATGCCCGCTTCCGTGTGCCAGATGCGAAAATCCATCGGCTGCACGACTTCGCGCAGGGAGGCGGTGGCGGTCTGGCCGCTGGCCGCGTCGATCAGCGCCGCGCCCGCGGGCAGATAACCGCCCAGTTCCAGGCCGACGGTCTGGCTGATGGGGCTGCGGTTGATGGCGATGACAGCCGCGCCGCTGGCGTCCTTGCGCCCGAAGACGTACAGCCCCGCGTCGTCGGTGGTGAAAGTGTCCCAGGAACCCGTGCGCAGATAGCTGTGGCTGCCCCGCAGTTGGCCCAGGAAAGTGTAGAGATCGATCAGATCGCTCTGTTGCTGCGCCCAGGCGGGCAGTTCGTCATAGCCTTCCGCATCGGGCCAGGGATAGGGCTGGCGGTTGTAGGGGTCGTCCCGCTGAGGGTCGCTGCCAAAACCGGCCAGCCCGGTCTCGTCGCCGTAGTAGATTGTGGGCGCACCGGGGAGGGTCATTTGCAGGGCCGCGGCCAAACGCAGACGGGCACGGGCATCGGCAAAGCCATCCACCGGCTGGCCCCCTGCCCCATCTCCTGACCGGTCGATCCCCGCGTGGTCAAGCACAACCACCGCCCGGTTCACGTCGTGGGAGCCGAGCAGATTCATAGCCGTGGACCAGGCCGGGTAGGGGTAGTCTTCCTGAATCGCCCGCAGCGCATCCTCGAATTGGGTGGCGGTCAGGGCCGGGATCGGGCCGTCGTTGTCCTGAAAGTCCGTGTCGCGCAGGAAGCCGAGGACGGCCTGGCGGAAGCGGTAGTTCATTGTGCTGTCGAACTCGTCGCCCAAAAGCCGCTGGCGGGCGTCGTTCTCCTTCCACGTCTCTGCATAGCTGATGGCGTCCGGGTTGGCCGCTTGGGTCGCCTGTCGCCAGAGGCTGAAAAAGTCGGGGTTGATGCCCACCACATCGGGAACCACATCCACCCGCCAGCCGTCCACACCGGCCATTTGCAGATAGCTGGTGGCGATGCCCGTATCCGGGGCCAGCCAGGTGTCGATGACGGCCTGATTGGCGGTGTCCAATTGGGGCAGGGTGTCGAAACCGGCCCAGGCGTTGTAGGCGGTGTCGCCGTCGCAGGGGCCTGTCCCCGCGGGCCGGGCCGGGCGGAAGAAGAAATAGTCCCACCAGGGGCTGTCCACCGATTCACACGCGCCCACTTCCGGATGGCGCTGGAAACGGTCGAAGATCGGCGCGTCGCTGCTCACGTGGTTGGGCACACCGTCCAGAATCAGATGCATCCCCCGGCTCTCCACTTCGGCGGCAAAGACCGCAAAATAGGCATTGCTGGCCGCCGGATCGCCCTTTACCGCCAGATTCTCGGCGATCTGCTGGTAGTCCCGCCCGTCGTAGCGGTGGTTGGAGGGGGAATCGAAGATCGGGTTGAAGTAGATTGTGGTGACGCCCAGCCCTTGCAGATAGTCCAGTTTTTCGGCCACGCCCTGCAAATCCCCGCCGTAAAAGGTGGAACTGTAGGTCATATACCAGTCGGGATTGGCCGCGGGGTCGTTGGGTTCCGGGTCGGGCACGGGCCGGTTCCAGGGCGTGACGGGGAAGGCGTGGCCCCGCTCGTTTTCGTAGAACCAGTCGTCGGCGGTCGGATCGTTGGTCGGGTCGCCGTTGCGGAAACGGTCGGGGAAAATCTGGTAGATGAGCGCGTCTTTGGCCCAGTCCGGCGTAGCAAAGGCCGGGTCGTAGGTGTAGATGTCCCAGCCTTGATCGCTGGTGGGCGGGACAGTAAAGGCCCGGCCGCTGCCCCCATCCCGGCGGCTCTCGTCCGCGTAGTAGAGGGTTTCGCCGCTGTCGCTGATCTGGAAGAGATAATTGTGAATCTCCTCCGCCGGGCCGCTGTTGAGGGTGACTTCCCAGTAGTCATAGCCCCAGGGCGCGGACTTGGCGTCGGAGGCCACCCGGCGCAGGGGCACTGTCCTCTTTGCGCCGCTGCTGATAGAAGTGAGGAGCAGGTCCACCCGCTCCACGTCGTCGGCGAAGGTGCGCAAGCGCAGGGTCACATCCGTCTCAAAGGGGACCGCGCCGAAGGGGGTGCGGTAGCCGTCGCTGCGGCTCTGGTGGAGCAGGCCAGCGATGCCGATATAGCCGTCCCCCACGGCTGGGGGCAGATCGTCGCCGATTTCGCTGAGCAGGGGACTGACTTCGGCGCTCACCTGATTGTCGGCCCGGTTGTAGCTGAAGGTGACCAGACCGCCTGCGTCAGGCACTTCGACGCTCAGGTTGTCGCCACCGGCTTCGCCGTCCTGGCCATAGTTCTCGTCCCAGGTGCCATTGACCGCGGCTTTGAATTCATAGATGCCACCCGCTAGTTCGGCGGTCAGTGTCCAGATGCCGTCGCCGTCCTCATCGCTGGCCTGAACAGCCGGGTCCGCCGGTTCCCATTCCGCGCCGCCGATCTGCGCGGCGTAGCTACCGGGGAAGCTGACCGATATGGGCGCGGCTTCCTGGGCGAAGGCCGCGTGCGGGGGCAGCAGACCGGCGAAGAGGCCGAAAATCAGCAGCAGGGGCCAAAGCCGGGATCGTCGGGGGGAAGGCATAGCGGGCATAGGGTTAGCTCCTGTAGCAGAAGGGCGAAAGGTGCATCCGCGGGGCAGCGGGCGCAGAGCGAGATTTCTGCTTCTACGGTAGCGCAAGGGGAGAGAAATCGCCAAATTGGGGGTAGCAATCGGTTGCGGAGGAGGGGGGAACTTTATCCCGAACGCCCTCGGCAGCCACTCAGTGCTCGTGAATGTGGACCTGACCGATCTGCCCATCGGCGCAACTCTGGCGGCCAACGGGTGTGAGAAGTGAGACAGAAAACGAATCGGTGTCTATCACTTTATTCACCCGTCGGTTGTACGACCACTTTCAACCCCTCCCGCTTTGCGGCACTGGCAAAGGCTTGCTGATACTCTCCCAGCGGAAAACAGTGAGAAGCCAGCATCCCCAACTCAATCTGCCCACTCTCCGCCAGGACAATAGCGCGCGGATAGGTGTGGGCCATACGCCGACAAAGCTGAATCGTCAGCCCTTTGCGCCGGGCTGTGGACGCGCTGAAGGATGTGCGGTCGTCAGACGGGATGCCCACCAGCACCACCCGGGCGCCGGGACGGGCCGTCTCGATGGCGGTCTCCACCGCGGCGTTGACCCCGGCGATCTCGAAAGCCACGTCTATGCCCCGTCCGCCTGTGGCGTCGAGAACCGCGGCCCGTTCGCTGCCCCCGGCGTCGGCCAGGAGTGTGACATCCGCGCCCATCTCAGCGGCTACCTCCAGCCGGTGGGGACGAATATCCGTGGCGACAATCTGCCGCGCCCCGTTGAGCCGAGCCAGCCGGATCAGCATCAGCCCGATGGGTCCACAGCCAAAGATGCCAACAGTATCGCCCAGGCGAATCTGGCCCAAATCCAGCGCGTAGAGCGCCACGCCCAGGGGTTCCAGCAGCGCGCCCTCCACATCAGAAACGGTGTCGGGCAGAGTAAAAAGTGCCGTTTCCGGCCAGGCCATGAACTCGCGCAAACTGCCGTCGTCCTTGCCGTGGCCGGAGAAGCGGGTGGCCCGGCAGAAATTGGGATAGCCGGTCGCGCAGAACTCGCAGTGTCCGCAGGGCAGGGCCGGATCGACGGCCACCCGCTCACCCCGCCGGGGACCGCTCTCGATCACAGCGGCGAATTCGTGGCCCAGCACCAGCGGATGGGCCAGCTTTGCGTCGCCGATGCTGCCCTCCTCAAACCAGTGCAGGTCACTGCCGCAGATGCCCACAGCCGTCACCCGCAGCAGCACTTCCCCGTCAACCGGCACAGGCACAGGCTCCTCGTGCAGCCGCAGATCGCCGACGCCGTGCAGTCGTAATGCTTTCATCGTAAACCTCCCAATTCTTTAACGCAGAGACGCAAAGATGCAGAGACGCAAAGAACAGCGAATTTTCTCTGCGCCTTTGTGCCTCCGCGCCTCTGCGTTAAGATTTATTGCCCGTACACGTGGGTATACCGGTGATGCAGCTTCGCCACATCCTCGGCGGGAATCTCCTGGACTTCTCCCAATTGCATAGCCAGCCAGACCGATTTGGCCACATCTTCGGTCATCACCGCGGCTTTGACCGCGGCCTCGGCGTTTTTGCCAATCGTAAAGACGCCGTGCTGTTGCAGCAGCACCGCCTGGGACGAGCCGATGTGGTCCAGCACCTGCTGGCCGATGGCTTCGCTGCCGATGAGGGCAAAGCCCGCGCAGGGGATGGGACCGCCAAACTCATCGGCGATGGCGGTCAGACAGCAGGGGATGGGTTTGCCGATGGCGGCGAAGGCCGTGGCATAGGGGGAATGGGTGTGGACGATACCGTTGACATCGGCCCGGTGTTTGTAGATATGCAGATGGCTGGCTGTGTCGGAGGAGGGCTTAAGTTTGCCCTCGACAATATGGCCGTCCATATCCACCACCACGTGATCCGCGGGGCGCAGCTTTTCGTAACGCACGCCGCTGGGTTTGATCACCACCAGCCCGCTCTCTGGGTCCCGGGCGCTGATGTTGCCGCCGGTCCACTTGACCAGATCGTTCTTGGGCAACTCCAGATGGAGAGTGTAGAGTTCTTCTTTGAGTGCTTCCAGCATAAGAGACTTTCTCCGTATCCGTCTTAACCACAAAGACACAAAGGCACACAGGAAAAGCTGTTCTTCGTGTCTTTGTGCCTTCGTGGTTCCATTCTGTTACGGGTTAGACGACTTTCGTCATCTTTCCTTTGTCTGCGGCGGCCGCGTTGGCACGGGCAGCGGCTTTGTCCACGGCCAGTTCCTCGACGGTTTTGGTGTGCAGCCGGGCCGCGCCTTCGGTTTGCACCAGACGTACCCGGGTTCCGTTGCTCTCGGCTGCGGCCAGACGGCTCTTTGCCGCGGAGATTTCGCCCGCATAGTTAGGCAGCCACTGGGCCTGGGCCACCAGCATCTCGTCGGTCATCTGCCAGACTTCTTCCGGGTTGCAGACCGCACCGGTGAGGGGGTCGTGGAGCATCGCCTGTTTGAGCAGGGTCACATCGCCGCGGACCGCCGCCTCCACCGCCATCTGCTGCACGCGCACACTGGCAGAGCAGGTGGCCGCACAGGCCATCGGCAGGTCACCCACCACCGGCATATTGATGCCGTTCTTGTCCACATAGCCGGGAATCTCAATCACACAGCCGTCGGGCAGGTTGGTGATGTGGCCGCTGTTGATGATATTGAAGTGGCCCCGATAGGGTCGCCCGGTCTCCAGCCCTTCGATGATATACGAGCCGTGCTCCTCGCTGCGCCGGTCGGCGGCGATGACCGGCGGCTCTTCCTTCATCCAATTGGGGAAGTCGGTCTCGAACCAGTTGCGCCCTTCGGTGCAGACCCGCAGATAGCCGCCGGTCTCGCCGTTGATCCAACTGGACATATCGATCCAACGGGGAATCTCCTCCACCCGCTTGCGATACCAGGGCAGATATTCGCTCAGGTGGCCGTTGGATTCGGTGCTAAAGTAGCCGAAGCGTCGGGCCACATCGATGCGCAGCTTCTCCGTCTCCCGGTATTTGGGATGTGCCCCGATCAGTTCCGGCAGCATCGGCACTATATCCATCCCCCGCCACTGGACTTTCGTGTACCAGGTCTGGTGGTTGATCCCCGCGCAGACGATATCCACTTCCTTCTTGGAAATCGTCTCATCCGCGCCGATCAGCCCCTCTTGCCTGGCCCAGTGTTCGATGCTGCGGGTGATGATTGTGTGGCCTCCCTGGACGCCGTGGCAGAGACCGATGGTGTTGACGCCGCCATAGGTGTTGCAGGCCCAGATATTCATCGCCATGGGATTGGAATAGTTGAGGAAGAGGGGATTGTCCGCGGCCATCTCCCGGATGTCGGCGCAGATGTCGAGCAGGGCCGGGATGGTGCGTTGACCGTACATAATGCCACCGGCACAGATGGTGTCGCCCACGCACTGGTCGATGCCGTATTTCAGCGGGATGTCGATGTCCAGAGCAAAGGCAGCCAGCCCGCCCTGGCGAATCGTCGAGATGACGTAATTGGCCCCATCCAGCGCTTCCCGGCGGTCGGTGGTGGTGCTGATGGTGGCGGGCAATTTGTTGGCGTCGATGTCTCGCTGGGCCAGTTGTGCAATCATCCCCAAATTGGCCCCGTTGATGTCCATAAAGGCAAAGTGGGTGTCGGCCAGTTCGGGCACGGCCAGAATGTCGTGCATGAGTTTACGGGTGAAGCCAATGGAACCGGCTCCGATCATAGCGATTTTGATGGGCATGGGGTGGGTCCTTTCCGCACAGAACAGGTGATAGGCAATAGAGTGCAGAGGGATTGGGGAGATGCCATCTGCGCTGCTGACAAACAGGATACCACAACTTTACGCAACAATCATCTTGATTTCGCCGGAAAAATCTTGTATACTAAGCAAATTGCTTCTCTCGTTGTATGTATAGGTTACTGTATGATTGACCGACCCGAGCGCGTGGAACCGAGCGGTCTGCGCAGCTTTCGCCACTTTCCCTTTCCCCAGCCAGAGATGCCCGCAGCCCACAGCCACAATGACATTGAGCTAAATTTTGTGGTCGCAGGGAACATTACTTACCGCTTTGGCAGCAGTCAGACGATTTTTCAAGCTGGATCAGTCTATATTTTTTGGGCCACTGTGCCCCATTTCATTGTGCAACACAAAGCTGAAACCCGCTTCTTTGCGGTCCATCTGCCGGTTGCCAATTTTCTCCAATGGCGTTTGCCCTCCAAAATCTCCCAGGGCGTTCTGCGCGGCGATCTTCTGGCTTTTCCCCGCTGTGACGAGGAATTCAGCCGTCTACTCTTTGAGAAAATTCATCGTCACATCCAATCAGGCGATGATGAAGAAAAGACGATTGCCCTATTGGAAATCGAAGCCTGTCTGCGCACATTGGCCCTATCATCCTCCGCAGTCGAGGCGGATCCAGTGAGCGCGCAGATGGGCAATGACAGCGTAGACCAGATGATCAGCTTTATGATCCGGCACTTTCAGGAGGCGCTCAGTGTGGCCCAGATTGCCGCGGTGGTCCATTTGCACCCAAACTACGCCATGCAACTCTTCCGCAAATGTACCGGGCGTACAATCGTCGCCTACCTGACCCAGTATCGGGTGGCCCACGCCCAGCAGTTGCTCCTGACCAGCGATATGAGCATTTCCGACATCGCCCTGGCTTCTGGTTTCAGCTCCCTCAGCCGCTTCTACGCCGCCTTCCGGGAAATCTGCAACGATTCGCCCAAACACTACCGGCGGAGTCTGCGCGAGGCGCGAGAAGTACGGGAGTGGGGGGAATAGGTATTGGGTATTGGATATTTCGGCATGGTTCAGATGACGGGACACTGGCCTTTACAATTGTCGAAGAGTAAGCACGCCCTCGTGCGGGTTTTGTGGGCACAAGCCGCACGAGGGCGTGCTTACTCCTCTCGAAAGTGTAAAGAACGCTACCAAAGAATCTGAACCACGCCGATATTTCGTAGCGAGACAGACCGGTTTTCACTACGAAATATCCGATACCCAATATCAAATACCGCCCACCCAATCGTAGAGCAGCACCAGCCCAATCAGCGCAAAGGCAATCCCCCGAAAGCGCACTTCCCAGTGGGCCATCGCCAGCATACGGGGCAGATCGGGCATAGCCAGCACCCGGCGCACATACTCGGCCTGCCGTTCGTCGCCGTCATCGATCTGGGCCAGTTCCAGGGCGTGGGTGCGGGCAAAGCGGCCCAGATAGGCCTGCACAGTCATGCAGAAGTTGCCCTCCCCCCGCATCATTCGGCGCAGGAATTCGTCCGGGTCTGTGCGCAGCAGCCGGTCGTCCTGGATAGACCAGTAGATCATCAAACCGCTGATGAGTACGCCAATGGGATGCCAGAGGTTCATGGGATTGGTTCGCTGGTTGAATAGGTGACCGGCTGAAGGAATTGACCAGACCTCACGCCGAAAAGACACAGATGCCGATTGGGGCACAAAAGACCGATCGAAAACTCCGAGAAGCAAAAGGCTGGACTCCCAATGGAATCCAGCCTTTATTGTACAACAGTTTGTTCGACAATCCCTGGCGTCTACGCGTCGTCGCGGTAATCTCTCGGCGGCGCTCTTCAGTGGAGTGGCCCAAGCATCACTCCTGCAACTTCTATCCTACCGTGGGCAAAGCCTGTAAACTGCGCTGAATCGCCTCTTCGGGATAGTCGAAGTCGGGCAGGGAATTGGCCATATAGGCTTCATACGCGCCCAGGTCAAAATGGCCGTGGCCACACATATTGAAGACAATCGTCTTGCTTTCGCCGCTCTCCTTGCACTTCAGAGCCTCCTGCATTGCACCCCAAATGGCATGGCTCGGCTCCGGCGCGGGCAGGATACCCTCGGCTTTTGTGAAGCTCAACGCGGCCTGGAAGATAGCCCCCTGCTGCACGTTCACCGCTTCAATCAGCCCCGCCTCTTTCAGCGCGCTCACCTGTGCGCTCATGCCGTGATAGCGCAGGCCACCGGCATGGATGGGGGCAGGCACAAAGTCGTGGCCCAGAGTGTGCATTTTCACCATCGGCGCCATCTTGGCCGTGTCGCCGTAGTCATAGGCATAGATGCCTCTGGTCAGGCTGGGCGCGGCGGACGGCTCCACCGCCACAATGCGGGTCTGCTTGCCGCCGGTGACATTTTCGCGCACAAAGGGGAAGGCGATGCCGCCAAAGTTGCTGCCGCCGCCCGTGCAGGCCACCACCACATCCGGCCAGTCCGCGCCAGCGATCTCCAACTGTTTGATGGCTTCCTGGCCGATGACCGTCTGGTGCAGCAGCACGTGATTGAGCACACTGCCCAGCGCGTACTTTGTATCCTCCCGCATCACAGCGTCTTCCACAGCTTCCGAAATGGCAATGCCCAGGCTGCCTGTGCTGTCCGGATTCTGGGCCAGAATCGCCCGGCCCGCATTGGTGTCCGGGCTGGGGCTGGGAACCACCTGCGCGCCCCAAGTCTGCATCATCACTTTGCGATAGGGCTTTTGCTCGTAGCTCACTTTCACCATATAGACTTTGCATTCCAGGCCAAACATCTGGCAGGCAAAGCTGAGCGCGCTGCCCCATTGGCCCGCGCCGGTCTCGGTGGAAAGGCGCTTGACGCCCTCTTTCATATTGTAATAGGCCTGGGGAACGGCTGTGTTGGGTTTGTGGCTGCCCGAAGGCGAGCCGCCCTCGTATTTATAGTAAATCTTGGCCGGTGTGCCCAGAGCCTTCTCCCACTCATAGGCGCGAATCAGTGGCGAGGGGCGCCAGATGCGGTAGACATCCTGCACTTCGTCGGGAATCTCAATGTAGCGATCCTGGCTCACTTCCTGCAGAATCAGCGCCATCGGAAAAAGGGGAGACAAATCAGCCGGGCCAATGGGCTGGCCTGTGCCGGGATGCAGAGGCGGCGGCAGTTGAATACCCGCCGCGGGCAGGTCTGCGTTGATATTGTACCAGTGGGTCGGCATATCCGACTCGGAGAGCAGAATCTTCTTGCGTTTGCCCATGAGAATCCTCCTGAATGGTGTGGGGTTGGGGTGTTCAAACTCAGAGAAACCGAAGACATCCTGGCCCAATTGTAGCACCCACACGAAAGGGGGACAAACAAAAAAGCCCGCCAGGTTTTGAAAACCTGGCGGGCCTTTACAGTGCTTGTCTATGCAGACACTTTTTCATCAGAAAGATGAGGCATCAGCTTGCCCAGCAACTGGGCTCTGGGCTGATAGCCCACAAGCGTAGCAACCGGCTTGCCATTCTTGAAAAGCATCATCGTGGGGATGCTCATCACGCCAAAGGACATAGCCGTAGACTGGTTGGCATCCACATCCAGCTTGCCAATGACCACTTTGTCCTTCGTAGCCGCATCTGTCGAAATCTCGTCCAGAATCGGTGCGATCATCTTGCAAGGACCACACCACTCCGCCCAGAAATCGACCAGAACCGGGGTCTTGGAATTGATGACCACATCCTCAAAGTTTGCATCAGTTACGACAACAGTATTGGAACCCATTAGATTTTCTCCTACACTCATTGAAATAGTACCGAAAAATTGACTCTATACGTACATTATTCAAACGCAAAAATCATTCAGCAGATGTAATTTCCGCTACAAAAAGTATAGTACCCTATCTATTCAAAGCTGTCAAAAAGTAACGACGGCGGATCGGCTGACAAATCTTAGCCCCTTCACTCATCCCGTCGCGCAGCCAGAAATGCGGCAAACTCATCCGCGTTCAAGCCCGTGCCTTTGGGCTTCTCCGGTCGCGCAGAAGAAGCACTCGCCTGAACGCTCGGCTGAATAGCCGGTTGCTCCACTGGCTGCAAACGGGCAACGATCGGCCCGATCAGATCCGCTATCGCTTCGGCAAACATCCGGGAGAGCGGTTCGGGGCCGGGCAGATTGAGTATCAACGTACGGGTGCGAATGCCTGCCACGCCCCGGTCCAGCAGAGCTTCCGGCGCTTCCTCCACTGCATAGGCACGCATGGCTTCCGGCAAGGAAGGCATAGCCCGCTCAAGCACAGCAGCCGTGGCTTCGGGGGTAATTTCATCGCTACTGTGGCCCGCCGCGGGAAATGTGCCGCCGATAGTCAGGACAAAATCCATATCCTCTTCGTCACACCAGCGGCGCAGGATATCCTCGATGAGGTAGCGATCGCTGGCAACCCGGCGCTCCTCTACGAAGAAAAGCCCCGGAACAGCCTGCCGAAAAATCGAGCGAACGCCGTCCATAGCCTCTTCCAGGAGTGGCTCGGCATCTGAGGCAACGGTTAGAAGAGCAGAGCGGATTGTCACGGGCATCCTTTTCCAAGTCGTAACGCAGAAACAACAAAAGCGGTGGAAACATTTCCACCGCTTTTGCAACAGATCAATTGAACATCCAGACCAGAAATTTCACGTCAGCTACAGAAACAAATCGCCCTGTCTCTGTGCGTCGCAAAATCCTAGCGCTTGGTGTACTGCGGTGCCTTGCGGGCGCGCTTGAGACCGGGTTTCTTGCGCTCTTTGGCCCGGGGGTCACGGGTCACAAAACCGGCAGCCTTCAGAGCAGGGCGAAGGTTGGGGTCCGTGACCATCAGGGCGCGGGTGAGACCGTGACGTACGGCCATAGCCTGCCCACTGTCTCCACCGCCAGTCACATGCACGCTGATATTGAAACTGGCCTCAGTTCCGGTCAGCACCAGCGGCGCACGCAGGGCCATCTGGTCCAAAGAACGGCCAAAATATTCATCAACCGGCTGATCGTTTACGATAATTTCGCCTGAGCCAGGATAGAGACGGACACGGGCGGATGCTGTCTTGCGACGGCCAACTGCTTCGACATACTCACTCATTGTCAATTTCTCCTAGAACTCGAGCGGTTGGGGCTGCTGTGCGGCATGAGGATGCTCAGCACCCGCATAGACCTTCAATTTCTTCATCTGCGCCCGGCCCAATTTGGTTTTGGGCATCATACCCTTCACCGCTTCGGTGATAATCCGATCCGGGAAGCGCTCCAACTGCTCCCGCATGGTCCGGGTCTTCAACCCACCGGGATAGCGCGAGTGGCTGTAGTATTTTTTGTCATCCAACGTGTTGCCGGTGACCACAAATTGCTCACAATTGATGACCACCACAAAATCGCCACAATCCACATTGGGTGTAAAGGTTGGCTTGTTCTTCCCACGCAGCACTTCGGCAATCTCCGAGGCAAGACGACCCAGAGTTTTACCCGCGGCGTCCACAACCCACCATTCGCGCTCGGCCTTGGCCTGTTCTGCGCTCAGACTTAATGTCTTCACAATACGACTCCTGATATCTCTTCCAAAAACAGATGCGGGTAGTCAGAATAATTGACCCGCTCCAGTACAAGACCATTTGGCAGTGCAGGCGGTGCAGAACGGCTGCGATCCTGGGAAGCCAGCGCGGCCACTACATCTTCCGCCTGCCATTCCCCTCTGCCTACTGCCAACAACGTTCCAGCCAGATTGCGCACCATTCGCCGCAAAAAACCATTGGCTGTAACTGTCAAAACCAAACGCTGCAAATGGGGCGAATCCAGACGGATAGTTCCAGCTTTTTCCGCCGTCCAAAAGAGCGCATCCAGCCGACGCACTGTACTCTCGCCCTGGGTGGGCAGACCGAAGGTGGCAAAATCGTGCTCACCGATCAGCAGTGCACCCGCTCGATTCATCGCCTCTACGTCCAGCGACATCTTCTCTACCAGCGCAAAGCGCTCGAAGAGTGGAAAACGGCGCACATTCTCCAGTTTTCCATCTGCCGGATGCAAGACAGTGTAACGGTACGTCCGGCTTGTGGCGCTGAAACGGGGATGAAACCCTTCCGGCGCTTCCACCACCCGACGTATCACAATCGCATCGGGCAGATAACGATTCCACGCCTGGCACAGAGCATCCGCTGAATGCTTCCAGCCGACGGTTGTCAGAATCACCTGGCCGTGGGCATGGACACCGGCATCTGTACGTCCAGAGCCATGCACCCGACAAAATTGACCGGTCAGCTTTTCAAGACCGGATTCCAACGAGCCCTGAATTGTGTGAGGTGCATTGGCCTGCACCTGAAAGCCGCTGTAGTCCGTGCCGTCATAGGCTACCAGCGCACACACCGAGCGTTCGGTCATCACAGCGTTCGACGGCTATTCTTCGTCGTCCACCAACTCCAGGATTGCCATATCAGCCGCGTCGCCAAACCGCTTGCCGATCTTCAACATACGCGTATAACCGCCGGGACGCTCGGCATAGCGGGGGGCAATCTCATCAAAGACTTTCTTGGCTACAGTCTGATCGCCCAAATAGGCAACGACCTGGCGCTGGGCGTGAACCCGATTGCCACCATCCGCCAGTCCGTGCTTGGCTTTGGTGATCAGCTTCTCGGCATCGGCGCGCACAGCACGGGCTTTTGCTTCGGTGGTGGTAATACGCTCGTGAATATACAATTCACGAATCAGATTTCGAAAGAGGGCCTTGCGCTGATCAGATGTGCGGCTCAGCTTATACCCGGCTACGCGATGTCGCATAGTGTAAACTCCTCTATGGCAGAGCCAGGAGGAGGCTATCCCCCCGGCAGTCAACATTCAACTCACCGGTCAACTATTCGCCGGTTTCTTCCTCGAGGATGTCTTCTTCCTCGTCAACTTCATCCTCTATATCATCTTCTTCATCATCATCTAAATCAGCAGAAGCACCGGCTAAATCAGCAGAAGCACCGGCTCCATTACGGAATGCGCTCAGGTCAACCCCAGCCACATCCATATAGCCCTTTTCCTCCAGCCGTTCGACCAGTTCATCCAACGATTTCTTGCCGAAGTTGCGAATGGCAAGCATCTCGTCTTCGCCCTTTTCCATCCGTTTGAGAATCTCACCGATTTTGGTGATACCCGCTCGCTTCAGGCAGTTATAGGCGCGAACTGTCAGTTCCAGCTCTTCGATGGGCGCTTCGGCAATACGGCTGGGAATGCCCTCGGAGGACTCTTCCTGCTTTTCGACCACAACCGTCTTGGCCCCGGCCAGCAATGTAAGATGCTGGACCAGAATATCCGCAGCGGCGCGCAGAGCAGCTTCCGGCTCCATCGTACCGTCGGTCCAAATCTCCAAATTCAGCTTGTCATAGTCGGTCTGCTGACCAATACGTGTACGTTCTACACGATAGGCCGCCTTCTTCACCGGGCTGAAAATCGCGTCTACAGGAATCTCGCCCAACGGGAGCTTCGTTCGCTCCTCGGCAGGACTGTAGCCCCGGCCCCGCTCCACAACCATCTCAATGTCCAGATCGACATCGTTGGAATCAGCCGTCATAATATAGAGATCGGGATTCATGATCTCAATTTCCGGCGGACAGACCAGATCACCAGCGGTGACAGGCCCTTCGTGGGAAACTTCCACATAAATGCGGACCGGGTCTTCGCTTGTGCTGCGCATACGAATCTGCTTCACATTCAGAATCAGACGCGTAGCATCCTCACGCACATGCGGAATCGTCGAAAACTCGTGATGGACAGTGCTGATGCGAATGGACGAAACCGCCGCACCAGGCAGACTGGCGAGAAGCACCCGGCGCAGAGAATTCCCCAGCGTCAAGCCATACCCGCTCTCCAAAGGGCTAATGACAAAATGCCCATAGTTTTGCGAAACCGCTTCAACTTCGATCTTTGGTAGTACTAAATTATTAAGCAACGGCTACCCTCCCGCTGTTCAGCTTTGGGATCACACGGCCTAAAAGCCGCATTCGTCAACGAGTGAAACACAAACGACTCATCGAACAGCAACAGATTAGCGGCTGTAATACTCAACGATAAGCTGCTCGTTCAAAGGAACGGCAATTTCTTCGCGAGTCGGGTCATTGAGCACAGAACCACTCATGGCAGCAGTATCCATCACCAGCCAAGAGGGCAAGTTGCCCGTGGAGAGCATTTGCGTGCGTTCCTTGAAATAGGTGGTGGATCGGCTGCGATCGCGCACAGTAATCACATCACCCGGCGAAACCAGGAACGACGGAATATCGGTCTTTGTCCCATTCACCACAAAGTGGCCGTGGCGCACCAATTGGCGAGCCTGGGAGCGGCTGTCAGCAAAGCCCAAGCGGTAGACCACATTGTCAAGCCGACTCTCCAGCATACTCAACAGAGTAGCGCCGGTCAAGCCCTTGCGCCGGGACGCTTCCTCAAAGTAGCCACGGAACTGTCGCTCCAGCACACCGTACATACGCCGTGCCTTCTGCTTCTCGCGCAACTGCATGCCGTAATCCGAGACCTTGCGGCGCATGGCGTTCTTGCGTCCATGATCACCGGGGGCAAAAGGGCGCACATCCACAGCACACTTGGGGCTAAGGCAGCGGTCGCCTTTCAAGAAAAGCTTTTGTCCCTCACGGCGGCAAAGTTTACAAACTGCATCTGTATATCGAGCCATCTTTCCTCCAAGCCAGCTTTTGATACCCAAACCGGCATCAGAGGCCGGTGTTATCGCAATAAATCTCAATCATCTACAAACTATCAGACCAAACGGCTAGACAAGAAATGGTATCGCCGCTGCCCACAGGCGATACCTGGCCGATCTGATGAAAAAGAGGCCAGAGCAGACAACGCCCAGCCAATACAGAACTGCCCCCAAACGGCACAGCCGATAGCGAGCGAACCCACATCGGCTACCGCTGGCTAGACCCGCCGCTTCTTGGGGGGGCGGATTCCATTGTGCGGAATCGGCGTGACATCTGTGATGGATGTCACCGTCAGCCCACCAGGAACCAGGGCACGGATTGCGCTCTCGCGGCCAGGCCCAGGTCCTTTGACAAACACGTCCACATCACGCATATTGAAATCGCTGGTCGCTACGCGAGCCGCAGCCTGGGCAGCCAACTGAGCGGCAAAAGGCGTGCTCTTGCGGCTGCCTTTGAAACCCGCTGTCCCACCACTCCCCCAAGAAACCACATTGCCCTGGGGATCGGTGATGCTAATAATTGTGTTGTTGAACGTGGCATGAATAAATACTTTGCCATGCAGCACATTCTTCTTTTCGCGCCGCACTGTTCGCCGCGCTGTACGTCGCCGCTGCTGTTGTACTCGAGCCATCGTTACTCCTCTTGCCAAACTCTGGAACGGAATCGGATAACAGATATTGGGTATTTGATATTTGTTAGTGAGCAGTCGCGAAGCCCCACACCCAATATCGAATATCCAATATCTATTTTACTTGCGCGCCCGCTTCTTGCCAGCCACCGTCCGGCGGACACCTCGACGGGTACGGGCATTAGTGCGTGTGCGCTGCCCACGAGCGGGCAAGTTGCGGCGATGTCGCAAGCCGCGATAGCTGCCGATCTCAATCAGCCGCTTAATGTTCATACTCACTTCACGGCGCAGGTCACCTTCGACACGGAAATTCTTGTCGATGTAGTCCCGCAGCAAACCCAGCTCGTTATTGTCCAAATCCCGAACGCGCTTGCTAGGATCGATCCCAACCGCTTCCAGAATCTGCCCGCTGGTGGTGCGGCCAATGCCGTAAATATATGTGAGAGAAATAACAACCCGCTTGTCGCGGGGAATATCAACACCTGCGATACGTGCCATAACAACTTCTCCTTACCGTCCTGTTGCTGGACCTATCCCTGCCGTTGTTTGTGCTTCGGGTTCTGACAAATCACGTAGACAATGCCACGCCGTCGCACAATTTTGCACTTTTCGCACATTTTCTTGACAGACGGTCGGACTTTCACAAGAATTCTCCTTAGAAACAAATCTTCGCGCAACTCTACTATTCTATCATAAGGTCAGAGTAGCGTCAAGATTTCGGGGCCTTGATTGGTAATGGCTACTGTATGTTCAAAATGGGCACTCAATGTGTGGTCTTTGCTGATGACCGTCCACTTGTCTTTTAGGGTCTTGGTCTTCTCGGTCCCCAGTTGTACCATCGGCTCGATGGCAAGCACTAGCCCTGGCCGCAAGACCAGACTGCTGTCCGCATCGCCGGAAACGTAGTTCAAAACCTGGGGCGCTTCGTGCATGGCTCGCCCAATGCCATGCCCTGTATACTCCCGCACAATGTACATATCGTGCGACTCCACATACTGCTGGATCGCCCTGCTGATATCGCGCACCTGGTTGCCCGCCACGGCCTGTTCGATACCTGCCCATAGGCTGCCTTCGGTCACATCCATCACCCGCTGGGCATCTGGAGTGATGCTACCCACGGCATAGGTCCATCCACTATCGCCGACAAAGCCCCGATAATAGGAGCCGATGTCCACGCTGATAATGTCGCCTTCCTGCAATACCCGGCGCTTGTTGGGAATGCCGTGAACCAGTTCCTCGTTGATGCTGGCGCAGATATTGGCTGGGAAACCGTTGTAGCCGTAGAAGCTGGAAGTTGCGTTGTGTTTGCGCAGAATGTCCAGAGCAATCTCGTCCAATTCCTGGGTACTGACGCCAGGTTTGATCGCTTCCTTCATGGCAACGTGGACCCGGGCCACAATGCGCCCGGCTTCCCGCATAATCTGAAGCTCACGAGGATCCTTGAGGACAGGCTCAGCCCGTCTCTGGGTCCCGTTATTTTGATGGCGTGTGTTACGCCGCAGCAACTGCCTGCGTAATCTTGTCATAATCCCACTATGCATGAACGGCCGTATCCTCTCGGCTACGCCACTGCATCCCTCTCCCCCAGCAGTCCCATCAGTTCATCCTGCACCTGATCGATAGGACGATTTCCGTCGAGTTCCACCAACAGTTCCTTGGCAAAATAGTAGCCAATCAATGGAGAGGTCTGCTTATAATAGACATAGAGCCGATTGCGTACTGTATCGGGTTTGTCATCATTGCGCTGGTAGAGTTCGCCGCCATCCAGATCACAGACATCTGCAACTTTTGGTTTGTTGAACTCCACGTGATAGACCGCACCACAGGAACGGCAGACCCGCCGGCCTGTAATCCGCCGCATGGCTTCTTCATCGCTAATATGAATTAGCGGGACCAAAGAAACGCCACCATAGGGTTCGGTGATCTTGTCAAAAGCCTGGGCCTGGACAAGATTGCGGGGGAACCCATCCAGAATCGCGCCACCCTTTGCGTCGGGCTGGGTCAGCCGATCCTCCACCATACGAATAGTCACCTCATCGGGGACCAATTCGCCTTTGTCCATATAGCTCTTGGCCAGAATCCCCAGTTCAGTCTCGTTTTTCAGGTTGTATCGAAAGATATCGCCCGTCGAAATCTGAGGGATACCCAGTCGATCTTCCAAGAGTTTGGCCTGTGTTCCCTTGCCTGCTCCAGGAACACCCAACAGGACAAAGAATGTGCGTCGATTCATATCTGCTCTCTTGATGTCTTGTGTGTCTCTTGCCCTGCACATGGCCCAAAGTGGCTGGCAGGAAAGGTGACGCGTGAACCGTGGAATATCCCTTTGCTCCACGTTTCACGCGTCTCACTGCGCCTACAAGTCTTTGTTTCCGGTCTAGCGGATAAAGCCTTCGTAGTTGCGCATCATCAATTGCGCTTCGATCTGTTTCATTGTGTCCAACACAACACCTACTACAATCAGAAGACCTGTGCTGCTAATGATCAGCGTGTTAAAACTGTCAACACCACCGCCGCCAAAGATCACCCCGGCCAGATAGGGAAGAATGGCGACCAGCCCCAGGAAGAGCGCACCCACCAATGTAATCTTGGACAGGATATTGTTCAAGAACGCTTCCGTACGCTGCCCTGGCCGGATACCCGGAATAAAGCCGCCCTGCTTTTGCAAAGTTTCAGGCAGATTCTGCTGGCGGAACATTACATCCGTATAGAAGTAGGTAAAAGCAACCGTCAGCAGGAAATAGGCCAACCAATAGAGAAAGGCTTGAGGACTGAGTGCCGTATAGAAGAAATTAGCAACCCGTCCCAGCCAATCCTCACGCAGGATAAAGTAAGAGGCCATCGTGTTGGGCAGAATCAGCAGACTCTGGGCGAAGATCAGCGGAATCATACCCGCCGTATTGACCCGCATAGGCACATACGTGCTCTGTCCACCCATCATCACAAGCCGGTTGCCACGCATGGTGCGCACCCGTTTGCCATACTGCACAGGAATACGCCGTTGACCTTCCTGCACCCACACAATCAGCGCCACAGTGAAAACTGTAATCACCGAGAAGATGAGCAGTTGGGTAATCCCCTGCTGATAGAGCAAACGAACCTGGTTGGGCACAGAAGCCACAATACCGGCAAAGATAATCAGAGAAACACCGTTACCGATGCCCTGCTCAGTCAACATCTCACCCATCCACATAGCGAGCATCGTGCCAGCCGTCATGCTGATGATAATCGTCAGCGTGGGTAGCAAAGCTTCACCACTGAAACCCCAGTTCGTCAAAACGGCCTGGGTTCCACCGCCAAAAGGTCGGCTGAGGAGGGTGGACTGACCGATGGCCTGAAGAATCGCCAGCGGAATAGTCAGATAATGAGTATAGCGGTTGAGGACCTGTCGGCCCTGGTCGCCTTCTTTGGTCAGCGCTTCCAATTGGGGAACAATTGGCTGGAGCAACTGCATGATAATCGATGCAGTAATATATGGGTAGACACCCATAGCCATTACGCTGAATTGGGAAAGTGCACCACCGCTGAAAAAGTTCAACAGACTGAGCAGTACATTCTGATCAGTCGAGTTGAATATCTGATCCAGCACATCCCGGTTGACACCGGGCAGGGGGATATGCGCTGCCAGACGATAGGCAACCAAAATCCCCAGTGTGGTAAGCAATTTCCGCCGCAAATCGGGCAGACGAAACGCATTGCGAACTGCGTCAAGCATTGAATTCCTCCGTTGTTAGGACAAACCCAGGAATTTGCCTGGACAGGCGCACACTACAGTTGCGCCCCGGCATCGACCACCAACGACGGAACATTAGGATCGCGGCAGATTCTTGTTGATCTCGAAGGGCAGAATCTCGACGGAACCACCCGCAGCTTCAATTTTCGCCGTCGCGCTTTTGCTGGCCCGATGCACCTTGACGTGCAGGGCCTTGTCCACCTCGCCGTTGCCCAACAGGACAATGGGATCGGAAAGCTTGCCCAACAGGCCGTTGGCATAGAGGCTGGCCGGAGAAACTTCCGCGCCGCCCTCAAACCCTGCGTTCACGGACTCCAGATTAACCGGTACATAATAGACTTTGAAACGGTTGTTGAAGCCGCGCATCTTGGGCAGCCGTTTCATCAGACGCAACTGACCGCCTTCAAAGGTGGCAGCAACGCCACCGCCCGAACGCGAATTCTGCCCTTTTGTACCTCGACCAGAGGTTTTGCCCAGGCCAGAACCAGAGCCACGACCTACTCGCTTGCGCTTGTGGGTTGCACCCTGATTGGGGCGCAGATCGTGCAATTTCATAGGAATTACTCCTGCAATGGTAAAGAACACAACCCGACAACCCCAACACAAAAGTTGTCGAGCGGTTCAATTATTCTTCGTTTACTTCGAGCAGATGCGCCACTTTGGCGATCATGCCACGCACAGCCGGAGAATCATCCTTCTCCACCGATTGGGACAGCTTGTTCAGGCCCAAGGCACGCACAGTCGCCTTCTGGCTCTTCTCATACCCAATCGGGCTTTTGACAAGTGTCACACGCAATTTCTTAGCCATTGGCAATCTCTCCTCGATGCCAGAAGGGAGCCAGATGCTCCGGGGCAACACCCCGACGCTGGGCTTCCACTTCGTAGTCCTGGAGTTGCTTCATTGCGGCAAAGGTTGCCTGCACCACATTCAGGATATTGTCGCTGCCCAGTGACTTGGACAGAATATCCTTCACGCCCGCAGCTTCGACCACTGCACGCACACCACCGCCGGCGATAACACCGGTTCCGGGGCTGGCTGGCTTGAGCAGAACTTCGCCTGCGCCAAACTGGGCCTGAATGGGATGGGGGATTGTGGTCCCCAGCAGGTTGACATCGACCATCGCTTTACGCGCCCGGTCGCTGGCTTTGCGGATGGCATCGGGCACTTCCCGTGCCTTGCCCACACCCACACCTACTTTGCCATTATTGTCGCCTGTGACCACCACCGCCCGAAAAGCAAAGCGGCGACCACCTTTGACGACCTTGGCCGTGCGGGCAATATGGACAACTCGCTCGTCCAACTCCTCGCGCGGCTCTTCTTTTTCTTCTCGATCTCGCCGTCGTTCTCGACGTGCCATAGTTATCTCCTCGCCTGGTCCTAGAAGTTCAGTCCGCTCTCGCGGCTCGCATCGGCCAATGCCTTGACACGTCCGTGATATTGATAACCGCCCCGATCAAAAACGACGCTTTCTACACCTTTTTCCTTGGCCCGCTGGGCAACCAGCTTGCCAACTTCTTTGGCCTCGTCAATTTTGGTCAGACTGCTCAAGCTATCCCGCAGCGCCGGGTCCAACGTAGACGCAGCAGCAATTGTGCTGCCATCTTCATCGTTGATCACCTGTGCGTAAATATGCACCAGGCTGCGGAAGACGTTCAAACGTGGGCGGTCAGCAGTACCGTGAACTTTGCGGCGTACCCGCTGGTGGCGTCGAATGCGCCCCTGGGTACGAGTTTCTTTCGCCATAATCTTGCGTCTCCTATACATCTACTATCTGTGCCCCAAGCCACCGGGTCTGTTTCAAACCCAAACGGCCCAAGGTCAGGAGCAATCCAATTACTTCTTGCCGCCCTTGCCAGACTTACCAGCCTTGGCACGCACATATTCGCCCTGGTAGCGGATGCCCTTACCCTTATAGGGTTCCGGCGGGCGCTCCATGCGGATCACTGCGGCCAATTGGCCGACAGCTTCTTTGTCGATTCCGTGAATGGTGACGGTGCGACCATCCCGGGAGACGTCAAAGGACATATCCTTGCTGGGCGGTGGATAGACCACATCATGGCTCTTGCCAACCTGAAGTTGCAGATCATTGCCCTGCAATTGAGCGCGATATCCAACGCCCTGAATTTCCAGAATCCGGCTGAAGCCAGTGGTAACGCCGACAACCATATTGTTCAACAACGAACGGGTCAACCCATGCAACGCCTTGTGGTGACGCAAGTCGGTGGGGCGGGCAATATTGACTTCGCCATTCTCCTGGGAGATAGTCATATCCCGGTTGAATTTCTGGCTCAGTTCGCCCTTCGGTCCTTTGACCCGGACAAAATTATCTTTCCCAATCTCTACCGAAACATTCTTCGGCAGAGAAATGGGCATACGTCCGATCCGTGACATTTTTATCCTCCCCGGGCTACCAAACGTTGCACAAAAGCTCGCCGCCCACCTGCTCTTTGCGAGCCTGGCGACCAGTCATTACGCCTTTGGGTGTCGAAACGATGTTGATTCCCAGACCGCTGCGCACCCACGGGATATCCCGATAGCCCACGTAGACACGTCGGCCAGGTTTGCTAACCCGCTCCAGGTTTGTAATGACGGGCTTGGCTTTGCCCGTATACTTCAAGCCGATTACCAGATTGGGCTGGGGCTGATCGTCGGTGACGACGTAGCCAGCAGTGAAGCCTTCTTCGGCCAAAATTTTGGCCACGGCGACTTTCACCTTGGAACTGGGGACCACAACACGTCGGTGTTGGGCCATTGATGCATTGCGGATGCGTGTAAGCAGGTCCGCAACTGGGTCGGTCATCATATGCAATACTCCTCACTCTTGCAGCCGATAGGTTTCGGCTGTAGTTAGTAGTCGGCTGGCAAGATTACCAGCTGGACTTGACAACACCCGGCAGGTTGCCCTTCAGGGCTTCCTGGCGGAAACAGATGCGGCAGAGACCAAAACGGCGCATATAACCCCGGGGGCGGCCACACTTCTCGCAGCGATTGCGCACCCGAACTTCAAATTTCCGTTTCGTCTCTCGAGCAATCATACTTTTCTTTGCCACAGATTTCCTCTTTTCCTATATCGACCTGTGCAATAAAACGCCTACGGGCCAGAACGCTGACCGATCTAACGCTTCTGGAAGGGCATATCCATCAAAGCCAGCAGACGACGCCCCTCTTCATCGGTTCTCGCAGAGGTCACAATTGTGATCTCCATACCTCGCACTTTGTCGATCTTGTCATACTCAATTTCAGGGAAAATCAATTGCTCGCGCAGGCCCAGGCTGTAATTGCCGTGACCGTCAAAGGCGTCCGCCGAAATTCCACGGAAATCCCGCTGGCCGGGCAGAGCAATCGCAATGACGCGATCCAGAAAATTCCACATGCGACGCCCCCGCAAGGTAACTTTGACGCCAATTGGCTGTCCCTCGCGCAATTTATAGGTCGCAATCGATTTACGCGCCTTGGTAATAACCGGCTTCTGGCCCGTAATAATCGTCAAATCGTTGTTGGCGTTCTCAATGGCTTTGCTGTTCTGCAAAGCCTCGCCCATTCCAATATTCACACTGATCTTCTGCACGCGGGGAACCTGCATCACATTGTGATAGCCAAATTCCTTCATCAGCGCGGGCACAATCTCTTCGTTGTATCGCACTTTTAGACGGGGCTGTGGCCCCACTGCACTCTTCTCGCTCACTTCATATCTCCTTGCCCGCAAATATCGACGAGTCCGACATCAGGTCAGGCAGTGAAAGGCATAGCCCAAACACGCATAGCCTACGTTGAATCAACTATTGTCAGGTCGGGGCAGGGGATCACCCGTCTTGCGGTCAAAACGCACCCGGTCTTCCCCTTCGATGCGATTCCCGACACGGGTGGCGCCGCTGGTCCCCACCAAAGCCACATTGCTGATGTGGATGGGGGCTTCCATCTCAATGCGCCCGGTCTGGGTACGCACACGGCCTGTTGCCTTCTGGTGTTTCACAACCAGATTAGCACCGGCCACAATCACATAGACCCGGTTGGGGTCATAGCTTCCATCTTTTTTCTTCTTGCGAATTACAGACTGGACAGCGCCTCGACGGCCCTTATCATTGCCTGCAATCACTTCGACTTCATCGCCGCGAGAAATCTTAACGTTCATATCCCTGTTCCTCTATTCCTGTCTCGGCCATCGCGCCGGCCTCTATCCTGCCCTGGCGAAGTCCTAGAGAACCTCGGGAGCAAGGGAGACAATCTTCATGTAGCCGCCATCACGCAATTCCCGCGCCACCGGCCCAAAGATACGTGTGCCCCGCGGATTCTTGTTGTCGTCAATAATAACAGCCGCATTTTCGTCGAAGCGGATATAGCTGCCATCCTTGCGCCGCAATGCTTTCCGGGTCCGTACAATCACGGCCCGCACAACATCGCCCTTCTTCACCGATCCGGTGGGGCTGGCGGATTTGACGGTGGCAACAATAATATCACCCACGGAGCCATAGCGACGATGGCTACCGCCCTTGACCCGAATGGTCAACACTTCTTTTGCACCGGTGTTGTCGGCTATACGCAACCGACTCTCTTGCTGGATCATCTCTCTATCCTTGCCTTCTTGAGCGTCTCCTGCCATCGGCCTGCCACAAGGGCAGACACCCGACTAGATAACGACTGCCCGTTCCAGAATTGTTTCCACGTAGAATGTCTTGTCTTTGCTGATCGGGCGGCACTCGCGAATCTGTACCACATCCCCCGTATGAGCTTCATTCGTCTCGTCGTGGGCTTTATATTTTTTGTGGCTTCTCATCACTTTGCCATACAGGGGATGGCGCGAAACCCGCTCCACCTGGACAACGACGGTCTTCTCCATCTTGTCGCTGACCACTGTACCTACCAACGCTCGTCGTTGTTCTCGCATGACGCCTTTGCTCCTCTTCCTACTCAGCAACCATCTCTGCGGCCAGTTCTTGCTCCCGCAGAATTGTTTTGATCCGCGCAATCTCGTTGCGCACTTGTCGGTTACGGGCCGTGTTGGTCAGTTGGCCGCTTGCTTTTTGGAAACGCAGGTTAAAGAGTTCCTGATAAGCATCGTCTAGCTTGGCAGCCAATTCACCCACACTCAAGGCCCGTAGTTCATGTGCCTTCATTTCTCGCTCTCCTTGTGCCTATGCGTCGTCGCGAGAGACGAACTGCGTAGCCATGGGCAATTTGTGGGCTGCCAGACGGAAGGCCTCGCGAGCCTGTTCCTCCGTCACACCAGCCATTTCAAACAATACACGCCCGGGCTTGACAACCGCTACCCAATGGTCCACCGCACCCTTACCAGAACCCATACGGGTCTCGGCAGCGCGCATGGTAACGGGCTTGTCCGGGAAGATGCGAATCCACAGCTTACCGCCACGGCGCACATAGCGCACAACCGCACGACGGGCCGCTTCAATCTGGCGGCTGGTTACCCAATGAGGCTGGGTTGCCTGCAAGCCGTAGGTTCCAAAATCCACATTGCTGCCCCGCAGCGCCTTGCCCTGCATGCGCCCGCGGTGCATCTTGCGGAATTTAATACGTTTTGGCATTAACATTGATCGTTCTCCCTTACCGAATCCTACTCGACCCGATCCCGGTTTGACCAGGGGTCTATTCGACCGCCAGTTCAGCGTATCGGCTGTGATACTCTTCGCCGGGCAGCACTTCGCCGTGGTAGACCCAAACCTTGACACCAATAATGCCATAGGTGGTCAACGACTCTGCTGTGCCATACTCGATGTTGGCACGCAGGGTGTGACGAGGAACCTGGCCTTCGCGTACGCTGTCGACACGGCCCATTTCGCTGCCGCCCAACCGTCCGGAAACTGTGACCATAATTCCAGAAGCGCCCGCACGCATAGCACGGGTAGCCGCTTGCTTCATAGCCCGCTTCCAGCTCACGCGGCGCTCCATCTGCTCGGCAATACTTTCGGCCACCAACGTCGCCTCGATCTCCGGTTTGGCGATCTCATTGACGTCGATCTTGACCTTCTTCTGGGTCATATCCTGCAACTTGACCCGCAGCGCATTGACGTTGGCGCCCTTGCGACCGATGATAATCCCAGGCTTGGCTGTGTTGATAATCACATGCACCTGGTTCGGCTGGCGTTCGATCTCCACCATACTGATACCGGCCTTGGGCAGATCCGTATGAACGGTATCCCGAATAGTCCGATCCTCGTTCAGGTGTCCAACATAGGCAGGGCCAGAAGCAAACCAACGGCTGCGGTGTTCCCGGACGATCCCTAGTCTAAATCCGTTTGGGTGTACTTTACGTCCCACATGTCCTCCTTGCTAGTCGATCTCGCGCTCGTCGAGCACAACAGTGATATGGGACGAGCGGCGCAGCCAAGGCTTGAACCGACCACGTGCACCAAAACGACGCCA
This sequence comes from Anaerolineae bacterium, assembly GCA_030432295.1. Taxonomy (GTDB): domain Bacteria; phylum Chloroflexota; class Anaerolineae; order Caldilineales; family Caldilineaceae; genus JACQGT01. The sequence continues at coordinate 4,414 of JAUIHI010000008.1, read as the reverse complement.
CTTGCGCGTCGGTGCTTCGTCCGCCACGATTTTGCTGATATAGAGGTCTTCGGCATCCAGACCAAAATTTTCTGTCGCGTTGGCAATGGCGCTCTTGATCGTCTTGGCAACTTCTTTGGCTGCCTGCTGAGGCATAAATTGCAAGATCGCCAGTGCATCTTGCGCCGGTCGGCCCCGCATCTCGTTGAGCACAAGACGGGTCTTCTGAGCGCTAATTCCTGTAAATTTGTTGACTGCACGCACTTCCATCGTCGTTCCTCACTCTCTCTGTCGGGTGTCAGTGCTACTGGCGCGCCCTGCTGCCTCTTTCCGATCGAACATGACCCCGGAAGAAACGGGTCGGCGCAAATTCGCCCAGCTTGTGCCCCACCATATTCTCCGACACAAAAATCGGCACGTGTCGCCGCCCATCATGCACAGCCAGGGTGTGGCCGACAAACTGGGGGAAGATTGTGGAGGCGCGCGCCCAAGTCTTGATAACCTTGCGGTCGCCCGACCGATTCATAGCCTCGATCTTCTTGAGAAGCTTGGGCGCTACAAACGGTCCCTTCTTTAGTGAACGTCCCATCTCTTATCTCCGTTTCCGGCTGCTGCTGCGCCGCACAATCTGCTTATCCGTTCGCTTGTTCTGCCGTGTACGCTTGCCCAAAGCAGCCTTGCCCCAAGGGGTCTTCGGCCCGGCCATACCAATGGGCGAGCGGCCTTCACCACCTCCATGAGGATGGGAAGAGGGGTCCATCGCCAGACCACGCACACTGGGGCGAATGCCCAACCAGCGCTTGCGGCCAGCCTTGCCCAGGGTCATATTGGCGTGTTCCGAATTGGAAACCTGGCCAATCGTCGCCATACAATCCATCTGAATGTAGCGAACTTCGCCACTGGGCAGACGGAGTTGGGCACTTGTGCCTTCCTTGGCCACCAACTGGGCAGATACGCCAGCACTGCGGGCAATCTGTGCGCCACGGCCAGGGTACAGTTCGATGTTGTGAACCTGTGTACCCAACGGGATGTTGCGAATCGGCAACGAATTGCCAGCGCGAATCTCAGCATCCGGGCCAGACATCAGCGAATCGCCGACTTTGATGCCCAAAGGCGCAACAATGTAGCGCTTTTCGCCATCGCTGTAGGTCAGCAGGGCAATGCGGGCGGTGCGGTTCGGATCGTATTCGATCGACGAAACCTGGGCCGCCACACCCCACTTATCCCGCTTGAAATCAATCAAGCGATAGCGGCGCTTGTGTCCACCACCTCGGTGACGCACGGTAATGCGTCCCTGGTGGTTGCGGCCACTGCGCTTGTTCAGGGCAACGGTCAGCGAACGCTCAGGCTTGTTGGTGGTAATCTCTTCAAAGGTCGAGACGCTCATCCCGCGGCGTCCCGCCGAAGTCGGGCGGTATACCTTTATAGGCATCGTATCATATCTCCTTTTGCAACGGTCCCCTGGCTGGTTTAGACACCCTCAAAGAGTTGGATGCTATCACCTTCGGCCAGAGTCACGATGGCCTTTTTCCACTTCGGCTTGCGCACAACCACTCGCCGACCGCGCCGCCCGGTCTTGGCCGGCATCACCATCACACGCACATTCTCCACACGCACTTTGAAGGCGGTCTCTACTGCATCGCCGATCTCGTGCTTGTTGGCCCGCATATCGACTTCAAACGTGTAGCTATTGTCAAAGTCTGCGGCATCGTATGATTTTTCAGTGACTACCGGGCGTCGAATAACTTCATAAATATGCATTGAATTCTCCTGTTCCCGGTCCTAGCCCAACCAGGCGTGGATGTGTTCCACAGCCGCCTGGGGCATGACAACCACATCGTAACCCAGCAGATCGCGCACGCTGATATAGCCACTCTCCAGCGCCTTCGCATTGGGCAAGTTGCTGATGCTGCGCTCGACCGGCATATTGCGTTCTGCCATCAAAACCAGAACGCTCTTGCCGCTCAGACCCAAATTTTCCAGGGTCTTGACCATTGCCTTTGTCTTGGGCGCATCCATCGAGAGCGTGTCGAGTACGACAATCTGCTCACCGGAAGCCTTGACAGTGAGGGCACTGCGCAGAGCGGCCTGGCGCATCTTCTGAGGCATCTTCTGGGTATATTTGCGTGGGGTCGGCCCAAAGACCGTACCACCGCCGACAAAGTTAGGCGCAGTGATCGAACCTGCACGGGCACGACCTGTACCTTTTTGTTTCCACGGCTTGCGCCCACCGCCCCGCACTTCGGCACGGGTCTTTGTCTTGTGGGTTCCCAAGCGGGCGTTGGCCAACTGGCGCAACAACGCCTGGTGCATCAGGCCACGATTGACCGGAGCGCCAAACACGGCTTCGCTCAGTTCAATTTCGCCGACCTGTTCACCGGCCATATTTTTCATTACGAGTTGCATCTTATCGCCTCCTGTACAGGTCTAGGCCTTCTTGGCCGGTCGGATAAAGACAAGACCGGTGCGGGGGCCGGGCACTGCGCCCCTGATGGCGATCAGATTCCGCTCGGCATCCACCAAAGCAATTTTCAGGTTTTGGACTGTCACCTGTTCGTTGCCCATACGGCCAGGACCTTTGGCACCGGGCCAGGTGTGGCCGGGGGTTGTACCCGCACCCCGGGAGCCGGGCGCACGATGGCGATCCGACTGGCCGTGGGTTTTGGGTCCGCCAGCAAAGTGGTGACGTTTCACGGCGCCAGCAAAGCCCTTGCCTTTGGAGATACCCGTCACATCCACTGTTTCGCCTTCACCAAAAATGTCCGCTTTGATCACATCGCCCAAAGCCACATTTGGCAGGTCAGCGCCGCGCAGTTCGCGCAGGTGGCGCAACGAGGGTGCATCTGCCTTGCGCAGGTGGCCCATCTCGCCTTTGGTCAATTTCCGTTCCGCTATCTCGTCAAACCCGATCTGAATCGCGTCATATCCATCGACATCAACGCTTTTGATCTGTGTAACGTAGCAGGGACCGGCTTCAATCACAGTCACGGGCACAGCTTCCCCGCTCTCGTTGAAGAGCTGGGTCATGCCTACTTTTCTACCCAGAATACCTTTCACGTGCTCCTCCAGGACTGACGGCAAACCAGAGTGGGACTCCAATCGACCACATCATCCATCAAAATGGTAAGTTGCAGGCTACAAGTTGCAAGAAGACGAACACTCTCGACTTGCAATATTCCACTTGCCACTTTATAGCTTAATCTCAATATCCACACCGGCAGGAAGATTCAGCCGGGTCAAATTTTCAATCGTCTTATTGCCAGGGTCCAGCACATCGATCAGCCGTTTGTGGGTACGAACCTCAAACTGCTCCCGGCTGTCTTTGTCAATAAAGGACGACCGCATAACGGTAAATTTTTCAATACGGGTCGGCAAAGGAACCGGCCCTACGACCTGCGCACCTGTCTGCTCTGCAGCAGTAACAATCTGCCTGGCCGATGCATCCAAAACCCGGTGGTCGAATGCCTTGAGTTTGATGCGAATTTTCTGCTTTGCCATCGACTCTTCCTTCTGAAGTAAAGGGAGCGAGAACAGGGAGAAGCATCCTGCCACCGACTCCGATGACTGCTTTCAAAACGCCGCCCGGCCAGTTCAATGAACCAACCGGGCGGTCATTTCATTTATTTCGTGATCTCAGTGATGACACCGGCGGCCACAGTGCGGCCACCCTCGCGAATGGCGAAACGGCCACCATTCTCCAACGCAACCGGCGCAATCAGCTCCACACTCATCTGCACATTGTCACCAGGCATCACCATCTCCACCCCTTCGGGCAGGTCCAGCGCACCGGTAATGTCCATCGTCCGAATGTAGAACTGAGGGCGGTAGCCCTTGAAGAACGGGGTGTGTCGTCCACCCTCTTCCTTCTTCAGCACATAGACTTCGCACTTGAAGTTGGTGTGCGGGGTGATGCTGTTGGGCTTGGCCAATACCTGACCGCGCTCCACATCGTCACGTCCCACACCACGCAGCAGACAACCCACGTTGTCACCCGCACGGCCTTCGTCCAGCAGCTTGCGGAACATCTCCACACCGGTCACCACAGTCTTGGAGGTGGGGCGGATGCCCACCAGGGACACCTCTTCCATCGGGTGAATCACACCCCGGTCGATGCGTCCTGTCACCACTGTGCCACGGCCTTTGATGCTGAAAACATCTTCAATCGGCATCAGAAAGGGCTTGTCCACATCCCGCACAGGGGTGGGAATGTACTCGTCCACGGCCCGCATCAGATCCCAGATGCACGCATACTCCGGCGCATCCACATCCGTGCTCGTGCACTCCAGTGCCTTCAGCGCGCTGCCCCGGATGATGGGAATGTCGTCACCAGGGAAGTTGTACATATCCAGCAACTCCCGCAGTTCCATCTCCACCAGCTCCAGCAACTCTTCGTCGTCCATCATGTCCACTTTGTTCATGAAGACGACCATCGCAG
>JAUIHI010000046.1 GCA_030432295.1 Anaerolineae bacterium | reverse complement strand
GTCGATCCGTTCCGAGTCAATTGTTCCAGTCGCCATTTCTCTCCCTCCTTCACGCTATCTATTGGAGGGTATACATCACAACTGCTATTGCGTCAAGCACCTCAAAAAAATGAGCGAAACCACCGTTATGACTTCAAATCCAAATAATCAAAAGAATGGAAAATCCAGCAACGACAAGCTTGGTGCTGGTATTGCAATAGGCGTTGGTGTGGGACTTGCCATTGGCTCTGCATTGGGTAATCCCGGCGCGGGCTTAGCGATTGGCATTGCGTTTGGTATTGGGATTGGCGCAACATTGCAAAAAAAGAAAAATGCTGAACAAGATGACGCATGAAATGTGGCAAAAACGCGCTCTCAAATCTACCTAAAAGGTGCTTCATAAGATGTTCATCCTACATCCACTGGGAAGCAAAGCGTCAGCTTGCAACCTCTAGTTGAACCCCTGAGCGAACGTGAACTTGAAGTGTTGAGGCTGCTCAGAACTGAATTGAACGGACCAGAAATTGCCCAAACCCTCATGGTCTCTTTGAACACCATGCGTACCCACACCAAAAATATCTACAACAAGCTTGGGGTAAACAACCGCCGAACGGCTGTCCACCGGGCTGAGGATATTAATCTGTACTAACCAACACGCAAACACCAGCCCCTAGCCCTGGCCGGTTATCGAACCACTGGCCGGGGCTTTTTATTTGCCTCACATTATTCAATTTACCGATCACCACATCAATCACCACAAGTGGTGATGACGTCTCACCACATTCGTCTGTATTCTTGGGCCGTAGCACGAAAGCAGGAATGTGTCGATTCAGACACCGGATACTCATCAGTTTCATAGTCAAAAGGAGATATGCAATGGATTTGTCTTGGGGCAGTGCAGCAGGTTTGGGGATTTTCATGTCGGGTCTCGGCCTTATGTTTTTGGGACTGGGCCTTTTCACAGCAGCACTCGGTAAAAGTAAAACTGAATGATTGAAGCGCTCCGAATTAGCTTCATTGGGAACGTCCGTGGTGAATCAGCTCTTCGCCTCGTTCGACGTGAGTTCAGCCGAACGGGGCTGAATAGTCTATTACCACAGACATGCCCAATAAACCAGAAAGAGGAATAGATATGAAAGCCATTATCGCCACAAAATACGGATCCCCCGATGTACTCGAACTGCGAGAGGTGGAAAAGCCCACCCCAAAGCCGAACGAAGTCCTGGTCAAGATCGAAGCGGCAGCGGTCAATGCCGGGGACTGGCACCTTCTGCGGGCCGACCCATTTCTGATCCGCTTCATGTATGGGCTGACCGCCCCCAAGCACCCCATCCTCGGCTCGGACATGGCCGGCACGGTGGAGGCGGTCGGTACTGACGTCACCCAGTTTCAGCCCGGCGATGAGGTCTTTGGCGACCTATCCGGCAGCGGGTTTGGGGCCTTTGCGGAATACGCCACGGCACCCGAAAATAGATTGGCCCACAAACCGGCGGGGGCGACCTTCGAGGAAGCCGCCGCGGTTCCCGTCGCCGCCGTCACCGCCCTCCAGGCCCTGCGGGATCACGGGCAGATTGCGCCGGGGAAGAAGGTGCTGATCAACGGGGCGTCCGGCGGGGTGGGCACCTATGCGGTGCAGATTGCCAAAGCTCTGGGCGCTGAGGTCACCGGCGTGTGCAGCACGGGGAAAATGGAGATGGTGCGCTCACTTGGCGCCGATCACGTAATCGATTATACCCAGGAGGATTTCACAAAAAACGGGCAACGCTACGACCTGATTCTGGCGGCCAACGGCTACCAGCCCCTTTCCGCCTACGAGCGGGCACTGAGTCCTCAGGGAATCTATGTCATGTCCGGCGGTGCCACGGCCCAGATGTTCCAGGCCATGCTGCTGGGGCCGTTGAAGTCAAAGAAGGGGGGTAAGCAGATGGGGAATCTGCTGGTAGAGCCCACCCAAGCGGATCTGCTCTTTATGAAAGAACTGCTCGAAACCGGCAAGGTTGCACCCGTGATCGATCAGTGCTTTACGCTGAGCCGGGTTCCCGACGCCATCCGCTATCTGGAAGCGGGCCACGCCAAGGGAAAAGTGGTGATTTCTTTGGACCAGCCCAGCGGATAACCCGTCGCCAATGTGTACACGGCGCAAGTTTCGCACGGACTTATTTTCATAGGCAAGGAGTGTTTGAATGTTGGAAAAAGAGAAACTAATGACTGATACTCACTCATCATCTACTGAATCTTCAGTGCAAGCATCCTCAGTAGATTCTAATTTGGATGGCTCACAAACCGCTTCAAAACAAATATACCAGCTAACTGTAAAGCGAGGCTTTCTTGCGCTGTTTATCATGTATGCCTTCCAAACGCTGGTAGGTATAGGCATATCATATGGGGTGAAATTCTATCTGAGCACAGGCAATGGTGAAATTGACCTTCAAATCATTGGAATGTTATCTGCGCTGATTGGGGGATCTGTTGTATTGCTATGGGTTTGGGCTGATATACGCCGATCTGGGGTGTCTTTTTTACCTCAAATTGGCGTGCAGCAAAGTGTAATCAAAACCAGTAAGGCTGTGATGCTGGTTTTACTGTTGCTCAGTGCCACACACTTTCTAGCATGGATTTATCGATCCGTATTTTTACCCTTCGTGGGTCAAGGAGGCATTATTGGAAGTGCCTCACAGATGTTTGCACACATCCAAGAAGTTGGATCCGGGCTTGGAATGACAGGCTTCTTAGTTTTGGCGCTCATTGTCGGCCCGGTGATGGAAGAAGTTATATTCAGAGGATATCTACAATCTGCATTAGCACGACGGATGCCTGGCTGGGGTGCGATTACGATAACCTCATTATTATTTATGGTTGGCCATGGCCCGACGATTTTATGGCCAATGTATTTTATCTATAGTGTCGCTTGGGGATGGGTTTTCATGCACACAAGATCATTGAAGATGGCAATCTTAATCCATATGTTGAGTAATGTATTTTACACCGTTGTGTCTTTAATGGGTTGGGAAATTTTGGCGTGAAACGCGAAGAGGAACGAGTCTTCGACTATGCCGCCAAACCAGTCGCCGGACGGCGAAGCTTATGCCCGCTGCCCATTTCTCCACCACACTGAATAAGCTATGAACACTTGAACAGTGGAGGTTTCGTATAACCCTCTCTGCATTGTGGGTAGTTCACGATTTTGATGTGGAGTAGGCATCCCTTCGATGAACTCAGGACGTCGCCTCAGATGCCGGGTTCCTCGGCGAGAGCCGCATCTGAGGATGCTCACTCCGCCATTTTGAGAACAATCGTGAACTACTGACATTCTTTTTCGGCTTCAATCTGATTGGGCTGCCTACCTATCCTTCAGCCTATGATCAATTCTTGATTGTCGTCGGGCTTGGGTTTAACGTGCTGACCGTTTGGTATGCGTGGAAATGGGTTTAGATCGGGCGCGCAGATCAGGTCGGCGCAAGCAATCATCTGCTTCATTATAAAAGCTATTAAAGAGGTCTTCCTTGAAACTCACAATCTCACAACTTGGAAAGCAATACCGACACGACTTCTGGGGCTTGAAGGATTTTAGCCTGGACGTACAGCCCGGCGTGCTCGGTTTGCTGGGGCCAAACGGCGCAGGCAAATCCACTTTTATGCGTATGCTGGCCACCATCACCAAACCCAGCACGGGGACGATCACCTGGGATGGTGTAGACATCGCCAAATCACCGGACACGTTGCGCGCTGTGCTGGGCTACCTGCCCCAGGATTTTGGCGTCTACCCCAACCTAAATGCGTTCGAATTCCTGGAATACATGGCGGCCATCAAAGGGCTGGATGCCAATTCGGCACGCCGTCGCATTGACGAGTTGCTGCAAGTGGTCAATCTGATTGAGGCGGCCAAACGCCCCCTGGGTGGCTATTCGGGCGGCATGAAACAGCGGGTTGGCATTGCCCAGGCCCTGCTCAATGATCCCCAATTGCTGATCGTGGACGAGCCTACGGTCGGTCTCGATCCAGAGGAGCGTGTGCGTTTCCGCAACCTGCTCTCTGACCTGTCTGGCGAACGCATCGTCATCCTGTCCACCCACATTGTCTCGGACGTGGAAGCCACCGCCACGCGCATCGCCCTGGTCAACAAAGGCAGCCTCTTGCGCGAAGCCGCCCCCGAAGAGCTGCTCACCGAGCTGGATGGTATGGTCTGGGAATGGCGTGTCCCCAGCGCTGACCTGCCCGCCTTGAAACAGCAGCACATCGTCAGCGGCACCATTCGCCGCAGCGACGGGGTGGAGGTGCGCGTCATCAGCGAGAGCAGGCCCGAGGCCCAGGCCCAGAACGTGACGCCCAATCTCGAAGACGCCTATCTGTACTTCATCGGACGGGGGCACCACGCATGAGCGCCGTTCGCACCGTTTATCACCTGGCCCGCGCCGATTTTTTAGAACGCGTGCGCCGGTACAGTTTCCTGATCATGCTGGGGCTGGGTGCCTTCCTTGGCTATCAGGTTGCGGTTGGCAGCGTGGGGCTACGGCTCGACATCTACCGCGGGGAGTTCAATTCCGCCTGGGTCGGCAGCATGATGGCGCTGATCGGCTCCTTCTTTCTGGGTTGGTTCGGGTTTTATCTGGTCAAGGGATCCATAGCCCGGGACCGGGAAACGGGTGTGGGGCAGATCATGGCGGCCACGCCGCTCACACGCCCCCTCTATACGTTTGGCAAATGGGCCAGCAACTTTTCCGTGCTGATGGCCATGATCCTTGTGCTGGCGATTGCGGCCATTGGCATCCAATTTCTGGCCGGTGAGAACACCCATCTCGACCTGTTGGCCCTGCTGGCCCCCTTCGTGTTCGTCACCATGCCCGTCATGGCGCTTGTTGCGGGGATTGCGGTCCTATTCGAAAGCATCGGCTTCCTGAGCGGCGGCTTGGGCAATGTGGTCTATTTCTTTCTCTTCTTCATGCTCCTGCCGATCATGGACAAATTGAGCGCCATCAACCCGGCCCTGGAGCCTTTGGGATTGGGACTGTTCCAGCAAAGCATGGGTGCCGCGGCCAAGGCCGCCTTCCCCGAATATAGTGGGGGTTTCGTGCTTGGCGACCCCGCCACCACCAGTACCATCTTTCAATGGTCCGGCGTTGATTGGACATCCGACATACTCCTTATGCGCTTGGCGCTCTTCACCGCCGCCATCGCGCTGACCCTGGTCGCCGCCATTTTCTTTGATCGCTTCGACACCGCGCGCCGCAAACCATCCAAAGAGCGGACGAAGAAAAATGCCGCCGAAATAAAGTCGGAACCTGCCCCCATGCCAAAAGCAGCCCCTGCCGTTCAATTGACCCCACTGAACGCATCCACAGGACAATTCAGATTTGTACGCGTGCTGGTTTCCGAATTGAAATTGCTCATCAAGGGACAGCCCTGGTGGTGGTATGCCGTGGCAGGCGGGTTATTTATCGCAGGTCTCGCCAACCCGGTCGAGACCTCCCGCACCTACCTGCTGCCGTTTACGTGGCTCTGGCCGGTACTGATCTGGTCCGGGCTGGGCAACCGTGCGATTCGGCACAACGCCCAGCAGATGGTTTTCTCGTCCGCCGCGCCCCTGTGGAGACAGTTGCCCGCCAGTTGGCTGGCCGGCTTCCTCGTCACCCTGCTGGCGGGCGGTGGCGTTGGGCTGCGCTTGATCAGTGCGGGCGACAGCGCTGGCCTGCTTATCTGGATTTCCGCTGCACTTTTCATCCCGTCCTTTGCACTGGCATCGGGTGTCTGGAGCCGGGGCAACAAATTGTTCGAAGTCCTGTACGTCACCATGTGGTATTTAGGCCCGATGAATAAGATCGCCGCACTGGACTTCCTGGGGGCCAGCACAGACGGCTATCCGCTGGCTTATTTGGGTGCGGCATTTGTGCTGGTTGTGCTGGCTTTCATCGGACGCGCCAGACAATTGCAAAACTGACCATCAACTTTGTTGGAGAGTACAATGCCCGAAACATCTTTTTCATTCGATGACCTGCAATCAGCAAACGCTGTTGAATTACCCGTCCCCGAGACACTCACCGCCAGCGATGGCGCTACCCTGTCTTATCGACGCTATATGCCTGTAGCCCCTCGGGCGGTGGGTTTGTTTTATCATGGCGGCGGAGCGCATAGCGGAGCAGGCTATCAATTTCTGGGGAGCGGTCTACAAAACGAGTTTGAGTTGGCAGTCTATATGCCCGATATTCGTGGTCATGGCGCTTCGGAAGGACCACGTGGCGACACGCCCAACCCCAAGCAAGTTTGGAAAGATATAACCACTTTCATAAAACACATTCACGCTGAATTTCCTGAATTACCCCTCTTCATCGGGGGACATTCATCAGGCGCAGGATTGGTTCTCAACTATGCCAGCCAACCCGACCATGAATCCGTTGACAATTACATCTTCCTTTCACCGGAGTTCGGGTTTCGTTCTAAAACTGCCCGTCCCACCCTGGCCGCACCCTTCGCGACGGTAAATACCTTACCCTTCATTATCAATGCCATGAGCGGCGGTCTGTTGAGCGGTCATTCCCGTGCTGTCCGGTTTAACTATCCAGCCGAATTGTTGGCTTCCGACAAAGGCTTGGTTTCCTCTTACACGGTCAATATGGCAAACGCCATGACACCTTATGCACCCCACCAGCAATTTACCAAAATTGATCGTGCATTTGGTCTATGGATTGGCGCTGAGGATGAACTGATATTACCAAGCAAGGTATTGGCATTTGCCGATTTGGCCGTATCAGTTCGAGCCGCTTCTGAAGTGGGCAGCATCGCCGACGCAAAACACATTTCGATTTTGGTGAATGCCCACGCCACAATCGGACCTTGGATTGGGCGTCTCATCCAAAGGAAAAACACCTTGAGGTAATACACCCTCCACCTCCTCGATGGTTTTGAATTTGCAATTGCTGAACTGCCTGGTCTGATGTATCATGCCCCCATGTCTACACCCATTCTCGCCACCAAACTTTATCTCCCCCCGGCTCGTCCTAAATCCGTAGCCCGCCCCCGCCTGATCCAGCGCATGAACGGCGGGCTGCATCGTAAACTGACCCTCATCTCTGCCCCGGCCGGCTTTGGGAAATCCACACTGGTCAGCGAATGGGTTGCCGGTCTTGAACGACCAGGTGCCTGGCTATCCTTGGACGAAGGGGATAACGACCCCACACGTTTTCTCTCCTATCTCGTCGCTGCTTTGCAGACGATTGCCCCGAGTATTGGAGAAGGCGTGTTGGGTGCGCTCCAATCCCCTCAACTACCGCCAATCGAGTCGATTCTGATACCCCTGCTCAATGAAATCACCACAATCCCGGATGACTTTGTCCTGGTGCTTGACGACTACCACGTGATCGATACCAAGCCAGCTAACGACGCCCTCACGTTTCTGCTTGAGCATCTGCCGCCCCACATGCACTTGGTCATCACCACCCGGGAAGATCCGAACTTGCCCCTGGCCAGGCTGCGGGTGCGGGGCCAGTTGACCGAGCTGCGCGCCGCCGACCTGCGCTTTACCCCCGCAGAAGCCGCCACATTCCTCAACCAGGCAATGGGTCTCAACCTCTCAGTCGAAGATGTCGATTCACTGGAAACCCGCACCGAAGGCTGGATTGCTGGTCTTCAGTTGGCCGCCCTGGCGCTGCAGAGCCAGCCTGACTTTCCTGGGCCGGGAAAACGCTCCGAATTTATACAAACGCTTGCTGGTGACAACCGGTATATCGTTGACTATCTGGTTGAAGAAGTGTTGCAGCACCAGCCTGACCCGATTCGCAATTTCCTGCTGCAAACTTCAATTCTCAGTCAACTAAGCGGGTCTCTGTGCGATGCAGTGACAGGGGAAACAGGCGGCAGCACACTGCTGGAGATACTGGAACGAGGCAACCTGTTTGTCATCTCCCTGGATGATAAACGCCGCTGGTATCGCTATCATCATCTTTTCGCCGACGTGCTGCAAGCTCACCTGAAGCGAGAGCAGCCTGATGTGGTATCTAACCTGCACCAGCGCGCGAGCCTTTGGTATGAACAAAACAATGCTCCGACCGATGCCATCCGCCACGCACTACTTGCCCAGGATTTCCCCCACGCAGCGACGCTCATAGAAATGGAATGGCCAGCTCTCTTTAACGGGCACCGGCCCGAGACCTGGCGCGGCTGGGTGCTGGCGCTGCCAGCGGCCTTGGTACACACCCGGCCTGTACTGAATATGGGCTGCGCCTGGACCTGGCTGGATGATGGTGAGCTGGAGAAAGCCGATGCCTGTTTGCGTAGTGCCGCGCAGGCGTTGGTGGCTGTGGCTAAAGATCCTTCCGATCAAGGAGAAATCGTCTTTGTCAACAAAACCGCCTATCAGACGCTGCCAGCCTCTATCGCCTCTGCCCGCGCCTATTTGGCCCTGGGCCGCGGCGACAGCCGCACCGCTATCCAAAACGCCAGGCGTGCGCTGCGTCTGTTCCCTGAGGACGAACATTACTCACGCGGCCTTGCCGACCTGTTTCTGGGGTTGGCTTATTGGGCAGAGGGCAGTCTGACGGCGGCAGGCGACGCCATCGCTGACTGTCTGACGAATATGCAAATGGTACGCAGCGGTTCTTTCCAAATCGTGGGGACGGCGATGGCGATGCTGGCCGATTTGACGGCAGAGCAGGGCCATCTCCATGAGGCGGCGCGTATTTACACCCATTCATTGCAGGTTGCGGTGGAGCAAGGCGAGCTGGTTTTGCAGGAAACGGCCGATCAGTACATCGGCCTAAGCACGCTGCACCTGGAGTGGAACAACCTGGAGAAAGCTGCGCAATTTCTGCAAGAAGGACAGGAAGCTCTGGGTCAACAATCGATACTACCCGGCTGCGTCTCTCGTTGGCATGTGGCGATGGCGCGGTTGAAACTGGCTGAAGGAAGCCTGAGTGACGCCCTGGATCATCTGCATATGGCGGAACGGCTGTATAGGCGCGATCCGATTCCCGATGTGCGTCCAGCTGCGGCGCTGAAGGTACAGCTCTGGTTGGCGCAGGGCAAAATTGCGCAAGCGTTGGATTGGGCACACGGAGAAGGGCTGACGGCAGATGATGATCTCAGCTACCTGCGTGAATGTCATCATATGACGTTAGCCCGCATCCTCATCGCGCAATACCGGCAAGACCGGTCAGAGGCTGCCATGACGCAGGCCGTGGGTTTGCTGGAGCGTCTTTTGCAGGCGGCAGAGGCAGGGGGCAGAGGCCAAAGCGTGATTGAAATTCTATTGCTGCAAGCGCTCGCCTATCAGGCACAGGGAGAGATGGAAACGGCCGTTGCCGCCATGCAGCACGCCCTATCTCTGGCTAAACCGGAAGGATACGTGCGGCTCTTCGTCGATGAAGGGCAGCCCATGCGGGAATTGTTAGCGGCAGCTTTGGCACAAGGGGCTTCTCCTGAATACGTTATCCGCTTAATGCAGGCAATAGACCCCGCACATGATGCGGTCTCTGCGCCGCCTGATCCAAACCAAATGTTAATCGAGCCATTGAGTGACCGCGAACTTGAGGTGCTGGCTTTAATCGGCAATGGCTTGACGAATCAGGCCATTGCCGATGAGTTGGTGATTGCCCTCAGCACCGTTAAAAAGCATGTCAATAACATCTTTGGTAAATTGAGCGTTTCCAGTCGCACCCAGGCTGTCAGTCGAGCTCAAGAGTTGAATATCTTGTAACATCCCTCTCTACTTCCCTTTACTTGCGGAATGTGATTTATTGTGACGCGGTGTGTTGGTGTCTGGCATTAACCCATCCTCTTTTGCAACACGACTGTCTGCAATGGATCGTCAAGAACACCAATACTGAGCGTTACACCGCCTTCGCTATCGTGAGAGAATGTCAGAATGAGACCATTCCCCGCGTAGTATGTTTCCTCCCTGCCCACAACAGCGACCAGTGGAACCTGACCATAGGCAGTATCTATGATAAAGCCATTGGCCTCATCGTAGATAACGGCTATGCCCAGATCGTATTCACCAACATATTCGATGACTTGTTCCTGTTCAACCGGGACGAATTGTATATCCAGCAAAATCTCCTCAAGCGCAGCATCAGATGCCGTTTGCGTTACGCGATAACGGGAATCAGCCTCGTGTTCCAGGCTGAAGCTAAGTTCAAACACGTATTCGCGCACAGAACGCGTAAAGTTGTCTGCATTGCCCTTATTGCTCAAAACAACCACGCCGAGATTGGCATCTGGCAGGAAAGCGATGTCCGAAGCAAACCCCTGTGTGCCGCCGCTATGCCAGAGGAGCGGTAGGCCATTGTAGGAGTCGATTACCCAGCCCATGCCGTAATAGATATCGCCAGCGATGTTGATTCCGGCCTGCTGGGTTTCACTGAGGTTGGCTTCTGACACGACGACTGTGCCGTTCGGCGCAACGCCCTGGTTGAGATGCGTGGTGAGATATAAGGCCATATCTTCAACATTGGACCAGGATGCGCCTGCCGGAGCAACGGGGAGAATAAAACGCTCCCAGTCAATAGGCAGCACATCGAGGTCGCTCTCAACAACATCAACCGCATGCGGTGATGCGTGATTGTCTTCGCCAATGGCGGCGTCGAAATCAAAGGTTGTATGCACCATCCCAATCGGGTCGAAGATACGCTCCTGCATTAAGGTGGTATAGGTGCTGTGCAGATCGACACTGTTATTGGCTGCAACAGTGTGTGCGGCGGCGTATCCACCGGTGGCAAACATCAGATTACTGTAACTGTATGCTTCTCCCGGAAGGGCGATCGTGGGTACTGTGACCAGTGATTCAATGAGTTGTGCGGGGGTTTGGCTAACGAGAAATCTCGGCACATTATACGTTGCTACGCCACTGGAATTATTGACAAAGTCGCGGACACGAATCTGTTCTGTCGCCGTGGCATTGGATAAGCTGAACTCCGGGTAAACTTCATGCGCGGGGGTATCCCAACCCAGAATTTCGTCATCGACTAAAGTTGCCATCATCATGGTGGTCATGGATTTACCAACTGAGCCAATCATAAACAGGGTGTCGGTGTTGACGGCCTGTTCTGACCCCATTTCCAATACGCCGAAGCCTTGAGAGTAGATCACCTCTCCATCTTGTACGATGGCGACTGCTGCGCCGGGCACTTCATAAAACGCGCTGATGTCATGGATATAGTTTTCAAGATCAGCCACCATATCCGGTGTGATTGTTTGTGGTTGGGCATTTGTTAAATCAATGGCGTTACCGAGCGTGAAGCTGAGTAGGATGCTGGTGAAATCATCAGTTACAGTTTGTACGGCCGTTTCATCAGGGGCTTGCAGGATGAGGACATAAGCCAGATCATCAACAAACTGACCGACAGCTACTGTCATTGACCCATCAGGTAAGGTATAGATCTTTTGCGTCCAGGTACCGTTTGGGGCAGGGGCTGTCGTTGTTTTTACAGGCTCAGAATCCAGTTCCGGGACTGTGATGTCTAAAGCATGACGAATGCCACTATCAACATCATTCGCTTCGACCGCAATAAGATACGTGTAGATATTTTCAGAATAGCTGAACGCGTTAAACTCCGCAGTGCTCTCGTCTACCCAATTTTCTGGTATGTCAAACGAATAACGGCCGTCTAGCGCAGTGTGTGTGGACGTCGCCCCCTGTGCATTGCCCCACAATAACCAAATCAATGGTAAGAGCAGCAGGATAGTAATAGCGATGATTAGACGGAAATTGATTTTCATGATTTTTTCTCCCTGTGAGTGCCTCAGTTGGACTTGATATGGAATTCTGTAAGCATGCTGTGGGTCGCCCTCTTATCTAAATTCACGATTAGTCTAGACAACCGAGCAGCGCTTGTCGGCCACCGAAAGTTCTATTCGGGGGTGTACACTTGTAAATGCTGATAGTTCTCGGCAGACATAAGGAGAGGGGATGGCATGAGCGCGTGCTCAACACCATGAATGAAAATCCACAGATTAAGCAAATTACACCGATTGATCCGCGTTCATCCGCGCTAGTCCGCGTCCCATTTACGAAGGAGAAAGTTAGGCAACGGTCGTTCCCCAGATAACGGCCGTTCCCCAGATAAACAGTCGCTTAAATGAAGGGCAATCCTACTGTGGCCGGACAGGAGCAACTAGCCGCGCCCGGTGGCTGAATATCCTTTAGCCTCTCGTACTTCACCCCTCACAAAACGCAAATACATCCCCGAATAGAACTTTCGGTGACTGACAAAGCCGCTCCCATTTTCTAAACTACAGGCAACTATTCACAAGCTCGACCCGCTGCAATCAAGTGCAAACGGCGGCGGCTCCATCATTCAAACACAGCGCTTGGCAAGGCGAGCGCGTGGTCAAGGAGAAAATCATGACTTACCTGGAGAGACCCATTTTTGTACGCAATGCAGCCAATATTGCCTCGGTTCTTTTTCTTATCTTTGTTGTTGTGCAGCTGTTGGCTGCCGCTGGCATCATCCCGATTTCGATGCTGTGGGGCGGCCGGCAGCCAGAATTGACGCCCTCCCTACGTGTGACCAGCGTGGTTGCGGCCGTTATTTTGGGCGGGTTTATTTACATCATTCGCTGCCGGGCGGGATTGGCAGGCAAAATGCCGCAGCCAACCCTCATTCGTGTGGCGGCCTGGGTGGTGACGGGCTACATGGTTCTGAACACATTGGGCAATTTTGCTTCGGTGAGCCATGTCGAGCGCTTCGTGTTTGGCCCGATGACGGTGCTGCTGGCGGTTACAAGTTTCATTGTGGCGGCTTCACGAACAGGAAAAGCGAATGGATAAAAATGAAAGTTCACATTCGTAAGCCAATTCATTGCGGTTCATTGGGATCGTCCGTGGTCCGCGGGCAAGCGTAGGGTGAGTAGACCGGGGTAGTTTCTGGTCGTATCGAAGCCGAAGCGAGTCTGCCACGGACATTCCCAATGAGCCTACATTGCAATTGAACACAAGTAGTGGCCAAGCAGTTGGTGGCTCAATCATTCAGACACAGCGTTTGGTAAGACAGGCGCGTGATTAAGAGAGGAAAACTATGTTCTACAGTACGTTATTCTATTTGGTGTTCGTCAGTCAGATTGTCGTGATCTCCTTCTATTTTCCCCGGAAGTTGGTGAAACAGGCATCTCAGAGTGCGACCACGAACGGGATGGGATTGCCGCATGACATTGACAAAAAGTTGATGGGATATACAAGGATGAACAATCTCATTGCTGTTTTGGGATTGGGTTTGTTGGCTGCATTTATCTATTTTGATTGGACGGTATCGGTAACGGCCGTTCTGGCATCAATCGGCGTCTATTTTTTGCTGCAACTATCTCCCCTGGCAATTCCCGCAGTTAGGCAACTGATGGCGGACTTGAAGGCGTCTCGACCCCAAAACGGTGAACACCAGGAGCTTCCGCATGAGTCGGGCAAACTGTTTGACTACGTTTCGCCGCTGCAAATTGGGATAGCACTTGGTTTGAGCTTGATCTGGTTGGTCATCAAACTACCCGAATGGACCGGCGAAATGAATACCCAACTCCTAAATATCGGGATTTTTGCGGGTGGTCACTTGTTTGTTGCTGTGCTGGTGGCTCGAAACCTGCGCATGTTGAAGCATGGTGGTGCTGGTCAAAATGGAGGTAACAAAGGCATTGAAGACCCCCGGCTGGCGATACCGCTGTTGATTTATGTCAGTATTGGCCTCAGTATTTATTCGCTGGCAAAGCAGTTTCTGCTCGATTTGGATCTGCACCAGATACGACCCATTATGATGAGTTTCACGTTACTGCTGCTGGCCACGCTGGCGTTTGACAGGTTGATTCGCGATTTGTGGCAGCGGTCTGCTTTTCCCTCCGCAGATACTCCGCTTCAAAGCTAATCGGTTGATTACCAGTCCAAAATAAAGGAAGAAAAATGATGAAAACTCGAAAAAGAAAAGAAGCAATCATTGAAAAATGGCACTTTCACAATCATGACCCTGGAAGCAAAACCAAAGACAGCTTCAAAATATTGATTACCTTCGCCAGCCAATATGGTAGCACCGGCGAGGTTGCAGAAGCTATCGGTGATGTTTTATGCCAACAGGATTGTGCGGTAGAAATAAAATGGATCCGTGATGTGAATCAGGTAGACACGTATGATGCCGTGATTGTGGGCAGTGCCATTCAATATGATAAATGGATGCCGGAAGCGGTGGATTTTGTAAAAACCAATCAAAAAGCGTTAAGCAGCGTGCCAGTTGCATTCTTTTTTACCTGCCTGACATTGGCAAAAAAGAATGCAAAAACTGAACAACAAGCGTTGGGGTACGCAGATAAGTTGAGGGCAATATCATCCCAAGTGGTGCCGGTTAGCGTTCAGGGTTTTGCAGGTGTGGTGGACTTTAGCAAAATGTCTTTTCTCACCCGCATGATGCTTAAAGCCCTCACAACCGTAAACGGTGTTCGGGAGGGGGATTATCGTGATTGGGATGCAATTCACGCTTGGGCGCATTCCGTATATTTCAAACTATCAAATGAAGAATCAAAGGTGCTTGAGTAAGTGACCCGACCTGTGAGGCCGTTAGAAGCACACAATACACCCCCAAATAGAACTTTCGATGGTCGAACGGAACCCGCTAATTTTATAGACTAAGACCAATACCATTCAAATAAGGTTATTCGGCCTGTGGAGTAGGCATCCTCAGATGCCGGTCTCCTCGGTGAGAGCCGCATCTGAGGATGCTCACTCCGCTTATTTGAATGGTATTGAGACTAAGACCATATGCAAGACACAGAGATGAAACAGATGAAACGGATGATGCAGACACCACAAACCTACCAGATCAAACTTGAGGGCCATCTCAGCCCCCTGTGGGAAGCCGAATTCGTGGGCTTCACCCTTACCCAGGCAGAAAACGGCATTACCTGCCTGACTGGGCCAGTCATCGACCAGGCCGCCCTGTACGGACTGCTGCGGAAGATTCGGGACCTGGGCATGCCGCTTGTTTCAGTCACCCGTCTGAAAAGCAAACAATGACCACCATAAGCAATCCGATTTACGAAGGAGAAACAAATCATGACTTTTTTAGCCGATAACAATTACTCCGTAATCGCAGCCAATCTCGCCACAGTCCTTTTGGGCCTCTTTATGGCAGCACAGTTGCTGCTGGCTTTGGGCGTCCTGCCCATTACAATGGCCTGGGGCGGACGCCAAACGGAGCTGACGCCGGGGTTGCGCGTGGCCAGCATGGCCGCCATCCTCGTTTTGGGCATGTTCATCTACATCGTCCGCTACCGCGCAGGGCTGGTTGGCAGCGTGCCGTCACCAACAAGCATTGGCATGTTGGCCTGGATAGTGACCGGGTTTATGGCGCTAAATACGCTGGGCAACTTTGCCTCCCTCAGCCGCACCGAACGGTGGCTGTTTGGGCCGGTGGCGCTCATGATCACCGCTACCTGCCTCGTTGTCGCAGTTTCATAATCGAATTGAGAATAAGTTTGATACAAGGAGAATTCAAATGAACGTTATTGTTTTCGGTGCCACAGGCACCACAGGAAAAGAAGTTGTTGCCCAGGCACTCGAACAGGGCCACACCGTAACCGCCTTCGTCCGCAATCCCGCCAAGGTCGAGCAAACCCATCCGAATCTGAAAGTCGCGCAGGGGGATGTGTTGAACCCCGATGATGTGGCAACGGCCGTACAGGGACAGGATGCTGTTTTATCGTCGCTTGGTGCCGGGCCGAACGGCACGGTGCGGTCACAAGGGACGCAAAACATAATCGAAGCGATGCAGCAGGCCAATGTACGTCGTCTGATTTCCCAATCCACATTAGGAGTTGGCGACAGCCGCAGCAACCTGAACGCTTACTGGAAATATTTGATGTTTGGGCTGCTATTACGCCGCGCCTATGCCGACCACAACCGCCAGGAGACGTTCATCAGGCAGAGTAATCTCGACTGGACCATTGTCCGCCCCGGCGCTTTGACTAATGGTGACCGTACCGGCACATATCGTCACGGCTTTGCCGCAACCGACAAGGCCATCACCCTGAAAATTTCGGTGGCAGATGTGGCTGAATTTATGTTGAGCCAGTTGACAGATGATACCTACCTGCGGGCAACCCCCGGATTGTCTAACTAATTTCAAGGAGATAATGATGAAAATTTTTAGAAAGATTGGCTTGTTCTTTGTTATCACGTTTGTATTCACGATTCTTTTGTCAATAGTACAGCAGCTTCTCGGTATTGATCCCACTCAGGTCTCGCTACCGCAGTTTGGGCCAGGGATTGCCGCTTTGGTCATGCTCCGGCTGTTCAGAAAGGATCAGGTGAAACTGACCGTGACGTTAAAGGATAGCCATCCGCTGAAATATCTGGCGGCGCTGGTAATGCCGCTGGTTGTGCCAGCGATTCTCTTTCTGGTTTACAACCAGTTTATTGCCCCTATCAGTGTTCCGTCCATCAATGGACCAGCGTTCTTGGTAATGTTGGTGGGCATTATGCTCGGTGCGTTTGGGGAAGAGCTGGGGTGGCGCGGTTACGCCCAAAACCTGCTGACAAGAGAGCGTAATAATGTTGTCGCTTTTCTGGTGGTAGGCGTTCTCTGGGGCGTATGGCACATCGGCAACTTCCAAAACGGCCCGGTATTTATGCTGTTCTTTGTGTTCTCCACCATTGGCTATTCGGCAGTGATGGGTTGGCTGGTTCAGGGCACCAATTCCAACGTGGTGTTGCCCACCCTGTTCCATTTCAGCGTGAATGTGGGGTTCTTCATTCTCCAGAATGCTCTTTCGGATGTGCGCGTTGCCGCGTTGAATGGAATGGTGTGGATGGGCGCGGCCGTACTCGTTGTGCTGCGCAGCAATAAGCGCTACCAATCGGCAGATAAGCCGCAATTCGTTCCTAGTCAATAATTTTTAAGCTCGACTGTAGAACAAGGAGAAATCATATGTTAACAACCACCTTCTTCCCCATTTTGCTTATTTTGGCCACAATGTTTTGTGCGCTGACAACGGGCCTGCTGTTCACCTTTGCTGTCGTGACCATGCCGGGCATCAAATCTTTGAATGATGGCGAATTCATCCGCGCTTTTCAGGTGATGGATGGTGTGATTCAAAACAATCACCCTTTGTTTATTCTGGTTTGGCTGGGGTCTGTGCTGGCCTTGCTGCTAACGGCCGTTCTCGGTTTCGGCCAACTGGATATGACCGGCAAAGCCATTCTGCTGATGGCAGCGGCGCTTTATCTGTTTGGTGTGCAGCTGCCCACTGGCGTGATTAACGTGCCGCTCAACAATCAACTGCAAACGCTGAATGTAGACAAGTTGCCCCCTGCTGCCCAGGCGACAGCCCGCCGCAACTTTGAGCCGCGCTGGAATCAGTGGAACAGAATCCGAACGGCCGTTGCCACCTTAGTCACAACTTTGCTCATCCTGCTGCTTTTTCTGCTGTAAACAATACCCTAAACGCAATACCATTCAAATAAGTGGAGTGAGCATCCTCAGATGCGGCTCTCATCGAGGAGACCGGCATCTGAGGATGCCTACTCCGCAGGTTGAATAACCTTATTTGAATGGTATTGACCCTAAACGATACTTTCGTATCTAGAAAGCAATACCAGGAAACCGCTATGCTATCCCTATATCGGAACAAATGACTTAAAGGGAAATTAATCATGAAAAAGTTTTTGAGAATCACGCTTATTGCAACGGCCGTATCAGCCATTATCTACTTTGGTCTGGCGCTGATACTCACCTTTTTACCCGAGCCAACCTTTACCGTGGCCCCATTTCCCGTGGTCCAAACGGCCGTAACCGCCGACTTCATCCCGAAGCAGTACACCATGCGGGACGGCGAAATCTTGTTTGCCCGCCAATTCCCGGCAAACTCAGACACCACCATTTTGCTACTGCACGGCGTTACGTCTGAAAGCGCAGCCCTTAGCGGCAGTGCCCAGAAGCTACGCCAAATCAGCGGGGCGGAAGTGGTCGCCCTTGATCTGCGCGGTCATGGTCAATCCGGGGGCACCCTCGGAGATGTGTCTTACATTGGGCAGTACCAGGATGACGTGGCGGATGTGATTACCGCCATTCACGCCGAGAAGCCAAACGGCCGTCTCATCCTCGCGGGTCATTCGATGGGTGGCGGCATTGCCCTCCAGTTTGCTCAGTTGGTAGAGGCACCCGGTGTTGATGGCTACCTGATGTTTGCTCCACATCTTGGCACCAATGCCCCCACCCTGCCAGAACCCGATCCAGACAATGCGGACGCAGCGGCTTACTCTCAACTTCATGTCACCCGCCTGATCGGGCTCATCATGCTCAACAACGTAGGCATCAAGACGTTCCATCATCTGGACACGCTCTTTTTCAACCTGACGGACGAGGTAACACACACCTACAGCTTCCGGGCCACAGCCAATTCCTCACCACAGGATTATGCCGCTGCCTTAACGGCCGTTGATGCCCCGCTGCTTGTAATCGTCGGCAACCAGGACGAAGCATTTGTAGCCGATCAATTTCCAACGGCCGTTTCCGAATACAGCAACGGCGAAGTGCACATCATTGAAGGCGAGACCCACACCAGCATTGTGGAGAGCCCTGCCGCCATGACGGTCATCGAAAACTGGCTAATTGATACGCAACTGGCCGCTAAAAATTGAGTCGATTATTGGCTAACTTATCGCATTTATGGAGAAATATCATGAAACAAAAAACATTAAATCAGACAAACCCAAATACTTTCAACGCTTCTTTTCACCAAAAAAGTGCCGGTCTGTCATTGGTCATCATCAGCAGTGCCGCGCTGTACTTTGTGGCCCGCGCGTGGCCAATGCGGCCCGCTGCCCTGAGCAGCGACACGCTTCCCGTTGGCTATGGCGGCTTGGTGCTCACCACGATGCTCTTGATCATTGTGGGGCAGATCGTACTGCAAACGGTTCTGACAATTGGCCAAGGGTCGGTTGCTTCAGCCCACGCCGAGGGAAAGGCGGCAGGGCTCAAAGCCAAACGCAACGGGTACTTTGTTTTGGCCGCTGGCATCCTGGCCGTCATTGGGTCTGCTTTTGTAGAAACGCTCACATTGTTTGATAGCACCAGTCTGTCCATCTTGAGTTTGGTTTTGGCAGAAATTGTGCAGCAGGCTTCCCTTTTGTTTTATGGACAGCGATAAAGGAAACCGCACCGCTTCAGGCTGGTCAGAGGTACGAAGTCTAGGATCGCTATTCAAAAAATCCCCCATCATGCGCCTCACGGCTTCAGCGGCCAACATTTTTTGGGTAGACGCGCAGGTGCTTGAAAATCTCAGGAACAAATAGTTAACCATGAAATTAAAATTTAGAGAAGCGGAAATAAATGACTTGGAAATGTTGGTTTCATTGCTGGCCAACGACAAATTAGGCGCTCAACACGAGGATGCAACTTTGCCGATCAATGCAAACTATTCCACAGCCTTCGCCCATATAAGCCGTGATCCCAACAACGAGCTGCTCATTGCTGAATTCGAAGGCAAACTTGTCGGTATGCTGCAACTCACATATATCCCCTATTTGACGTATGTGGGATCATGGCGCTGTTTGATTGAAGGTGTCCGCATAGATGAAACGTATCGTGGGAAGGGGCTTGGCAAACAAATGTTTGAATACGCAGTCCAGATAGCCCGTACTAGAGGGTGCAAACTGGTTCAACTGACTAGTGACAAACAGCGCCCTGACGCGATACGCTTTTATGAAAAGATAGGGTTTACGGCCACCCATGTAGGGTTGAAATTGCATTTGTAGCCCTTATCAACCAGTAAATTTGGGCAAATCGTGAGCCTTTCCAGTATACTTTTGTGTGATGCTCGGTAACTTGCTCCAAACCAAACTGTATATTCCTCGAAAACGACCGTCGCTCGTCCCGCGCCCCCACCTCATTGCCAAGCTCAACCAAGGGCTACACCGCAAACTGACCCTCATCTCGGCTCCGGCCGGTTTTGGCAAGACGACGTTGGTTAGTGAATGGATTGCTGATGGAGAACGGCCGTTTGCCTGGCTCTCATTAGACGAACGGGATAGTGAACTCACCCGCTTTCTGACCTACTTCATTGCTGCGCTGCAAACACTCGCACCGGAAATCGGAAAATGGGTGTCCGGCATGCTTGAATCGCCACAGCCGCCAGCAATCGAAGCCGTCATGACAGCCTTGCTCAACGAAATAGCCGTCATCCCGCAAGAATTCGCTCTCGTTTTTGACGATTATCACGTTGTCGATGCGCCAGATGTTGATCAGGCACTCACCTTTTTGCTGGAACACTTACCGCCGCAGATGCATCTGGTCATCACCACCCGCGAAGACCCGCCGCTGCCTTTGCCCCGCCTGCGCGTGCGCGGCCTGCTGACTGAACTGCGAGCGGCTGATTTGCGTTTTACTTTGGAAGAAACGGCCGTTTTCCTCAAACAAGTGACCGGTTTAGAACTTTCAACCGACGAGATAGCCGCGCTGGAAAGGCGTACCGAAGGCTGGATTGCCGGACTGCAACTAGCCGCTCTTTCCATGCAGGGGCGAGCCGATACTGCCGACTTTATCCACTCCTTCACTGGCAGCCACCGCTTTGTGATGGACTATCTGCTGGAAGAGGTCTTGGGGCAACAGTCCGAACCCGTGCAGACCTTCCTGCTAGGCACATCTATCCTCGACCAACTCTGTGGTTCCCTGTGTGATGCTGTTCTGTGCGACGCCTCTGCTTCCGGGCAAGAAACGTTAGAGTATCTCGAACATGCTAACCTGTTCATCATTCCCCTGGACAACGAGCGACGCTGGTACCGCTATCACCATCTCTTTGCCGATTTGCTGCGACAGCGACTCCAACAGCAACAACCTGACACCATAGCTGACTTAAATGGCCGTGCCAGCGTATGGTATGAAAACAATGGCCAGGAAATCAAAGCGATTCAGCACGCGCTTGCCGCCAAAGATGTCGAGCGGGTGGCCGACCTGCTTGAGCTGGCCTGGCCCACAATGGACAGAACGTATCAGTCCGCTGCTTGGCTTGGCTGGGCAAAAACAGTGCCAGATGAGATCGTCCGCACCAGACCCGTCCTCGGCATGGCCTACGCCTGGGCCTTTCTAAATAGCGGCGACATGGCGGCTGCCGATGCCCGCTTGCACGATGTAGAACAACGCCTCCAACAACCATCCCCCCAGATAATTATCGTAGATGAAGAACAGTTTCAGTCGCTGCCAGTGTTCATAGCCAACGCTCGTGCCTACTATGCACAGTTGCTCGGAGATACGCCTAGCACCATGAAGTATGCGCAGCAAGCGCTCGACTTGCTGCCTGAAGATGATTACATTAAACGCATCCCAGCGATGTTTATTTTAGGGCTGATGTATTGGGGACAAGGTGAGCTAGATACCGCCTACCAATCTGTTGACGATGCCATGAGCGTTTTCCAGATGGCTGGTCAATTCATCTTTGCCATTGGCGGCACATTTTGCCTAGCCAACATGCGAATAGCTCAAGGTCGGCTTCAAGATGCAGTGAGCGTCTATGACCGAGCTTTGCAGCTTGCGCTGACGCAAGGTGATCCCGCCATACCGGGAACGGCAGACCTCTATTTAGGCTTGGCTGGCCTGCACCATGAACGTGGCAATGTGGAAGAGGTTCTGCTAAACTTGTCAAAAAGCGAGGCATTGGGCCAGGAGGCGTTAGCCGCTTGGCCGTATCGTTTGCGGATTGCCCAAGCACAAATCAAGCAATCACAAAGGGATATGGATGGAGCGATTACGTCGCTCGACGAGGCCGAACGCCTCTATTTCAGAACACTCATTCCTAATCTACGTCCGATTTCGGCATTGAAAACGCGGGTGTGGATTGCCCAAGGCAAATTGACCGCTGCGCTAAGTTGGGAGCACAAACAAGGTCTATCTGTAGACGACGATCTCAGCTTCCTGCGCCAATTCGAGCATATTACCCTCGCCAGATTGCGCATCGCCCAGTACAAGCAAGGGGGCAATGACAACGCAATGCTCGAGGCGATGGCACTACTCAATCGCCTCTTAAAAGCAGCGCAAGAAGGCCGATGGCTGACGAGTATGATCGAGATTCTATTGCTACAGGCAGTGGCACATCAGGCACAGGAAAATCTCCCCTTGGCTCGCGTGCCGCTGGCGCGTGCCTTGACCTTGGCCGAGCCAGAAGGCTATGTCCGCATTTTTGCAGATGAAGGGTTGCCGATGGCAGAACTCTTGTCTGATGCTGCTGCACAAGGAATAATGCCGAACTATGTAGATAGATTGCTTTCTGCTTTCGAAGAGCAAAGAGATGTTCATCCTACACCCCCGGGGAAGCAAAGCGTCAGCTTGCAGCCTCTAGTTGAACCCCTGAGCGAACGTGAACTTGAAGTGTTGAGGCTGCTCAGAACTGAATTGAACGGACCAGAAATTGCCCAAACCCTCATGGTCTCTTTGAACACCATGCGTACCCACACCAAAAATATCTACAACAAGCTTGGGGTAAACAACCGTCGAGCCGCTGTCCACCGGGCTGAGGATATTAATCTGTACTAACCAACACGCAAACACCACCCCCTAGCCCTGGCCGGTTGTCGAACCACTGGCCGGGGCTTTTTATTTGCCTCACATTATTCCATTTACCGATCACCACATCAATCACCACATCAATCACCACTTGTGGTGATGACGTCTCACCACATTGATCTGTATTATCAGGCGGAAGTCGAGAAGCATTGCAAGCAAAAGGAGATCGACCTTGGATGGAATTCTTGCCTGTTTCAGATTCAAGGAGCAGGATGGGCGACCGCACTTTATGCAAGTTCAGTTCAATGAAACATATCGATATCGGCAAATAGCCAACAAGGGGAGAAACGATGACTAACCAAGACAGAGAGAGCACGAACCTGAAGACCGCAAGAATTGTAGGGTTGTTAATCCTGACCGCGACGGTTGCCTACATGATAGGCAGCGGATTTGTTGACACCATCCTGACTGCGCCAGATTATCTACTTCACGTTCATCCCGACAGAATCCAGTTGATCATCGGTGTGCTCATTCAATTTGTGGGCGCCGCTGCCAATGTCAGCATTGGCGTAGTGCTATTCCCCATCCTGAAAAAGTATAGTCAAACTGTCGCCATCGGCTACGTTGCTACCAGAATTTTCGATGGCGCAGGTCTTCTCATTGCTGGAATCGGTACCCTGTCGCTGATCGTGTTGAGCCAGGAAATGATCCAGGCAGGAACACAGGGTGCTGCTTCTGTCCTGATCTTGAGCAATCTGATTGTGGCAGGGAGTAGTACGACGTTTCTCGTCACGATGATGGCCCTAGGTCTGGGGAGTCTGCCGTTGTGTTATCTGCTGTATCGAACACGACTCATCCCCCGACCAATGGCAGCCTTGGGATTCATTGGCTATGTAGCGCTGCTGATGGGGTCCGCGGTAGAACTCTTCGGCTTCAATTTAAACATGATGCACTTTCTGCCAGGGGGCATCTTTGAACTGATTCTTCCCCTATGGCTCATCGTCAAAGGATTTAGCCCTTCGGCAATTGCGTCCCAGCCTACCAGGACAGATGCAACCACGAGAGAGCAGATGAGTTTAGCCAACGTATAAATGACCGATAGCGGAATCATACAAAAGCAAAAAAACAGCCACATTAGGCCCTGTCGGACTGTTTATTGATGTGTTAACGGCCGTTTCCATCAGCACAGGGAGACAAATATTGATGAATAACCATCCAACTCTTCGGACAAAAGGAAAATCACATGACTAAAAAACTACTCTTGAGCCTGACCTTGATGATGATGCTGACCGGCTGCGTCACGCCTGCCCAGAATGCCCCGCAGGCGTTTCCGACGGATGTCGTGGCGGAAGACCAAGCGACGATGGACGATCTGACCCCAGGCGAAACTCCCGTCCAGGATGCCCCGCAGGCGTTTCCGACGGATGTCGTGACAGAAGTACAAGCGAAGATGGACGATCTGACCGCAGGCGAACTCCCGCCCGGCATGATCGTGTGGATCGATGCGCCAGGATACCGCTTCGAGGGGGCAAGTGGATCAGCGAACCTGGCGGACGACACCCCCATGTCGCCGGACGATGCGTTTCGGATTGGCAGTATCACCAAGATGTTCACCGCGGTGGTGATTGTCCAACTGGCCGAGGAGGGCGTGCTGACCCTGGATGATCCCCTGGCCCAGTGGCTGCCGGAGGTGGCAGATCAACTGCCCAATGGCGACCAGATCACCCTGCGCCACCTGCTGACCCACACATCCGGCCTGGCTAACGTGGTCGAACACGAGTCTTACTGGGCGGATCTCTTCACGGAGATGGTGGTCGATGAGGAGTCAGGAGCCGTGACATTGGCTTGCGTCCAACGGGATCCCCAGGACACGCTTGCCCGCTACGTCTATGGCCAAGAGGCTCAGTTTGAGCCGGGGGCACAGTGGCGCTACAGCAACACCAACTACACCCTGCTCGGCATGATCATCGAAGCCGCGGCGGAAATGCCCCTGGCCCAGGCGTATCGCACGCACATCTATGAACCCCTGGGCATGACCTCAACGTTTCTGGATTGCTACGAAGATCCCTTGGTTGACGTGGTACACGGCTATTCGGGGATTGGGGACGCCATGGCCGACGTCACGGAACTGCATGAATCCATCGGGTGGTCGGCGGGTGGTCTGGTTTCCACCGCATCGGACCTCACCACCTTCGCCCAGGGGGTGTTCGGTGGGGCGCTGTTCGATGACCCAGCCTCCCTGGTGGCGATGACGACACCCACCCCTGGCAGTTCCTACGGTCTGGGCATCACGCTCCAAGGGGAAAGTATGGGGCATGCAGGCTATATTGCCGGTTTTCGCTCGGTGCTCAATTATTCGCCTGAGCTTGACACCGTTGCGGTGATGGTTTACAACCATGATAGTGCCGACCCCGAACAGAATCTGGCGGATATGCTGAATCCCGTGCGCCCGCTGTTGCGTTTGGATGAGTAGGAAGCCGGGAGAAGTAAATCTTCACACTTGAATCTAAGAAAAATAATTATGCTTAAAAGACAACAAAGTGTTGCACCGGACAAGCCGGTGAACGTAGCGTTAGCTTGCTGTGAAGGAAACCTACGTTGACTAATGGAGGACAACCAAATGAACGACAACCATGCGAAGAATCCCACGGCCGGTTCCACAAATGAAGTCAGAAGTAGTGGTTCGTTCTGGAGCTGGCTCTATCCCCTGGTAATTGCCCTGGTCGGGGCGACGGCCATCCAGTACGTCCTCGTCCGCGTGGCACAGATACAGTGGCGCCCGGTGTATTCCTGGTCGCTCTATCTCGGTCTGTACCTGATCTGTAGCTGGGTCTTCAAGCGGTACGTGTTTCGGAGCGCAAATACAGGGGCAACGCGCCACCCGGCGCTGGACTGGCCGGTGCCGGGCCCTATCCGAAAGGCAGGCAGACCCGGCCAGGCCGCTGCCTTTCTTACATCAACGTTTCTCTCGATATTCAACCCGTTCCTCCTGTTGCAGCAACTGCGACTCACCTTCGGTCAAATGGCCACATCGCGCCGCCTGGCCGGAAGCGAAACAGACGTGGCAAACTACCAGACGCGCGTAACCTACCGCCTGCCGCTGGATGGTGAATGGCTCGTATATCATGGCGGACATACCCCCGAAACATCCCACTCGTGGCAGGTGCTGAACCAGCGCTACGCCTACGATTTCGTGAAGGCGGATTCCAGATTTGCGCGACACCGCGGCAACGGACGGCACCTGAAGGACTACTACTGTTATGGAGAAGCGATCCTCGCCGCAGCGGATGGGGAGGTCGTGTCGGTACATGACGGGCACCACGAGTCCCCGTTCACCGGGTATTTCATGCCAGATTTCCTCGCCACCCAGATGGCCGGCAACCACATCATTATCCGACATGCCGAAGGCGAATATGGTTTCTACGCGCACCTCATTCCCGGTTCAATACCGGTTAAGGTGGGAGATAAGGTCGGCCAGGGCGACATCATCGGACGCTGCGGGTTTTCTGGAAATTCCACAGAGCCACACCTGCACTTCCATCTGCAAGATGGTACCGATTTCTATTCCGCCATGGGCTTGCCGGTCCGCTTCGCCGATATCGTTGTAAATGGCGCATACACTGATGAAGTCGTCGTTGAGCGAGGCATGCGGGTATCATTTTCACTTGCGTAGCAAGGGAGCGTGTGAGCGGCCAGCACATCATGTTTCGGCTCAACCATCGGCCTGGCAAACGACCCAACTATCGGACACCCCACGAAGTCCTATTCGGGGAGTCTGTTGTACTCACGACTTGAATCTAAGACAAATAGAGGAGAGAAAGAAAATGCAAAAAAAAGACCGTATAATTCGAATACTTAGAATAATCGGGCCCATCATAGGGATCATCAGTGCCCTTGTCATCGCCCCCTTGGACCTGGTCCCGCCGTGGATAACCCCCTTGCCCGACACGGTGCAAGGGCAGGTGGACGATGCGGTTGATCTGGGACTGGATGGCATCATCGTCTATGTCGATCAAGGCGGTCAGCCACCGGCCTTTTATGCTGCCGGCTGGAAGAACAAACTCACCCAAGAGCCGGCCGATCCTCATGCATTGTTCAAAATTGGCAGTATCAGCAAATTGTATATCGCCACCGCCGTCGCCAAACTGGTCAATAACGGGACGTTGTCCCTGGATAAAACCCTCGCCGATTACTTGCCGGAACTTGTGGGGCGGATTGAATATGCCGACCAGATTACTCTGAGAATGATGGTGCAGCATCGCAGCGGCATTCCAAATTTCACGGACGATGCGGCGTGGGATTGGTTCACTACGCAGCTAGACATCAACAAGGCGCTGGAGCTGGTCTTGGATGAACCCGCAGATTTTAAGCCCGACGCTCGCTACAGTTACTCCAATACAAACTATCTGCTGATTGGCCGTATCCTGGACAACGCCTGGGATACAGCCACCATCAATACATCGCAGAAGAAATATTGGCTCCGCTTGGGCTAACGCATACGTACAGTTTGCTCAGCCAGGTGGACTACGACGATGTGGTCAGTGGGTACTGGTATGGCTATGACGATGATCTGAGGCAACTTGATCATGTAATTCCTGGAGGATCGATGATCGCCACGGCAGAGGACGTCGGCATCTTCCTGAGGGCGTTGAATGATGGCTCGTTGCTAAATGGCGACGAGCAAGCCATCTACTCCTCGATTTACGAATACGAACATACCGGCTGGGTTCCCGGATACTTCAGCATCGCCCATTATCACGAAGACATGGACACAGTCGTTGTTCAGTTTGTGAGCACAACCGGCGGCGAGACCTGGGGAACAGCGAATATCATCGGGGGAAAGGCTACGGCGATATCGAACATCGTATACAACCGTATTGTGCGGATTCTGCGCCGGTAACAGATGTTGACGAGTAACCGTCCGAATTCTTCGGACAACTGCAGGCGCTAAACAAGTTAAAATCGCAATCGGCGGAATCAATCAAAAGGAAAACAATGATGAGCTCAGATCAAAATAGCAAGAAGAATGAAAAATCCAAAACAAACATGATCGGGGCAGGCCTTGCCATAGGTGTCGGTGTTGGACTTGCCATTGGCTCGGCAATGGGTAATCCTGGTGCGGGGCTGGCGATTGGGATCGCACTGGGTATTTCTGTGGGTGCAGCACTACAAAACAAGAAAACTGCTGAATAAGATAATGAATTACCGTCAACTGGAGATACTTTAGATGAAGATATTGAAGAAAAATACAACCCAATTAGGCATTGTCGCACTTTTTATTGCTGCATTAACGGCCGTTTCCATCATCTATTTTGGTGGGAGAGAAACGGCTGTTAGCGTCCCCAACAACGCCCAGGCAGGCGATCTGGCAGTCGAACCCTGCATGGTGGAATTTGAATCTGGCACATACGAGGCCGATTGCGGCACAGTCATCGTGCAAGAAAACAGAGCAAAGGCAGACTCTCGCCTCATCGCTCTGCCCATCACCCGTATACGCGCCATATCAGAAAACCCTGCCGAGCCAATCTTCTTTTTAGGAGGCGGGCCAGGAAGTAGCAATATGCACATTGAACCGTTTCCAGCCATTTTTGCCAACAATGATTTTGTGATGGTCGGCTATCGCGGCGCAGATGGGTCCGCCGTGTTAGATTGCCCGGAAGTCGCACAGGCAATCAAGGGGGATGGGGTTGATGTATTGAATGAACAATCACGGGCCGGCATGTCGGCGGCCATGCGCCAATGCGCTGAACGACTTCAGGCAGAGGGGGTCGATTTAGACGGCTACTCCATTCAGGAAGTGATTGGCGATATGGAAGCGGCACGAGATGGGCTTGGTTACGAGCGCATCCACTTGCTCAGTGCAAGCTATGGCACGCGTGTGGCGCAACTTTATGCCAATCAATATCCCACCCGCATCGTCCGTTCGGCAATGATGGGCGTGAACCCGCCCGGCCGCTTTGTCTGGGAGCCGGATATGATCGATGCGCAAATCGAGCAATACGCCCGATTGTACGCCCAAACCGACAACCCACGCACCGTTGACTTAGCCGAAACAATGCGCAGTGTCAGCCACAACATGCCAAAGCGATGGCTATTTTTCAAGATAGATCCCGGCAAGGTGAAAGGGACAACCTTTGTGATGCTATTCCATCGTGATACAGCTGCCATGGTGTTTGATGCCTGGTTGGCGGCTGCAGAAGGGGATCCTAGTGGATTAGCACTCATGTCACTGGCCTATGATTTTGTCATGCCCAAGCAGAGCATCTATGGTGAATTCTTCTCGAAGGGGATCAGCGCCGATTATGATGCCAATCGTGATTATTTCACCGAAATGGACCCCCCAGATTCTATTATCGGGGCACCCCTCTCTAAATTGATCTGGGGCAGTGCAACCGATGGGGATGGGGTGACGTGGCCGACCCAGTTGATGCCCGCAGAATTCCTACAAGTACACCCATCTGATGTGGAAACGCTGTTGATCAGCGGCAATGTCGATTTTTCGACCCCAGCCGAATTTGCAACGGATGATCTATTGCCCGCATTAACCAATGGCACACAGGTCATTTTATCTGAGATGGGGCATGTCAATGATGTGATGAGCCTACAGCCAGAAGCGATTGAGCGGTTGCTAACCAGTTTTTTTGACAGCGGCGAGGCAGATGATTCACTCTTTGTCTATGCACCGATGGATTTTCAGGTAGGGAGAGGCTTTCCTCAATTAGCGAAAATTGGGGTGGGTGCTGCGTTGGCATTGATTGTCGTTGTTATTGGGATGGCGGGGTTTTCTGTGCGCCGCTTGCGACGTGCGAGAAGAAATAAATAGATGCGATGCGCCTTGATCGATTGTCGCATCCTCAACAAAGGAATCTAAGTAACGATTCACCCTCCGCCCCCCCTAGCCCCCCAACTTTGGGGGGAACTGTCCACGACCTCCCCCAGAATTGGGGGCCGGGGGGCAGAGGGGGGTGAACGATTACGAATCTAAAAGGTAAACCATGACACAACAAATTTACTCAACAGTAGGACGTATTATTTCAGGCATTATCGTTGCCTTTTTATTCCTCAGTGCTTGTAGTGCAAAAGAGGTGACGCCCACACCCATTCCTACAAAGGAAGCAACGGCCGTCATTCAAATTCGCACCGCCGCACCAACAATGGAATCGGCCGAAGAAACAACGGCCGTTTATGAAGAAGCCAACTGTGAATTTGATGTTCCTGAAGAGCGTGACGTGACTTGTGGCTGGTTAACCGTGCCTGAAGACCGAAACAGCCCAGACGATGAGCGAACCATTCGGCTACACGTCGCTAAATTTGCCAGCGTTAGTGACAACCCGGCGTCAGACCCTGTTGTCTATTTAGCAGGCGGGCCTGGGGAAGACGCCTTAGAAACTGTCCCCTTCACCTTTGAGTCGCTTTTTGCTCCCTACCTTGCCAACCATGATTTCATTATGTTCGACCAACGCGGTACCGGCTATTCAGACCCATCATTAGCTTGTCCTGAGATGAGACAAACGAACTTCGACCTATTAGAGGCTGATGTTACGGTTGAGGAAGCAACTGATTCAATCATCGAATCCTTGCTAGTGTGCCACGATCGCCTCGTAGCTGATGGCGTAAATCTGTCTGCTTACAATAGTGCTGCCAACGCCGCTGATCTTAACGATTTGCGCCTCGCCCTTGGTTTCGATGAATGGAACTTGCTTGGACTTTCTTATGGAACACGCCTAGCACAAACGACAATGCGCGACTACCCAGACGGATTACGCAGCGTCATTCTTGATTCTACCTACCCACTTGAGGCCAATTTGCTGACAGACATATCAAACAATGCAGCCCGTGCCTATACAGAACTGTTTGATGGCTGTGCGGCAGACCCAATCTGCAATGAAGCTTACCCTGAATTAGAAACAACCTTTTTCAATTTGGTCGAAAAACTCAACAACGAGAATATTGAAATAACGACTGCCGATCTCTTCACTGGCACGACATACGATACCCCTTTTACAGGTGATGATTTGCTCGGCGTTTTATTCCAAACTTTGTATTCAACTGAAATAATTCCCAGCTTACCACAATTGATCAGTGAGATTGATGGGGGGAATTACGCCACATTATCCGCTTTGATGTCCAGCTTTATGCTTAATGGCGAGTTCTTTAGCAGCGGGATGCAATTTTCTGTGCAATGCAACGAAGAAAGCATCTTTACCAGTGAAGCAGAAGTCATGGCGGCAGTAGAAAAACATCCTGAATTAGGCTCGCTATTCATAAGTAGCCCGAACCTAGGTCCACGGGCTTTGGAAGTCTGCGGCTTTTGGGGAGCAGGGTCTGCAGATGCTATTGAAAACGAAGCCGTTCTTAGTGACATCCCAACCCTGATTTTGGCAGGTGAGTATGATCCTGTTACCCCGCCGGCGTGGGGTCAACAGGTTCAATCACACTTGAGCAAGGCGAGCTTTTACGAGTTCCCCGGAACAGGGCATGGCGTTAGTATTTCTGGTGAATGTGCTGTTGCAATTGTGGAATCATTTTTGGCTGATCCAGAAGATGAACCAGATGCCAGTTGTTTATCAACGGTGGGTGCTCCACAGTTTATCACCCCGGGTGGGGAAGGTGCTGAAGTGATTACCCTGGCACCTTTTACTAATAGTGATTTTGGTATTGCTGGTGTCGTTCCTGAAGGGTGGGAGCAAGCATCTCCCGGTGCATACAGCCGTGGCCGTGGTGCGCTTGATCAGACCGCCCTTGTTCAACAAGCAGCCTCTGGCGTAACTGCTGAACAACTGCTGAACGCACTTTCTGGTCAGCTTGGTTTAGACGAAGCCCCAGAAAGCAGCGGTACGTATGAAACGGACGTTTACACCTGGACATTATACGCAGTAGAAGTTCCAGGCCTCTTGACAATGATTGGTCTAACGGAAGCTGATGGCACCACGGTGGTAGTACTGCTTGTCAGTCCGGCCAATGAGCAAGAAACATTGGTTAATGCCGTTTTTTTCCCTGCTTTGGATGCTTTGAAAGTTGAATAGTCAAGGCTCATTGGGATTGTCCGTGGCTGAGGACTAGCGCAGGTTGAGTAGACCGGGGCAGTTTCCGGTCGTATCGAAACCGCAGCGGGTTTACCACGGACAATCCCAATGAGCCGCCAAAGCCTCATATCCACAGTTCGATGATCAATACGCGGCAAAGCTATGCCAGAAGATGAAGCCGTGATCGCCGAAGTCATGGGGGCCTGGGGGGGGCTGGTACGGCAAGATGGGGGCCGCATTGGTGGATGGCGGCAACCCTTTCAGCAGGTCCAAGATAGTCTCCCATGAGGGGGTAAGCGACGGGTTGACTGGCCCCACGGCCATCACCGGCTACACCAGCATCCCCGCCACCTTCCCCACCCACGCCAGCAACCGCTCATCCTCGCCAAAACGACCGACCAACTGCAAACCCATCGGCAACCCGCTGCGGGTGAACTCGACGGGCAGGCTCAACGCCGGCACGCCCGCGTTTGTCCAGGGCAGATTCATCACCGGATTCCCTGTGGCGTGGATGCCTTCGGGCGCGGGTCCCTGGGCGGGTGGGGCCACCCACAGGTCCGCGCCGGCCCCGTCCAACGTTTCGGCCATCTGCTGACGCAGGGCGAAACGGGCGGCCTGGGCTTCGGCCAGTTCGGCTGCATCAACAGTGCTGGCTGTCCACATTATCTCTTTCATATGTTCGCTGTAGAGATACTCATATTCCGCATACCACTCGGCGTGGACCTGGGCCGCCTCTGCCGCCATCATCCGCCGGTGCTGCTCGTCCAGTTCCTCGAAATCCTCCAGGAATGGAATCGTCACCACCTGCGCCCCCGCCTTCTCCAATTTGCTCACACTCTCCCAAAAGGAATCCAACCCCTCCGGCCAGGCTTTGGCCAGATAGGGGCCTTCGGGCACGGCCAGCACAGGCGCGCGATCCGGGACTGTCACAGTCGAATCCCAGCCGTCGCAGAGGACCGACGCGGCCAGAATCATCCCCGGCAAATCCTGGGTAAAAAGCCCCACGTGATCCAGCGATTTCGAGAAAAAGAGCAGCCCATCGGTGGGGATGCGGTCGTAGCTGGGCTTGAAGCCGAGTATCCCGCAGAAGGCCGCGGGGCGAATCGTCGAGCCAATCGTCTGGGTCCCCAGGGCCAGGGGGAAGAAGCCCGCGGCCACCCCCGCCGCGGAGCCGCTGCTGGAGCCGCCGGGCGTGTGGTTGACGTTGTGGGGATTGCGGGTGGGGCCAGGCTGGAAATAGGCGAATTCGGTGGTGACGGTCTTGCCCGCAATCAGCGCGCCCGCCTCTCTCAGACGGGTGACGACCGCGGCTTCGTCACCGTCAAAGAGTTCTTTGGGCAGATCCGAACCGGCCCGGGTGTAGAAACCGTCCACCCGGAAAATATCCTTTACGCCGATCAGCGCGCCGAAAAGGGGCGGGCGATTCTCTGGGTCCGGATAGCGGGCGATCAGATCGACCGCTTCTTCCACCAGCCGCGTCCGCCGGTAGGGTTCCGGGATAAAGGCGTGGATGTGGGGCTCGGCCCAATCGATGCGGTCACAGATGGCGTGGATATGGGCGAGCAGATTCGTTTCGTCGTCGTGCAGTTCGGCGGTGCTTTCGGCCAGGGGGAATGGGGTTGCGTACATCGGGCGGCTCCGGCTGGTTGACTGTGAAGGGCGGCGGGTGTACAGTTAGTGGAGTGTACTCGAAAGTGAAGGGGATGTCCACTGGACGACTGCTGCGTGCTACGTATTCCGTACTGCATGCGTACTGCCGATCCGGATGACACCGAACGAGAATATATACGGACCGAAAAGCCAAACGCTAAACCATACGCACTCTGCCAAAGACGCCTCAAACACCACTACCTACGCAGCACCCACCAGGAGCTTCCCAATGCCCACATCTCACACCACCCACCCCGCCCTCACCCTTTTCAGCCAACTGCTGGTGGCCGCGCCGTCGGGACGGGAGGAAGGCATCGCCGCGCTGGTGCGGGCCAAGTTGGACGAAATCGGCGTGGCCCACGCGACCGACGGCTCCGGCAATATCCTCGTGCGCCTGGCCGGGCGGGAGAGCGACGGCCCCCTCACCTGCTACGCCGCGCATCTGGACGAGATCGGGATGGTTGTCACCCGCATCGAGGCCAACGGTGACCTGCGGGTGGACCGTTCCGGCGGACTGCACCCCTGGAAGCTGGGCGAAGGGCCGGTAGAAATTGTGGGCGACGGCGACCCGCTGATCGGCGTACTATCCTTCGGCTCCACTCACGGCGGCAGTCTGGGCGAGAAGGCCATCGGCTGGGGCGACTGCCGGGTCATCACTGGTCTGACGCCCGCCCAGTTGAAAGCGGCGGGCGTGCGCCCCGGCTCCACAGCCGTGCCCGTGCGGGCCATGCGCGGCCCCGTCCTCTTCGGCCCGGCTGACGATCCGCTGGTGGCCGCCTGGACCTTTGACGACCGCATGGGTGTGGTGGCCCTGCTGCGTCTGCTCGAACATCTACAACGAGAAAAGCTGACGCCCCAGAACCCCACTCTCATCGCCTTTACCGTCCACGAAGAAGGGGGCGGTCAGGGGGCCAAACTGGTGGCGGCGCTGGAGCAGCCGGAAATTTTCATCGCCATCGACGGCTGTCCCATCCCCGTCGGCGCGCCCCTGGCGTTGGACGGTCGCCCCGGCATTTGGAGCAAAGACCGGCTCTGCCACTACGACCAGCCGCTCCTGCGGGCGCTGGTGGCCGCGGCCGAGCGGGCGGGCACGGAATTGCAGCCGGTAGTCTACGACGGCGCGGCCAGCGATGCCAGTCTGGTGCGGGCCAACGGCAGCGCGGCCCGCATCGCCTGCTTCGGCCACGTGCGCGAGAACAGCCACGGCTACGAAGTGGCCCGGCTTTCGGTCTTCGACGGGATGCTGGCCGCACTGGTGGAGTTTGTGGTGAACAACTGACGGCGGACCGCGGACGACAGACGGCCTGGGAGGGCTGAAGAAAGGGGCGGGATCGATGAAAATCAGTGCAAACCGATTCACGGCGCAGCGTGTGCAGATGGCGCATAGTTGGCTGGTGCAGGCGGGGGAATCTATCAGCGCGGCGGACTTCGCACAGGTATTCAGCCCGGACGCGCCGCCCATCGGCTGGCATCTGTGGCATATGGCCCGTTTTGCCGACCGTCTACAGGCCAAACTCTCCCAACTGGAGGAGGACGAAACGCGGGAAGAAATCTGGAAACAGGAGAACGTCCCTGGCCTGTGGAAAGTGGCCACGGACAGGCTGGGCGTCTTTGCCTCCGGGATGGGACAGGCCCACGAGGATGCACAGGGAACCATCGCTACCGCGGGACAGGACGCGGTTCTGGCCTATGCCAGGGGTGTCTTTGCGGCCTGCAACGGCGCAATTAATCGCCTGACCGACAGGGATTTCGAGCGCACTTATTACGGCATTCTCGACTACAGCTACGATCCCGAGACCGGTATCGTTCAGGCGACGGGACCAAAGGAATCGATCGTCGCCCAGGATTTGGTCTTTCACGCCAGCCACGGCAGCAGGCATATGGGGATGATGGAAGCGCTGCGGGGCCTATTGGGTCGCGCTGGCACGCTGACTGTGTAGACAACTCTGGAAAGGAAGCTATGAAAGCGATTCAAGTGATCCGCGACGAAAACAGTCCCCGGCTGCTCTGGGCCGAAGCCGACGAACCGCTGATGGGGCCGGATGACGTGCTGGTGGACATCCACGCCACGACGCTCAACCGGGCCGATTTGTCCCAGGCCGCGGGCAACTACCCGCCGCCTGCGGGCGCGTCGCCGATTCTGGGGCTGGATATGGCGGGGACGATTGCCGCGTTGGGCGCAAATGTGACCGGCTGGCAGGTGGGGGATCGGGTGTGTGCACTGCTGGCCGGGGGTGGCTACGCCGAGCGCACAGTCGTCGATGGCCGGATGCTCTTTCCCGTCCCCGCGGGGTGGAGCTGGGC
Source organism: Anaerolineae bacterium (assembly GCA_030432295.1). Classification (GTDB taxonomy): domain Bacteria; phylum Chloroflexota; class Anaerolineae; order Caldilineales; family Caldilineaceae; genus JACQGT01. The sequence continues at coordinate 7,383 of JAUIHI010000046.1, read as the reverse complement.
CGAGGCTGCTTCTCTGTCAGAAGTCTATCTGACCGCCTTCGTCAATATCTTTATGGAAGCCGACTTCCAACCCGGCGAAACGGTGCTGGTCCACGGCGGGGCCAGCGGCGTAGGCACGGCGGCCATTCAGTTGGTCAAAGCCGCGGGCGGGACGGTCATCACCACTGCGGGCAAAGCGGAGAAAGTAGCCGCCTGCCTTTCCGTGGGCGCGGATCTGGCCATCAACTACAATGGGGAAGATTTCGTCGAGGAGACCCGCAACTTCACCAACGGCGCGGGGGTGGATGTGATTCTGGATATGGTGGGTGCGGCCTATTTGCAGCGCAACATCAGCCTGCTGAAAACTCGGGGACGGCTGGTCTGGATTTCCGTGCTGGGCGGCGCGGTGGGCGAAATCAATATCGGCCAGTTGATGGGCAAACGTGCCCGGCTGATCGGCTCTGTCCTGCGCGCCCGGCCCCTGGACGAAAAGATCGAAATCGTGCGCCGCTTCCGGGCACAGTTCTGGCCGCACGTGGAAAGCGGAGCCATCCGCCCGGTCATCGACCGCAGCTTCCCCGTGCAGGAAGCCCAGGCCGCCCACGACTATATGCGGGGCTATGAAAACATCGGAAAAATTGTGCTGGATGTGAGATGAGAGAGCGTATGCCTTCCCCAACACCTGATAACTTTGCCACCGGTCTCTGGCGTCTGCTGGCCGGTCGTCGCCTGCTGATGGGACTTTCCGTCCTCAGCGGGCTGCTCTTTGCGGGTACAACGCTTGTGCCCCCGCTTCTCATCCGCCGCCTGATCCAGTGGATCACCGAAGGGGGCGGCACAGCCAACGGTCTGCTGGGAATGATCGGCCTGCTGGCGCTGATCTACCTGCTGCGGGGGATTCTGCGCTATCTCTACGGCCAATTCTCCCACGTCGTCGCCTATGGGGTGATGACCGATCTGATGGTGCGGGTCTACCGCCATCTGCAACGGCTCTCCCACAACTTCTACAACCGGCAGCGCACAGGCGCGCTCATCACCCGCTCCATCAACGACATCGAAACCCTGGAAGACTTTCTGGCCCACGGCGTGCCCGATCTGGTGCTGGCCGCGGTCATTCCCACCACAATGCTGGCCGTCCTCTACACCCTCAATCCCACACTGGCGCTGATTGTCCTGATTCCCCTGCCCATCGGCGGCTGGGTCATCTACAAATTCACCAGCCGCATCCGTCAAAGCTGGCGGGATGTGCGCCGGGGCATCACCGAACTGGTGGCCCAGGTGCAGGACAGTTTCTCCGGTATCAGCGAAATCAAAGCCTTTGGCCAGGAAGAGGCCCAGGCAAGCCGGGTGCAGCGCCACGCCTACACCTACCGGGACCAGATTGTGGCAGCCAATCGCATCTCCCTGGCCCCCGCGGGGATTGTGGAATTTTCCGGTGGGCTGGGCGTACTGCTGGCGGTCTGGTTCGGCGGCAGTTTTGCCCTGGCCGGTGAAATGAGCGTGGCCGATCTCTTCCTCTTCATCTCTTATATCGGCTACATCTACCAGCCCTTTCTGAAGCTGGCCGACATCGGCGACACCCTGCACAAAGCCACGGCCAGCCTGGAGCGGGTCTTCGAGCTACTGGCTGTGGAGCCGGAGATCGTCAGCCGCGCCGACGCCATCGCCCCGTCGCCCATGCGCTGGGATGTGACCTTCCGCCGGGTCTCCTTTGCCTATCGGGAAGAGGAGACAGTTCTGCAGAATATCGACTTTGCCATCGGAGCGGGACAGATGGTGGCGCTGGTGGGGCCGACGGGCGCGGGCAAGACGACTATCAGCCGTCTGCTTCCCCGCTTCTACGACCCCGACGACGGCGCGGTGCTGGTGGGCGGCCACGACCTGCGGGATTTGGACCTGGACTTTCTGCGGGCGCATGTGGCGCTGGTGATGCAGGATGTCTTTCTCTTCCACGGCACTGTGGGCCAGAATATCCTCTTTGGCCGTCCCGATGCCAGCCAGGAGGAAGTCATCGCCGCGGCCAAAGCGGCCAACGCCCACGAATTTATCGCCAGTCTGCCCGAGGGCTACGACACCCTCATCGGCGAGCGGGGCGTGCGGCTCTCTGGCGGGCAGAAGCAGCGCATCAGCATCGCCCGCGCGCTGCTCAAAGACGCGCCGATTCTGATTCTGGACGAAGCCACTTCTTCGGTGGACACGGAGACCGAATGGCTGATCCAGCAGGCGCTCAACCGGCTGACCCGCCACCGCACGACGCTTGTCATCGCCCATCGGCTCTCCACCGTCCGCCACGCGGATCTGATTGTGGTGGTGGACGACGGCGGCATTGTGGAGATGGGCAGCCACGAAGCGCTTCTGGCCAAGGACGGACGCTACGCCCGGATGGTCCACGCCCAGAGTTTGGCCGAGGAATGGGAGGTGGCAGGTGTAGAACCAGCATAACCCCCAATTCGTTGCGTATGGCTCAGTCGGTTGCAAACGCTTTGGAATCCGCATCCGGATTGAGCACAGCCCTGAACGGTTTTGTCCATATCCACCAAACAAAACGAAGGGACCTCCCTTCCCCTGAGGAACCCGGCAATGATTAGCGAATGGCTTGAAATGATGCGCGGTGAGTTCGCGCATTACAATCTCAGTAAATTTCAAAGAGACCTGCTGGCAGGTCTGACAGTGGCTGCGGTGGCTCTGCCCCTGGCCCTGGCTTTTGGTGTGGCCTCCGGCGCAGACGCGGCCGCGGGTCTGGTGACGGCTATCCTGGCCGGTGTTCTCATCGGCGGATTGGGCGGCGCACCCTTCCAGATTTCCGGCCCGACAGGCGCGATGTCAGCGGTGTTGATTGTGCTGGCTGCCCGCTATGGGCTGGAAGGGGTCTGGCTGGCCGGGGCGCTGGCCGGGCTGATTATTCTGGTCACAGGCGCGCTGCGTCTGGGGCGCATCGTCTCCCTCATTCCCACGCCGGTCATATCCGGCTTCACCAGCGGCATTGCACTGATCATCGCCCTGGGCCAGATCGACAACTTTCTGGGCATCAAAACCCCGGCTGCAGAACGCATCACAGAAAAGCTCGCCTACTATTTCGAGCACGGCGTCACACCCAACTGGGGCGCGATGGGCTTAGCAATCGTCGTCGTGCTGGTGATGCTCTACTGGCCCCGGCTACCCCAGGGCAGCCACATCCCCGGCTCGCTGATGGGCATTATTGTCGCCACTTTTCTCTCTCTTCTGCCGGGGTTTGACGTCCCCACTATCGGCGCAATTCCCCGCACGATTCTGCTGGAACACCGGCTGAGCCTCGCCGCAATCCCCTGGGAAAACCTGGGCGATCTGGTGGTCCCGGCCTTCTCGATTGCCGCGCTGGGCGCGATAGAAAGTCTGCTCTGCGCCGCGGTGGGGGGCAATATGACCCAAATTCGTCCCCACAACAATATCGAACTGGTGGCCCAGGGGTTGGGCAATATTATCATTCCCTTTTTTGGCGGTGTGCCCGCCACCGCGGCCATTGCCCGTAGCAGTGTCGCCATCAAAAGCGGCAGTGTCACCCGGCTCACATCGGTCATCCACAGCGTTGCCCTGCTGGTCGTCGTCTTTGCCCTGGCCCCGCTGATCGGGCGTGTGCCCCTCTCGGCCCTGGCCGGTGTGCTGATGGTGACGGCCTGGCGCATGAACGAGTGGCACGCCATCCACTTTTTCTTTGGCAAGCGGCTGAAACACGCGATGATCGCCTTTACTGTCACACTGGCCGCCACAGTGCTGCTAGACTTGACCCAGGCGATTCTCATCGGTTTTGCCATCAGCGGCCTGATTTTTATGGGACAGATGAGCGAGTTGCAAATCACCCGCCGACCCGTAGACGGGAAACAGATGGCCGAGGCAGGCCACGGCGACAATCACTACCACCGGAACGCAGCGGTCTACTATCTCAGTGGGCCGCTCTTTTTTGCCGCAGTGCGTCGGCTGCACGAGGCAGTGGAGCGGCACGATTCCGCCGATGCCCGGCTGATCTTTTCTATGCGGGGTGTGCCGCTGATCGACGCCACAGGCATCGAAGTGCTGCGGGAGATTTTCCATCGCCAGCACGCGGGCGGGGGCGATCTGTTTCTGGCCGGGGTGGATAGCCGGGTGGAGAAGCTTCTGCAGCGCAGCGGCTTTCTGGACGAGTTTGGCTCGCAGCGCATTTTCTGGGGTACGGACGAAGCGATTGTGGCGTTGGGCGCCAATGCCCCCCACCCCTCCCTGGCTATGGAAGACCTGACCGGTGACGCTCACCACGACGCCCAGGCCAGTCTCGTCTTCGCCCCCCACGCGGAACGGGCAGAGAACGCGGAGACCGATTTTTAGTCGGACAGCAGACGGCAGACGGCGGACAGCGGTCTGCCGTCCGCCGTCCGTCGTCCGCGGTCCGTCATCTATTCCAAATGGGGCATCACCGCCGCGGCAAAGAGCCAAGTGCCTTCGGGCCGGGGCGCGTCCAGCAGATTGACGACGAGTCGGTGGCCGCCCTGGGCAATCGCTTCCAGCAGCTTCTCCGTCACCTGTTCCGGCGTGCCGACAATTGTATTGTCGCCGGGCGGGCGCATATCGGCGCGCTCTTTCATCCGCTGCAACTCCCGCTCGCTCTCAGCAATCATCACCCCCATATGGGGAATCTGCACGATTTCGCCGTAATCCCGGCCCACGGCCTTGCAGTGCTCTTGCAACACCGCCTGCTTGTGGGCGTAGCTCTCCCGGTCGGAGTAGATGTAATTCCACCAGTCCGCGTGCTCGGCAACCACCCGCAGCAGATACTTTTCGCCCGCGCCACCCACGGCAATCGGCGGCGCGGGATCAGGGCGGGGTTCGCAATAGGCCCCGTCGATGCGGTAGTGCTTGCCCTCAAAACTGGCCGGGCTGCCGCTCCACATCGCCCGCAGGATTTGGATGGATTCGGCCAGTTGCTCAATGCGCACCCGGGGCCTGGGGAAGGGCCAGCCGTAGGCGTTGTACTCTTCCTCGTTCCAGCCCGCGCCAATGCCGACGAAAAGCCGCCCGCCGGAGAGGGATTGGGCTGTAGCCGCCATTTTGGCCAGATGGGCCGGGTTGCGGAAGCTGTTGCACAGCACCGCGTGGCCCACCAACTGTTTGGGGTAGCGGGCCAGCGCCCAGGTTGCCAGGGTCCAGCCCTCGGCCACATCGTTGCTGTCATACTGCACGTGATCCGGCATCCAGATGGAATCGAAGGGGCTCACCACCTGATCGACATACGGAAAGGTCTTCTCGACCAGGCGGGACCAGATGTTCAAACCGACGGGGACAGGCATAGGAATCTCCTTTTTGTGGGTGGGAATGAGGGTTCTCCGGTAGGATACCATTCCCTGTGGCTGCAATCAACTGGGAAAAATCTGTTTGTGCCAGACCGACGAATGGAGTAAGATTGCTTTTCGTCCGCTCTTATCGGTCCAATCAGCGCCATCAGTATTCCGTTTTTTAGGAGACACCCCATGCCCATCGAAATACGCGACAGCCGCCTGACCCAAATCATCGCCGCCGACGCGGCCATCGAACAGATCGCCAGCGGTTTCCAGTTCACCGAAGGCCCCATCTGGCATCCCTATGAAAAGCACCTGACCTTCAGCGATATCATCGGCAACGCCATCCACCGCTGGAGCGCAGCCGACGGGCTGACCGATTTTCGCCGTCCCAGCCAGATGGCGAACGGCAACACCTATGACAGCCAGGGGCGCATCCTCACCTGTGAGCACGCCAGCAGCCGGGTGGCCCGCTCGAATGTGGACGGCAGCGGCTATGAAGTGCTGGCCAGCCATCACGCGGGCAAGGAACTCAACAGCCCCAACGATATTGTGGTCAAAAGCGATGGCTCGGTCTACTTTACCGACCCGCCCTTTGGCCGTATTGTCCCCTGGGGTGTGGCCCGGGAGCAGGAACTGGACTTTCCCGGCGTCTATCGGCTGGACCCGACAAACGGCGAATTGACACTGCTGGTGGACGATTTTGTGGGGCCGAATGGACTCTGCTTCTCCCTGGACGAGAAGCGGCTTTTTGTCAACGACACAATACAGGGCCACATCCGCGTCTTTGATGTGCAGGCCGACGGCACACTGGCGAATGGGCGACTCTGGGCGGACGTCACCGGCGAGGCCGACGGCGTGCCCGACGGGATGAAAGTGGACAGCGCGGGCAACCTCTTCAGTTGCGGTCCTGGGGGCATACACATCTTCGACGCCAACGCCAACGATCTAGGCGTCATCCGCGCGCCGGAGGGCTGTGCCAACTTCGCCTGGGGCGACGACGACCTCTGCACTCTGTATATGACTGCCTCGACGAGCGTCTACCGGGTGCGGGTGGCTGTGCCGGGGCGACAACTCTTTTGACGGAGGACGATGGACGGCAGACGAACGGTTATTGTGTCAGCGTTAGTCTGTCGTCCTTCGTCCTCCGTCGCCCAACCGACTAATCAAGGAACTCATACCCAATGCCATTTACACCTGTACGCGACATTGAAGTTTACTACGAATGCCGGGGCAGTGGCCCGCGGCTGCTCTACATCAACGGCACGGGCGGCGATCTGCGCCGCAGACCCAATGTTTTCGATTCACCTCTGGCCGCCCACTTCGACATTCTGGCCTACGACCAGCGGGGACTGGGCCAGTCGTCCCGGCCCGATATTCCCTACACAATGGCCGACTACGCCGACGACGCGGCCGCTCTGCTGGATGCGGTCGGCTGGGAAAGTTGCGGGGTGATGGGCGTCTCCTTCGGCGGAATGGTGGCCCAGGAATTCGCCCTGCGCCATCCGACGCGGGTGGAGCGTCTGGTGCTGGCCTGCACCAGCAGCGGCGGCGCGGGCGGATCGTCCTATCCGTTGCACACATTGCCAGCGTACACACCCGCTGAGAAGGCCCAGTGGAATATCCCCATTTCGGACACCCGGCAGGACGCGGCGTGGCAGGCTGCCAATCCAACTGAATATCAGGCGCTGATCGATCTGGCAGTCGCTGGAAGTCAAATGGGCGCGAACGAACCCAACCGGCAGATCGGCGCACGACGGCAGTTGGAAGCCCGCGCCGGCCACGACACGTGGGAGCGGCTGCCCAGCCTGGAAATGCCCGTCTTCATCTGCGGTGGACGCTACGACGGCATCGCCAAGCCCGCCAATCTGGAGGCACTGCACCAGCAGATCAGTGGATCGCAGTTGGAATTATTCGAGGGCGGTCACGGCTTTTTGATGCAGGATCCGCGGGCGTATGAGAAGGTGTGGGAATTTTTATTGGGAAGATGATCTGAGTAGAGTCGAGAAAGTTTTTAGATTTCTGGTAGTTGATGGCATACTGAAGGAATGCCAAAACAACTGAAGTATCAACTGAACGAAACCGAATTGAAGCAAATCGAGCAGGCGATCAAAAGCGC
>JAUIHI010000045.1 GCA_030432295.1 Anaerolineae bacterium | reverse complement strand
CTGTGCCAACAAACTTTTCGCTTCCGTCTTGGACCTACTTGCTTCGGCCACCAACTGCCTTCGCAACCAAAACAATTTGCTTTCTGATGACCGATTTCTATTTCTAAAAACTTAGTTGGTTTTACTTGGGAACCCCAGTAACTTTCACAAAAAAATCGGTTTTTTCACCGGAGCCATCTATGACGTCCACAGTCTCTTTACCCGTCGGTGTGCCGGTCACACCCATCGACAATCCTACCCCGCCTCGCCGTCAATCGTACGAGGGCCAGTTTGTCAGCCTGACGCCGGTGGATGCCGCGGCAGATGTCGCCGAACTCTATGCAGCCAGCCACGGCGACCCGGTTCGGGAGCAGTTGTGGACGTATATGTCCAACGGCCCCTTTGCGGATCAAGCGGCGATGCAGGGCTGGCTGGAGCAGTGTCAGACTTCCAGTGAACCCCTCTTTTTCACGGTGACGGATCGGGCTGCTGGGCGTCGGGTGGGGGCCCAACGCAGAGTTGGGATCGTCAGCTTTCTCAATATCGTGCCTGCCCAGCGCCGGGTGGAGTTGGGCCACATCTGGTACGCGCCGGAAGCCCAGCGCACAAAAGTCAACACCGAATCCATCTATCTGATGCTCTGCGAGTCCTTCGACCAGCAGCACTGCCGGCGGGTGGAGTGGAAGTGTGACAGTCTCAACGCCCGTTCCCGCGCGGCTGCCTTGCGTCTGGGCTTCCAGTTCGAGGGTATCTTCCGTCAGCATCTGATTGTGCGGGGGCGTAACCGGGACACGGCCTGGTTCGGAATGACCGATGGGGATTGGCCGCGCATCAAAGCCAATTTGGAGCGCTGGCTCTACAGCGGCGAAACGGGGCTGTCGCTGACGGAGATGAACCGGCTTTAAGAATGGGACGCTGATTGGCGCAGAAACAACTGATTTGCGCTGATAAAATCTGCGTCAATCACTCTTTTCAGCGCAAATCAGCGTCCTATCTTCAGTCTAGCGGCTGCCCAAACTGTTCGCTGTGGGCGACCGCGGCCAGGGGTTTGCGCTTCTTTTTGCCTTTGCCCACGGCCTGGGCGGGATAGCCAAAGGGCAGGATCGCCAGTACATCCATTTCGCCGGGAATCCCCAGCAGCGCCTTCACTTCGTCCATTCCCCGGAAGCCGACCCAATTGGAGCCGACCCCTTCGGCCCAGGCCGCCAGCACCATCGACTGGATGGCCCGGCTGCCATCCGAGACCGCAAAGCGCGATTCCTCCATGGCCACGACAATCGCGAAGGCCGCCTGCGCGGTGTAGGGTCCGCTGCGGGCCAGACTTCCCAATTTGTGCAGGGTCTCCCGGTTTTCCACCACAACAAAGTGCCAGGGCTGGCCGTTCATACTGCTGCCGGTGAGCCGTCCCGCCTCCACAATGCGCCGAATGATTTCCGGGGGCACGGGTTCGTCCCGGTAACTGCGCACGGCCAAAACTGTCTGGATAGCGGTGAATACGTCCATTTGTCACCTCCTGAAAAGGGTTGATTTGCTGCCTGGAAAAGGGGGTTTAGGCAGTGTAGTTGAGGAATTCTGGACAGCCCATCGCAGCGGCAATCAGGGCGAAGTCGTCCCCTGGCACTTTGAGTTGGCCAAAGCGAAAGGCTGCCCCCCAGCGGGTTTTGTTTGTGATAAACGAGAGCTTTTCGATCAGCGGCCTGATGGGCGCTTCCTGGCATTCCAGAAATTTCACATCCACCCGATAGGGTTTGAAGTCGGGATTCATCTCCACTTGGTAGATTTCGCCGGAAGTGATGACACCCAGAGCCGTAAAGGCTTGCAGCGGTGCGCCGTCGGGGTAATCTGTGCGCGGAGAATAGATCACCAGCCCGTCGCCCGCGCGCAGTTTTTGCAGGGGTGCGCGCTTGCCGTGGTTGAGTTGAATAAAGCCGCCCTGGACGCCGATCTGCATGTGTGCGCGAGAGACGACGCCAATCCAATAGTTGTGGTTGGACATCTGCGATCCTTTGTGGCTGGTCGAGGAGACCGGTCGGAAGTGGCGTTTGTCGCAGTAGAAGGGATGGATTGCTGCATCTCGCGTCTAGCGCCAGACCCCCAGAATTGCGCCAAAGAGGACAAGATTGACCAGATGGTTGCCCGCCTCAATCGCCCAGACTTTCAGCCCGTGCCCGGCAAAGAGTTTGTTGACCAGATTGGTCGGGGCCACAAAGCCCAGCCAGAGAAGGAAGCCCGTTGTGATGCCGGATGCAAGCGATACTCCGCCCAGCACCCCGCCGAGTGCATTGACCAGCAGAGCCATAAAGATCGCCTGCACCAGCGACGAGAGAATCGTCAGTCCCCACGTCAGCCCCATATTGCCTTCCATCCCCGGCTCACCCGTCTTGCCGATACCTTTCCACCAGACGGGGAAGAAAGTCTTGGGGTTATACCAGAGCGTCCCGCTGATCATACTCATCACCACACAGACTACCACAGCCAGCCAGTTGATCGATGCGAAGTCCATGAACGCCTCCTTTGGATAATTGACGTGAACCCTCAGTTGTTCAAATGGTGATTTGATTGTACGCTGCCTGAAGCCCGCTGTCAACGCACTCAGAATTGCATCTTGCCGCCTTGCTTCCCTTGCACTCCCCCGTCCCATCGAGTATCCTACACGCGCCCGACATCGAATCAACCAATCACCCAATCAACTGACCTATGCCAAACTTCGACACCCTCATCCGCAACGCCCGCATTATCGACGGCTCCGGCAACCCGTGGACCTACGGCGACGTAGCCCTGGCCGCCGACCGCATCGCCGCCATCGCGCCACCGGGAAGCATCCCGGCAGAGAACTGCGCCGAAGTCGTGGACGCCAGCGGCCACGTCGTCTGCCCCGGCTTCATCGACATCCAGAGCCACGCCATTCTGCCGCTGATGGTGGATGGCCGCTGCCTCTCCAAAATCACCCAGGGCATCACCACCGAAATTATGGGCGAAGCCTGGACCCCCGCGCCGGTGGCCGGGCGCAACACCGACCCGATGGAGAACGCCCTTTTCATCCTTGGCCTCCCCGACGAGTGGCAGGAGCGGATGCGAAGCTGGCAGCGCTTCGGCGACTGGTTGGCCGCCTACGAAGAAGCGGGTGTTTCACCCAATGTGGGGTCGTTTCTGGGCGGGGGCACATTGCGTACCGTCGCCAAAGGGATGGGGATGGGCCGTCCCAGTGCCGACGAACTGGCGGTGATGCGCCGGGTGATGGCTGAAGCGATGGAAGACGGCGCGTTCGGCGTCTCCTACGCGCTCATCTACCCGCCGGATTCCTACACCGAGACCGAAGAACTGATCGAAGTCTGCAAAGTCGTCAGCCGCCATCACGGCCTCTACATCACCCACATGCGCTCCGAGTCCTACCACATTTTTGAGGCGTTGGAAGAGACCCTGCGCATCGGACGCGAAGCCGACCTGCCCGTGGAAATCTATCACCTGAAGGCGGCAGGCACAGCCAACTGGCACAAAATGGCGTCGGTCATCGCCCGCATCAACGAAGCCCGCGGCCAGGGTATTGACGTCACAGCGGATATGTACCCCTACGCGGCTTCTGGCACAGGGCTGGCCGCGATAATGCCCACCTGGACCGCAGCCGATGGCAAACTCTTCGAGACGCTGGCCGATCCAGCTATGCGTCAGCGCATCCACAGCGAACTGCTCACCCCCGGCGGCGCGCACCGGGGGCTGACCTCTGACGCGGGGCCGGAAGGGGTGATGCCGATTGGCTTTCAGAAGCCAGAGAATCAGCCGTATGTGGGCAAACGGCTTTCCGAGATTGCCGAGAGCCGGGGCCAGCACTGGCTGGACGCGGCCATCGATCTGCTCATCTCCGAAGGGCAGCGCATCAGCACCATCTATTTTTCCATGACCGAAGAGAATCTGCGTCTGCAACTGCCCCAGCCTTGGATCAAAATTTCCACCGACGCTGGCGGCTTCGATCCGGCCTGGGCCAAAGCGCAGGGGCCGTATCATCCACGCGCCTACGGGACATACCCCCGGGTGTTGGGCAAATATGTGCGGGAGGAAGGCGTTATCACGCTGGAGGATGCGGTGCGCAAGATGAGCGGCGCGGTAGCAGATCGGCTCAATCTGCGCGATCGGGGACATTTGCGGGCGGGCTGCTATGGGGATGTGGTCATCTTCGACCCGGCCACTGTCAGCGACCGGGCCACTTTCACCGATCCCCACCAGCTATCTGTGGGTGTGCGGGATGTCTGGGTGAACGGCCAGCGGGTGCTGCGGGATGGCACGCATACGGGTGCAACACCGGGCCGGGTGGTGCGGGGGAAGGGGTAGTGGCTATTGGGTATTGGATATTTCGCAGTGACGTCGGACGCTCCTCACTGCGAAATATCCAATACCCAATAGCTCTTTTCTCTTTTACATCTGTTCAGTTTCCCCCACTTCCACCAGCCTGCGTTGCAGAAAACGTCGTTCTACATCGTTTTGGGTCAGTTCCAGCGCCCGGCGATAGGCTACCCGCGCCAACTCCTGTTGACCCAACCGGCGCAGGAGATCGGCCCGGGCCGCGTGGTAGAAGTGGTAGCTGTCCAGGGCCAGGGCCAGCCCCGGATCGTCCAGCAGGTCGAGTCCGGTCTGGGGACCCTGCGCCATTGCCACGGCCACGGCCCGGTTCAGTTCGACGACAGGGGACGGGTGCATCCGGTAGAGTGCGTCGTAGAGCAGCGCAATTTCGTGCCAATCGGTCTCGGCTGCGCTTTGGGCCTCGCCGTGCAGCGCGGCAATCGCGGCCTGGATCTGATAGGGGCCGGGCCGCCCCATACGCAGTGCCCGCTCCACCAGACCCATCCCCAGCCCAATCTGCTCCCGCTTCCACAGGGATCGCTCCTGCTCCTCCAGCAGCACCATCTCCCCATCCGGGCCGAGACGGGCATCTCGCCGGGAGTCGTGGAGGAGCATCAGTGCCAGCAGACCCAGCACTTCCGGTTCCTCGTCCAGGGCCGGGTCTTCGGCCAGGAGTTGGGCCAGCACTTGGGCCAGATGGATGGCCTCGGCGCACAGTTCCAGGCGGATCAGTGCATCACCGGAACTGGCCGCGTAGCCTTCGCTGAAAATGAGGTAGATGACGCTCATCACCGCGTCCAGCCGCTCTTTTAGCACAGCCGCGGGAGGAACCCGAAAGGGAATGCCCGCATTGCTGATCTTGCGTTTGGCCCGCACCAGCCGTTGGGCCATTGTGGGCACAGGGACCAGAAAGGCCGATGCGATTTCGTCGGTGGTCAGCCCGCCGAGGGTGCGCAGGGTGAGGGCGATCTGGGCTTCCTCGGCCAGTGCGGGGTGGCAGCAGGTGAAGATAAGGGCCAGCCGCTCATCGGGGAAGTGTTTCACGTCCTCTTCGCCTTCCTTCCCACCGGACAGTCGCCGCGTCTCTTCCTGGGCCAGAATTTCGGTTTTGCGTGCCAGCGTCTTTCGCCGCCGTAGCCGGTCGATGATCTTGCGTCGGGCTGTCGTTGTGATCCAGGCCGCGGGGACCCGGGGGATGCCTTCGGTGGGCCAGCGCTCCAATGCCACAAGCAGCGCGTCCTGCAGGCCATCTTCCGCCATCTCAAAATCACCGCCCAGCCAGCTAATCAGCCCGGCCAATACCCGGCCCGACTCCTGGCGGAAGGTCTGTTCGATAGTCAGGTGGCTGTGGGAAAGGTTCATTGGGATTAGTGATTGGGGATTAGGGACTGGGAGCAGACAGTCGAATATCCAATCCCCAGTCCCTAATCCCCGGTCCCTTTTAGTTGAACTCCATCACCGGGCGCACTTCCACCGATCCGATGGCCGCGCCGGGGATTTTGGCAGCCCATTCGATGGCCTCATCCAGATTGGCGCATTCCAGCATATAGAAACCGCCCAGTTGCTCTTTGGTTTCGGCGAAAGGGCCGTCGGTGGTAACTGTTTTGCCATCGCGCACGCGCACGGTTGTCGCCATACTGGTGGGCATCAGCGCGTCACCGCCTTTGTTCACACCAGCTTTGTTGATGGCCTCGGTGAAGCCGTAGTAGGCTCCCATATTGGCCTGCTGTTCGGCCTCGGTCGCCTGGGCATCCTGGGCTTCGTTTGTGTAGATCAGACAGATGTAACGCATAGAAATTCTCTCCTTTGGGATGGAATCGCGGGCGAACCCTTCGCCCTTCTGATAATACGACGAACGGGGCAAGTGAAGATCGACAGCAAAGGAAGACAAATTTTTACAGATTTTCGGTTCAGCTTTCTATTGAGTAAGTTTTATGTATAATGGGTGCATTGTCAACCACAAATTCCAGACGATGCGGTTTGCTAACTCGTAGATGGCTTTCTCCTGTGGCATACTAAAGCGGACTGAAATCCCCGGTCGCCTGTAGAATCGCTCGTTTTCCGCTTGGCCGCGCCCCAAGCGACACCAAAGAAATCGCGTCCCATGCACCCTACCGCCCTGGCCGTTGAACGCTATCACCAACTTCTGCGCGAAAGCGACGCGCCTGGCCTGTGGAGCCGCTTTCAGGAGCAGATGCGGGAAAATCTGCTCTACTTTGGCGACCGGGCCATCTGCAATGTGCTGCGGCCCCAGTTCCTGCACCCCCAGGAATATGACCTCATCGCCGAAGCCACGGCGAACGTGACCGGCGCGCTGCACAAAATCTACGCAGCCCTGCGCACGGGCGAACTGGACAGCCAGCGGCTGCTCCATCTCTCACCTGCCGAAGCCAGCCTGATGGAACTGCCCGATGTCTACGGCGCACCCGATGTCTCGGCCCGGATGGATGCTTTCTGGCTGCCCGGTCCCACACTGGATCAGGGCGATCTGCACTTTTTGGAGTACAATGCAGACAGCCCCGGCGGTCTGGGCTACGGCGATGTGTTGGGCGACCTCTTCGCCGAATTCGAGCCGATGGGCCGTTTCGCCCAGGAGTATCACCTGACCCGCCCGCCTGTACGCAGCCGGGTACACCGCACGCTGGTGGAGACCTATCGGGACTGGTGTGCAGCCACCGACCACACCGCGGTTGAGCGGCCCAACATCGCGATTGTAGACTGGCGCAGTGTACGCACCCGCAACGAATTCCTGCTTTCCCAGCAGGTCTTTGAAGCCGAGGGCAGCCGGGTGATCATCTGCGATCCCGACGAACTGACACTGCGGGATGGGCGGCTGTGGGCCGGGGATAATTTTCGTGTAGATGTTGTCTACAAACGGGTGGTGGTCAACGAACTGATCAAACGCTATCCCGACCCGGTGGAACTGATGGCCCAGCCGCTGGTCCAGGCTGTGGCCCAGAACGCGGTCTGCATGGCCAACCATTTCAACTGCCAGTTGCTCTACAACAAAGCGCTCTTTGCCCTGATCAGCGACGAAGAAAATCAGCACCGCTTCACCGCCGCGGAGCAGGCCGCCGTCCAGAAGTACGTTCCCTGGAGCCGTCTGGTGGCAGATCAGACAACCCGTTTCGAGGGAACGCAGGTAGAACTGGTAGCGTTGATTCGGGAGCGCAAGGACGAACTGGTGCTGAAACCCATCCGGGAATATGGCGGCACAGGGGTTTTGCTGGGCTGGGAGACCGACGCCGCGGTCTGGGAAAGTGCGTTGCAACGGGCACTCTCCGAACCCCACGTAGTCCAGCGCCGCGTCCCCACACCCCGGGAGATTTTCCCTGTGTGGCAGGAGGATAGGCTGCAATTTCTCGCGCGGATGGTGGATTTGGACCCGTATGTCTGGCGGGGTGCTTCGGTGGAACACGCGGGGGTGCGGCTGGGCACAAGCGCATTGTTGAATGTGAGCGCGGGGGGCGGTTCGGCGGCATCGCTCTTTTTGGCAGAGAAACGTGTAGATTTGTAGGTGCGGTTTGCAACCGCACTGGAAGGGGAACAGACCGATGGCAGACGAACAGCCACAGAACAACAATCAATCTTCTGGTGGGAGCAGTGGCGGCGGCAAACGCAGCAACCGGCGCTATTTCCGCAAGCGCAAAAACAAAAATTCGGACAGCCAGGGCCAGAGCGCGTCGGGCCAGACAAAGGACGAGAATCGCTCTCAATCCGATGCCAAAGGCCAGAGTGGGCCGTCGTCCGAGCAGCGGGAAAGTCGCCGCAGACGCCGTCGCTCCAATAAAAATTCCAATGCTGGCGGCAGCTCCGGCGGTGCGAATTCCGGCGGTGGCAACAACAGTGGCAATAGCGGCGGAAACAGCAGCGGTGCAAATTCCGGTGGCGGGAGCAGGCGTAGCAGTAGAAACAACAAACGGCGTTCCTCCAATCGCCGCCAGCGCCGCCAGGAGCAGCCGGAAGTCCTGCCACCCGTGGCCCCGGAGACCGAACACTACCAGGAACCGGTGGAAGTCTATGTTCACAGCCACATTGTGCGCCCGGCCTATCGGGACGCGAGCAGCGACTATGTGTCCGAGACATCTTTTCTGACCAAGCGGCCACCTGCCGAGCTTTCCATCCACATGGAACGGCTGCAAGAAGAGATCAACAGTCATCTGGACGAATACTTCAACAGGCCCAACACACCGGTCAAAGTGACGCGGGAGGCGGGGGATGAAGACTGGGATGACGAGGAATAAGGCGCAAGCTGGCAGCCTGCGGTACAGTTCATAACACAAACTGTTAGTTTGTGCCAGCGCAAGCTGACAGCTTGCGTTACATAAGCTGATAAAGGAATGGCAACGTGGCCCCAATCATTCAAATCCGAGAAATGGCCGAGCATATCGGCGCAGAAGTGACTTTGCAGGGCTGGCTCTACGCCAAAACCAACAAAGGCCGCCTTCAATTTTTGCAGGTGCGGGACGGCTCCGGTCTCTGTCAGGCAGTGGTTTTCAAGAAAAATGTGAGCGAAGAGGACTTCGCCGCGGCCAAAGAATTGACCCAGGAGAGCAGCCTGCGGGTAACGGGCAAAGTGGTCGCCAACGAGCGCTCGCCCGGCATCCCCGGCGGCTACGAGTTGGATTCGACCAGCCTGGAAGTTGTGCAGGTTGCCGATGAGTACCCCATCCAGCCCAAAGAGCACGGGGTGGAATTTCTGATGAAGAACCGCCATCTTTGGATCCGCTCTTCTCGCCAGTGGGCGGTGTTGCGGGTGCGGGCCACAGTCATCCGCGCCCTGCGCGATTGGCTGGACAGCCACGGCTTTCTAAATATGGACACGCCTATCCTCACTCCCGCGGCTGCCGAGGGCACAACGACCCTCTTTGAGATCGACTTCCACGGCGAACCGGCCTATCTGGCCCAGACCGGCCAACTCTACAACGAGGCCAACATTTTCGCCTTTGGCAAAGTCTACTGCTTTGGCCCCACCTTCCGGGCCGAAAAGAGCAAGACCCGCCGCCATCTGCAAGAGTTCTGGATGCTGGAGCCGGAGATCGCCTTCTGCAATCTGGAGCAGTTGATGGAGATTGAGGAGGAGATGATCAGCTACGTCATCCAGCGCTGCCTGACCGAAAATGCCGAGGAGCTAAAGGTTCTGGAGCGGGACACGGCTTCGCTGCAACGGGTGATGGCCCCCTTCCCTCGCATCCACTACGACGAAGCGGTGGCGATGATCAACGCTGCTGCGGAAGCGGGCGAACTGGTCCCCGGCTACGACGATCCGGTCCCAGCTATGCCCTGGGGCGAAGACTTCGGCAGCCCCCACGAGACGTACATCGCGGCCCAATTCGACAAGCCCGTCTTTGTTCACCACTACCCCACCCAGATAAAGGCTTTCTATATGGAGCCGGAGCCGGGTCGGGCCGAGGTCTGTCGCAGCGTGGACCTGCTCGCGCCGGAAGGCTACGGGGAGATCACCGGCGGCAGCGAGCGCATGAGCGACCCAGAGAAACTGATCGCGGCGATTCAGGCCCACAATCTGCCGATGGAACCCTACGAGTGGTATGTGGACCTGCGCAAGTACGGCTCGGTCGTCCACAGCGGTTTTGGCCTGGGCATCGAGCGCACAGTCTCGTGGATATGTGGCATCGGCCACCTGCGCGAGGCGATTGCCTTTCCGCGGATGCTCCAATCCATGCGGCCCTAATTCTTGACAAGATGACAGGATGACAAAATGAAACACTCTTTTTTCATCTTGTCATCCTGTCATCCCTTCCTCCTGTCATGTTCACGCTAACCGTCCTTCTCACCTCCACCCTCCTCGCCCTTGCGCTCACCCCTCTCGCATCTGCTGTGGGCCACCGGCTGGGGCTGGTGGACCGGCCCGGCGGACGGCGCAGCCATCGGGGGATTATTCCCCGCACGGGTGGGCTGGCGCTCTTCGGCGCGTTTGCGCTGACGGTTCTTCTGGTGCTCCTCCTGCCAGAGGTGTTGCCCGCAGATCTGGCGGCCCGTTGGCTGCCCCCCCGCAATGATCCCAACGAAGGCCGCCGTCTGGCCGCGCTGCTGATTGGGAGCGTTTTCTGTGCCGTGGCTGGTCTGCTGGATGACCGCTTCCACTTCTCTGCTCTACCCCAATACGCCATCCAAATCGCCGCCGGATTCATTGCCATTGCCGGGCTGATCTTCATCAAGCACGTCAACAATCCCTTTGCACCCGGCCTTTTCTTCGGGGAAGATGGCTTTCCCTGGTGGATTGTCGTCCCGTTGACAATTTTCTGGTTTGTCGGGATGATGAATACCGTCAACTTTCTGGACGGGTTGAGCGGGCTGGCCACGGGTGTGACTGCGATTGTCTGCGCGATTCTGGCCGCGCATATGCTCTTCTGGGCCGATCCGCCCCAGGCCAGCGTAGCCGTGCTGCCCGTGGCGTTGCTGGGCACAGCCCTGGGTTTTTTGCCCGCCAACCTGCGGGGGCGTATCTTTATGGGGAGCAGCGGCAGTTACTTCCTCGGCTTTGCCCTGGCCGCTCTGGGCATCATCGGTGGGGCGAGGCTGGCGACTGTCCTGCTGGTGATCGGCCTGCCCGCGCTGGATGTGGCCTGGCTGATCTACAGCCGCTGGCGGCGGGGCGTTTCGCCGGGCCAGGGCGGGCGGGATCACCTCCACTTTCGCCTGCTGGACATCGGCCTGGGCGAGCGGACAATTGTGCTGGTCTACTGGCTCTTTTGCGCTGTCTTCGGCGCGCTGACACTTTTTCTGGACGATCGGCTTTATAAACTCATCGCGCTGGTTGGGCTGGGGATTGTGGGGCTGGGGGTGTTAATTTGGGCTGCACAAACTCATTCAAAGGATCAATTATGACCCACATCCTCGCTATTGAGACCAGTTGTGACGAGACCGCAGCCGCGGTTGTGGTGGACGGTCGCCGGGTGTTGAGCAACCGGGTCGCCAGCCAGATTGAGATGCACCGGCGCTTTGGCGGCGTCTTCCCGGAGGTTGCCAGTCGCCAGCACGTCCTCGCCATCCAGACCGTCATCCGGGAGGCCCTGGACGAAGCCGGGGTGGCGCGGGTGGCCGATCTGGACGCCATCGCCGTGACCCACGGGCCGGGACTGGCGGGCAGTCTGCTCGTCGGCGTCAACGCGGCCAAAGGACTGGCCTTTGCCAGCGGTCTGCCCCTAATTCCGGTCAACCATTTGGAGGGGCACGTCTACAGCAATTGGGCCGATATGCCCAATAATCCCGGCGCGACGGACGAATTTCCAGTGCTGGTGCTGATCGTCTCTGGCGGGCATACGGAACTGGTGCTGATGAGCGGTCACGGGGAGTATCGGCTGCTGGGGCGCACGTTAGACGACGCCGCGGGGGAGGCTTTTGACAAAGTAGCCCGGCTGCTGGAACTGGGCTATCCCGGCGGGCCGGCCATTCAGAAAGCCGCGGAAGGGGTGGCGTTGGATCGATTTTCCCTGCCCCGGCCCCTGCTGCACAACAACGATCACCGCTTCAACTTCAGCTATTCGGGGCTGAAAACAGCGGTCCTCAACCTGACCCGCCAGTTGGAGCGGGAAGGGATTGACCCCAAAGCGCCGGAGACTGCGGCGGCGATTGGCGCGGAATTTCAAGCCGCGGCCGTGGAGGTGCTGGTGGAGAAGACAGCCGACGCCGCCCAGGAATATGGCGCACGCCAGGTCTGCATCTGCGGAGGGGTCAGCGCCAACCGGGCGCTGCGTGTCTCGGCCCAGGAACGTTTTGCTGGGCTGGGGATTCCCCTGCACATTCCCGCCTTTGCCCTCTGCACGGACAACGCGGCGATGATCGGCGCTGCGGCCTACTTCCGCCAGCAGCCGAGCGGACTCTCTGCCTATCACAATTTAGGGGTGGATGTACACGCCAGTTTACCGCTGACCTAAAAAGGTATTGGATATTTCGTGGGGATGAGATGGGACATCCCCACGAAATATCCAATACCCAATACCTTCTATCTTAACCGGCAGTCGTCTGGCCCAATTCGCTGCTGCGGCGAGCCAGCACTTCGGATGGGGTGTTTTCGTCGTCGGCTGTCTCTTCTGCGGGCGCGGGGCGTGCACGGATGACCCGGCGATAAAAGGAGGTTCGCTTGCGTCTCTGGGCTGCTTCCACCAGTGGATAGGTGGGTAGCTGGTCCAACAATTTGGCGTAAATGTAACGGACGATCACCCGCGCGCTGGCAATCGTCGGCGCTGCCAGCATTGCCCCCAGAATCCCCCCCACACTGGCCCCGACCACAACCCCACACAGTACGACAATCGGATGCAGATTGACGCTTGTGCCGATGATGCGCGGGACCAGAAGCTGGTTCTCCAACTGCTGGATGACAAAGTAGACACCGACAGTAAGCAGCCCGAAATTGAAGTTGCTGATGGCCAGAGTGTCGCTGCCCTGAATCAGCGCCACAATCACCGCGGGAATCATCGCCAGAATCGGGCCGATATTGGGGACCAGCTCCAGCGCGCCAGCCAGAATCGCCAGAATCAGCGCGCCGGGCATATTGAGAAAGCTCAACGCCAGATAGGTGACGACGCCAACGGTAATGGAGAGAATGATTTGGCCCCGGAAAAACGATTGCCAGATACGCCCCAACTCCTGCAAGAGAAGCGCGGCCTCGGACTGATAGGAAACGGGGAAGATTCCCTCCACATAGGCCCGGATGCGGGGGGCGTCTTTTGTCATATAGAGGCTGAGGAAAAAGAGAAAAAGCAGGGAGAGTAGGACGCTGAAAAGCCCGCCCACCACATTAATCCCAATTAGCGCAGTGTTGCCGACCACATTGGTTGTGGTAATGAGCAGGCGATTGAAGTAGTCGAGAATTTGGGCCGCGCTGGGGAAGATACTCACCGCGGCCTGTCCGCTGACTGTGGACTGGAGTTGAAGCACTGGCCCAGAGATGTCGAACTGAAAGCCGAGAATTTCGACAGCGGGGGGGAGACTGGCTACAGAGCCTTGCAGAAAGCGCAAAAATTCCAGGGTGACGGTTGGCACGTCGATGAATAGCTCGCCCAACTGCTTGATCAGCACCGGCACGACCAGAATCGGCGTCAGAATAATTGTGATGAGGAGGAAGAGATAGAGGACAATTGTACTCAGGCTGCGGGGAATGCGCAGCCGCTCAAAGGTATCCACAATCGGGT
The DNA here is from genome assembly GCA_030432295.1 of Anaerolineae bacterium. Classification (GTDB taxonomy): domain Bacteria; phylum Chloroflexota; class Anaerolineae; order Caldilineales; family Caldilineaceae; genus JACQGT01. Next base: position 29,909 of record JAUIHI010000045.1, on the reverse strand, counting down.
TGAGCAGATAGGATACCATCGCCGCGATGACCAGCAGGGGCATCACCGGGCGGCTGATCCAGAAGAGCAGGGCCGCGCCCACCAGCAGCACAACGACGACCATTCGTTTGGTGGCCGGGTGCCAGCGTGCGGGACCCTCAACAACCGGCCTCACAGGAGCGTCATCATTTTCACGAGGCGCAAGAGGCTGGGGACTATTTGATTCGACAGTAGATTCCGAATCGCTCATAAGCTCTATTATACATTCCGCGGCGGGGAATGAAAACCCCTATTTCCACACCTTCTCGAAGATTCGCATGAAATTGCCGCCAAGAATTTTGCGGATAGTCGTCTCGCTGTACCCCCGCTCCTGCAACAGTTCCGTAATTCGGGGATAGACGGTTGTATCGGGCATATCCCTGGGCGGGGTGCAGCCGTCAAAGTCGCTGCCGATGGCGATGTGATCTTCCCCGACCACTGCCAGCATATATTCCAGATGCTCCAAAACGTCGTCGATTGTCGTCTGTTCAGGCTGCTCCCGGCGCAGGAAGGAGTTGACGAAAGTGACGCCGATCAACCCGCCTTTGGACGCAATCGCGCCCAGTTGGCCGTCAGTCAGGTTGCGGGGGTGATCGCAGAGGGCAAAGGCGTTGCTATGGCTGGCAATAATCGGGTCTTCGGAGAGAGCCAGCACATCTTCCAGACCCGCCGGGGCCAGATGGCTCACATCAATCGTAATCCCCAGCCGGTTGCACTCCTGCACGACAGCGACGCCGAATTCAGTCAGCCCACCGCCGGTTCGCCGCTCGGAGACGCCATCGCAGGCTGCATTGCGGAAGTTCCAGGCCAGCCCCAGATTGCGCACCCCCAGCCGGTGATACTGGCGCAGCAGGCCGATCTCCCCGTCCAGTGCCTCGGCTCCTTCCAGCCCGGCGATGGCGGCAATTTTGCCAGCGGCTTTGGCCTGACGGATGTCGTCGGCGCGGCGGGCAATCACAAATTTCTCTGGCAACCGCTCGGCCAGCAGATGCAGCTGATCCAGCCGGGCCATGGCGTGGGTAGCCGCGCCGTGGCGCTGGTAGGGCACAGGCACATAGCAGGCGAAGAACTGGGCATCCACACCCCCCTCGCGCAGACGGGGCAGATCGATGTGGCCTTCGCTGGAGCGGTCACCCAGCCAGCGCTTGCCGCTGAGTTGTTCGCCGATGGTGTCACAGTGGCCGTCGATGACCAGTGCGTCGAAATGGAGGGAGTTGCTCATCGGTGCTGCTTTCGTTGAAAAATAGCGGAACGAAACGATTTATCTATAGTACAAGAACACGGCGACCGCTTTCAAGTCGCGAGGGAGCACAAATCCGCGCGACATTGCAATCTGGCCCATTTTGTGTCACTATACACACGACGAGTGACCCAATCTCCAATACCCAATACCCATTTTCTTCCCCACAGGAGGCCCCAATGAACCACGTACTGCTTGGCCGCACAGGTGTGCGCGTATCTGAACTCTGTTTTGGCACAATGACTTTTGGCGGTCCGGCAGACGAAGCCGAATCGAAACGGATGTTCAACCGCTGTCTGGATGCAGAGATCAATTTTTTTGACTGTGCCAATGTCTACAACGGCGGCGTCTCCGAAGAAATTTTGGGGCGGCTGATGAAGGGCAAGCGGGACGATCTGGTGATTACGTCGAAGGTCTTCGGCAATATGAGCGGCACGCTCAACGGCGGCGGGCTGAGTCGTCGTCACATTGTGCGGGCCGTCGAGGACAGCCTGCGCCGTCTGGACACAGACCGGCTCGATCTCTACTTTGTGCATCAGATGGACGCAGACACTCCCGTCGAAGAGACCGTGCGTGCCCTGGACGATCTGGTGAAAGCGGGCAAAATCCTCTACCCCGCGGTGAGCAACTGGGCAAGCTGGCAAATTATGAAAGCCCTGGGCATCTCCCAGCGGGAACTGCTGGCCCGTTTCGAGTGCATCCAGCCAATGTACAATCTGGTCAAGCGCCAGGTGGAGGTGGAAGTGCTGCCCCTGGCCCTCTCCGAGCAGATGGGCGTTATCCCTTACAGCCCGTTGGGTGCGGGGCTGCTGACAGGCAAATATGGCCGCAAGGATCGGCCCGACAGCGGGCGACTGCAAGAGAATCCAATGTACGTTCGCCGCTACAGCCTGGACTGGTACTACGACACCGCCGAGGATTTCGTCACCTATGCCCGTAATAAAGGCTACAACCCGGTGAGCCTGGCCGTGGCCTGGGTGCTGAGCCACCCGGCGGTCACCGCGCCTATCATCGGCGCACGCAATCTGGAACAGTTGGAGCCTTCGCTGGACGCCGTAAACATTCCCGTCACCCCGGAGATGCGGGCCGAGATCAGTGCCTTCAGCCCCACCCCGGCCCCGGCCACGGACCGGCTGGAAGAGCAGGTGAAATAACGACGACGGACGGCAGACGGCAGACGAGCCAATCCGCAAATTGGTTCGTCTGCCGTCTGTGGTCACTCCAAAATCTCAATCCGCCCGCTGCTCCCATCCAACCGGATACGCATTCCCGACTGCAAGCGTTCTGTCGCCCGGTCCACCCCCACCACCGCGGGGATGCCGTACTCCCGTGCCACCACAGAGCCGTGGGTCATCAGGCCGCCCACCTCCATCACCAGCCCGCCCGCGCTGAGAAAGAGGGGGGTCCAGGCCGGGTCGGTGCCGGGGCAGACGAGAATTTCGCCGGGGAGCAGATGGGCGGTGTAGGGGTCGAAGACCACCCGCACGTTCCCCTCCACCACCCCCGCCGAGACGGGACTGCCCCGCAGCACACCCTCCACTTCTTCCTCGCCACTGCTGTCTTCAAATCCGTCGTAGAAGGCCGTGCCATCGCTGAGAAGAAGGCGCGGAACCTGGCGGCGACCCAACTCCCGGTCATACGTCTGGCGACGCTGGGCGACCAGTGCTTGCCAAGCCGTTTTGTCCATCTGCGCCAGGGGCGTGGCCGCCAAGTTCCGCAACTCTGCCGTCCGCAAAAAGACAATGTCCTCGGCCTGGGCCAACACACCGGCTTCGGCCAGGCTTGCGCCCATCGCCAGAATCCCACTGCGGGCAATGCCAAAGAGGCGGATAATCATAAACTTCGGGCTTTCGCGCAGACCAGAGAGCGCCCGTGCCCGATAGGCCATCCCCCGCACCAGCCGCTCTTTGAGTGAGCCTAGCGGACCCGACTGCCTGGCCGCGGCGGCCAGCCGGTCTACCGTCGCCTCTGCCGCTGCTTCCCCCCGTCCAAAGACCGCGTCCGGGGCCATTGCGGGGTCGTCGATGCGCAGATAGTTCTGCACCATCTGCATCACCTGGGCCGGTTGCTCCCGCCAGCGGACACGGCCAAAGTCGATCTCGGCCAGACCCCGCATTCCGTAGCGGTCCATAAAACCGGCGACCGCGGCCTGGGCCGGATAGGGCAGCGTCCCGGCCAGATATTGCGAGGCGAGGGTTGAGGCATCTGCCTCCCCAAAGTGGGCCGCGGAAGCCGGATCATCCCGCACCACCTGGGCCACCGTCCACAGGGAGAGGTCCATTTCCGTCGTCACATTGTGGGGCAGGCCACGGGTCACATCCATCGCCGTTTGGCCGGTGATGGTGGGATCGATTTCGGTCAGCTTCTCGGCCAGTACCGTCAGCCCGCGCAGACCGGCCATCCCGGCCAGAATACGGGGGAGCAACTGGGGAATCATCACCCGAAAAGCAGTATCGGCCGCATCCTCCAGCAATTGGACCTGCTCCCGCATACTTTTGGCCGCCTGGCCTCGGGCGGTGAAGCGGGCGAGGGTCTCGTCGATAACCTGTTGGGCTTCGGCCCGGTGCTGATCCGGGCGAACCAGCGCACGCAAGATGAGAGCCAGACGGGGCAGGGCGAAACGGACCACACGGCGTACGGTTTCGGGACGCAGGGGACCTGGTTCGGGCAGCCCCCCAGGCTCGGAAACCAGTCGTTTGACGGCGGTCGCCGCGCCTGGGTCCACGCCGCCGACGACACCCAAATACATTTTGCGTCCCCGCTCGTTGTTGAGCATCGGCGTCGCATCGGCCCACAGCCGCCCGCCTGCTTCGTAGAGCACTTTTTGGTTCTCCGGCGTATTCCCATAAAAGCCAAAGAGCTTGCCACCGCCGATAAAGACGCCTTTGATGACATCCCGGCCCAAGGGCGTCATCGGGTCCAGCATTCCCTGCACCGCGCCAAAGGAGAAGAAAACCCGCAGGTCGCCAGAGTTCTCAGCGGCCTTCTCATCGGCGGGCACTTCCGGCACAGGGAAGAGGGAAGTGATAGCTCTGGACTGCAACAGATAAAGTTGGCCGTCGGCATAGCCCCATTCGATGTCCTGGGGGGAACCGTAGAAATCGGCCACCTGCTTGCCCAGGGCTGTGACTTCCCTAATGGCCGCGTCGCTCAACGCCTGCTGGCTGGCAGCGTCCGCGCTTTCGGTCTCGGTGACAGTGCCGCCCCCTGCCACGCCCCGGATGACCGTCGCTTTCGCGCCCAACTGTTTTTCCACAATGCGTCCAGTCGCCGTCTCCACAATGTAGTGGTCCGGCTCCACCTGGCCGCTGACCAGCGCTTCGCCCAGGCCGTAGATGGCATCGATGACTGTCTCCGTGCGCCGCCCGGTCAGCGGATTGGCGGTGAAAAGTACGCCCGAAGTGTCGCTCTGCACCATCTCCTGCACCACCACTGCCAGAGAGACAGCCGACTGATCGATGCCGTTGCGCGCCCGGTAGCCGATGGCTCGCGCCGTCCACAGGCTACTCCAACACTCCCGCACTGCGGTCAGGAGTGCTTCGTCGTCGGCGATATTCAGAAAAGTATCCTGCTGCCCGGCAAAGGAGAAATCGGGCAGGTCCTCGGCGGTGGCAGAGGAGCGCACGGCCACTTTCGGCTGACCCAATCCAGCGTAGGCGGCGCGGATCGTCTCGACCAATTCGGCGGGCATTGCGCTTTCCCGAAAGCGGGTACGGATGCGTTCGGAAAGCGCGTTCAGACTCTCCGGGTCACTGGCATCGATAGCGGCCACCTCACCCGCCATCCAACCGGCCAGCCCCGCGCCGGTGACAAAAGCGTCATAGCCAGCGGTGGTCACAATAAATCCACCTGGCACAGGGAAACTGGCCTGGGCCAGCTTTGCCAGATTCAGCCCTTTGCCGCCGGTCTCGGCCAATGTCGCGCCGGGTGCGTTCAGGGGCAGGCAAAGGGGGCTTTCTATTTGGGTCGTTGCTGTCGCTTGCATTCGATAGCTCCTTTGTTACAAAACGACACGGATTTCCGCGGATTCAATCCCCGCGCAAAATTCCGTGCAAATAAATGTCCATAAATTCCTCGATTCCAGCCAGGGCAGGCAGAGGCGCGCCTGTAGAAGCCAGAAAACGCCGGGTGAAGACCGTCGCCAGCACAGTGCCCACAAACGTCTGCAACAGGCCAAATGGGGTGATCTCTGGCGGCGTCTCCACAGATGCGTGGAGTTCGGTGATAAATGCCAGTGCTTTGGGCATCAGCACTTCGGAAAGGGTGCCCAGATGCTTGCCCTGGCATTCGATCATCTCGGCAAAGAAGAGATTGAGCAGTCCCTCATCGCTTTCCAATTCGGTGGCAATCGCCTGGGCCGCATTGCGCAGCCGCTCTTCTGCTGTGTCGCCGGGGGCCGCGATCAGTTGAGGAAAGATACGGGTCAACGGGTGATAGGCCAGCACCACCGCGGCAAAGAGTTCGTCCTTGCCCGCAAAGTGATTGTAGATGCCGCCGGGGGTGATTCCCACGCCATCGGCAATGGCGCGCATGGACGCGGCGTGGAATCCCCGCTGGATAAATTGCTCGTAGGCAGCTTCCAGCAGAGCCTGGCGGGTGCGGTCGCCTTTGGTAGTGGCGTCGAAGGATGTGTATTGGTTGAGCGGTTGACTGGTTGATTGGGTCATTTTGTCTTCACGTGTATAAATGAACGTTCATTTATTTATTGTCGCGCTGGTGGCAAGAATTGTCAAGAGGCGAAATGCAAAAGAAGCTGACGGAGTGCCCGTCAGCCTCTTTTGCACAGATTTGAATGTGGAAGACAGCATTCACACTTCAGCCGCGCCCGCAGCCTCCCACAGGCCGACTGTCGTCACCCCTTCCGGAAGATCAAATGCCAGCACAGTGCGCTGTCCATCCACCCAAAATGTGCCTGCGCGTAGCTCCCGACGGGTTGAGACCGGGTGCAGTTCTGCGCCATTCACCTGCACCCGGACCAGTGCCCGGTCTACAGATAGGGTAAAGTCAGCCGTAGGGAAGCGGGTATCGACGGTCAATTGCCAGCCGCCTGCGCCCAGGGGTGTCACCGTCAGATCGCTCAGTTGGCGGGCCATCCAATAGTGGCCGATCTCCGAAGTCTTCATCCAGCGGGTGCGTGAACCGTCCGGGTCGTAGCGGTCCAGACGCCGTTTCACCTCTTGCAGCACTCGAAAGCCCACCTCTTCGCCGCCGAAGTAGAAGCCCGGCCAGTGGCTGACCAGCACACAGGGCAGCTCCTTTTCCAGCACCGGTGGCAGACAGCCCCCCTGCAAATCTTCGGTGATGAAGCGGTCCGGGTCCCCGGCGTCGTAGCCAGTCCAGTTGCCAAACCAGTCGTCGGTGCAGCCGATGATACTGGCGATGGCGATGCCCTGCTCTTTCTGTGGATGCCAGATGGGCACATCCGGCCAGGCGTCGGGGGCCACATTCACCCGCATAAAGTAGAAGGGACGGCGGTTGCCGTTGACCCGGATGGCCGCGTCCAGAGTAGCCTGGGCGTAGGCGGATTCCTGACGGGAGCCGAAACCGCCGGGGCTGGTCACGCCCTCGCAGGGGATGCCCACATTGCGCAGGATCGTCATTGCCTCGGCGATGTAATCGGTCAGGGGTTCCAGCGGCGGATCGGCCCACTCGTACTGCTCCCAGGCCGGGGTCATCTGCCCGCTTTGCAGGTCCAGCACGTGGGTGTGGGTGATCATCTCGCAGGTCAGGTCGAAGTTGGGCCAGATGACTTCCCGGTAGGCCCGCATCCAACTCTCGAATTCCTGGCGGGGATAGGCGGGGAAGCCCTCGTCCACCCGGGCCACGCCCGCGGGATAGGGGACCAGACTGAACTTGCCCCGGATGCCCTGCTCGCCGCACCATTCGCCCCACTTCACCGCGAAGTCGGCGGGGATCGTCTCCGGCACACGGCTCAGCTTGGCCGGATCGCCGTCGGAGGCGCGGAAGGGGGCATCGGGCGCATACTGGGCTTTCCACGCCTGGCGCTGTTGAATCCAGAAATGGGTGAGATTGATGACCGGGCAGGAGTCATCCACAATCAGACTGAGGGGTGTGCGCAGCAGTGGATTGGTGACGGCAATTTTGGGGTTTTCCATCGGGCGGTTTTCCTTCGGTGCGGGTTTGCGATTCCACTGCCGCCACTCTATCACAGCCCCGTCATCTGCGAAAGCGCCCGTTTCGGGTGAGTTGTATGAATCGCCGGATGATGGCATCATACCCTTCGTCCATTTTTCACACACAGACTCGGAGGAGAAAGCTTTGTTCACCTATTCAAAACAGATTCCCGTTGTCGCCACACCGGATGTGCTGGTCTGCGGAGGCGGCCTGGCCGGGATCGGCGCGGCGGTGGCTGCGGCCCGAGGCGGGGCCAAAACAATGCTGGTGGAGCGGCTGGGCTTTGCTGGCGGCTTCTTCACCGCCATCATCGGCTCGGCTTTCGACGGCTTTGTGGACGAACGTACCGGCGCGCCGGTTGTGGGCGGGATTGTCTTTGAGATGCTGGAACGGATGGGTGTCATCCAGCCGGGCCAGGGGTCGCAACTGCGCTACAACGTCAACGGCGATCTCTCCTTTGTGGAGATGCACCCGGAGCGGGTGATTCCTCGCTGCGACCCGGAGCGCTTCAAGCGGGCCGCAGACGAGATTCTGCGCGAGGCAGGCGTGGAGATTCTCTTCCACAGCCAGGTAAGCGATGTGGTCAGCCGGGACGGACGGGTGGAGACAGTGCTGGTCAGCAACAAAGCCGGTCTGGTGGCGATCCAGCCCCGCATCGTCATCGACTGCACCGGCGACGGGGATATTGCGGCCTGGGGCGGCGCGCCGGTGGAAAAGGCCGAGCCGTTGCAACCGATGAGCTTGCACTTCCGCATTGCCTATCTGCAACCCTCTTTCGACCTGCGCCGACGCTGCGCGGCTGTCCTGCAGGCGGCCCAGGCGCGAGGGGAGATCGGTCTCTACGGCGGCCCCTACCCCGCCACCTTCTCCGGGCGGGATGTCTACTTCAACGCCACCCGCTACCCCGGCGACAGCACAGACCCGCTGGACTGGACCGCGGCCGAAATTCAGGGGCGCAAGGACGCCTGGACAATGTACGAACTGTGGAAGGCGGAGCTGCCGGAGTTTGCCGAAGCCTATTTTATGACCAGCGGCCCCACTGCCGGCGCGCGGGAATCCCGGCGGATTGTGGGTGACTACGTCCTCACCGGCGACGACGTGGCCGAGGGTCGCCGTTACGACGATGTGGTGGTCCTCGGCTCCTGGCGGCTGGACCGACACCCGCCCAAAGAGTCGGGCTACCACCACATCCCCTGGACACCGCCCTACGACATCCCCTACCGCACCCTCCTGCCCCGCACCCTGGAAAATCTGCTGGTGGCCGGGCGCTGCCACTCGGCCACTTCCGAAGCCCTGGCCTCCAGCCGGGTGACAGCTACGGCGATGGGAATGGGCCAGGCCGCGGGCACAGCCGCCGCCTTGGCCGTGCAGGGAAAACGGATGCCCAGAGAAATCGACATCGCTCAGTTACAGGAACGAATCGCCGCAGCCGGAGGAATTCTGACCGCGCCCGAAGCCGGGGATGTGGCCGTGGGCGATCCCCGCTGGTGACGCCTATGCCCCCTGACCCTCTCGCCGATCTACAGGCCGAAAGCATCGACGGCGTGCTGCTCTCTCTGGACCGGGTGATCGACTGGTCCAAGCAGAACAGCAGCCGTCTGGGCTACTTCGCCGCGCTCTATCGCAAAGTGACCCGGGCGGTCAAAGCGGGCATCGCCGACGGCACTTTCGAGGATGGCCCGCGCATGGAGCGGCTGGATGTGATCTTCGCCAACCGCTATCTGGACGCGCTGGAACGCTACCGGGCTGATCCGGACAGCACACCCCAAGCCTGGCGTCTGGCTTTCGAGACCGCGGAGGCGTGGTGGCCGATTGTTCTCCAGCACCTGCTGCTGGGGATGAACGCCCACATCAATATGGATTTGGGCATTGCCGCGGTGGGCTGTGTGCCACCGGGGGAGTTGGCCGGGGTGAAGGCGGACTTCTTCAAAATCAACGCCATTCTGGCTTCGCTGGTCCAGGAAACCCAGGAGGAATTGACGGCTGTCTGGCCCTGGCTGCGCCTGCTGGATCGATTTGTGGGGGAGAGCGACGAGGGGTTGACGAACGCGGGGATGTGGCTGAGCCGGGGGCACGCCTGGCTGCTTGCCGAAGACCTGGCCCTGCTCCCGGCGGATGCCCAGGCCGTGCGCATCGCCGCGCTGGACCGGGACGTGGCGGCGCTGGGCCGTCTGCTTGTGCCGCCGGGTCGGCTGCTGCGAATTCTTCTCTGGCTGGTGCGTATCGGCGAACTGCGCTTTGTGCCGACAATTATCGAAATTTTGGAGTGAAGGGGAAACGCTCGCCGCAGCCCACATCAGCCCTGTGGTGAGTTTTCGTCTAAATTCCCGTCGGCAAATCCACAAACTCGTATTCCAGCCCGAACTTCTCGGCCAGATGACGCCCCAACGCCTGCACGCCGACGGTCTCTGTGCCGTAGTGGCCGCCGTAGAGGACATTTATCCCCGCGTTGAGGGCCTCGTAGTATTGGGCGTGGCTGGTCTCGCCGGTGACGAAAGCGTCGCAGCCCAGGTCCGCGGCCTGCTGAATGCTGGTCGCGCCAAAGCCACTCAGAATCCCCACCCGGCGGATGGTGGCCGGTCCGTGGGCCAGGGCCAGTTTGACCGAACCCACCGCTCTCGTGTAACGGGCGGTCAATTCGTCCATCGAAATCGGTTCGGGCAACTCGCCCAGCGCGGCCAGCGGCGTGCCTTTGGCATTGCCCCACCAGTCGGTCACAGTCACGCCCAGCAGCCGGGCCAATTCCGCGTTGTTGCCTACCTCCGGGTGGGCGTCCAGGGCCAGATGGGCCGCGTAGAGGTTCAGATCGTTCTGGATAAAGGTGCGCACCAGTTTGCCGAAGCTGCCCGCGATACATTTTTCGTGTCCCCAAAAGAGGCCGTGATGGACGAGCATCAGGTCCGCGCCCCGTTCCAGCGCCGCCTCCACACAGGGCTGATGGCTGTCCACCAGGGCCACAATCTTCCGAACCTCTGCCTTGCCCTCCACCTGCAAGCCCTGGGGTCCGTAGTCGGCAATCTCTCCAATCCGCAGGTAGCTGTCCAGGTAGGATACCAGTTCGTCACGCAGCATCTATTCTCTCCAATCCAAGTGATTTCACGCTTCTTTGTGCTTTGTATACACGGATTAAGAGGAACACAGATTTTGAACCTACAACTTCGGTGTTCCTTTTAATCCGTGTATACAAAATTCATTTGTGGTGATCCTCTACCCTGCCAGACTCCCCACCACATCCTCCGCATAGCCAAAGAGCGCGGGTGCGCCGCCTGTATGCAGGAAGATCACCGGCTCGTCCGCTCCGATTTTGCCTGAGCGAATCTGGTCGATGAGCGCGCCCATCGCTTTGCCTGTGTAGACCGGGTCGAGCAGAATCCCCTCATTCTGGGCGACGGTAGCCACAGCGGCCAGCCCCTCGGCAGTGGGCACGCCGTAGCGCTCGCCCACGTAGGAATCGTCGTTGTCAAAGTCGGCCGCGGTGAAAGTTACGTCCAGGTCCAGCCGTTCCGCGGCCTGGTTGGCCATCGCGGCCATCCGCTCTTCGTTGCCATTGTTGAAGGAAGGATTGATGCCCCGCACTTTCAGCCCGCTGCCGATCGCCTTCAGCCCCAACACCAGCCCGGCCTGGGTCGTGTCCGCCGCGGCCACGAAGAGCCACTTGGGTTCGATGCCCTGGGCACGGCACTGCTGCACCACCTCTAGCGCGGAGATGGCGTAGGCCAGAGTATCCAGATCGATAGTGTCCGGCTGCCGGGGAATGTAGACATTCTTGCCCGCTGCCCGCAGTTGCGCGGCTTTGGCCTGGATAGCCGCCTGCTGGCGGGGCCGGTCGTTGTCTGGCAGAATTGTGACGTGCGCGCCCAGCAGCCGCTGCACCAGCCCGTTGCCGGTGATCTGCGTGCTGTCGATCTCCCGCTCCGGGCGCATGACCAGATGACACTCGAAGCCCGCTTTGGCGCAGGCCCCGGCTAACTGGCGGCAATAGTTGCTCTGCACCGCCGCGCCGTAGACGATTGTATCCGCGCCCTGGGCCTGGGCATCGGCAATACTGAATTCCAGCATCCGGGTTTTGTTGCCGCCGAAAGAGAGGCCGGTCAGGTCGTCCCGTTTGACGAAAATCGGTGGGCCGCCCAGAGCCGCGCTCAGACGAGGCGCTTCTTCCAGGGGTGTGTCCAGCCAGCCCAGCCGGTAGCGGGGCAGGCTGTCGATGGCCGCCAGCAGACGGGCTTCGTGGTCAGTGGGAGTGATGTCGGTCATTGGGGTCTCCAAGTAGGGTTGGGTGGTGATAGATGAACATTTTGTATACACGGATAGGAAAGAACACGGATCAATCAAATATCCGTGTTCTTTCCTATCCGTGTATACAACCTCTCTTGCCGGCCAGGTGTCAGGCGACTGTCTGCGCCATCCACTCTTTCACTTTTTCTACACTTTCATCCGTCCAGAAATATTGGAAGTGATGGCCGTCTAACTCTGCCACCTGCAAATCCGGCCAGTGGCCGCTGCGCACGGCCCGCGCGCTGGATACCCCCACCAGCAGATCGTTGGGACCGAGCAGTGCATCCAATCCTTTATCAAAAGCTTTGGCCAGACCGGCTTTGCTGAAGAGGGTGTTCCAATCCACGCCCCCATCCAGCGGTTTGTTGGTGCCAATCTGCACGAAGTATTTCACCCCCAGGGGCGCGCTGCCGCTGTTGAGCTTCTTATACAGTTCCGAACCTGGCATCAGATCGCCCACACTGACCGCACTGTCCAGCGCCTTCTTGAGGAACCAGTTGGCGATGACTGTGGGCGCTTCGAGTCCCGTCTGGTTGAGCAGAACCGTTCCCGCCCAGAAGATGGCGCTCTTGGCGTCGGCGACTCGGGTGCCTGCATTGGGTGCGCCGGCCATAAATACCTGGTCTGTATAAGCGTGGCCGCCCTCCAACTCCACCAGCGCCCGGGCCACCTGTGTGCCCATACTGTGGCAGAAGATGTCAAAGTGGATGCCGTCGTCCGGGCCAAAGCCCAGTGCGGTCAATTGCCGGGCCAGGAGCATCCCGTTCTCGCCCATCCCCGTATTGAAGGATTCGTAGTCGTAGGTCAGGACCAGATCGTAGTCGGCCAGTTGGCCCAGGCGGGGCCAGGCTTTTTCCACCAGCCAGGTCGTGTCGCTGGTGAAGCCGTGGACCAGCAGGGCAGCCCGCTTGGCTCCGGCCACATCCGCCGGGGTTGCCGGGACATAAGCCGGTTTGCCATCTTCGCCCCGAACCGGTGACAGGTCCGGGTTGAAAAGCGGACGGCGCACACCCGTGTCCGCGGGCAGCTCCTTTTTGTAGACTTTGTAGAAAAAGAGGCGGGCCGTCCGTTTCAGGTCACGGGTGGGCGCGTCGCCGGCGGTGCGGGTTCCGCCGCTGGCGTTTGCGTCCGCGGGCAGGGGCAGATGGGTGATGGAGAGAGCCACCCGTCGCCGGTTGGGGTCCCGGGAGCCGGTGGTGGCGTCGTCGATCTGCCCGGCCAGGAAGTAATGCTCGCCGTCGAAGGCGATGGGCATGACGCCCTGCAAATCCGGCTCCTCGTCCATTGTCATCTCCAGGCGCAGGGGATTCTCCTCGCTGATCTGGGCCAGATCGTCCGGGGAGGCATTGAGGGCCAGCACACCGGGTGAGCCAATCGCCGAGCGGGTCCCGCTGGCAAAGGTGACGGGCCGGAAGAAGGCTCCATAGGACTCGTCGATTGCCTCGGCTGAACTCAGCCCCGGCGGCGGCTGAAGGGTGGCGTCCACATCCGCGCCCCGGGTGGCCTGCTCCACACTGCTGGCCACAATCTGGCCGGTGAAGTTTGCCGGTTTGGTCAGTGTCATCTCCAGGGGCGAGCCGATTTCCACCGTCGTTGTGCCGGGGGTGAGTTCCTGGGCCGAGTTGGCCGCCAGCACCGTAAATTCGATCTGCTGGGTATACCAGAGATCGCCCGCATCTTCTTCGATGGTGAAGCCGGAGCGGGTTCCGCTGCTGCGCACGCCGTTCAACAATTGACTCAGGGGATCTCCCGTGCCGCGGGTGCGCTCGGCTTCCGGGATGGGCGGCTCGTTCAGTTCCGCCATACGCAGCACGTCGAAGTTGATCGGCTCGCTGGTCACAAATACTTTGAAAATAGCCGGGCTGCGTCCCAGAAAGGGGTTGTTGACCTGGGGTGTGATGCCGGGGATAGAAAATTCGTTGCCCGCCGTCACCCGCTGGCTGGTCATGCGCGGGGGATAGAGCCGGCTGATGCCGAAGTCCGCGGTCAGGACAAAAATCGAGAGGTAGAGGTCCTGGCTGCCGCTGTTCTTGATCTGCAACCAGACTTTGCGCCCCGGCTCCAGCACCGCGTTCGGGCTGTCCAGGGGGATGCCATCCTCCGGGCGGGTGCGACCGGCCCGACTGTAGCTGAAGGCTTCCACTGTCAGGCTATCGGCCAGCCGGGAAGCAAGTTTGGGGTTGCGCAGATTGCGCACATTGTTGTAGACGGCCAGATGTTCGAGATAGCTGGCGACCTGCTGTGCGCCTTGCGCCGTGCGGGGGGGGCGATCCACCACAATTTGCACGCCGCTGCCATCCTGCACCACAAAGCTCTCGCCGTCGGCCTCCACCCGGAAGATCGCGCCGTCGCTCTCGCCCGGCCTGGCTGGCTCGACCAGTTTCAGGAAGGGGGTGATGCTCTCGGCCTGGCCGTCGTCGTTGACCTTCACCAGCGCAGCCCGCACCAGCGGGTCATCCGCGGCCACGGGGTAGACCAGACTGTCGTAGCTCTGCGCGGCAATCTTCACGCGGGCGAAGGGGGGGATCACCCCATCCGCGGGCGGGGTTGTGATTTTGGCCCAGCAATAGCCAACGCTGTCCAAATCCAGGGATTCGACGACGCCTTTGGCCAGGGGCGTGCCGCTCAGATCGCCGTCACCCGGCGGGAAGAGCTCGATGCGGCTCCCCACATTCAGGCCGACCGGCGGACCGCCGTTGATGTAGACAAAGAGGGCGCTGGGGTCGCTCTCCACCTTTTCCACCAGCAGATGGGGCTGGGCAGGCACGGCCAACCCGCCAAAAATTGTCCTATTTTCCGGCCCTTCCAGTTGGGGCATCTGATTCTTGTACTGGGCGTTGACCTGCGTACGCACCCGGTCGTAGACCTGTCCCCAGGTGGTGCTGTCGTCGGCGCTGCCCAAAGCACGCAGGAGAAAATAGGTGGTGGCCCCGTGCCAGGTACCTGTTTCCGGGTCCCGGTATTCGTGGCTCAGTTGCTCGTCACGACAGCCAGCCAATAGCACGTGGCCGCCGGAGATGTGCCAGCCGCTGGCGGTGACCGGCTGGGGCGGTAGTTTGATCTGCTCGGCCAGCCGGGCCGCGGTGCGGACTTCCAGCGTATCCAGGCTGCGGGTCCGGTTATCTTCGGGGGTCTTGCGGGTCAGCACCTTCTGCTCGCCCCGGGTGCCGGAACCGGAATGGCAGCAGTCGAAGAAGACGGTCACATACGCACCGCTGGCTTCGATGAGATCGATGTAGGTTTTGATCTCTTTGTCCAGCACGTCGTAGACCGGTCGCCCATCTGGCCCGACCATCCGGCTGTCACAGGGGACAATTGTCTCGTCCAGGCCGTCGGGTTCGTTGTTGGGGTCCACTGTGGGGGCCTGGGAGCCGTGGCCGCTGTAGTGGATGAAGACCTGATCTTTGGTTTTGGCCTGGCCCATCAGCCACTCAAAACCGGCCAAAATATTGGCCCGGCTGGCCAGTTGCTCCGGGGGTTCGTCGCCCCGCTCGTTGGCTGTGTAGAGGCGGATATTGGCGTCGGGCAGATTGAGCTTTGTCTTGACAAAGCGGGCCATCGCCGTCACATCATTGACGCAGCCCCGCAGATCGGTCACATTCGGGCTGCGGTAGTTGTCGATGCCAACAAAAAGCGCGTAGAACTGAGGTTGGTCGGCCATTGGGGACTCCTTAGAGTATATCAAACAGGTGTTTCTTCGTGCCGCGCGGTGTATACATTAACCCGGTTCTCCTCCACATCCTCTCGGAAATAGGGATTGCGAATTGCATCCTCAATGACCAGATCGACAGGGCGTTGGAACAACTCTTCCAATCGCTCCTTTAGCGTGAAATAGCGATCAAAACTGCGTCTTTTATCGGCAAAAGAGGCCAGCACATCCACATCGCTATCGTGCGTAAATCGGTCAGTGACAGCCGAGCCGAAGATGTCCAGATGGACTACATTCAATTCATTACACAGTTGGGCGATGGGTTGGCGAATTGGTTCCAGAGGCAGCATTGGCTACACCCTCCTACGGTGACAGTATCCAAATGTGTTTCTGGGGTTCAGTGTATCGGAAATCGGGGTGGAGCGCAAGGGGAATGAAAGAGGGGTGGTTCAACAGCGAGCAACCGATTCCGGGAATCGACCGGGCGATCTCCGGCATAGAGTGCTCGTGTGGTCGATTCCCGGAATTAGAAGCAAATGCTCAGTCCCCGGCCAGGGCGAGAATATCCTGCAACCGGGTCTCGGCCTGGCGGCGGAAGTCGGCGACTTCGATGGAGCGGAAGAGCCAGACGGCCACCAGCAGACCAATGATTTCCATCCCAAAGACGGCGATATAGCCCACCAGCGGCGCGCCGGTCAGCCAGAGGAAGAAGTCGCGCAGCAGCCCGCTCATGACGTTGCCGATGGCCTGCCCGGCAAAGTTCGCCACACCCCACGCGCCCACATAAAGACCTGCGGCCTGGGGCAAAGTCATATCCAGCATAAAGCTCAGATTGCTCACAGTCATCAGTCCACCGCCCAGACCCAGCAGGAAGACCGCACCCCAAAAAAGACCCGTCAGCCCCATCCAGCCGGAGAGGGAGATCAGCCCAAATGCCAACGCCGCCACAACCGCGCCGATATTGGCGCTGCGCTTTTTGCCGATGCGCCGCACCAGAGGCAGACTGCCCAGCAGTGTAAGCAACACACCCACACCCCAGACCGAAGTAAGCCGGGAGGTGGCCGCCACAGGCATACCCAGCGCCTCTGCGCCAAAGGGTTCCAGCAGCACATCCTGAGCGTGGATGCTGACCAGCACCAGCACCAAATAGACGAAGAAGCGGCGGGCTACGGGGTTCAGGGCCAGTAGACGCAGAGCCTGGGCCGGGCTGTCCGCGCTGTGATGGACGGGGGCTGTCTGTTCAGATACCCGGGGTTCCAGCCTGTAGGCCCCCACCAGCACAAAGATGACGGCCACAAACCAGACCGCGCCAAAGGCTGTGTAGAGTGCCTCTACCGTATAGGGATCGACCAGACGGGAGATGCCCAGACTGACAAAGATCGTCGAGAGGATCATCGCCGTCCACATCACACTGACCGCCCGGCTGCGCCCGTTCTCATCGGCCAGGTCCGTGACCAGAGAGAGATAGCTGACCGACGCGATATTGACGCCCACACCCCACACGGCAAAGGCCACCAGCGCGGCCAGCAATCCCGGCCAGAAGTTGGCATCGATCCAATAGGCTGTGTGGGCGGTGAAGTAGCTGCCGGTCGCCGCCATCAGCCCGCCCAGCACAATCCAGGGCGTGCGGTAGCGGCCACCGATGGGATTGCGGTCGGCCCAGGCCCCCACGGGAACCTGCAAGGGCGAAAGAAGATAGGGCAGGGCGATGAGCAGGGAGACGAGGAGGGCAGACATGCCCAAATCCGCAATCATCACCCGATTCAGGGTACTGGTCACGGGCACGACGGTGATGGATACGCCCACATGGACGAGGGAAAGTTGGGCAATGCGTCGCCAGTTCATGGCTGGTAGTGTAGCATCGGTTTCCTTAGATTTGCAAAGATTTGAGGATATATTTGGACGGAAAGCCGAGGGCTATTTTGGCCGATTCTCGAAACAGACCGCAGCAGACCCGGCTCTGCCCGCCCTTGCGCAGATCGCAACTCTTGGCTATCCTGTCTGCACGGGCCAGATGACACCGGGTCCGTGCATCCCCTATCCCACTTCCAAAATTGAGGCTACCCCATGAAAAACATTCTGCTCACAGGCGCCACAGGCCGGGTTGGTGCTTCCTTTTTCGAATACGCCCGGGACAAATATCACTTCCGCCTGGCCGCCCGGCGCATCGAACGCATGGAAAACCCCGGCGAACACGAAACGATCAGCCTGGACACAGCGGACCTGGACGCATGCCAGGCCGCCTGTCAGGGCATGGACGCCGTCGTCCATCTGGCCGCGGATCCCTCACCCGCGGCGGATTTTTACGGCTCACTGCTGGACAACAACATCAAAGGGGCCTATAACATCTTCCGCGCGGCCGTGGACCAGGGCTGCCAGCGGGTGGTCTATGCCAGCAGCATTCAGATTATCGAGGGCTACCCCCTGGATGTGCAGGCTATGCCCGATATGCCGGTCAAGCCTGTCAATATGTACGGCGTGTGCAAAGCCTTTGGCGAGGCCACAGCCCACTACTTCGCCGCTGTGGAGAAGCTCTCGTCTCTGGTGGTGCGCATCGGCAACTACCAGGGCAACTCGGACTCGATGGATGCGGACGGACGGCGGCTCAGCGCCTGGATCAGCGAGCGGGATATGAACCAGCTCATCGCGCGCTGTGTCGAAGCCCCGGACGATCTGAAGTTCGGTATCTTCCAGGCCGTCTCGGACAACCGCTTCAAGCGTATGGACATCACATCGGCCCGGGAGAAAGTCGGATATGCACCCCATGACGACTCTTTCGTCTTCTTCGACGCGGGCATCCAGAACGGGGAGCGCTGGTACAAAGAATATCCCCGGGCCAGAGAATAAGAGGAGCGGGCGGGTATCGGATGGGCTGGTCTTCGCTCTATCCGATACCCGGCAGACAACAACAGCAAAATTCCGCCTCTCTTTTCCCCGGCGTTATCTGCTCTGTAACCTGTCCCGTGTATACTCGAAGTGTTGCCGAGCGTTCAAATCAGCGTGCGCTGTCTCGCCCGGAAGCAGCGCACACGACAATCCGAGAGAGAGTCTATGACAGTCCCCATTCCAGCCAACGAAGCGACGCGCCTGGCCGCGCTGCAAAGCTACGAAATCCTCGACACTCTGCCCGAAAGCTCCTACGACGACATCACCCTCCTGGCCTCCCAGATTTGCGGTACACCCATCGCGGCTATGAGTCTGATCGACTCCGAGCGCCAGTGGTTCAAATCGAAAGTGGGGACAGACCTGACCGGTTCCAGCCGTGAGATGGCCTTCTGCGCCCACGCCATTTTGGGCGACGATCTGTTGGTGGTGCCCAATACACTGGACGACGAGCGTTTTGTCGACAATCCACTGGTGGCCGCCGACCCGAATATCCGCTTCTACGCGGGCGCACCGCTGATCACCCCGACCGGGGAAGCCCTGGGCACAGTCTGCGTTATCGACCGGGTGCAGCGCACACTGAGCGACGCCCAGGCCAATTCCCTGCGCGCCCTCTCCCGCCAGGTGATGGCCCAGTTGGAATTGCGTCGGCTGGTGGAACTGCAAAGGCAGACCCAGCGACGGCTGGAGGAATCCCAGGCCCGGCTGGAAAGCGCCAATGCCCGCTTGCAGACAGAGAGTATTACTGATGACGTAACCGGCTTCCACAACACCCGTTTTCTCCATCGCTTTCTGGACAGGTGGCTCAAAGCTGCGCTGGAGACCGGCGATGAACTTTCCCTCGTCTTCTTCGATATGGACAAATTCAAGCAGGTGGTGGACACCCACGGCCATCAGATGGGATCAAAGGTGCTGCGCGAGGTGGCCCACACTATAAACGGCGTGCTGGGCAAAGATGATCGGATTGTCCGCTACGGCGGCGATGAGTTTGTGGTAGTACTGCCAGAGCAGGGCCGGGTTGACGGCCTGGCAAAGACCGAGCAGATGCGGGACGCCATCCAGTCCACACCCTTTCTGGCCGAAGAGGATATCCACGTGCGGGTGACGGCCTCCTTCGGTCTGGCCGTCTTCCCGGAGGACGCCCGCACGATGAGGGAGCTACTTCTGGCCGCGGATCAGTGCCTTTTTGAAAGCAAACACGCGGGCCGCAACCGCGTCTCAATGCCCACCGGGCAGGGATTGATAGCGTAGGAATCTAGTGCCCCGTGGGGGGCTTTCACGCGATTATAGAATTTGGGCGTGGTTTATTTGGACAGTTCGTAATCTTTACATTTCGATACGAGGAGTAGGCACGCCCTCGTGCCGGGTATAGTCGAGTCAAAGCCGCACGAGGGCGTGCGGCACTCCTTTCGGTGTGCTCGCTCCTCTCGTTTTGTAAAGATCATTCGACGACGACAATGAACCACACGCCCCTACGCAAAAATTGTTGCGTCCAGATAGGCGTTGCGGAATTTCCCCTGGGGATCGTAGCGCTCGGCCAGCGCCCGGAAGTCGTTGGCTTTGGGATATTGGGCCTGAATCTCTACACCGGAGAGGGTGGAAAGTTTGCCCCAGTGGGGACGGGGGCTAAAGTGAGCCAGTCGTTCTTCCACCAGGGGCAGCAGCTTTTGCAGCGCATCCCAGTCGTTGTTCCAGGAGAAATGCAGGGCCACTGTATCCTGTCCATAGGCCATACTCAGCCAAAGCTGATCCCCGGCCATCGAACGCACTTCAGAAATTTTCAGAACAGGCGCCAGCTCCCGGCGCAGACTGGCCAGTGCCGTCATTGCCCCCACCGCGTGCTTGCGGGCCACAAAATATTCGGTCTGCAATTCGTCGCCGCTGGCGGGAACCGAATCCACCAGAAAGTGGGGCAGCCGCTCGTGCCAGGGGCCGGGGATGCCCATCTGGGGGGTGCAGGGATCTGCGGGGAAGGATGCGATAGGGTGCAGGTTGCGGTTGGCGAGAGTTGCGCCGTAGAAGGTGGGTGGGGGTGTCTGGACCACGCCATCGGGCAGCCGCCGCTTGAGCCAGACTTCGTTGACCCGTTCCGTCTGCCAGTCGATGAAATAGCTGACGCTGTAGGCGCTGGCGAAAATCTCGTCGAAATGGGCGTCGGACTGGTCGATGGGCATATTTTCGTAGACTTCCTGCTGCATCACAAAGGCCGGTTGGGTCTCCAGGGTGATGCGTGTCACAATTCCCAGCGCGCCCAATCCCACCACCGCGCCCAGAAATTCCTCGCTGTCTTTCTCTTTGGAAAGTTGGACAATCTCGCCGTCGGCCCGCACAATTTCCAGCCCGCAGACTGCCGCAGCCAGAACGCCGTTGCGGTCGCCGGAGCCGTGGGTGGCGGTGGAGACAGCCCCGGCTACAGTAATGTGGGGGAGGGAGGCCATATTGTGGATGGCCCGGCCCGCGGCGTGGAGTTGGGCGCAAAGTTCCCCGTAGGTGATGCCGCCATTGACGGTGACTGTACCCGCGGTCGGGTCAAGCGAAAGGCTGCGGTCCATTTTGTCCAGGGCGATGTGATCGCCGGTGGTGTCGGTGATGGCGTTGAAGGAGTGGCGGGAGCCGTAGACCTTCACTTTGTGGCTGCGGGCGACGATTTCCTGGAGTTGCTCGACGGATTCGGGCTGGTGGGTGCGGGCCGAGCCATAGCCGATGTTTCCGGCCCAGTTGTGTCGAAGGTCATTCATCGGTATACTCCTTGTGTGTGCAATGGATGGGACGGCGGACGGCGGACCAAAGACCGCTGACGGAGGACGAACGGATGGAATGTTCAGGCTCAATACGTTCGTCTGCCGTCAGTCGTCTGCCGTCTGCCGTCGGCGAACAAAGAAAATCATACACCATTCAGGCGAAAAGAGATATGAGCACAATTCATTCCCTGCCCGGCCTCGTCCTCACAGACCACTGGTTCGATGTGCCGCTGGATCACAGCCAGCCCGACGGCCCGAAGATTGCCGTCTATGGCCGGGAGGTGGTGGCCCCCCAGAAGCAGAAGGACGATCTGCCCTGGCTGCTCTACTTGCAGGGCGGACCGGGCTTTGGTGCACCCCGGCCCCTCTCTGCCAGCGGCTGGCTGAAGCGGGCTATGCAGGAGTTCCGCATCTTTCTGCTCGACCAGCGGGGCACGGGACGCAGCACACCGGTCAACCGGCAGACGCTGGCCGCGCTGGGAGCGCCCCGACAGCAGGCCGACTATCTGAAGCACTTCCGGGCCGATGCGATTGTGCAGGACGCGGAGTGGATTCGGCGCAGGCTGGTAGGGGAAGAGGGCCAGTGGAGTCTGTTGGGTCAGAGCTTCGGCGGCTTTTGCGCGGTCCACTATCTCTCCGCCGCGCCGGAAAGCCTGCGCGAAGTCTTCATCACCGGTGGTCTGCCTCCATTGACAGCCCACGCCGACGACATCTACCGGGCCACCTATCGCCGGGTGATGGAGCAGAACGAGCGCTACTATCGCCGCTATCCGGGCGACGCGGAGAGTGTGCGCCGGGTGGTGGACGCGCTGACCGCACAGGAGGTGCTGCTGCCTTCGGGGGATCTGCTCACCCCTCGCCGCCTGCAACAGTTGGGACTGGCCTTCGGGGCCAGCGATGGCCGGGAGCAGGTCCACTATCTCTTCGAGCAGGCATTTGTCCAGGGCGCACGCGGGCCGGAGTTGAACTACGCCTTCCTGGCCGGTGTGGAAGCGGCCCAGTCCTTCAACACAAATCCCATTTTCGCGATTCTGCACGAGTCAATCTACTGCCAGCAGAGCGCCTCCAACTGGTCGGCCCATCGGGTGCGGGACGAGTATCCTGCCTTTGCCATCGACGCAGAGGGGCCGATACACTTCACCGGCGAGATGATCTATCCCTGGATGTTTGAGGAGTACGGCGAGTTGCAGCCCTTGCGCGAGGCCGCGGAATTGCTGGCAGCGGAGACCGATTGGCCGCCGCTGTACGATGTGGAAAAGCTGGCCCGCAATCCCGTCCCCGGCGCGGCCGCGGTCTACTACGATGATATGTACGTGGAGCGCAGCTTCTCGGAAGAGACGGCCCGAACGATTCCCAATCTGCGTATGTGGATTACCAACGAATACGAACACAACGCGCTGCGTGCCGACGGCGAAGTCGTGCTGGACCGACTGATCCAGATGGTGCGTGGCGAACGCTAATCAACCCTATTTCCCAAGGAGGAACCAAATGAAGAGTACACGACCTGTTTTTGGCCCGCTTCAGTACGGCATTATCGTGCTGACGACTCTCACCGCCCTGCTCCACCTGGCCCTGGGCATCGGCTTCTTCCAGGATACCCTGGGCAAGCTCTTTGTCCTGAACGGCCTGGGCTACTTTGCCCTGCTGGCTGCGCTCTATTTCCTGCCCCAGTTCGCGGGAATGCGCTCTCTGGTACGCTGGGCACTGATGGCCTTTACCGCGGTGACAATCGTGGCCTATTTTGTGATGAACCCGGATGCGCTGACCCGCGCGCCCGGTCTGATCGACAAGGCGATTGAGGTGGCGCTGATTGTGCTGCTCTATCTGGAGTCGCGCAGATGATGTCGGGGAAGTAGTGTCTCGTCACACATAATTTGATGGGTAGGGGCGCTGCTTGCTGCGCCCGGCGTACTGCGGGCGCAGCAAGCAGCGCCCCTACGGAGCTTCTATCAAACGACCGTTGACAGGGCAGTAGCGTCACAACACAAAAACAAATAGAGAGTTGGGAAGAAGAGGGTCGATCTCCACGTGAGGTCGGCTCTTTTTTTGCGTTAATTTGCCGATTTATCGCGGTACTCAGCCCTTTGCAATGTCCGGCGTAATGCGCGTTTTCTAGGGTGAGGGCAGTGGGCAGCATCGTTCGTATTTGAATTACTAGCAAATAGTACTATTTTGCTGTCGATGTTTTTGTCGTAGTGTAGTAGTGATTATTTGTACCCATTTGTCTAGGGCGCAAGCGCACATTCCAAGTTTTCCGAGGGAGAAGATGATGTCTTCAAAAACCGTTCCTTTTTTGCAGCGAAGAGCAGCCCGGCGAGTGCTGCCCTCCCTTTTTGCACTGTTGCTGATTTTGGTTAGTGTCCGCGCAATGGATGCGGTCAGCGCGTCCCCCGTGCAGACATTTTTTATCCCTCTGCCCGAACAACAGACCCGCACATCCCTGAGCAGTATTGACAACCGGGGCCGGGTGGGAAATGTGATGGACAGTGTGATTTCCATTGTTTCGACTGGCAATGGAACTGTTGTCTATTACGACCACTGGGAAGATGGCTATGAGTTGGATATTTCCAACCCAACCCAGTCCTCGACACAGGTTTGGGGCGACGGCAACACCTCCAATGGCAATGCGGCGTCGACTTCCGTCTGTGGTGGGGCCTGTTCCGGCGACATCATCAACTCGGGAAATGTGATTGCCCTGCGCAATGATGTCAGCCTGCCCCGCAACAGTGGCACAATTCTTTACGACGGTCGGGACAAAGTAGCCACATCCCAGGCCGTGTCGGTGAGTCGGGCCGAATGGGGCGTGTCTCCCGGCACTGTGCTGGCCGGCGCGGTCGAGGTTCTCTCGGTGGCCAAGTACGGCACTTCCTACGAGATGCCAGTCGGCGAGAATCTCTCCTCCAATCAGATGTTCGAATATTCGGCGCTTTTTGTGATGGCTGGCAGCGACAATACAGCCTGTAGCTTCGACGGCAGCAACTTCAACCTGAACGCGGGGCAGAACTATCACAAAGCCGGGGGAGTAAACGCAGGCGACAGTCTGGTCTGTGATAAACCTGTCCAGGCCCATCTCCTCACTGGCGATGTGAGTTCCAGCTACGAATCCCGCTGGTTTACCCTTGTGCCAGATGCCCAGTGGAGCAGCAGCTATTTTGCACCTGTGGGCACGACTGTCTCCTCCGACCCGGCGGATGTGTGGATTTACAACCCCAGCGACGCCTCGTCCATCAATGTGACTGTGGATACGCTCAGCGGCTCCAGCAATGTGGCTGTGGGGGCCAACAGCGCGGTGCGTGTGCAGATGCCCAGCAACTCCGGCGCACATCTTTTCACCAGCAGTGGCACACCCTTCTTTGCCATCGGCACAGTGGACAGCGACCAGAGCGGGACCGGCAACCTGACCCACGACTGGGGCTACAGCCTTGTCCCCGAGAGCAATTTGACGCCGGTAGTCGTGGTGGGCTGGGGACCGGGCAGCGGCGACGGAACCCAAAACGGCAGCCCGATTTGGGTGATGGCCGCCAAAGCCACGACCGTCTATGTGGACTACGACGGCAGCGATGTTAGCTGTACCTACACAGTCGACAACCAGTGCTACGACACCAGTTTCAGCCTCTCCGCGCTCCAATCCAAAACCGTCTACGACACTTCTGGCGACAAAGACCAGACCGGTATGCGTATTTTTACAGTGGACGGTACACGCATCACCGCGGCCTGGGGCCAAGACCCGGCCACGGCTGGACCGGGCAACCCCTATTTGGATATGGGCACAACCGTACTCCCCTTCCCCAGTGTGCAATTTACAAAGGACTACGCGCTCTTCAATGACGCGGACAACAGCGGGAATGTAACACCCTTTGACACGCTGATCTACACCGTTACCCTGAAGAATACAGGCGTTGTAGTGGCTGGCAATGTGGTGGTGAGCGACACTTTTTCCGCTGGCCTCACGTATGTCAATGACTCCACCACAATCGACGGCGTCACCCAGACCGATGATTTGACAGGCGCTACCCGCTTTGTATTAGACGAAGGTGGCACAATTGTTGGCACATTGGCTGTCGATCAGTCGGTGGTCTTTGCCTACAAGGCTGTTGTGGGCAATGTGAGCAGTGTTTCGAATACGGCGGGGACAACAGCCAATGTATTCCAGCTAAGCACCCAATTGGTCATACCTGTGGATCAGGGCAACGTCACTGCCTGTTCGGTTGATTTTCTGACCGCACTCGGTGGAAGTTCTACTTCCTTCTACCAGGCCAACGGGACGGTCTTCCTGCGTCTGAACGACGGTGACAAGAATACCTCTGGCAGCCAGGAAGTGATCGATGTGACTGTTCGCAACCCGACCACCAATGATCGGGAGACCGTTCCCCTGACGGAGACGACCGGCAGCAGCGGCATCTTTGAGGGTAGCCTGCCTTCGTCCACAACAGGCGGACAGAGCGTAGAGGACGGCACCCTCTACGCACAGATCGGCCAGACTTTGAGCGTTAGCTACACGGACCCCCTCTTCGGCGACACCTGCACCGACCCAACGCCGCCTGCAATCACTGCGCCCAGCCAGACCAAAGTGCTCTATCTAAGCGCGGACGGCAGTGGCAGCCCGGACCAGGACTTGGACCGCATCGACCCGGTGGCGACCGGGGACAGCAGCAGCGAATTGAGCACACTGCTGAGTAACGGCACATCGGATACAATCATCTTTGACAGCAAATCGAGCAAAGCTGGCGACGGAGACAATGTCCAGACCCTGGATCACACCGTCGGAACTGGCGACAATCGTTTGATGCTGGTTGGCGTCTCCTTTGAACCCCGGGGCAACGAGGGTTCCGGCGAGACGGTCACATCGATCCAATACGGAAGTGCCTCTCTCACCAAGATCGATCATCGACAGCAAAGTGACAAAGCTCGGGTTGAGATATGGAAGTTGCTCAATCCTGCCTCCGGTACTGACACACTCACCATCACATTTTCAGGCAATGTGGACAAGGGCTGGGTGATCGGTGCAGCCACCTTTGACAATGTGGATCAGACCACACCCCACGGTTCTTTTCAGTCGGCAGGTGCCGGTTCTGGATCACCAACCATCGACGTTGCTTCGGCCACAGGCGAGTTGGTTTTCGACACTGTGATGGAAGAAAACAAGACGTTGACCAGTAGTGGAGCCGGGCAAACCGAATTGTGGCGTTTGCAGGATGATAAGACGGCGGGAGGTGCCAGCACAGAGTCTGGCGCATCCACAGTCACGATGTCCTGGTCGGTCAGCGGCACAGACAAAGATTGGGCCATTGGTGCTGTTTCCATCAAGCCCGCCACATCGGGCAGCGGGGACGGCGGCCCGACTACCACCTACACGCAGACATTGTCAATGGCATCTGATTTCAAGATGCCCATGGGCGGACAAATCACCGTCACCACCCACATCAGCGGCAGCCTGGGTGTGGACGGCACAAAACTCATCACCGCCACCCTGCAAAACGACGGCGCCACCTTCGCCACCCTCAGCAATCCAACCTACAACAGTGCAGCGAACACACTGATCTGGACGGGCAATCTGGGCAGCAATACGACTGTACTGGCAAGCAAAGCCGTCAGTTTGATCGTGACCAGCGCCGAGAGCGATCCCTTCCAGATTCGTTACGACAGCAGCACCTATCCGTCGAAGATTGATCTGCCCACCACAACCGTCATTTCCGTGGATTCCGTGGCAGTCTACGACGACAGCTACGCCAACGGCGGCGGCAACGCCATCAGTGGCGGCTTCAACGGCCAGACCGTCTACGTGCGGGCCACAGTCAACGATCCCTTCGGCGCAGCCGATATTATCAGCGCCACCCTCAACCTGAGCGGTACAAATGTCATTCTGGACGACACCTTTGTGGTGGCCTCCACCGCCGGCAGCAAAACCTACGAATACACCTGGAGCACACCGGGAACTCAGGGTACATATGACATTAATCTGACTGCCCACGAGGGCTACGAAGGCATCAGCGACAGCGCCAGCACACCCCTCGTCCTCTCCTTCCTGGACCTGGGCACGCCAGGCGTCATCGAATTCATCGACACCAGCGACAATCTGGTCAGCAGCTATGACCCGGCCCAGGAAGTCTGTGTCCAGATTGCGGATTCGGACCAGAATACGAATGCCGGCGCGCCGGAGACCCTCGACGCCATAGTGGGCGTTCAAGGCGGGGCCAGCGCACTCTACACCTTCACAGAGACCGGCGCCGACACGGGCGTCTTCCGCTACTGCTTTGGCGACCCGACCAGCGATCCCTTCAGCCCCGGCGACAGTCTGACTGCGGATTACACAGACCCGGACGACCCCAGCGACACCTCCCACGACGACGCGGTCATCATCGCCACCAACCCGGCCATCAGCATCAGCAAGAGCCTCATCAGCCCCAGCGACGGCACAGCCCTTGTCGGCGATCTGGTGGAGTTCCGCATTCAGGTCAGCAATCCGGGCGACACAGACCTTTCGACGTATATTCTCACCGACACCTTCCCGTCGGCCAGCCTGGCCTATGTCTCGGCCTCTATCACGCCGACCAGCATTGCCACCCCCACCCTGCAATGGGATCTGACCAGCCTGGCGTCCGGCGGCCAGCGCAGCATCACTGTATTCTATCGGGCCACAGCCCCGGCCAGCCCGGCCCAAAACGACGTCAGCACTACGGGTGTGGACCAGAACGGTGCGGCGGTGGGTCCCCAGACCAGCAGCGCCAATGTCACAGTCACAGCCCCGGCCCTGACTGTCGCCAAGACACGCACTTCGGCGGCCACAGCCAATCTGAACGAGACCGTCACCTTCGAGATTCTGGTGACGAACACGGGCAATACCCAAATCAACAATCTGCCCTTGACCGACAGCTATCCAGCCACCTGTCTCCAATTCGCCTCGGCCACACCGACCCAGACATCCGCGGGCGGTGGCACTGTCAGTTGGGATGACATCGGTGACCTGGCAGCCAGCGGCGGCAACACAACTGTGACTGTCAACTTTACAGTCATCGGCCCCTGCGATCCGGCTACCAACACAGCCATTGTGGATTCTGCCAGCGATGTGAACGGCGACCCGGTCCCGGCTTCCCAGGACGACGCCACCGTGACGACGAATGTAGCCCCGCCGACCCTGGAGGTGAGCAAGCAACTGCTCTCCCCAGCCAGCGGCGTGGCCGAATTGGGCGATGTCATTACCTATAGCGTGCGCATCACCAACACCGGCGAAACAGCTATTACCGGGCTGGTCTTGACCGACACCTACGACAGCGGCTTCCAGAATCTGGCGACCGCCCAACCGGTCGCGCCGACCAGCACAAGCAGCGGCCTGGCCGTGTGGAATCCGTTGATTCCGACCCAGCCGCCCCTGCTGGTCAATGGGAGTATGACCCTCACATTGAGTTTTACCGCCACAGCAGCGACAGCCAGCACGACAAATGTCATCACCGCCACAGGCACAGATGCCTTTGACCGACCCACCGCGCCAACTACTGGTCAGGCGGATGTGCAGGTTGTTCAAAAGTCCTATATCACCGGCGGAGTCTACAACGACAACACAAACGGCGATGGGGTGAAGGATGCCGGCGAGCCAGGTATTGACGGTGTGTTGATTTCCCTCTCCAACGGGATGACGACGACCACCGACGCCAGCGGACTCTACACATTCACGCTAACTGTGCCGGGCACATACACTGTCACCGAAACAAATCCGGCGGGATATACCAGCACGGGCGATGTGGACGGCGGCAACGCTGACAGCATCAGTGTCACAGTCAGCGCGGGCCAGACCGTCAGCGGCCGCGACTTCCTGGACATTCAACCGTCGGTCATCAGTGGCGGAGTCTACAACGACAACACAAACGGCGATGGGGTGAAGGATGCCGGTGAGCCAGGCATTGCTGGTGTGTTGATTTCCCTCAGCAATGGGATGACGACGACCACCGACGCCAGCGGACTCTACACATTCACGCTGACTGTGCCGAGCACATACACCGTCACCGAGACGAACGCCAGCGGCTACACTAGCACGGGCGATGTGGACGGTGGAAACGACGAACAGATCGTCCTGAGTCTCGCTTCCGGCCAGACCAGTAGCAACAACGATTTTCTGGATATTCTTCCTATCAACCTGACAGGGAGTGTCTTTGACGACGGGGACGGTTCCCAAGTGCAGAACGGAAGTGAGCTGGGCACGGACGCGGGTGGACTGAATGTCAACCTGCTGGACGCCAGCGGGGAGGTGGCGGCAACCACAGCCGTGGACGCCAACGGCCAGTACACCTTCACCAGTGTGACACCGAACAGCAGCTACAGCCTGCAACTGACGACGAATGCAGGCACAATCGGGCAACTGGCCCCGGCCACCGACCTGCCCAGCGGCTGGGTGACGACCGGCGAGAATGCGGGCGGCACACCCGACGGCACACCGGACAGCCGTCTGGCCGTCTCTGTGGGCAGCACAGATGTGAGCGGCCAGAACTTCGGCATCGAGCAGTTGCCCGACAGCGACGGCAAGAGCGCCCCATCCCAGGTGAATCCGGGTGGCACATCCCAGGTCCAGGCCCCTAGCCTATCGGGCACAGACCCGGAGGATGGCAGCCTGAGCACAGGCATGACTTTGACGATTACCAGCCTGGCCACGAATGGCAGCCTCTACTACGACGGCAGCCCGGTGACACTGAATCAGGTGATTACCGACTACGACCCGACCAAACTGACAGTGGACCCGAACGACGGGGCAGTGACAGTCAGCTTTGGCTATGCGGTGCAGGACGCCGCAGGCCAGAGCGACCCGACGCCTGCCACAGTGACGATGCCCTTTGGTACAATCGGGCTGAGAGGGAGTGTCTTTGACGACGGGGACGGTTCCCAAGTGCAGAACGGAAGTGAGCTGGGCACGGACGCGGGTGGACTGAATGTCAACCTGCTGGACGCCAGCGGGGAGGTGGCGGCAACCACAGCCGTG
>JAUIHI010000007.1 GCA_030432295.1 Anaerolineae bacterium | reverse complement strand
GGGAGCTAATCTTTGCGGCGAGTTCTTTGACTTCTGGCGCAAACGAACTTCACCACCCTTTGCCGAAAAATGACACACCTTTTATCTGTCATTTTTCCCTATACGTCAACATACCAGGGCGCAGAGACGCAAAGAAATCGCTTTTCTCTCTGTGCCTTTGCATCTTTGCGTTAAGAAATAGCCATTCCACCATCCCGTTGACCAGTACAAAAAGCAAGGAAATGGTTTTTCTTCGTGTCTTTGTGTCTTTGTGGTTGAGTGGTTCTGGCTCTCGCCCTACTCTATGACTTCTGTTCCGCGGGAGATAAACTGCTTCACCCCCCGCACAAACTTGCGCCGGGTGAGGAGTACCCGGTGTTGGCAGGTGCGGCAGACGATCCCGATGTCTGCCCCCACCCGCACAATCTCCCATTCGTCCCCGCCGCAGGGGTGCTGCTTACGCATCCGCACCACATCCCCCACGTAGAGTTTCTCGCTGATTTCCATCGCTGCACTTCTTAGGTATTGGATAGTAGATATTGGGTATTGGGTCGCGCCTGCAAACTACCCACTCTCTGTAAACACGGATAGAAGCGAACACAGAAAGTCAGGCTTTTCCGTGTTCCTTTCTATCCGTGTTTACAAGTCTTATGTCAGGGCAACCTGCGCCATCCGTCGCGAACGCAACACCCCGCCCAGGGCCAGGGCAAAGCTGAGCAGATAGACCAGCCAGCCGATAAACGGCACCCGCCCGATCACCACAATCAGCAGAACGCCCACCAGCAACGCAACCGTCAGCGTCGTCTCGCTCCCGGCCCGCTCCACAATGCGCTGGCCCAGCCAAAGCCCTGTGACCAGCGGGCTGAGCATCCACACCAGCGCCAGTGTGCCCAGCAGGAAGAAAGCCATTGTCAGGGCCGAGAATGTGCCCCAGAATATCCAAACCAGCACGACCAGCAGAATCGAGAGAATGGGGATGAAGATCAGCAGAGCCGCGGCCAACAACCCGTAAAGGCCCGACTCCACCGGCTTCTCCTGAATCGCGGCCACAGGAGCGGTCAACAGTCCGGGCGCATAGCGCAGCAGCAGCCAGCCGAGAAGGGCAAAGCCGACCAGAATCAGCAGCGTGCGCACAAACCAGCCCACAATCCGCCCGATGGCACTGGCGCCCGGGGAGGTCTCAGTCTGGGGCGCGTCGTAGGTGACAGCGCCCGCGGCCTCGCCAGGGATGCTGGCCTGATCCGGGCTGGAATAGCGCAGCGTGCCCGCCACCCGGCTGCCCTCGTCCACACGCAGGGAACCCACTTGCAGTTCAGCGTTGCCGCCCACCTGGCCAGCCAGTTCCAGTTCGCCCATAGCCGCCCACAGATTCCCGCCAATATTGCCGTCGATCTTGCCACCGCCGCCGACAATTACCCCATCGCCGCCGATCCGGGCCTCGCTGCCGATACGGATCCCCTGTTGGATGGAGCGCGACCCAAACTGCATGGGAAAGCCCATTCCCTGGCCGCCGCCACCCGCCACAAACAGATCGTCGCCAATCGTTCCGGTGACTTCGATGCCGCCACCGGCCACCCGCGCGTCGTCCATCACCTGGCCGCGGATGACAACCCCGCCGCCCCCCGCCACCAGATCGCCCTCGACGACGCCGTTGATTTCCACATAACCGCCAAAGGCAAAGAGATCGCCTTTGACTGTACCGTCGATATAAATCTCCCCACTGCCCACGTAGAGGTCGTCGTTGACAACTTCCCCCGCGGCCAGACGGTAGACATCCTCATCGCCCGCAAATTCCGCGGCCAGCGCGCCGCCGGTCACCGCCAGCAACAGCAGCCCGACCAGAAGAATGACCGGCCATTTTCGATGGATTTGCACCAGTTGCATTGCTTGCTCCCTTTCTGAGTTTTTGTCGCGTATAGAGGGTTTTTCGTCAGTATCTATCGAGAGCAGTACGTTCTCATCGCCAAAAAAGTTGCCAGCCAGGAATATCGTAGGGGCGCTGCTTGCTGCGCCCATCTGCGGGCGCAGCAAGCAGCGCCCCTACGGATTCGGTGATTAACCGTCCAGCCGCACACCGGCGAAAAGGTCAGATTCCATCTGCCCGTTGGGTGCGGGATAGGCCCGTGTGAAGCTGTCGTGGCTGGTGATGCGCTGGCGGATGAAGCCGGGCAGGATGCGCAGAAAGGCTGGTCCGCCCCCGTATTGGCTGGCGTGGGCGCGGCTGGCTTCGTCCTTTTGCCGGGCATAGGCCGCCACATTGATTTTGGCGTGAACAGGCGTCTCCCACCCGCTGATCTCCACCAGATCGATGTCCTGATTGCGCCCGATTTTGCTGGGGTCTTTGCCCGTCCACTGCATCACCTTCACCACCCATTTTAGCAGCCGTTTGTCGAAGGCTGTGTAGTAGAGCTTCTGGGGCTCATAGGGAACCAGCCCACCCGCGCCCTGGCCGTAGCTGGGCTGCCCGGCCACGTGAAAAGCCGCGGTCATCGCCTCGCAGCAGCGGATGTGGTCCGGGTGGCCGTAGCCGCCGAAGGGGTCGTGGGTGAGGACCACCTGGGGACGCAGGCGGCGAATGTAGTCCACCAATTCCCCGGTCAGCGCCTCTATTGGCTGCTGGATCAGCGCGCGGGGGTTGTCGTTGTCCGGCGAGCCGCGCATCCCGCTGTCCCGATAGGGCAGATTCCAAACGCTGGTGATGCCCAGAGCGATTACCGCTTTGGTAAGCTCCTCGCCCCGCTCCTGGGCGAGAGTGCGCCCGTCCTCCCGCGTGTGATTCTCCTCCACCGAGCCAGCGTCGCCGTCCGTGGCAATAATCACGTGGACATCCGCACCCTCAGCCGCATAGCGGGCCAGAGTCCCCCCCGGCCCAAAGCTCTCGTCGTCGGGATGGGCAAAAAGACCCAGCAGTGTGCGCTTTTCCATTCAGTCTGCTCCTTGCAAAAAGTCCCAAATAATGCCGTGTACCAATTGTTCCACAGGTGCGCGGTCGTCGGTGAAGATGGGTGTGTCCGCGGGCGGTGCGGCCAGCCGGGCCTGGGGCGCGGCCTGGGCGACAAATGCCCGGAATTCTGGCGGAAATGTAGCGGGCAGTTCACCCGCATTGGCCTGAAAATCGGCCAGGGCAAAGGGCTGGACTGTCGCCACCACCAGCGAATTGCCCAGATTGTCCGCGGGGCCGGGTTCGTCGATCACAAAGACTGTGGGGAAGACCTGGCCGAGGGTCCGTGAGAGCGCATCCACCAGCGCGAAGTTGCCGGCTGTGCGCCCCACATTGATAGCGACAACGCCCCTCTCGCTCAGACGGCTGTGGACCAGCCCGAAGAATTCGGTCGTCGTCAGATGAAAGGGAATGTAGGGCGGGCGGTAGGCGTCCACCAGTACCAGATCGAAGGGGCTGTCCGCGGGCTGCTGTTGCAACCAGCGACGGCCATCCCCGGCAAGCGCGGTCAGGTTCGGCTCGTCCATCCCAAAAAACTGCCGTCCGACTTCCAAAATTTCTGGGTCCAGTTCCACGCCCGTAATCGGCCACGGCCCGTAGACATTTGTGTAGAGTTCGGGCACTGTCCCCGCGGCCAGGCCGATGACCAGCACCTGTTCACTCTTCTCTGCTGTCCAGTCCCGATTCCGCTCCTGAAAAAGCGGGGCCAGCAGAAAATAGTCCCAGATGCCCAGGCTGAGCAGTGTCTCCGGGTGGTAGACGCTGTGGATGCCGACCCCTTCGTTCAGCTTCAGATGACGCTCGCTGCCCCAGGCCCGCACCGCTATGTAATTGTAGAGGCTTTCGTCCTCATAGAGCAACGTGCCTGCCCCGTCGTCGTCCCAACGGGCGCGCAGAGCCGCAGGATTGCCAAAGGTGAGAAGCAGGGCCACCAGCAGGAGCGCGGCCACCGGCAGCCAGCGCAATCGCCCGGCTCGCACAATCAGCAAACTGCCCGCTGTGCAAATCAGCAACAATCCGAGGGCCAGCAGATAGAAGCTCCAGCGGGTTCCATAGGCGGGGATGAGCCAGAGAACGGGCAGAAATGTGCCCAGAATGCTGCCGATTGTGCCGATGGCATAGAGCCGCCCCGCGGTGCGCCCGGCCTCGGCCACATCCAACAGGGCAAGCCGCACGGCCCAGGGCGTCACCGCGCCGAGAAGGATGAGGGGCAGGCTGAAGATGAGCAGAACAGCCAGCATTGTGCCCGCCAGCAGGCCGGGGGCGAAGCTCTCCAGCCCGACCGCGGCCAGATGCAGAATTGGCGGGCTGATGCTGGGAATCAGCGCCACGCCCACCCCGGCCATCCCGGCCACCGCCAGCAGCGCGTCCAGCCGGGGGAAGCGGTCCGCCAGCTTTCCGCCCAGCCACGCGCCCACGGCCAGATAGAGCAGAATCAGCCCGATCAGCCCGGCCCAGACAATCTGGCTGTTGCCAAACCAGGGGTCCAACAGCCGGGCCGCGCTTAACTCGACCCCCAGAGTGACTGCACCGGCAGCGAAGACAAGCAACGAAATGTATTTCATCGGCAAAAGGGGATTAGCGGCGACGGGGACGCAGGGTGAAAAAGCCCGACATCCGGTAGATGGAGGCGTAGATCCACTCCTGCCACAGGCCCACAGGCAGGGCCAGAATGATGGGCAGGCCGCGGGTAATCGCACGGGCAGTCAGATCGATCTGCATAGCGGCAAAGAGTGCGGAAAAGAGGACGTACAGGAGAACGCCCAGGATGACGCCCATTATGGGCTGGATGGCAAACCGGACTACGTGCTGGCGGTCAAAGTCCTGGCCGGAGCGGATGTGGGCCAGAAAGCCTAGTATCGCACCGACCACCGCACCCGCGCTGCCGGTCACAATCACCCAGAGGAAGGGCAGCAGATGGGCCACCACCCGGCTCCCACTGCCAAAGAGCACAGTCGCCGCCCGGCTGAGTTCGCCTGCATAGAGGAAAAGGGCAACCCCGGCCCCGGCGGTCCCGGCCAGCCAGAGGGAGAGATAGAGCAGCACCCGGAATCCCCGGCGGCTGGACTGGCGGCGGCCCTCGTCGGCCCGTTCCAGCATCGCCCGCACCTGGACGATATTGTGCTCGGCCCGTCCCAGGCGGTGGGGTTCGACCAGCAAAATCTCCCGTGCCTCTCGCAGCAGGGAGAGCGCGTGGCCGGTCACATCCCGGCGCGCGGCCAGCACCCGTTTGACTTCCCCGTGCAGTTCGCTGATCTCCTCGTCCAGGAAACGAATCTGGCCCGCGGTCAACGAAACCGGCGGTGTGGCTGGCGCAGGCACTTTGCCCAGGGCCGGCGCTGGCCGGCTGAGCAGAGATTCGGCCTGGGAGGGCGGGTTGTCGCTGGGCGTGTGCAGATAGCGGGACTGTTGACTGCTGTTGACAAAAGCCGTGCGGGGTTTTTCTTCCTGCACAGTGGTTTTTGCCTGCACAGGCTGGGGATAGGCGGGGGAAGGCGCAGGCGCGCTGGACGCGGGCCGATGGGTGATGGCGGGTAGTTCGGCTTCCGGGAAGACCCGAATCTGTTCGGGCGCCACATCCAGCAGGCCGCTGATCTCCGAGCGCAGTTGACCAAAATCGGTTCGCTCTTGCGGCGAATGGGCGGCCCCGCTCCCGGTATCGTTCCCGCTTCCGTTTACGGCGTTGCCCGGATCGCCCAGATCGTTGGCCAGTTCAACAGGCGGCGACTGTCTTCGGCCATTGCTGGTCGAAGTTCGTGTGGGCAGCGTGCCCAGGCCCCGTTCCCGGTTCCACCCCTCGCGCAGCACTTCTTCATCCGCGGCCTGGTGGGACGCGGCACCGGCAGACGCTTCGTCCAGCAGGAATTCAGCGCGTTCTTGCCACGCCTGTACCCGTTCCGGGGCAACTTCTGCTACGCGAAAATCAAAAATCGTGTCCGTGGGTGAATAGGTCAACGCAGGTCAACTCCAAAAATCCCAATATCCAAAAATCCCGATGTCCGGGATGCCAATGCAAGCGGTCAACAGTGCCAGAAAAATCAGCAAAGCTATCATACCACAGAGAATCTACAGGTACACATTCGATTTCTCACAAACCGTATGAGGGAGAGCAGCCGGGTGATTTGACAGGGCAAGCGTTCCCGGCGTATAATTTCTGCTTGTCAGTAGAGTAATTGCCATCCCCGCGGGGATGTTGGCCCCTATATTTGTGAGGAGCAGAGTCAAAATGGTTAAACGAACATGGCAACCCAAGACCCGCCGCCGCCTGCGGGTACACGGTTTTCGCAAGCGGATGTTGCGTCCCGGGGGCCAGAATGTGTTGAAACGGCGACGGCTGCGAGGCCGCAAGAATCTGACCGTGAGCCTGTCTATCCGCAAGTCTGTGGGCTAACGGTCGCAATTCGATTGAATAGCGGTCGCAAGTCTGTTGACTATTGGGACAGGTGTAGCCGGGCAGGAATTGTGCGTGATCCAGCGTGAAGCGTCTTTATCGAGTACGTGAAAATGAGCGGTTCCGGGAGATTCGTCGCCTGGGCCGCTCATATAGCGATCGTTTACTGGTACTCTGCGCATTGCCCAACGATTTGCCCTACAGCCGGTTTGGATTCTCGGTAAGTCGCCGGATCGGCAAAGCAGTCCAACGCAATCTGGTTCGCCGTCGCATACGGGAATCTTTGCGTTTGAGAATGGATGAAATTCTGCCGGGATGGGACCTGGTGTGGATTGCCCGAACACCCATTCAGAGCGCAGAGTATGGTGAGATCGATGCCGCCTGCGCCCGCCTGCTACGGCGGGCGTCTTTGTTATCAGCGACAGTTTCGCCTGGCTCGGATGTTAAGACATCGGAATCAGCGGAGAAAAAAGGGAAGGGGTGAAGGCGTGCGCTGGATTGTGTTGGGCGTAATCCGTTTCTACCAACGCTTTCTCTCCCCGATGCTGGGGAGCAACTGCCGTTACCTGCCCACCTGTTCCCACTACACCTACGAAGCCATTGAAAAATATGGCGTTGCCAAAGGTGGATGGATGGGCATCAAGCGCATTTCTCGCTGTCACCCCTGGCATCCCGGCGGCTACGATCCCGTTCCCTGAATCTATTGTGACCGGCCCGCTCTTTTTGTAAGAATCGCAATGGCCGCGTCTGTGAGGAGTGTAAAGGTGAAACGAAAGCAATTAATTTTACTGCTCGTTCTGGTGGCAGCCATGCTGCTTTTGAGCGGCTGTGGCGTCCCCCGAGAAGGGGTGGATGTAACCACCACAGACCCCGCTGGTGTCTGGCAGACTTATTTTGTGTGGCCTTTGGCCAAAGGGCTGGTCTGGCTTAACGACACGCTCGCTGCGGCCAATCTCCCCTATAGCTGGGGTTTTGCCATCATCCTCTTTACGTTAGCCATTAAGGTTGTCACTTTTCCCCTGACTGTAACCCAGATCAAAGGAATGCAGGCCCAAAAGGACCTGCAACCCCGGATTCAGGAACTTCAGAAAAAGTATGGCAAGGATAAGGAAAAAATATCCCAGGAGCAGATGAAGCTCTATCAGGAGGCAGGGGTGAATCCGCTCAGCGGCTGTCTGCCGATGGTCGTGCAGATGCCTGTTCTCTTCGGCCTCTACTCGGCCCTGATTGCCCTGGGCACAGCGTTAGAGGATGCCACTTTCTTCTGGATTCCCAACCTCGGCTTTCCCCACTACACAGACGGAATGAGCTGGATTCCCCAATTGTTCAACAGCGGTGAATATCTCCAGTTAGGCTCCTATCTGGTCCTGCCGGCCTTGCTGATGGTCAGCCAATTCTTTATGCAGAAGATGACCACTGCCAGCACCCCGAGCACAGGCGAAGGCGGTGCCGCCGGGATGATGGGCCAGATGTCTACGATTATGACGCTTATGTTTGGCTTTTTCACTTTGCAGGTTCCCGCCGGTTTGACTCTCTATTGGGTTACCAGTAATCTGTTGCAAATGGGCCAGACCGTCGCTGTCAACAATATGCAAAAAGGTGGTAATATGTTAGGCACAGGCGCCACCCCTGCCCTGGCCGCTGCTGGTAAAACCACAGTTTCGTTGGCTGCCAGTGATGAAGCCGCTGACAGCGATGAGCGCAAATCAACCCAAAACACCAGCAAATCCACCCGGCGCAAACGACGAAGGAAGTAATATCCATGTCTGAACAGAGCCACGAATTTTCTGCCAAGAGCGTAGAAGCAGCCATCGAAGACGGTCTGCGCCAGTTGGGTGTGGGCCGGGAGAAGGTGGACATTGAGGTTTTGCACGAAGGCAGCCGGGGTCTGTTGGGGATTGGCAGCACAAACGCCCGCGTGCGTATGACAGTACGCACAGCCCCCACGCCAGCCGCCCAAAGCACACCGACACCCGCTGCGCCCAAACCTGCACCAGTAGCGTCCAAACCTGCACCTCCCGTTAGTGAAGCAACTGAAGCAGCCGCAATCAGCGATTCGGAAGTGGCTGATGCGGAAGATGACGACGAGTCGGCCGACGCCTTTGATGAAATGGATGATGAAGGCGAAGATGAAGACAGCGTCTATGACGCGTCTGGCGAAGATCAGGACGATGTAGTAGCCCTGTCCAGCGAAATACTGCTGGAAATGGTCTCGCTGATGGGGTTGGACGCCCAGGTGGAAGGCAGCCTGCGCAAGGAAGACGACGAGGACGAAGCCGCCATCTACCTCAATCTCATCGGGGACGATCTGGGCGTATTGATCGGTCGCCACGGCGAAACCCTCTCCAGTATGCAATATCTGGTGCGGCTGATGGTCAACCAGAAACTGCACCGCTGGACGAATATCGTTGTGGATGTGGAAGGCTACAAAGATCGTCGGGCCGAAAAGTTGGCTCAGATGGCCCTGCGTATGGCCGACCAGGTGGTGGAGACAGGCAAATCGGTGGCATTGGAACCAATGCCCGCCAACGAGCGGCGGCTTATCCACATCGCCCTGCGCAACCACCCCCAAGTCCACACCGAAAGTATCGGGGAAGATACCCGGCGCAAAATACAAATCTTGCTCAAATAGCCCGGCAGACAGTACAATACAGCCCACCCGACTGGATCGGGTGGGCTTTTTTATAGCCAATCAAATAGAAGTTCGGCTTTTCAGAAAAGTCGAACTTCTCCTCGAATCCCATCCCATGCCAACCAACGATTCTACGCCTCTCGACTTTCTGGTAATCGGTCACGTGACCAGGGACATCCCCAGCGCAGACCCGACAACTACCGACTATATACTGGGTGGGACAGTCAGTTTCGCCGCGGCCACCGCGGCCAGCCTGGGCCGCCACCCCACTGTGCTGACCAGAGCAGGCAGCGACGTAGACCTCTCCGCGTTGACAGCGATTGGCGGGCTTACGGTTCTGCCCAGCGAACACACCACCACTTTTGCCAATATCTATACACCCGAAGGCCGGGTGCAGTATTGCTACACCCCCGCGCCGGTCATCGCCGCCGCGGATGTCCCCGCGGATCTGCGACACCCCAAAGTCGTCCTCCTCGGCCCTCTGGTCCAGGAGATCGAGCCGGATATGATCCACGTCTTTCCAGAGGAGACGGTTGTGGCGGCTGTGCCCCAGGGCTGGATGCGTCGCTGGGACGCGGACGGCCACGTTCATCCCACGCCGTGGACCACTGCCGAGGAGTT
Source organism: Anaerolineae bacterium (assembly GCA_030432295.1). Classification (GTDB taxonomy): domain Bacteria; phylum Chloroflexota; class Anaerolineae; order Caldilineales; family Caldilineaceae; genus JACQGT01. Next base: position 230,316 of record JAUIHI010000007.1, on the reverse strand, counting down.
CTTGCCCCATTTGAACGCGCTGATCCTCTCCATCGAAGATGTGGACGGCGATCTTTCCATCATCGAGGAGTATTGCACCCACGTACCCCTGCTGGTGATGACCCAATACCGGGAGGGCAGCACCGTTTACCAGCGGCAGGCCGACGGCTCAGTCTCTGTGACCCAAGTGCCGCCCCGCCCGGCCCAGGAAGTAGACCCCACCGGAGCGGGCGACACCTTTGCCACTGCCTTTTTGCTCCGTCTGCAAGAGACCGGCGACCCACTGGACGCGGCCCGCTATGCCAATGTGACCGCCTCTTTTGGGGTGGAAGGGCCAGGCATTGCCGCCATCCCCTCCCACGAAACTGTGCTGGCCTATATGGCCGCCCATCCCTGGCCGACGGAGAGGAGCGACTGAGCGATGGCTGCCCGCATCTTCGCCTTTGCCAACCAGAAGGGGGGCGTGGGCAAAACCACCACTGCCGTCAATCTGGGGGCCTATCTGGCCAATGCCGGGCGCTCGGTGCTGCTGGTGGACAACGATCCTCAGGGCAACGCCACCACCTGTCTGGGCATTGACCCCAGAGGGTTGCAGGTCAGCCTCTACGACGTGCTGATCAACCGCACACCCATCCAGGACGCCATCGCGCTGACCGACCGGGTGGGGCTGGATGTGGCCCCGGCCAGCGTGGATTTGGCCGGCGCCGAGGTGGAGATGGCCGGTCTGCTGGCCCGGGAGCAACTACTCTCCCGCGCCCTGGCGGCTGTTACCCACAAGTACGATTATATCCTCATCGACGATCCGCCCAGCCTGGGGCTGCTGACCATCAACGGATTGACCGCGGCCAGCCACGGGGTGATTATCCCCGTCCAATGCGAATACTTGGCGTTGGAAGGGCTGAGTCTCTTGCTGGATACCCTGCGCCAGGTGCGGGAGGTACTCAACGCCCGGCTGCACGTGGCCGGGGTCGTGCTGACGATGTACGACGGGCGCACGAATCTGAGCCAGCAGGTGGTGGCGGAGGTACAGGCCCACTTTCCCAATGAGATTTTCCAGACGATTGTCCCCCGCAATGTGCGTCTGAGTGAAGCGCCCAGCTACGGCCAGACGATTCTGAGCTACGCCCCGGCCAGTGCGGGAGCGTTGGCCTATCAGGCGCTGGCGGCTGAATTTTTGCAACGGATGGAGGCCAGGCAATGACCGAAAACAATCCACGCACGCGCCGGGGTCTGGGCCGGGGATTGGGCGCGCTCATCACCAATTCGTCTATCACAGGGGAGCAGGAGCGAGAGACCCTCATCGAGCAGGCCGAGGCGGGTGGCATCCGTCTGCTGCCCGTGGCCGACATCAGCCCAAATCCCCACCAGCCCCGCACAGTCTTCAACCCGGAGAGTCTGGCCGAACTGACAGCTTCCATCGCTGAGCACGGGGTCATCCAGCCGCTGATTGTGACCGAGAGCCTGGACGAACCCCAGCGCTATTGGCTGATTGCCGGTGAGCGACGCTGGCGGGCCAGCCAGCAGGCCGGGCTGGAGACGGTTCCGGTGATTGTGCGGGAGGCGTCGCCCCAGCAGTTGTTGGAGTGGGCGCTGGTGGAGAATGTACAGCGCTCGGACCTGAACCCGTTGGAAGAGGCGACGGCCTACGATGCGTTGATGACCGGCTTTGGGCTGACCCAGGCCCAGGTGGCCCAGCGAGTGGGCAAGAGCCGATCTGCGGTGGCGAATACTGTGCGGCTGTTGGGGTTGTCGCCGGCTGTGCAAGGGGCCGTGACCGATGGCCGCATCAGCGCGGGCCACGCCCGTGCCCTGCTCTCCCTGCCCGATCATCCAGCGATGAATGGGGCATTGGAAGAAGTGGTGGGCCGGGAGTTGACTGTGCGCCAGACCGAAGCACTGGTGCGCCGTCTGTTGGAACCGCCCCCGCCCCCGCCTACCACCACCGAATCTGCCGAAAGCCGGGCACATCTGACCGCGCTGGAAGGCCGCTTCCGCTCCACACTGGGCACAAAAGTCAGCCTGGAACGCAAGCAGGACGGCAGCGGGCGGCTGGTCATCCACTTCTTCAACGACGGGGATTTGGACAGCATCTACCAGCAGATTGTGGGGGGAGAGGATATTTGAGATTGGATATTGGAGAGTAGAGATTGTGTAGTGTCGTTCCCGCACTACACAATCTCTACTCTCCAATACCTGCTATCTCTTTTTCAGCACCACTTCTTCGTTGACCAGCCCGGCCAGGTAGGCGCTGCCGGGGCTGAACAATCGCCCGGCTTCGTGGAGCGCGATGTCCTGGCTGAAGGCGGTGGCCAGGCTTCTTTCGTAGTTGCCCACGGCCATCCATAGGGAATGGGTGGCCCAGATGGCCCGGTTGAAACATTCCTGGGTGATGGGCCAGGTGCGCTCCAGCCGCTCCTCCCGCTTGCCCAGCAACTTGCCCGGCCCTGCGTAGTAGGCCTCCACAATTGTCGGGTATTGGCTGCTGCTTGCCTCGGCCACAGAGACTGCAAAGGCAGCCGGGTCGCTGATTTCAACCGGCGGGGCCATTTCGCTTTCGGCCCGTAGCCGTTCCAGCCCCTTATCCCGCACATCGGCTTCGTAGCTCTTGTGGCAGAGGGTCTCGTCAAAGAGCCGCCCTTTCCACTCGTCCATCTGGTCTGTGTGGAAGGGCTGGGTGATGTCGCAAATGTAGTGGCTGATGATGCCCATTTCAAAGGCAATCAACTGGCAGGGACGGATGGCGATGCCCTGCAAGAAGCGGGCGGCCTGTTTGTCCAGCCGCAGATCGTCGGGGTGGGCCAGCATCCCCCGCATTAGATTCAGTTTCTTCGCCACTTTGCTGTGGGCATAGCCGACAAAGCCCTGGCCGCGATGGGCCGCGCTGGTGTGATAGACGTGATTTACGCTGTCTTTGTAGAGCTTGTCCGGTGCGACAACCCCCAGCACAAAAAAGCCCTTGTGCAGCCCCACCATCTGCTGGACAAATTCGGGCATAGCCGCCAGGGCGGTGTCGGCCATTGTCTCGTGGGTATTGCTGTACCAGGGGAAGTCGTATTGGGGGAGCATCGCCTGTTGCAGTGCCCGCTGGGTGGCCGCCGAGATTGGGGCCGCGCCCCGGCTGCGGGGCAGTTCGTCCAGTTGACGCAGAACGTCCGCCACCTGCTCGGCCCGGCTGCGGGGTGGCCCAAAGCTGAGTCCCCGGGGCCGGGGCGGAATCGGATGCCGGGCGCGGCTGGCTCGCATCCGTTCCAGCAGGGCCTGTTTGCGGGCCTGTTCCGCGGAGGACGTGTCGTCAGAAACTGAGGGGTTCATTTGGATACCTCCTGGAAATAGTCAGGGCCAATTTGACCTGACGGGATTGCTGGTTCATTGGGACCTCGGAGGGCAGGCCCTGAACAGTTAGGCCAGCGCCGATTGAGTAGGCTGGTGCTGTTTCCAGCCGTATCGAAATCAAGCGGGTTATCCCCTGAACTCCTGTTGAGCCAAATTGCCTTAGTATACGCCAACGACTGGTCATTGAAAAACCGTGAAAATCGAAGCCCCTTCATCCAATCCAGAACAAAGCGGAGCCATCGGCTGGGCGCTGCTGGGCGCTAGCCGGGTGGCCCAGAAATTTCTGATCCCCGCGCTGCGTACCCAACCCCATCCCGCCGGCCAGCCGGGGCGAAGCGGCGCGCCGATTATCGGTGTCTACAGCCACAGCCCCCGGGGGGGCAACGCTTTTGCCTCCTACAACCGGCTGGTGCGAGCCTACGAAAATCTGGATGAACTCCTGGCCCGCGACGACGTGAATGCAGTCTACGTGAGCAGCCAGCCCTGCCATCAGTACGCGCTGGCCCTGGCTGCGCTGGAAGCAGGCAAGCACGTACTCTGTGAGACGCCCGTAGCCCTGGCCCACAGCGAGGCCGCGGCCCTGGAACGAACAGCCCGGATGCAGGGCCTGCTCTTTGTGCCCAACTACGCCTATCGGGGCGACGCGGCTCTGGCCCGCATGGCTGAACTGGTGCGGGACTACGCCATCGGCGAGCTATTGGGCGGTCAGATTATCAACTGTGCGCTCCTGCCGCCTGACCTGCAAACTTGGCGGCTGCGGCCTGACGGCGGCGGTGTAGTGCTGGACCGCACGATTCACGACATCGATCTGGTGCGCTGGCTCTTTGCCGACGAGGTGGATCGGGTGGCAGCATTGGCCTCCCGCCGAGCGCTGGGCGGGGATGTGGACGACGAAGTGGTGGTCAATCTGCGCCTGCGCCGGGGCGGACAACTGGTCCACTGCCACGATTCTTTCGTAACGCCCCATCGCTTCAGCAGCGTGGAAATCTACGGCAGCAGGGGTTCGCTGCGAGTCCATCACTGGTGGAGTCGGCGGCGGCCCAGCGAATTGCTCCACGTGCGCAACGATGAAGTGGAGGTGATCCCCGTGGACGGGCCGGATCACTACACCGCAACCGTGCGCGCCTTTCACCTGGCCCTGTACAATCGGGCCAACGGATCAACCCGCACGGGCTTTCTGGCCACCGCCAACGACGGCGTGCGCAATCTGCAAACCGCGCTGGCGGTCCTCGAATCTGCCCGCAACGGTGTGAGCGTGCGGGTGGAATGATACGAAACCAGTGAACCAATCAACCAGTCTGGAAATTGGTTGATTGGTTCACTGGTTGATTGGGGGGAATCTTCGATGGGTATACAGCGCGAATATCCGGTCGCTCCTCTCGTGGGGACGGCTGCGGCTGTCTTCAATGATTTGGGGGAAGTTCTGCTGGTGCAACGAGGCAAGCCGCCCAATGTGGGCCAGTGGGGGCTGCCCGGCGGGCTGATCGATGTGGGCGAGCGGCTGGCGAAGGGTGCGGCCAGGGAAGTGATGGAAGAGTGCGGCGTGGCTGTGGAAATCCGTGATCTGGTGGGTGTCTTCGAGCCGATCATCCGGGACGGGGACGGGCAGGTGCGCTATCACTACGTTGTGGTGGATTATTGGGGGCGCTATCTCTCCGGTGAAGTGCGCCCGGACGACGACGCGGCCGATGCCCGTTGGGTGGCGGTGGATCGCCTGGAAGAATTCGAGATGTACGGCGAGTCCCGGGCGGTGGTGCGCCGGGCCTTTGCGCTCTGGAAGGCGGATGGTGGGTCAGAATAGATTTTTCGCGCTCGAATATATTGCCCTCTGATTCTTTTCCTGTGGTGGACATCTTTGCCTGCTGCGGGTATGATATGCGTGTATATCTCATCCCGACAGGAGACAGCCAATGAACGAAGCAACCAATCCCACCGACTGGCGCACAAAGGGCGTGCGCGTTGTGCGGGGGGACGAACTTGACACAAACACGCCCCAGACGCCGGGAATGAACCGGGCCGCGGCCATCACCCAGGCCACGGCTGGTGCACAGAAACTGTGGGCTGGCACAGTCGTCATCCACCCCGACGCCAAGACCGGCGCGCACCATCACGGCAGCCTGGAAAGTGTGATTTATGTGGTGAGCGGGCGGGCGCGTATGCGCTGGGGCGAGCGGCTGGAATTTGTGGCCGAGGCCGGGCCGGGGGATTTTATCTTCGTGCCGCCCTACGTCCCCCATCAGGAGATCAACGCCCTGGCCGACGAACCCCTCTCCTGCGTCCTCGTGCGCAGCGACCAGGAGCCGGTCGTCGTCAATCTGGACATCCCCGCGGTAGAAGCACCCGAAGAAGTTCGTTGGATCGACCCGATTCACAGATAGAAGCTATTGGGTATTTCGTTAGGACGATCCGACGCCCAATACCCAATATCCCTTTTCCGACCATCAACATCTACAGAAAGCAGCGTACCCCTATGAGCAACTCCCCACTTCTCTACATCGGAACCTACACCCGGCGCGGGGGCAAGGGTATTTACGTCGCCCGCTTCGACACAGAGACCGGCGAAATCGGCGAAGTCACCCTGGCCGCGGAAGCGTCCAATCCATCCTTCCTGGCGTTGCATCCCAGCCAGCCCATTCTCTATGCGGCCAATGAAATGGGAGAAGGCGGTGGGCAGGTGAGTGCCTTTGCCATCGACGCCAGCAGCGGCGCTTTGGAATACCTGAACCAGCAACCCACCCAGGGCAGCGCGCCCTGTCATCTGGCCGCAGATGCCACCGCCAGCGTCGTCATCTCCACCAACTACAGCAGCGGCAGTGTGGCTGTGATGCCTATCGACCCGAATGGCCAACTGAAGCCCTCCAGCCAGGTCGTCCAGCACGACGGATCGAGCGTGAATACCCGTCGTCAGCAAGGCCCCCACGCCCATTCGGTGACGATTGATCCGACCAACACTTACGCCTACGTCTGCGATCTGGGCATGGACAAAGTGATGATCTACCAGATGGACCTGAAAAATGGACAACTGGTCCCCAACCCGGCCCAGAACTGGGCGCGGGTAACAGCCGGCTCCGGCCCCCGCCACTTTGCGTTCACGCCGGACCAGCGCTTCGCCTACGCCATCAACGAACTGGACTCGACGGTCAACGGCTTTGCCTTCGACGCCGCGGATGGTAGTTTGAAGGACATTTGCCGCATCTCCACCCTGCCCGACGATTTCGACGGCAGCAGCCACTGCGCCGATATCCACGTGCACCCGTCGGGCCACTTCCTCTACGGCTCCAACCGGGGCCACGACAGCATCGCCATTTACGCCATCGACGAAAAGACGGGCGAGTTGACCAGCCTGGGCCAGACTCCCACTGGCGGGCGCACCCCGCGCAATTTTGCCATCGACCCCAGCGGGCGCTGGCTGCTGGCTGCCAACCAGGACACAGACGACATTTTCGTCTTTGCCATCGATCAGAAGACCGGCAGCCTGACACCCACAGGCCGTTCCGTCAGTGCGAGTATGCCGGTCTGCCTGACCTTCTTTGGATAGAAAATGGCGAACACTTCTACCCCTGTGATTATCTACACCGACGGCGCCTGTCTGGGCAATCCCGGACCGGGCGGCTGGGCAGCGATTCTGCGCTATGGGGAACAGGAAAAGGAACTGAGTGGCCGCTTCCGCCGTACAACCAACAACCGCATGGAGATGCGCGCCGCCGTTGAAGCGCTCAATGGGCTGAAGCGGCCCTGCGCCGTGGAGATTTTCACCGACAGCAGCTATCTGCGCGACGGCATCACCAAATGGGTGGTGGGCTGGCAGCGCAACGGCTGGCGCACGGCTTCCAAAAAGCCGGTGAAAAACCAGGACCTGTGGCGCGCCCTGCTGGCCGCGGTGGAACGGCATTCGCAGGCAGGTGGGGTGGAATGGCGTTGGACCAAAGGCCACGCCGGGGACGAGTACAACGAGCGGGCGGACGATCTCGCCAGCAGCGCCGCGGCCCAGGCGACCGACGCCGATCCCGCTGATGAGGAGGGGTAGGGGATTGGGGGCTGGAGATTAGAGGTTGAGCAGTGCGAACCTCCAATCTCCAGCCCCCAATCTCTTTTATCCTGCACTGTCGTAGGCTGCCGCGATCCAGCCCAGCAGGTCCGCGTCTACTTCGGACGGGTCGGTCAGGCGCACGACGTAATTGCACATACTGCCTTTGGACTGTTCGATCAGCCGGTCGTCCGCTGGCAAATCCTTCACATTCAGCCCCACCTCCACACGGCTGTTGGTGGGTGGGCCAATCATCGCAAACTGCTTCTGGCGGCGCAGGCTCAGATATTTCTGCCGGGGCAGAATCTCAAAATCGCCCAACTTCTCCACCTGCCCCCACAGCGCGTCGTGGATGGGGCGCAGATGGGCCTTTTTCCCCGCGTAGAGTTCGTCTACCACATCGGCAAGGCTTTTCTCCGCCGGTGCCTGCTTTTCATTGGCCTGCCGGGTATAATGGGCGAGCGCATTGGCGTCCCCATAGCCCAGCCCCAATGCAGTCTTGAAGTAATCCCGCAACTGGCCGTGTTTGCTCAGCCCGCTGGCCCCGGCCAGGGCTGTCAGCTCGTCCAGGGATTTCCCCGTCTTCTTCTCGATATTGCTCAGTTGAGTTTGTGCAGCCTGTCCCAGGACACTCATTGGGATTCTCCTTATGCTGTTAGAAAGATGACTCTTTCCAAAATAGAACAAATTTTCTGATTTGTCAACCCCGAAAACTCGACCCGAATGGACTTTTTTGTAGTTGACAGATGCGAACAATTGTTCTATAATTTGATACACCGATTACAAAAATTGAAAGGCAGCAATGCGTTATGTCTTCACAGATTCAATCTGAGCATTTCACAGCCGCGATCTTTGCTCTGCTCGACGAAACTTTTGAGAGTGTGCAGGGCATTTATCTGGACAAAGGCACCTCCCTTTTCGAGACACTGGCGACAATTTCCGCGGCGGAAGCGTCGATTCCCGTGGGCGGCCAATGTGCGACGCTGGCCGCGCAGGTCAAGCACATCGCCTTTTATCTGGACGTGCTGGAAAAGGCCGTGCGCAGCGGACAGTTCGAGGCCAACGACTGGGGCAAAATCTGGCGGGAGACCAGCGCCGTCACCCCAGCCGAGTGGGAGGGGATCAAAGCCACCCTGCGCGAGAGCTACAACCGCATCCGGGCGCTGGTCAATGACACGACGGAATGGTCGAATCACATGCAGATCGGCGGGGCAATCGGTGTCATCGCCCACACCGCCTATCACTTGGGTGAGATTCGTCAGGCCCTCTGTGTACTGCAACCGGAATAGAGAGAAGTGATGGACGCGACCCTCCGCACCCACTACGACAATCTGCTCTCCTCGGCGGACAAAGAGGCCCGTTTTGCGGCCTATGACGCCATCTTCGCAGCGGTGGAGCAGCCCGTGGATTGGGCCTACGAAGTCTGGGATGAGATGCTGGTCCGCTTGACCCACAAGGACAACCACCAGCGCTCGGTGGCGGCCCAGCTTCTCTGCTATCTGGCCCAGAGCGATCCGGAGAAGCGCATTCTCAGCGATTTTTCCAGAGTGATGGCGGTGACAAAGGACGTCAAATTCGTCACGGCACGCCACTCCCTGCAATCCATCTGGCGAGTGGGGCTGGCTCGCCCAGAGCAGCGCAAGCTCGCAGCGGAAGGACTGACCACCCGTTTCGCAGAATCCGCCGGCGAGAAGAATGGCACACTCATCCGCTTCGACATCGCCCAGGGCATGCGCCATCTCTACGATGCCACAGGCGATGACAGTATCCGCGAGCGGGCGCTGGAACTGATCGCCACGGAAGAGGACGAGAAGTACCGCAAGAAGTATCTGACTGTTTGGAAGACGAGATAGACTGTAGGCTGCAGACCACCGACGGCGGACAGCAACAGAGAAGATGCAGGGCCTGCTTAGTGGTCCGCTGTCGGGGTCTACCGAGATAGGAGAACTCAATGCAATCCCAATTCATCACAAAAGAGTTCAATTCACCTGTCTCGATCTGCTTTCTAATGGCAAAGGGGGACTAAATGTCAGTATCATTCGCTACAACTGTCGCAGGAGAGATCGGGACACCGACGGGAATTGAGATACCGTCCGCGTCCATGGCGGAATTGGGTCCCAAGAAGAATCCAGCGGTCAGAATAACCCTCTCCGGCTACACCTATCGCAGCACAGTTGCGGTGATGGATGGAAAGTTTATGGTATCGTTGAGCGCAGCCCACCGCGCAGCATCGGGGCTCCAGGCAGGCGATGCAGTCGAGGTGACACTGGAACTCGATCTGGAGCCACGCACGGTGGAGATTCCCGACGATCTGGCCGCGGCACTCGCCCAGAGGGAGGGCGCCACAGACGCGTTTGACCGATTGGCCCCCTCTCGGCGCAAGGAATTTGTCCGCCAGGTGGTGGAAGCAAAAGCACAAGAGACCCGGACGCGCCGCATTGAGAAGATCGTTGCTAATCTTGCCGTATAATGAATGAGTTCGTTGGGTAGAGGGGGTCCGAATGTATAATCTTCATCTCACCGAAATACCGGTTGCCCAGACTGGAATGCTGATCCGCAAGCCAGTGGCGGAGGTCTTCGAGGCGATTGTAAATCCGGCGATCATCACCCAATTCTGGTTCACCAAAAGCAGCGGCAGGCTGGAAGCGGGCAAGCAGGTCCAGTGGGAATGGGAGATGTACGGCATTTCGATTCCGGTGATGACGACAACGCTTGAGCCGAACGAGCGTATTGTCATCGAGTGGCCGGGAGAGAACGGCCCCACAACCGTCGAGTGGCGCTTCACAGCGCACGAGAATGACACAACTTTCCTCAGCATCACAAACGCGGGTTTTACAGGCAGCGGGGACGAATTGGTGAAGCAGGTGACCGACTCGACCCAGGGCTTTTCGCTGGTGTTGGCTGGTCTGAAAGCCTTTCTCGAACACAACATCCGATTGAATCTGGTGGAGGACCGCTATCCGCCGGGAGTCGCAGAACACTAAACCCAACCCATTTCAGAAATTTCACAGTTTTACGGCGATACAAAACTATACACTCGAACAGGAGAACCCACATGGCAGTCATCAATCCGTATATCAACTTCAATGGCAATACCGAAGAAGCCTTCAACTTCTACAAATCGGTCTTTGGCGGGGAATTTCTCGCCGTCAACCGTTTCAAAGAGATGCACTCGGAGGACGAACTGGCCCCAGGTGACGGTGAGAGGATTATGCACATCTCTCTGCCCATTGGCAGTAGCATTTTGATGGGTAGTGACACCCTGCAAGCGTGGGGGAACGCAACGCCCGGCAGTAATTTCAGCATTTCCGTCAACCCGGCCAGCGAGGAAGAAGCGACCCGTATTTTCAACGGCTTATCTGTGGGCGGGCAGGTGACAATGCCGCTGGATCATGCACCCTGGGGCGCGCTCTTTGGGATGCTCACCGACAAGTTTGGGATTGCGTGGATGGTGAATTACGAGAAGAACCAGGCGTAGGACCCAAATGTTGGTCTGCAGCGGGTGGCAGTCAGCAGCCCGCTACGGGCCGACATTTGATTGGAAAACGGAGGATCGATAGATGCAAAAAATTACGACTTTTTTGATGTTCGAGGGCAAGGCCGAAGAAGCCATGAACTTCTACATCTCGCTCTTCCCCAATTCGGCCATCCAGAGCATCACCCGCTATGGACCCAACGAAGCCGGGGCAGAAGGGAGCGTCGTCCACGCCACTTTCACATTGGACGGACAGGAGTTGATGGCCATCGACAGCAGTGTCGCGCACGGCTTCACCTTCACGCCGGCCATGTCGCTCTATGTGAAGTGCCAGAGCGAAGACGAAATTGATACGCTCTTTGCCAGCCTCTCCCAGGGAGGCTCAGTCCTAATGCCTTTGGGCGTCTATCCGTTCAGCCCGAAATTCGGCTGGCTGGCTGACCGGTTTGGCGTCTCCTGGCAATTGACTCTCGCCGACGGCGCTCTACCCACAGGATAGTTGCAGTACTTCGTAAAATCAGTTTGTTGGGAACCAGACTATTTCGTACCATCAGTAGAGTCTACTGCAAAAGGCCATTTGAACCACAGAGAACACAAAGAGCACAAAGAGATACAGGAGAAGTATCCGCGTTCATCAGTGGCTGGAAGATCTTTTTGCAGGCGACTCGTCAGGAGATTCCATGAAGACGCTCATCACCGAATTTATCAGCCTCGACGGTGTTGTACAAGCCCCTGGGGGAGCAGACGAGGACACCGACGGCGGCTTCCGCCACGGCGGATGGTCAATGAAGTATTTCGATCCGGTCGTGATGGGCGGAATGTTCAGCGAACTCGCCGGGGAGAGCGACGCGCTCCTGCAAGGACGGCGCACCTATCAGGTCTCGGCCGCGGCCTGGCCCGATCGATCAGGGGATCCCTTTTCAGACTGGATCAACCGAGTGCAGAAGTATGTGGTGTCGGATACGCTCACCGAGAAGGACCTGACGTGGAATCCCACCACAATCATCCGCGGCAGTGATTTTGAAAGTACAGTAGCCAATCTGCGTGCGCAACCCGGCGGCTATATCTACGTCTACGGCAGCGCGGAAATGGTCCGCTCTCTGCTCGCTGCCGATCTGGTGGACGAATTGCTGCTCACGATTGAGCCGATTATCCTCGGAGGTGGGAAGACGATCTTCGCCGACAACGGCAAGGCGCTTCCCTTCACACTGGAGTCCACCGTGAAAGCCAGCAGCGGTGCGCAGGTGTGCCGTTATGTACGTGCCCGGTAGTTGATTGAGGTTCTCGAGACATTTACCGACTCTGACAACTGCACAGAATGGGAGAGATGATGAATCAGTATCGCGCCAGCGGAACCTTTGAGGTGGCGATGAAGCCCCAAAGCGAACCAGACACCACCCCCGGCGCAAAGCTGGGACGGATGTCCCTGGACAAGCAGTTTCACGGCGACCTGAGCGGTGTGGGCAAGGGCGAAATGTTGACCGCCTTCACCGACACCGAAGGGTCGGCGGGTTATGTGGCCATCGAACGGGTGGTGGGCACACTGCACGGGCGCCAGGGCAGCTTTGTCTTTCAGCACACGGGCATAATGAACCGGGGCGCGCAGCAACTCTCGATTTCTGTGGTCCCTGACTCCGGCAGCGGGGAACTTAGCGGTCTTTCCGGCCTCTTTCAGATCGATAACGCGGATGGCAATCACCGCTACACCTTCGACTATTCCCTGCCCTCAATGCCAGGCGAAACGGCCAGCGATCTGCCCGCCGGTCTAGCAGCACCCGCGCAACGGGCACTGGCCGGAGCGGGGATTCAGCGGCTCGACCAACTTGCCCGAATCAGCGAGGCCGAACTGGCAAAATTGCACGGCATCGGTCCGAAGGCACTCGGACAGCTTCGGCAGGCCCTCGCCAGCCAAGGACTGTCGTTTTCCGCTGACAGGTGAGCAACAGCGGTCGGCATTTTGAAGTTCTATTACCCCAAGAAAGAGCAAGAAAATGAGCGCCACACAGAAGATTACACCCTTCCTCTGGTTCGACAACAACGCAGAAGAGGCCGTCAATTTCTATGTCTCCATCTTCGCCGACGCAAAGATCCTCAACCTGAGCCGCTATCCAGAGGAAGTGCCTGACCTGGGCGGGAAGGCTATGTCCATCGTCTTTCAGTTGGAAGGGCAGAAGTTTATGGCCCTCAACGGCGGCCCCCAATTCAAATTCACCGAAGCTATTTCGCTTTTGGTGGACTGTACCTCCCAGGAAGAAGTGGACAATCTGTGGGACAAACTGATTGCGGATGGCGGGGAACCGGGCCGCTGCGCCTGGCTGAAGGACAAATTTGGCCTCTCCTGGCAAATTGTGCCCCGGCAGTTGGGCGAATTGATGGGCGACTCGGACCCGCAGAAGTCCCAACGGGTGATGCAGGCGATGCTGCAAATGAGCAAAATCGACATCGCCGGGCTGCAAGCGGCCTATGACGGCACTGATTAATCGGATGGGATTCTGTGTCAATTGTGACACTTTTTTGTAAAGGAGCGAGCGATGAGCGGAGTACGCGTATTGGTGGGAACCCGCAAGGGTGCCTTTATTCTCACATCGGACGAAAAACGCCAGCAGTGGGACATCAGCGGTCCCCACTTTGCCGGCTGGGAGATGTATCACATCAAAGGATCACCGGCTGACCCCAACCGGATTTACGCCTCCCAGTCCACGGGCTGGTTTGGACAGTTGATCCAGCGCTCGGACGACGGTGGCCAGACCTGGGAGCCGGTGGGCAATGAATTCGCCTACGACGGTACACCGGGAACCCACCAGTGGTACGACGGAACCCAGCACCCCTGGGAGTTCAAACGGGTCTGGCTGCTGGAGCCGTCCCTGCACGATGTGGATACAATCTACGCCGGTGTGGAAGATGCGGCCATCTTCCGCAGCCAGGACGGGGGCAAATCCTGGCATGAACTGCCTGGCCTACGCAACACAAAGGGCGATCTCTGGCAGCCGGGCGCAGGCGGGATGTGTCTGCACACGATTGTCCAGGACCCGACCGACGCCGATCGCCTGTTCGTGGCTATCTCCGCGGCGGGGGCCTTCCGCACGGATGACGGCGGCGAAAGCTGGCTGCCTATCAACAAAGGGTTGCTCTCCCCCTTTGAACTGCCCGACAAAGACGCGGAAGTCGGTCACTGCGTCCACAGCATTGCTATGCACCCAGCCCGACCCGATGTACTCTTTATGCAGAAGCACTGGGATGTGATGCGCAGCGACGACGCCGGCGGGATGTGGCACGAAGTCAGCGGCAACCTGCCCAGCGATTTCGGCTTCCCCATCGCCGTCCACGCCCACGAGCCGGAGACGGTCTACGTCGTGCCCATCAAAAGCGACTCAGAGCATTACCCGCCAGATGGCAAGCTGCGGGTCTATCGCAGCCGCAGTGGGGGCAACGAATGGGAGGCCCTGACCGACGGCCTGCCCCAGAGCGACTGCTACGTCAATGTCCTGCGCAGCGCATTCGCTGTGGATTCTCTGGACTCCTGCGGCCTCTACTTCGGCACGACTGGCGGCCAGGTCTACGCTTCGGCGGATTCGGGCGACAGTTGGATGACGATTGTGCGGGATTTACCGGCGGTGCTGTCGGTGGAGGTGCAAACCCTGCCATGATTCGTGTCGTCATACCCCATCACCTGCGCCGCTTGACCAACGCGGGCAAAGAAGTACAACTGGCGGTGGAAGGGCCGGTGACCGTCCAATCAGTGCTGGATGCGCTGGAGGCAGAATATCCGATGCTGCGGGGGACCATTCGAGAGCACGGCACAGGGAAACGCCGGGCTTTCCTTCGCTTTTTCGCCTGCGAGCAGGACCTCTCCCACCAGCCCGTCGATGATCCCCTGCCCGACGCGGTAGTGACCGGCACAGAGCCATTTCTGATCGTCGGCGCAATGGCCGGGGGATAAAAGAAATGTGCTGCGTGAAACGTGAGATCGACCGACGATCTTACGTTTCACGCAGCACATTTCACGACTGCCTTCTCCCCATTCGCCGACAGCCGACTCCACCCCTGTCCGCTCTCGGCCAAATCTCTGGCAATCAGACTGGGCAGAATCGTGTGGCCGTAGCGCCGTAACAACTGTCCGTGCCACAGCCCCACATAGCCGCTGCGCACATCCGCCTGGCTCCATTTGAAGCCGTAGCGCACGTAACCGGCAAACTCCCACAGCCAGAGCAGCATCGCGGCTATCCACCCCGGCAGCCAGAAGCCCACAAAGACGAAGGCGGCGTAGTGGCGGGCCGGGTTGCGGTCGTCCACCAATCCCCGTTTGAAGCCGTCTGTGCCCCAGCGAGTCGGCGGGTTCCCCTCCATCTGGCGCAGAAAACGCCACGGATTCCAGGCGTCCTGGAGACGGATATAGGCCATCTGCTCGCCAAAGGCCAGGACAAAGCGCCGGGTTCCGCTGGGAGTCAGCGGATACTGGGCCGCCAGCGTGCTGGTGGTCTGAATGAAGCCGTCAACGCCAGTCGGTGTGGGCATTGGTACCCTTCTAAAATCCTTGTCGAAAAATCCTTTTGTATACACGGATGAGAAAAAACACGGATGGAATGCAAAGCTATCCGTGTTTTTTCTCATCCGTGTATACAGAAATCTCCTATCGTCAGCCCCTATTGGGGCGTGAGCAGAATCTTCACGGATTTGCGCGCCTCAAAGAGCGAAAATGCCTCTTGCCAATCGGTGATGGGCAGGGTGTGGGAGACGAGCGGTTCGGTCTGCACCTGGCCGTTTTCCAGCAGACGCAGGGCTTTGCGCCAGGCACTGGGCACGCTGGCAAAGCTGCCGTTGACCTGCACTTCCTTAAAGCAGACCTGCTCCAAATCCCACTGGATAGGCCGCCCAATCAGCCCCATCTGGGAGTAGTGTCCCCGGCGGCGCACGAGGGAGAGGGCCAGTTGTGCGCCCCGCTCGGCCCCGGAACACTCGAAGACCACATCCGCGCCCAGGCCGTCGGTCAGGCCGTTGACGACGGAGAGCGCATCTTCCGCCTGCACATCGACCGTCACATCGATGCCCAGGGAACGGCCCAGGGCCAGCCGCTCTTCGTCCGCGGCTGTGCCCAGCAGCACGACCCGCGCCCCAGCAGCTTTCACCACCTGCGCGGCCAGCAGGCCAATCGCGCCCGGTCCCACGACTGCCACTGTATCGCTGGGTTCCACACGAGTCAGTTCCAGGGCGTGGACGCAGCAGGCCAGGGGTTCGGTGAGCGCGCCGGTAGCTGTATTTACGCTGGCGGGCAGGTGATGCAAACCGATGGCGGGGACCAGCACATAACGGGTAAAAGCACCGTTTACCCCGCTGCCGATGGAGCGGCGGTGGGGGCACTGGTTGGGGAAACCGTCCCGGCAGTAGGCGCAGCGCCCACAGACGGTAAAGTACGGTTCCGCGGTCACCCGCTCGCCCTCAGCCCAGCCGGTCACGCCGTCGCCCACCGCCGCGATGACGCCCGCGACTTCGTGGCCCAGAATCACAGGCGGGTAGGAGGGATATTCGTCGTGATAGATGTGCATATCTGTTCCGCACACACCCGCAGCCTGCACTTCAATCACGACGTGGCCCGGACGGGCTTCTGGCTCTGGCACATCGATCAATTCTACATTGCCCTTGCCTCTGGCAACTTTCGCAACACCTTTCATAGCAAATCCTCCTGAAAAGGAAACAATTTAACGAGATGGCGCAAAGATGCAAAGGAGTCAGAAGAATTCTTTGCATCTTTGCGTTGAGTTTTTTTATCACGCATCAACGACTGGCGGGCGGCGATCACCCGTGCGGGTGAGCTGCTCGAAGGCGTGGGCCAATTGCAGTACGCCGAAATCGTCCTGATGGCGGCCCACAATCTGCACGCCCACAGGCAGCCCTTCCGGTGTGAAGCCGCAGGGCACGGAGATGGCCGGGTGACCGGTGACGGTAATATAGTAGCACGATTTCATCCAGTCGATGTACGTATCCATTGCCACTACCCCCGAGCCCGTGTCGATTTCGGTGATATATTCCTGCTCCACGGAAAAGGGCGGCACCTGATTGACGGGCAGGACCAGAAATTCGTATTCCTGCATAAAGTCGTGCATCCGCTGGAAAAGTTGCGTGCGCTTTTGCTCAGCCCGGCTAATCTGGGGACCAGTCAGCCGTTCGCCTTCCTCCACGTTCCAGATAACTGTATCTTTCATCTCCGAACGGTGGCTCTTCATCAGCTCCCCATAGCCCAGATGGAAACGCCAGGCCCGCCAGACTTTGAAGGCTTCGTCCGCGCCGCTGTAGTCCGGCGTGGCCTCGTCCACATCACAGCCCAGATCGGCAAAGACCGACAGTTTCCCGGCGATGGCTGCGGTCACCCGCGGGTCCACCGGCAGATCGCCCAGATTCGGGCTGTAGGCGATGCGTGTGCCAGCGAAATCCCGTTCCAGGGGGCGAGAAAAGAGGCTGCCCGGCTCGACAATAGAAATGGGCGAACGGGCATCTGGTCCAGCCATCACCGACAATTGGAAAGCCACATCCTGCACGTTGCGGCCCATCGGCCCCTGCAGTGAAATGCCAAACCAGCCCACCGGATTGGGGACGACGGGCACTCGTCCCGGCGAGGGACGGAAGCCGACGACGTTGCAGAAGTTGGCCGGATTGCGCAGGGAGCCGCCCATATCGCTGCCGTCGGCCAGAGGCGTCATCCCACAGGCCAGGGCGACGGCCTGTCCGCCGCTGCTGCCGCCACAGGTTTTGGAGAGATCGTAGGGGTTGCGGGTGACGCCGAAAACTTTGTTGAAGCTCTGGGAACCCGCGCCAAACTCCGGCACATTTGTCTTGCCCAGAGGAATCGCGCCGGCCCTGTGCGCCCGTTCGATGAGCAGACTGCTGCGGGCGGGCACATTGTCCCGGAAGATGGGGGAGCCAAAAGTGGTGCGGATGCCCGCAGTTTCGTTGGTGTCCTTGTGTAGCATCGGCAGGCCGTGGAGCGGGCCGATCTCCTCGCCCCGGTCCAACGCTGCGTCCGCGGCTTTGGCCTGCTCCAGCGCCTGCTCCGGCAGAAAAGTGACGACCGCATTCAGGGCCGGGTTCACCCGCTCGATCTGGGCGATGTGGGCCTGCATCACCTCCACCGCAGAGAGTTCGCGTGCACGGATGCGCCGGGCCAGTTCGGTGGCAGGGAGAAAGCAGATGTCGGACATAAGGGGTCTCCGTTGGGGATGAATGAGTGAGACGGCGGACGGCGGACGGAAGACGAACCAATTCGCCATTGGTTCGTCTTCCGTCCATCGTCCGTCGTCAATGATTTTCCACAATTTCTCGAAAACAAGCCTCGTCGATATTGCCACCGCAGATGACGACGGCGACGGTCTGCCCGGCGAAGCGTTGCCCGCTCTTCAGCAGGGCAGCCACGGCCACACCGGCCGCGCCTTCGATAACTTCGCCGCTCTCCCGATAGACCAGACGCATCGCCTCGGCAATTTCAGTTTCGCTGGCGGTTGTCCAATCATCCACCACCCGGCGGCAGATGTCAAAGGTGACGGCGTCCGGCTCAATGCCCCCCGCTGTACCGTCGGAGAGAGTGGGCAGACTCTCCATCTCCACAATGCGCCCGGCCCGCACGGATTCCAGCATCACCGGGGAATTCTCCGGCAGGCAGCCGATGACCTGTACGGAAGAAGACCTGGCAGGTTTTCCGAAACCTGCCAGGTCTTTCAGGTAGCTTCCAATCCCGCCGATCAGCCCGCCGCCGCCCACGGCCACAAAAACTGCGTCCAGTGCGGGCTGCTGGTGCAGCATCTCCACGGCGACGGTTCCCTGCCCGGCGACGATTTCTGGGTCGTTGTAGGGAGAGATGAAGACCTGGCCGGTCTCGTCAGCAGTGCGCCGGGCGGTCGTCTCGGCGTTGACCGCATCGCCGGGGATGAAGCGCAGTTCCACGTCGAAGTTGCGCAACTTTGCCACTTTGCGCGGCGAGGCGTCCTCCGGCATAAAAATCGTGGCGGCGATGCCCAATTGGGACGATGCGTGGGCTACAGCCAGCCCGTGATTTCCGGTGGATGCGGTGACGACGCCTGCTTCTCGCTGTTCGTCGGACAGGCCGAGCAATTTATTTGTCGCTCCCCGCAGTTTGAACGAGCCGGTTATCTGCCGGTTTTCCAGCTTGAGAAGGACCGTCGCTCCGGTTCGCTCCGACAGCACCGCCGACGGGATCAGCGGCGTCTCGGTGATGTGGGGTCGGATGCGTTCTGCGGCGGAAAGAATGGAATGCGGATTGGGCGGATTCACGCGGATTTTTCCTGAAGTGCTTGCAGTACGCGTTCGGCCTGACCGATGTGCAGTCGGTCGTGGTAGACGATGACTTTTAGGCAGTCGCCCAGGTTGAAGCGCACAAATTTTTCGATGGGAACGGTTGTGGCGCGCAGATCGATGGCGGCGGCAGCGTCCAGCGTTTGCAGCAGGGCCTCCTGTTTTGCCAGATAGCGGTGCAGTACATCCCGGCTCAGGCAGTCGTCGGCGGGTGTGACGGTCGGCGGAGTGGGAAAGCTGTATTTGGGATTGAAGGAGAAGTGCATATAAATGCGTCCCCAGAAGGAGGGGGCATAGCTGTCGTCAGCCGGATTTGCCGGGCGGCGCTGGGCCAGCCCATCCTCAATTTTGGGCGCGTAGTAGTCGTGGGTCAGGTTCAGGTGATCGAAGCATTGGAGGACATTCCACTCGCCAGGCTTGGGCTGCCAGGCCAGTTGGGCGTCGTCCAGTTCCAGGAAGACGGATGTCACCTGTTGCGCGTGTTCGTGGATGCGGGCGCGTAGATCGGCCAGGAAGTCGGTTTTGGGGACCATTTCGATCACTCTACGTTTCAGTTGCTATAATGACGGTTCTGTCACAGGTCCCAAGTAATCGGCAATGCGAACCTCATCGTTGATTGCGCATTTATCCGGGTCCCAAATAATCATCTTGCGGTTGCGGCTGATCTCATACTTCTGCCGTTCCTGCGGATCGGCGTGATAGACTGTCGGAATCCACCAGAGAGGAATTGACAGTCGTCTACCATCGGACAATTCAATGGTTAGAAATGACTCATCAAATTCTACCTGATGAATCGATGCTTCTACAGGGAAAGTGTAATCGGAAACCGAATGTTGAATTTTGTATCGTTTGATCTGAAGCTTTTCATCCACCAGCGCGACGTTTGTACTCATGCCATTCCTCCAGGAAGAACGCTTGGTTCTCTTCAACAATTGCCAAGACAGTCCGCAATTCGTGCCTGCGTAATCGACGACCAGAGCGGGCCACTTCAATTTCTGGCTCCAACCAGACTTTGGCATCGTTTTCATCATCCTGCGAACTACGCCCGATATGTATGCTGGCGCGGTTCTCAAAGCGTGCATCGTAGCTGTGAAACCAAAAAATATACGGGCCAGCCTCCAGAACTTTTGGACTCATTGACTGCTCCTCGTGTATTCTATCACAAATTGAATATCCAGTAACCCGAATGGATTCCACTATACGGCGCGGCGTAAGATTACGCAAGGCTGTTTTCTCAGGCCGAAACATTTTCCTCCCCCACTTCGTATTGTCCTGTGAACGCAGTACAAATGGATTGACTCACACTGAGGAGAAACAAACAGTGAAAAAGCGATTGACACGCAGTACCAGCGACAAAATGATTGAGGGTGTCTGTGGCGGTCTGGGAGAGTATTTCGATATTGACCCGACAATTATCCGGTTGATTTTCGCCGCGGGTCTTGTCTTCGGCGTCGGCAGCACGGGGGTGCTCTATATTTTGATGTGGATGATTGTGCCCAAAGACGACAGTGTGGAGACAGAACCCAAAGCTGTGATGGAGGCGGGGGTGCAGGAGGTGGCTGAGAAAGGCCGCCAGGTGGTGGAAGAAGTGAAGAAGAAGGTTTCGGGACAGGAAGAATAGAACGCGGACCAATTGAAGCGTGAAACGAGAAAGGTGAGATCGAAGTTCGATCTCACCTTTCTCGTTTCACGTCGTATACCAGAAGTCCGACTTTTCCGAAAAGTCGGACTTCTATTTCGTTAGCTCGCCAGGAAACTATCGATGGCACTCTTGCTGATTCGGTACTGGCTGCCGATCTTCTTGGCGGGAATCGAGCCGTCGTCGATCAGCGACTGAATATCTGCATTGCCCACCTTCAGGTAAGCCGCGGCTTCTTCCAGCGTCATCACAGACGGCGCGGCCGCGGCAGCAGCGCCAGCACTCTGCTGGGGCGCGGCCTGCTGGTTGCCCTGGCCCATGGCCTGGGAGATCATCCCGGCCATGCCCATGCCCATACCGAGACCCGCACCCATACCCAGCCCTTCGCCGCCGCCGGAGCCTTCCTGCTGGGCGCTGTCGCCGATGGCACGGGCTGTCTTGAACTGCATATACGCGCCCATATCCCCAATCGCGCCCATACTGGCCCGCTCGTCGATGGCCTTGGCCGTATCTTCGGTGGGGCTGATGGAAACGACCCGGAACTGGCGCAGGGAGATACCCATAGCCGAGAAGTCTTCCTGCAGGGCCGATCGCATAGCCGCGCTGAACTCGTCAAAGAGTTTGGGCAGGTCGAGAATGCTGGTCATGTTTTCGCCCAGCACATCGGTCATACGGCTGATGACGATACCCCGCAGATAGTCGCTGATCTGGGCCGTGCGGTAGACGCCCTGGGTTCCCACAAACTGGTCCACGAAGCGTTTGGGGTCTTCCACCTGCATTGTGTACTGGCCGAAAGCCCGCAGGCGCACCAGCCCCAAATCTGTATCGCGCAGGGTGATGGGTTCGGGTGTCCCCCACTTCTGGTCGGTGAACTCCCGCATATTCACAAAATAGACTTCAGCGGTAAAGATGTCCTTGCCGCTTGTGCCCAGGCGCAATAGGCTGGAAAGGAGGGGCAGGTTGGCTGTGCTGATGGTATGGCGGCCCGGATCGAAGGTGTCCATCGATTTGCCGTCCCGGTAGAAGACGGCCCGCTGGCTCTCCCGCACAATCACCTGGCTGCCGAAGCGGAAATCCCCCGCGCCGATCTCCGGCTTGCGCACCACCAGATCATTTGGCCCCTGATCCGGGGCGTCGATTACGTCAATAATTCTTGGCATAGAAATTGTCTCCCTCGTGGGTATTGGGTATTGGATATTTCGTCGGGACGACGAACTTTGCCCAATACCTATTCGCTAATATTTCGACTACTTGTCATCCCTATCAAAAATCCGCTTGAAAAGTCCTTCTTTTTCCTCGCCATTGCCGTCGGCAGGGGCAGAGTCATCAGCCACGGAATCCGCGGCTGCCGCATCCGCGGCCTGCATCCATTCCTCTTCCACCACAGGCGCAGCGGAGAGTGCGCCCGGGTCTTCCACAGCTTTGTGGCGGGCATCGTAGAGCCGGTTGAGTTCGCCCAGCTTTTCGGTCAAACTGTCGATAGCGTCGCCGATGCCGGTCTTGGCTTCCACCGCGCTGCCCAGGCTGTCCACGGCTTCCTGTACTTCGTAGGTGCGTGCGGCCAGCCCCACATCGAAGCGATGGAGGGCGTCGAGCTGGTCTTCCTGGATTTTCACCGCGTCCAGCAGACCGGCAAAGCCGTAGCTGGCAGTCTTCACCCGGTCGGCCAGCTTTTGGACACGGGTAATCGCACTGTCCAGATCGTCCATATAGAGTAGACCGCCGCTTTTGAGCAGCTTCTTTTGCAGGTCGTGCATCCGCTGCTTTTCGACTTCCAGCGTACCCGCGATCGTCTGGCGCAGGCGATAATCGGCATCCCGGCGCAGTTCCTTGTCCACATAGCCCCGTACAATCGGCAGCCCTTTCAGCAGCCGCTCGATGGTGCCCATATTCTCTTTGGCCTTGTCCACAAACGGATTGGTCATGCGAGTCTCCTTTGATTCGATGGGTATAAGAACGCCCGTAGTCTGCGCTTGCGATGTTAAGATTGATATGACGGAAGCTACTCCGTAGAGGCCGCTGCCCGTTTTGTCAAAAAGACCTCAGCCCCACACCAGGGACATTCGATCAGCCCTTTGCCGGCAAAGGCCAGTTCGCCGCCACAGTTGGGACACTTCTTGCCGTCGGTCAGGCTCTGGCTTTCCACGCTATACAGAACGCCTTTGTCCCAGTTGATGGCACCACTGAACAACTGTTTGCCCACCAGATTACGGATCATATCCTCCACTTCATCCGTGGGTTTTTGCAGAGCGACCACAATCTCCGAGATGTTGACCTGGCCCTGGGTCAGCACCATATTGAGCAGTTTCTTCTCCTGCTCCACCTGGGCAAATTGGGTATTCTCCTGGCTGCCCTGGCGCTGCAAATAGAGACCCACACCCACCAGCGGCGCGCAGACCAGCAGCGCTACAAAGATGCCCAGCACCATTCCGCCCCCAGTCGCACCGGACGCCACAACCGTAGCCGACCAGCCAAGAAAGAGCAATACAGCAATCGCGATAATAATCAGGCCGACGATACGACCGCCTCCACGCATGAGCAACTCCTTTGAAATGATGGGGTAAATGGGG
Source organism: Anaerolineae bacterium (assembly GCA_030432295.1). Classification (GTDB taxonomy): domain Bacteria; phylum Chloroflexota; class Anaerolineae; order Caldilineales; family Caldilineaceae; genus JACQGT01. The sequence continues at coordinate 206,992 of JAUIHI010000007.1, read as the reverse complement.
TGATGGCGTCCTGTAGATGTCTCAGAATCCCATCACCCTCTATTTCCTTTTTATCCAAACCCGCCACCGCCACCACCACCGCCGCCGCCGCCTCCCCCGCCACCGCCGGAGAAGCCGCCGCCGCCACCGCTCCAGCCGCCGCCAGACGACGACGAACTGGCCGGGCGGCTGGTCATTGTGGTGCTGGCGCTGGAAAGCATCGCGCCCAGCCCTGCGCTCATACTGGTCAGGCTGTTGCCCATGCCCCGACTGGCGTCACTGAGGCTACCGCCAAAACTGCCCCCTTCGCTGCCAGGACGGCCCAGTTTACCCAGCCCACCGCCCGAACCAGCCGTCACGGGACCTGTGCCGCCGCTGCCGTAATACCAGCGACGATAGGGGCCGTAGAGGGTCGGGTCGGGGATATACCAGCCGGGCGCGGGTGCGTCCACCTTCTCAAATTTGCGGATGTACCCTTTGTCCACCCCAAAGGCGATGGCATAGGGCAGCCAGCGATCCCAAATTTCCTTCTGCGCGTCCAGGTCCGTGTAGCGGTCGATGTCCTTCAGATAGCGTTTGAAGGCCAGCCAGCGGGCCGCAGATTCCGAGCCTCTGTCGCTCTTTTTGGGCATAAAGCGGGAGAGAATCAGAAAGCCAGAAGCGGTGACGCCCATCCCAAAACCGGGCAGGAAAGCCGCGGCAGTCAGATCGCCGAAGAGACCGACCAGCGCGATACCGACGACACCCGCCAACCCCAACAGCAGTACGCCCAAACAGCCGTACTGATTGCGCACGCTTTCCGGGTTGCGCACGAAAAGCTGGCGCTCCGCCACATCTTCGTATAGTGCCTTCTTCAGCTTGGGGATTTTGTTGTAGAACTTGTTCTTCAGGTCAGAAAGCTCGACCTCATCCTTTTTGCCAAAGACGCTTTTGATCAGTTCATTTTCAAAGGCAGAAAGGGGCACGTCATCCCGTTCCCGGCGATAGATGAAATCAGTCGAAGTGAGAAAAGTGCCTGTTTTCACTTGGGTAATGCTGATGGCCTTGCGCCGGGCCAGGTCCACCAGGGTGGCGATGATGTCCTCCATATCCGCCTGCTCGTCCAGCAGCACACCTGCCACACCCGGCGGCAGATCGTCCGGCGGTTCGGGCAGATAGTCGGCCACAATATCCACGGGCTTGTCTCGGCCCAGTTTGTACCAGAGCAGATAAAGCAGGGCAGGACCGCCAAAGAGAAAGATCGCACCCAGCGCGCCAAAGCCCAGTGTGGCCAGGGGTCCCCAGGTGTCAACGTATGTCTGTTGCGCTTCCTGGGCCGCCACTTCCTGGTCGGCCTGGGCCTGCCAACTCTGCACTGTGCCAGCTACAACGCCGTGGGGAAACTGGACCCGAATCTCAAAATCTTCGCCGCTGTTGAGCCGCCGGTCCAGGTCGAAGACGACAGTCTTGCGCCCTTCCAGCACAGTGGCCGAGGCAGAATCTTTGGCATCCAATCCGTTGATGTAGGCAGCCCACTCCTGAATCTCGGCGGGGACAGTGACGTTTACCCGGCCATCCAGCACAGGATAGCTGCGGTCGCTGTAGATGGCCTTCCACCAGAGCTGATCCCCGCCGTCGTAGATGCGCAGACCGTCGTGAACGGTATAGCTGAGAGAGTAGGTTTCGCTGGTGTCGGCAGCGGCGGGGAAATACCAGCGGATGGCGTAGCTATAGCCATTGTCGTCCACTGTAAACGTATAGGGCTGGGAACCACCGGAGGTCAATTGATAGCTGTTGCCGCTGCTATCGGTCATGGCCCAGTTATCGATGCGGTCGAATTTATTGACCGGGATTTCCCGGTAGCCAAAGGTGAAACTGCCCGCGGTGAAGCGGATGCGTTGGTGCTCGGCCACATCGAACGTGCCATCGGTATTGACGAGGATGTCCACGTCGAAACGATCCCAGACCAGGGATTTTTCCTGGGCGCGGGCGATGGATGGAGCGACCAAAAGGCTGATCAGCAAGACCAGCAGCGCAATAGATTGTAGACGACGGATGTTTGGAAACATCAGTTCTCCTGTCTACTGGATTGGGTGTGATGAATGGGTGAAGTTCGATCTTTTCCAAAAAGTCGAACTTCTGGCCGGTTTCTGCTACTATAGCACATACAGCAGGATTCTCTCTGACATTCTACCAATCAATTGACTGACTATCAATTTAGCACAGCGCAGCCACTGCTGGTTGAGCAGGCGACTCACCTGTGCTACACTACGTGCAGTGATCGGCAATGTTTCACCCGGAGGAGGGACCCCTGAACAGCAACGAATTGGCACGACAAATTGTAGAACTGATCGAGGAAAAGCAGGCGGAGGAGATTGTGCTGCTGGATGTGCGGGAGCAGACATCCATCGCCGACTATTTTGTGATTGCCACAATGGACAACGAGCGCCAGGGCAACGCCATCCGCGAGGACCTGCACGAAAAGCTGCACATTCAGCAGCGGGTGCGCCCCCTCAACCACGAGGGAATGCAGGAGGGCGGCGGTGGCTGGGTGCTGTTGGACTACGGGGATGTGATTCTGCACCTTTTCACAAAGGATTCCAGAGAGTTCTATAAGCTGGAAGAGTTGTGGCAAAAGGGCAATGTGGTGATGAAAATTCTATAACTTAATGCCTATAACGTAGTGCAAGTGCGCTACGGGATAAAAAATCTTGTATACACAGATAGGAAGAAACACGGATTTGCTTGGCTTTCCGTGTTTCTTCCTATCTGTGTATACAAATTCTTTTTCAGGGCAATTGCCCTGACTGTCCGATTCTCTACTCGAAAATCCAGGAATCCGTCGCCCGGCTCCACTCCACCAGATCGTCGCCAAACCAGAGCGCGATTTCGCTGGCAGCAGTGTCGGGACCGTCGCTGCCGTGGACCAGATTGCGCCCGATTTCCATGCCAAAGTCGGCACGAATCGAACCCAGTTCGGCTTCGGCAGGTTTGGTTGCGCCCAGCATTTTGCGCACAACTGTAATGGAACTGGTGCCTTCCAGCACAAGCGCCACCACCGGCCCGCTGACGATATATTCGATCAGACCGGCGTAGAATGGCTTGCCTTCGTGGACCGCATAGTGTTTGCGGGCCAGTTCGTCGCTCACCTGCAAGAAACGCATGGCGGCAATCTTCAGCCCCCGCTTCTCAAAGCGCCCGACAATCTCCCCGATCAGTCCCCGCTGCACGCCGTCCGGCTTGATAATGACAAATGTTCGTTCCATATCGTTCTCCCTCAATGTTTTGTAAATAGAAACCAATATAATACTTTACCCGATCCCGCCCCTTTTTGCCGAATTTTGGCGCGGTAGCAGACTATCTATTCACCGATCCAGGCGGCTTCCTCGCTGGAAACATTGATGGTTGCGGCCCTGTCCGGCACAAGATCGGTTCCAAAACGCACGGCCATATATTCCCCATCTGCGTCCAGGCTGGCCAGGGGAGCCTGGGCCAGGGCCTGATCCGTCTCGTCGCCCACCTGGGCCGAGACTACCCAGCCGATGAGCAGATTCGGCTCCCGGCGCGACAGTTGAGCAGCCAAATGCAACGCCTCCGGTTGCCGTTCCGCCCGCCACAGGGATTCCAGCAACGCACACTGAATGTCCACACGCCGGGGAGATTCCTGCTGCAAGGCCGTGTATTGCTCAGCAGCCCGCGCCCAGCGGCCATCCATCCGGCAGAGTGCTGCGAAAGTGTTGGATGTCAGTTGCAAGGGATCAACTTTGCCGGGTGTCGTGCGAACCACCCCCGCCCGGATGTGTTGGCTATAGGGCGCTTGCTCAAAGGCCCGCTTCCAAAACCCTCTGGCCTCGCTCAGCGCGCCCCGCTCTTCCGCGGCGTTGGCTAGCACAGCCCAGGCCAGTTCGTTGCAGGGGTCGGCTCGCAGCAGGCGCAGCGCCCAATCCTGGCCCTCGTCCCAGCGGCGCAGAATCCAAATGGCTTGCAGCAGGCGAAAATAGGAGGGCAGGTGGCGAGGGAAATTCTTTAGAACTGTGCGGATGCGGGGAATGGCTTCTTCGGCCCGCCGGCTTTGGATCAGATCGTCGATTGCCTGGTTCCAGGCAGCCAGCGAAATTGAATTGGCGCGGGGGCTGCGGGCTTGAACGGTCATGGGTGGTGGGGAACCTTCTGGAGCAGTTCAATCATTACGCCGTTGGCGGCTTTGGGGTGGACAAAGGCTACCAGCCCGTGGACGCCCTGGCGGGGAGTCTCGTCGATAAGTCGCATGCCCTGGCTTTTCAGTTCGGCCAGGGCAGCCGCAATATCCGCCACAGCGAAGCAGATGTGGTGGGTTCCCTCGCCCCGGCTGGCCAGAAAACGGGCCGTGCCGCTCTCCGGGTCCGTGGGGGCCAGGAACTCCACAGTGCCGTTGCCCGCGTCCACAAAGGCGACTTCCACGCCGTGTTCGGGTACAGCTTTGCGTTCCAGCAGGGCAAAGCCCAGAGTGTCCCGCCAAGTTGCCAACGCGTCATCGATGCTGTTGACGACAACCCCGATGTGATCGATCTGTTCAAACAATGGCCTATCCTCAAATGTAGAGAAGTTGGTTTGTAACTTCGTCGGCTGTCAACGTGTCCAGCAGCAGACCCAACCGGCGTGCTATTTCATAGACATCACGACGCTGTGCCACGATAATGCCAAAATGTGTGATTCCCCGCGCAATGTACTCGATGTGAATCTCTTCAAAATCGACACGATTGTGAGTCACAATCGCCCGCCCTGACTTCACGGCCTGCTGCAATTGATCTGGGTCCGACCGTCCAAGCATTTGCTCTTCCCGCGCTGTCGTTGTGTCAATCCCACGTGCACGAAGCAATGTGGCAAGCAATGCGGAAACGTCTTCATCCAGATAAAGTGTAGCAAACAGATTCATCGTTTCAACTAATGGCCCAGAATGGCCGGATGTACCAGGTGATCCGGGATTCGGTTTTTCTCAATGTACCCGTTGATTTCGCTCTGATTATCCATATAAAAGCTGAGCGCATCAAACACTTGTGCCAAATTCAGATGGGGCAAATGCAGAACAATATCCTCTGGCGCAATGCCCAGTCGCCACAGTTCGACAATGGCCCGCACAGGCGTTTTTGTGTCAGCGATAATTGGCTCACCACTTGGCAAATCTGCTTTGCGGGTGACGTAGCGAGAAACAACCAGTGCACTCATCTTTCCGTACTCCTCTCCTCGTCGGGATATATCTGCCAGCCCAGTGCAGTCGGGTCTGCGTCGGAGATTTCGTCCAGCCCCAACTTGAAAAACTTGCCAGTGGCGGTCACGGCTACCCGTCCATCGGGCAGATAGACTTCGCCACTGCCCTGAAAGAGGCGGCGGTTTTCGCTGGTGATGCGTCCACGCGCGGTCAGTTCCACATCCAGTGGCACAGGCAGCAGAAAGCGCAGGTCCAGATTGGCGGTGACACCCCAAGTGTCCACCGACTCCCCCGCGCCGTAGTTGATGGCTCGGCCCATTGTCTCGTCCAGAATGCCGGTGAGGACGCCGCCATGCATCCGTCCCGGATAGCCCTGGTGGATGGGCTGGCCGCAGAAACGGGCGAGGACTTCCGGGCTGTTGTCGTCAGCGCGGGTTTCATAGAAGCGCACCTGCACACCGGCAACATTCTTCACACCGCAGATGAAGCAGAAATGGCTGTTGGGTTGCTTGTCCATTACACCCAATTCCCCGGCTCGTATTCCCCAAAGACACTGCGCAGGGCGTCGCAGATTTCGCCGAGGGTAGCTTCGGATTCCACCGCTTCGACGAAAAGGGGCATTAGCGGCGCGTCGGGCTGGGCTGCGGACTGGCGGATGCGGGCGAGAATGGACTGTACCGACGCATCGTCCCGCTCGGCGCGCAACCGGGCCAGGGCATCCACCTGCGCGGTCTGCACCCGCTCGTCCACCCGCAGCAGGTCGGGGATGGCGGTCTCGTCGCTCTGGAAGCGGTTGACGCCCACCACCAACTGCTCACCCGACTCGACGGCCCGCTGGGCCTGATAGGCGGCTTCCTGAATCTCCCGCTGGACAAAGCCTTCCTCCACCGCCCGCAGCGCGCCACCCATTCCATCCATGCGGTCGATATACGCCTGGGCCTGACGCTCGATTTCGTCGGTCAGCCATTCGATGTAGTAGCTGCCACCCAGCGGGTCCACCACATCGCCCACGCCGTTTTCATAGGCCAGAATCTGCTGGGTGCGCAGGGCGATCTCCACGGCCTTTTCCGTGGGCAGGGCCAGGGCTTCGTCACGGGAATTGGTGTGCAGGCTTTGGGTTCCGCCCAGCACCGCCGAGAGGGCCTGGACTGTCACCCGCACGACGTTATTGTCGGGCTGCTGCGCTGTCAAAGTGCTGCCGCCGGTCTGGGTGTGGAAGCGCAGACGCCAGCTTTGGGGCTTCTGGGCGCCGAAACGTTCCCGCATAATTTTGGCCCACAGGCGGCGGGCGGCCCGGAATTTCGCGACCTCTTCCAGAAAATTGTTGTGGGCGTTGAAGAAGAAGCTGAGCTGATCGGCGAAACGGTCCACATCCAGACCCGCGTTGATGGCCTGTTGGACGTACTCGACAGCGTTGGCCAGGGTGAAGGCCACCTCCTGTACCGCCGTGCTGCCCGCTTCCCGGATGTGATAGCCGCTGATGGAAATCGTATTCCACTTGGGCACTTCTGCCGCGCAGAAGCGGAACATATCCGTAATCAGCCGCATGGACGGGCCGGGCGGGAAGATGTACGTGCCCCGCGCAATGTACTCTTTGAGGATGTCGTTCTGCACTGTCCCCCGCAGTTGGGAGACGGGAACGCCCGTCTCTTTGGCAACTGCAATGACCATTGCCAGCAGCACCGCGGCCGGCGCGTTGATGGTCATACTGATGCTCACTTTGTCCAGAGGGATGCCGGCCAGGAGGGTGCGCATATCGGCCAGGCTACTGATGGAGACGCCGACTTTGCCCACTTCGCCCAACGCAAAGTCGTGATCCGCGTCGTAGCCGATCTGCGTGGGCAGGTCGAAGGCGACGGAAAGGCCGGTCTGCCCCTGGGCGATGAGGTAGTGGTAGCGCTGGTTGCTCTCCTGGGCCGAGCCGAAACCCGCGTACTGGCGCATTGTCCATAGGCGGCCCCGGTACATATTGGGTTGCACACCGCGAGTGAAGGGGTAGTCGCCGGGGAAGCCGAGCTTTTCCGTATAGGCCGCAGCCTGGGCAGCGTCGGGATCGCCGGGCCACTCGGTTGGCGTATAGACGGTCTCGACTTCGATAGTGTCGCTGCTGGTGGTGAAGCGCTGTCTCCGTTCGAGGAAGCGACGCGTCACCGGGGCCAGGGAATCGTCCTGCCACGCCCGTTTGAGCGCGGCCAGTTTATTGTGGGTTTTTACCGTTTCAGCCATGCAGAAAGTCCCGCTCTGTCAGAGATGTTTAGGACGCAGATGAGCACAGATTCTCACATTACATTTCCATCCGACCCGCCAGCGCGTTGGAAAGGGTGGACTCATCCGCATATTCCAGATCGCCGCCGGTGGGCAGACCGCGCGCCAGCCGGGTCACCCGCAACCCTAGAGGTTTGAAGAGCCGGGAAATGTACATCGCCGTGGCTTCCCCTTCCAGATTCGGATTGGTCGCCAGCAGCAATTCCTTCACTGCTTTTTCCTCGTCGCCCTTTTCACTCTCCTGCACCCGTTTGAGCAGTTCCCGAATCTTCAGGTCGTCCGGGCCGATGCCCTCCACCGGAGAGATGGAGCCGTGTAGCACGTGATAGACGCCTTGGAACGCGCCCGTGCGCTCGATGGCCTGCACATCCAGGGGTTCTTCCACTACGCAAATAATCGACTGGTCCCGCTGTTGGTTGTCGCAGATGGCGCAGGGCTGACGGTCGGCGATGTTGTGACAGACCGAACAGAAAACAGTCTTCTCCTTCAGTTCGGTCAGGGCCGCGGCCAGATTGAGGCTAATTTCGCTGTCGGCCCGCAGCAGAAAATAGGCCAACCGGCTGGCGCTTTTGGGGCCAATGCCGGGCAGCCGACTGAAAGCGTCGATGAGACTGGAGACGGGCTGGGCGAGGGATTGCATAAAGGCACCTATTTTCGTGAGAAGACGAAAATAGGTATTGGGTATTAGATATTAGATATTGGGTAGTCACGATCCTCACCGCCCAATACCAAATACCCAATATTCAATACCTACAGTCCGAGGCCGGGAATATTTACCCCGCCGGTTACATCGCCCATACGTTCCTCGGCCAGGGCTTTGGCCTTTTCTGTGGCGTCGTTGAGCGCGGCCAGGAGCAGGTCTTGCAGCATTTCCACGTCCTCCGGGTCCACCACTTCGGGCTTCAGCCGCACAGCCTTGACCGCCTGGTGGCCGTCCATCACAATCTCCACCATTCCGCCGCCAGCCGTGCCGGTTACCTCTACTTGGCCCAATTCCTCCTGGGTTTTTTCCATCTCTTCCTGCATCTTGCGCACCTGGGCCATCAGGTTGCCGCCGCCCATTCCGCCGGGCATACCACCACCCGCTGCCGCTGCACCACCACCCGCAAAGCCTTCGCCTGTCCCAAACCGGCGCTGACGAATGTTCTTTGATTTCTTTGCCATGAATCCTACTCCTGTCCACTTATGAAATTAGCCACTGATGAACACTGATAAACACAGATAGGCACCGAAAAATCTGCGTTCATTTGCGTTAGTCTGCGTCCTACTTTTTGCGTTTCCCGCCCTTTTCGTCCTTCACCTCTGCGCCCAGTTCGCTGACCGCGAATTCGAGCAGGGGATCGGGTCCATCCGCTGTCCGCTCGTCCCGCACCACCCGGCCCGCCGCGGCGGAGAGGGTAGCCGTCTCGCCCTCCTGACACTCTACTGTCACCTGCCGCCCGACAAATTGGGCCAGAATTCCACTGACCTGGGCCAGCGTTTCCCCTTCGGAAATCATATCTTTGGCGAATTTGTTGTTGCCAAAGGAAAGGGCAATCGCATTTTCGCCGATGGCGATGTCCCGAACAGCCCGCAGTGCGGCCTGCTGCTTCAGGCCACACTGCTCGCGCACGGCAGACAGTACGTCGTTCCACTGGGCACGCAATTTGCTGACCGCGCCCTGGTCCAGGGGAACAGGCGCGCTCTCGGCTGCGCTGGCTGCCGTCTTCTCTTCCTTGGGCGACGCAGCCGTTTTCTTGTCTGCGGGGGCCTCCTTGGCTGGGGCTGGCGTAGCGGGCGTTGGTGTAGCGGGCGCGGGCTGGGCAGCCGCTGGCTGCGCGGGCGCTGTCGCCTGAACAACTGTAGCCGCGGGCCCACGCACGACTTCGATCAGCGCCAGTTCCAGGGGCAGTTGGGGCTGGTAGCCCCCTTTCAATTCTCCGATGGCCTCGCCAAAGCGTTTGACTGCGTAGAGGGTCTGGGGCTGGGTGAGCTTGCGGGCCTGGACTTCCATGCGCTTGACCGTCTCCGGAGAGCGGTCGTCGAGCAAGCCACTGTCGCCAGTCATCTGCACCAGCATCACCCCGCGCAGATGCTCCACCACTTGCGTCGTAAATTCCTGCAAACTGGCCCCGGCCAGCAGCAGACTGTGGACCAGTTGCAGACCGCCAGCCACATTCTGGTCGGCCAGGGCATCCACAAAGCCGGAGACCGACTCGCTGGCGACGCTGCCCAGCACCTGATGCACTTGCTCCAGGGAAATCGCCTCTGCACCGTAGCTGGTCATCTGGTCCAGCAGGCTGATGGCGTCCCGCATACAGCCCTGGGCACTGCGGGCAATCGCCGTCAGCGCGGCGTCCTCGGCCTGGACATTCTCTTCGGTGGCGATGTGGCGCAGATGCCCGGCAATCTCCACCACCGGAATGCGACGGAAGTCGAAGCGCTGGCAGCGGCTATGGACAGTCGCCGGAATTTTGTGGGGTTCGGTCGTCGCCAGGACAAAGCGGGCGTGGGGCGGCGGCTCTTCCAGCGTCTTCAGCAGCGCATTGAAAGCACTGGTGCTGAGCATATGCACTTCGTCAATAATGTAAATTTTGTATGTGCCTTCGCTGGGGCGAAAGCCCACTTTGTCCCGCAGCTCCCGGATATCGTCCACGCCGTTGTTGCTGGCCGCGTCGATTTCAATCAGGTCCAGCATCCGCCCTTCGCTGATGGCGACGCAGGTGGGGCAGACATCGCAGGGGCGATCTTCTTCCGGCCCGGTGCAGTTGAGCGCTTTGGCCAGAATACGGGCGGTGCTGGTCTTGCCTGTGCCCCTGGGGCCAGAAAATAGATAAGCATGGGCCACCCGGTTGTCCCGCAGCGCGTTGCGCAGGGTCTGGGTCACGTGCTCCTGACCCACAACCTCGTCAAATGTTCGACTGCGCCACTTTCGGTAGAGTGCTTGCGCCACTGGGCCAACTCCTCATTCGCAACTCGCAATTCGTAACTACGCTAGTGTACCACCTCGCCAACCGGCTGGCAAAAAGAAACGAATTTCCCCGACTTTCTGGTATACTACAGGCTATGAGCGATAAAATTGTCAACACATTTCAGGCACGCCGCCAACTCACCGAAGATATGAACGCACTCTCGGACACCCAATCCGAGGCTGAGTTGCTGGCCCGGGTGCGCGCCATCGCCCAGAACTACGAACCCCTGCTGATCCTTTCCACCCTTTCCAAATATCTGGACAATTCCAGCAGCCAAGTGCGGGGCGGATTGGGACGGCTGGCGACCCTTCTTCCCTACGACGAGACGGTCACTGTCCTGCGCAAAGAGGCGGCCAATCGGGGAAACCCGACCCAGACCCGCATCACCGCGGCGATGATTCTGGAACGTTTTCTGGAGGCGGAGCTTGCGCCGGGACTGATGAGCGATCTGAAAGACCCGGAAACGGTGGTGATGCAGAGCTTGCAGGAAGCCCTGGCCGAGAGCCACGAAAACCACTACATTCTGCTGGAATATGTGCGCCAGATGCGCCAGGAAAACGAGCAGGTGGCCCATCAGGTGATGGAACTGCTGGGGCGGCTGGATGAAGTGGACCGGCCCGAATTGTTGCGGCTGATCGCCTATGACAGGCGAGACGGGGTAGCGCAGGCTGCACTGGATATGCTGGGGGCCATCCGTCAGAGCGATGCTGCCCAGGCCGCGGCGCGAGCGCTGCACACCCTTCAGCAGAATCTGAAACCCGAACTGGCCCAGGTGGCCGAGCGAAGCCTGCGCAAACTGCGTTTTCTCGGCGTGCGCTACCAGCCCGCGCCTTTGACGGGCTGGCGGGCGCTGATCACTCCCAGCTCGCTGGACGGAACCCAGGATGTCTGGTTTCTGCGCACCGACACTGATCCCAGTGCAAATATACTCATCGGCCTGCGCATCAACGCCAGCACCGGCCTGCTGGACACCTTCGGCAGCGAAGCGGTGGACCCCCAATATCTGCCCGCCCCGCGTTCTGTAGGCGAAATGGTGAACGTTGCCCTGACTAATGGATTGCCAACCGTCTTTCTGGAAGTGCCGGTAGCGTATGCCCGTTGGCGACTGGAACAGGCCGTGACTGCCCATTGGCAACAGCCCAAACCCAAGCCCTTGCCAGAAGAATACACTTTTTACAATCCCTATCTCTTCCTGGCGGAGAGGGCCGAACTCTCCGACGAGCTGGAGACACTGCTCACCGCTGGCCCCGCGCTTTGGCAGAAGAACGGTTCTCAACTGGACGAAATCGCGGCCACACTCCTGCGCCACCCGGCGATGGCTGGCTGGTTTTTTCAGAACAGCCGAATGCTGGCGGCGGCGAGTCATCTCCCCGCCGACGACGAACCGGCCTTTCGCAGCGCGCTTGTCACACTGAAGCGGGAACTCTTCACGCCACAGGTCGAGCAGGCGCTGGGTGTAGAAGTCCAGGCCGGGCTGCTGGCCCAGGCGGCCTGGCTGTCGATTGCCGGCCATCCCCAGCACGCCCAGCACGCGGTGCTGCTGGCGGAAGGATTTACCCACACGGCCCCGGCGGACCATCCGCTGGTGGAAATGATGCTGGAAGTTGGGCTGCTGTTGTTGATGAAGCGCCGAACCAGCGGGCAGGACTGATCCGAAAGAAAAGAGAAGCGTGGGACGTGGGATCAGTCACTGTTCCCACGTCCCACGCTTCTCTTTTCTAAATCAATCAACGATTCAGCCAGCCCCTAAAAAATCCCCAACTCATCCTTGGCATCGTCCGACATCATATCGGGATTCCAGAAGGGTGTCCAGACCAGATGGACGTTTACTTCGTCCAGGTTGGGGAAGGCATTGTGGGTGGTGCGTTGCACGTCGGTGATGATCTGGGGACCCGCGGGACAGCCGGGGCTGGTCAGCGTCATTGTAATCTCCGCGTGCTTTTCTTCATTCACTTCGATGTCGTAGATCAGCCCCAGATCGACGATATTCATCATCAGTTCCGGGTCGCGCACATTGGCTTTGATCTCGGCCCGCACTTCGTCGGGTGTAGGCAGGGTATTGTCAGACATAGGATAGCTCTCCAGCTTTAGAACGGTCTCTCTACAAAAATGTCGTCGCCGTCAATTTCCACGGCGTAGGTATTGGTGGCTTCAAAGGCGGGCATAGACAGGGCCGCGCCCGTGCGGATGTCAAAGCGGGCGCCGTGGCGGGGACATTCCACCTGGCAATCGTTCATCACTTCCCCTTCTACCAGCGGCCCGCCGTCGTGGGTACAGACGTCCTCAATCGCGTGCAGTTCCCCGTCCAGGTTGAAGATGGCGATGCGCACACCGTCGATCTCCACCAGTTTGCGCCCACCCACAGGGAGTTCGGACAGGCTGGCTACTTTTGCAAAATCTTCTGTCATTTTCCTCACCAGTTGTGATAGTCACCAGTGATCGGTGAACAGTTATCAGTGGTGGCGTAGCGTCAGCCAACTGATTATTGCTCACTGATTACGGATCACTTTTTTATTCCGGCCATTCGTCCAGGCCATACAGCCCAGCCTTCAACGCCTTCAACGGCAGCAGCGCACACTTGAGGCGCACTGGGCCGATCTCAATGCCCAGCAGATCTAGAATATCCTCTTTGCCCCAATCTTTGAGATCATCCACGGACATGCCGACGATCTCCTCCATTATCATCGAGGCGCTGGCCTGGCTGATGGCACAGCCGCGACCGTCAAAGGCTGCGTCCACCACAACGCCGTCGGTCACTTTCAACTCAATCGTAATCTCATCCCCACAGAAGGGATTGGTGTCGTGATAGTGGATATCCGGGCCGTCGATATGGCCTTTGCGTCGCGGATGTTTGTAGTGGTCGAGGATGGCCTCGCGGTATAGCTGGTCCATTTGTTTCTATCTTTCAGGTCACACGCAGTGCTTAATTGTTGTATATATCTTCGATTGGATCATTCCAAAAATCAAACGCAGACTCGGCTAGAGACAACCAGCCCATCTCCTCCCACTCCTCAGCATCCACATCCATCAAGACAGGCAGACGCTTGCGAAGAGTCGTCTTTTCCTCTTTGTCCAGGAGTAGAATAGCCGTTGAAATCTGTTCGACTGTGAGTTTGAGCGCTAGTGCCACAATTCACCTTCCGATCAAAACGCAAAAATCTGTCCTGCCTTCTCCAATCCTACCACCAGTTTGTCCACTTCTTCAAAGGTGTTGTAGAGATAGAAGCTGGCCCGCGCGCTGGCAACGATGCCCAGCCGGTCGTGGATGGGCTGGGCGCAGTGATGGCCGGCCCGGATGGCTACGCCGTCTGCATCCAGCACAGCCGAGAGATCGTGGGGGTGAACTTCCCCCAGTGTAAATGCGATGAGACCACCCCGTTGCTCCGGCCCCAGAATGTGCAGCCCTTCCACCTGGGCCAGCCGCTCGTAGGCATAGCTGGTCAATGCGTGTTCGTGCTGCCAAATCCAATCCATTCCGACTTCCTGCAAGAAGTCCACAGCCGCGCCCAGGCCGATGCCTTCGGCGATGGCCGGTGTGCCTGCCTCAAATTTGTAGGGCAGGGTATTCCAGCGGCTACCGCTCATCTTGACTTCCCGGATCATATCGCCGCCGCCCATAAAGGGGGGCATGGCTTCCAGGAGGTCCCGCTTGCCGTAAAGAATGCCAATACCCGTCGGCCCGCACAGCTTGTGACCGCTGAAGACGAGGAAGTCCGCGTCGAGAGCCTGCACGTCTACGGGCATGTGGGGCACGCTCTGGCTGGCATCGATCAGCGCCAACGCACCGACCGCGTGAGCCGCCTTCACCAGTTCCGCGGCGGGGTTGACTGTGCCCAGCACATTGCTCACGTGGACGAAGGCAAAAAGTTTTGTGCGCTCGTTGAGCAGTGTATCCAGTTCGCTCAGGTCGAGCAGCCCGCCGTCGGTGATGGGCACATAGCGCAATGTAAAGCCCAACTGCTCCTGCATAATCTGCCAGGGGACGATATTGCTGTGGTGCTCCATCTCCGTAATCAGCACTTCGTCGCCTGGCCCCAAATTGGCACGGCCCCAACTGTGGGCCACCACATTGATAGCTTCGGTGGCATTGCGAGTGAAGATCGTCTGCCGGTCGCTGGCCGCGTTGATAAAACGGGCGATGCGCTCCCTTGCCCCCTCATAGGCGGCAGTTGCCTCTTCGCTCAGGCTGTGCACGCCCCGGTGAATATTCGAGTTGTAGTGGCGGTAATAGTTGTCCATGGACTCGATGACGGCCAGGGGCTTCTGTGTCGTGGCCGCGTTGTCCAGATAGACCAGCGGCTTGCCGTGGACCTGGCGTTCCAGTACAGGGAAGAGGGAGCGGAGGGAAGAAATTTTTGGATCGACGGTGATGCTCTGTGAACCGTTCATTGTTTTTCCGGTCTATTGGATATTGGGTATTAGGTATTTCGTTGGGAAAACGGAATACCCAAATACCCAATATCCAATCGTTTTATCGTTCAATCGGCAGGCCGACCGCATTGCCCCATTCGGTCCAACTGCCGTCATAGTTGCGGACTTTTTCATAGCCCAACAGATATTTTAGCACAAACCAGCTATGGCTGCTGCGTTCGCCAATGCGGCAATAGGCCACAATGTCGTCGCTGGGCTTCAGCCCCTGCTCGGTCTCATAGATGGCCCGCAGATCGGCTGCGCTCTTGAATGTGCCGTCTTCGTTGGCTGCCCGTGCCCAGGGCACATTCCTCGCGCCCCGAATGTGACCGCCCCGCAGCGCGCCCTCCTGGGGATAGTTCACCATGTGCAGCAGTTCGCCCCGGTATTCCGCGGGACTGCGCACATCCACCAGGGGCTTGCCCGCGGCCTGATGGGCCAGGGTATCGCTACGCAGGGCACGCACTGGTGCGTCGTTGCGCTCCTGTGCCACGTAGTTGCTAGGGGTGACACTGGGTTTTTGCCGTGTCAGTTCCCGGCCTTCGTCGATCCATTTCTGCCTGCCGCCATCCATCACTTTGGCGTTGGTGTGGCCGAAGAGTTGGAAGACCCAAAAGGCGTAGGTGGCCCACCAGTTAGACTTGTCGCCGTAGAAGACGACTGTCGTGTCGTTGCTCACGCCCAGTTTGCGCATGAGATTCTCAAAGGCATCCTTGCCGATGTAATCCCGCACGAGTGCGTCGTTCAGGTCGTCTTGCCAGTCAATCTTTTGCGCACCAGGAATGTGGCCAGTGTCATAAAGAAGCACATCTTCATTCGATTCCAACACGCGCACATTGGCGTCGTTGCCGTGCGCAGCCACCCAATCGGTGCTGACCAAAACTTCGGGGTGTACGTAGCCTTTGTCGCTCATGGAACTCTCCGTGAAAAGTGGTTGATTGGTTGATTGGTTGACTGGTATACTTCGCCCCAATCAACCAATCAACTAATTTTCCTATCCGCCGATTTTACGTTCAATGACCCGTTCTAGCTTGTGCTGTACAGATTCCACAGGAACCCGATCCAGCACTTCCTGGAAAAAGCCCTGCACAATCATACGCTCTGCCTGGGGACGGGTCAATCCCCGTGCCATCAGATAGAAGACGTATTCGTCCTCCACCTGGGACGCAGTGGCCGCGTGGGTGCAGCGCACATCGTCGGCCTCGATCTCCAGGCCAGGGATGCTGTCGGCTCGGGCTGTGCCATCCAGCACCAGATTGCCGTTGCGCTGGAAAGCGTCGGTCTTCTGGGCGTCGGGCAGCACTTTGATGATGCCCATATAGACGTTGTGCGCCCGGTCTTTCAGCGCGCCGTTGAAGAGCAGATCGCTGAAACAGTTGGGTGCATTGTGAATCTGCAATGTCTGGTGGTCGATGTGCTGGCGACCGATGGGGAAATAAAGCCCCAACAGTTCGCCGTGACCGCCCGGCCCGTTCAGTTCCAGGTCCAAGAAGGCTTTGGTGGTGCGGCTGCCCCAGCTAACCTGAATCCAGCGTAGGTCCGTATCCCGGCCCATCATCGCCCGCCCGGTCAGGAAATTCCAGGCGCTGTGGTCGAAGTCCTGCAGATTCATATAACGGACAACCGAATTGTCCTTCATCACCAGTTCAATGACGCCGCTCTGCATGCCATCTTTGCCGCCGAGCAGATCGTCCACAACCGTGACGTGGCTGCCTTCATCTGCCACCAGCAGTGTGTGATGATAGCCGCCCAGGCCGGGATTCTGGTGCAGAATCGCTTGCAAGGGCAATTCGACGGTCACGTTCTTGGGCACGTAGACAAATATACCCGTGTCCCACAGGGCCGCGTGGAGCGCGGTGAATTTATTGTGCTCTGGCTTCACGGCCTGGGTCATAAAATATTGACGGACCAGTTCCGGGTGTTCCAGCACAGCGCTCTGCAGATCAGTGAAGATCACGCCCTGGGCGGCCAGTTCCGGGTTGTCATTGCGATAGAGCACGCCGCCGTCTTGAAAGACAACACTGGCCGCGCTCTCCATCTCGCCCAACTCGCTTTGTAGCAGTTCGCTCAGGTCGTCCCGCTTGCTTTCGCTCTGGGGCGTGGCATAGGCGGTGAAATTCTTCAGCGCGAAGCCGGTCAGCCGGGTTCGTCGCCAGGCTTCGTCTGTGCTTTTGGGCCAGGGCATCGCCTCGAAAGTGCGCCAGGCCGCCAGACGGAAATCCAACATCCAGCCGGGTTCGCCGCGCCGCGCAGACAGTGCCCGCACGCTCTCTTCACTGTAATCAGCCGCCGCGGTCACGGCTTCCATTGCTTCGGGTTCTTTTACCAATACGCTCACGTTCGCCATCCTTATGCTATGACAAGATGACAAGGCGAAGGGGTGACAAAGTGAGGGGGATTGCTGCGCCCCTGCACCTTGTCACCCTTTCAGCCGGTCATCTCTTATCCGATACTGCCTTCCATCTGCAACTGGATCAGCCGGTTCATCTCCACGGCATACTCCATGGGCAGTTCCTTGACCAGCGGTTCGATAAAGCCACCGACGATCATCGCCGCAGCTTCGTCCTCGCCGATGCCCCGGCTCTGGAGATAGAAGAGTTGCTCTTCCCCAATTTTGCTCACCGAAGCCTCGTGGCCCACGCTCACATCGTCTTCTTCGATCTCGATGTAGGGGTAGGTGTCCGAGCGGCTGGCCGGATCGAGCAGCAGCGCGTCGCAGACCACATTGCTCTTGCTGTGGTGCGCGCCCTTCGCCACCTTCAACAGGCCGCGATAGCTGGCCCGTCCGCCATCTTTGCTGATGGATTTGGAGACGATTTTCGAGCTGGTGTGGGGCGCGCCGTGGACAACTTTGCCGCCCGCGTCCTGGTGCTGGCCCTTGCCGGCAAAGGCAATCGACAGAATTTCGCCGTGGGCTTTGGGACCCATCATATAGACGGCGGGATATTTCATCGTCACTTTGCTGCCCAGGTTGCCGTCGATCCATTCCATCGTCGCGCCTTCGTAGGCCACGGTCCGTTTGGTCACCAGATTGTAGACGTCGGTGCTCCAATTCTGGATGGTCGTGTAGCGGCAGCGGGCATCCTTTTTGACGATAATTTCGACGACCGCGCTGTGCAGGCTGTTGCTAGAATAGATGGGAGCGGTGCAACCTTCCACGTAATGGACGCTGGCTCCCTCTTCCACAATAATCAGTGTGCGCTCGAACTGGCCCATATTTTCCGCGTTGATGCGGAAATAGGCTTGCAGGGGAATGTCCACATGGACGCCCTTCGGCACGTAGACAAAGCTGCCACCGCTCCAGACTGCGCTGTTCAGCGCTGCAAATTTATTGTCCGCGGCGGGGATGATTGTGGCGAAATACTCCCGCACAATGTCCTCGTGTTCACGCAGGCCGCTGTCCATATCCAAAAAGACGACGCCCAGCTTCTCCCACTCCTCTTTCAGGCTGTGGTAGACCACTTCGGACTCGTACTGAGCGCCCACACCAGCCAGGAACTTGCGTTCGGCTTCGGGGATGCCCAGCCGGTCGAAGGTGCGCTTGATGTCTTCCGGCACGTCGTCCCAGCTCTTTTCGGCCTTTTCGGACGGGCGCAGGTAGTAGAAAATGTCGTCGAAATCGATGCCGCTCAGGTCCGCGCCCCAGGTGGGCATGGGCTTGGAAAAGAAGATGTCCAGCGCGTCGTGGCGGAACTTGCGCATCCAGTCTGGCTCGTTCTTCATAATCGAGATCTGCTCGACTACTTCGTGGCTGATGCCCCGGGATGCCTTGAAAACGGGCTTCTCACTGTCGTGAAAACCGTACTGATATTCCTGTTTTACTTCGTCCAGATGTTCGCGATCAGAAACTTCTGCCATGCGAATTTCTCCTTTGGGTCAGTAGGGGCGTTGCTTGCTCGCCCCCACAGTTATCCTATTTATTTACGCCGGGACCATTCCGCCGACCAATTCCTCTTCCACCCACTTGTAGCCCCGTTCTTCCAACATTTGGGCTACTTCCGGGCCGCCGGTCTTGACGATACGCCCGTTGAAGAAAATGCTCACAAAGTCCGGCTTCACGTAGTTCAGAATGCGCTGGTAGTGGGTGATGAGCAGGAAGCCCCGGTTCTCCGTGGCCAGTTTGTTGATGCCATCGGAGACCACTTGCAGGGCGTCGATGTCCAAGCCGGAGTCGGATTCGTCCAGAATGGCAAATTTGGGTTCCAGCATCGCCATCTGCAATACTTCTGTGCGCTTCTTTTCGCCACCAGAGAAGCCGTCGTTCAGGTAGCGCCGGGCAAAGCTGGAATCCACATTGAATTCCTTCATTTTGCTGGTCAGCTCCCGGCGGAACTCGCGCATGGGCATCAGATTGCTGCCGATGACGCCGCTGCTGCCGTTCTCGTTGCCATTCTTATCGGCTTCGGTATAGCCCCGCACATTCGAGACAGCCGTGCGCAGGAAGTTGGCAACACTGACACCGGGCACAGCCACCGGGTATTGGAAGGCCAGGAAGATACCGGCCCGCGCCCGCTCGTCGGCTTCCATATCCAGAATACTCTCACCGTCCAGCAGAATATCGCCTTCGGTGACCTGGTAGTGGGGATGGCCGGCAATAATGTAGGAAAGGGTGGACTTGCCAGAGCCGTTCGGCCCCATCATCGCGTGGATCTCCCCGCTGCGCAGGGTCAGGTTCACGCCTTTGAGAATTTCTGTGTCGCCCACAGTTGCGTGGAGATTGCGGATTTCCAAAACGCTCATTGTTGTCTTAACTCCTTGAAATGAAATTTGCCTCGCCAGAGAATACAACCACTAAGACTCAAAGACACGAAGGGCTTTTTTGCTTTTCTTTGTGACTTCGTGACTTCGTGGTTTCTCTTTTGTTGCAGTGTTACGAGTAAACGGTTCTATCTTTGGTGACGGTAAAAGAACAGCCCCCGTCCCCATCCATAATGCAGGCATTCAGCGCCACGTCGTGGCCCAGCACCTGCTGCATCATTTCCTGGTCCATATCGCAAATCTGCCGGTGTTCCTGGGCCAATTCGTGATAGGGGCAATTATAAGTTTTCAGCATAATCGTGTCGGTGTCGTGGGCGATTACATCGGTCAGGACACCCAATTTACCCAACACACCGGCCATCTCCTGCACCCGGTTCAACAAGACCGGTGATTTGACCGAGCCAGCATAACGGTTTGCCAGCCGTCCGCTCACCCGCTTCAGAAGATGGGTGATGTTGTCCGGCCCCACCATCTCAAACATCTCTTCCAGCATTGTCAGGGCCAAGTCGTCGCAATGGCAGTCAAACAGATGCCGTGACTCTTCGGTGGCTGTATAAATGTGATAGGGTCGCCCCACACCGCTATTGGCTGTGCTGCGCGCCACATAGCCAGCGGCCTGTAGCCCGGCCAAGTGTTGGCGCACGGCAGAGGGGGTAACACCCAGCAGCCCTTCCAACTCTTTAATAGTGGCCGAGGCATTGCGTTGCAAATATTCTACAATCTGCCAGGCCGGTGATTCTGTATCAGTTCCTAATGCGAATGTCATTAACAATCCCTAATTTGCGGTCAATGCAGGCGACGTTAGGAGGAGTATAGACGATTTTGGTAGATATGTCAATTTTCACACATAAAACTGTGGAAACTACGATAACGCCCGCGCACCCGAACAATCTTATCACTTTTGCCATACTCTGTCGAAATTCACCCCACCCCGGTTTTGACAGGAGATCATCCCCATTCTATAATGTTCGTCTGTCTGCGTGTATATGCAGCCGTGGGGCCACGCTTGGACACCGGCTGTATTTGTGGAGCGCGACATAAGGAGTTTCGTGATGCAGTTCAACGTTGCCCAGCTTTTGAAAGAACAGATCGGTGCCACCCGCACCTATCAGTTGGACGAAAGCCTGATTGGGTTGGACCCAGAATTGATTCCGCTCTCGAATTTGACAGGCACATTGCGTCTGTTACGCACCCACAGCGGAGTGTTGGCCTCCGGGCAGTTCGATGCAACTGTACAGGTGGATTGTGGCCGTTGTTTGGAACCGATTCCCGCCCAGATTGAAATCTCGTTTGAAGAGAGCTTTCGACCGCTGACAGAAGTGACCACTGGTCGCTTTCTGCTGCCGGATGAGTTTGAGGGGCAGAGCGAAGATCTGGAAGATTTTGCCCTGCTCATCGACGATCACCACATCCTGGACATCAGCGAAGTATTGCGCCAGAGCACGTGGCTGGCTATGCCGATGATTCCCCGTTGCGCTTTCGCCGACCCGGAGAATTGTCCAAACTTTGCCGAGCGGATGAGCGAGATGGCGGAGGTCCACGCCGATTTGGACGAGACAGACGATCAGCCAGCCGTAGACCCCCGTTGGGCCGCGCTGCTGGAGTTACAAAAGAACGACACAGAAGAAACCAACTAATCAACCAGTCAACAAATTTACTGTCGGCTGATTGGTTGAAGACAACAAACCGAACCGCACTTGTGCTGGATTTTTGTACCAAAGGAGAAACTGGTTATGGGACCGCAACCCAAGCGTAAATTGAGCAAAGGCCGTCGGGATCGCCGCCGCGCCCACGATGCCATCGGCATTCCCCACCTGGTGAATTGCCAGCAGTGTGGTAAGAAGACCCTGCCCCACCGGGTCTGCCCAAGCTGTGGCTCCTACGGCGGTCGGCTGCAAGTGTTGGATGTTGACGACACCGCAACGGCTTAAGTGGGTCTGGATTGGAATTGACGACCAGCAAATAGGGGATGTCGGCACTCAGGCCGAGTCCCCTATTTGTTATGAGCAGAAGTTCGACTTTCTTCTAAAAAGTCGAACTTCTGGATGAGCCAGGAGGAGAGAAAGATGGCTGAAGCATTCGTCTATGGGGACAATCCAACGCCCCTCGCTCTGCTCTTTCCCGGCCAGGGCAGCCAGGCAGTCGGCATGGCCAGCGAATTGGTCGGGCACTACCCCGCGTCCAAGGCGATCTTTGAAGAGGCCGACGATGTGCTGGGCTTTTCTCTCAGCGCGCTCTGCTTTGACGGACCCGAAGAGAGCTTGACCGATACCATCAACGCCCAACCTGCGCTCCTGGCCGCGAGCACAGCCACCCTGGCCGCGCTGCAAAGCGAACTGGGTAATCACCTGCCCACGCCCACATTTTTTGCGGGCCACAGTATGGGCGAATACTCCGCGCTGGTGGCTACGGGCAGCCTCACTTTTGCCGACGGTCTGCGCCTGGTGCGGGAGCGGGGACGGCTGATGAAGGAAGCCGGCCAGAATTCCCCGGGGCTGATGGCCGCGATTTTGGCCCTGGACGAAGCAGTGGTGGCCCAGGTGTGCACCGATGCCCAGGCTGCGACCGGTGGCATTGTCCAGGTTGCCAACGACAATTGCCCTGGACAGATCGTCATCTCCGGCGACCGGACGGGAATGGAGCGGGCTATGGCTGACCTGGCCGCCGCGGGCGCACGCAAAGTCGTAGCACTGGCCGTGAGTATTGCCGCTCATAGCCCGCTGATGGCCCCGGCCGCGGCAGAACTGAAGGCGGCCATCGACGCGACGCCGATTCACCCGCCGGTTGCGCCTGTCATCGGCAACACCAGCGCCGCGCCCCTCACCAGTGCCGACGCCATCCGCGCCGAACTGGTGGCCCAGTTGACCGGCAGTGTGCGCTGGACAGCCTCTATGCAGCACGCGGTGGACGCGGGGGTGGAGACATTTGTAGAAGTCGGCCCCGGCGATGTGCTGTCCGGACTGATGAAGCGCATTGCCCGCAAGAGCGAGCGACTGAGCGTGGCCGATCCGGCGGGTGTCGAAGCTTTTATCGCCCGCTTTCGGGTGTAAATGGTGAGACCTGCCAGGTTTTCTTAAACCTGGCAGGTCTTTTTTGCAGGCCACCCAATCAGCTTTCGCCTCTGACGGGAGTGGGGTATAATAGCGGACGGCACGAACGCGCAGAGACAAATTTATCCCTGTTTTATCAGTGTTCATCAGTGGCTATTCTAGAAACAGGAAAGCGTTTCATGGATTTTTCCGGTAAAGTCGTCCTCGTCACGGGCAGCAGCAGCGGCATCGGAGCCGCCATCGCCAAAGAGTTTGCAGCCCAGGGCGCGGCCGTCGGCATCAACTATCGCAGCAACCCGGAAGGGGCCAACGCCATCGCCGCCGAAATTCAGGCCGCGGGCGGAAAGTGCGCCGTCTTCCAGGCGGATGTGAGCGATTTTGACGCATCTGCCCAGTTGGTCAAAGCGGTGGAAGCCGAACTTGGCCCCCTGGACATTCTGGTCAACAATGCGGGCACGACCCGGGACACCCTTCTTTTGACGATGAAAAAGGATGCCTGGGATACAGTTATTGAGACCAATCTGGACAGCGTTTTCAATGTGACCAAAGCCGCGCTGCGTGGAATGGTACGCCGTCGGGGTGGCCGCATCATCAATATCACCAGTGTAGTGGGGCTGGCCGGGCAAGCCGGACAGGCCAACTACGCGGCCAGCAAAGCGGGTGTTATTGGCTTTACAAAGAGCCTGGCCCGGGAAGTCGGCAGCCGCAATATCACCATCAATGCGGTGGCTCCCGGCTTTATCCCGACTGCCCTGACCGATGTGCTGAGCGACGAACAGAAGGCCGCCACCATTGCCCAGACGCCCGTAGGCCGCTTGGGTGAACCGGAAGAGGTGGCCTGGGCCGTGGCTTTTCTTGCCAGCGAACGGGCTGGCTTTATCACTGGGCAAGTGCTGTCGGTTGACGGCGGTCTGGTAATGATGTAGGCTTTGGCCTGGAGCAAAAATCGTATGGCAGGCAAAGTTGGCAAACCAGCCCGACCCCAAAAACCGAGACCCGAAACCGACGATTTTGAGAGCGGGCAATTTGACAGTAACCCGGTGGCTGACGAGAACGGAGCGTTTAAGAGCGCCTATTCCCAGTCCATTGCCCAGCGACGCAAGGCCCGGCGGGCCGCGCTGCAAGCGCTCTATGAGATTGACACGACCACCCACAAGCCCGGCCCTGTGCTGGAAGCCCGCCAGTCCACTGCACGGCTGGAGGCCGAGGGGTTGGCCTTCCTGCGTTGGATCATCAGCGGTGTTGTGACCCACAAAGACGATATGGACCGGCTGATCGCCCAATACGCTCCCGAATGGCCGGTGGACCAGTTGGCTGTGATTGACCGCAATATTTTGCGAATGTCGATCTTTGAACTGTTGAACCCGGACTCTGACGCCCCTTCCAAAGTTGTGGTGAACGAAGCGGTTGAACTGGCGAAGATTTTTGGCAGCGACAGCAGCCCCCGCTTTATCAACGGCGTGCTGGGTACGGCGCTCAAAGAGATCGCTGCTACACCCTAACCTGACGTGGCTAGAACCAAAGAATTCTTTTGTAAACACAGATAGAAAAAAACACGGATATATCTACTCTTATCCAATCTGTGTTTCTTCTTATTCGTGTTTACAAAAAAGCCCTGGATTATTGCACAAATCACAATTGATATGCGGGGACCACACCTGCATTCACTTCCCGAAATAGACGCTCATGGATAGCTTTTTCGGCATTGGCCCAATGGAATTGATTTTCATTCTTATCTTCGCCCTGATTTTTCTGGGGCCGGAGCGGTTGCCTGGTGCCGTGCGTCAGATTGCCAACATTATTCGGCAGATTCGAGATTTGTCGAGTACGCTCACGTCCCAGTTGGGGGATGAGTTTGGCGACATCCGGGAGCTTGACCCCCGTTATCAGATTCAAAAGGTGTTGGACGAGCCGAGCGAGAAGGAAATAGAAAAAGCCAAAAAGGTCGAGGAAAAGAAGAAGGCAGAAGAGAAAAGGAAAGCCGACGCCAAAAAGGCGGAGGATAAGCGCAAAGCCGACGAAAAGAAGAAGGCTGACGAGGCAGCGAAAAAGGCTGTGGAGGCGCAGAAAGCGGCACAGAGTACTGCGGCGGCAGCCGAAGACGAAGGCGAAACAGCGGCAGAGCCACTCTCTCCGGCAGCGCTGGAGACAGCCAGTTCGGACTCCGCCGAGGCAAAGACAACCGCTGAGACAGGCGGTTCTGCCGAAGGCG
Source organism: Anaerolineae bacterium (assembly GCA_030432295.1). GTDB lineage: Bacteria > Chloroflexota > Anaerolineae > Caldilineales > Caldilineaceae > JACQGT01. The sequence continues at coordinate 182,200 of JAUIHI010000007.1, read as the reverse complement.
ACGAAGCCCCTGCCCCTGCTTCTGCTGAGCCTGGGGCAAAACAGCCCAAACAGCGCAGCAAAGACGACCAGACTTCCCCGGCCTCTGCGCCTTTTGTCAAGCAAAAAGCCGATGCCACAGAGATAGCCGCAGCCAAAGCCGCGGCCAATTCACTGATTCCTAAAGCGTCTGAGAATTCGATTGCACCACCCACCCCGCGGGCAGAAACAGCAGTCGCTGAAACAACAGCGGTCGCAGAACCAACGGCCAACGGCAACAGCAACGGCAACGGCAATGGCGATGACTCGTCCCAACCGGACGAGGATGTGGAGAGTCCAGATCCCCAGCGTGTGGTCGTTGAGGAGGAACAGGCATGACCCAGGCTATCACGCCCCTTCCCGAAGAGTTGGATGAGAGCCGTATGGGGCTTCTGGATCACCTGTCCGAGTTGCGCGACCGGATGATCTGGATTGTGGCTGCGCTATCGATTGGGACAGTAATTAGCTTCCTCTTTGTCACGCCACTGCTGCAATTTATCACCGCGCCTGTTGGCACGAAACTGCAAGCCCTGGGGCCGACCGACACCATCGGCATTTTCTTCAAAGTGGGCTTTGCCTCCGGCGCAGTCTTTGCCATGCCGGTGATGGTCTACCAGATCATCGCCTTTATTGCCCCCGGTCTCTATCCCCACGAAAAACGTTCCCTGCTTATTCTGATGCCGGGTATTATGCTGCTCTTTTTTACGGGCGCGGCCTTTGCCTATTTTATTATGCTGCCTGTGGCTGTGGGATTTTTGCAGAATTTTCTGGGCACAGTCATCAACCAGGAATGGACGATCGACAAATATATTGGCTTTGTCACCCGCATCGTCTTCTGGATCGGCGTCTTTTTTGAGACACCTCTCGTCATTGCGTTTATGGCCCGCATTGGGCTGGTCAACGGACCTCAGCTATTGAGCTACTGGCGGCAGGCGATTGTGATTGTCTCTGTCATCGCGGCGATGATCACACCCACCGTCGATCCGGTCAATATGGCGGTTGTGATGGCCCCCCTGATTCTGCTCTATTTTATGGGTGTGGGGCTGGCCTACATTCTCTACAAACCCCGTGCCCCCCGTGACCTGGACGAGATGGACTGGGGCGGCGGAGATGACGAATGAGCGGACGGAACTGATCGTCCGCAAAAATGAGGTAATTCGAGAGCTGGTCGGCACACGCCGCCGTCTGGAAGCGGCCCAACAGGCAGCCAACAGCGGGGCGCGAGTCGACCAGCTCTCTGCTTTGCAGGCAGAAGTGATCCGCTTGCAGGCGGAGGAAGGGCGGCTGCGGCTGGCAATCGACCGTGCGCCCCTCGCCTCCCCTCCGCGCAAGGAGAAACTACTCGTGCAAGAGAAATTCGATGTTTTCATCACTGCCGGCTACGACCCAGACAAAGCGGACCCTCTGCTGGCGGTGGCCGGTGTGGACCACAAATCCCTGGTTCCCGTAGGCCACAAGCCGATGATCTGGCATGTGGTCAACGCTTTTGTCCAAAGCGGACGGGTAGGCGAGATTGTGATTGTTGGGCTGGGGCCGGAGCACGGGATTGATTTTGGTGTGCCGGTCCACTACGTGCCCAACCAGCCTAGCCTGTGGGCCAGCCAGAACGCGGGGGTACGTCGTCTGCGCGAGATCAACCCGGCGGATCGGTTGATCATCGGCACAACCGCCGACATTCCGCTGGTTACGGGGGAAGTGATCAACGCATTCATCGATGGGTGCCAGCCCTACGACCGGGGACTCTATTGGGGGATTGTGCCGGAATCGGTGATGTTGACCGGCTTTCCCGATAGCAAACGCAGCTATCTGGCCCTGCGCGAAGGGCGCTTTTGCAGCGGTGATATTTATCTGGGCAGGCTTTCCACCGCGGAGCAGATTCAAGAAAAGATGCGGGGCTTTATTGAAAACCGCAAGAGTGTGGTGCGCCAGCTTCTGCTTCTGGGGCCGGGTGTTATTCTGCGCTTTCTCTTGCGCCGTCTGGCCATCGACGATCTGCTGGGTGTGGTGCAGAGAGTCTTTGGCATCACTGGCAAACCGGTCATCCTCCCCTTTGCCGAGGCGGGGATGGATGTGGATAAGCCCTTCCAGTGGGAGCAGGTGAAGGAGTATTTGGTCCGCCACCCGGCTCATCCGGCGAATGGGGAAGGTAGTTGATCGGTTGATTGGTTGTGTTGAGCCGCAACAATCCGATCAACTATTCAACCAATCAACCAACCCATCGGAGCATTTTTTGGCATCTCTATTTTCCTCCCTCACGGCTTTCCTCTCCCCCATCGACAAATCCCTCAGTGCCCGCATTGCCCTGAACGAATCCCAGCGCAATGGGCGCAACCCGCTCTTTTGGCTGGCGAATGTGGGCGCGCATCTGGGCGATAGTCTGCTGTGGCTGGGGATCACGGCCCTGCTGTGGCGGAAGGCCGGGGACGATCCGGCGCGCAAGGGTCTGTTGGGGGGCTGGATGGCGGCCTTTGCGGGCGCGGTTGCGGTTACACTCTTTATCAAACGCATCTTTCGCCGCCCCCGCCCCGGCACAGGCAATCTCCTCTATGGCCCCGGCGCGGATCAGCACAGCTTTCCCAGCGGCCACGGCGCACGGGTAGGCGTTATACTCGTCTGGGCAGAAGCGTTGTGGCCTGGCGCTGGCTGGCTGGCCCCATTCATCGGTCTGTGGATCGGCTGGGCGCGGGTGGCGATGGGCATCCATTATGCGGGGGATGTGCTATTTGGGGTGCTGCTGGGGTGGGGCGTGGGGCGGGTAGCAAAAAGAAGCGTCAAGCGTGAGCCTTGAGATCGGACGACCTGTAGTTTTGTCTCCTCCCCGTCAACAAAGTATTTGGGATATCCCAAAGGTCGACTTCTCGTGGAAACCGCTTTTCTCAAAACAGATCGACGTTATCAATCTTGAGCTTACTTAGCGAAAAATCTATGGCAACGGTAGCTCATCACTATTTACTCACTGGGGAAATAAGGAATCGATATGGACTACTTCTTCTTGGGCATTGGGCTCGTAGGAGTAATCCTTGCGATTTCAGCATATACAAAAGTATCAAAGCTTGAAAAGGTATTGAAGGAGAAAGGAATATTGCCCGAAGGTTGGGAATAGCCATAACGGCCGAATTGCTGTGCAGCGAAATTATGACTGTTTCAAGCCGTGGTAATCCGACTGTAGGCCCCCGCTGTCTTGCCTAGGCGCTGGTGGCAATGGGCAGCCATTACGTGGGGGATGTGCTGTTCGGTGTGCTGCTGGGGAGATGCAGCACGTGGACATCAAAAAACAGGTTGGGTAAGGTCGGACCTGCATGAAAGGTCCGACCTTACCCAACCTGTTTTGTTGCGCTGCCTCTGCCCATTCCTCTATTCAGGAATGAGTTCGATCGCCACCTGCCCTTCCATCACGCCATTGCGCTCGGTAACGTCTATGATAATTCCGAATCCGGTCTCCAGCGCCCACGCTCGGATTTCATCGTTGACATCGTATTCAAACAGAATTACCCCGCCGGTTTCTGTGTATCCTCTTGCCCGCACATAGTGCAGGTGAATGTGCTTGTTGCCCGGTTGATCGTACTCACGCGGCACGATCGTCTCCACCTGGAATTGCCCCTTGTCGTCTGTGGTAATCTCTCCACTCAGTTTAGCGGTCGATTCATCATTCGGATCTGTGGGCAAATATTCCCCATTGGCATCCGCATGGTAGAGATAAACCAGCGCATCCGGGATCGGCTCGTTGTTCTCTGCATCCACAACCCTGCCAAACAACGTTAAGCGCTGTCCGGGTTCATCCGCATCTGCCAGCCTGATTGTGTGTGCCCTGTCAATACCTGGCGTGGCACTTTCGATTCCTGCACTTTGGCAGCCCGCTATTGCCAAAGTGCAGGACATAACAACCAGCAGTAACAGATACGGCTTCAATTTCCCCGTTAACCCTTGCCTAAAACGGAAATCGATGGCATCAATCTGCACGCTCCCAAATCCTCCTGAGTTGTCTGAAATCCCGCCACTCTTGCGCAGATATGGCACTGCTGCTACGCTGCCTGCTTGGCCTTCTCCTCCTCCACCAGCACCCGGCGCAGGATTTTGCCGACCTGACTTTTGGGCAGTTCGTCGCGGAAATCGACGAAAGTGGGCACTTTGTAGGGGGCCAGATTTTCTTTGCAGAAGCTGCGGATTTCGTCAACGCTGCCGCTCTCCCCGTCCTTCAGCACCACATACGCCTTGACGGTCTCCCCACGCCGGGCATCGGGGATGCCTGCTACCACTGCCTCCTGCACCTTCGGGTGCATATAGAGCACCTCTTCCACCTCTCGGGGCACGATATTGTAGCCACTGGCGATGATCAAATCCTTCTTGCGGTCCACAATGTAGAAGCAGCCGTCCTCGTCCATTTTGGCGATGTCGCCGGTGTGGAACCAGCCGTCCTTGTCCATCACTTTGTCCGTTTCGTCCTGATGCTGCCAGTAGCCCGCCATCACTTGCGGCCCTTTGATGACCAGTTCCCCCTCTTGGCCTGGCTCCACCAGATCGTAGCCGCCATCTTCCCGCTGGTCCAGAGCGACAATCGCCACCTGTGTGGAGGAGACTGGCATACCGATTGAGCCTGCCTTGCGGATGCCGTTGACTGGGTTGGCGCAGGCCACCGGCGATGTCTCGGTCAGCCCATAGCCCTCGATTAGCTTGCCCCCGGTGATCTCCTCGAAGCGGCGCTGCACCTCCACAGGCAGGGACATCCCGCCGGACATACAGGCTTTCACCGAGTGCAGGTCGAACTCCGACACTTTCGGGTGGTTGATAATCGCGTTGTACATTGTGGGGATGCCGGGGTAGAGGGAGACCTTCTCCCGGTGGATAATTTCCAGCACCAGTTCTGTGCGTCGCGGGTCCGGGGTGACGATTAGCTCGCTGCCGCTGTAGAGGGTAAAGAGCATGCCGACGGTCATACCGTAGACGTGGAAAAAGGGGATGGCGCCCAGTGTCTTCTCCGCGCCGTGTTCCAGAGTGGGCAGCCAGCCTTCCAGTTGCAGCACATTGTTCACCAGATTGGCGTGGGTGAGCATCGCCGCTTTGGGCACGCCAGTTGTGCCGCCGGTATATTGGAGCAGGACCACATCCTCCGGTTTTGTACTGATGGCGGGTGCTTTGGCCTGGCTGGTTGCCAGCAGGTTTTTGTAGCGGAAGATGCCGGGCGCATCGGCCACATCCACCATCAATCCACCGGCCCGCACCTGCTTCTCCACCAGCCGGTTGAAAGGGAAACCCAGCGTGTCGGGCACGTCGGTGATGATCACCCGTTTGATGGGTGTCTTGGCTTTGACCTGCTCCAGGCGGCTGTAGAGGCTGCTGAGCATCACAATCGTCTCTGCGCCGCTGTCGGCCAACTGGTGTTCGATCTCCCGGGCTGTGTAGGTGGGATTGGTGTTGACCACCACACAGCCTGCCTTCAGGATGCCGTAGAAGGCGACCACCTGCTGGGGGGTGTTGGGCAGCATCACCGAGACCCGGTCGCCCTGTTTTACCCCCATATTTTGCAGGGCCGCGGCAAAGCGATCTGTCGCTTCGACCAGCTCCCGGTAGGTCATCTTGGACTGGATGGCGATGCCCAGGGGCAGATATTTGAGCAGCATCCGCACGGCTACTTTGTCGGGATATTTGGCCGCGGCCGCGTCCAGTGTCTGGTGGATGAGCTGGTTCTGATAGGTGACCTTTTCGGGAACGCCCTTTTCATAGTTCTTCATCCATAGCTTTGCATCATACATCAATGGCTTCTCCTTGGGGTAGGGGAACGGCGGGCAGGCTGGCCCGGCAGGTCAAGTTGAATTGTTCCATCAGGCAGTGCAGCCACTGTGGGGGGCGGCTGTCGTGAGGATTATTGGGAAGTATAGCGCATGCCAGACGGTTTGAAAAGTCAAAAGCCATTCCGCGGCGCGTCAAAACACAGTAGGGGTGGCATTACCATACAGAGAGCCAGTTGCGGCAGAGTTCCCACGGGAAAGCAGCAATCTTTGACATCTTTGATCGGTGGACAGTATACTTTCAGTTCAACTCATAAACAGAGGCAACCACGAAGGCACAAAGACACGAAGAAGAAGAGAAGATCAAACCAGTGCTTTTCCTTCGTGGTTAAGATTCCCTGCCGAGATGGAACAACAATGCCAAACCTGATTCAGAAGTACGCCAACGAGCCGGTGTGGGCGGTGGTGGGGGCCAGCAACAATCCCCGCAAATATGGTAACCGCATCTACAAAACATTACGCACCGCGGGATATACAGTTTTTGCTGTCAACAACCGTGAGAGCGAAGTCGAGGGCGACACCGCCTACGCTTCCCTGCTGGACCTGCCCCAGCCACCCACTGTAGTGGATATGGTAATTCCGCCTTATTTGGCCCTGGAAATTGTGCAGCAGGCCAAAGAGGTCGGGGCCAAAGCCATCTGGTTTCAGCCCGGCGCGGAAGATTCTGAAGCCATCCGTTGGGCCAAAGCCAATGGGATGGATGTGGTGGAGGATTGTATTCTGGTCCAGCACGTGCAAAGTCCGCAGGGCGAGATTGTGAGATGATGAGATGCTGGAATTATGAACACGGCATCATCTCATCATCCCAGCATCTGCTCTTGACGAGATAGAAACATCTGGAAAATTATTTATCCCAACGAGGTTTCCCATGTCCAAAGCACGCGTGAAGTGGGTCGAAGGCAAGACATTTCTCGGCATTGACGCCAACGGCAAATCCGCGGTGATGAGCGGCCCGGACGGCCCCGGCGTTGGCCCAATGCAGATGCTCCTGCTGGGGCTGGGTGGTTGCTCGCTGATCGATGTGGTGATTATCCTGGAGAAGCAGCGCCAGCCCTTCGCCGGGGTGGAGGTGGAGATGGACGGGGTGCGGGCCGAGGAAGCCCAGCGCCCGTGGAAGGATATTCACATGCACTTTATCGTCACCGGCGCGGGGGTGGACGAAGCCAAAGTCGAGCGGGCCATCGCGCTGAGCGTAGAGAAGTATTGCGGTGCGTATGCCACGCTCTCCGGTGTGGCGACGATTACACATGATTTTGAGGTACGGGAATAGACGGCAGACAGCCGACCGCGGATGGCAAATTGCACAGGTGAAATGGCAATGATAGACAGATTTCTTCAAATGGCAGGATTGAAAGCAAAGAAGACACTCCGTCCGGTGACCTCCCAACCGGCGACGGCCAAAGCGCGGCCGATTCACGTGACCGACGCGGACTTTGACGAGCGCATCCTGGGCAGCGAGCAACTGGCTGTCGTCGATTTCTGGGCGGACTGGTGCGGCCCCTGCCATCAGATGTCGCCCCATATCGGCTTCCTGGCCGAGGAGTACGCGGGCCGCATCGTCGTCGCCAAACTGGACGTAGACGAGAACCCTACCACCCCCGCTCGCTACAACATCCTGGGCATCCCCACTGTCATCTTCTTCCGCAACGGGGAAGCAGTGGACCGCCACACAGGGGTGTTGACCATCGACGGCTTGAGCGAGCGGGTGGAGAAGATATTGGATATTAGGGATTAGGTATTTCGTAGTGACGCGCTCGAATCGTCACAGCCAAATATCCAATACCCAATATCCTGTCCGAACGAGCCGAAATTTCAACTTGTCTTCCACGTCCAAACGGGCGATCAAATACGGAGTCTTTTCTTATGCGAATGTCAAAATTGTTTTTCCAGACCCTGCGCGAAGTGCCCGCTGATGCGGACGTTGCCAGCCACCGGTTGATGCTGCGGGCTGGGCTGGTGCGCCAGGTGGCCGCGGGCATCTTCGACTTCCTGCCCCTGGGCCTGCGGGTGAAGCACAAAATCGAGCAGATTCTGCGGGAAGAGATGGACGCCATCGACGGCCAGGAAGTCTCCTTGCCGGTGGTCCAGCCCGCCGAACTCTGGCAGCGCACAGGCCGCTGGCAGGCGATTGGGGACGATCTGGCCCGGCTGAAGGACCGCAACGGGCGGGATATGGTGCTGGGCATGACCCACGAGGAGGTCATCACCGAAATGGCGGGCGGCGTCATCAACAGCTACCGGCAGCTCCCCCAGATGCTCTATCAGATTCAGACCAAATTTCGGGACGAACCCCGGCCCCGGGGTGGGCTGATCCGGGTGCGGGAGTTTACGATGAAGGACGCCTACTCCTTCCACACCGACTTCGCCGACCTGGACGCCTACTATCCCGATGTCTATCAGGCCTACTTCAATATCTTCCGTCGGGCCGGGCTGCAAGTGATTGCGGTGGAGAGCGATACGGGGATGATGGGCGGCACAATGGCCCACGAATTTATGGCTCTGACCCCCATCGGCGAGGATACTCTTCTGCTCTGCGATGGCTGCCACTACGCGGCCAACCGGCAGATCGCTACATTTGTCAAGCAGGCCGCGCCCGCCGAGGATGCTCTGCCTTTGGAAGAGGTGGAGACACCTCACGTCAATACCATCGCAGCCCTGGCCGAATTTTTGGGTGTGCCGGAGAGCCGCACGGCCAAAGCCATCTTCCAGGTGGCCGAGATGGACGGCGACGACGGCAAGAGCCGGGAGCAGTTTGTCTTTGTGGTCGTGCGCGGGGATATGGAACTGAACGAGACGAAACTGACCAACGCTATCGGCGCCCGCCGTCTGCGCCCGGCCACGACCGATGAAATCAAAGCTATCGGCGCGGAGCCGGGCTATGGCTCGCCCGTGGGTATCGACCGGGCCAAAGTGCTGCTGGTGGTGGACGATCTGATTCCCCAGAGCAGCAATCTGGTGGCTGGGGCCAACAAAGAGGGCTGGCACTACAAAAACGTCAACTACGGGCGGGACTACACGGCTGATCTGGTGCTGGATGTGGTGGCCGCCGCGGAAGGTCACGGCTGCCCGGTCTGCGGCGAACCCCTGACCGCCGTGCGCGGGGTGGAGGTGGGCAACATCTTCAAACTGGGCACGAAGTACAGCGAAGCTATGGATGCGGTCTATCTGGACGAAAATGGTGAGAGCATTCCGATGGTGATGGGCTGCTACGGCATCGGCAGCGGGCGACTGATCGCAAGCGTCATCGAGACCAGCAATGACGAGAACGGCATTATCTGGCCGGTGTCGATTGCCCCCTATGAAGTCCATCTGGTCAGCCTGGCCACGCCCAAACAGCCGGAGATTGTGGCAAAGGTAGAGGAAGTCTACGCTGCATTGCAGGCTGCGGGCATCGAAGTCCTCTACGATGACCGGGACGAGCGGGCGGGCGTCAAGTTCAACGACGCCGACCTGCTCGGCCTGCCCCTGCGCCTGACAATGGGCAAGCGGGGCGTGGAGAACGGCATTGTGGAGATGAAAAACCGGCGCACGGGCGAGGGCAGCGAGCTGGCGCTCGACGCTGTGGTTTCGGGTCTGCGGGCTGCGCTGGACGCAGAGCGGGCGCTGATCGCAGCGACGGTTGTCCCGGAAAAGATGGGCTGATCCGGACCGATTTTGATTGTTGACAACCGGCTTTCCCCGTGCTAGAGTAGCACCTGTGCGCGGCAACCGTTCGCCCGCACATAGAACGATGAAAAGGAGCAGGCGCAGTATGGCAAAGTTGACCTGGACTCACTTTGCAGCCCCCGACGGCATCTTGCCTGTCTTTGGCGCGCCCGCTCGCTGATCTCGTAACGTTTGGATTTCTGGCCGTGGGTGCGCTTTCGCATCCACGGCCTTTTTTGATTGGCGGTTGAACCGTTGCATCGTTTTGCCAACTCTGTAAAAGGGCCGTGGATGGCGTACACCATCCGCGGCCCTTTTTTTGTCTTTGCGAAGAAAGGAGGTGACCTGCGCCTGTGCCTAATGAATCGAGCAGATGTCGTTATCAACCGAACCAATTGACTGAAAACAAGAAAAGGAAGCGTTCGCCGTGTTTACTATCCGACAATTTGAGAAGACAGATCGTGATTACGAGAAGGTAGTCAGTGTCGTCAACCGGGTTTGGGCCGAGTATCCGGACACGGCTGACGAGTGGAAGGAAGGCGACAGCCGGCGCGCTGCCAAAGTGAAGTGGGCGCGTTTTCTGGCCGAAGTGAACGGGAAGACAGTGGGCGTCGGTGCCTATGGGCAGCCCCTGGATATGTATCATCCCAACCGCTTTTGGATCGACCTGGACGTTCTGCCGGAGCATCGAAAGCAGGGGATTGGGACAGCCCTGTATGAGCATCTGATGGCCCAGCTTGCCCCCCATAAACCGGCCACCCTGTGTAGCCACACCCGGGAGGACTATACCGGTGGCGTGCGTTTCCTGGCCCAACACGGCTTCGACGAGGCCATGCGCGAATGGGAATCCCGTCTCGACCCGTCCACCGTCAACCTGGCCGAATGGGCCAGGTATGAGAGTCGCATGGCCCAGGCCGGTATTGAGCTGAAGACTGTGCGCGAGTTGGACAGCGATTCTGACCGGGACAGGAAACTGTACGAAATGGAGTGGCTGGTTGAGAAAGATGTACCCGCGCCCAATCCACCCACAAAGACGCCTTTCGTCGAATGGCAGAAAATATGGAGCCGTACCAATTTAATTCCCGACGCCTGGTGGATTGCTGTTCAGGGCGGTCAATACGTGGGCCAAACAAATCTGTGGGCCAGCCAGGCCCGCACAGACCTGCTCTACACCGGGCTGACCGGCGTTGTCCGCTCCCACCGGCGTATGGGTATCGCCTCTGCGCTGAAGATTCAGGCCGTGCGCTATGCCCAGCAGAAGGGGATTGGGGAGGTTCGTACGTGGAACGAGGCCAACAACGAAGGGATGTTGGACATAAACACGCGTCTGGGCTTCGTGCGCCAGCCTGCTCACATCGAATATATGAAGAAATTACGGGAGGAGCCAGAATATAGCGAGGGAAAGGAAACGAACTGAGGGGTGCAAAACCGGTGATAGCAGTGGGATGATGCGGGTCCGCGACCCGCATCATCCCATCATCCTACCATCTTTTCCAATACGCCTATCAGCAATCGGGTCAGCCGGGGCACGATAATTGCCCCGGTCTCCAATACTTCCGAGTGGGTCGTGTCTGTGTCGGAATCCACCGCATCCACCGCCACATTTGTGATGCTGCTGATGCCCAGCACTTCCATCCCCGCGTGGTGGGCGACGATGACTTCCGGCGCGGTGCTCATCCCCACTGCATCGGCCCCGGCATTGCGCAAAAAACGCACCTCTGCCGGTGTCTCGAAGCTCGGACCAGCCACCATCGCATAGACACCGCGCCGGACCGGAATCTGTAGTTCGTCCGCTGTGGCCAGAAGAAGCGCGCGCAGGTCCGGCGAATAGGCTTTGGTCATGGATGGAAAACGCAGGCCAAATTCGGCCACATTTGGCCCGTAGAGCGGATTATTGCCTGCCATCCCCACAAAATTCAGATGATCCTCGATCAGCATCAGATCACCGGCCTGGAAAGTCGGATTCAGTCCCCCCGCGGCGTTGGTGACAATCAGCTTGCGTGTACCCAGCCGCTGCATCACCCGAACCGGAAAGGTTATCTCTTGGGGGGTATAGCCTTCATAGAAGTGGAATCGCCCCTGCATCGCACAAACAGACACACCCGCCAGTTGCCCGATGACCAGTTGCCCGGCGTGGCCCTCGACTGTGCTGACCGGGAAGTGGGGAATGTGGGCGTACGGGATACGCACCGCATCTTCGATAGATTCGGCCAGGGGACTAAGGCCGCTGCCCAGAATCAGACCGACGGCAGGTGGCTGGGCCAAGCGCTGCTGGATGTACGCTGCGGCATCGTCGTATTCCTGTAGGGAGAATTGTTTGTGCATTGTTTCAATCGTTGTCCAATGGATGGGGGATGTGGATGGCGGGAGGGCTTCCGTCCAGCAAAAGGCCGGATTTTTGGTCGTCACAATGCCGGATGGCCACGGCCCGCCGCAGGTGTCGGGGCGTGATGGGGCTGTGCATACCGGCTGCCTGGGCAATCCTGCGTACGATCAGCCAGATGCCCTGCCGGGTGAGTCGTCCCCCCCTCTGGTTGCGCAGCAGTGGGTCGTCAGGCTGGCAGGAATCTGGGGCAGGCAAGCCCTGGGCCAGGTAGTCGGTCAAGGCTGTGGCCGTAGCAGGGGGCAAGAGCAGCCTGCGCTCGTGGGAGCCGCCTCTGCCCACAAAGAGCGTCTGGCTGGCCGAATCAAAGTCGCCCAGATTCAGGCGTGCTAACTCGGATGCCCGCGCACCCGTCCCCCAGAGCAGTGCCAGCAGCGCCCGATCCCGGCGGCCTGTTGAGGAATGGGCGGCCTGAGCCATTAGCAGGTCAATCTGGGCAGAATCCACAGCCGGGGGATGCGGGTTCTCTGGGCTGGGGACGGCACTGGTGGCGGTGGTCGTAGCGGCGCTCGTAGCTGGCTTGGAGAGATGGATACCGATAAAATCAAAAAAGCGGCCCAGCACAACAGATTTGCGCGTGATTGTTGCGGAGCTGCGGCCAATGCGTTGCAGATGGGCGAGATACCCGGCCCAATGGGAATCTGTTACAGCCAGCCAGCCAGCCACAGGCGGCGAGATTCCCTGCAGGAATCTGTGCAGTTCGTTCAGATCGGCTCGATACGCACTGCGCGTATTCGGTGAGCGTCCATCCATTGTCAGTTTTTCCAGAAATGCATCGATTGTCTGCTGCACAATCTTTTCCTTTGTTTTTACCTTTCATCAGTATATCATTTGTGGCTGGAATCGATGAAGATGCGGAGAATCTCGTCAATTCACTTTGGGTGGGGTTTGCCACTGGATATGGGCATAGGTATAATACAAACGCTTCCCTTATAGTTGCTTCGATCTGTTTTTGGTTCCGATCGAATTCTTCATCTGCTGTTCAAACGTGTCAATTCCCAAACCCAAAGGAGTATAGTTAATGCGAACCTTTCGTTCTACTTGGCTGTTTGCCCTATTGTTGATCAGCGCGCTGGTCTTGGCGGCCTGCCCGGCCCCGGCCGCGCCCGTCGCTGATTCTGACGCTGCGGCCCCAGCCGAAGCCGCGCCTGCGGCTACGGAAGCGCCCGCGGCCGAAGCCCCTGATTTCAAGATCGGTCTGGTCACCGATGTAGGCCGGGTCAATGACCGCAGTTTCAATCAGTCCGCCTGGGAGGGCGTGCTGAAGGCCCAGGCAGATTTGGGCTTGACTGAGGACGATGTGAAATATATCGAAACCCAGGACGCCAAAGATTACGCGGACAATATGGGCCAGTTCATCGACGCTGGCTACAATGTGATTGTCACCGTCGGCTTTGCCCTGGGCGATGCAACGATTGAAGCTGCCAATAACAACCCGGACATTCTGTTCATCGGTGTGGACCAGTTCCAGGGCGAGGCACTGCCTAACCTGGCCGGTCTCATCTTCCATGAGGACCAGTCGGGCTACCTGGCGGGTGTACTGGCGGCCAGTATGACCGATAGCGGAACAATTGCCGCTGTGTTGGGCACAGATTTGGTGCCGCCGGTTGTGGCCTTCAACGAAGGCTACATTGCCGGGGCCAAGTCGGTCAACCCGGACATCAATGTCATCTCCACCTACCACCCCGGCGAGATCAGCCAGGCCTTTGTCGATCCCGAATGGGGAGCGGCCACGGCCAAGCAGGCGATTGACCAGGGCGCAGATGTGGTCTTTGGGGCTGGTGGTATCACCGGCAACGGCGCGCTGCAAGAAGTCGCCACCCACGAAGGTCTCTACTGCATCGGTGTGGACACGGACCAGTGGGACACCGTCCCCGCGGCCCAGCCCTGCCTGATCTCCAGCGCGATGAAGCTGATCGTCCCCGGTGTGGCGGAACTGATCACCGCTGCCCACGACGGCAATTTCAGCGGTGGTAACGTCTTCGGCGCAGCGGGTCTGGCCTCCTTCCACGACTTCGAGAGTGTGATTCCCCAGGAAGTCAAGGACCTGCTGGTCACCACAAAAGCCGGTCTGGACGACGGCTCCATCAGCACAGGCTACGGCAACTAACATTCCGTAGAGCGTAGTGTGTGGACCGGTATCAGCACCGGCCCACATACCGCGCACCGTGAAACGGGAGAGAAGAGAACACTCCCGTTTCATCCAACACGAATTACGCCTTAAGAAGCGGGAGGTTCAGCAGTGCTGATTCCTCCCGCTTTGTCCAATTCCCCCAGAACAGGACATCCACAATGGCGACTGCTTCTCCTGCTCTGCCCTCCCCTGGGCGTTATCGCCGTATTTTCCGCGGCCTGCTTATCCCTGTTTTGGCCCTTCTGACTGCGCTGGTGGCTGGCGCGCTGGTGATGCATCTCTCCGGCGACAATGCCCAGGACGCCTATATCGGTCTCTTTAAGGGTGCGTTTGGCAGCGCCAAAGGTTGGGCCGCCACCATCCGCAAGATGATCCCCTTTATTCTGACGGGGCTGTCGGTGGCTGTGGCTTTTAAAGCCGGGCTGTTCAACATCGGCGCATCCGGTCAGTTTGTGATGGGCACAGTCTTTTCCGTCTTTATCGGCATCAATTTTGAAGGGCTGCCGATGGCGATCCATCTGCCCCTGGCGATTGTTTTTGGGATTGTCGGCGGGGCGCTGTGGGGCGCAATCCCTGGTATTCTGAAGGTCTATACCGGCGCACACGAAGTCATCGTCACAATTATGCTCAACTACGTGGCCGCGCTCTTTGCTGGGTGGACGGTCTATGCCGGGGGCAGCCAGGGCCAGACCCCCGGCCCGCTCTGGGATCGCACGGCTGGCCCCATCTCCGAGACGCCGGATGTGCTGGCATCGGCCCGGCTGCCCTATCTTTTCGACCCCTCCTATCGCATCCACTACGGCGTCTTTATTGCCCTGGCCGCGGTCGTCTTCATCTGGTGGCTGATCTACAAGACGACCATCGGCTTCGAGATTCGCACGGTCGGCCAGAATATGAAAGCAGCCCGCTATGCCGGAATCCGGGTCAACTGGACGGTCATCCTGACGATGGGGATTGCGGGTGGGCTGGCCGGGCTGGCCGGCGCGGTGGAGACCCTGGGGCTGAACCACAAGTTCGCGCCCGAATTTGGCGGGCAGGTGGGCTTTGACGGGATTACGATTGCGCTGCTGGGCCAGACCCATCCCTTTGGCGTGGTGCTGTCGTCCCTGCTCTTCGGCGCGCTAGACGCGGGCGCTTCCAAAATGCAATTTGATTCGCGCGTCTCCGCCGACATCATCCAGATCATCCAGGCGCTGGTACTTGCCTTTGTGGCCGCGCCGATGATTATCCGTGCCCTCTACCGCATCAAACGGCTGCCCACAGAAAGCGAATCCACATCGCTCGGCACCAGTTGGGGAGGTTCCTGATCCTATGGGTAGCACATTCTGGAAACGTTCCTCACTTATTTCGATCGGTATCGCGCTATTTTTGGTAGTGATGGCTGTGCTGGTCAACCTCACATCCCTGAGCCAATACACCTGGCTGCGGGTGCTCTTTGGGGTGAGCGCGCTCAACTTTACCCTGCGTGCCTCGATTCCCCTTGTTCTGGGCGCGCTCAGCGGCATTTTGTGCGAGCGTTCTGGTATTATCAACATCGGCATCGAAGGGATGATGCTGGCTGGGGCCTTTGCCGGGTTCGTTGCCAAGACCAATACCAACCACTGGCCGCTGATGAGCAGCCTGATTTTCAGTGTGCTCATCGCTCTGGCCGTGGGCGGGCTGATGGGACTCCTGCACGCCATTCTTTCCATTCGTTTTCGTATGGACCAGATCATCTCCGGCACAGTGATTATCATTCTGGCCGCAGGTACATCCTCCTATCTCTACGACCGGGACGCCATTGCCCAGGGCAAGTTCTCATCGGTCGCCATTCCCGGCCTCTCAGATATTCCGGTGATTGGGCCGGTGCTTTTCGACAACCCGCCTCTCACCTATCTGGCTCTGTTGCTGGTGGTAGTCGTCCACGTCGCCCTCTTCTACACCCGCTGGGGTCTGCGCACCCGGGCCGTGGGCGAGCATCCCCGAGCCGCGGATACCGTCGGCATCAATGTCAACCGTTACCGCTACGTCAACACATCCATCGGTGGGATGCTGGCCGGGCTGGCTGGGGGCTATCTGGTGCTGGAGGCCGTGGGCCAGTTTCAGGAGGGGATGACCGCTGGCCGGGGTTTTATCTCCCTGGCCGCGATGATCTTCGGCAACTGGAATCCCTTTGGTGCGCTGGGCGCTGCCACGCTCTTTGGCTATACCCAGGCCCTGCAAAACGAGCTGCTCCTGGCCGGGGTTACGAACGTTCCCCGCCAGTTTATTTCCATGCTGCCCTATATTGTGACGATTGTGGCCGTCTCCGGCTTTGTGGGGCGTGTACGTCCCCCCGCGGCTGAGGGGAAGGTCTACGAAACAGAGGGAGGGACGGAGTAGTGGAACAAATACCTGTACTCGAAGCCCGCAACATCACCAAACGTTTCCCCGGCGTCATCGCCAACCAGAACGTCAATCTGACCCTGTACCGGGGCGAGATTCTGGCCCTGTTGGGCGAAAACGGCGCGGGCAAATCCACACTGATGAATATCATCTACGGCCTCTACCAGCCCACAGAAGGCGAAATCCTCGTCAACGGCAAGCCGGTGCAGATGCGCTCGCCCAAAGACGCCATTGCTCTGGGCATTGGAATGGTCCATCAGCATTTCCAACTGGTGCCAGTGATGACTGTCGTGGACAATGTAATGCTGGGCAGCGAGAGCGTGCGCTGCGCGTTTCTCAACCGGGAAGCCGCGGCCGCCCGCATCACCGAACTCTCCGAGCGCTACAATATGGCGATGGACCCCTACGCGCTGGTTGAGGACCTGCCCGTGGGCGTGCGCCAACGGGTCGAAATCATCAAAGCCCTCTACCGTCAGGCCGATATTCTGATTCTGGACGAACCGACCGCTGTCCTCACCCCCCAGGAGATCGAAGGACTTTTTGCGGTGATGGACCTGCTGCGCGGCCAGGGCAAGTCGATTATTTTCATCACCCACAAGCTGAAGGAAGTGCTGCGGGTGGCTGACCGCATCGGCGTCCTGCGTCGGGGCCAGGTGGTGGGTGAAGCCGACCCCAAGACCGCCACCCAGTCCAGCCTGGCCAGCCTGATGGTGGGCCGGGAAGTGATTCTGGAAGTGGAGAAGTCCGACGCCCATCCAGGCAAAGCCGTTCTGGAAATCAGCGACCTGCGCGCCACCACCGATCTGGGCGATACGGCCCTGGCCGGCGTCTCCCTCACCGTCCACGCGGGGGAAATTGTAGGCGTGGCTGGTGTCCAGGGCAACGGCCAGACCGAACTGGTGGAAGTCCTGACCGGCCTGCGCACGGCCAAAAGTGGCACAATCCGCATCGGCGGCCAGGGTATGACCAACGCCAGCCCCCGACGCATCACCGAAGAGGGACAGAGTTGCCACATCCCCGAAGACCGCCACGCCTTTGGAATGGTGGACGGTTATCCCATCACCGACAATCTGGTGCTGAACACGTACTATCAGTCGCCTTTTGCCAGAGGAATTACCGTCAACCGGCCCGCAATCGAAGCCAATGCCGCCGCACTGGTGGAAAAATTCGATGTGCGCACCCCGTCGGTCCACCTGAGCGGGGGCAGTCTTTCCGGCGGCAATCAGCAAAAAATGGTGGTGGCCCGGGAATTCAGCCGCCCGATTCAACTGCTGATTGCGGCCCAGCCTACACGGGGCATCGACGTGGGTTCCATCGAATTCATCCACCAGCAGATCGTCGCCAAGCGGGACGAAGGGGTGGCGGTTGTGCTGGTCAGCTCGGAACTGGACGAAATCCTCGCCCTCTCCGACCGCATCGCTGTGATGTACAAAGGCGAGATCATCGACATTGTAGACCGGGACGACGCCACCCGGGAAGGGCTGGGGCTGTTGATGGCAGGAGTCAAAGAGGCGTGAATATCAGCCCCATCCTCGACCGCCCGGACACCTTCGACTACGACGACATCGACCCCGCGGCCCGTTTTCTGCGCGCCAACCCGGATGTGCGCTATCAGAGCGACCGCAACAGCGACCTCCACGACCTGGACTTTCCCCGCCAGAACCGGCCCTATGCCCGCTCCATCACCCTTTCCATCGCAGCGCCCATCTACACCAGCAAAGGCATCAGCGCCGAATCGGTGGAGGATGTGCTGCCCCTGGCTGTGCGTTTTTTCCCCGGCTACCAGGAGACGATCTACGGCACGGAAGGAGTGATCGTCAGCAAGCGCACCTACGCGCCGATGGGCAGCAACGACGACCGCTCGGTCCTCTGGCAGTTGGAGTGTCAGGCCGAGGGGGACCGGCTGCTGCAAATCGCCGTGGAGATTGACTGGGGCGAGCCGCTGGAGCAGCGGATGGTAGATGGCCTGCTGGTCGCCCAGAGCCTTCCCGGCCAGGCACGGGGCGTCCACGAGCAGCAGAACGCGGAGAGTACCCGGGTCTTTGGTGCGGCGGAGGGGCGGCCCGATCTGGTCTCCTTTCCCGACGAATCCCGCGCCCACCTGCTCTATCACGTGCTGGTGGCGGGCCAGGTGGACCTGCCCCTGATTCTGACGCTCAGCGAAGTGGGAGAGCAGATGGCCTGGAACGGCTTTCTGGCCCAGCGGGACATCGAACGGGCTTTCAATCTCACCCAGAATGTCTGGGGGCGCATCACCCAGCGGGGCCGCCTGTGGACGCCAGACCCGACAGTCAATCGGGCGCTGGACCAGGCCAAGCAGAACGCGGCCCGCCAGCTTGTGCGTTTGCGCGGGGGTGACGCGCCCGCTGATGGACTGCTGGCGTCGGTTCCCCCGCTGCTAGAAGCCTTCGACCTCTGCGAGCCAGCCCGCAGCCGTTCCCTGCTGGACCACCTGCGTCGTCTGGCCGAGAAGGGCAGCGGACAGTTGCCCCCCGCCTTCCCACCCTTTTATGTGGAGAGCCAATCCGACGCTACCGCCCTTACCCGCAGCAATCGGGCCTATCTGACCGCGCTGGCCGGCCACCTGCGCCGCCAACCCCACGATTTCTCCCTGGCCGAACACTACCCCGTTGTACGCCTCTGCGCCGAAGCACTCATCCGCGCCCGCCACGAACTGACCGATCAGCCCCCAGCCCTGGCCGACTTTGCCGCGGCCCTGCAAGCAGCGGCCCAACTCGCCCGCGCATCGGATGACAGCGTAAACGAAGCCCGCTGGGAAGGCGAAGCGGAATATGCGATTGGGGATTGGAGAGTAGAGATTGATGATCCCGACGCGCCAATCTCTAATACCCAATCCCCAATATCCAATATCTCCTGGCTGGGGGACACCCTCACCCTTGCCCGCGCCTGGCCCGACGACTGGGGCTGGTGGGCGCTGGTGGATTTGCCCGTTGGCGACGGCGGCGTCACTCTCCTGTGGGACGGGGAGACTCTTCACGTGGCCCGCACATCCGGTCCCAGCGGGAAAGCAGAGACGACCGCGCCCCTGGACGTGGACTTCGCCGGGCCAGTGCAGCGTCACAGCCGTCTGCAAGTGCTGGGCGCGGGGGAAGACGACTTCGACCTGCGCTTTCGGGGCGATGGCGGGTGGCTCTTTCGTCCGCGTTTTTCCGCGTAATAGAGTATCGATAGAGTACAGCAGTCGTGAAGATTAAGTTCGTTTGACGTTGAATGAAGAGTTGAATTACAATTGACCTACTTTCTGGTGACAAAGCGATGAATGATACTCTAAACTCAGAGAATTCTTTTCAATATCAGATGATTCGGTCCACCTCAATGTCAAATCAAAGCCACCAGCCACAATCAATTCCCAACTTAGAAGATATTCGCCAAGACAATGACGGTGGTGCAATTGCCGTTTCCGGTTTTGATTACCAGTTTCACTTTGCGGCCCAAAAATGCTTAGAAATGCTGGAATATCCAGATAAATACGAGTTTGTCTCATCTGAAACCCACGAAGATGTTGTCGTTCGGCTAAAAAATGGCACGTACGAATTCTATCAAGTTAAACAACGAGCCACTGAGCAATGGAATCTGAGTGACTTGAAGTCCCGTAATGTCTGGACGAACTTCATCAAGTTAAGGGATGCATTTGGACCTAATAATTCGTTTTGGTTTGTTAGTGACCAAACAAATAAGTTTTCGTCTGCTAGGGGGAAGAGAAATCGCATTCCAGATTTAGGATATATGAAAAAACTGACGTTTCAAGGAGAAAAAATTTGTAACCAGAATGCAAAGGATAGAAGCAGTGTTGACACTCTACTTTCAAGACTTGATAAGGACTGGAGTTTCAATAATCTCACAGAAACAGAAGCTTTTTTCTGGAATATTCGTATTTTGACCGATTATAATCGTGAATCAGGTTTGGAATCTAACAATATTCGTAAACTTCAAAAGATATTAGAAATGCGTGGCATTAATGCTGATAGTGCAAATTTAGCGAGAATTTATGAGGAAATCATAAATTCTTTGAGAAAAAGTGTGAAGCCACCAGCTACTGCGACGTCTGCGGAATCTATTGAGCTACGAAAAGTCAGACCGCACAACATAGAGATATGTATTTCTGGTCCATTTATCGATGCACATTTGACTCAATTTGTACTTGATGAAAAACACGACGAGCCACAAAGGCGTACTTTACGCCAGAAAACTAAAAAACTAAATAGTATTGATCCAAAAGCTGTAGAGTATTTCATAAGCAGCAGGAATTTCTTTGCAATTAAATTTAGACAGCAGCAAAGCTATGCTGCTTCATATATCGCAGAGTTGCGCCACTTAGTTTGGGGCATTTGCCATCGCAACACAGTGATGAATGGTGGTGAAATTGGGCAAACCTACGCAGCTATCCTAAATGAATTGGAGAAACTAGCAGACCAACAGCAACGCAAAAATGTTCCAGTTGATGATGTCGATCGGGAATATTTACATGGAATGATGTGTCAACTTACGGCAGAATGCCATTACGAATGGCACTGTTGGAATAACTCGAAATGACCCACCCACACCCTCCAAGCGCACCTAAAAAATTACTGGATTCAGCCAACAAATTTGGGGCAACCACGAATCGTCCCCCCGCGTCTTTGTTTCTTCTCGACGATAACATCCCATTCCACGCAACACGGCTGATATTACTCATTAACTGGGCTGGAAAGCCCGGAATTGACGGACGCACAAAACTTGCCAAGCTAGACTTTTTTGTGCGCTATCCAACGTATTTGCTAAGAGCGGCGGAAATAGAAGGCAAGCAAACTGTTGTAGAAGAAATCAAGAAGATTATCCAAGTAAGTCCTACTATTGAGTCCCAAATGATTCGCTACAGGTATGGACCGTGGGATCAGAAATATTATCTTGTGCTTGCGTACTTGAGTGGCAAAAGCTTAATCGCAGTTCAACAGAAAAGAAATATGGATAGTTTCCTGTTGACCGAAGCAGGAGTTCAACTCGCTGGAAAACTGAGCGAGCAGCAAGAATTTTCGGTACTGGTTGAGCGTTGCCGTATCGTCAAGAAGTTATTTGGTGATCTTTTAGGAAGTGAGATAAAGGATTTTATCTACCGCCACTTTCCTGAAGTTGTGAGATTACCACAACGGCAAATAATTCCTGTTACAAAACAAGAGCAAAAGTATGAATGAAAATTCTCCCAACTTGGTGATCACAGAAATCCGCGTAAGCCGCAAAGGTGGTGGGCTTGCTTTGCCGGCAACCAAATTCAGTAAGGGACTAAATGTTATTCGCGGCGAGAACAGCACGGGACGCACGACACTGCTTAAACTCTTTGAGTTCGGACTGGGTGCAAACCTCAATATTCGGGATTTCATTCCTGAGATAAGCGAATGTGAAAAGCTTGTACTGGAAGTAGAAATTAATGGAACTCCATACACGATTGATCGTAAGTTTTATGGTTCACAAGAATTAGTCGTCTATTCTGGTAGAGTTGATGACATATTTCTACCTACAACCACATTGCTTCGCGGCGAAATGTCTGATTTTTTATTGCAGCGACTCGGCATTCCTATAGTAAGCGTCATCGATGAGTATGGCCGTGAAAAATCCATCAGTTTTAATGATGTATACGACAGTTTGCATATTGATCAGGCAAAGGGGTTTTCGAAAATCCAAGCAAACCTTTCTGACAAAGATCGCGCCCCGTTATTCAAGCTATTGACAGGTATAAGTGCGCCAAATTTTTATGATACCCTCGTCAAAGAAGATGAATTGTTGAAAAGAAGGAAAGAGGGAGAGCAGGAGATTGAATACCTAAATCGGTTCCTGGGCGAGGTAGAAATTCTCCATCCCAGCGAAATTAATGCCCGCCTACGCCAAATTGATGAGGAGTATTTGCAGATTGAAAATCAACTGGCAACAATTCAGCAACATATACAAGCTTCATCAAGTTACGCGAACCCTTTGCGCGATGAAGTCGTTTCATTGGAAGAAACCGTAGCCAATCAAAAGCAAGAATTATACTTTTCTACTCAGACATTGCAGTCATATAGAGAGTTGGACAATCAGTTAGCCGAAGACTTAGATAAAGCAACCAGAGTGCGAGCGTCCGTGAATCAAATGGCTTCGTTTGAATTCGAACAATGTCCACGATGCCTTCAGGTCATAACTGATGAAATGAAAATGAAGGAACTTGAATCGATCTGCAGCGTTTGTGGACGTCCGCTGGCAGAACATACCGATAATATAGGTGATCTGAATTTATACGAAGAACAAATTGAATCACAACTCGAAGAACTCACTGAACTACAAGAACGCTACGAATCAACTATTGAACGAATTCGCAGCAACCTATTCCAAATTGAAAACGAACTGAATCAGAAGCGGCAATCTCTCGATGAGATGATGGCAGAACTTGTTTCACCAGCAATAAGCAATATCGTTCTCCTCAATCAAACGCTGACCAAATTGGATAGTGAGAAAAATCAACTACGCATGCAGTCTCGATGGCGTTCGCAGATTCAGAAGATGCAAGAATCTCTACAAGACATCCAGCAAAGGTTAATGGATATACGGAAGCAAAAACAAGAAATTGCCGAACAAGAAAGACAAGCGGAATACAAGCTTCTCTCGTTCAAGCAGTTTTTTCAGCAATTCTACGCTCAATTTTTCCCAGAGACAGAGACACAGATCGATGATGCTTATTTACCGAAAATTGACGGCTATAATTACAAGGCAAAAAGTGCAACAGAGAAAAACATAGCTATATTGGGGTATTTTTATGCCCTCCTGCGCTTTTCTTTGGAATCGCCCTCTTACATTCCTAGTTTTATGGTCATTGACACTTTACTTCAAGATAATCTTGCCAGGGAATCATATGAGACAGTCCTTCGACAGTTCGCTCAATTGGAGGAGATTTACGGTGAAGTATTTCAACTTTTCGTAGTCGTCAATGAAAACTTCGAGTTTTTACCACCTGCTAAGATTGCTTTGACACAATCAAACCGCTTGCTTGACGTCTAAAATCGTTCAGATGGACGCTTTTGCCGATAGTCATCACAAAGTTGAGATGCGCATAGAATTAGTGGGGCAAAAAAAATTGGACAAAGGTAGCGAAACACCGATTCCCGGAACCCTAATACACCCAGGACAGCCTGCGTCAATTGCTGGGCAAACCCAACCCACCAATTCAGCACCGATCGCTCGTCTGACCATAGGGGATATACGCCGTTCCGGTCTGCTGGGTATGTGGCGGGACAGAACTGACATCAGCGACAGCTCTATTTACGCGCGAGAGTTGCGCCAGCAGGCAGAACAGCGCTGAGTGATTCAAGAATGATACTCGTCGACAGCAATAACTTCAACCAAAAGCACTACGCTTTTATCCCCGGTTTGCGAACGATTCAACCCTACACAAAATAATTATGGAACTCACACCTGCCGTCGCCGCCTTCTGGCAAGCCTATCTCGCCGCCAACCCGGACGCGGCCCAAGGCCATCCCTGGCCTGACTTGGTGGACGGCTACGGTAGTTCACCTGAAATGGCCGATGCGTTAGGTCGTCTGGTGCAGTACGGTGTAAAGACGGTTACCAGCGGCCTGCTCTGGGAGTACGAGGCCAGCGGCGATCCCCTGCCGGTTGTCGGCGATGTGGAGGTGACTATCGACGGCCAGGGCGAACCGCTCTGTGTGACCGAAATTACCGAAGTAGCCATTCGTCCCTTCAACGCCATCGACGAAGCCTTTGCTTATGACTACGGCGAAGGTGACCGCTCCCTGGCCTGGTGGCAGCGTGCATTGGGAGGCTATTACGCCCACGAATGTACCCTCCTGGGACGCCAGCCCGAAGAGACAATGCCGCTGGTCTGTGTCCGTTTTCGCCTGCTCTTTGCCCCGGAGTGAATCGATGACCACCGCCCTCGCCTACGACCCCTTCAACCTGCAACACACCTACTACGGCCATCCCGAAAATTCGGCGCGGCTGGCAGGCACGTGGAATCTGCTGGAGACAGACGGCATTCTGGAACGGCTGCTGCGGGTGGAGAGTCGCCCCGCGCCGATCGAGGCTATCACCGCCGTACACACAGCCAAATATGTGGAATCGTTGGAGCAGATGGCGGCCCGGGGCGGGGGCAGAGTGGACCCGGACACGTATGTGGTGGGGGCGACCTGGAAGGCCAGTCTGCTGGCCGCGGGGGGACTGCTGGCTGTGACCGATGCGGTGCTGAGCGGGCAGGCCGACAACGGATTTGCCCTGGTGCGCCCGCCGGGACATCACGCCCGACCCCATACGGGGATGGGTTTCTGTCTCTTTGGCAATGTAGCGATTGCCGCCCGCCACGCCCAGAAAAGCCACGGCGTGGAAGGGGTACTGATCGTCGATTTCGACGTCCATCACGGCAACGGAACCCAGGAGATGTTTTGGGACGATCCGTCTGTGCTGGTCTTCAACACCCACCAGTTCCCCTACTATCCCGGCAGCGGCGCGCTTGACGAGACGGGCGCAGGGCAGGGCGAGGGGTATACCGTCAATGTCCCCTTCCCGCCCGGCGTGGGGGATGGGGGTTATCTGGCCGCCTTCCGGCAGGTGCTCGCGCCGATTGCCCGCCGCTTCCAGCCGGAGCTGATTCTGCTCTCCGCGGGCTACGACGCGCACTGGATGGATCCGCTGGCCCAGGAGCGGCTGAGTGTGACGGGCTACGCGGCGCTGGTGGCGGAGTTGATGGGGCTGGCCGACGAACTCTGCGGCGGGCGGCTGGTGGCAACGCTGGAAGGGGGCTACAATCTGGAGGTGCTGCCCCACTGCGTCCTCACCACCCTGCGCACCCTCAGCGCGGACCCGGCAAGCGTCAGCGATCCCTTCGGCCCCGCGCCGGGAGGGGAGGCGGATGTGGGTGAACTGCTGGCGGCTGCGGCCAGATTGCATAGGGTGTGAGACGTAAAAAAGGTAAAATGTGAGATCGCCCTCCGATCTCACATTTCACCTTTTAAGAGCCTAAAAGCAGCGGACGAAATTTCAGTCGCTCAGAACTCCCCCGACAGTACCACCGAATCCACATACAAAAAGGCCCGCTTGTCCCGGTCTGTCTCGGCGAAGAAGACAGTGTTGAGCATACACCAGAGATTCGCCATCGCCGGCATACGCATTGGCTCAATGGCCGAGACATCGAAAACCCGGTCGTTGCAGCGGAAGCCGGTGATCGCCATCTCCGCCAGGTCCACATCCAGGCGCAGGTAGTGCCAGTTCTGTTTGGTGGCGATTTCGTTGTAGCAGAGCAGTTGCTCGCCGCCGGGAATATCCTCCCAGCCCTCGTCGGCCAGGTGAAAGTGGGAACGGACTTTGCCCGTATTGCCAATGGCCTCCAGCGCCTCCCGCTTGCGTTTGAACTGCCAACGCCCGCCGAACTCCCCGTCCAGCGCGTTGAGATAGCGCAGATGGGGCATCACCCGTTCCGCGCCATTGCCCCGCAACGTATCGCTGCTCTGCAAATCGAAAAGCACCCCCACCGCCCGCACATCCGTCTCCGACAGCAACAGTTCCGACGCTTCCGGCTTGAAAGTGAAGTAGGCTTCCAGGCGGATCGGCCCGGCTTTGCGGAAGGTGGCCCGTTTGATCCCCACGGAAAACGCGCCAGCCTGGGGGCGAGTCGCCAGCTTCATCGCGTAGGTCCCGCTGAGTGAACCGTCCGTGCCCGTGTCCCAGACGCTCAGATTGCTCAGTTGGGGCGGGCGCAGGTCCCGATATTCGGGGAGAATCGAATCCAGCGAATGCTCGTAGTTGCCGATCAGCCCGGTCCACCCGCACAGGCCCCGGTCGAAATCGTCGGCGAAGAGGATGCGGGGCAGGGGATCGAAGGCGGAGAGCGTAGGAATTGGGGATTGGAGATTGGGCATTGTTGTCATCGGTGGCTCCGTATTGGGTGGTCAGTTGGGATATTTTATCACGCAGATCGTTCCACAGGAAGTGTGGTTTCTGCATAGCCCGGTTCACGGGGCGTTGCCTGGCAGCCTGGCCTCTTTGGCGCTGGCTGATCCCCGCCTCAACGCCTGGGTGTAATTCAAGTTTGGGGCAGGGGTGGGTTTGCGACGACCGCACAGGGCTAAAGACCCGGAGCTATTGAGCGACGCCGGATAAATCCGGCTTAGAAACGGACAAACCGTTTCGGCGAAAGCCCCGTTCAGGGGGCGTTGCCTGGTAGCCCGGCGTCTTTAGCGCCGGGCGATCCCCGCCTCAACGCCTGTTACGTTTTTCAGAGACGCGCATTGCAGATACAATAGAACTGTCCACACCAAAACCGACAGAAGCGTCGATCCAATCGATCCAACAATAGCCCGCAGGAGCAGACTGGCATGACCGCTCGCAAGCCCAGCGCGGCGAATGGAACTTTCTTTGAACATCTGAAACAGGCCCTGGAAGCCTTCAGCCAGCCGGAGTGGCTGGGCAATCACTCGCCTCTGGCCGCGCCCTACTTTTTGGGCGAGGCTATCCGCGGCGCGCAGACCACACCCCTGGGCCGGGGCGAAGCCCTGTGCGCCGAAATTCAGCGGGCAGTGGAGAGCCTGTGGGGTGGCCCACTGCCAGAAAGCGGCCCGGCCCTGCTCAACGCCGTGGCAGCGGAGGAGAGCCAGGGCGGACGCTACGACTGCCTGATTCTGGAACTGAACTACTTTCGCCAGCGCTACCGCCCCGTCCCCCGCAACCAGTCCGATATCTACAACGACATTCTGCATATCTCTCGCCCCACCCACGACCGCCACCTGCGCATTGCCGTAGAACGGCTGGGGACGGTCCTGTTGCAGCGGTTGCGTCCGGCCGTGCGCCTGGAACAGCCCCTGCCGCCGGTCCAACTGATTGGCCGGGATGTTCTGCAAGCGCGCCTGCTGGACGATCTGGCCGCGGGTAAAACCATCAGCCTGACTGGTCCCGGCGGGGTGGGCAAAAGCTCTCTGGCCGCAGCGGTGGCCGACGCCTGGAACTCCCCGGCGATCTTCTGGTATACCTTCCGACCCACCTTCAATGACCAGTTAGAGAGTCTGCTCTTTGCCCTGGGCCACTTTCTGCACCGCCAGGGCGCATCCACCCTCTGGCATCAGTTGGTGGCCGACGGCGGACGCATCAAAGATGGCACGTTGGCCCTGGGGCTGGCCCGTTCCGATCTGGGCGTTCTCTCTCGCAAACCACTGCTCTGCTTCGATGAACTGGACTTTCTGCGCCCGTTGACCCAGGCCGAGGCTCGACCGAACCACGTGCAACTGCTGGAATTTCTCGACAGTCTGCGCGGCCACACCGCGCAACTGCTCATCGGTCAGCGCGCCTTTTGGGAGAGCGACGCCATCTATCCAGTGGAAGCCTTGGACACGGCGCAACTGGACAGACTGCTGGCCGAACGGGCTGTTCCCCACAGCCAGGCCGATGCAGATGCGCTCCACGCCTATACCGGCGGCAATCCGCGCCTGGCCGAATTGTGCATCACATTCTATCAGGCCGGAACAGAAGAAGAATTTGGCGCAATTTTTGCCCAGCTCCCCCAGTTCCAGGCGCTGCTCCCCCTGTGGTTGCGTCTGGAGCGGCGGTTGCCCCCGGCGGAACGGAAGATTGTGCGCAGCCTGTCGGTCTTTCGCTCCTTTGCCCCCGGGGATGTCTGGCTGGGAGACGAGAGCGACGCGCTGACCCGGCTGATTGGGCGGCGGCTGGTGCAGGCGGATGGGCAGGGAGGTGTCGCCCTCGTCCCCGCCCTGCGCGAGACTGTCTATGCCGAACTGCCACCGGAAGAGCAGGAAGATGCCCACGCCCAGGCCGCCCGCATCCGCGCCGAGCGGGGCGAATATACCGCGGCTGCCTGGCATCTGCAACGGGCGGGAAGGATTGAGGAGGCCATCGCCCTCTGGTACACCTACCGCACCGACGAGATTCACCGGGGACAGGCGGCCGCGGCCCTGGCCCTCTTTGAGCAGATTCCCCTGCGCCGTCTCTCCCCGCCACGAGAGAAGGAACTGCATCTGTTGCGCAGCGAACTCTACCAACTGGCTGGCGCACCGGAGCAGGTGATCGAAAGTTTGGGCCGGGTGGCGTGGGACGCAAACGACGAGCAGCAGGTGGACGCGGCTCTCCTGCTGGGCAAAGCCTACAAGCACAAAGGCCAGGGCGACGCGGCCCAGCGCAGTTATGGGGCTGGACTACTCGCCGCCGAGCAGCTACAGAGTCGGATGGTAGAATTGCACGTGCAGCGGGGGCTGGTCTATCTGCACGAGCGGGATATGCAGGAGGCGTGGCAGGAGGTGTACCGCGCCCGCTATCTGGCCGAGAATATGACCGGCACGCTGCTGGAACAATCGGGCCGCCTGGAAGATGCCGAAAGCCACTACCGGAGCGCGCTGGCGATTGCCCAGGAGAGCGGCTATCTGGCCGGGGTGGCCCGCAGCTTTCACAATCTGGGCAATGTGGCTTCCCGCCAGAAGCGGCTGGACGAGGCCATCGACCACTTCCAGGCGGCGATGGCGGTCCACGAACAGATGGGCAACCGGGTGGGGTTGGAGATGACCCGCAGCGGCATTGTGGCCCCCTTTTTGCAGGCGACCCGCTACGACGAGGCGATTGCCGAAGCGGGTCAGGCCCTGGGCTTTTTTCAGGCAATGGGGGATTCCTTCTGGATTGCCCTCAACGCTTCCAATCTGGCAGAGGCTAACGTGGAGGTGGGCAACTACGCCGAGGCCGAGCGCTGCGCCCATCTGGTGCTGGCCGAGGAGGAACCCCACAGCCACCCCTACGCGCTCTTTTCTCTGGGGCGCATCCGCCAGGCCGATGGACGGCTGAGCGATGCCGAAGCCGCGTTGCAGCAGGCCCAGCGGCTGGCGGAGATGAACGAGGACCGCTATCTGCTGGCCTATTGCTGGGAGGAATTGGGCAGAGTGCAGCAGGCCGCGGGGAAAGAGCGCGAGGCACACACTTCATTCGTGCGGGCGCTGGAATTTTTTCAGGCGCTCAAAATCGAAGAAAAGGTAGACGACCTCGCCGCACTCCTCCAACTGGATGATGCACAGATGGATGATGCATAGCGCTGATATTCTGATGCACCAGCGCCGCCGGGCCGTGATACGCTGTAGACCACATGCGGGATGATAACTCAGACACAGCCGGGTATGGGCACAACCTCTACACTGTTGCTATTGTCCAACCGCACCATTGCACGATCTGTTACAGAGGAGAACGAAGATGCAAAGGTTTGTCGTTTTTTCGTATGCCCGGAGGAGACGCCTGTGGATGGCTGTTGTGCTCGCTGCAACGGTCCTATTGGGGGGATTCCAGCCCGCGCCCGTGGCCCAGGCTGATACTGGCTACGCCTACTACTGGTCTCTCACCTTTGACTTTGAAGACGGCGCTGATGGCGTACTGCAGGTGGTGGTGGGCCACAACGACGACGGCGCGCCCCAGGAACCGCCGCTGGCCGTGCAGAACACACCTGTCCCCTGTCGGCGAGTGGGCAACCTGACTGTTTCCGACGGAGAATTGAAGTTGAATGGCGGCTATCTGCGCTGCGAGCTGGACGTGAAGAGCGCAATCAAGCGCGCGGTGGCGATCTGTAAGACCCGGGTTTCCGAATGCAATCTGGCGATCAACGACAACGAACCCTACACCCACTTCCGGGCCACGGCAGAGCTTCTGGCAACGAATCCGGGACCAGCGCCTCTCTTCTATCACCCGGACGCATCCTATGCCGTCGATGTCCAATCCTCCACGGCCCAGATCACCGCCGCGCTGACGCCCCACGGCAGCATTCCGTCTGCGCCCGCGCTGGCATTGCCTGGCCTGGGGGTGATGCGCAGCTATGAAGCCTTCTATAGCTGTGCCGGTGGCTGCGCTATGGATTATTTTGTCGGTGCAGCCCAGGAGACAGTCATAACGGCCAATGCACAGGTCTCCTTTTACACACCGATGACCACAGTTTTCATCGGCTACAATCCGGCCACGGGGCTGGTTGCGCCCGCGGGAACCCACATCGCCAGCCTCGTCGTGGACCCGCCCAACCACGGCAACTACTGAGAAGAAGAGTGGAACGCGGGTAACGCGGAAAAGACGGATGGACGTGGATTGTTGAATCTACTGCCGCCCCACACATTTGTGTGGGGCGGTTTTTTTGTCCCCTTCGCCGGATGCGATGCAAAGCCCCCCTTTTGTGAGGCACCAGCCGGGCCATTCTCCGGGTATGCTGGTTTCAGTGCAGTAGTGAAGTACAGCCAGCACAAAACACACAGCCAGAGGAGAACGAACGATGAACAGCCAGCAGATCGAAACCGTGCAGCGCACCTTTGCCCTGGCCGCGCCGATGGCCGATGAGATAGCCACCCGCTTCTACCAGCGCCTCTTTGAACTGGACTCCGGCCTGCGTCCCCTCTTCCACGGGGACATCCAACAGCAGGGCCAGAAGCTGATGACCGTCCTCGCCTTTGCCGTGGCTGGCCTGAGCAAACCGGAGACGATTCTGGAGCCGGTGCGGCGATTGGGGGAGCGGCACGTGGGCTACAGTGTCCAGCCCCACCACTACGCCACCGTCGGCCAGGCCCTTCTTTGGACACTGGGAGCGGTCTTTGGCCCGGCCTTCACGACGGATGTGCGGGACGCCTGGGCCGCGGCCTACGGTCTGCTGGCCGGTGTGATGCAGGAGGGGGAGAGGGTGGCTGTATAGCGTAGTGCGCGGTGCGTGTACTGGTGAACAAAATTGGTTCTGCCACAGGTTATTGCTCGTTTTATACCAAACGAAACTGGCTTGTGAAGAGCGACTCTTATCACCAATAGTTCACGCACAGCGCACTACGAAACCAGAAGTGTGATGCACAGACCGCCTTTTGTGAGGCATCAGAGAGCGCAGAATCGTGTCACAATAGACACATCGGAGCAGTACAAACTTCAATCGTTTTTAGAGAGGAACAGAACAATGAATTTCGCAAAGTACGCAAAAATGGCAGTCCTGGTCACAGCCGTAACCGTCAGCTTTTGGGCACAGCCCCAGATGGCCCAGGCGGAGGAAGGCCCTGCGCGCGGCGGCGGTGGCGGGATAATCATCGACCTCGACATCGTTGATACCTCCGCCACGCCAACCACTTCTACCGACGATGTTTGGGTGGATGGCAAAATCATCACCGCCGAGAACTACGACGCCGCGCGGCGCACGACGCCCACACAAGCCGTTGACGGCCAATTGCTGACCGCCGATGAATTGGCGGTCGAGCAAAACAGCAGAGGCGAAGGTACGCGAGGCAACGGCGGCGGTGGCGATATTATCTTATTCGACATCGTCGGCTAAAGATTGACAAAGGGCGGGGCATTCCAAACAGAGCGGCCACAGGCCCCGGAATGTCCCGCCCATGCGCGTCCAGAGCCGTTACGCTACTGCGCAATGGCTCCAATCAAAATTACAGGAGAACTTTCCAATGAACCAATCGATCCCCCGCGGCCACGCAATCGTCATCGGCGGCAGCATCGCCGGAATGCTCACCGCCCGTGTATTGACCAACCACTTCGCCGCCGTCACCGTCATTGAGCGGGATGTGCTACCCACAACCCCCGACTTCCGCAAAGGCGCGCCCCAGGCTCGCCACCTCCACGGATTGCTGGCCCGGGGGCAGCAGATCGTCGAAGGCTACTTTCCTGGCATCGGCGCGGAGATGACCGCCCAGGGCGCTGTCCCCACAAATATGGGCAGCGAATTCCGCTTGTACATTAACAGCAGACCCGTGCAGCCTTTCCCCTGGGACATACCCCTGAACGCATGCAGCCGGGCGCTGCTGGAATGGGCAATGGGCCAACGACTGCGGGCACTGGAAGCTGTCCGCTTTCGGGAAGGCTACGACGTGAAGGGTCTTTGTACCGATGCTGACGGCATACGGGCTACCGGTGTGCGTATCCAGGCCCGCCACAACGGAGCAGCGGAGGAAGTGATCACCGGCGATCTGATTGTGGACGCCAGCGGTCGCGGCTCTCGTCTGCCCGTCTGGTTGACCGCGCTGGGCTTCCCCGCGCCCGCAGAGACAGTCGTCGATGCCCAGGCGGGCTATGCCACCCGCATCTACCGCCGAACGGCCAACCACAACCAAAGCTGGAAGGTGGTCTACAGCATTCCCCAGGCCCCTCACCAAAGCCGGGGCTGCATCATCGGCCCGATGGAAGGGGAGCGCTGGCAGATCACTCTGACCGGAATGAACGGGGATCATCCGCCCACCGACGCCGAAGGCTTTGTGGCCTTTGCCCACAGCATCCCTGTGCCGGAACTGTACCGGGTGCTCAGCCAGGCGGAACCTCTGACGGATCCGATCGGCTATCGGCACGGGGCCAACCGTCTGCGCCACTACGAGCGCCTGCCCCGCCATTTGGAAGGAGTGCTGGCGATTGGCGATTCTGTCTACGCCCTCAATCCGGTCTACGGTCAGGGGATGACCGTCGCCGCGCTGGGCGCAGCCGCGCTGGACCAGTTGCTGGGCAGCCTGCGCCATCACCCCGCCGACAACGCCACCGGTCTGGCCCGTCGCTTCCAGGGGATGTTGGCAAAGGTCAACACCGGTCCCTGGCAGATGGCAACCGGCCAGGATCTGCGTTGGCCCAGCGCCGGGACCGACTATAAGCCAGACCCCATCAGCCGTCTGGTCCAGGGCTACTTCGGGTGGGTGCTGGCGGCAATGGTGGAGAATGGCGAGATCGCCGCCGCCTTTGCCCGTGTCCAGCATATGCTGTCCTCGCCGGCCAGCCTCTTTCATCCCCGCATTGTCTGGCAGGTGTTGCGGGCCAAGCAGAATAGATCTGAGCAGAACAGCGCCAGGCAGAACGAACCGATAGTCTCGTCTAGTGGGGTGGAACAGAAAGCAGGGGTAGCGTCATAATCCGAGGAGAATTGGGGAGTTGAAACGGTGCTACCCGCAGGTTAGGGGTCAAGAGAAATTCAGGAAGGGGCTACATCGTTGTTTGTGCAGATCGCCCGGATTTCCAGGAGTGATTCGGTCTCAAAAACTCGGTTTTTAGCCTTTTGCAGTAGAGCCTGAGATACAACGCGGATTACGAGTGGCTCTGCGGGGATTCCGTACAAAACTGGCACGGAATCCCCGCCGCGTCTGGATTGTTTGCTATTCCTTCAACACCAGATAGACCAGCACTGTCAGCGCTCCATCTTCCGGCACTTCTCCGACCAGACGCAGCCAGCCGCCAAAGTGGGATACCCGGCCAAAGGTTACTTCGTCCGGTTCTGTGGGCAGATTCATAGACGTGCCTTCGTCACACCAGTGCATCCCGTCCGGTGAAATCTGTATCCGGAGGTCAGCCCGGTCTGATTCATCCAGGCCATCGGCAGAGAGACAGCGCACAAAAAAGATAGCTTCCCCGGCCCAGGCGCATTCATAGGGTTCGGTGGCGAAATCACCCCGCCAGGTGACATTGCGCTCGATGACTGCTGTATGGCTTTCCCGCATAGCTCCCCCTGTAACGCAAACTGTTAGTTTGCGGTCCGCTTCTGATGCCAAGATCGGCAACAGGGATGAAGCGATTCTGTCGCCCCACCCCTGTTGAATTCGTCCTCACCACAGACTTACATTGTGCCAAACTGCCTGTCACCGGCATCACCCAGCCCCGGCCAGATGAAGCCGGGTGGGAAGCCAGCGCTGGCGTCGCCTGCATCGGTCAGCCGTTCGTCCACTGCGGCCACGTGGACCGCTACATCCGGGTATTTGGCGTGGAGCGCAGCCACCCCTTCCGGCGCGGCCAACAGCCCCACAAATTTGATGCGGCTGACACCCCTGGCCCGCAGAATGTCCACCGCGGCAATGGCCGAGCCGCCGGTCGCCAGCATCGGGTCCAACACAAAACAGGTGTGGGTGGACAGGTCTCCGGGCATTTTGTTGTAATAGATCACCGGTTGCAGCGTCTCTTCGTCCCGGTAGAAGCCCAGATGCCAGACCTCGGCCTGGGGCAGCAGGTGGAGCATCCCATCCACCATTCCCAGCCCGGCGCGCAGGATGGGAACCAGCCCTACCTGCTCATCAAACTTTTGCCCTTCGGTAACTGTCAGCGGCGTCTGCACAGGCACGGATCGGGTGGTTATATCCGCTGTCGCTTCATAGGCCAGGATCATCGCCAGCTCATCCACAATCGAACGGAAACGGCGAAAATCGGTGGTCACATCCCGCAGTTGGGTCAGTTTGTGGGCCACCATCGGGTGGGTGGATGCGTGCAATTTGCCCGGCATAGGAAACTCCTGGATGGAATGGGTGATGGCTCTCCTACCAGCGGATAGGCGCACGGCCCCGGTTGCGTTTGTTGATCGCCTCTACTTCTCGCTGACAATTCAAGCAGAGAATCGCGTCGGGCTTGACTTCCAGCCGCTCCGGTTCGATGGGATTGCTGCACCGTTCACAAAGGCCGTACTGACCTTTTTCGATCGCACGCAGCGCGTGCTCAATGTCCTGCATACGGCGCTCCAGCACAGCGATGAGCGCTGCGGTCTTTTCCCGCTCGAAAATCTCCGAGTCCCCCTCATCCGGCTCTGTGTCCACTTCATTGAGCATCGCCGCACGCAGGTTCTCCAAT
Source organism: Anaerolineae bacterium (assembly GCA_030432295.1). Taxonomy (GTDB): domain Bacteria; phylum Chloroflexota; class Anaerolineae; order Caldilineales; family Caldilineaceae; genus JACQGT01. The sequence goes on along the minus strand of JAUIHI010000007.1, from coordinate 147,301 downwards.
TCAGAGCCCACCTGCACCCGTTCGGCCTCCAAGTGGGTCTGTTCTTTGCTTAAAGACTTTTGCTTAGCCATTCCAATCCTTCCATCCTACACTGATAAACAGACAATACCCTTCCGACAGTAGAATGGGTAGCCATTTACGGAAAAAAACGTTGTCCAGTTATAGCAGTTTTTTGTCATTTCGTCAATCTGAATTCTGACGATAAATTTCTCCTGAATTCTTTTCTCTGGTATGATAGTATAGCACACTCGTTCGACACGAATTCCAGTTCGCACAAATTCGTGAAGCAGACCCCTCCCGTCCGCCTCACACCAGCAGTCCAAGGACAGAGCGATGGCGATTGATCCAAGCGAGCCAAAACGCAGCGAAAAAGAAGCGCCCGAACGGGCCATCTCTGGCGAGAAGCAGCCTGAAGACCAGCGGGTGGACTACGCGCTGCGCCCCCGTTCCCTGGACGAGATGATCGGCCAGGAGCGGCTGCGGGACAAAATACGCATTCTGGTGGATGCGGCCAAAGGGCGGGGCGAATCTCTGGATCACGTGCTGCTCTACGGCCCGCCCGGCCTGGGCAAGACAACCCTCAGCCACATTTTGGCCGCAGAGATGGGGGGCAATCTGAAGCCGACCGCGGGGCCGGCCATCGAAAAAGCCGGGGACCTGGCCGCCATCCTCACCAATCTGCGCAAGGGCGACATTCTTTTCATCGACGAAATTCATCGGCTGGGCCGGGTAGTCGAGGAGATTCTCTATCCGGCGATGGAGGATTTTGTTCTGGATATTACAGTCGGCAGCGGTCCCAGCGCGCGCAGCATCCGTCTGAAGCTGCCCCGCTTTACGATTATCGGGGCCACCACCCGTCTCGCCCTGATGACATCACCCCTGCGCGCCCGCTTCGGTGTGGTGGAACGTTTCGACTTCTACAGCGAGGACGCATTACAGGAGATTATTGTGCGGGCCGCCGCGCTGCTGGAGATGCCCATCGACGAAATCGGCGCACGGGAGATCGCCCGCCGCTCTCGAGGGACGCCCCGTGTGGCCCTGCGTCTGCTGCGGCGGGTGCGGGACTACGCCCAAGTGCGCGCCGACGGTATCATCGACCAGCAGGTGGCCGACGAAGCCCTGGCTATCCACGAAATTGATCCTTTGGGGCTGGACGATCTGGACCGGCGGGTGCTGGACGCCATCATTCACAAATTCAACGGGGGGCCGGTCGGCCTGGAAACCCTGGCCGCCAGCATCAGTGAGGAGGCCGACACAATTATGGATGTGGTGGAACCCTATCTGCTCCAACTCGGCTTTCTGGACCGCACCCCCAGAGGACGCCTGGCAACCCGGGCCGCCTACGCTCATATGGGTGCTGTCTACCCCGAAGTCCCCAACCAGGGCGGGTTGTTTGGGTAATCAAAAGTTCGACTTCTCAGAAGAAGTCGAACTTTTAGTGGGCCGTCCGCCAAAGTCGCTCCACATTTTCCTCGTGGATTGCCCGGCAAAGGGCCGTGTGCCGGTTCTCCGGCAGAAGTGCGGCGGCCAACTGCTCCACCCGTTCCAGGGCTTGGCCCTGCTCGGCGGCTGTGCTGATAGTGTGGCGCAGTCCGTGCAGATAGCTCACATCCCCGGCCAGCCGTCCCATCACCTCCACACGATCCCGGCCCAGCGAACCCACACGCGGAATGTAGAGGTCCATCCGCCGCTGCTTGACCATCTGGGCCAGCAGGCGCAATGTCTCGATGGCGTCGCTCCCATCCGAACCGGAGGCAAGCCGGGGCAGGGCCAGATCGCTGCCAAATTCGCCACCGCAGAGAACCCCCAGAGTAGGAAAATAGATGACATTGCCCGTCTGCTGGCTGTAGATGTCCAACAGATGCTCGCCGATGCTGATGTGGGCCACGCCGCCCGGCTGGGTTTGCAGGCTGGGCAGCCCCGTCTCCACAGGCGCGCCGGTGAAGATGACCGCATTCTCTTCGGCCAGGGTAAAGCGCTCCGCCACATCTGCCGGGGGATCGATGAGAAGCAGACGGTCCGGTGTGCCCAACAGACGGGCCATCACAAAGAGGGCGTGGGCCGGGGGACCGTCGGGCGTGTCGCCTTCGGACAGCAGTTCCAGCCGGGGGTAGAGTTGGGTGATTTTGGTCATTTGGCCGACCACCAATCGTTGGCCAGTGTGCCCCGTTTGCGAGGCGCGCTCAACCGTTCGGAACAGCCGCAGGTGGCTGGTGCGGCCAGCATTTCTACAAAACGGGGCAGCGCATCCAGCACCACTTCCAGGCCGATTCGGGTCTCTCCCTCCACCGGGACAGAGAAGCGGTCGGCGCTGGCATTGACAACTGTCACTACCCCCGCGTAGCAGAGTTCCAGCTCCCCGGCCAGCGCGATCTCTGGGATCAGATTGTAGCCCAGCACGTCGCCACCCCACTGGCGAAACATCCGGGCCTCGGCGGCTGTCTCCCGCCGGGGGCCATCCACCCCCACATAGACAACACCGGGCGCCATAGGCAATGCCCGGGAGAGGCTCTCGCTCATCTGCGGGCAGATGGGTGGCGACTGGTGGATGCCGGTAATGCCTTCGCTTTCCAGAAAAGTATGGGGCTGGTGGCGCACAAAATCGATGTAATCGGTCACAATCGCCACGTGCCCCCGGGCCAGGAGCGGGTTGAGCGCAATCGCCGTATCCCAGTTCAGCACCCGTTGCACGCCCAGCTTGCGCGCAGCCAGCAATGTGGAACGGGGATCCGTGCGGCTGGGCAGGCCGTTGTAGGGCTGCACCCACACCCCGCGCCCGCTGGGGCTGCGGCGCAGAGCCAACGGGCCGATGTCGCCGTAGGTGGTGCTGACAAAGCGTTCATCCACAACGGGGCCGAGCGCGTCTAGCGCGCGGGGCGGCAGGACAACGGCGAGCAGCAGGAGCAGATCGGCTTCGGGTGGTGGAGTGGTCATTGGTTGATTGGTTTGTTGGTGCGGTATAATAAGGACAATAGTTGATGGGATTTATGGCCTGAATAGCTATCAGTGAACGCTAATCAGTGCTCTCTTTTCCTCTGATTAGCGTTCACTGATAACTTCAATCTTTTGGCGAGTAGACAACCCGTGTCCACGATAGCACTGATTGCCCACGATGGCAAAAAGGACGATATGATCCGCTTTGCCCGGCAACACCGGGACGCGTTGGCCCGCTTCCGGCTGATTGCCACGGGCACAACCGGTGAGCGCATCCAGCAAACTACGGGCCTGCCGGTGGAGCGGATGCTCAGCGGCCCCTACGGCGGTGATGCCCAGATTGCCGCGCGAGTAGCCCAGGGCGGAATCGCTGGGGTCTTCTTTCTGGTCGACCCCCTCTACGCCCACCCCCACGAACCGGACATCAGCAGCCTGCTGCGTATCTGCAATGTATACGACATCCCCCTGGCTACGAATGAAGCCAGCGCCCGCTTTGTGCTGGCTGGTCTGGTGGCCCAACTCTCGCCAGAAGCGGATAGTCCAGAAGGAGAGACCCAATGAGTCGACTGCGACTGGCCCTGATCGGTGCGGGCACATTTGCGCGCAAAGCCCACGTGCCCGCCTACGCGGCCCTGCAAGAGCACTGCCAGGTGGTGGCCGTGTGCAGCCGCTCCCACGAATCCGCCGAAGCCGTGGCCGCGCTCCTGCCAGAGCCGGTGGAAATATACGATCACATCCCTTCTCTGCTGGCCCTGGAAGGGCTGGATGCGGTGGATATTGTGCTGCCCATTCCCCTGCTGCCGGAAGTGACAGCCCTGGCCCTGGCCGCGGGTGTGCATGTGGTCAGCGAGAAGCCGCTGGCGCCGACGGTGGCCCAAGCCAAACCCCTGCTGGAAATCCATCGACAGCACCCCGGCCAGGTGTGGATGGTGGCGGAGAATTGGCGCTACGAAGAGGCTTTTGTGCAGGCGGGGCAGGCCATCCGGGACGGTGCGATCGGGCGACCGTTGACCTGTGACTTTTCTCTGCAACTGCCCGTGCCCCCCGGCTCGCCCAACTATCGCACGGCCTGGCGACGCAGCGGCGACTTCCCCGGCGGCTTTCTGCTGGATGGCGGCGTGCATCACACGGCTGGTCTGCGCCTGGTGCTGGGCGAAGTGAAGAGTGTGGGCGCAGTCGTGGCCCAGCAGCGGGACGATCTGCCCCCGGCGGATAGCCTCAGTGCGTGGCTGCGCTTCGCCAACGGCGTCATCGGCAGCTACACAGTCACCTACGCCGCGGGCAGCCCCCTGTGTGACAACGGCCTGCACGTCGTCGGCACAGAAGGCAGCCTGCGCGTGACTACGCAGAAGCTCATTATCCAACGGGGTGACGAGCACACGGAGGAGAGCTTTGGCCTACCCTTCAGCACCCATCGGGAACTGGCCGCCTTTGTCGAGTCCGCCCTGACCGGCGTGCCCCACCGCAATTCGCCGGAGGAAGCTCTGGCTGACCTGGCCCTGGTGGAGGCGATGCTGGCCGCGGCGGAGGATGAAAGTGTAGTGTCCATCGCCTCTGAATTGTAAGTTTGTTCTGCGGACACAAAATAAACTCTGGAGAAACCTTCTATGCTCCTGGCTGGCGACATCGGCGGAACCAAAACCAATCTGGCGGTCTATGCGGCTGAGAGCGGATTGTCAGCGCCGCTGGCCGAGTCTACTTTCCCCAGCGGTCGTTATAGCTCACTGGAAGCGCTGATCGACGACTTTCGGGTCCACACCCATCTGCCCTTCGAGAGCGCGGTCTTTGGCGTGGCCGGGCCGGTGGTGGACGGCAAAGCGACGGTCACGAATCTGCCCTGGCGTATGGAAGAAGAGGGACTGGAAGCAGCCCTGGGCATCAAAAACGTCAAACTGCTCAACGATCTGGAATCCATCGCCAATGCCGTGCCCAGTCTGGAAGCCAAAGACCTCCACACCCTGCGCGCCGGTCAGCCTGTGGAACGGGGACCGATTGCGATTGTCGCGCCCGGCACAGGGCTGGGCGAGGCGTTCCTGACCTGGGAACGCAAGCGCTACAAAGCCCACGCCTCCGAAGGCGGCCACGCCTCCTTTGCGCCGGTCAATGAGGAGCAGTTGGCAATGCTGGGCTTTTTGCAGGGCAAACTGGGCCACATCAGCTACGAGCGGGTCTGCTCCGGGCTGGGGATTCCCAACATTTATGCCTTCTACAAAGAGAGCGGGCGCTGCCCCGAACCGGAGTGGCTGACCGAAAAGTTGGCCGCCGCACCCGACCCTACGCCGGTAATTGTGAAGACGGCTCTGGCCCAGCCCGATTGCGCCATCTGTCGTTCTACCCTGGAAATGTTCGTGGCAATTCTGGGCGGCGAGGCGGGCAATATGGCGCTGAAAGTGCTGGCCACCGGCGGCGTCTATCTGGGTGGCGGCATCCCGCCCCGCATTTTGCCTGTGCTGGAAAGCGGCAGATTTCTGGCCGAATTCACAGCCAAAGGGCGCTTTGCGGCGCTGCTGCAAAATGTGCCAGTGCATGTGATTTTGAATCCCAAAGCGGCCCTGCTCGGCGCGGCCAGCTATGGCCTGGCCCGCCTGTAACGCCCATATCCCACACCTCCAAAGGTAGAACCCTATGCAGTTGGGCCAGGTTATCGGTACCCTCATCGCCACCCACAAAGCGCCCAATCTGGACGGGGTGAAACTCCTCGTCGTCCAGCTGTTGGACCGCCACAGCGCGCCCAGTGGCCAGCCTCAGATCGCCGCAGATGCGACTGGGCAGGCGGGGGTGGGCGAGCGGGTGATGCTCATCGCCAGCCGGGAAGCGGCCCAGGCGTTGGAGCGCACCTTTGCGCCGGTCGATTTGGCGATTGTGGGCATTGTGGACGAAATTTCGACAGACCTGCCGGGTTTTCCGAAACCCGGCAGGTCTGAGGCGGTGGCCTGATGTACATCGGCAAAGTTGTCTCGACGGTCGTCGCTACAGTCAAGCATCCCACTTTCGACGGCCACAAACTGTTGCTGGTCGAAATGCAGGGGGTGGACGGTCAACCCACTCCCAAGTACGACATCTGCGTGGACAGTGTACAGGCTGGTGTGGGCGATACTGTGCTGGTGATGGACGAGGGCAGCGGGGCCAAGCAGATTCTCGGCCAGAAAGCCGAACCGGGCCAGGGCGCTGTACGGGCGGTGATTGTAGGAATTGTGGACGACATCGAAATTGAACAGTAACCACGAAGGCACAAAGACACAAAGGAAAAGCTGTTCTTCGTGTCTTTGTGTCTTTGTGGTTCAAATGAGGTAGGAGCAGTCCGTGAGTGAGACACTGATTCGGTATCAGCGCAGCGCAGCGCCTAAAGCGCGCAAGAGTGAGCAGCAACTCCGCCAGGAGATCGTTCAGGTATGCCAGATGCTGTGGCAGCGCCAGTACGTGGCAGCCAACGATGGCAATGTGAGCGTGCGCCTGGGGCCGGATCGCTTTCTCTGCACCCCCTCTGGCTACAGCAAAGGGCTGATCCAGCCCGACGAATTGATTATTGTGGACTCGAATGTGGATGTGGTTGGCCCCAGCTACGGGCCGAAGCGCTATCTGCGCCCCACCAGCGAAATGCTCCTCCATCTGGAAGCCTACCGCCAGCGCCCGGATGTGGACGCGGTGGTCCACGCCCACCCGCCCACGGCCATCGCCCTGAGCATCGCCGGCATCAGCCTGGCCCACTGTCTAATCCCCGATGTGGTGCTGGGGCTGGGGCTGATCCCCACCAGCGATTACGCCACCCCCGCCAGCCAGGAAGGGGCCGAGGTGATCCGGGAACTGATCAAACGCTACGACGCGATTGTCCTGCAACGCCACGGCAGCGTTACCGTCGGTGGCTCGGTGCTGGAAGCCTATCTGCGTCTGGAAAAGCTGGAGCAGGCCGCACAGATCACCAAGACTGTCTACGAACTGCGCCGCCCGGAACCCTTGCCCCAGGGCGAAGTGGACAAACTGGTAGCCTGGCGGGAGCAGCAGGGGCTGTTGCGTCCCGGCCAGTACGAGGACATCTGTGTGGTCTGTGGGGTCAACCACCAGGCAGAAGATTGCGGATGTGACTGATCATTCCGATGAATCATCTACAGTATAGTGAGCGACGTATTCACGCAACGCGAGATTGATGCGGGTCTGGTAGCCTCTGCCCGTCGGGGATTCACCCTGGTTTTTGAACCAATCAATCAGATCAGCGTCTAGCCGTAGGGTGATCTGCTGTTTGACCGGTCGATAGAATACCCCCCGTTTTGCATCGCTCCAGTCGGCTGTTTCGGGTATATCCTGCGTATCTATCGCCTCATCCGGCATATTTTCCAGCGCGGCAAGTTCGGCCTGCTGTGCTGGGGTAAGTTGCTTAGAAATCGCCTTCTGCATAGATTTTCCTCTCGTGGGCAGTGGCTTTTCGGGCGCTAATGATCCGTCCCGTTTCTTCCCCTGTCAACTCATCCACCACCGGCTGCGTATGCACGACGAGTATAACGACATTTCCGATAGCACCGATTGTCTGCCACCGTTCCTCATAGGGGTAGTGATCGGAGCGGCTGGCAGCAAACGGATCGTCAAAGACCAGAGATGCCGTCTCGAAGCTGAGCCTGTGCCTCCGCCGATTGATGGCGTTCTTTCTTTCCTCCCATATCCAGTTCATTTCGTCCTCCTGGATACGATATTTGCAGCTACAATTATGTAGCTACAAATATGATTTGTCAAGTACAAATTTCGTTTGATTTCTTCTGGCCTTTGCGCATCTATCGCCGTCGCAGGCGGGAGTAAATCCGTCCGCTCATTTCGGCCCGCAGTTTGACCAGTTCGGGATAGTCGTAGAAGAAGGCCACCTTCTGGTCGGCCAGGGTGTCGCCGGTGGGTTTGGGCTTCAGCACAAAAGTGGCGAAGGACTCAGCGATGTCCTCCTCCGGGCTGGTGGCCGCGTAGTCGGAGACGAAATCATCCTCCCGCGACAGATAAAATTCTTCTGCCGCCGCCGCGTATTCGTCCTCGTCCTCCATCCAACTGATCTCCGACCACTCCTCGTAGATGTCAGCCCAGAAGCGCTCGTAGAAGGCGTTGATGTACGAAGTCGGCTCGCTGCACCCTTCGCCGGGAAAGTAGACCGAGCAGGCCGCCGCGGCCTCCTCGTAGAGTTCTTCGTTGTCTGGCTCCAACGCCAGATATTCATTCACCGAAACCTGCCCGCTGTTGAGGGTCATCAGGTGGGCGAACTCGTGGATAAGGGTGAAAGTCAACTCCTCCGGGTTGCTGGTATCGGTAATGTCCACCCCCAGCAGCCATTTTGTCGGATCGTCCGTGTCTGGCGTTACAAAGGCCAGCACCTCGTCCGGGCCGTCTGTGAAGACCACATATTTGGTCAGATAGGGGCGCTGCTCCGGGGGAACCAACCGGGCAAAGTAGACCCAGATTTTCTGGTGCGCTTCCGTGTCCGCCTGAAAGTCCAGCAGGTCGTCGGTCACAGCGGCCAGTTCCGGCTCCAAAATCTGGTTGCCATCTACCCGATAAGTGACGAGGGTGTTCTCCTCCAATTCGGCCGCGTCTTCAAAGTCGCCCCCAGCCACGCCCCACACCAATTCATCTACCAGGCCAAAGAGAAGATCGAGAAAGTCGTATTCTTCCTCCTCGCAGATGCCCTCCTCGTCACAATAGACCACCGAGTAGCAGAGCTGATCCACCTCGTCGAACTCTTCGTCCTCCCAACAATCCTCCGCGGTTTCCGTATAGTAATAGTCGTCGTCTTCGTCTGTCTGTGTCTGCTCGATGGGCTGCACGTCGTCGGACAGAAACTCCTCAACTGTGCAGCCTGTGAGCACCAGAACGGTGGTCAACAGACACAATAGAACGATCCAGCGGACGGCAGGTATGCGGGTGGAAGGGATACCGGTAGGAAAGCGGTATTTCATCGGTCGGATTCTCCTAATCTGGGCGTGTCAGGGCAAACGGATGGGCGAGATCAAGATCGATTGTATCCCAGAAATGCCAACCTGAAAAAGTGTTCGTCGAACAGGTTTGTCCCAATTTGACCGCGCCGCCAACGCCTGTTATACTTCATCCTGTTGTCAAATGTCCGCCCCCATCGTCTAGTGGTTAGGACACGGGCCTTTCAAGCCCGCGACAGGGGTTCGAATCCCCTTGGGGGTACACAATTTCATCCCGACGCTCAAAGACCCGACTGTGTCCACCGTCTGGGTCTTTTGCATTTCAGGCCCAATTGTCAGACAGATAAGAGGACGCAGATTTACGCAGAAACAACAGGTTGCGCAGAATTTGTCTGTACCCATCCGTATTTGTCAGCGTTCATCAGCGGCTATTGAGTAGAGGAAAGTATATGGCTATTCGTATCGAAGTTTCGCCCCGACGCGGGGACGGCGGCGTGCAGATTGTACAGCAGGCTCAACGGCTGGGAATCGACGCCGTGCACTCCTGCCGCACCAGCAAATTGTACTTTCTGGCAGAAGACCCAGGCACAGAGCAGCTTTCCCGGCTCTGTGCTTTTCTTTTGGCTGACCTGGTGACAGAGGCCGCCCGCTGGGACGATCTCTCCGCGGGGGAAATGCCGCCCGCTGCCGCGCAGGACGCCCACGTCGTCGAAGTGGCCCTGCGCCCCGGCGTGACGGATGTGGCCGCGCGGGAGTTGGAGCGGGGAATGGCTGAATTGGGTTTATCCATCAGCCATGCAGCCACCGCCACCCGCTACGAATTGGAAGGCGATCTCAGCGAAGGCGATCTGCACCGGCTGGCCCAGGGGCTGCTCTGCAACGAAACCATCGAACACTATACCCTTGGCCCCATCCCACCCCAGTTTGACCAGGAGAGCGCGGCCAGCGATTTTGTGGAATCGATCAGCCTTTCTGGATTGGACGAAGAATCTCTGGTGGCCCTGAGCGGCGAGCGGTTGCTCTCGCTGGATGGCCCGGAGATGAAGGCCATTCAGGACTATTTCGCCGAGATGGAGCGGGACCCCACCGACGTGGAACTGGAAACCCTGGCCCAGACCTGGAGCGAGCACTGCGTCCACAAGACATTCCGCTCTAAAATTATTTTCCGCTGGATCAGTCTGGAACGTCACACTCGTGTGGTGCGCGAAGTGCCGGGGATGCTGCGCTACTATCTGCGCCGTGCCACCGAAGCGGTCGACCGCCCCTGGCTGCGCTCGGCCTTTGTGGACAACGCGGGCATCATCGCCTTTGACGACGACTTCGACCTGGCCTTCAAAGTGGAGACCCACAACCACCCCTCCGCGCTCGAACCCTTCGGCGGGGCCAACACAGGCATCGGCGGCGTTGTGCGTGACATCATCGGCGTCTCGGCCCGGCCCATCGCCTGCACGGATGTGCTCTGCTTTGCCCCCCAGGACTTCCCCCAGAGCGAACTGCCCGCTGGTCTGCTCCACCCGGCCCGCATCCGGGAAGGAGTGGTGGCGGGTATCGGCGATTACGGCAATAAATTGGGGCTGCCGACGGTCAACGGCGCGGTGATCTACGACGAGGGCTATCTGGGCAACCCGCTGGTTTTCGCCGGTTGCGTCGGTCTGCTGCCCCGGGACAGCCACCCTACCGAACCCCAACTGGGCGATCGGGTGGTGGTCCTGGGCGGGCGCACGGGTCGGGATGGGCTGCACGGGGCCACTTTTTCCTCTGCCGAACTGACCCACGAGACCAGCGAAAAATCGGGCAGCGCAGTGCAGATCGGCGACCCCATCACCGAAAAAGGGCTGATCGAACTGATCGAAGCGGCCCGAGACGAGCAGCTCTACACCGCCATCACAGACTGCGGCGCGGGCGGGCTGTCGTCTGCTTGCGGCGAAATGGGCAAGGAGCTGGGCGTGGAGGTCGAGCTTTCCGAAGTACCCCTCAAATATCCTGGCCTCACCCCTTGGGAAATCTGGATTTCTGAAGCCCAGGAGCGAATGGTGCTGGCCGTGCCCGAAGAAAATCTGCCCCGCCTGCAAGAACTGGCCGACGGCTGGGATGTGGAGATGCGGGTGCTGGGCATTTTCACCGGCGACGGCGAATTGCACGTCAATTATCTGGGCCGACCGGTGGCCCATTTGGGCATGAAATTCCTCCACGACGGCTGGCCGGGAACGGAGATGCAGGCGGAATATCGGGACAAGAATTTTGCGATTAAAGATTGGCGGGCAGAGTTGGTAAAATTGGCCGCCGACGCGCAATCCCCAATCTCTAACCTCTCCAACCTGCTGCTGACTCTCCTTTCTCATCCGTCCGTAGCCAGCAAAGAGGCGATCGTGCGCACCTACGATCACGAAGTGCGGGGCGGCACGCTCGTCCGTCCCTTCACCGGGCCAGAGATGGACGGCCCCGCGGATGCCGCAGTGTTGAAACCCCTGGGAACCTGGCATCACAACAAAGCCTTCTGTCTGAGCAACGGCATCAATCCCCTGCTGGGCAAGCGGGACCCTTACGCGATGGCCGTCAGCGCCATTGATGAGGCTTTCCGCAATGCGGTGGCCGTGGGCGCAGACCCGGACCAGATCGCACTGCTGGACAACTTCTGTTGGGGCAATCCCAAACTGCGGGATCGGCTGGGCACACTGGTGCGTGCGGCCCAGGGCTGCTACGACGGCAGCCTGGCCTACAATGCGCCCTTCATCTCCGGCAAAGACAGCCTCTACAACGAATTCAACGGCGAGCCGATCCCCGGCACGCTGCTTATCTCCGCCATCGGCATTGTGCCGGATATCGAACATACCTGCACCAGCGACCTGAAAGCCCCGGGCAATCGGCTCTATCTCATCGGCGACACAGCCGCTGAGTTGGGCGGCTCTCTGCTCTTTTCCCTGCTGGGCATCGACAGCGGCGACCCGCCCCAAATGCCCAACGAACCCCTGGCCCGCTACACAGCCCTGCACAACGCGATTCGTTCCGATCTGGTGCAAAGCTGTCACGACCTGAGCGAAGGCGGGCTGGCGGTGGCCCTGGCAGAGATGGCGATTGGGGGGCGGCTGGGTGTGCGAGTTGCGAATAGCGAGTTGCGAATAGCGAATGGCGAACTTTCGCCTGTGGAAGCGCTGTTCAGCGAGAGCAATGGGCGGCTGCTGGTGGAGGTGAAGACGGAGGACGTGACCACGCTGGAAGAACACTTCGCCGGGCTGCCTCTGGTCGAAATCGGCACAGTCAGCGCGGACAGCCGTTTGGTGGTAGAATTAGAAGGCGAGTCGGTGATCGATTTGGCGGTGGATGAGTTGGTAAATGCATGGAAGAGGCAAGTTGCCTGAATTGGTGGCTGGAACCTAGCGCCTGTGATGGAAGGAAAGTAATTGTGAGCGCAGAAACAGTAACACTTCAATTACCCGCTAGTCTGTATGCGGACCTGGCAGAACTGGCAAGCGAAGCTCATCAAGACCCGGTTGCTATTATCACAGAGTGGGTCGAGGAAGTCCGCCAGCGTCGCTTGTGGCAACAGGGCTGGGAGGATTTACGCGCCCAAGTACAGGAGGAGGGCGGAGTTTTGCCAGATTCAACGGCTGAGGAGATCGTTGCGTTAACCAGACGTTCCCGAGAAGAAATTTTCGAGGCGGAGTATGCGCATCTGTATCGATAGCTGTGTATTCATCCGTGGCCTGCGTACACAAGACCCAGTGATTGCATCTGTTCTGGACAAAATTGGCCCAAGTATCCGGTTATTCATTCCGCGTCTTGTTGCTCAGGAAGTTGCACGCAATCTGTCGACCCCTGAGCAAGTACGGAACTTTTATCGCCTGTTTGTTCCGTTTGAGTTTGCCCGTATTGTTGACGAACCGGTGCCGACTCGCTTTGTTACAAAGTACGGCAGATTGGGGTTGCCTGCCAAAGCTGACGCTTTCATCGGCGGATTTACGGAATGGCAGGAACTCGATTTTCTGCTCTCCGATAACCGTCATTTTCTAAGACAACTTCAGTCATCTGCATTTGAAGTCGTAACACCCGACGACTTCCTGCAAAAAATTCGAACGGTGAATTGACTCGTGAAACCAAAAATTCTCATTCTCCACGCATCCGGCACGAACCGGGACGGCGAAGCAGCCCGGGCCTGTGAATTAGCTGGCGGCGCGCCCGAAATCGTCCACATCAACCGACTGCGGGCCGGGGAACGACGCTTCGCCGACTACGACGCTCTAATCCTGCCCGGCGGCTTCTCCTATGGCGACGCGCTGGGCGCTGGCGTGCGTCTGGCTCTGGATATGCACGTCTTTTTCAACGATCAGTTGCACGAATTTGTCGCCAGCGGCAAGCGGGTACTGGGCATCTGCAACGGCTTCCAGACACTTGTGAAGGCGGGGATTCTCCCCGGACAGCCGACGGCGGACAGCGGACCGCAGACGGATGACGGCCTGCGCAACTCGCAACTCGCAACTCGCAACGTCACCCTCACCCACAACGCATCCGGCCACTTTGAATGCCGTTGGGTCTATTTGGCAGTCAATGGCAGCGCAAAGGCCAGTTTCCTCTCCGCCATCCGGGAGCCGATTTTCTGCCCGGTGGCCCACGGCGAGGGCAACTTCCAGGCTGCGGACGAAGCGACGGTGGGGAGTTTGGAAAAGGGCGGGCTGGTCGCCTTCCGCTATGTGGATGGGGACGGCAACCCGGCGGGCGGACGCTATCCGGTGAACCCCAACGGCAGTGTGGCTGACATCGCCGGTATCTGCAACGCGGCTGGCAATGTGGTCGGTCTGATGCCCCACCCGGAGGATCACATAACAGCGATCCAGAGTCCAGTCAAGAGCCGGGGAGGTCTGGGTCTTTCTCTGTTTGAGGCGCTGATCAATGCGTGAACAACCAGAACCCGAAATTGAAGATATGAGTGTCACAGGCACCATTCTGATTGTTGTAGTGGGTGGACTGATTGCACTTTCTGTGGCACTCATCTATTTTCTTGGCTTGGCCTGGCTTCTCTCTCTGCTTGCCCCACTGACTTTTCTGCAAGCGACGATCCTGGCAGTCATCATCGCGGGCAGCACAATTCTGATCGCAGCCCGGATACCTGCCTTTGACATCCTACTCTTGTTGATGGGGCTGGGGGCTGGAGCACTGATTGCCGTCGGTGAAGTCCTTCTGGCCCGCCTGGTTGCGTGGCCGACCCCACTTGCAGTTTGGGAAGCCTCCTTGCTGGTGGCGGTCGTAGGTGCATTGGCCCTCTTCCTCTTTTCACAAATGATTGCCAATGGTGCAGCAGAGAATGAAGAGATTGACGATTGGGACGACGATGATCTGGAGCCAGTTTTGCGCCGCCTCTCACCAGATATGTATCTAATGAAGCCGCGCTTTAAGGAAGGATCAGCGCCAAAACGGCGACGAACCTCCCGCAAACTTTCCGAGAAAAAGACCGATGACAAAGACACTGATTGAGCGCGCGCTGGCCCACCCCTTTGAGGGCGTAGACCTGCCCTTCCTAGGCACAAAACGCCAGGGCAAAGTGCGGGATATCTACGAGTTGGACGACCGACTGGTACTGATCACCACCGACCGGCTTTCGGCCTTCGACCGGATTCTGGGGCTGGTTCCCTACAAAGGCCAGGTGCTCAACCAACTGGCAGCCTTCTGGTTTGGACAGGTGGCGGATATTGTTGGCAGCCACTTCATCGAATCCCCAGACCCGAATGTCACGATTGGGCGCAAGTGTCGTCCCCTTCCCGTGGAAGTCGTCGTGCGCGGCTACATCAGCGGCGTCACCTCCACCGCGCTCTGGTATCGCTACAGTCAGGGCGAGCGCAACATCTACGGGATGGACTTCCCCGACGGATTGAAGAAGAACGACGCGCTGCCCACACCGATTATCACACCGACGACCAAAGCCCAGGACGGCGGCCACGACGAGCGCATCACCAGCGCCGAAATCGTGGAACGGGGGCTGGTCCCCGCCGCGCTCTGGGAGCAGGTCTGCGCCGCGGCCATCGCCGTCTTCCAGCGGGGGCAGGAGATCGCCCGGCGGGGTGGGCTGATTCTGGTGGACACGAAATATGAATTCGGTCTAACCGACGAGGGGGAACTGGTGCTGATCGACGAGATGCACACCCCCGATTCCAGCCGTTTCTGGACAGCGGAGAGCTACGAACAATTAACCACAAAGGGCACAGAGAACACAGAGGGAAGAGAGCCGGAGAATTTCGATAAGGAATTCATCCGGCTTTATTATGCGGCCCACGGCTACCGGGGCGAGGGCGAGCCGTTTCCCATGCCGGAAGCGCTGGCCGTGCAGGCGGCAGAGCGTTACATTCGCACGTATGAGATGCTGACGGGCAAGTTCTTCGAGCCGGGGGAATATCCCGCGGGTCCGCGGATTAAGTGGAATCTAGAGGCGTGGATGTTCTGAGTGTGAAAAGGGAGTTGAAATGCCGACTGTTCATCAGGAGGGATTGATTGTCCAACTCGAAGATCAGCGTCAACTGACGATACCACTCGACTGGTATCCTCGTCTCCAACACGCTACCGACGAGGAACGCCAAAACTGGGAGCTACTCGGCGACGGCTATGCTATCCATTGGCCGGATTTGGACGAGTATATCGGCGTGGAAGGGCTACTGGCTGGACGGCGTAGTGGTGAGAGCGAGAAATCCTTCCAGCGTTGGCTGGCCGAGCGCAGTCGCACAGCGAATCAGCAGTAGAGCAACCATCAGCGTCCCACTTTTACGCAGTACGTAGCACAAAACAGGACAATTCCCGTGACCACAACCCCCACCCCACTCATCGGCGTCATAATGGGCAGCAAATCCGACTGGGAGCGCTGTATGCAGTTCGCCGCGGAAACGTTGCATAACTTCGACATTCCCCACGAAACCCGCATCGTCTCGGCCCACCGCACGCCGGACCTGATGGTGGAATACGCCCACGACGCCGCGGGCCGGGGCCTGGAAGTGATTATCGCCGGCGCGGGGGGCGCGGCCCATCTGCCCGGAATGGTGGCGGGCCACACCCTTTTGCCCGTCATCGGTGTGCCTGTGCAGAGCCAGGCCCTGAGCGGGATGGATTCTCTGCTCTCGATTGTGCAGATGCCTGCGGGTGTGCCCGTGGCCACAATGGCAATCGGCAAAGCCGGAGCCATCAACGCCGCGCTCCTGGCCGTCTCGATTCTGGGCAATTCCCGCCCAGAGCTGCGGGAGAAGCTGGCGGAGTTTCGTCACAAACGAGCCGAGCAGGTGATGAATGACAAATTAGAGATTGGGGAGTAGAGATTGTCCACACCCAATCCCCAATCCCTAATCCCCAATCTCCAGTCCCCCCCAGTTATTGGGGTTTTCGGCAGCGGCCAGTTAGGGCGGATGCTGGCCCTGGCCGCGCACCCGCTGGGGATTCGGGTGCATACCTTTTCGCCAGAGCGCGACACGCCCACCGGACAGGTGGCGGCGCAGGAAATCTGTGTATCCTACGACGACCAGGACGCTGTGCGGGCGTTTGTGCGGGGTGTGGACGCGGTGACTTTCGAGTTTGAGAATGTGCCCAGCCACGTGGCAGAGATTGCCGCGGAAGAGGGCAAACTCGTGCGACCCGGCGGTCACGTTCTGCACGTGGCCCAGAACCGGCTGCGGGAGAAGGGCTTTTTTGCCGAGGCGGGACTGCCGGTGACACCCTTTGCGCTGGTCCATTCGCTGGCCGATTTGCAGGCAGGACTGGCGAAGTTGGGCACGCCTGCTGTGCTGAAAACCGCGGCTTTTGGCTACGACGGCAAAGGCCAAGTGAAGATCGACGACCCGTCCCAGGCCGAAGACGCCTGGCAGGCGATGAACGGACAGCCCGCCATTCTGGAGGCTTTTGTCCCCTTCGAGCGGGAGGTGTCGGTGGTGGCGGCAAGAGGATTCGACGGCGCGTTTGCCGCCTTTCCCCTGGTGGAGAACCGCCACGCCAACCACATTCTGGACGTGACAATCGCCCCCGCGCAGGTTTCGTCAGAAGTGGTGGCAGAAGCGGCGCAACTAACCCG
This sequence comes from Anaerolineae bacterium, assembly GCA_030432295.1. Lineage (GTDB taxonomy): Bacteria > Chloroflexota > Anaerolineae > Caldilineales > Caldilineaceae > JACQGT01. Next base: position 130,426 of record JAUIHI010000007.1, on the reverse strand, counting down.
CCGCCTGATGGAAGCGCTGGATGTGGTAGGTGTTCTCTGCGTGGAATTTTTCCTGCTGCCCAAAAAAAATCAGCGTGAATCTATCTTTTCAGCGTCATCTGCGTCCGCATCATTCGCGTCCCATTCCGGTCGCCTGCTCATCAATGAAATCGCGCCCCGCCCCCACAACTCCGGCCACTGGACGATTGAGGGCGCAGTGACCAGCCAGTTCGAGCAACAGGCACGGGCGGTCTGTGGGCTGCCGTTGGGGTCGTCCGAGCAGGTGCGGCCCGCTGTGATGGTCAATCTGCTTGGCGATCTGTGGGCGAAGGGCGAACCGGACTGGGCTGCGCTGCTGGCCTACCCCACGGCCAAACTGCATTTGTACGGAAAGTCCGCGGCCCGGCCTGGGCGCAAAATGGGCCACGTGACGGTGACCGCGGAGACAGTGGAAGAAGCGTTAGAGACCGCGCTATCGGCGCGAAAATCTTTGGGAGGACGATAGACGGTAGACGAAAGACGAACGTTTGGAGCAAGCGTTCCACCAGACGTTCGTCTTTCGTCTGCCGTCCGCAGTCCTTCCCTTTCTGGGAGGAAAAATGTTTCCCTACGCAGAGTTGCACAAAGACGAATGGTCCGGCGACGATCTCCACGAAGAGTGTGGGGTTTTTGGCGTCTATAGCCCCAAACCCGATGCGGCACGGCTGGCCTATTTTTCCATCTACGCCCTGCAACACCGGGGCCAGGAGGGCGCGGGCATTGTAAGCTGTGATGGCCACACGGCCCACATCCACAAAGGGATGGGGCTGGTCTCTCAGGTCTTCAACGAAGCGAATCTCAGCCATCTGCGCGGCCATCTGGCCATTGGCCACACCCGCTACTCCACTACCGGCTCGGTGAAGCTGCGCAACACCCAGCCCTACATTCTGGAAACCCTCAACGGGCCGCTGGCTATCGGCCACAACGGCAATCTGATCAACGCGCCCCAACTGCGCCGGGAACTGCTGGAGGATGGGGTCGGTCTTTCCACCTCCACCGACAGCGAAGTGATTATCCACCTGCTGGCCCGTTTCCGGGGGGACGATTGGTTTGCCCGCATCAGCCAACTGATGGACCGGGCCGAGGGTGCGTATACGTTGACGATTCTCACCAAAGATGCGGTCTACGGCGTGCGCGACCCCTGGGGACTGCGTCCGCTGGTGCTGGGCGAGTTTGAGGGGGGCTATGCCCTGGCCTCGGAAAGCTGTGCCTTTTCCGCCATCGGTGGACGCACAATCTACGAAGTGGCGCCCGGCGAAATCGTCCGTCTCGACAAAGATGGCTACAAAATTGTCCAGGGCGCAGAACCGCAGAAGCTCGCCTTCTGCACATTTGAGCAAATTTACTTTGCCCGGCCTGACAGTGTGCTGGGCGGCAAACAGGTGCATACCGTGCGCCAGGCATTGGGCCGTCAACTGGCGCGGGAAGCCCCAGCGGACGCTGATATTGTCGTCCCTGTGCCCGACAGCGGCACACCCCACGCCATCGGCTATGCCCAGCAGAGCGGCATCGATTACAGCGAAGGGCTGATCAAAAACCGCTATATTGGCCGCACGTTCATCCAGCCCACGGATGAGCTACGCAAAGTTGGCGTGGCGATGAAATTCAATCCCCTGCCCGACAACCTGGCCGGCAAGCGCATTGTGCTGGTGGACGATTCGATTGTGCGGGGCAACACCAGCGGGCCGCTGGTACAACTGCTGCGCGATGCGGGCGCGGCGGAGGTACACCTGCGGGTGGCCTGTCCGCCCATCCGCTTCCCCTGTTTTATGGGGGTGGATATGGCAAGCCAGAGCGAACTGATCGCGGCCCACAAGAGCCTGGACGAAATCTGCGAACACATCGGCGCGGATTCCCTGGCCTATCTCACAATTGATGGATTGATGACCGCCCTGCAAGCCGAGAGCGGCTATTGCAACGCCTGTTTCACCGGCGAATATCCCTTCAGCACACCGATTCCCTACATCGAACTCCAGGAGAAGGAGAAGTTTGCCGGGGTGTGGGGAGATTGAAATTACTGCGTACTCCGTGCTACGTGAGGTGGCGAAGCCACAGTGTAATGTACAGAGTGGGCTAGTGAGCGCTGATTGAGTAGCCCGGAGTCTTCGAAGGGCGTATCGAAATCAAGCGAACGGGTTTATGAGCAATTCTGAATCTACTCGCTAGGTTTCGATACGGCGGGAAACAGCCCCCGCTTTCTGAAGCGACTCCTACTCAACCGGCGCTGGTCTTGAATTGGTTTTCAAAGCAAGGAATGAGATTGTATGAACCTACTACTCATCGGCTCTGGCGGGCGGGAACACGCGCTGGCCTGGAAGTTGAGCCAGTCTGCCCAGGTGGAGCGGATTTTTGTGGCCCCTGGCAACGGCGGCACAGCTACGACGGCCAAATGTGAGAATCTCCCCATCAGCGACAGCGACCTGACTGGGCTGTTGGCTTTTGCCCAGGAACGGGCCATCGATCTGACCGTCGTCGGGCCGGAAGTCCCTCTGGTGGCAGGCGTCGTCGATCGCTTCCAGGCCGCGGGCCTGCGTATCTTTGGCCCGGTGCAGGCCGCGGCCCAGTTGGAAGGTTCGAAGGCATTTTCCAAAGCCTTTATGCATCGTCACGGAATTCCCACGGCCCAGGCCCAGGTCTTTTCCGATTTTGAGAGTGCAGCCGATTTTGTCGGTATCCTGGGCGCAGTGCCGGTGATCAAAGCCAGCGGTCTGGCCGCAGGCAAAGGGGTGATTCTACCCGACAGCCGGGACGAGGCTGTGGATGTGCTACGCTCTGTGATGGTGGAGGGACGTTTTGGCGAGGCGGGCGCAACGGTGCTGATCGAGGAGCGGCTGACCGGCCCGGAGATGTCTGTGCTGGCTTTCAGCGATGGCCGCTCGCTCTGTGTGATGCCCCCGGCCCAGGACCACAAGCGGCGGGGCGACGGCGACACTGGGCCAAACACCGGCGGGATGGGCGCGTTTGCCCCGTCGCCCCTGGCCACACCGGAACTGCTGGCGGAGGTGGAACGCACGATTCTGCGCCCGACAATCGACGGGATGGCCGCTGAGGGCGCACCCTATGTGGGCGTTCTCTACACCGGGCTGATGCTGACCGATGACGGGGTGAAGGTGATTGAGTTTAACTGCCGTTTCGGCGACCCGGAGACGCAGGTGGTGCTGCCTCTGCTGGAGAGCGATCTGGTCGATCTGATGCAGGCCTGTATCGATGGACGGTTGGACGCAATGACGCCGGTGTGGCGGGCGGGCGCGGCCACGACGGTTGTGATGGCTTCCGGCGGCTATCCGGGCGACTACGCCAAGGGCGAGCCAATCGACGGGCTGGCCGGGGCAGAAGCTGCCGGGTGCAGCGTCTTCCACGCGGGGACATCCCTGGCCGACGGACAACTGCTTACCAACGGCGGCCGGGTGCTTTCGGTCACTGGCCTGGGCGACGATCTGGCCGGGGCCGCGCAGAAAGCCTATGCCGGGCTGGCCCACATCAGCTTTGACGGCGCGGTCTGGCGCACGGATATTGCGCGTCCGCAGCAGTGACCGATTCCGGGAATCGATCGGCTGTTGATAGGGCTATCCGAGTTTGGTCTGGTCGATTCCCGGAATCAGCCCAACTTTGGTTTTCGCCACGAAAGAGCCGATAATAGCTTCACCTGTGCTTATTTGCTTTCAACAATAGAGAGGATGACCCGATGGCGCTGATTCCCAGTATGTTGCTCAAGCGGCTCTACACTTTTGGCAGTCTGGAAAATGTGGATGGCGGGGTGCGTTTCAATATCAAAAACCGGTTGAGCGACGCCCACATCACCGAATTTCAAGAGGTGCGCATCGACGGCAAGACTGTGCCTGCCAGCGCCATCAGCCTGGACCTGGGCAACGGCCAACAGGTGAAACCGTCCACCATCAGCGAAGCGACGCCCATCGACTTTCCCCTGCGCCAGATTGTGGACGTGCAGATCAGCGGTGATAACCTGGCCAAGGGCAAGCACGAAATTGAATTGGCGGTCAAGACCAAACCCTTTGGCCGCATCAAATTCAGTGTGGACGACGCCATTTCCGAAACCAACAAACTGACCAGCATCCCCCGGGACCGCAACGACGACTACAGCCCGGAGATTATCGCGGCCCGCCAGCGCTTTGTGGCCGACTTTGCCGAGACCGAAGTCGAGCACATCGCCCACTATTCTTTCGACGCCCACAGCACAGCGGGCAATGTGGAAAATTTCACTGGCGTCGTGCAGATTCCCCTGGGCTTCGCCGGGCCGCTGAAAATCAACGGTGAGCACGCGCAGGGCGATTTCATCATTCCCCTGGCGACGACCGAAGGCACGCTCGTCGCTTCCTACAACCGGGGGATGAAACTGCTCAATCTGAGTGGCGGGGTCAAGTGTACGGTTGTGGCCGATGCGATGCAGCGTGCGCCGGTCTTCATTTTCGAGGATGCGCGTGGCGCACGGGATTTTGTCAAATGGGTCGATGAGAATATGGACGCCATCCGCGAGCACGCGGAGGCGACTTCCAGTGTGGCCAAGCTGGACAACATTGACTGCTACCAGTCCAATAAATTCGCCTTCTTGCGCTTCAACTACACCACCGGCGATGCAGCCGGGCAAAATATGGTGGGGCGGGCCACTTTTGCCGCCTGTTCCTGGGTGCTGGACAACTACACCGGCGTCCAGCGCTTCTTCCTGGAGAGCAACTTTGCCACGGACAAGAAAGCCAGCCAGGTCAATATTATGCGCACCCGGGGCAAGCGGGTGACTGCCGAGGCGATTGTGCCGCGGGATGTGCTGATCCAGAATATGCGGGTGACGCCGGAGCAGTTGTCCTATCACTACGGCGTTGCCAACATCGGTTCTCTGCTGGCCGGGGTCAACAACAATGGGCTGCACTCGGCCAACGCCATCACTGCGCTCTTTATGGCCACGGGCCAGGATGTGGCGAACGTCTCCGAGTCATCGGCGGGGATTCTCTACACGGAACTGACGCCGGAGAACGATCTCTACATCTCCATCACTATTCCTTCGCTGATTGTGGCGACCTACGGCGGCGGCACGGGTCTGGCTACCCAGCGGGAATGTCTGGATTTACTGGGCTGTGTGGGCAAGGGCAAAGTCAACAAATTCGCCGAAATTGTGGCGGGGACGGTCCTGGCCGGTGAGCTTTCCCTAGCAGCGGCCATCAGTTCGCTGGATTGGGTGAGCAGCCACGAGCAGTACGGACGCAATCGGTAACAGATGGACACGGAGTAGTTGGGTAGGCACGGATTCAGATGTGAGGGTGTAAAATGCCGCGGTATGAACGGGTTTTGGAACGTATTCTGCGCGGGCAGTCCGATGCGAATATCGACTTCAGTGACCTCAAAAATGCTTTGTCTCGACTTGGCTTTGAAGAGCGAATTCGCGGTAGTCATCATATCTTTACCCGCGCTGATGTCGAGGAGATTCTCAACTTGCAACCGAAAGGTAGCAAAGCGAAAGCATATCAAGTACGACAAGTGCGTGGGGTTTTGATCAAATACAGGATGGTGTCCGATGACGAGTAAATATGAAGTTATCCTTTTCTGGAGCGATGAAGATGAAGCGTTTATTGCCGAGGTGCCGGAGTTGGCTGGCTGTATGGCCGACGGCCCGACTTATCAGGCGGCATTAGCAAACGTGGAGGTAGTTATCCGGGAGTGGGTTGAAACTGCCCGCGAGATGGGGCGACATATACCCGAACCCAAAGGGAAATTGATGTATGCCTGAACCTTCTGCCTATGCCGCTGCGGGGGTGGACATCGACGCCGCTACCCGTGCCGTGGAAATGATGAAAGCCAGTGTGCGCGCCACCCACACGCCGAATGTCCTGGCCGATGTGGGCAGCTTTGGCGGCCTCTTTGCGCTGACCGATCTGCCCGCCAATCCTGTGTTGGTGGCCTCCACCGACGGAGTGGGGACGAAAGTCAAGCTGGCCGCGCAGGTGGGCCGCTGGGAAGGGATCGGCCACGACATTGTGAACCACTGCGCCAATGACATTCTGGTGCAGGGCGCGCGGCCACTCTTCTTTCTGGACTACATCGCCACCTCCAAAATTGTGCCGGAGCACGTGGCCGCCGCGGTGACCGGTGTGGCCGATGCCTGCCGGGCCATCGGCTGCGCGCTCCTGGGCGGGGAGACCGCGGAGATGCCCGGCGTCTATACACCCGGCAGCTTTGATCTGGCGGGCACAATCGTCGGCGTGGTAGGCCGGGGCGAACTCCTGCCCCGCACGGAAACGATGCGGGCGGGCGACGTTCTCATCGGTCTGCCCAGCGTCAGCCCCCACACAAATGGCTACTCCCTTATCCGCAAAGCCATCGAAGGTCGGGATTTGTCCGCGCCCTTCGACGATTCCGGCGTTGGGTTGGCCGATGCGCTGCTGGTTCCCCACAAAGCGTATGTGGCTGAGATTGCTGCCCTGCGCGCCGGGGGGGTGGCGGTGAAGGGGCTGGCCCACATCACCGGCGGTGGCTTCCTGGACAATCTGCCCCGCATTCTGCCTGTGGCTCTTGCCGCCCGCATCGACCGCAATAGCTGGGAAGTGCCGCCCCTCTTCCGCAAACTGGTGGAATGGAGTGCCATCGACAGCACTGAAGCCTATCGGGTCTGGAATATGGGCGTGGGAATGGTGGCTGTGGTAGGCGCAGATTCGGTAGAGTCTGCGCGGGCTGTCCTGCCGGGTGCGGTGGTGATGGGGGAGTTGGTCGCGTCCAGTTCTGATCCGAAAGTCGAGTTGATCTGATGTCACCGAAGACTTCTCCGCATCTTTGCTCCTTTGCATCTTTGCGTTTTAGTCTTTTCCTATTGCTTGCCCTGCTTCTCGCGGCCTGCGCACCGGTGACCTGGCAGCAGCCAGCCTGGGTTTCTGCCCCAAAAGGTGTTGATACAAATTGACTATCCCTACCCTCGCCATCCTCGTCTCCGGCAGCGGATCAAATTTGCAGGCGATTATTGACGCTGTAGAAAGCGGACGTCTGAAGGCACACATCGCCGTCGTCGTCTCCAACCGCAAGGCGGCCTACGGGCTGGAACGGGCAGAAGCCGCGGGCATTCCCACCCGCTATCACCCGCTCAAACCCTACCGGGACGCAGGCAAAGAGCGGTCGGAATACGACGCGGACCTGGCGACTCTCCTGGCCGAATACTCGCCCGATTGGGTCGTCCTGGCCGGGTGGATGCACATTTTCAGCGACGCCTTTTTGCAGCATTACCCCCAACGGGTCGTCAACCTGCACCCGGCTCTGCCCGGACAGTTCCCCGGCGCCCACGCCATCGACGACGCGCTGGCCGCCTACGAACGGGGGGAAGTGGACCACACCGGCGTGATGGTCCATCTGGTCCCGGACGAGCGGGTGGACGAAGGCCCGGTCCTGGCGACCCGCACTGTTCCCATTCTCCCTGACGATACCCACGACACACTGGCCGCCCGGATCCACGCGGTGGAGCACGACCTGCTGGTGGCAACCCTTTCGCAACTGACAGAGAGCGGCAGAGCGCAAGAATAGGTCGCTGACGGCGGACGAACCTGTGATGCGACCAATTCCGTAGACGTTCGTCCTTCGTCTTTGGTCCATCGTCATAAGCCTCATCTCACTCCGCTTTTTTAGTAGCAACGCTCTTCCTTGGAGGAAACCCATGCGCCTCGGACTCAACGCCGGTTATTCCGGTTCCACGATTGACCTGCCCCTGGACCTGATTCAGGAGGCGGACCGGCTGGGCTACTACGCGGTCTGGACCGCAGAAGCCTACGGCTCGGACGCGGTGACGCCTCTGGCCTGGATCGGCGCACGCACGGAACGCATCCATCTGGGCACGGCGATTTTGCAGATGCCCGCGCGCACGCCCGCTATGACAGCGATGACCGCGATTACTCTCGACCAGCTATCGGAGGGGCGGATGCTGTTGGGGCTTGGCGTCTCTGGCCCGCAGGTGGTGGAGGGGTGGCACGGCCAGCCCTACGCCAAACCCCTGGGCCGCACCCGGGAATATGTGGAGATTGTGCGGGCGATTCTGGCGCGAGAGAAGCCGCTGGTCCATCAGGGCGAGCACTACCAGATTCCCTATGGCGGGCGGGGTTCCGTCGGCCTGGGCAAGCCGCTGAAGAGTATCATCCACGGGCGGGCCGACCTGCCGATCTATCTGGCCGCGATTGGCCCCAAAAATGTGGAATTGGCCGCGGAGATCGCCGACGGCTGGCTGCCCATCTTCTTTGCGCCGGAGCACTACGCGGAGAACTTTGCCGAGGCGGTGGAGGCTGGCTTTGCTGCGGCGGGTAGCGGCAAAAGTACAGAAAACTTCGATATTGCGCCTACAGTGCCGGTGATTGTAGGCGACGATCTGCCCAACTGTTGGATGCAGGTGAAGCCTTTCTTGGCCCTGTATATCGGCGGGATGGGGGCCAAAAGCAAAAATTTCTACTACAATCTGGCCTGTCGCTACGGCTACGAAGAGGCCGCGGACAGCATCCAGGCCGCCTATTTGCAGGGCGACCGGGTGGCCGCGATGTTTGCTGTGCCCGATGAACTGGTGGACGCTGTGGCCCTGTGCGGCCCCCGTGAGCGGATTGCGGACCGGCTGCAACTCTGGAAGGAGAGCCCAATCACAACCCTCAACATCAACGCGGACAGCCTGGAAACCGTGCGGATGATGGCGGAGTTGGTTTTGTAACTGAAGAGGAAGAATGGGACGCAGATTGCGCAGAAAGGGCAGATTTTCGCAGATTTTATCAGCGTCAATCACACTTTTCAGCGGCATCAGCGTCCTGTTTTCAGATCAACCCACTATCCAAAACGCTCCGACTGAAGCGCTTGCCAGTGCAGATCGACGAGCAGAGCGTCAATGACAGCCTCGTCGGGTCGTTCGGGCAGGCTGGTCTGGCGCTCAGCTTCGTCCAACTCGGCCTGCAACGACTCGACCAGTTCCCGCAGTTCGGGATAGGTGTAGCGCCCGGCTTTGACCGACAGCAGCCACTCTGCATCGGGCCGCTTGACCCGCACCACCCCCTCGCGCAGAATCTCGATACCCATCCGATAGAGCCGCAGCAGATGGAGCGCGTGTTTGGTATCGTAGCCGTGGATTTCCTCCAGCGCGCCCCGCTCCGGGTTGCGATTCTCCCGCCATTTCTGATAGTTCTGCCAATGTTTGTTGGCGGATTGAAACGCCCGTTCCTGATGGGTGTTGGGGAAACGCATCCCGCCGTTCGGGTGGGGCTGTGCGCCAAATTCGGCGGGCCTGGGCTGGTGATCCGGCGGGTTGTGGAGCCAGCGATAGTGGGTCTCCATCCGTTGAATCTGGCTGGCCGCATAGCCCGCGTAGGTGCGGGCCGCCTGGCGGGAGAGGAAGAGGTCACGGGCATCGCGTAGCTGCGCACCGTATTCGTCCATATAGAGTACGTCCTCGTCCTCGGCCCAGAGGATGTCCAGAATGTTGGGGTTGTTGGCCAGGGCCAGCCGGGTGAATTTGGCCAGGCTGTAGATGACTGTATCCGCAGCCGGGTCTTCGTACTGCTCGAAGCTGCCCAGGCCGAGCAGAAAGCGCGGGGGCGGAATGCAGACGCCCCGGATGTCTGTATCGCTGGTCGCATCGGCTGTACCAAAGGCCCGGCTGCCCCAGACCACTTTGAGGATAGTCGCCCGTTCGATCCACTCCACTTTTATGACTCCCTTTCCATCCCCAATTGCAGCCGCGCCCGCACCAGAAGATCGTTGAGCGCGGGCCGGTTGGTCGGCGTTTCCGGCAGATGGCTGGTTGTGTAGGCTTCGTGTAGCTGTTCCTGCAAGTCGGCCAGCGCGGCGTTGTGTTCGTCGATGGGGAGCGGGATCGCGGCTTTCTCCTGCTGCTTTGCCGCCACCAGTTCGAGCAGATGGCTGTAGCCGTAGACCGGAGCCAATTCGGTCAGGTTGGCGTTGACCTCCCCCGTGCTTAGAAGATGCACGCCGGTCAGGCTGACCCGGTAGGCGTAGAGCAGGGGCTTGAGCCGGGCCGGGCCTGTCTCCGCCTCCTTCTGCCACATCTGCCACTGGCCCCGGGCATAGCCGGCGTAGGCGTGATAGACGTGGCGGGCAATCGTTCCCTGCCAGACGAGGCCGCGCAGTTCTTCGGCCCAGGGCGTCTGCCACACGACCAGCGGCGAGAAAAGCTGCTCCAGATAGTTGCCGTTCTGTTGCAGCAGCAGGCTGATGAATTTGCCCAGGTCGTGGCTGACCAGATCGATCTCCAGCCCTGCGTCGTCCCAGGAGCGGGTGACGGTCTGCTTGGGCGTGTCCAGCCCCAGCAGCGCGGGCACAGGCAGCAGGTGCGCGCCCCGCAGGTCCACGTCGCTGTCGGCGGAGGGGAAGCCGTAGAGATGTGCGCCGCTGACGACGACGAGCAGGGCCGGATGGGCCAGGGCCGACGTTGCCAGGCTGCGGAGGCGGTCCAGATCGAGAATACGGCTGTCGATTGTCATAGCGTTCGCTCCCTATGCCGAGTCTCTTCCCGGATAGACCCCTTCGATGGCGCGGATATACCGCTCTGCCGAGCACACTACCGCGGCTTTGGCATCCCGTTCGATCTGGCTGCCCGCCCAGCCGCCGTAGATGCGGTCAAAGGCGAGGGGTTCGACTGCGTCCACAATCCCGCGCACAGCTCCCGCATGCAGCGGTATCTGGTTGGGGTAGCTGTACATAAATGTGACGTAGCGCCGGTCAGCCACAACAGTAATCGTGTCGCCGGTGAGCAGAGCGCCCTGCCCTTCCGCGCCCCCCTGCCAGTGCAACACCGACGAACCGGAAAAGTGGCCGCCGCAGCGAATGACAGTTACCTCTCCGTTGAGCGCCAGCGTCTCCCCTTCCCAGAAGACGATGGCCGGGTCGGGCCGCATGACCCAATGTCTGTCGTCGGCGTGGAGATAGACAGGCACATTGCCCAGGGCACGGCTCCATTCGGCCAGACTGTCGTAGAAATGGGGATGGCAGATGGCGATGGCTGTTACGCCGCCCCGCGCCTGCACCGCGGCTACTGTCTCGTCGTCGATCAGACTGTTGCAATCCCACAGCACATTGCCCTGGGCGGTTTCCACCAGCATAGCCCGCTGGCCGATGGCAAATTTGGGCGCAATTGTGATAGCCGTCAATCCGGTTTCCAGCGGGGAAAATTCGTTGTGATGGGTCTGCTGTAGTTCGTCCAGTGTCGTCCAGCGCTGTCCTTCGGCCCCGACGTATTGGCGTTCGTCTTCGCAGATGGGGCAGCGGGCTGGGGGCGTTGGGCTTTCCGCGTATTGGACACCACAGGTTACACAAATGTAGGCGGGCATCAATGGATTCTCCTTGGCAAAAGGGTTGGGTACAGGCAGGATTATCTGTTTTGACACAGCGCTTTGCGCTTACTCTGCCTGCGAGTATACTACCGGCCAGGGATTTTTTCACAACTCAAAGCGCGAATGCAGTGAAAAAAGCCACCCACAGATTCGACAAACTGGGCCGCTCTCTGGATGGTTTCGAGACGACCCAGGACCACTGCATTTTTAGCAGGGACTCAATTTCACTGATCTGTCGCTTTGGCACAAACGGGGAGTGGGTGGATTGGGTGCAGGTGGAAAAGGGGGGCTGCATCGCTGTGGCCGGGGAAAATGTGATGGCTCAGCGTCGGGTATTGCGTTGCTATTGGGAAGTGCCAATGGCGGAGGCGCAGGGCTGACGAGAAATCCTTGTGGTGGGTCGCCGGAAAGATGTCCCGGCACTTTGGCTGTCGGTTGGAATCCTCTTACATGCTGTGTCGGGTCAGTCTGGCCAGACCCCGGCTTGAATCTTCGCGCAACGCGATGTGGATGAACATACGGCCCATCTCGGTGGAGAGCGGGACCACAACCCGTTTGAAGTCCAGGGTGGAAAGCAGTGTGCCCCGGCCAATCACCAGCGTGGGCACAGAGATCGAGCAGTGATAGCCCGCTTCGGCCAGATAGGTGGTGACTACGCCGGTAATCACATTGCCCAGCTCTGCGATGCCACTTTGGGCCAGATCATCGAACTCCTCTTGCTCTTGACCCAGCATCTGGGAAACCATTGCCAGGGCCATACCGATATCCATACTGTACAGCACGACTCCGTGGATATCGCCCACAACGCTCAACAACACAGTGACATCCTGGGGGGTAAGACAGTTGGTTTCCAGTGTGACTGCGCCCCTGTTCACTTGTGCCCCGACTTCGGCGGCCAGAACAGACTTTGCCGCATTGAGAAAGGGATTCAGGAAATTAACGCTCACTGCTTGTACTCCTCATAATGTGTCGTCGTCGTAGAACGATTCTATGACTCCACTGCAAAAAGGCTAAAAACCGAGTTTTTGAGACCGAATCACTCCTGAAAACCCGGGCGATCTGCACAAAAAACTCGGTTTTTGCAGTAGACTCATTCTATCGCAAACCTACCCGTTGCGCTGGTAGAACGAAGGGCCGAGATAGGTGAATCCATACTGCCGAAAGTTGGTGAAGGTTTCGGTACTGCCGATAAAGAGAATCCCACCCGGTTTCACGGCCAGGGCAAGCTCTCGAAAGACTTGCTCTTTGATGGCTGGCGTGAAGTAGATTACCAAATTTCGACAGATGACCAGATCGTACAAGCGTGCAGCCTTGTCCTGGAGCAGATCAAAACGCTCAAAATGTACCAGCCTGCGAAGTTCAGGCCGAACCCCAAATTGGTTGTTGTCGGCGGCTACAATGAATTTTTCAGTCAGCCGGGGTGGTAATTCCCGTAGCTCGTTGCTCGAATAGGGACCCGCGGCCCGGGCTACATCCAGAACAGCAGTGTCGATGTCCCCGGCATCGATCTTATGGCGGCGGCCAGAAGCCAATTCACAGAGCAGCATTGCCAGAGTATATGGCTCGGCGCCGAGGGAGCAACCGATGCTCCACGCTTGCAGGCCATAGGGTTTGGTGCGATTCAGCAGATCGGGCAGAATCTTTTCTGCCAGAATTGTCCATTTGTCTGCATCCCGATAGAAGGACGAAACATTGATCGTCAGAAATTCCAGAAAGCGCCGGGCCTCTTCTGGCTGGCGGTATAACATCTGGGTGTAGCTGGCCCAAGTGTCTTGCTCGCTGCGGCTCAAATAGGTGGTCAACCGCCGTTCCATTTGCACTGTCCGATAGTGCAACAGATCGATTGACATTAATTCAAGCACTGCATCGCGCAGAAGTAAATAGTCCTTATCTAACATTTGCCACCGGCTTACGGTGCTGTTGTCGGGCTGGGGAGGGCCAGAACCATTTGACGGCAGGGCCTGATCTTGACCGTTTACCCCCCATTCTTTTCGCTCCCTTTTGCGATAACTGCCTGCTTTCATCATGCGGTCACCTGCTTCGCCACATAGGCGGCAAGCATTCCTGGGGATGCCACATATTCGGCCAGATTGGATTCGACAATCCGCCGGGGCATCCCGAAGACGACAGCGCTTTGTTCATCCTGGGCCAGAATGCGTCCCCCCTGCTGGTGAATTTCTATCGCACCGGCAAAGCCATCATTGCCCATGCCGGTCATCACCACAGCCGTGATCTGTGACCCAAAGTGTTCCGCCAGACTGCTAAAGGTGACATCTGCGGCGGGACGCACACCGTTGACCGCAGGCCCCTCGTTCAGCATAGCGTACCCCTGGCTGTCAAAGGTCAAGTGATACCCGCCCGGCGCAATCAGAAACTGGCCGCGCATGAGCCGGGAGCCGGTGATGGCCTCGGTGACCTTATAGCCACCAATTTTGTTTAGCCGCTGTCCAAGAATTGTGGTGAATCCCACGGGCATATGCTGGACGATTACGCCGCCCAGGGGCAAACCGGCGGGAAGGGCAGACAAAAATGCTGTCAAGGCCGAAGGTCCACCGGTGGAACTGGCTACGGCCAGCAGACTCTCCTGGGAGAGTAGGGGGGCTGTCTGTTTGCCCCGGTTTCGGTCTACACTCGATTGCTGTTGGTCCAGGCCGCCCGGTTCTGGTTTGGTGCTCTGGTTAAGCCGCGGAACCTGTACATTGGCTGTGGCTGCCTGACGAATTTTTTCTACCAGCAGATCGACAGTTGCCGCCATTGTCACACCCGGTTGGGGCTTTACCACAAAGTCGACAGCACCTAATTCCAGGGCCTGGAGTGTGACTTCGGCCCCGCTCCAGGTCAGATTGCTCAGCATAATCACCGGTGTCGGCTGGGCGCGCATCAACCGTTCCAGCGCCTCTAGCCCATTCATCACTGGCATTTCTACGTCCAGCACCACAACATCCGGCAGGACGTTCCCGACCAGAGCCAGCATCTCCTGGCCGTTGGAGGCCTGTCCTATCACATCAATATCAGGAAATTGATTGAGATAGCGGTTGAGGGTAAGTCGAATTAGAGCCGAGTCGTCGATTGTAACGACCCGAATTGGGTTACTTTTTTGTGTAGTCTTTGTGGCCGGTACACTTTCTTTTTGCCGATATTCCTGACGGATCATAGATTTCCCTGCTCTCCACTGGTCGTGGCGCTGCTACATCAGAAGCTTGGACAGGGATTTCAGAATCCGATCCGGCTCAAAGGGTTTGACGATGAAGTCCCGGGCACCGGCTTTGATGGCTTCGATGACTACATTCTGCTGCCCCATAGCTGTCAGCATAGCAACCCGCGCGGCCGGGTCCAGTTCACGAATCGCACGCAGGGCATTCAGGCCATCCATCTCAGGCATACTGATGTCCATCAACACCGCGTCCGGTGCTTCGTTCTGATATTTCTCGATTGCCTGAATCCCATTTTCTGCTTCAACGACAGAATAGCCGCGTTCAACCAGGATGCGGGCACAACGCACCCGCATAAATTTGGCATCATCTACGATGAGAATCTTCTGCTGCATCATCATAATTCTCCCTAAAAGCGAAAGTCTACCCAGTATTGCACATTTTCGTTCTTCAGAACCCGGCTTTTTGGATAAAGTCGAATCTCTGATATTTATACTCTGTTACGCTTTGGCCAGCCGATGGGATTGGATGGCATTGGCCTCGGTTGCCATCGAAATCAGGGCCGAAATATCGATAATCAGCCCAATTCGGCCATCTCCCAATAATGTGGCGCCGGTTAGCCCCTGCACTTTGTTGATGGGATAGCCCAGGGCTTTGATCACCACATCCTGTTTGCCCAGGGGTCTGGAGACAATGACACCCATCTGTACGTCCCGATAGGAAAGAGAGACCACATAAGCCCCCGCTTCGTCACCACCTGCCCCCTTCTCAGCCCCTTTTTTGGACCTCTCCGTGAAATCGTCCAGGGCGGCCATATCCTCTTCAAACAGATGGGCGAGACGAACCAACGGCAGAACACCTCCCCGGATGTAGGCTGTCTCCCGGCCACGCACGTATTGAATAGTAGCCGGGTCCAGTTTAAAAATCTCCGTCACATTGGGCAGGGGCAACGCAAAGACCTGACTTCCCACTTCCACAAGCAGCGTCGGGATAATTGCCAGGGTCAAGGGCAGGCGTAGCTCGAAAGATGTGCCCTGCCCCGGAACGCTGTGGACCACCACCGAACCACTTAAGCGCTGGACGTTGTTGCGCACCACATCCATACCGACCCCCCGACCAGAGATGCCACTGATTTCGGTGGCCGTGCTCAGGCCAGGGGCAAAAATGAGATCGATAGCTTCGTGATAGGAGAGTTGCATTGACTCTTCCTGGGTGATCAGCCCCAGTGCTACCGCTTTGTTCTTCACCTTCTCCGCATCGACCCCCCGCCCGTCGTCCGCAATCGAGACAACGATATTGCCTTCTTCGGATCGGGCATTCAGGGACAATTGCCCCTGCGCCGCTTTGCCCGCGGCCAATCGCTCTGCAACTGTCTCAATCCCGTGATCGATCCCATTGCGTACCAGATGGAGAATAGGGTCGCCGATCTGCTCAATCACCGAACGATCTACTTCTGTCTCCTGGCCTGTCACCACCAGCGCCACATCTTTGCCCATCTCCTGGCATATCTGCCGCACAAAACGGGGGAATTTGTTGAAGATGAATTCAATCGGCTGCATTCGCGCCTTGAAAATCTCGTCGTGAATCTGGTCTGTGACCGAGGACATGTGGGTGATGGTATCGTTCAGGGATGTCCTTTGCTCTTCGTCGAGCAGATGACTCAGCTCTTCATAAATGTTGAAGAGCCGGTTGCGGTTGGTTACCAACTCCCCGGCCAGGTTCATCAGATTGTCCAGCCGCTCAACACTCGTGCGCACAGTGCGCAGGGCTGGGGAGGTTTCCCGCTGTGGGGCTGCCTCCATCGGCCTCTCGACGATCTGCTCGTCATCCAATAGCGTTTCTGTCGTCTCCCCGGCAACTGGCAATACTTCGCCCGACTTCTCTTCTTGTGGGCGCAGCAACTGGGGGGCACTGGATAGGTCTGCCACCTGGAAAGCCGCGATTTCAAAGATATTCGACAGTTCCGCTTCCAACTCAGACCGAACCATATCCGTCATCACAACCGCTGCGAGATTTCCTGCGCCTTGGCCCTGTTCCAGTGCGTCACCCGTAGGTGATGAAACGATAATCTGGGCCACCTGCTCCAGGTGCATATACATTTGGAGCAGACGGGCCAGGGGCGCGATGCCTGTCATATCCGCTTCGGCATAGACGACGAGCAGATTCAGCCCACTTTTCAACCCATCTTCTATCACCACAAACCCAGAGTCATCTACCGTAGGCAGATGGGAGAGCATCTGATCCGGTGGACTATCCGATGCCACATCTGAAGCCACATTTTGTGCCATCCCCATCAGCGCACTGACATCTTCGATCAGCGCCGCCACATCTACCTGCGCCGGACGATCTGCCAATACATCGTCCAGGAAGATGCGTAGATTCTCGACCACTTGAAAGAGCACATTGGCCATTTGGGTCGAGACGCTGCTTTCGTGGTTGCGCACTTTCTCCAGCAGGCTCTCGGCGGCGTGTGCCAATAGGGCCATCGAATCGTGACCCACACTGCCCGCCGCGCCCTTCAATGTGTGGATTGCGCGGAAAATGCGGTGGAGCGTAGCGTCATCCCCGCTCTTCTCCAGCCCCACCAGGTCACGATCCAATGATTCCAGGAGTTCATTGGCCTCTTCAAAGAAGACCTCAGCTTCATCGCTTGTCAGATCGTAATGATTCATGTACGAACCCTATCGGGTGCTACGCTTTGTTCAGGCCATATTTCTGGGCTGATACCCAGCGCATTGGCTGGGATGCGGGGGAATACAGATAGTATCGCTCTTCCTCTGCCCCTATTTTTCAAACCGCTTCCATCGTATCCAATGCCTCGTGTTCGTCGGCGTCGAAAAGTCCTTGCAGATCAATGAGTACGATCAGTTGTTCATCCTTGTGGGCAACACCCCACACAAACGATTCGTCGATCAGCGTGCCCAGTTCAGCGGTCGGTTTGATCAGGCTGGCTGGGAGTTTCAACACCTCTCGCACACTGTCCACGATCAGCCCCAACCGGTTGTGGGCTGTCTTGGTCACCATAATTCGGGATTTTTGATCGGCGGGCCGGGCAGGCAGCCCCAACCGCTTGCGCAAATCCATCACAGGGACTATCTCGCCCCGCAGGTTGATCACACCCTCAATAAAGTGGGGTGCGCGGGGGACCCGTGTGATCTCCTGCATCGTATTGATCTCCCATACATCCCCAATATCCACCCCGTAGCATTCGTTGCCCAGAGTAAAGATGACCAGATGCTCTTGGGGTTCAGCCTCTTTCATCTGCGCTGCCCGGCCCGGAATCAGCTCGCGTCGGGATGCGCCCGAACCAGTGGGATGCAAAGCAACGGGCATGGGAAAACTCCTCACCTCTGAATGGAATGGCAACACCTGCACCTGTCGAATGCTCGACTCTTTCCGAAAAGGTAGACTTTCCAGAAAATGAAGTATGTGTATTCTATTTTCGTGATAAATCAGGATTTGTGCATGGGATATTTGGCGCATCCTGAGCGGGTCTTCCCAACAAAGGTGGACCAAAGGTAACAGATGGAGGGCGGATAGGGCCGCGGTACAGGGATGATTGGACAGCGGACGGGGGAGGAGCGAGAGGAGATTGGGGCGGGATTATCGCAACTCAATGATGCCCAGCAGCACCCGTTGGTCCTGGACACGCTGGGATGTGGCTGTGACGGGCAGACGTTCTAATCCGGCATTGTCCGCATAGAGGCCGACCCACAGTTCGTACGTGCCCGGGGCCAGTGTTGGCGGAATCGCAATGGGAAAACGGCTCAGGCTGCGATCTCCGCTTTGCCAGGCAGAGGTGGGGAAACGACCCTCTGCCGGGGGCTGATCAAACCCACTTACCTGCGCGCCCTGACCATCCACCAGATGGACGAAAGCTGTATAGTCCTGGGTTGGCTGGCTGCTGGCTTCCCACAGCAGGGTGACAGGAATCTGTCGATCGCGGCCGATCTGCCCATCGGGGGGATACTCGTAGCCGAGCAGTCGAAGCTGCCCGGAAAAATCGGCATCGGCGGGGCGCATCAGAAAAATTGCGGGGTCCAGGGGTTGGTTGGAGAGCACAGAAAGTTCGCTTACATAGGCCCGAGCCACAGGTGTCCCATCGACAGAATGGATGGGGAGGGGCAGACGGCTGTGGGGATCGACAAAACCGACAAAGACTTTTGTCATCAGCGGAGACCGGTTGCTCACATTGTCCCAGACGGTCACCCGATAGCGATCTGCGTAGATTGCCCCCGGCTTCCACAGGCTGGTCGGCAGCCGACCCCAGCCCGGATGGGTGGTTACATTGCCCACCACCAACTCCTCTTGGGCCAACAATTGCACAAAGAGGGGATAGTCGTCCTGGATCGGTTTGGCTGTGCGCAGATAGAGCGTGACACTCACTTCGTCTTCCGGCTGAAAACGCCCCTCCTCTACTTCCACCGCCAGCAGTTCAATCTCTTCCCCCGCCGGTGTACTATAAATTACGTGATAGGGTTTGGCCTGGGCTGGCACTGCGTCCAGGGGCGCGGGCGCGTGATAGCTGACTGGCAGCAAAACGGTCAATGTATACAATGAGGAGATCAACAGACCCGCGGGCAAGAGAAAAAAGAGGGGCAGTTGCCAGGGGCCGGGGACCAGACGTATCCACAGGCCCAGTCCAAAGACGAACAATACCCCATAACCGCTGATGGCTGGGAAGAGCAGGCGTCCCTGCCCGCTGGTGGCAAAGGTGAGCCAATAGAACATCAGCCCAATTAGCAGCAAAACCCAGATCAGCAGCAGCAATTGCACTCGCACTTGGGGCTGTTGCAGAATCGTTGCCCGGCGGGGCCAGGCCGTAACCACGAATATTCCTACCCCTGCGGCCGCCATCACTGAGAGTACATCCAGCCCAGTATAGACAAAGCCGGGCATCAGAATACTGAACCAGCCGAAGAGTCCCCAGAAGGAATAACGTACCCCCCGCAGTTCGCCCAAGAGATCGTCCAGGCTGCGTGTGTCCACCCGCAGGCCGTTGATGGTCAACAATTGCTGGACGCCCAACCATTCCCCATAGAGGGTGTAGTTGCGCCAATACCACCAACCGGCTATTAACAGAACAGGCACAAAGACCAACAAACCTGCACGCACCAGCAACCAGCCATCCCTGCGCTGCCAGGCCAGCCGGCAGATGACCAGACCGCTCAATCCCAACAGGCCCAACGCGTGTAGCTTTGATAGGGCAGCCAGCCCCACCAGCAGCCCCACCCCCAACCATTCGTGCCCGGCCGGAGCGTTGTCTGGCCGTGACAATATACGCGCCAACAGTAAAATCGTTGCTGTGCTGAGTGTGATGGCCAGGTTGTCGTTGGAAACAGTGGCACTGATGAACTGAAATTGGGGGATGGCTGCCACCGTTAGCAACACCAGCAGGGGCTGAATCCGTGAGCCGGGCAAGGCCAGACGTGCAATGCCATAGGTGAGCAAAAGTGTGATTGATCCCAACAACAGAGAAAACCAGCGCCCCACATGCACGGCCAGGTTTGTCCCGGCCAGGGGAAGCTGGCGAGCGCTGTAGAGCATCCGGTTTTTGTTGCCGGGGAAGAGTGGATCTCCCAGATTGGCGTGGGGGTTCAGAACGCTGATGCTCTCAAAATCGCTCTGATCGATGCCAGCGATCAGTCGCCCGACCAGAAAATAGTAGAGAGGGGCCTGGGTTCCTTCGTGTTCCCAGGGACCGCTGCTCTCGGTTGTCTGCACAGGCAGGCCATACCCCTGGGAGAGATGGCGGGCAAACGCGTAGTGGTGAATCTCATCCGGCGCTTCAAAGGGTGGGACGGCCAGGCTATACCAGAAGCCTAACAGCAAAAAGAGGAGAAGCACCCCAGCCACCACAACCAATTCCAGATGACGTCCCACCCAGCCGGGGCGCGAGAGTGCCGTATCGGGAGAGGGTGAAGAAGTTGGATTGGTCAGAGAAGAGCTTTGCATCGCAGATCATCGCGCTCGATAATAGGCAAGCGCCGCTGCAATGGGCACGCGCCGCGGCTCATTATCTCAGTTTTCAGGCGTCACGCCAAATTCAGGCCAAAATAGGGGGAAGGGCAATTTGAGAGATAGCCCGTCGTCAGCGATAGCCCCTGCCTGGGTGGTCACGACCGGCAGCTTCGTCAGGGAATCCGCCGCATAGAGTTGCAAGGAGAGTACCCCGTTCTCTCCCCACCCGGCTTCCTCCCGCTGAATTCCGCTCTCCTCCACAATCAGTGTGCCAGGCGTCCACCAGAGAGAAGGCAGAAAGCCATCGTAGAACTCCCGCTCGGTCCGCTGCGCGGTTTGCGATTCCAGCCCTGCGATATATTTGTAGCGTATGTCCAGAGGTCGCAGACCGCGCCAATAGTAGGTGACAGGAATCGTCCCGCCTGGCCAGAGCGGCGCACCCACCCGATAACCTGCCAATTCGATAGCGTCCCCAAACCGGGCCTGCACAGGCAGGACATCGGCTGGCAATGCGTCAGCCACTGGCCCACCCAAGAGAAAAAGGTCCAGCTTCAGAATTGAATTTGGGCTGTGAAAGCTGCTCTCCCCAATCCGTAGCCCGTTGTCTTCCAGCCACGCCTCCACCCGTTGCTCCGGGTCGCCGTAGGGATACATCAGAGATGTCACCAGCCAGACCCGGCGATAGCGACCCGCCAGCCCAGAGAGGACCGCCTCGCTCTTCTCCCAATCAAAAAGCATGGGCATCCCCCACCAGTGGACCTTCGCGCCCGACTGCTCCGCCGCCGTCAAATCGTCCACAGGCAGGTAGTAGCGAAAGATGCGTTGCATGTGGGGCGGGTTGAGCAGCAGCACATCGCCGGGCATCATTTCCTGGCGCAGTACCCTGCCTACCCCCGCGAAATCGTCCTTGCCATAGATGGGCAGAGAAAAATAGTTGACTGTGCTATAGGCCATCCCCCCGGCCAGGACCAGGCAGGCCAGCACGCCCGCGGCCCAGTGGCGCTGCCAAAGCAGCCCAACTCCACCAGCCACCAGCAGCAGAAAGAAGCCGGAAATGAGTGACAGATGGCGGGCGTTCATATAGGCGGGCTGAAACTGGTTGACCAGCACCAGCAACAGCACAGGCGTCACCAGCAGTGCGGGCAGCAGCCAGCCACTCGCTCGCCACACTTTGCGCCGTAACACCCACAGACTGCCCAGCAGCGCCAGCGCCCCAAAGAGCAGATCCAGCCACCAGACCTGCTCGATATTCACACTCAGCCCCAGGCTATAGGCATTGAGCAGATCGGGTAGAAGAACGGAAAAGGGCAGGGAGACAAAATTGGCCCCGCTGTGGGGTTGGCGCAGAATCAGCCAGGCGGCTGTGCCCACGGCTCCGGCCACGGCCAGCAGACCGCCACCGGTCAGCAGCAGGGCCAATCGACGGCGGTGGCGCACCGCTCCTACCAGCACCAGCCCGTGGACAGGCAGAAGCAGCGCCGCGAAATAGTGGCTGCTGGCAAATGCCAGCGTCGCCCCGCCATAGGCCGCCAGGCGCAGCCAGCGCAGGCGTGGGTCCGTCTCCTCTGCCCAGCGCAGGAGCAGATAGGTGCTGAGCACCGCCAGCAGGGCCACCAGCGTATACATCCGGGCTTCCTGCCCATACCAGAGGTAGAAAGGGCTGGCCCCGGCCAGAAAGAGAGCCAGCGGCGGGGCCTGGGCAGGCAGTACGCCTCGGCGGACAAAGAGCCGACCCAGCGTCCACAGTCCTGGCAATAGAAGCGTAGCGGCCATCACCGAAGGAAATCGCAGCACAAACTCGCTCTCGCCGGCCAGCCGCACAAAAAGGGCCAGCAGGGCAAAAAAGGCGAAGGGGTGCTGGTCCACCGTCGGCATTTCGTTCAGACTGTCCGAGATGACAATCCGCCCCATCAGCAGATCAGCCCAACCCGATTCGGCCCGCTGCAAACTCAGGCTCTCATCCCACCACAAATTCTTGGCATCCAACTGCCAGGTGAGCCGGGCAAAGGCCAGTAAAATTAGGAGGAGGAGCAGCCAGCGCCCGACTGTGTGCGGGCGGGGCAGGCGGAAAGAGGTAAAAGGCGGTAGCTGGTCGGCACTCATAACAACCGATTATCTGGCAGAGGAGGGGGGATAGCCAAACCGTCGGACAGCCCGTAGACCGACAGATGGCGGGCAGCGATGCTCTCCCAGCTATAGCGCTGGCTGGCAGCCCGAGCGTTGGCCCGCAACTTCTCGGCCAGAGCCGGGGCATCAGCAATCCGGGCCACAGCCCGCGCCGTGGCCTCCGGGTTCTCGGCTGGCACAGTCAGCCACTCCTCCCCCTCCCGCAGATCGGGCAGGGGCGATTGGGGCGTCGTCGTCACAATTGCACAGCCGTTGACCAATCCGGCCATCAGCGTGCCCCGGCGCAGACTGGCCCCGTCGCTGTAGGGCATCACCAGTACATCGCAGGCGTTGAGACTTTCCGCCACGGCCTCGTCGGAAAGCCGCCCGCTCCAGCGTACCCGTTCGCTCAATCCCAGGCTGGCAATACGCTCTTCCACCTCCTGCAAATAGGCGTAGTTGGTGGGATCACTGGCCCCCACCCGCTCCCCGACCATCAGCAGGTGGACCTGACGCCCTTGGGCTGCCAGCCGGTGCAGGGTCTCTACCAGGACAATCCCCCCTTTGGAGCGGTTGAGAAAGCCGAAATAGGCCAGCACCAGATCGTCATCGGCGTAGCCCAGGCGCTTGCGCACGGCGTTCCGTTCTTCCCCGCTCAATTCTTTGCCCTGAATGTTGCTGCCGATGGGAATAGCCCACAGATTTTCCACCCGCCCGGCCAATCGGCGCCGGTCCTGCTCGTTAGTGACAATCGTAGCGTTGGCCGTGAAGCCGGGCCGCTCTGTCACCCAGCGCCGCAGTCGGCCCCCAGCTTTGGGGAAGAGGTAGGGGACCAGCAGGTCGTGATAGGTCCACGCCACCCGCAAGCCCTGGCGTCGCCAGAAGGTGGGGCCAAAATTGATGGCCGGATGCATCCCAAAGGCCGCGGTCTGGTATTGGACGTGAACCCAATCCGCTGCCACTTTTTTTGCAAAGCGGGCAATTTTTCCCGAACTACCCCATCCCCACTGGTCGATCTGTGGATAAACTTGGGGATAAGTCGGAGGATAAGTGGATGATCCGGGGAAAATTGCGGCACGCCGGTCGCTGAGCACAGAGACTTCCACCCCCTGGGCCAGAAGCGCCTGGCCCAAGGCCGCGGTATAAGCCCCCACGCCGCCCTGCATAGGCGGATATTCACCGGTCACCAAAAGAATGTGCATCAGAGTTGCTTTTCCAGGGTGTAGCCCCGGTAGTCCATCTCCTCGAAGCCAATCTGGCGGCACAGCCCCAGCCCGGCCCGATTGGTATGGCTGACAAAGATGGCCAGTGTGTGGTTGCCCCGCAGCAGCGCGTCGTTGATCATCCGGCGCAGCAGCCAGCGCCCGATTCCTCTGCGTCGCCAGGCCGAGGCCACAATCAGTTCGATCACACCGGCCACTGGGTTGGCGGATTGAGGCTCCAGCACCTGTCGTTCGAACATCCGCGTGGCGGCGATGCGCATCTCATCATCCTCATAGATCTGAGAATGCATACCGTTCTCATCGCTTTCGGGATAGAGGGTGTAGCTGCCCGATGGCACATCCTCCCGCCCCAGCCGCTTCAGTGGATAGGTCAGGCAATAGTAGCGCTCGACCGGACGATAGCCCGCCCGGTTCAGCCAGCGGTGGTGATCTTCCCAGGTGCTGGGCAGGATTCCCGTTGCCAATTGAAAGGGGGGATAGCCTGTGCTGAAGGAAAAAGCCCGCACCCGACGCACCCCGTGCCCCCGCCAAAATTCTTCGGCTTCCTTCAACAGCAGCCGGGCGATCTCTCCGGAAAGTGTGAAGTCCTGGGGCAGGGCCAAAAAGCGCAGCAGGCCGATGGGGCGGTCGCCGGCCAGATGCTGGGTGGCGTGGTCGTGCCCCACCGCAATATCGATGAAGCC
This sequence comes from Anaerolineae bacterium, assembly GCA_030432295.1. GTDB lineage: Bacteria > Chloroflexota > Anaerolineae > Caldilineales > Caldilineaceae > JACQGT01. The sequence continues at coordinate 105,974 of JAUIHI010000007.1, read as the reverse complement.
CAGCAGCCGTTCGTCAATCATCGCTCCGGTCAGTTGGCGTTGCAGCCAGCGCACCGAATGGACAGCGGGCGGTTCGGGCAGAAAGCAGTGGGTCTGGATCGCGGCGTCGTCCATTGGCGACGAAAAGGGGGCCTGGGCCAGGGCCGCGGCCAATAGGGGGTGCATCTGGTGGCTATCGGGCGGATAGAGGATGCGGCTGTAAAGGCGGTCGGCCATAGGGGTATCTGTGGAGCTGACTAATCGACGAGTTGGCCCTGCACAATTTCCAGCAATTCACGCTGGCCTTCTACGCCGGGTAAGAAATAGGCGGTGGGTTTGTCCAGATCGATCAGCCCGGTGTCGGCCAGGGGATAGTAAATGAGGCTGATTCCTTTGCCCATCCGTCCCGACTCTTCGCAGGTAGCAATCTGGCGAAAGGTGATGGAGAGCGGAGCAGCAAAGGGGCGATGAAAGATCAACCCCGTGGGTGTCAACGCGACAGAACTGACAGCCCAGCGCAGGTTGACTGCTAAAAAGTAGAGTGCGATCAGAAGAAAGAAAAGGGTCGCCGGGGCGAAATTCCGGTAGAGTTCCCAGGCAAAGAGCAGGGCCACCAGCCCGCCCAACCCGGCCATCAGCCTATAGGAACTCCGGGGGCGAAATAGTCGGGCCTCAGACATCCTCGTCGATGATCTCCACCAGCCGATGTTCCAGTTCGGGAACCATACTGTGCAGCCGGGTGAAGCGCACTAGCTCCCGGCCCAGAAAACGCACCCGCTCCTCCAGCCCCTTATCCACCAGCTTCCCATTGGCAAAGGCGCTGCGTACATTGGGAATGCTGATCTGCACGGGCAGACTCCAGCCGCCCACGCCCCGCACCACCACCCGCAGATGGCCCAGTGTGTTCACTGCCCCCGCGCTGCCCCCCGCCACCCCCAACAGGCCAAAGACTTTGCCCCGGAATTCGTCACCACCCATCAGGTCCAGGGCATTTTTTAGCACGCCGCTGAAGCTGTTGTGATATTCCGGCGACCCCAGCAGAATGCCCTGGGCCGCACTCACCCGGGCCTTCAACGCCTGGATTTGGGGGTTGTCATCCGTATCGTCCGGGCCGCTGCACAGGGGTAGGTGGAAGGTGGACAGATCGATCAGATCGACAGTCGCGCCCGTGTTGGCTGCTGAAGTAAGCGCCAATTCGAGCGCCAGACGGGTGTAACTTTTCTCGCCGCGCATACTTCCACAAATGGCCGCGATATGGACGGGTACAGGCGCTGTCGAGCTTTCGGTTGCCAATAGAATCTGTCTCCTGCCGAGTCTTATTTTTGCCCACTGTCGACAATGGATTTATCTGCCCGCATCAATATAGCCAGCACCACAAAACCGACGACCGATGCCGCGGCTGCCACCAGAATTACCCCGCGCAGGACATTGCTCTCCCACACAGATGCGTTCAGACCGGCAAAGCCGCCCAAAATCCCAGCCAAAGGCACAGAAGCAATCAGCAGCATCCGCACCATCACTTGGGCCGGTGCGGGCAGCGGGCCGGGCTTACGATTTATCCGCTGCATCAACCCTACAATCGCGGCCATCGGATAGATGGCCCCGACCAGTAAAAGCAGCACTGCGCCAATTTTGATGAGGATATCCATTCGACAAATCCACTGTTTCTGGTGGCCAACTATCTGTCTATCATACCAGCAATTCCACTCAGATAGAAACCGGTTTGGGTACACAAACCGTACTGGTAAAGATTAAAGATAGGACGCAGATAACGCTGAAAGAAATGATTTGCACTGATTTTATCAGCGTCAATCATCTTTATCAGCGTTATCTGCGTCCTATCTTTCTGCTATTGATTGACGTGCGCGTACATTTCCAGCAGCCGGGCCGCGTGTTCCGCCATCACCGGGGCCGGGCGGATCATCCGGGACATCTCCCGCAGCGCGCCGGGCGCGGCTGCAATTTCGCCCAGCACAGCCGCCAGCGCGTCCACGTCCCCGGCCCGAAATAGCCGCCCTGTGCGCCCCTCCTCCACTTTCTCGGTCAGCGCGCCCAGACGGCTGGCAATCACCGGCGTGCCCACCCCAAAAGCCTCCTGAATCACCAGGGGCGAATTCTCGTACCAGAGGGACGGGACCACCAGACAATCCATCTGGCGCAGAGCCGCGCCCACCTGCTGGGGCTGCAACAGCCCGGCAAAGCGGATATTCGGGTGGCGGGCCAGTTTCTTCAATTCATCCACATAATCCGGGAAGGTCTGCTCGCTGCCGTAGATAGTCAGGGAGGCGTTATCTCCCAGCCGATTGAAGGCTTCCACCAGAATGTGTACGCCCTTTTGCCAGGCCAGGGAACCGAGAAAACCGAAGTGGGGGCGGGCGGGCGGATCGGGCAGGGGGATTGTGGCCCGCTGGACCAGCTTGCGGTCGTCCAGCCCGTTTTCCAGCACGACGATCCGGTCGGCGGGGAAGCCGTGACGCACGTATTGGTCACGCAGGAAGGCGCTGGGAGCCACAAAGAGATCGACCGACTTCGCCATCTGGCGCAGATAGCGGTTGCGGTAGACAAAGGGCATAGCAACCAGCGGACGCAGCCCCCGCATCCAATTCAGGTCCGCCCGTTCTGTGGCGCAATCCACACAGTTCATACAGCCTGTGGAAGGGCCGTTACAGGGGGTGCGGTCGGGTCGGATTAGCTGACTGTTGGCGCAGAAATACCAGTAGTCGTGCAGGGTGACCACCCGGGGATAGCCTTCGGCCAGTTCGAGCAGCCGGGCCGATACACCCTGGACGTGCTGAAAGTGGACCACATCCGGCTGGACTTCGGCCAGAAAGGCGCGGAAATGGGCCTCAAATGTCGTATCCCGGAAAGTGTGCCAATACTGGCGGATGGGGTCTTCGTGGGTGCGGCTGTCGGGCAGGGGAACCCGCCACAGGTGGACGCCCTCTCGGATGATGCGTTCGTCGCCGGGCAGGAGGTCGGGCGTGGGATAGAAGATGTGTACGTCGTGGCCGGCGTGGGCCAATTCCCTGGCCAGACCCCACGTGTAGACTTCTGTGCCGCCCACACTCTCTGGCGGGAATTTGTGGACCACAAAGGCAACCCGCCGTTGTTCTTCTGGCGGTGTGGGCGGCAGACTGACCGTCCACCCGGCCACCTGCGCGCCCGCAGCCAAAGGACGCCTAGAGACGCTCATCATCGGTTCCTGGGGTGGGCCGGCAGGCGCCGGCGGCAATTCGAGAAAAAGCGTCATAGCAGTTGTCCCATTTGTACTGGTTGATCACAGTTTGGCGGCCACTGGCCCCTAAGCGAGCAGCCAGTTCGGGTTCGTTGAAAAGGCGTTGCAGGGCCGAGGCCAGTGCCCTGGAATCGCCAAAGGGAACGAGCAGACCCGTCTCTTCGTGGACCACAAGTGTGGCTGGCCCCCCGACTGCCGCGGCCACTACCGGTTTGGCGTGCTGCCAGGCTTCCAGCAGGACAATCCCAAAGGAATCGACCCGGCTGGGCAGGGCCAGGGCCACGCATTCGGCCAACAGCGCCTGCTTTGTCCCCTCGTTCACCTGGCCCAGCAGATGAATGCGCTCTTTCAGGATAGCACGTGTAGCAGGCGGAAATATGTCTAGGAACACAGCCAACTGGTGCTGCTGGGAACCGGCACAGACAATTTCGACAATTTCGCCCTTTCGCGCCAACTCTGCCACAGCCTCAGCCAGGGTAAACGCGCCTTTGTCATAGGTAGCTGCACCCAGAAAAAGCACGAAAGGAGCCGGAAGTTTGTAGCGCTGGCGCACAGTCACCCGATTGCGGCGGACTTCATCCCCGTCCATTGGATCGACACCCATCGCCAGGACGTGGAGCTTGGCCTGGTCCACACCCCATTCGGTCATCAGCGCCTTCTCCGGCTGGGAAAGAGCGATGACCGCCGCGGCCCGCCGGTAGACGGCGGTCTGGTGGGCCATGCGGAAACGGGCGGTGATGGCTGGGCTGCCCGTATGGATCAGCGGGACGGCGACCACCGGTTTGCCCTGGGCAAAGGCGGCCTGGGCTGCTTCCACAAAAAGCCCATCCCAGCTTGCGTCCACAATCAACACCAAATCTGCGTCGGCAATGGCTGGGGGCAACTCTGATTGTAGACCGAAAAGGGGCGGCAGGGAAGGGGCGAAATGTCTTAGGATAGCTTTTTGCCAGGCAGCGGCCAGGGGCAGACGGGCAAAAAGATGGGTTGCCCGGCGCAGAATCCCAAAACGCCAGGGTGCGGGCCAGGGGTAGTCCAGGGAGAGACGGATGATCTGTGCGCCGTCCATTTCTTCGTGTGGGGGCAGATCGTCCCGGATCGCTGGCGGCGGCGACCAAAAGTCATCCACCTGTTGCGCGTTGGAGGTCAGCACTGTCACCCGGTGGCCGTCCGCCACCAGCCGCCGGGCCATTGCACGGCAAAAGGTCTGCGCTCCACCCACAAAGGGCGCGTAGGCAGGGACAACTACGAGCAGATGGGTCATGCGGAGGGGTTCCTGTGGGATTGGGCGATCTCGGCTTCCAGGCGGCGGATGCGGGCGCGGTCGGCGCGAAGTACTGCCAACAGTTCCCGCTGGCGTCGTTCGCTGTAGAAGATTGCCAAGCGGTGCAGCGCGCTCCGCGCCCGGCCCAGCAGAGGAATTCGGTCCAACGGGGAGGGGGTGAGCAGGGGCTGCCCTGGGTCGGGCAACACGCCCAAGCTATCTTCCATCGGTGACAAAGGAGGGCAGAGCCGGGCCAGACCGCGGACAGCCGCGCCTATCTGCTCACTGGTTGCGCCTCGCCGGGGCCACACTTCAACTGCCATCGGGATTGCCTCCAAATAGGCACGTGCGATCTGTCCATAGGAATCACCGGCCAATACAGTCGGACAGTATTCGGTCTCGGCGGGCAGAAAATCGTCCAATAAAAACGGGATGGGCAGGTGCTTCAGACAGAAGTACAACCGCCCCCGCAGCCGTGCCCAGGCTGTGTATATCGGGTCAGTAAAAGAGCCGCTCTCGGCGTGGGTTAACACCGAATCGGGCGAATAGCGGATGCGGTAGCCTGCGTCCCGTGCCCGCCAGCAGAAATCCACATCTTCGTAATAACCCGGCCAAAAGTCCTCGTCCAGCGGGCCGATGGCTTCCAGCACCTCTCTGCGCATAGCCAGCGAAGCCCCGGTGACAAATCGCACGTCCGCGCCAGACTGCCAGCGACTGTCGAGTGCTTGGCCGTAGCCTGCATGGCGGGCGATGCCCAGGGGTAAATCCACCACACCACCCGCGTGCTGAATCGTCACGCCGTCGGCCAGCAGGGCCAGGGAACCGGCCACGCCCACACCCGGCTGGTCTACCGCGGCCACCAGTCCGGCCAGCCAGCCCGGCTGGACAACTGTGTCCTGATTGAGCAGGACCAGCACATCGCCCGTAGCCTCGGCCAGTCCCACATTGCAGCCCCCGGCAAAGCCCCGATTCTGCCCATTGCGGATCAGATGGACGGCGGGAAAAGCTTTCGCTATGCTGTCTGGCGCGCTGTCTTGGGAGCCATTGTCCACTACAATCACTTCCAGGGCAAATGCAGCGGCCTCGGCTTGTCTTGTCAGCGCGGTCAGGCAAGGTCGAATCCACTTTTCGCCGTTCCATAGGGGAATGATGACCGAAACTGTGCGCATAGGAAAACCTGGAAACTTTGACGGAAAAGAAGTTCGACTTTTTCTGAAAAAGTCGAACTTCTGATAACGGGCAAATTATTGTTCAAGCCCGGCCAGCAGACGCATGTGAGCCTGCCACTCTGCCTCAAATTCTGCGGCAGAGACGTCCAGTGTGCTGGAGACAAGGCCGTGCCAGCGCAGATAGTCCGGTGTCTGGGCCAATAGTGCGGGCACAGAGGCAGGCCCGTAGGTATTGTCCACGAAATCGAAAAGGGTGGCCAGGGCAATGGCCCGGCCTGTATTCAGCCGTGTCCACGCGCCGCGGAATTCGGGATCCATTTCGGGCATGGGCAATTGTCGCAGTTGGACAGGCATCCTGACCGGCGTGAAAAGTTGCCCTTCGGTCTGGTCACAGGTCAAAGGAACACCGATTTCGTAAGGATGTAGCTGCCACAGCCAGAAGCCCTGGCAGATGGCGTCGTAGTTCTGGGGGCGGCCTGAATAGCCTTTCTCCCAGGGAGCCATACTTTCCTCGTAGAGCCAACGCACAACATCGCCGCGGGATTGGGCCAGAACACCGTCTGCCTCCCAAATCAGCCAGAGGCGAAGCCCGCTGCGGATCGATTGCCAGTCGCCGGGGACATTGTCCATCCGTTCCCAGATAGTCAGATTGATGATCTGATAGAGTACAGACTGGGCGAGCGCCGCTTCGGCGGAAAGTCCCAGAGGGCGAGGCAGCAGTTGGGGGGAAGCGACCGCCAGGACGCGTCCGTTGCTGTTGCGGGTGCTGCTCTGTGCAACTGTGCCGCTGATACGTACCTCGACCGCAATCTTTTCGCGCCCCGAGTCGATGGGCAACCCAAGACTTCGGACTACCCGCTCGTAGAGCCGGTCGATCTCCGGGGCCGCGGCTGTCACAGCGTCCCGGTCCCGGGTGCGATAGCGAAAGACGAAATAGGTGCTTTCCTGGCTTTCCCATACGCCCCAAAAGTCTGCGCTGGGTGCTGTGCGGACCCACCCGGTTTTTGTCTTCCGGTAGACCCGTGTCTCCTGATAAGGGACCGCCAGGCGGCTGTCTGTCACAACGACTGTGACCAGAGCGCGGTCGTCCTGAAGCTCAAAGTCGGCGATGTGAGCTGAAATCTGACGTTCGTCCCCATCTGGCAGGGGAAAGAAGCGGCTGATATTCTGGTTGCGCCAGGTCGGGCTGGCATTTGCGTCCAGCAGACCCGCGGCCATCGCCCGATCTCCCCGTTCGTCCGCCCATATCTCCAGTTCGATGGCTGCGGTGAGTTGGTCCCGCACCTCTTCCAGCCCGGCCTGGGCCTCTCGCCAGAGCCAAAAGAGGGAAACCGATCCGGCCAGGAAGACGGCCGTGACAGTCAACGCCCAAAAGCGGATTGCCCGCGCCCGACTCGCCGGGTTTGCATCGGGGGCGTTCGACTGGTCGAGGGGATACTCTTCGACTGTTCGACTCTCCCACCGATCTTCGTCCAGCAAGAACTGCCAGCGAACGATCTCTTCCTGCTTTGCCATCTCCAACTCCACAACTCTGCCAGCCAGTCAAAGCCAGCCGCTCCGCACAGGGCATCCGTTGGGGGGATGGCCTATTATACGCGAGAAGCGGAGCGGCGTCTACTGGATTGGCGTGTCTGGGTGCAATTCAGATTTGGGGCGAAGTAGAATCGTCTGTGCCGCCCGGTGCTAAAGACACCGGGCTATCGAGCCACGCCGGATAAATCCGGCTTATCCGTCCTCTGCTCGGCTCTCTTGCAGCCCCGTTTAGGGGGCGCCGCTCAATAGCTCCGGGTCTTTAGCCCGGAGCGATCGTCGCAACCACAACCTGCCCCGAACTTGAATTGCACCCGGCGTGTCTTCAATGGCTTCTCGTAGCAAACCAGCGGAATCAGTTTCCAAAAAGGGAGGGAAGAATCGATATCGATTCTTCCCTCCCCCTTTTGCTTATCTTCAATTGCCGTTCAGTTCAAGGGAATATATTTGGCCTACTCGCCGCCCTCTACCAGTTCCACTGTGATGGGCTGGTAATCTGCGCCGGTGGTGTCGCCCTCCACCATTTCCAACGCCTTCAGCGCCAGGTCTGTGCGGAAGGCTCCGTCGCCGGGTGCTTCGGGGATAATGCCGCTCTCCAGGGACACAGCCACTGTCTGATCCCACAACGCCTGATCCATCACACCGATCCCTGCGGGGGAGGGCCAGATCAGTTTGTTGATCTCATTCAACTGCCAGGTCATGTGGCTCTGGCCGAGGGTCGGGCCGTTGTCCAGCACCACCTGCACACAGGCGTCGATCTCATCCCGACACCACTGCCACCCCTGGAAACTGGCGGCCAGGAAGCGCACGGCCACATCCTCGTGGCCCTCTTCCGCCAGCCAGGATTCCCGGGCAAAGACGTGATCCTGCAACATCGCCGTGCCCACGTCATTGAAATTGATGACCGTCAGGTCTTCCGACGTGTAGAGTTCGCCGGTCTCCGGGTTGATGGCTTCCAGCACCTGGGCGTATTCGTTGTAGGTCATGGCCTCGGCCGCGTCCAACTCCCGGTTGAGCAGGGCCAGCATATCGAAGCTCTGCTGAATGACCGTCACGTCGTCGGCATTGTTGGGGTCGATGCCCTCGGCGCGCATGGCCGCAAAGAGTTCGTGCTCGTTGCCAAAGCCCCAGGTGCCGATGCGCTTGCCCCGCATATCGGCCACCGTCGCCACCGGGTTGTCGGCCCAGGAGACTTCCAGTGTGCCGCTGCGCTGGAAGACCTGGCCGATGTTGACCAGATCAGCCCCTTCCGAGCGGGAGGCCAGCACTTTGGGAACCCAGGCCAGTCCGAATTCAGCCTGACCGGAAGCCACCACCTGCTGGGGCACAATATCCACCGCGCCTTCCAGAATCGTCACATCCAGACAGTGGGCCGCGTAGAAGCCCTGATCCACCGCGGCAAAGTAGCCGGCGAACTGGGATTGGGTCACCCACTGCAACTGGAGTTTGACCGGTGTCATCTCAGCACAGCCTTCGTCAGCGGGAGCAGCGGTAGGGGCAGCTTCGGCGGCAGGCGCAGCCACTCCTCCAGATGCCGGTGCCGCGGCTGGCGCGGCGGGTGCAGCCGGTGACGCACATCCGGCCACTGCCACAATCAGCAGAGCCAGCAGAACAAACAGAAAACGCTTCTTCATACATCTCTCCTTTGGGAACGAATAGACACGGGGCAAAGGCTATTGGGTATTGGATATTTGGCAGTGGATACGATTCGCTTCCACAACCAAATACCCAATACCCAATAGTTATTCACGAAACGACGAATGCCAGGGCATAGCCAGCCGCTCGGCCAGGAGGATGAGCAGATAGATGCTGATGCCCATCAGGCAGGCGCTGAAGATAGCGGCCCAGGCCGAGGCAAAACGAAAGAGCGCGGCTTCCTGGGTGATAAAGACGCCCAGAGCAATGCGGGGACCACCGAAATACTCCCCCACAATCGCGCCGATCATCGCCAGCGCACCGGCCACTTTCAAGCCGCTGAAAAGATAGGGCAGGGCATTGGGGATGCGGGCTTTGAAGAGAATGGCGAACTCGCTGGCCGCATAGGAACGCATCAATTCCAGGCTGCGGGGTGGCACGGAGACCAGCCCGCGCACGGTATTGATCATCAGGGGGAAGAAGACCATCACCGCCACAATCGCCATTTTGGAAAAGGGATTGTCGATGCCAAACCAATTGTTGAAAATCGGCGCAAAGGCGATAATCGGCATAGAGTTGGCGGCGATGGCAAAGGGGAGCAGTGCCTCTCGCGTGGCTGTCCAGCGGGCCGTGGCCAGGGCCACCAGCACACCGGCAATCCCGCCCAACGCCAGCCCGCCCAACGCCTCTTTCAGCGTATACCAGCTTGCCTGCAAAATCGGCGTCAGATTCACCCCGCGCGACAGCAGCACCCGGCGGCTGCCCTGGCGGAATTCGGCGATGTGGGCTTCCTCTAACGGGGCCAACACCTCCGGGGAAATGTCGCCGGGCAGGTCCACCAGCAGCCGGTTGACCCGCAGGAGGGCAGCGGCTTCATTGTCAGCCAGAACGGTTGTGTCGGCTGTGTCGATCCGGATCACCCGCACCAGATTGGAAAGGATGGCCGTCGGCTTGGGCAGCAGAAATTGCTCAATCCGCAAGGCTGTGACCAGCCCTTCCCAGGCCAGAAAAATGACCACGAAAATCACAATCGGCGCGACGATCCGCTGGCTGCGCTCGCTCATGGGGTCGGGCGCTCGCTTTCGCGCAGAGCCTCGCGCACTTGGGTCTCCAACTCGAAAAAGCGTACGTTTTCGCGTGTTTCCACACCGCGGGGCTGGGGTAGATCGATGGGGATGTCCTGGGTGATGCGGCCAGGCCGGGCCGACATTACAATCACCCGTGTGGAGAGAAAGACGGCTTCGGTGATGCTGTGGGTGACGAACACGACGGTCGTATTTGTCTTGCGCCAGATGTCGAGGAGTTCCAGATTGAGCCGCTCGCGAGTCATTTCGTCCAGCGCGCCAAAGGGTTCGTCCATCAGCAGAATCGACGGCTCGAAGGCCAGGGCGCGGGCAATCGCCACCCGCTGCTGCATCCCGCCGGAAAGCTGCCAGGGGAAGTGACCGGCAAAGTCGGACAACTCCACCAGTTCCAACATTTCCCGTGTGCGCTGCTCTTTCTTCTCTTTGGGATACTTCATCAGTTCCAGGGGAAGCTGGACATTCTTCGCCACTGTGCGCCAGTCGTAGAGGGTGGCGGCCTGGAAGACCATTCCGTACTCCCGGTCCAACCGGGCCTGGCGGGCGTTTTTGCCGTTGATCTGGGCTGTTCCCGCAGAGGGCGAAATCAGATCGCCGATCACCCGCAGTAGGGTGGACTTGCCACAGCCCGATGGTCCGATCAGGGAAACAAATTCGTTGCGGCCAATGGAAAGGTTAATATTCTTCAGCGCGTGGACCTGATTGGCTGTGCCATCGCCAAAGGTTTTGTCTACGCTGTCAAGCAGGACTACCGGTTCGGTCATGGCTGCACGCTGTCGGTGGAGAGGATTCGTAGAACAGGCAGAGGGGGTCTGCCGGGCTGGAATACTACCAGAGTTCAGGGTTGAGCGCAAGCTCGCGGCGTTCAGCCAGGCTTAGAATCACGCACTTTTATTCCCGCCAGCGTTGACAATCCGGGGGGGCTGGGGTATAGTCGCAAATAGAAGTTCTACACTGCTGAGAAGCACAGGCGCTTTTCTTTCCCCAGCGTCTGCGGCTTTTGAGTCAACAATTCCCGACTCTCTGTTTGAAAGCGTTCTTCGCTCCGTTCCATTCACTCTCCAAGGAGAATCCTATGACTAAAGCTCGATTGGGTATACTTTTCGGTATCCTGGCCGCGTTTGCGCTGAACGTCAGTGCTTGCGCCGCGCCAGCCGCTGCCCCAGCCGCGCCAGCCGCCGATGCCCCGGCTGCCGAAGCTCCCGCGGCGGCTGAAGCCCCTGCCCCGGCTGCTGCGCCCAGCGGCGGTGTGCAGATTCCCGATGTGGAAGAAGGCATGTATAACGTAGCCTTTGTCTATGTCGGCCCCCACGACGACGGCGGCTGGAGCCAGGCCCACGACGTTGGCCGCCAATATGTGGAAGCCAATGTGACCGATGTTCACACGGCCTATATTGAAAATGTGGCCGAGGGTGGCGACGCCGAACAGGTGATCCGCTCCCTGGCCCGCAAAGGCTTCGATGTGATCTTCACCACTTCCTTTGGCTTTATGGACGCCTCGGAGATTGTGGCGGATGAGTTCCCCGATGTGGACATCGTACACATCAGCGGTTTCAAATCCAACGAAGACAACTTTGGCAATCTGATGGGCGCGATGGAAGATATGAAGTACCTGGCCGGTATGCTGGCGGGCAGCCGGGCCGTGATGGACGGTAACCCGAAGTTGGGCTACATCGCCACCTTCCCCATCCCCGAAGAGCTGCGGCTGGGCAACGCCTTTGCTTTGGGCGCGGCGGAGACCTGCCCCGACTGCACCATCGACGTACGCTGGATCTTCACCTGGCACGATCCGATTGTAGAGAAGGAAGCGGCTTCCTCCCTCTTTGACGGCGGCGCACAGGTGGTGATGACCGGTGCGGATACCCCGGCGCCTGCCGAGGCTGCGCCCGAAGGCAAGTGGGGTATTACCTACGACTATTCCGGCAACTGCACGATTGACGCCTGCCTGACTTCCATGTATTGGAACTGGGGTCCGGTCTACGCCCGCATCGTCGAGGAATCTCGCGAAGGCACGTGGGTGGGCGGCTGGGAATACTTCGACGCGGACAGCGGAGCGATGGGTCTCTTCGGCTTTATGGACGGCGAGACGATGCAGCCCGGTGTGGCTGATCTGCCTGCCGAGGACCTGCAACTGGTCAACGACACCCTGGCCGCGATGCTGGCCGGCGAGTTCACCCGCTTTGATGTCTTCAAAGGCCCCATCACCGACAACCAGGGCAATGAAGTTCTGGCCGACGGCGTGAGCCTGGAGCAGATCGACCTGGACGGCTTCGCCCAGTTCGGCAGCCCCTGCACCACCTGCATGTACTGGTGGAATGAGAATGTGACAGCGGAACTGCCCAAGCTGGACTAAGTTAGCTGATGCGTACTGCGTGCTACGTGAGATTGGGGAATGATTTCACGTAGCACGTAGCACGCAGTACGCCCTGTGAATTATCCCCATCAATCGACGAGACCCTCCCATGCCCGAAGCCCCCTATGCCGTGCAAATGGAAAATATCGTCATCCGCTTTCCTGGCGTGCTGGCGAATGACCGCGTAAATTTTACGCTGAAACAGGGCGAAATCCACGCGCTGCTGGGCGAGAACGGCGCGGGCAAAAGCACGCTGATGAGCGCGCTCTCTGGCCTCTATAAGCCTACCTCCGGCGTGATTCGGGTTGGCGGCAAGCCGGTCAGTTTCAACTCCCCCAAAGACGCCATCGCCGCGGGGATTGGGATGGTGCATCAGCACTTTATGCTGGTCCCCACCCAGACCGTCACCGAAAATATCCTCCTGGGGTTGGACACGCCCCGCTTTTGGATGAACCTGCCCGAATACGACCGCAAAGTCGTCGCCTTGCAGGATCAGTACGGCCTGCGCGTGGACCCAACCGCCCAAATCTGGCAGTTGGCCGTGGGGGAGCAGCAGCGGGTGGAAATTCTCAAGACCCTCTACCGGGGCGCCAATGTGCTGATCTTTGACGAGCCAACCGCTGTCCTGGCCCCGGCGGAGATCGCCGAATTTATCCAGACGATGCGCTCGCTGGTGGCCCAGGGCAAGTCGATTATTTTTATCAGCCACAAACTCCACGAAGTCGAGGAAGTGGCCGACCGCATTACTGTGCTGCGCAAGGGCAAAGTGACCGCGGAGGGGCTGCCGATGGCTGGGCTGAACCGGGCCAAGCTGGCCCAGTTGATGGTGGGCCGGGATGTGATCTTTGCGGTGAAGAAGAAGGCCCAGGAATCGGGCAACGTAATTCTGGAGGTGAAGAATCTCCAGGCGTCCAACAACAAAGGCGCGCCTGCCCTGCGCGGGGTAAATTTGACCATCCGGGCCGGGGAGATTCTGGGCATTGCGGGCGTGGCGGGCAACGGGCAGAGCGAACTGGCCGAGTGCATCACCGGCTTGCGGGAGTGCGAGAGCGGTAGTGTGCAGGTGGATGGGCAGGAGTTGGCAAACCAGCCACCCATCACTGCCATCCAATCCGGTGTCTCTCACATCCCGGAAGATCGCAATCACGTGGGTTCCGCGCCTAATTTGACCATCACAGACAATGTGATTATGAAGCACTACCGGGCCGCACCTATCGGCAACGGCGCGACGATTGACTCGGCCCAGGCCGCCATCTACGCCCAGAATCTCAAAAAGACCTACGACATTTTGGCCCCCAGTGTGCGCACCCAGGCCCGCAAACTCTCCGGTGGCAACCTGCAAAAGGTGATTCTGTCCCGAGAGATCACCGCCAACCCCCGGCTGATTGTGGCAGTCCAACCCACTCGCGGGCTGGATGTGGGCGCGGTGGAAGCGATTCAGGAGCACCTGCTGGACCAGCGCACCCAAGGCGCGGCCATTCTGCTCATCTCCGAGGAACTGGAGGAACTGCTCACCCTCAGCGACCGCATCGCCGTTCTCTTCGACGGGCGGGTGATGGGTGTGGTGGAGGGTGCGACGGCCAGTGTGGAGGAGATCGGGATGATGATGATGGGGACGGAACTGACCGCGCAAAAGTCTGGAAATGCTGTCAGTCTATGAATGGTAAGATGATGAGGATTCGAGTTCTGGTCGGCGTAGTTGCTTTTCTTGTCGCTATTAGCTGGAGTTCGCTGGTGTTGGCGCAAACGACGCCTGCTTTTGTCTATATTTCCCCTCGTCCCGAGGCACGTTTTGTCCCTCCGGAGACAACCATCACACTCCGCAATGGCAAACTGCTGGACGAAAATAGTCTCTCCGCTTCGTTTTTCACTGTTGTCGGCGAACAGAGCGGTATCCACCCAGGCACGCTGCTCTTGGCCGAGGATGGCAAGACGCTGATATTCCGGCCTGATCAGCCCTTTGCGGCAGGGGAGCGAGTAACCAGTCATGTAGCGCCGGGTCTGCGCACGACAGGCGGGGAAGTGCTGGATGGCGTGTCGTTTCAGTTTACCATTTCACCCAAAATCCAGGGTGAACAACTCAACCTTTCCCCAGAATCAACTGATACTGTGTGGGATAGTCCATGGGCCAGCGTCCCTCCCGCAGACGTCAAAGCGAATAGTATCCTCTCAAGATATGTGACACTGCCAGAAGATTTCCCCACTATCAATGTCACTGTGGCGACAAGCCAGGCAGCGGAGGGATATATTTTTCTCAGCAGCTATCACCATTTGTGGTCATTGGGGGCACAGCCCTATTTGCTGGTTTTGGACAATGCCGGTGAACCCGTTTTTTATAGACGGATGCCACCGCTCAACAATCTGGATTTCAAAACACAACCAAATGGATTGTTGACTTACTTTTCCCGGGCCACCAATCTGCTGTATGTAATGGACAATTCCTATACGATTGTGGATACGTATGAGGCCGGCAACGGCTATTTGATGGATCACCACGACTTTCAGCTATTGCCCAATGGCCATGCATTACTAATGATTTGGGATCCACAACCTGTCGATATGAGCCAGATTGTCGAGGACGGTGATCCTGCGGCAACAGTCATCGGTCTGGTCATACAGGAATTGGACAGTGCCAAAAACGTCGTCTTTCAATGGTCTAGCTGGGATCATTTTGCAATCACTGACACGCAAGTGAACCTGACCGCCGCCCAGATTGCCTATGTGCATGGCAACGCGGTGGAACTGGATTTTGACGGCAATCTTCTGATCTCCAACCGGGCTATGGATGAGATTACCAAAATCGACAGAGAGACGGGGGATGTGATCTGGCGGTTGGGTGGCAGGCAGAACGAATTCACTTTTTTTGATGAAGATGGACCGTTTTATGGTCAACACGATATTCGCCGGCTTCCCAATGGCAATGTCACTATCTATGACAACCGGGAGGGTCACTTCCCCTACTTTTCCAGAGCCGTGGAATATCAGTTGGATGAGGAAGCGAAAACGGCTACAATCGCTTGGCAGTATAGAAATACGCCGGATATTTATGGGGCGTGGCTGGGCAATGCCCAACGGTTGCCCAATGGCAATACGCTGATTGGGTGGGGTTCGACTGTTCCGACGATGACAGAAGTGACCCCGCAAGGGGAAGTAGCGTTTGAGTTGACTTTCTCCTGGCCTATTGTGAGCTACCGGGCCTTCCGTTTTCCTTGGCGGGGTGCGCCCACCTGGCCGCCTCTACTTGTGATGAAGGCGGCGGAGACGACAACTACACTCCATTACAGTTGGAATGGCGCGACAGATGTGGCTGCTTATCGGGTTATGGCTGGCAGCACCGCAGACTCGATGGAGCAGATTGGCACACAGCGCAAAACCGGATTTGAAGAGAGCACGGACATCTCCCAATGGATGGGTGACTATT
This sequence comes from Anaerolineae bacterium, assembly GCA_030432295.1. Classification (GTDB taxonomy): domain Bacteria; phylum Chloroflexota; class Anaerolineae; order Caldilineales; family Caldilineaceae; genus JACQGT01. Next base: position 90,309 of record JAUIHI010000007.1, on the reverse strand, counting down.
GTTTCTTTCGTGTAATACCACTGGATAAAGTGCGCAACGAACTGCAAGCGTCGAATGTAGTGCTCGCGCCCGGTTGCAGCTACCAGACATTTTTGCCGTTGGCCGTCCGAAACGAGTAGATATGCACGTTATCCAGGGTTTTTGTGGCTCCATTGGAAGGGGACCCACTTTGTATCGAAGATTGCTCGTTGCGTTTGCCATATTTCTGATTTGGTGTTCAAGCTCGGCCTACGCACAGGAGACATTTGAATATCTCTCGCCCCGTCCGGGGGCAATGCTGGTCTCGGCGGAGACGACGATCGGCGTGCGGCAAGGGGAAACGATTGCTGAGAGCAGTCTGAGCAATTCGACTTTTCGTGTAGAGGGTGGAAAGAGCGGATTGCATCCGGGGCAGGTCATCCTGGCCGACGACGAGAAGACCGTCATTTTTCAACCGTCGGCCCCTTTTAGTCCAGCCGAAATAGTCACAGTTACTATACAATCGGGGATAGAGACCACTGGCGGAACGGTACTCGGCGGTTTGACCTATACCTTTACTGTCTCTCCGAACTCGCTGACTCAGCGGCGCACACTGCCAGAAACCAACCACGAAGTAGATTGGGGAGGTGGGAACCAATCGTTACCGGTTACGACAGGTGCTTTGGTCGGAAACCCAACCAATTATGCCACGTTAGCTGCCGACTTTCCTTTTGTCACCGTCACTGCAGCGGCCAATCAGACTGGCGACGGGCTGCTTTTTCTCAACAACACATCCAACCGCCCGCCCCATCCCTACCTGCTGATTTTGGATGACAATGGCGAACCGGTCTTCTACCGCAAGATGGCCCCCGGCGTCCGCTATAGCGATTTCCGAAAGCAGGTCAACGGTCTGCTGACCTATCACGACGGAGCCGCCGAGGCGTACAAAGCCCTGGACAGTTCCTACCGTATGGTCGATACCTATCGGGCTGGCAACGGCTATGTGATTGACGGGCATGGGATTGAGATCGCCGAGAATGGCCACATTCTGCTCCAAATTTATGACGAGCAGCCGGTGGATATGAGCCAGCTCGTATCCGGCGGTCTACCCGATGCCACTGTGGTTGGGGTTGTTATTCAAGAACTGGACCCCTCCCGTAATGTGATATTTGAGTGGCGTAGCTGGGATCACTTTTTGATCACCGACGCCAGCGACGACATCGATCTGACCGCTACCGGCATTCGGGCATCCCACAGCAACGCAGCGGTCTGGGATAACGACGGCAATATTTTGGTCTCCTTCCGCAACCGGGACGAAATCACGAAGATCAACAGGCGCACAGCGGAGATCATCTGGCAATTCGGCGGCAAACGCAACGACTTTACATTGATTGGCGACGATCGTCCTTTTTCCCACCAGCACGATGTACGCCGCCTGCCTAACGGCAATCTGACTCTTTATGACAACGGCAATAATCTGGTGCCTGAATACTCCAGGGGCGTGGAATATCAGATTGATGAGGTGAACAGAACCGCTACCAAAGTATGGGAATATCGCCATCAGCCCACAGATGCTTTTGGTCGCATCACAGGCAGTATGCAACGGTTGCCCAATGGCAACACGCTGATCGACTGGGGTGGTGACAGCGGGTTGCCGCCTATCTTTACGGAAGTCAAACCGGATGGCAGCAAAGCCTTGGAAATGTATTTCGTCAACCAGGAGCGCAGCTATCGCACGTACCGCCAGCCGTGGGAGGGTCATCCCAACGAAGCGCCGACGCTGGTCCTCACCACCCATTCGGTGACGGGCACACTCCACTATAGCTGGAATGGCGCGACAGAGACCGCATCCTATCGAGTGCATGGCGGCCCTACAACCAGGCCAGATGAGATGATAGACACACCCGTCAAAAGCAGTTTTGAAACGACGACACTTCTCTCTCAGGCCAGCCAGACCGGCTGCTACTTTTATCGGGTGATGCCAATTGATAAGGATGCCAATGAGACGATTTATTCCAATATCGTCTTTGCCGGGGATGCCAGTTGTGAGCTTGTCGCTGTGCTGACACCGACCGAGGCCATCAGCAAAACCTTTACGACCACACCGGCTGATCCGAATCTTTCCACAACCATTCACGCGTCGGCTGGCATTGTGAGTGAGACGACTACACTTGTCTACACCCAACCCGACCCGATAGAGCGGCTTTCTCCGGCTGGTCTGACCGCAACCCGTCTCAACTTTGTGCTAACTGCCCATCAGTCTGGCAACCCACAGGCCGATTTTGTCTTCAACGAGCCTCTTTCGGTCGAACTGGCCTACAGTGAAGATTCGATTGCCGGTTTGAATGAGAGTACACTGGCTGTCTACTGGTGGAGCGCAGATCGGCAGGCCTGGATCAATGATGGACTGGTTGTCACCGAGCGTGACCCGCTCAACAATCGGCTGCGCTTTACAACCGAACATCTCACCCAATTTGGCGTCTTTGCTCAGCGTTCTAGTGAGCCGATATCCTACATGGACCTGATTCAGGACGGCAGCTTTGAGGCAGAACGATCCGCTTGGCAGCAGATGTCGAGCAACTTGCCTTTTGTAATCTGTGACAGCGAATGCCACTATGCGGGTGTCAGCCAGGCCCATTCAGGCAAGCACTGGGTTTCGTTTGCGGGCGGGGCAAAGCGAGAGGATGCATACATCAGCCAGGATATTGCCATTCCGGCTGGCGAAATTATGACAACGACTCTCTCCTTCTGGCTGCGCATCCCCAGTTCCAGCAACACCGGCGAGGACGTTTTACGCGTTTCGATTGGCGGCAGAGATGTCTTTACCGTCTCCAATACGGATCAGACCGCGTTTCAATATAAGCAGTATGCCAAGGTGGATGTGGATGTCACTGAGCAGGCAAGAACGGCATCGAATGTGCGTTTCGACGCATTGATCCAGGCAAACAGCCAATCCGCTTTTTATGTCGATGATGTCGCCTTGACGATTGCTGGGGTTCTGACACCTGAAACGTATATCTATTTGCCGTCGGTTATCAGACCCTAGATGATGACAGGTCGTGCTAAGCAGGAGAGGACAGGTATGCGATTGCCTTTTACGCTCTATATCGAAAAACGCACGGATGAGGTCCCCGGCTGGCTGCCCGCGGCCACGTCGGTTGGTTCGGTGATCGCGGCGCTGATTGTCAGCGGCGTTGTTCTTGCGCTGATCGGGGCCAACCCATTCATCGTCTACCAGTTCTTCTACAAAGCCACCTTCGGTAGCTGGGCTGCTTTTTCCGACACAATCGTGAAGGCCACACCCCTGATTATGGTGGGGCTGGCCTGCGCGGTCGCCTTCAAAATGAAGCTGTGGAACATCGGCGCGGAAGGGCAATTCTATCTGGGCGCGTTCTTCGCCAGTCTGGTCGTGCTGGTTCCGATTGTGCCGCCGGACAGCCCCAAATGGCTGGTGCTGACCGCGATGGTTGTGATGGGGATGATCGGCGGGGCAATTTGGGGCTTCATTCCCGGCTATTTGAAGGCCAAATTCGATGTCAACGAAATCATCAGTACGCTGATGCTCAACTACGTGGCGATTTTGTGGAACAATTTCTGGATATTCGACCGCTGGAGCGATGCTGGTTTTCAGATGACGCCGACCTTTGACAAAACGGCCTGGCTGCCCCGGCTTTCCGACTACGCCCGCCAGTACAAAGCCTTCTCTGGCATTACCCTCCATTTGGGTGTGATCTTCGGGCTGGTGGCGGCGATAGTCGTCTGGTGGGTTCTGAGCCGTAGTCGCTGGGGCTATGAAATCCGACTGATCGGCGATAACCCGAATGCGGCCCGCTATGCCGGGCTGAACATCGCCCGCAATATTGTGCTGGTGATGATGTTTTCCGGTGCGCTGGCTGGTCTGGCCGGCATGGCAGAGGTGAGCGGGGTAGTCCATCGCTTGCAGGAGCGCATCTCGCCGGGCTACGGCTTTACGGGAATTATTGTGGCCTGGCTGGCAAAGTTGAATCCCTTCGCCGTCATCCTCGTCTCGATTCTTTTCGGTGCGCTGATTGTGGCGGGACGGGAGGTGCAGCCTTCGGGCATATCCCAGATGATCCAGGGCTTTGTCCTCTTCGCTGTCATCAGCAGCGATGTGCTGTTGCGCTATAACGTGCGCCTGATCCGCACCGCTCCCGTGGAGGAAGCCGCATGAATTACCTGCAAAAAGAACTTTTCTCCCGCAGAGGCGCAGAGGCGCAGAGAAGTAAATCTATCAGCGTTTATCACTGTTCATCAGTGGCTCAGAAAGCCTTTGCCGAAGGAGCCGCGCTATGAACTTAGAAATTATTCTGCACGCGGGGCTGGCAACCGGCACGATTCTGCTTTTTGCGGGCATCGGCGAAATTCTCTCCGAGCGGGCCGGGATTCTCAATTTGGGTGTGGAAGGGATGATGCTGCTGGGCGCGATGGCCGGTTTTGGCACGGCTCTGGCAACGGGCAATCCCTGGCTGGGGCTGATGATGGCAATGCTGGCTGGCGGTGCGCTCAGTCTGGCCCACGGACTGGTGACGATCCACTTTCAGGCAGATCAGGTGGTGAGCGGCCTCTCGCTGACATTTCTGGGCACGGGGCTGGCGCTGGTGCTGGGCAATGGGCTGACCGGGCAAACAGTCGCGCTGATTCCGGACATGGACATTCCGGGGCTTGCCGCGATTCCTTTCTTTGGCCCGGCATTCTTTGCAGATCATAGCCCGCTGGTCTATGTGGGCTATCTGTTCACGCCCCTGGTCTGGTACTACATCCACAAGACCCGGCCTGGCCTGCATCTGCGCGCGGTGGGCGAGAAACCCTCGGCCGCGGATACAATGGGCATCGACGTCTACCGAACCCGCTATCTGTACGTCTTTGCGGGGGGCTGTCTGGCTGGGCTGGCCGGTGCGACTATCAGCCTTTCGGTGTCGCCAGGCTGGTACAGCGCCCAGACTACTTCCGGCCAGGGCTGGATCGCCATCGGGCTGGTCATCTTTGCCCAGTGGAATCCCTGGCGGGCCGCGCTGGGGGCCTATCTTTTCGGTGCGCTGCGGCGGGCCATCCTGGACTTGCAAGGGGTTCCGTTGCTTTTGGGCTTCACCAACCCGCTTTTTATCAACTCCAACTTTGGCTTCTTTCTACAAATGGTTCCCTATCTCCTCACAATCATCGCCCTGATGATCGGCAGCCGGGCCGCGGCCCGCAAACGTCTCGGCGCGCCGGCTGCCCTGGGCGAGCCGTATGTGCGGGGGGAGAGAGGGCTGTAAGGCAAAAGGCAAAAAGAGAAGGCAAAGGTGGAACGCTTACCATCCGCCACTTGACACACCGACACCTGACACCCTGACACATTCCCCTATGCTCCCCCAATCCCACATCGCCTATACCTGGACGGCGTTGAGTCTGGTCCAAGAACATCTCGACTTTGCACCTGACGCTGACTACCGGCTGGTGGCTCTGGCCGCGGCTGGCCCGGATTTGATCGACAAACCATTGGCTCTGGTCTATTTCTACAAAAAGTACAAATCGGCTGTTCTTTTCGCCCACACCCTCTGGTCGTTTCTACTTGTGCTCTGGCTGGGAGTGCGGGGAACGATCGGGCTGGTCTACGCCCTGGCCTACGGCGGCCACGCGCTGCTGGACCGGCTCTGGTATTTCCACAACACTTTCTACTGGCCTCTGCGGGGCTGGCGTTTTCACGTCTGGGGCAAGCGCGGCTCCGAGCAGGAGAAGATCGGCTGGGCCTACTGGTATGCCTTTACCCGGCGGCCCGAACTGTGGGGCTGGGAGTTGGGCGGGCTGCTGGCCCTGGGCTGGTTTGTCTGGCGGCATAGGCTCTATCGGCGCGAAAATCTGTGGCGCTTTGTAGTGACGGGGAAGGTGGTGCGTGAAACGTACAGGTGAGATCGAGCGACGATCTCACCTTTTACGTTTCACGTTTCTTCTGGGCAAATGCTACAATTCTCCCCATGACTGCACCCGCCGACAATTCCCTCACCGCGCCCGCGCGCACAGATCGCCGCATTGTTCTCAACACCGGCGCGCTGGCTACCTCCAGTCTCTGGCGCATTGGCATCAGCTTTGGCCTGCAATTGATGATTGCCCGGCTGCTGGGCGCGCAGGGGTTGGGTCAATATGCCACGGCTTTGGCCTGGCTGAATGTCTGCCAGATTCTCAGCGAACTGGGGCTGCCCCAACTGCTGGTGCGAGACCTGGCCCGCCATCCGGAGCGTCGGCGACAGAGTTTTCGTACAGCCCTGGGTGTCCAAATCATCGCTGCTTTTCTGGTCTGGGCTGGGGTCTTTGGCCTGACCGCAATTCTGCCTTACCAGCCCGAAACCCGTCTTGCCCTGCTTCTGATCACCGCTTCCCTGCCACTATACGCGGTCACATCGGTCTGCGAAATTCTCTTCCAGGCCAGCGAGCGCATGGAACTGGTGATGGGGGTGGAGGTGGCGATCAATACGCTGATTGTGGCGGCGAGTCTGGTCGTGCTGTGGCAGGGCGGCGGGGTGGTGGCACTCTGCGCTGTGATGATTGTCACCCAGGCGCTCTCCGCGTCTGTCTGCCTGTGGCTGCTGGGCAGGAGCCAACTGACGGCCGGATCGCAAGAGCGAGTACCCCAGGGCTTTCGGGTATCGGCGCAACGCCTGTTAGGGCAGTCCCGCCCTTTCTATGGCCTGGCCTTGGCAAATGTACTGTTGCACCGGCTGGACATTCTGCTGCTCAGTGTCTTCGCCGGGGATGTGATTACTGGCATCTATAGCGCGGCCTATCTGGTGGTGCGGGTGCTGATTATTCTGGCCCAGACCTGGTGGCAATCCCTCTATCCCACCTTCAGCCGTCTGCGTGTGCAGGCCGAAGAACAGTACCGGCGGCTGGCTGCGCTGGCTATCCGCTTTGGGCTGCTGGCCTTTCTGCCCGTGGCCGCGTTGAGCCGGGGGGGCGCGGATTGGCTGCTCAGTATCGTCTATCGTGGCGAGGATCACAGCGCGGCTCTGGCGACTTATGCTATATTGATTTGGGCTGCTCCCCTCTTTCTGGTGGCGACCTACGCGGTCAATCTTCTGCTTGTGGAGCGACAGCCCAAGGGCAGTCTGCTGATTGCCGGAACCCACATCGGGGTAGCGCTTTCTCTCCTGCCTTTTTTGACCGCCCGCTGGCAAGCCGTGGGCGCGGCAACGGCAATGATTGGGGCGATCAGCGCCAGCGCGGGCATCGGGCTGTTCTTGCTGAAGCGGATGCACGTCCCGGCTGGGTTGCCCCGGCGGTTGCCATTGCTGCTGGGCGCGACGGCCGCGGCAGCAGTGGCCCAGGCCGGAATCGAACGATTTCTGCCCGTGGCTGGCCTTTGGCCGATCTCCGCATTTGTCGCTCTGCTGGTCTACTTGGCGCTGATCTGGCAAGGAGGAGCGGTCTCCGAAGCGGACTTCGCTCTCTTTCGCAAAGCACTGCGTCCCTAAAGATGTTTGGCGCTGGCGGCTGCCTTCCGCTACAATAGGGACTTGACGTATTGTGCCGGGCGAAAGGAACGGGGCAGATGGCTTCCGAAATGAGAGAGGGTTCCCTGCCGGTGGCGGAGCAGGAAGAGACAGCGGCGGATCGGCGCTTTCGGGTGCTGATGATTGCACCGACCAGTTTTTTCGCTGATTACGGCTGCCACGTGCGCATTCTGGAAGAGGCCCGGATTTTGCAGAAGATGGGCCATCGGGTCACAATTGTCACCTATCGCAACGGCCACGACGTGCCGGGGCTGGACATTCGACGCACATTGCCGATCCCCTGGCGGCGTGAATATGAGGTTGGATCAAGCCGTCACAAAATTGCCTTTGACGCGCTGTTGGGCCTGAAGACTCTCGAACTGCTGGTGCGGGAACGCTACGATGTGATCCACGCTCACCTGCACGAAGGCGCGCTGATCGGGCTGGTGCTGGGGCGACTTTTTCGGATTCCGGTGGTCTTCGATTTTCAGGGCAGCCTGACGGCTGAAATGCAAGACCACAAGTTTCTGAGCGAGAAAAGCCGCTTCTTTGCACCGTTGCTGCGGCTGGAAACCTGGATCAACCGCTCGGCCCACGCTGTGCTGACGAGTACGGCGAATGCAGAGCGGCTTCTGGTGGATCGCTTTGACTGTGACCCGGAGCGGGTACAGACCCTCCCCGATTCTGTGAACGCCGATGTTTTTCGTCCGGCTGATACATACCCGGAGGGCGAGCTGGCAGAATTGCGCGCTTCTCTGGGAATCCCCGCTGACCGTCGTCTGATCGTCTATTTGGGTTTGCTGGCCGAACACCAGGGCACAAGTCATCTGCTGCGGGCTATGCAGTTGCTGGTACAGCGCCGGACAGATGTTCATCTGTTGCTGATGGGCTTTCCCGGCGAGGCTGTCTATCAGCGCCAGGCCCAGGAACTGGGCATTGGCAACTTTGTGACTTTTACGGGGCGGATTCCATACCCGGAAGCGCCCAAGTATTTAGCGCTGGGCGATGTCGCCGTGGCTCCCAAGCTGAGCGCCACCGAAGGCGCGGGCAAGCTGCTCAATTATATGGCGGTTGGGTTGCCCACCGTGGCCTTTGACACACCGGTAGCCAGGGAGTATTTGGGGCTGGACGGGGTGTTTGCCCGGCGGGGGGATGTGGAGAGTTTGGCTGAGGAATTGAATGCGTGTCTGCCTGGTACAAATGGGGTTTGGATGCGGCCAGATCTAAGCCGACAATTGCGTCAGCGAGCAGTCAAACTCTTGAGCTGGGAATTGGCCGGGCGGCAGATTGAAGATGTTTTTTATATGCTCGTTTCCCATTTGACAGTTATACGTGGAATCGCAAACCGGAGAAGTAGCCAGCAAACTACCTATTCAGGGTATATTCCAACAAAGCAGTAGTGGGTAGTGGGAATATGTGTATATTTCGCTAGTTTCGGACTGGAGCTTCGAGGCGTATGGATATTCAGATGATGGTGATAGCACGGCAGGCCATTTCTTCTGTGCGGCGCATGCTGTTGGCTTTAGGCATTCTATTCGTATTGGCCTTTGGGGGGCTTTCGATTGCAAATGTTGCCGCAAAAACAGTAAGTATTCCACTGCCACTCCTTAATGAAGGATTGGATACCACTACTTCAAGTATATTTATTCCGGTTATTGAGAGGGATACGGATAATACAACGAATACAACAGAGACCACATCTCTCTACTTGCCAATGATCAGTAAAAGGGTGCAGATCGCGACCCGGTTTGGTTTTGGTGCTGCAAGCGGCTCACCGGATAGCTTTCCTGAGATCGATTCTGTCAAAGCCGGTTGGTATCTCAACTGGGGGGTCAACAAGAGCCCCAGCCAACCCAATGGGATGGAATATGCCCAGATGATTCGACTCCACCAGGACTTGACCTGCGAAATAGGTTCAGCTACGGCCCACAGTCGGACACTTTGCCCCTATGTAGTTCCCCATTCTTATACATATCGGCCGAGCGCTGCAACGATTCGAGATGTGGCCCAGGCCCGCCCTGGCTCCCTTTGGTTGATTGGCAATGAGATGGAGCGGAGAGATTGGGCAGGTGGTGGTCATCAGGATGAGATGCTGCCGGAACTCTATGCGGAGGCATACCACGAACTCTACACGCTCATCAAGGCCGCCGACCCGCTTGCCAAAATCGCCATTGGGGGTGTAATCCAGGCGACGCCTCTGCGAATGCAGTACCTGGACCGGGTTCTGGATCACTATCAGACAACTTACGGCACAAGGATGCCGGTGGATGTGTGGAATACACACACATTCATTTTGCCGGAAAAATCCGGGTATTGGGGCGCGGATATTCCCGTGGGTCTAAGCGAAACCTCCGGTGCCTATTTGTTTCACCTGGGACCCGGCGGTGAAGTGTTGTCCACAATGCCCGAACACATTGATCGCGATCTCATAGCACAACAGATCCGTGATTTCCGTCAGTGGATGAAAGACCGGGGTGAGCAAGAAAAGCCGCTGATCATTACTGAGTTCAGCGTATTGCTGCCCAATTGGGTGCTTGGCTTACCGGATGAGGATGCCAATTCGATCATTGACTATATGATCTGGTCCTTCAATCATTTTCTGGATACAAAGGATTGCAATCTGGGCTATTCAGCCGACGAATGTCGACTGATCCAGCGTTGGGTCTGGTATAGCCTCTCTGATACGTCAGGCTTCAATGAGCATCAATCCTATTTCAATCCGTCTACCAAAGAGATAACGGACACAGGGCGGGCCGCTCGTCAATTTGCGCAAGAACGTATGTCTGAATTGTCGAAGAGTCCCTATTGAGATAAGTAGCTACGCTTTGCATTGCAGAGTTCCTGTGTTTACTGCCCAAGTGGACAGAGATGTGTTGCCATTTTATTTATAAGTTGAGGAGCAGACCACTTGCAAAGCAATGTGCTTCACCACCCATCCGTACCAAAACGTCGGATGGGTGGTCAGATGTCCCTGTGGCAGCGTATATCCGAGCTTTACCGTTTTCGCGATCTGCTCTACTATTTAGTAGTGCGGGAATTGAAAGCCCGTTATAAGGGTAGCCTGTTGGGATTCCTGTGGACCCTGGTGAATCCGTTATTGATGATGGCAGTCTTTACGGCAGTCTTTACAATCATCACCCCCAATACGACAGTCCCCAAATACCCTGCATTCCTTCTTTGCGGTCTACTGCCGTGGAACTTCTTCAGCGCTGGTGTGATGACAAGCATTGGCAGTGTGGTGGGCAATTCCAATTTGGTAAAAAAGGTCTACTTTCCCAGGGAAGTCCTGCCTATTGCTTCGGTTTTGGCCCAATTGGTCAATTTCCTTTTGGCTCTGGTGGTTCTTTTTGGGCTCCTCTTTGTATTTCAGTCCGACATCAGTCCCTACGTCTACCTCTTACCCATTATCATTTTGATTCAAACCATCTTTGTCACCGGGCTGGCTCTCTTTCTGAGTGCGGTGAATGTCTATTATCGAGACACAATGATGATTATGGATGTGGTGATTCTGGCCTGGTTTTTTCTGACACCGATTTTTTATCCCTTGCAAATCCTCCCTCAGAGCTACGAGGTCTTGGGCTTTACCCTCAATATCCATCGATTGATGTACATTCTGAACCCCATGGCTTCCATCATCAATGCTTATCGTGACCTGCTCTATTTGGGCACATACACAGAAATTGACTTTTTATTGCGCACGGCAGTCACCTCTTTGGTAGTACTTGTCTTCGGCTATTGGCTCTTCACCCGGGTCAGCGGCAATTTTGGCGAGGAGGTCTGATGTTTACTTCTGCCAAGGACAAAATGACTGATCAACTAGACGACCCTTTGTTGGATGTGCGCAACGTTTCCAAACGTTTTCGTCTGCATAGCGAACAGCAGCGCTCCTTTCAGGAGATATTTGTCAACTTCTTTCAGCGCAAGCGTTACAGTTCGTCCAAAGAGTTTTGGGCCTTGCGGGATGTCTCTTTTCAAGTTCGACCAGGTGAAAGCCTGGGAATAATCGGCCCAAACGGTTCTGGGAAAAGCACGCTGCTGAAGCTGCTCGCAGGTATTTTGGAGCCAACTACTGGCGAAATCGTTGTGAACGGACGCATTTCTGCCCTGCTGGAATTGGGTGCGGGCTTTCACCCGGACCTGACCGGGCGCGAGAATATCTTTCTGAACGGCACACTCTATGGGTTGAGCCGTCAGGAGATGCAGAAACAGATGGAAAGCATCATCGAGTTCTCCGAGCTGAACGAATTTATCGATGTCCCTATCAAACACTACTCGTCGGGTATGTACGTGCGTTTGGGCTTCTCTGTAGCAATCCACACAGAGCCGGACCTGCTGCTGGTAGACGAAGTGCTGGCAGTGGGAGACGCCAACTTCCAGCACAAATGTATGGATGCTATCCAGCGTTACCGACAACGGGGCGGCACAATCCTGCTCGTCTCCCATGATCTCGGCTCAATCGAGTCCATCTGTGATCGGGCTATCTGGTATGAGCACGGCCGGGTACAGGCATTTGGCCATCCCACTGATGTGGTGATGCAATATCTGAATAATGTAGCTGAGAAAGAAGAGGCTGTGCGCTCTGCCGCGGGCAAAAGCCGCTCGGTGGACCAGTTGGCCGAAGGCCAGCGCTGGGGTACGGGTCGAGTGGAGATTATAGACGTAAAATTATGCGACGCAGAGGGCATCGAGCGCTCCATCTTCCTGACAGGCGCACCCATGCAGATTCGTCTGTACTATCGAGCGGACAAGCCTATCGAAGACCCGATTTTTGGCATTGCGCTTCACCACCATAACGGCACGTGGGTGGCCGGACCCAATACGGATTTTGGTGATCTCTCTATTCCGCGTGTCGAGGGAGAGGGGGAGGTTGTCTATCATATACCCAAACTCTCACTTCTGGCTGGAGGCTATAGCATCTCCGTGGCCGCGGTCAACCGATCCGACACCGAAATGTACGATTATCACGACCGGGCCTATCAATTCCGGGTGCATACGGGTAACACGCGGGAGCGCTATGGCGTTGTGACATTGGGCGGCCAGTGGACCACTGACCAGAAACCTACCCCCCGCCCGAATCCACGGCCAGCCCGGGCAGTGCCAGTGGAAAAAGTTGCACAGGTCTAAGTGATGGAATCCCAATTTCCCGGAATGGATTACGATTTCCTGCGTTATATGGGTGTGACGGCGGAGAATCAACGGCGCATCCAGAGCCACTACATGCCCTATTTCGAACAGTGCAGCCGGGTGGTAGATCTGGCCTGTGGCGACGCTGATTTTGTCGAACTTCTGGTGGAGCGGGGTATTGAGGTAGTCGGGGTCGATTCGGATGACAAAGCCTATGCGGCCACGGCTGCCAAAGGATTGCCCGTTATCAAACAAGATGTTTTCGAGTGGCTGGTCGAACAGCCCGATGACAGTGTAGATGGTGTTTTCAGCGCCCACCTCATCGAACATCTACCCTATCCCAAAGTGATCGAACTGATCGAGCACTCGTACCGGATTTTGCAGCCGGGGGGTGTGATTGTACTGGCGACACCCAATGCCCGCTCGCTCTTTTCCCATCTGGAAATGTTCTACACCCATTTCGGCCATATCACCTTTTATCATCCCCGGCTCGTTACCTTCTTTTTAGATCGGGCCGGGTTTGTGGATGGGCAATTTGGCGAAAATCCCCAAACTGCCTCGCCGCTGCTGGCAAAGGCTCGGGCATTGCTGGAGGAAAGACCGACCTTCATTGCCCACCTGGAAAGCCCGGATTTTGAGCTGCCAACCGTTGAGGCACTGGCTGACGAAACCTCTGCAGCCACAGGGCAACCTGATGAACGCCCTCGTTTGAACTACGAAAATGTTATTCCATCCCAGGGCAAGACCTTTATACACTCATTGCTATGGCGGTTCAAACGCAGCCTGACCAACTGGATGGTGCGTCCTTTGTTGGACGATCTGGCTGTAGAGGTGGACAAGGCGCTGGCTGGGGAACGTGACTATGCCCGGCAAACGACAGATGCGTTATCCGCTCAGATTCATACGCTTGCCAATCAGGTTCATACGCTTGCCAATGATGTACGTTCCTTGCGCACGGTACTCAACGATCTGCGCCATTTGCGTCGTCGGCAACTTTCCGCCCTGGAGGATGAGGCTCGTCTCCTGCGCTCGGAAATGAACACTGCGATTCAGTCGGTCCAGGATATGAACGGCGCGTTCGAAACATTTATTTGGGCGCGAAAACCACAGTCAGAATCTGCCCTGGTGGTGGAAGAGAATGCAACCATCCCGTCTGTGCAGACCGAGGATGAACCGTCAGATAGCCCATAGATAATCAGGAAGATGTGAATGAGTTGGCCGACAGTTAGTATTATCGTTCTGAATTACAACGGAAAGCATCATTTAGAGGATTGCTTTGCTTCACTCCTCGCACTCGACTATCCCCAGGAGCGGCTGCAAATCCTATTGGTGGACAACGGGTCCGCTGATGGCTCGATTGAATTGGTTCGCTCTCAATTTCCCCGTGTGGTCATTGTCCAAAATGGCGAAAATCTCGGCTTTTCCGGGGGCAACAACCGGGGCGCAGAGACAGCCAACGGGGAATATATTGTCTTCTTAAACAATGATATGCGAGTCGAACCGGGATTTGTTACGGGTTTGTTAGAAGCGATTGAGAGCGACCCGGACGCGGTCTGTGCGGGGGCTAAAATCTTGAATTGGGATCGGAGTCAATTCGACTTTGTTGGCTCTACTGCTGATTTTGCCGCCCATGCCTACCAAATGGGATTAGGACAATCCTTCGATTCGTCGTTGCATAACGAAATTGCGCCGATTCTTTATGCCTGCGGTGGTGCAATGCTGGTCAAACGATCCATATTTTTGGATATTGGCGGCTTTGACGAAGACTATTTTATGTACTACGAAGACCTGGACATTGGCTGGCGTCTTTGGCTACTGGGGCACAAAGTTCTCTTTGCGCCCAATGCCATTGCTACCCATAAACATCACGGTTCCATCAGCCGGGTTCCCGATGCCGAGCGCTGGCTGGCCTTCTTCCAAAAGCGTAACTCCCTCTACACAATTCTAAAAAACTACGACGATAGCCACATCGGGCCTGTGCTGGCCACGGTGCTTGCCGCTACGGTAGATGGGGTAGTGAACGACGCTGTCTCTGCTGGCGAACTCAACCCCGACTACTTCCGCAATTTCGGCTACGCCCCAACTGCTGGACAGGCGACCATCTCGGACCCCAAACGGCTGGGTTCTCTGGTAGCGGTTCAGGCGCTGATGGATCAAATGCCCCGGCTGCTCGACAAACGCCGGGCCATTCAGTCCCGGCGCAAACGGTCCGACGCCGATTTGGCTTCTCTCTTCCGATGGCCTTTTCGCTACTGGCCCGATGCCAAAGTTCGTACCCAATATCTGGCCGCAGAGCCGTTCGATCTCCAATCCCTGTTTGGCAACATACGCCGACGTGTGCTGATAGTCAGCTCAGATATTCTGCCCTATCCGGGTATGCCGACCGTCGGATCTGGTCTGCGCGCCTGGGGTATTGGGCAAGGACTGCGTGCCAAAGGCCATGATGTGGTCTTCGCCATGCCCCAGGCCGCTCTGAAAGGCAGGGAACAGATCGCCAGCGAAGAGGCCAAGCGATATGCCTGGGAGCCGGAAACCCTGCATCAGATCGTGAATCAGGCCCAGGC
Source organism: Anaerolineae bacterium (assembly GCA_030432295.1). Classification (GTDB taxonomy): domain Bacteria; phylum Chloroflexota; class Anaerolineae; order Caldilineales; family Caldilineaceae; genus JACQGT01. The sequence continues at coordinate 75,176 of JAUIHI010000007.1, read as the reverse complement.
CGATATTGTGGTTGTCTGCAATTGGCCCGTGTTGGACAATATGCAGGTGGACGATCTGGACATTCCAATTGTTCTTGATCAGCACGGACCCCACTATCTGGAACGCGAGTATAACAAATTCGGCCAAGCAGACGACAATGCCAATCGCAAAATCAACGCCCTGCGCAAGGCCGATTTCTTTACCTGTGCAGGCCACAAACAGTTGGCCTATTTTCAGGATTGGTTGGAGCGGGCAGGCTGGTCGAGCCGGGAGCGACAAGAACGGGCCGCGGCTATTCCTGTGTCACTCTGCCCCGACCTGCCCGAACGCAACCCAAGCGACGAACTAAGCTTTGTCTATGGCGGCGTCTTTTTGCCCTGGCAAGACCCATCCCGTGCTCTGCTGGCGCTCGTACATGCCTTGGATGCGCGCAAACAGGGCAAACTCTATTTTTATGGTGGAAAGCATCCCGTCTACGATGTGGATTCGGGGATATTTGACAAACTCCTGACCCAATTGCAGACCAGTCCCCAGGTAGTTGCGCCGGGAATGGTTACCCACGATGCGTTGATCGAACGATATACCAGCGCACACGTGGCTGTGGACACAATGGCACGCAACCCGGAGCGGGAACTGGCCTTCACCACCCGTACAGTCGAATATCTCTGGTGTGGTCTGCCGGTGATCTATCACGACTATGCCGAGTTGAGCGATTACATTCGTGACTACGAAGCAGGTTGGGTGATCGATCCCGAAGACGATAGCGCATTGCAAGCGGTGCTCACCCAAATATTCACCGATCCTGCAGAAGTCGCCCGACGCAGTCAGAACGCCCAACGGCTGGTACGGGAATGTCTGACCTGGGACCGCACCATTGCTCCGCTGGATAGTTTTGTTCACCAGCCAAAGGTGCGTAGTCGCCGACAGGCCCAGCCCGCGGGGCGAAACGCAACCCCGCCCCAACCCACGCACCGGGTTTTGCCCACAGGCAACGCCAAGTGGGAGTATTTGGTCAGCGAGTTGCGCAGGCATTATCGACGGGGCGGTATCCGAACGATGCTCACCGAAGCAAGCGATTTTATCCGTCGTCAAATCTACTAGAGGCAGAGTAAATATCATATGACAAAAAATGTACTTGTGATAGCTGGAGATACATTGCCTCTGCCTGGTTATTCGACCAGCGGCGCGGGCCTGCGCGCCTGGGGAATGGGCGAAGGTTTGCGTGCCCACGGCTTCGCAGTGGACTTTGCTGTCCCTTCTGTAGCCTTGCGTGACGACATCAAACTTCCAGAATTGGACTACCGTATCTATACCTGGCATCCCCAGACACTGGAGCGGGTGATAGCAGATGCACGGCCAGATGCAGTTGTCTTTTGCCATTGGCCCACTGTGCAGATCGGCCAGCGGCTGGACATCCCTACGGTGATCGACTTTCATGGACCGCATATATTGGAGCGGCTCTTCCAAAATTTCGGTGATGTCTCCTCCAATGGGCTATCGAAGATCGAAGCGTTGCGTAAGGCTGACTTCTTTACCTGTGCTGGCGAAAAGCAAAAGCTCTATTTTTTGTCTTGGCTATTGATGAGCGGGATCGATCTGACCACCCCGCGTATTGTATCGATCCCTGTCTGTCTTTCACCCGATCTTCCGGAACGGCTCCCAGCACCGGATGAGCCGGAATTTGTCTATGGAGGGGTCTATCTTCCCTGGCAAGACCCGTCGGTAGGGCTGGAAGCTGTAGCGGATGAGCTTGCGGCACAGGAACGAGGACTACTGCGGCTCTTCGGTGGCAAGCATCCCAACATGCCGATCAAAATTCCACCGGTCTTTGCTCGCCTGGAAGAAAAATTTGGGGACATGCAAAATGTTCGGTTGGAGGGATTCACAGCCCGTGATATACTCGTGCAACACTACCTGCAAGGGGCCGTTGCTGTTGATCTGATGGCACACAATTATGAACGTGAGCTTGCATTCACAACCAGGACGGTGGAGTATATGTGGTGTGGGCTGGCGGTAATCTACAATAATTACTCCGAACTTTCCCCCCTGATTCGCGAGTACGAAGCTGGCTGGGTTCTCGATCCTGACGACAGAGAAGGAATTCGACGGATTGTAGGAGAAGTGCTTTCCGATCCTTCCGAGGCTTATCGACGTGGGGAGAATGCCCGACAATTGGTGCGGGATCGGCTTACTTGGGACAAAGCGATCTCGCCACTGGCTTCATTTCTTCATAACCCACAACAAAATCAGACAACTGGCGGTGATCTCCCATCGTTCGTTGCATCCGAATTGGGCATGCACGATTTCTGGGATCAGTGGTCATCCGCAGGACAAAAGATACACCCGCGCACTTTGATGCGCAAGGCCATGAACCATTTCCGCCAGGGTGGTGTACGTCAATTGGCCGACGAAACTGCGAACTTTGTTCGTTGGCAGGTTGAGCGTCGTCGCAGATAGAATTTCATCTTCTCCCCATGATTCTTTGTCTGTCACGTTTTTGTAACGATGCGATGGTAGACTTGGTGTCATAAAAGAGCCTCGCACTTGATGCCTGTTATTTGAGTTTTCTCATTCAAGCAGAAAGGAAAGAATTTAATGAAACTTATCTTTATGGGGCGGCGCTGGGGAGGGATTGGCATTGCCCTGGCTATTAGTTGTGTGTTGTTGTTGGCAAGCCAGGGGAGTCGTATTGCCAACGCTGAAGTGTCAGAGCCAAATGCGACTGATGTCCCGAATTTTACAATTACGATTAATCCCGGAACAGCGACTGCGGAGGGCGCTGATTTTGCCACCACAAAATTCGGAGATTCCTGGGATATGAATAATGCCCAGGACATTTATCTCCATTCTTCGCCCTATTGCGAAGCACCGCGCACCTTCAGTAACGTAACAATGGCGAGCGGGATTTGGTCAGGCAGCAGCGTCGTTCCTTTTCGGGATGGCAAGCAATTGACTAGCCCCAACTTCTGGCTGCTCTTTCCTGGCTATCGAGGCGGCTTATTGCTGGGGCGTGACGGCAAGTTTGATGGCAATGCCATTGATACATCCATCTATTACAAGCTGACTCTGCGAATGTACATCGGCGATGTCAAGCAACCTCCTGGTGATCCCCAGCCTTGGGATACAGTTCGCCTGATGTGGACAGACGGTGATTTGGGTGATTTTGCTGACGGGCGCTGTGCCGTGTCCAATAAAATCGATCCTGTGCAGGGTTGGAATACCTACCAGATCGATCTGCGTACGCTTGGCAGCAACAACAATGGCACTTGCTCCAATCCTATCAACGGATGGACTGGTAACGTGACCGGTCTACGTGTAATGCCAATTGCTGACCGTGAAAGCGTTGAGGTGAAGGTGGACTGGGCACGTTTGACTGGCGACGCTGGCCCAACAGTTCCAATCCAGTGGGCCAACAGCGGCAGCCGGATCAGCCTCTATGCCGATACGGATACAACTGCTGGCAACGGTTGGTTGATGCCGATTGTTACCAACCAGAATGGCGCAGCGGGCAGCCTGAACTGGGATGCAAGCCGCCTGCCTCCTGGTAGTTATTACATCTATGGCCAGTCCGGTTCCGATTATGCAGGGCTGAACCTGAACAACCCCTGGGATATGAACCAGGCAGGGGATGTTATTGAAAAGGGTGGAATCAACACCTCCTTTGCGGGTGGTGTGATGACTGGGGCAACAACTCAGGGTGGCGGCTACATCAACTTGAATGTAGACCAGACAAAACCGATCAATCCCGCCACATTCAACCGGCTGACCTTCCGCATCAATGTCCAACAGGCAGGCAAACACTTCTCTGTCTGGTGGCAGGATTCGGATGATGCGTGGGTTGAGGGTGTTTCCAATCAGGCTCACACGGGAACCGGTTGGACGAATGTCACGGTCGATCTCTCTGGCAATGCCAAATGGGCCAATGGCAAATCGAAGAAGAATTTCCGCCTGCTGCCCGCTGTGCAACCCAGCGTCAACTTTCAATTGGACTGGGTGGGTATGACCGCTTCTGCCACTCCAGCAACTGAAAACGAGTTGGCCGCGGAGAGCAGTTATAGTGCCCAACCGGTTATCGTCAAAGGCGCACCGATTCTTCAGTTCACCGCACCCAGTATGACAAGCGGTGCAGATTATGCCGCAGAGAGTCTGAACAACCCCTGGGATTTCAATAGTAGCGCCGATCTCGGCTCTACACTGAATCTATTGAACGAGTCCTATACCAATGGTATCTACAAGAGTGACAGTGCAACAGTCCAGCGCGCGTGCAATGAATCATCTACCAGCGGTGTTTGGGGTGAACCAAACCTGAATATGGAGATGGGACGCCCTGTGGACAGCAGCCGTTTTCGCTATCTCACTTTCCGTATGAAGCTTACAGGTGTTCAGGATGTAGGCTGGGGCTGGGTCTCCCGTGTCTATTTCCTGCAAGATGGCTACAAAAATCCGGCTCTTCCTAACGAGCCAGGCGATCATGCTATCACAAATGATATTGTGATCTATGAAGGTTGGAATGACTATACGATTGACATGGCCCGCAGTGATCTGTATGACGACGAAGCCAACAGCTACAGCACCTGGACCAGTATTTTGCCGACGTTGATTCGCTTCGATCCTCATGAAATTCCTCACTCCATTCCAACGACATTCGAGATGGATTCCATCACTCTCCGCGCCAAAGATGTGGCGGACGATACCTATACTATAGGATGGACACTCGATAACACCACCGGCCCTGTGACCACAACACTCTACTATTCAGACCAGGCGCCCGGTCGGTCGGGAGCGGTCCAATCGGTCATCGCAACATTGACTGGGGGCGAAGTCTCTTATCAGTGGAATACGTCTGCTGTGGCTGAGGGTGAGTACTATCTGCGTGCTGTCGTTAGTGACGAGTATAACTCGAAAGAATGGTGGAGCGATGCGCCCCTGATCATCGACCGCATTCCCCGTATCCAGTTTACCGGAACGTCAACTGTTACCAAAGTTGCCAGGGGTACGGCGCTTGCCTGGAATATGAACACGTTGAGTGACCTGGATCAGGGTGATTTAGGCTCTTTTACCGGGCTGACAGCATCTGCAGGGGCTGTGAGAGGGACGACGGCTGGCAATTTGGGGCAGGCATATTTTGGCCTCAATCTGTCTGGGAAGACGATTGACCCGACCATTTTCACAAAGATGCAAGTGATCCAGACAACCAATTGGGATCGCAAAAGCGCCTCCCAATTCTCTATGCAGTATCGGGACATGGACATTGGCACCGACATCGGTGGCTGGCATAGTTGCAATTCGCTGACCGATGCTGGGACAGCCCTGCACTTGGAAGAAGGGCACACCATCTATACCGTCGATCTGGCGAAATGTCCTGGCTGGAGCAATGGACGGCCTAAAAACCAGTTCCGTTACCTTCCCGCTATTCCAGCCAACTATACCTTTGCCGTCGATCGTATCTCGATCTTCAAACCGGGGTCTGCCACCTACACCATTCAATGGAATAATGTCACGGGCACTGGTCGCTCTGTCGATGCAGAGAAGCTCGAAATATCGCTCTATTACGATCAGAATAGCTCTGGCTATGATGGCGATTTGATTGCAAGCGGACAGTCCCCCAGCGGAAACTATACGTGGGATGTATCAGCTTTGGGCGACGGTCTCTATTACGTTTACGCCGAAGCATACAATCATGTCAGCCCACCCCAAAGTCTGTATGCCACAGGCACGCTTCAGATCGGTCTTTTACCCGCCGACTATCCTTACAATGTGTATACGCCCACCATTCAACGTTAGGCGTTGAGCGTTCGGCAACAGCAAAAAGTGTAGAGGGCTGCGCGCCCTCTACACTTTTTTTGTGAAGTCTGGGTTTCCCCGTATGATTAGGCTGTGATTTGGTTAAAAACAAGATGCCCATAGGAGAATTTGATGTGACTCAACAACAAACCCGCGTCCTCGTCACCGGCGGAGCCGGTTTTATTGGTTCCCACATCGTAGATGCCCTGCTGGAACGGGGCTATGACGTGACCGTCTATGACAATCTGGACCCACAGGTCCACGGCCCGGCGCGCCAACGACCCGACTATCTCAACCCGGATGTACCCCTGATTGTGGGCGATGTCTGCGACCGGGAAGCGCTGAAAAATGCACTTTACGGCATTGATATCGTCTACCACCAGGCCGCGGCCGTGGGCGTGGGCCAGTCCATGTACGATATACTGCGCTACACCCAAATCAACACAATGGGTGCGGCCACGCTGCTGGACATCATCGCCAACGAGAAACACACTGTGCGCAAGATGATCGTGGCGTCTTCTATGTCCATTTATGGGGAAGGTCAATACCGCTGCGCCACCCACGGTGTGGTCTATCCCAAATTGCGCTCTGTCGAGCAATTTGAGGCCCACGACTGGGAAGTCCGCTGTCCTGTCTGTGATGAGCCAGTCGAGCGAGAAGGTACAAGCGAAGAGAAACCCCTCTTTCCCACCTCTGTCTACGCCATCAACAAGCGGGATCACGAAGAGATGTTTCTCAGTGTGGGCCGGGCCTACAAAATCCCGACGGTTGCTCTGCGTTATTTCAATGTCTATGGCCCCCGCCAGGCTCTCTCCAACCCCTACACCGGCGTGGCGGCCATCTTTTCCAGCCGCTTGCTCAACGGCAATGCACCGCTTATCTACGAGGACGGTCTGCAAAGTCGGGACTTTACCCACATCTCGGACATTGTCCAGGCTAATATGCTGGCCCTGGAAAAGGACGAAGCCAATTACGAAGTCTTCAATGTGGGCACGGGTCGGGCCTTCACCATCCGGGATATGGCCGACGCTTTGGCCGAACACCTGGGTGTAGAGGTGGAGCCGGAGATCGCCAACAAATTCCGCGAGGGCGACATCCGCCACTGCTACGCCGACATCAGCAAAGCCCGTCGGCTGTTGGGCTACGAGCCAAAAATGCGTTTTGAAGATGGCGTGCCGGAATTGGTCAATTGGGTGCGTCACCAAAAGGCCGAGGACAACGTAGCCAAGGCGGCCAATGAGCTGGAGCGGCGCGGTCTGACCCGCTAGAGTCGAGCCGAATCTGCTATGCGTATCAGTGTCCTGGTCATCAACTACAACGGCGAACGCCATTTGGCTCAACTCGTAGCCGCATTGCAGGCTCAAACCCTGCGCGACTTTGAGCTGATCTTTATCGACAACGGGTCGGCGGATGGCTCTGTGGCGCTTATGCAGCAGATGTGTGACAAAGGAGCGCTCGCCAGCACGCTGTTGATCAATGCAGAAAATACGGGCTTTGCCCTGGCCTGCAACCAGGGCATCCGCGCCGCGCAGGGAGAGTGGATCGCCCTGCTCAACAACGACGCCTTCCCCGAACCGGGCTGGCTGGAACATCTTTGGGACGCATCCCAACGCAGCCCCCGGCTGGGAATGGTGGCCGCCAAATTGCTCTTCGCCCACGAGCCAGCCCGCATCAACTCCGCTGGCATCGCCATCGACCGGGCCGGGATTGCCTGGGATTGGCGGGGCGGCGAATTAGACAAACCAGAAGAGAGCGGGCCAGTGGAGATTTTCGGTCCGTGCGGCGGAGCGGCCCTCTACTCCCGGCAGATGCTTGATGAGATCGGCGGCTTTGACGAGGATTTCTTCGCCTATCTGGAGGATGTGGACCTGGCTTGGCGCGCTCAACTGGCTGGCTGGCGGTGCGTGTTGGAACCCCAGGCCAGAGTCTATCACATCCACTCGGCCACACTGGGCAATGGTTCGCCCTTCAAAAACTACCTCTTGGGCCGCAATAAAGTCTGGCTGATCACAAAAAACTACCCCATTCCGTGGCTATTGCTCTATCTGCCCGCCATTATTGTTTACGATCTTATGTCTGTGATTGTTGGCACTTTTCGTAGCCAGAACTTCGCCGCGCTGAAAGGGCGGCTAGCCGGGCTGCGCCAAATCCCCTTCTTTCTCAAGAAACGGCGTACAATTCAGCAAAAATGGCACTACGCCAACCATTGGCAGGCGTTGATGGCCCCCCTGGCCCTGCCTAATTCTGTACTCAAACGGTATACCCATCTACGATGAACAATTTGCGAAGCCAATTCCTGCTGGGACTGTTTCTGGTCTTTCTGCTCTCCGGTTGTGCCGCCGCTGAATTCACCGATGCGATGCAATCGGATGCAACCATTGCACTGCCCCTGGAACAGCCAACCGGACAAACCTTTGTTGCCCAGCACGCTGGCTTAGAGGGCGTCGAAGTCTTTCTGTCGCCTCAGGCGACCGGCGCTGGAAACCTGACCCTTCATTTGCGCAGTGGACCAACTGACACGACGGATGTAGCCACGGCAACCCTCCCAGCATCCGCAGTCGTCCAACCGGCCTATTACCACTTCCCATTCCCGCCCCTGTCGGATTCTCACGGGCGTTATTACTACGCCTTTTTGGATCCAGCCCCAGCCTCCTCTATTGGAGCCGGCCCGGGTTCTGCCTATCTCAATGGCGCTATGTATCAGGCCCATCAACCCCAGGATGCCCAACTGTCGTTCCGGCTGATCTACAATACCCGATCCCTGTTGTGGGAACTGGTACAAGCTGCCATCGCCGGTTTGGGGATTATGGCAGTGGCGGTGGTCATCTTTCTCGTGCCAGGACTGGCGCTGGTCTCTTTGCTCGAACGCAGGGAAGGAAAGGATCCCAAACACTGGACAGAGTGGATCGGTTTGGCGGCTGGGTTGGGTCTGGCTGTGCCCCCCTTATTGCTGCTGTGGACAGATCAATTGGGTCTGCATCTGGGGCCAGCCAACGTCTGGTTGGCCGTGATGCTTGGGATGGCTATCCTGCTCTACCAGCTGTATACATCTCGGTGTACACCAGATCGCAGTCTCAGGCGATTGGGAAGATCGATACGCCATTCCTTCACCTGGGCCGACCTGGCATTTCTGGTTGTGATTGGCCTTGTGTTTGCCGTGCGTTTGCTTGTGGTGCGCACGTTGGATGCTCCGGCCTGGGGTGATTCGGTGCAGCACGCGATGATGACCCAGCTCTTTCTGGACAAGGGCGGTATGTTTCACTCGTGGGAGCCTTATGCGCCCTATGAAAGTCTCACCATACATTACGGGTTTTCTGCCATTGCTGCGTTCTTTTCCTGGTCGGTGGGTGCAGACGCCACACAATCCACACTCATGGCAGGTCAGTTGATCAATGGCATGGCTATATTGGCTCTCTATCCCTTGGCCGTCCGCATTGCCAATGACAACCGTTGGGCCGGTATCGGCGCTGTGCTGGCCGCAGGATTGATCTCCGAAATGCCCGCATTCTATGTGAATTGGGGGCGATATGCGCAACTCACAGGCCAGGCAATTCTGCCCGTAGCTCTCTGGCTGCTGTGGGAGGTGACAGAACACCGACGGATTCCCTGGCGCGCCATTGGGGCGTCTGGCTTCATCGTGGCTGGAATGACATTGTCCTACTATCGGATGCCCTTCTATCTGGCTGCCTTTATGGTGGCTTGGCTAGCGGTTTGGATTCTGCCAATCTGGAGGATGGATTTTCGCCAGTGGATGACAAGGGGGGGGCGTCTGGTATTGGCCGCAACAGTGACGGCTATCCTCTTCCTTCCGTGGCTACTTAACATACGCAGCAGCCGTCTGGCTACTTATTTAGAGGCAGGTGTCAACACTGCATCGCCCTGGGCAAGTGTACTTGCCGACTATCAGATATGGAAAAGCATCTCGGAGTATGTGCCAATGTCGCTGTTGGTGCCAACTCTGATCGCTGCCCTGCTTGCGCTGATTTTGCGCCGACGAAGTGCGATTGTAGTTCTGGTGTGGACGGTGATCCTGGCTTCACTTGTGGCTGGCCGTCTGATTGGCCTGCCGGGTGCCAACCTCCTACAGAACTTCGCGATCGTAATCGCTCTCTATATGCCCGTAGGGATTCTGTGTGGTTGGCTGCTTGGGGAGATAGCCACTCCCCTGTTACGACATATCCGGATCGCCCCCCAGCTATTGGCGTTGGTAGTGATTGCAGGCGGCTGTTGGTTTGCTCTCCCCCAGCTTGGTATACTAAAGCCCTGGCACATTATGGTGACGCAGCCGGATATGCGGGCGATGAGTTGGATTCGTGCGTCTGTGCCCCAGGATGCGGTTTTTCTTGTCGAGGGATTCCGTATCTATGATGGGAAATCTGCCGTAGGCGCGGACGCCGGTTGGTGGATTCCATTGCTGACGGGACGGCGCAATACTATGCCTCCACAGTATGCGCTCCTCAACGAGCGCCAGACAGCAACCGGTTATAACCAGAGTGTTGTAGACCTGGTGGCGGCGCTAGAGAGTACCGATCTCAATTCAGCAGAGGGTGTCCGGATTCTGTGTGATTGGGGCATTACCCATGTCTATATTGGTCAGGGGCAAGGGTTGGTCGGTGTGAATCCGCAACAGCTCTACAGACCGGACGAATTGCTAAGCAATCCTGCCTTGAAACTTCTTTATCATGAAGATCGTGTCTATATCTTCCAACTCCCCCCCCCACCACAGACCTGCGACGGAAACAATGCTCCATCTTCTTCGTGAGCATCGCCTGCTCCGTCTGTTTGCGCGCAGTCTGCTTCCCCTTCTGCTCCTAGAAACCCTGCACCTGGCCCTGGAATCCCAGCTTTCTCTGATCGGAACAGTGGAGCGTTGGGCATTCGTTGTGTCTGTGCTATTGGCCGGTCACTGGCTGGCTGGATTCATAGACTGGCTGCATAGACCCGCAGGCTTGCTTCTGGGCGCGGCGGCTCTATTGACGCTTGTGATGCTGCAAAGTCATCTGCTGCTGGCCGCCTGGGTGCTTCTCGGCTATTTTTTTCTGTTGCTCTTCAGTCTGGATTCTCTATTGTTGGCACGCCTCCCGGCCAGATGGGGCTGGGGAATCCACGGGTTTTGCGCGTTTCTGGCGGGGGTAGTACCTGTCGTGTTCGTACAGGTAGAGTCACGTTTTGCCGACGAAGAATTCTTTGTCATTCTGGAAGTTTGCGTCCTCGCTCTCTTGTGGCTGATGTTGCGGTCTGTTGCAGAGTGGCAGCGCGTCCATACAGTCGCTATCAGCCACCCCGATCAGCCACCCGTTCGTCCATGGATTTTGCCCCTGGCATTGCTCGTGGCCTGTGTAATTGGGGGAGCCGGTACAATTGGGGCCTATCAACAGAGCTTTTATCCAGAACAGGCCCCTCCGTATTCTGGCATTTCGGCTTCGGCTCCTTTCCTTTGTGATGCGGTAGAACCTGCCCCCAGCGAATACGAGGGCATCCAGGTATTCGAAAATCTGCTGGCCCAAGTGGCAGCCAACCCGGCCAAGGCAGTCCCTGAATATGGGATGCTGGCGTTGGGGACAGGTGATCGCTTCTGGAGAGAGTTATTCAGGGAGGAGATATTGGCAGAAGCGGCGCAAGGCCGCTTTGCGCACGCTGCCAACAGTGTCAAATGGATACAATACCAGGCTGGCCTCCGCGCCTATTATTTGGCACGCGTAAACGATCACTATCCCGATCTCTTCACCAGCGCAGACCGTTCACTTTTGTTCGCATGGATGGCGGATATTAACCGCCGTGCCCAAACCGTAGAGTGGGTAGATTGGATGTACGGATTGGCATTTTCCAAATTCCCAGAAGGGCTGTATGAAAATCAGGAAAATGGCGCAGGGCTGCTCTCTTTGTTGCAGGCCAATGGGATGAACGATCCCTCGCTCTCTTCGAGCAATGTAGATTATCTGCGTCGAAACCAGCGCGGTTGGTTTGCCCGTTTTCGTAACACAGATGACACCTTTCTCTATCAGGCCGAATGGATCACCAATGCCTATTTTCAGTCTTTCTTTCAAGACGAATCGGATCCACTGAAGAAGCGATTCTCCTTTGAGTGGCTCCTGTTCCAAGCCCTCCCAGATGGTGCATTCCCCTCCTATAATCATGTCGGCCGACCATCCCTGGCTGGGATTGCTTACTTGGGCGCACTTCTGCTAAACGATCCTCACTACCTGTGGCTGGCCGGTCAGGCACTGGACAAGGCAGCAGCAGATGGCGTGTTGGTGTTTGCCCAGCCCGGAGCCGAATACCCGGTCCAATTGGTTGGACGTTCTCCTAGCACTGGTTCCTGCCTTCTCTACGGTGACTCTGGCCTGCCTAATCAGCTTGGCCCGCTGGCTCCCGATAAAATTATCTTTCGCAACAGTTGGTCATCTGGCAGCACATATCTATCCCTTAATTTGCGATTTTCTGGTTGGCATCGCTATAAGGCGACAAACGATATTATCCAGTTGGACTGGCGTGGGCCATTAGTGGTAGAACGGACAAAAGGTCAGCCCCTACGCTGGCTTCCCGTGGGGCGCAGTCTGTTGCGAGACAAGCGGATTGGCCGGGAAAATCTGAACGGCTTACTCATAGAAAAGAGCGGATTGAGCGCAATATTGTACAATCTGACTGGTATGGGTAGCCCGTGGGCACAGGACCCGCCCTATTATGCCGAAGTAGTAGACTTTCAAATAGGGGACGATCTGGACTGGAGCCACACCCGACTGTCTGAATGGCGGGGTTGGCAGCATGACCGCTGGGTCTATGTCTATCAGAATGACGGACCTATTGCAGTCGTCGACCGTGCCGAAGGACCGGCTGGACAACAATCTGCCCTGAGTTGGCATCTGGCAACCAGCGGGAATGTGGTGGCAGATACCCGGCGCATCCAATTGCGGGATGGAGCGGACCCGGTGGAACTGGTGTTGATCCCGCTCGGCAATCCGGATGAGGCGCAAATCGAATCCAAGAGAGCGGAGGATCAACTGGACCTGACTTATCAGCAAGCCTCCGATGGTTCGTTGGCTGTAGTTAGTCTTTTCCTGCTCGGAGATTGGCGTGGAGCGCAGGTAGAACTGGAAAATGGTTCTGCATCACAACTTCTTCGTATTACACAGGGTTCTCAGACAATCAGTTTACCGATCCCATCTATGACCAAAAAGTTGCCATAAGTCACCCATGCCAAGAAGCCTCCTGCTGATTACCACACTCTATTTGGCAATGACCCTTGCCTATCTGATCGCAGTTCCGGTAGGCGAAGCACCCGACGAACCGGCCCATTTTCTCTATGCCCAACATCTGGCCGACACGGGCACACCGCCTGCCCCGCCCCCACCCCAACGGGACTCTTTCTGGAAGAATGGCTTTGTCACATCCAATTACGAGTGGCATCATCCGCCATTCTACTATGCCTTGGGCGCGCTGGTTCTCCGCACTGGGCGATTTTTGTCGCTTGTAGACCGCTACCCCGCATTTCCTGCCATCAATCCCGAATTCCCCGGCACAATGCGCCCGCTCTTTGTGCCTGCTCCCCTTCGCTTCACCGAAGCACATCTGCTGCGCCTTCTCTCTGCCCTGCTGGGGCTGGGAACCGTCTGTGTTTCATTCTTCCTAGCTCGCCGACTCTTCCCCGGCGAGCTTTGGCTGCCAGAAATGAGCGCCGGGTTTGTCGCCACAATCCCCCAATTCAACTTTTTGCACGCCTATGTAACCAATGACGCCCTGGCGATTTTTGGCAGTAGTCTGGGGTTGCTTGGCCTAGTCAGTGTGGCCCTATCGAACACAACCGATCTGCGACGAAATTGGCTATGGGCCGGTTGCGGGGTTGCTATCGCCGTGGCTGCCAAGATGACGACTTGGTATCTGCTTCCTCTGGCCTTTTTGCTGGCCATCGCCCAGTTGCAGAGCAAACCTCGCGCCCCACTAAAAAATGTCACGGACTTTCTTTTGTTCACTGCCACCGCTGCCGCCGGGCTTTTGCTAAGCCGCCTCTTATGGCCTGATCTATTCCAGCGGCTGCTCAACTCGCCCCAATCCGGGGGAATCAACCAGGATTTTCTGACCATTGCCCATCTCCGCATAATTATTCCAATGGCCCACACCTCATTCTGGGGAATGTTCGGTTGGGTGAATATGCCACTCCCGTCACCCTTGCTGTGGATACTGGATGCCATTCTGTTAATCGGTTTGGCAGGGGCCCTTCTCTGGCTCCTACGACGCAGACAAAAGCTGTCCAAAAACCAATGGATCGGCGTTCTTCTCCTGTGGGGGAGCATCGGCAGCGTGCTGGCTGCCTTCTGGTACTTCAATCTGACGGCGTTTCAACCCCAGGGCCGTTTTCTCTTTACCGCTTTGCCTGCCATTGGAATGCTCGTCGGTTTGGGCTGGCTGCACTGGGCTGGGCGCTTTCGGGGCTGGGTGACACTGGGCGTCGTTCTTGTCATGGCAAGCGTCAATCTGACCGGGCTGGCAACTGTGATTTTCCCAAATTTCAGCTTTCTGGCTGGTTGATTCCTGTGACTGCACCCTCTCCGCCTCCCGCCACGCCTGACCCGCACCTGGACCGCGCCTGCCAGGAGATCGACGCCCTGCGTACCGCTGCCCGCCAACAGGACACCCGTCTGGCCCAGCTAACCCATCTGGCCCTGGCCCTGGAAAAGGAGATGTTGGCCGCCCGCCAGGAGAAAGCGGCCTGGGAAGCCAAATATCACGCCGAACTGGCCGAATGGGAGAGTCTGCGCCAGAGCCCCGGCTACGCGCTTTTGCGTCTGTTGCAGCGCTTGCGCGCCCGCACAATCCCGCCCGGTTCTCGGAGGGAAGGGCTTCTGGCTATGGCGGCTGGCTGGATTCGCATAGCCAATCAGCGAGGCACGGGTGGGCTGCTCGTTCACCTGCACGGGGAGGCCCGTTGGCGCTGGAAATCCTTGGCCCGACGAATCGGCCCCCGTCGGCCCTATCGCAACGAGATTATAGAAATTCCCCTGCCGCCTATCCGCCCGCCCGTAACACCCCACACCGAAGCGGTGGATATTGTCGTCTGCATCCACAACGCGCTGGAAGATGTGCAGCGCTGTCTGGAATCTGTGCTGCGTCACACAGCCCAACCCTACGGGCTGCTTCTGGTGGACGACGGTAGCGACCTGCCTACCCGGGATTTTCTGGCCAACTTTGCCCGCCAACAGCCCCACACAACCCTTTTGCGTCGGGATGAAGCTACCGGCTATACCTTCGCCGCCAACCGGGGACTGCGCCACAGCACCGCTTCCTTCGTCCTCCTCCTCAACAGCGACACCATCGTCAGCCCCGGCTGGCTGGACAGGCTCATCGCCTCTGCCGATTCCGACCCGGCGATTGGGTTGGTCGGTCCCCTCTCAAACACCGCCTCCTATCAGTCCATCCCCGCCTTGAGTTCAGGGGGCGACTGGGCCGAAAATCCCCTGCCCGCCGGTTGGGAGATCGATGGCTGGGCCGGGGCGCTGGCCGAAAGCGCTGCCCGGCTCTACCCGGAGATGCCCTTCCTCAACGGTTTCTCTCTGCTTATCCGCAGGGAGGTCATCGATGCCATCGGCTATTTTGATGAGGACGCTTTTGGCGCGGGCTACGGCGAGGAGAACGACTATTGCCTGCGCGCCCGGGCTGCGGGCTGGCGGCTGGCCCTGGCCGACGACGCCTACGTCTTCCACGCCCAATCCCGCAGCTATTCCCACACTCGCCGCCGGGAACTGAGCGAGCGGGCTGGTCAGATTTTGACCGAACGCTATGGCCGGGAATCCATCGCCGCGGCTGAAGATGCCATGCGCGATGGACCGGCACTCCTCGGTATCCGGGCGCGGGCGGCTGTGCTGGCCGAACGTTTTGGGCTGGTGGATGTGGGGCGGCAGTACTTTTCTGGAAAGCGGCTGCTCTTTCTGTTGCCTGTGGATGCGCCCGGCGGCGGCGCAAACGTCGTTCTGACCGAGGCCGAGGCAATGGCCGGGATGGGTGTGGAGGTCCATCTCTTCAATCTGGCCAAGAATCGCCAGCTTTTCGCCGCAGCCTATCCCGTCAACCGGCTGCCTATCCATTTCGGCAGCCCGGAGGATGCCTGGCGGCTGGGCCTGGGCTTCGATGGGATGGTCGCCACCTGGCACGAAAGCGTGGAATGGCTGCCCGCGCACTCTACTTCTGGCCCAGCGCTTGGCTATTACGTGCAGGATTTTGAGGCTCACTTTTTCGCAGACGGCAGCGACGAGCAGCGCCAGGCCGCGGCCAGCTACAGCGCCCGGCCCACTCTGCGCTGCTTCACCAAAACCGAGTGGAACCGGCAGGAAGTTCTGGCTCACACTGGCGTGGATTGTGCAGTCGTCGGTCCCTCGGTAGACATCGACCGCTTCCGTCCTTTAACCACAAAGACACAGAGACACAAAGAAGAAAATCCGCGTCTATCTGCCCAATCCCTTCGACAGGCTCAGGACACCGCCGCGTCATCCGTGTTCTATTCTTCCTCCGCTCCCATTCGCATCACAGCGATGATTCGGCCCAGTTCGCCCCGCCGTGGCCCCCGGCTGACGATGGAAATCCTGCGCCGACTTTCTCACCACTACGGCGAGCGGGTCGCCATCACCCTTTTTGGCGTCTCTCCCGCCGACCCCGGCTTTGCGGATCTGCCCCAGGATTTTGACTGGCAACTGGCCGGGATGCTGGAGACGGAGCGAGTGGCCGCATTGCTGGGCGCGACGGATATTTTTGTGGATTTCTCCACCTACCAGGCTATGGGGCTGACCGCACTGGAGGCGATGGCCTGTGGAGCCGCGGTTATCGTCCCGCAGAAGGGGGGCGCGGGGAGCTTTGCCCGCGACGGCGAAAACGCGCTGGTGGTGGACACATCCTCTGCCGAGGCGTGCTGGCGTGCCCTGCGCTCGCTGGTAGACGACGAGCATCTGCGTGCCCGGCTGCGGGCCAATGCCATCCGGGATGCCTGCGCCTTCTTTCCAGAGCGGGCAGCGTTCAATATCCTGACCGTCCTCTTTGATCCACCAGCGAATGGGGGCGCGCTGTGATTGTTCCCCGGGTTCTCGTTCTCTACGAATACAGTCCAATCGGTCTGCCCCACGGCAGCGCCTACATTCGTCTGATGCAGCCCCTGACCCATCCAGCCAGCGCCGGGCGCTTCTACGTCACTCCTTCGCCCGTCTATTACGGCCAGGAAGCCGAAATCGTGCTGGTGGATCGCCACTGGCGGCCCGATTGTACGCCGGAAATGGCCAGGCGGCTGGCCGCAGATGTGTGTCAGCAGGGGGCGAAGCTCGTCTATCAGATCGACGACGACCTGCTGGCGTTGCCCGCTGATACATCGGCTGCTCAGGCCAAACGGGACATTGTGGCAACTTTCCTGCGGGAGGCTGATGGGGTGATCGTCTCCACCACCGCCCTGCGCGCCCGCTATGTCAGCCAGAATGCACAGGTACGGGTGGTGGGCAACGCGCTGGATGAGAGGCTGGTTGTCCGGGGCGCGTCTCAGTCGGGGACGGACGGCGAGCGGATGGTTCTGGGCTATATGGGAACTCTCACCCACGACGACGACCTGCGGCTGCTTTTGCCCGCGCTGAGTGAAGTCGCTGCTTCGGTCTCTGTGCCCCTGGAATTGCAGATTATCGGCGGCGTGGCGGACGCGCAAACGTTGGTCCAACTCAACCAACTGCCCTTTCCCGTCACCCGACTGACGCCGCCAAGCCCAGAATATCCCCAATTCCTGCCCTGGTTCACCGGCAATGTACGCTGGGACATCGCCCTGGCTCCCCTGTGCGACACGCCCTTCAACCGGGCCAAGTCCGACATTAAATTTTTGGACTACGCCGCGTTGGGCGCGCCGGGCATCTACAGCGATCTGCCGGTCTATGCCGATAGCGTGCGTCACGGGGAGACCGGGCTACTGACGGCTAACGACACGGCCAGTTGGGTGGCTGCCCTGCGCTCACTCATCGAACAGCCTGACCTGCGCCGGGAACTGGCGGCCAATGCCCGCAGCTATCTACACAACCAGCGGATACTGGCCGTGCGCGCCACCGACTGGGCCGACGCCTTGGAAGCAATTTGGGGTGGGTAGGAAAGGGGAAAGGACGCAGATTTTATCCGCGTTTATCAGTCTTCATCAGTGGCCATTTTTTGATCAGATTCTGCCCGGAAGTTGTGCCAGAAGCCGTTGGACAGCAGGGACGCACTCAACAACCGTTCCAGTTTGGGGTCCTGGGCGTTGAGTTGCCGCTGATCCTCCAAGGCCAGGGCCAATCCTTCGGCCAGATAGGCGTGAGGGTCCCCGCGGCTGACTTCTGTCGCCCCATAGCCCAGAGCGAAGAGCGCTGCGATCTGCACCCCCACCTGCTGCCAGCGCGGGCTGATCCCGCTCCCGTCCGAGAGCCAACGCCCGTCGGCCCGTCCCCCACACCCCAGCAGATGATCCAGCGGGTGCAGAATCGCGGCCAGTGTCCGCGCCGACTCGTCCAGCAGCCAGGCCATCGGTAGCCGGGCTACCCCCCGCAATTCGACTTCATCCACAGCCAGAGCGTCTGCATACGAGTCATCGCCCGCTGTGAGTAGCAGATGGCCGTGGGGCTGCTCGGCCCACCAGTGGATGGCATCCTCCGGTAGATTTCCCAGCAGTCGAGCCGTCTCTATCGCCCCGCTCCACCCGCTGGGAAAGCGCGCCTGTACATCCCGGCCGCTCCGGGCATAGGCATCGGCAGCCACGTGGATTTTCTGTTGCAGCAGCAAACGCAGGCCGGGCGATAATTCTGTGGGCATATCCGCTGAAACTTCCTTGGGATTGGTGCGTAGTGTAGGACGAACCGAAAAATGGCTCGGATGTAACGACTATAGCAATGAGGAGGAAATCCAATGAGCGAGGAACGCTCCCCTGAAGTTCAATCTGATTTTACAACGAATGAAGTGCCGGTAGTGAATGTGGACAGCACACCGTCGGCTGTGAAGAGTGCCAATGAAGAACCCGTGCGGCCCTCCACATCCAGCGGGACCGCCAAGCAGAGCAGCAGCGAACGCCAGCCAGCGATGCTCTACCGCCACCCAAGCCAGCGACTGATCGGCGGCGTCTGTGGCGGTATCGCCGAATACACCCGGATCGACCCCTCGCTGGTGCGGGTGCTGTGGGTGGTGCTGACTGTAGGCAGCGCGGGCGCTGGCTTCCTGGCCTATCTCGCGCTCTGGCTGCTGTTGCCCGTGGGCACGGCCAGCGGTGGCGTGGAATCTCCCGCCACCCTGGAACTCAACGAGCGCAATGTCTGGCGGGCCGGGATGTTGCTGGTGGGTCTGGGTGTGCTCTGGCTTCTGGCCAATGTGGGCATTCTGCCCTGGCTGTGGGGCGCATTCTGGCGCACAGTGGGCCTGCTCTTCTGGCCTGCTCTGCTCATCGGCGCTGGCCTGCTCCTGCTCAATAACCAGCGGGACCTGCGCAGCCGCTTTTCCAAAAGCCGGGAAGCGATGCGCAGCCGCTTCAGCGAAGGGTCGGACAAAGTGAAAGATTCTGTGCGTGTGGATCGGGAGAGCGTCAAGAGCGGTCTGGGCAAGGCAAAAGCTGCCATTCCCTTCAAGCGCAGCCGCACGGATCGCATCTTCTACGGCGTCTGTGGAGCAATTGGCAAGGCGGTCAACATCGACGCCAATCTGGTGCGTCTGATTTGGGTGGCCTTCTCGGTGGGCAGTGTGGGAATGGGCGTGCTGCTCTACATCGCCGCTGGTCTGCTCCTGCCGGAAGAGGATGCTGCGGCTGCGGTGACGGCCTATGGGCAGGACCCCCAGGACGTTCAGATTATTGACGGAACGGTTGGGTAGGCGACTGTAGGTTTTGTATAGACGGATCAAAAGGAACACGGATTTCAGATGAATCCGTGTTCCTTTTGATCCGTCTATACATCTGAAGCCCTGTACAGATCAACCGTACAGACTGTCGTGAATGGCCTTGGCGTAGCGCTCCACATTGACTTCCGGTGCGCTGCGGCTGCCGGTCTCTTCCAACATCCGGCTGCGGGCCGTGGCCGCCGGGCTGCCCATTGCGGACGGCCCCATCCCTGGCACGTCGATGTTATAGGCTGGCGCGGGCTGCTGGCTCTGCCCCAGCTTCAGAATGCCTTCGGCCAAAGCTGCACCCGCCTCTTCCCGCTGTTTGATGGCGGAGTTGCCGGTGAAGTTTTTGATTTGGGTGATGATGCCCAGAATGTCGTGGGCCGGTTTGGAGCCTGCCCCCACCACCGCGCCAGTGATCAGTACATCCCACAGCCCCATTTGGGTCGCGTCGCCCACAAAGAAGGTGGGGATGAGGGGTTGCAGATGGGCCATCAGCCGCATACTGCTGTAGTTGACCACCACAATGCCCAGCACCACCCCGGCCAGCAGGCTGGTCCCACTTTTGAACTGGCCGTAGCTGGTCGTCTTCAGATCGCTGGGCCGCCAGCCCACAAAACGAATTAGCGCCCACTCCACATAATTCCAACCCAATTCCACTGCCCGCTCCACACTGGCCGCGGCGGCCAGCAGGGGCAGCAGCACGGGCCAGATGGCCGGACCGCTGGTGGCCTCTTGTCCCAGACCAGCCGCGGCGGCAATCGGCGCTGTCAGCCCGATCAGCACCAGCGCGGAGGCGGTAGCCCACACGGCCCGGCGTCCCCGATGTGCCCACTTTGTCAAACCATTTCGCTTTTTCATACCCTCTCCTCCTCTGCCAAATGAGCAAAATATCTCAGATCGCGCCTGCTAATTCTACCAGCAGACGCACGCCGTAGCCGGTTGCGCCTTTGGGATTCTCGGCCCCCTTTTCCGCGTCGCTCCAAACCATCGCTGCGATGTCCAGATGTGCCCAGGGATAGCCTTCGGTGAAATGTTCCAGAAATTTGGCGCTGCTGCTCACACCGCCGCCTCTGCCGCCACTGTTCTTCACTTCGGCCATATCACTTTTGATCGAATCCACATATTCCTCGTCCATCGGGAAGGGCCAGAGCTTGTCGCCGCTGCGTTCGCCCGCGGCCATCAGCGCTGCCTGTAAATTCTCGTCGTTGGCAAAGAGTCCGCCTCGTATTTTGCCCAGAGCAACCCCCACCGCGCCGGTCAATGTGGCCAGATCGACCACTGCGGAGGGTTTGAAACGGGCGACATAGGCCAGGGCATCGGCCAGCACCAGCCGCCCTTCGGCGTCGGTGCTGATGATTTCGGCGGTCTTGCCCGTCATCCCCGTCACAATATCGGCGGGGCGGAAGGCCAGACCGTCGGGCATATTTTCCACACAGGCGGCCACGCCGATCACCCGCCGGGGCAGGTTGAGGCGGCCAATCGCCTCCATTGCGCCGATGACCGCGCCCGCGCCGCCCATATCATTCTTCATCCGCCACATCTCCGCACCGGCTTTCAGGCTGATGCCGCCAGTGTCAAAAGTGATGCCCTTGCCCGCCAGGACGAGGGGTTGCTCCTCCTCGTGACCCGCGGGTGCGTGCTCCAGAATCAGAAATTGGGCTTCGTTGGCGCTGCCTTTGCTCACGGCCAGGAGGATATTCATCCCCAATTCCCGCATAGCCGCCTCGCCCAGAACAGTGCTCTTCAGTCCCACTTCCTCGGCCATCTGCCGGGCGCGGGTCGCCAGTTCCACAGGGAAAAGTACATTGGGCGGCTCGCTGACCAAATCCCGCGCTGTGCAGACAGCCTGGGCAATCACTTCGCCCCGCTTGACACCGGATGTCACATCGGCCAGTTTCTCCTGGCTGAATTCGACGACAGTGCAGCTATCCAGTCCGACGGGCTGCTGCTCCCGTTTGTATTGGGTGGCCTGATAGAGGGCCATCCGCGTGCCCTCGGCCAAGGCTTGGCTGCTTTGGCTCACATCCAAACCGGCGATGCCCGCGCCGTGGACGATTGTGGCGTAGTTCTTCACGCCACCGGTCTTGGCCAGGACTTTGGCCGCCACCGCGCTGGCCCGGCGCACCGCGTGGAGATCGAACTTCTCCGCTTTGCCCAGCCCAACCACCAGCACCCGGGGCGCGGCAGTTTTGCCGTCGCTGTAGAGCAGAGCCGTACTTTCGGCTTTGCCCGTAAAGTCACCGCTGGCGATCAGGCGGGAGATTGCGCCACCCAACGCCTGATCCACTGCGCCGGTGGCACCGCCGGGCGCGCTGACACCCTCGAACAGATTGACGACGATACAGTCGCTCTCGAACTGGGCAATATTGCCCTGGGCAACTCGGATTTCCATTGACGATTCTCCTGGTGGAAAGAGGGACGCAGATTTACCTGATTTGAATTGATCTGCGCTGATTAGCGATTTTGTGAAAGATTTTGAACACAGATTTACGCTGATGGCCGCAGATTACACAGAGAAAATCTGTGTCAATCTCTGTTTTCTGCGCAATCTGCGTCCGCTGTTATCCGAAGTTCTGGCGCAGGCGCTGGGCCGCGGCGTCGAGTACGGCGTCGGTTTTGCAGAAGCAGAAGCGGGCCACATCCGCGGCCAGGACTTTGTGCTGCGGACTGTAGAATGCAGATGGCGGAATGGCCGCCACACCGATTTCACGGGTCAGCCAGCGGCAAATCTGCACATCCCGCGGGTCATCGGTCGGCGTGGGCGCGTCCAAATGGGCCGTGTCCACCAGAATAAAGTAGGACCCCTGGGGAATCACCGGTGTCAGCCCCACCGCCGCCAGCGCACCGGCCAGTTTGTCCCGCTTGGCCTGATACATCGAAGAGAGTTCGGCGAAGTAGCCCCGTTCCTCCACCTGCTCAAAGGCCGCACCGACCGCCTCCTGCAAAGGCGTTGTGACCGCAAAGGGAATCCACTGGTGGGCCATCAACACCGCGTGGGCCAGTTGGCGGGGGGCGATGGCCCAGCCGATCTTCCAGCCGGTGACGGAGAAGGTCTTGCCCGCGCTGCCCAGGGTAATCGTGCGCTCCCACATACCGGGCAGGGTGGCCAGGCGCAGATGGGGGATGCCGTCGTAGGTCATCCATTCATAGACTTCGTCGCTGAGTACCACCAAATCCCGCTCCTGCACCAACGCAGCGACCTGCTCCAATTCGGCCTGGGTGAAGACTTTGCCTGCCGGGTTGTTGGGTGTGTTGATCACCAGTAGGCGGGTGCGGGGAGTGATGGCCGCGGCCAGTTCGTCCATATCCAGGGACCACTGGGCCGCGCTGGTGGCGCCTGGGGTGGGGCGCAGGGGCACATAAACTGGCGTGCCACCTGCCATCAGCACCGCGGCCGGGTAGCTGTCGTAGAAGGGTTCGATGAGAATCACTTCGTCGCCGGGATTGACCAGCCCTTGCATTGTGGCGAAGATGCCTTCCGTCGCGCCGGTGGTGATGACGATTTCGTTCATCGGGTCCAGTTCCCGGCCAAAGAGGGGGCTGTAGACCGCTGCGATGGCTTTGACCGCGCGGGGATGGCCAGCGCTGCGGGCGTATTGGTTGTAGCCGGAGGCCAGGGCCGTGCGGGCGGCTTCCACCACAAAATCGGGCGCGGGAAAGTCCGGAAAGCCCTGGCCCAGATTGACTGCGTTGTGTTGGATAGCCAGGGCGGTAAACTCGGCAAAGACAGTCGTGCCGAAGGAGCGTACCCGCTCGGCGGGCTGAAAGTTGGCAAGAGACACAGGAATTCTTCCTCGATAGCGCGTTGGATCGATCAGTGGAAAGGGGATCAAGAATGCTGGGAAAATGATAGCACAAGCCTTGCGGAATGTCATCTGGCTGCAAAGGGTTCTCAAGACCTGCCAGGTTTTCCGAAACCTGGCAGGTCTTGTCCCAATTTGCTTGCCAGCCGCCTACTGTGCTATGATTCTCATTCAAATCCGGTTGTTCTGCCCCCGTAGCTCAGTGGATAGAGCGTTGGCCTCCGGAGCCAAAGGCACAGGTTCAAGTCCTGTCGGGGGTACTGGGAAAGGTCCGTCACAATTGCGTGGCGGGCCTTTTTTGATTGGAGATTGGAGCCTGGGAAGACTCGACATCCCACTCTCAATCCCCAATCTCCAATACTCTTTCTTGCCAAAAGTAGTTCGTTGGCGTACAATTCTGCGCATGACCAATACGGTAACGAACCAATCTCAGGCTGACACGCATCGAGCGGCGTTTGGCCGCCTGCTTTCCGGAATGGGCGTCACTGAAACCCACGGCCTGGAACTGCTGCGTCTGGTGAAAATGTGCAACGGGGCCTATGACACCATTCTGAGCGAGCAGATGCGCCACGAATCTGTTTCGTCGCCCCAATGGCGACTGCTTTCCCGCCTGTTGATTGCCGAGCAGAGCGGCGAGAGCAGCCTGACCCCAACTGAACTGGCCCGCAGCCAGCAGTTGAGCAAAAATACGATCAGCGCGCATTTGCGCCACCTGGAAGAACACAGGCTGATCGAGCGCACGATTGATCCGGACGATCTGCGTGCCTTTCGCATCCAACTCAGCGAGGAAGGGCGTCGGCTGATGCACGAAAGTCTGCCCGTCCATATCCGCTTTCTCAACCGCCTGGCGGATAGCCTGACCGCGGAAGAGATCGAACAGACAGAAGTTTTGTTGGGAAAGTTGCATTGTTCGCTGCTCGAGTGGACAGAGAACAACGCCAAAGTCAAGAGCGCATAGACAGGAGGAACGGGAATGTTCCAACGACGCAAAAAGGGCGAAAAGGGGCAGGGCGGTCGCCCCAAGCCCAGCTTTCGGGACCTGGGGCGGGCCATCCGCTATCTGGGCCACTACAAACGGATGGCCATCTTCGCCTATCTCTTTCTCTTTATCAGCACAGGCGCGCAGTTGATGGTTCCTCAACTGGTGCAGAATGTGTTGGACGCGGTGACGAGTGGGATGATCGCCCAACAGATCGGCAATGTACCAGCCAGCTTTCTGCCCGCGGTGCTGGAGCGGCTGGGGTGGAGCGCGGAGCAGTTTGACACCTTCGCCAACAGGCCGGAGATTGCTCTCTACTGGGCCATTCTATTTATCGTCATCTTTGCGGTGGCCCGGGGCGCCTTTGCCTTCTCCCAGACATTTATGTCCGAACAGGTGAGCCAGGGCGTGGCCTTCGACTTCCGCAACGAACTCTTCGAAAAGATCCAGCGTCTCTCCTTCAGCTATCACGACCGCAACCGCACGGGCCAGTTGATGATCCGGGCCACGGATGATGTGGAGAAGCTGCGGGGCTTTATCGGCCAGGGGTTGCTAATGGCCGTCCAGGCCCTGGTCCTGCTCACAGGGACCCTGACAATTCTGCTCTTTACCAACTTCCGCCTCACCCTCGTCATCCTGCCTGTGCTGCCCCTGGCCCTGATTCTCTTTATGGTTTTTGGCGCGGTGGCCCAGCCTCTCTTTGCCGCTGTGCAGGAGAAGCTCTCCCGGCTGAACACGATTTTGCAGGAGAATCTGGCGGGCATCAAAGTTGTCAAAGCTTTTGTGCGGGAACCCCAGGAGCAGGCCAAATTTCACGTGGCTGCCGAAGACCTGATGAACCAGGGCATTACCGTCGGCAAAGTCTTCAGCTTTCTCTTTCCGGTCATCTTTATGCTGGCGAATCTGGGCCAGGCTGCGGTGCTCTACTACGGCGGCGTGCAGATTATCGACAGCACTCTGACCTTCGGTGAATGGCAGAAATTCAGCCTCTATCTGATTTACGTCTTTTTCCCCATCGGCCAGTTGGGTTTTATTATCAGCCAGATGAGCCAGGCCAGCGCCAGCGCCACCCGCATCTTTGAGATTCTGGACACCCGTAATGAGGTGATGAATAAACCCGACGCGAAGCCTTTGGCCGCCATCAGCGGCAAGCTGGCCTTCGAGAATGTCACCTTCCGTTACTTCGGCGGCGGCGATCCGGTGCTTTCCAACATCAGCTTTGATGCCGCCCCTGGCCAGACCATCGCCCTGCTGGGCGCGACGGGCAGCGGTAAATCCACTGTCATCAACCTCATCCCCCGTTTCTACGACGTGAGCGAGGGCAGCGTGACTATCGACGGCATCGACGTGCGGGATGTGACTCTGGAATCCCTGCGCAGCCAGATTGGGATTGTGCTGCAAGAGACGAACCTCTTCACCGGCACAGTGCGGGACAACATCGCCTTTGGCCGCCCGGACGCCACCGATGAGGATGTCATCGCCGCGGCCAAAGCTGCCGCAGCTCACGACTTTATCGTCAGTTTCCCTGAAGGCTACGACACACCTGTGGGCGAGCGGGGCGCAACTCTCAGCGGTGGGCAGAAGCAGCGGGTGGCTATCGCCCGTGCCCTGCTCCTGGACCCACGCATTCTGATTCTGGACGATTCCACCAGCAGTGTGGACCTGGCGACTGAAGCCGTCATCCAGCGGGCGTTGGACAAACTGATGCAGGGGCGCACGAGCATCGTCATCGCCCAACGCATCAGCACTGTGCGCAACGCCGACCAGATTATCGTTCTGGAAAAGGGGCGAGTCGTCGGTGTGGGAACCCATACCGACCTGATGGAGACCAACCCCATCTACGCCGAAATCTTCAGCAGCCAGTTAGTGGAAGATGCGGTAGTGGATGAAGAGACAGAGCTTGTGGCGGCAAAGTAGAAAGGCTGTGTCTGCCCCGTGACCCGTGAGGCGTGACCAACGCCGAGAATTTCACGTTGAATCTCACGTTTCACGCAGCACATTTCCAGTGCGCAGAATGGCGAATCCTTTAAGGAGAGTATAGATATGATGGGTCCACGAGGTGTTCTGGACAGAGAGATACTAAAACCAAAGCGGGTAGGCGCGACGCTGGGTCGTCTGAGCCGCTATTTTGCTCCCTACGGTCTGGTACTGTTGTTGGTGGCTGGGTTGATCATTGCCAGCACTTGGGCGCAGGTCATCTCTCCGGAGCTGATCGGCCAGGCCACCGACTGCTACATTGCGCCAGCCGTGGCCCGCAATGCGGTGACTAACGCAAGCGGTGCTGACGGCGTAGCCATCCCCGGTATGGAGGATATGACCGGTGGGGACAGCGCGTCCCAGTCCAACTGCTGGTGGGAGACCCTGGCCCCAGACGCGGGCAGCGACGAACTGGTCTCCGGGCTGGCCCGGCTGGTCCTGGTGATTGTGGCCCTGTATGTGGGCACATCCATCTTCACCGGTCTGCAATTCTTCCTGATGACCTGGGCGGGCAGCCACGTCCTGCGCAATATGCGCGAGGAGGTCTTCCGCCACATTCACCGCCTCTCCCTGGGCTATTATTCCAAGAACGAAGCCGGCGATATTATGAGCCGCATCACCAACGATATGGACACCCTGCAACAGGTGATGAACTTTGCCCTGCTCCAGGTCTTGGGCGGTGTACTGCTCATTGTCTGGATCATCTACAAAATGCTCACCCTCAATCTGGTCTACGCCCTGATCAGTATGCTGGTGGTTCCGGTGATGATTCTGGCGACGCTCTGGTTCAGTGGTCAGGCCCGCAAAGCCTTCCGCAAGACCCGCCAGGAGATCGGCAACGTCAACGCCAACCTGCAAGAGAGCATCTCCGGCGTGCGCGAGGTGCAAGCCTTTGCCCGGGAAGAGGCCAATATCGAGAACTTCCGGGTGAGCAACGCAGCCAACCGGGACGCCAACATCCGGGCCGTGGCCTTCACCGCGGCCCTGGCCCCCACCCTGGAAGCCCTGGGCTATGTGGCGATTGCGATTGTCGTGGGCGTGGGCGGCATTGCTCTATTGCGGGGCCAGACCCTGGGTGGCAATCTGGTCTCCCTGGGGCTGATTGTGACTTTCCTGGGCTATGTCCAGCGCTTCAATCAGCCCATCCAACAGGTGAGCGTACTGTGGACGAATATCCAGAGCGCCATCGCAGGGGCCGAGCGCATCTTCGGTCTGCTCGACGAAGCGCCGGATATTGTCGAGGCGCCCAAGCCAGTGGAGATAGGCCAGATTCAGGGCCGGGTGGAATTCAAGGACGTGACCCTGGAGTACAATCCCGGCGAGCTTGTGCTGAAAGGCATCAATCTGCACGCGGAGCCGGGGCAGACTGTCGCTATCGTCGGGCCGACGGGCGCGGGCAAGACGACAATCATCAACCTCATCCCCCGCTTCTACGACGCCAAAAGTGGTTCCGTGACGATTGATGGGGTGAATGTGCGGGATATGAAGCTGGATTCCCTGCGCAGTCAGGTGGGCATCGTCCTGCAGGATTCATTCCTCTTCAGCGATACGGTGATGAACAATATCCGCTTTGGCCGCCCGGAGGCCAGCGACGAGGAAGTGATGGACGCTGCCCGTCTGGCCCACGCCGAGGACTTCATCCTCTCCCTCTCCGAAGGCTACCAGACAATTCTGGGCGAGCGGGGCGGCGGTCTGAGCCAGGGTCAGCGCCAGTTGCTCGCCATTGCCAGAGCGGCTCTGGCCGATCCCCGCATTCTGATTCTGGACGAAGCCACCAGCAGCGTGGACACCCGCACCGAGCGGCAGATTCAGGCCGCGCTGGAAAAACTGCTGGAGGGACGCACCAGCTTTGTCATCGCCCACCGGCTGAGCACTATCCGCAACGCGGACCAGGTGCTTGTCCTCAAAGACGGGGTGATTGCCGAGCGGGGAACCCACACCGAGCTAATCGACAGACGGGGTGCCTACTACGACCTCTATATGAGCCAGTTCCAGCGGGAAGATGCAGCGCCCGCAACCGTCAACGGCCAGGGGCCACGGGTGGCTGTGTAGAGAGAGTCTGTTTTGGGATACCAAAAGAGCGGGGGACGGAGTGCTAAAGCACTCCGTCCCCCGCTCTTTTATGTCCGAAGAATTGTCCACCGCGGATGCGAACGTTACCCCCGCATCCAAGTCAGAATTGCTTCCAGCACCCCGCCCCCAATCGCCAGAGATTTGTCAGAGATAGTAAAGGCATTCTCCGCAGCAATGCGCGGGTCCATATCGCCGATCTTCATTCCCGCATCGACCGGTGTGCTTTCGTGGATCAGCCCCCGCACCACACCGGTGAAAGGGGCCAGCACAGGCGCTTCTTCGCCCCCTGGCCGCTGGATGACACCAATTGTATCGCCCGCAGGCAGCCGATCGCCGATCCGGGAAAAGCTGATAAAACGCCCAGCTACACCCGCGCGCAGGACCCGGCTGGTGTCGTCGGGCACGCCGGGCAGGGAGCCGGGATCCCCCGTATCTGCCTCTGCCTCGCCCTGCCAGATGACCCGCCCCAGGTTGTGGCTGCGATGGGTCTCGATCACCGCGTGGCAGTCCACCCCGGCGGTGTAGCCCGGACCCAACGCCAATACCAGCGGCGCGTCATCGATGGATGTGTCGATATTGCGTTTGGTGATGCGGGCGTCCACCAGCACAGTCGGCGCGATCTCGTGCAGGCTCTGGGTTTCCGTGTCGATCAATACGGGGATTTCGTTGGCCGCCAGCACATCCGGCACATCTTCCAGCGCAGCCAGCCGGGCCGTGACGCCTTCGACTGTGTGCTCGCCATCAAAGACGGCCTGGGCAAAGCAGACCGCCCGGCGCACGGCCAGGGGACGGGACAGTTCGGTCATCACCACCGGAAAGCCGCAGCGATGCAGACGCCAGCCCACGCCGGTCGCCAGGTCCCCCGCGCCTTTGATGAGGATAAGCGTATCGGAGAAATGAGAGTTGTTCACGCGTCCACCGCCAAAGGTGTGCCCCCATCCGTCACCGTCGCGGCCACTGCACTGTCGGCCCGCAGACTCATACAATTCACCCCCTGCACAACGCCCTCTTTGGCCGGGATGTCATCGGCAGAAAAACGGATGATTTTGCCCTGGGCCGAAATAATCAGCGCATCCTGGCCCGGCGCAACGGTCTGCGCACAGAGCAGACGCTCGACCTTCATCGCCACTTTGCCGCCAGCCCCCGGCGACTTATTCGTGCGGAATCCGGCCATCAGCCGCACTGTCGCTTTGCCGTCGTCTCCGGCCAGAAAGACGCCGCTCTCTTCCTGCACAGCCGCGATAGCCAGACACTCGTCGCTAGGGTCCAGACGGATGCCCAGGCAGCCGCCGGAGATGGGGACCTGCCGTTCGCTGAAACGGATGGCCTGGCCCGTGCGGCTGACGATAAAGAGTTCGTCGCCGCCGCTGCTCCAACAGGCCGCCACCGGTTTGTGACCCGTGCGTACCTCCACCAGCGAACCAGCCTTCAGGTGGGGCAATTGGGTACGACTGAATTTGCGCACCCAGCCCCGATCGCTGAGAACCTGCAAATGGGCACCGCCCCCGTCCGCGATGACCACCGCCAGTTGCTCGTCCGGCTGCAATGTGACCCAGCGGCTGATGGACTCGCCTTTGTCGCGCACCTCTCCCTCCGGCAGATCGGCCACCGCCAGGCTGAAATAGCGGTTGCGGTCTGTCCAGATCAGCAGCCGCTCGCTCACATCCGCCACCAGCAAGAAGGCGGGGGGATCGTCCTCGCCGCTGTCCAGGTCAAAGACGCCCATCCCGCCCCGACGCTGGCGACTGTACAGGTGGCGGGGTGTGCGTTTGACCAGCCCACTGCGGCTGATGGTAATCACTTGGGCGGTGGTGGGGGCTTCGCTAGGCTCCGTGCTGGCAGACGAGCCGCGCCCGCTACCGGCTGCGTTCTCGGCTTCAGCCAGACTCTCTTCCAAAAACTCAATATAGGCCCGCACATCCGCGGGCAGTGTATTCAAATCCGGGCGGTTAGGCGTCATAGACTCCTCCATTGGTCAAATTGACGTTCGCGTTTCCTGGCTGTAGTATACAACGGAAAGAAGGGGAGTGGGTAAATGGGATTGGGGGCTGGAAAATTCGTGGAACGATTCGATGTAGTGGTGATCGGTGCAGGCGGGATGGGCAGTGCCGCTGCATACTATCTGGCCCAGGACG
Source organism: Anaerolineae bacterium (assembly GCA_030432295.1). Classification (GTDB taxonomy): domain Bacteria; phylum Chloroflexota; class Anaerolineae; order Caldilineales; family Caldilineaceae; genus JACQGT01. The sequence goes on along the minus strand of JAUIHI010000007.1, from coordinate 44,594 downwards.
GGCGGCAGGTGCTGCTGGTGGAGCAGTTCACTGTCGGCCACAACCGGGGCAGCAGCCACGGCGGCAGCCGCATCATCCGCCACAGCTACGTGGAGCCGGAGTATGCGACACTGGCCCCCCACGCCTTCGCGCTCTGGCGGCAGTTACAGGCAGAAAGTGGCGTCCATCGGCTGCTGGGTGACACCGGCGGGCTGGACTTCGCTCCGCCGGACTATCCGACGCTGCTGGGTCGAATGGCGACGCTGGACAATTTGGGGCTGCCCTATCGCCTCTACGCCCAGGACGATCTGGCCCGGGACTACCCCCAATTTCGCCTGCCCTCAGGCTGGGTAGCTCTGCATCAGGCCGACGCGGGCATTCTCTCTGCCACCCGCTGTGTGGAAACCCTGGCCGCCCAGGCAGTGAAGCGGGGCGCTGTGCTGCGGGAAAAGAGCCGGGTGCTGGCGGTGCAGCCGGACGGCGCGGGCGTGCGGGTGGAGATCGACGGCCCGGCTGGGCGACAGCGTGTGCTGGCAGATCGGGCGGTGGTGGCCGCAGGTCCCTGGGCAGGCCGCTTTCTGGATAGCCTGGGCATCACCGCTGGCTATGCCGCACCCCTGCGGGTGACCCATCAGCAGTTGACGTATATGGAAGTCTTCGAGTCGGCCCGCCCGCTCTTTGCAGCGGATCGCTGTCCGCTCTACATCGGCCTGCCTATGCCCTATTTCTACGGCTTCTCCATTTGGGAGCGGCCCGGCCAGGTGAAGGTGGCGCGGGAGGTAGACGGCCCGGCCATCGACCCGGACGGGGAACGCAGCGTCGATGCCAACGCAGTGGCGGAAGTGGAGGCCTGGGCTGACGAGACGCTTGTCGGTGTGATCCCCAAAGCGGTCTCCACAGAAAAGTGCCTCTACACCCTTTCACCCGACGGCCACTTTCTCATCGACCGCCATCCGGCACACCCGCAGATTCTGCTGGCCGCGGGCTTTAGCGGGCGGGGCTTCAAATTTGTGGTCACCACCGGGCGGCTGCTGGCGGACTTGGCCGGGAGCGGGCCAGGTGATTATTCGTCCCCCCTCTGGCGGGAGATATTTCGCATAGACCGCTTTGTGACTGGACAGGCCCAACCGTCGGTGGACACAGCCAATCTGTAGGGCGGAATGGTTGGAGATTCAATAAATGATCGGGGAACCGCTGCCGTATTGCGCCGCTGCGGTATTGGGCCGCCGGGTCACGGACCCGGCGGCCCAACGAGAGGTGTAACAGTTGCCGCGTCACGCCGCTGGTCCGTGACCAGCGGGGAGCCTCACATTGCTGGATTAATTTTTAGATCTCCGAGTATTCCGCCCAGCGCCGGACGGAATGGCATTCCGTCCTACAAGGAATCGTCCAATGCACCCAACCGAAGTTCTGTCAGCCAAGAAAAAACAGGCGTTAACAGATGCGGTGACTCTCCTTCGCTACAATCAGGTCATCGCCGCGCCCACAGATACCGTCTACGGGCTGGTCTGCCGCTACGACAGCAGCCAGGCCATCGAAGAACTCTACCGGGTGAAGGATCGCCCGCCGGAGAAGGCTCTGCCTGTGCTCATCGGCGACGAAAGCCAGTTGGCACAGGTGGTGGAGGGAGAACTGTCCGCTCTGGCCCAGGAACTCATTGCCCGTTTCTGGCCCGGCCCGCTGACGCTGATTTTGCCCGCGCTTCCTCATCTGCCCCCGGTGTTGACCGCAGGCGGATCGACCGTCGGCGTGCGCATTCCCGACCAGCCCTTTCTGCGCGAACTGGCCCGAAAGGCCGGTCCTCTGGCCTCGTCCAGCGCCAACCGCAGCGGAGGGGCCGAGTGTCACAGCGGAGCAGCGGTGCTGGCCCAGTTGGATGGACGCATTCCCCTGCTGGTGGATGGCGGCTCCTCTCCCCTGGCCCAGGCCAGCACTGTGCTGAACCTGACGACGACGCCTCCGGGCATCCTGCGCGAGGGACCTGTGGGCGAGACGATTCGAGAATTGATTCGATGATTATCGGCATCGATGCCTCCCGCGCCCTGCGTGCCCGGCGCACGGGGACGGAGCGCTATTCCCTCGAAATCATCCGTCATCTCTTGGCACTGCCCGAAGCCGCGGGCCATCGCTTTCGGCTGTACGTGCCCGAAGCACCGGCAGTCACGCCAGACGGTATATTTGGGGGCACTGATACCGGAGAAAATAGGAACGCAGATTCCGCAGATTTTATCAGTGTTCATCAGCGTTCATCAGTGGCTATTTTTGGGGCAGCGCAGGCTTTTTGGAATGATCCGAAAGTGGAAGTGCGGGTCCTGCCCGGTCGCCGCCTGTGGACCCACACAGCCCTGGCCTGGGAAGTCGCCCGGCACAGACCGGATGTACTCTTTGTGCCCTCCCACGTCATTCCCTTTTTGCCGCCGGGTCTGCTGTCCCCGTCAGTGGTGACACTCCACGACGTGGGCTATCGACACTTTCCCGCCGCACATACGGCCAGCCAGCGGCTCTATCTGGAACTTTCCACCCGTTGGAGCAGTTGGGTAGCCCGCCGGGTCATCGCCCCCAGCCAGGCGACGGCGGATGATCTGATGCGTTTCTACGGGACTCCGGAAGAAAAGCTGCGGGTGATTTATGAGGCGGCGGGCGCGTTCCCACAAACTGAGTTTCTGCAAGAAACTCAGTTTGTAAAATACGCTCTCTACGTCGGAACGCTCCAGCCCCGCAAGAATTTGGCCCGACTGATCGACGCCTATGCGCGGCTGATCGAACGGGAAAAAATCGACTGGGATTTGGTGATTGCCGGGGGGCTGGGCTGGTTGGGCGAGCCGTTTCCAGCCCAGGTCGCTGCCCTGGGGTTGGGCGAGCGCATTCACTTTCCCGGTTATGTGGACGACGCAGACCTGCCTGCACTTTTTCAGAACGCGCTCTTTTTTGCTTTTCCGTCCCTCTACGAGGGCTTTGGCCTGCCGGTGTTGGAGGCCCAACAGATGGGGGTGGCTGTGATGACGAGCAATAATTCTTCTCTGCCAGAGGTGGCGGGCGACGCCGCGCTGCTGGTGGACCCCAACGACACAGAGGCGATTGCGGACGCGATGCTACGGCTGAGTCGGGACGAGTCCCTGCGCCAGGAATTGATCGCCAAAGGCTACGAGAATGTCAAGCGCTTCTCCTGGGAGAAGGCGGCGCGGGAGACGCTGGCCGTTCTGCTGAATGCAGCGGAGAAGAAGTGAAAAAACTTAACGCAGAGACGCAGAGACGCAGAGGCGCAGAGGAAGAGAGCTTTGAATTCTCCTCTGTGGAGATTCTGGGCGTGCGCATCCACCGGGTCGATTTCGCCCAAACCCTCGACCAAATCGCCCATTGGATTGAGGAACGCCGCGCAACTCGCAATTCCCAACTCGCAACCCGCCAACTCTGCACCGTCAACCCGGAATTCGTAATGGAAGCCCGCCGGGACCCAGCCTTTGCCGCGGTGCTGAACCGGGCGGAGGTATGCGCGCCGGATGGGGTAGGGATTCTCTGGGCGGGGCGGCTGCTGGGCCAGCCCTTCGCCGAGCGGGTGACCGGATCGGACGGTATCTACCGCATCTGTGAGCGGGCCGCGGGGGAAGGCTGGCGGGTCTTTCTGCTGGGCGCGGGGCCGGGGGTGGCGGAGCAGACCGCGGCGCGGCTCACCGCGCGCTATCCGGGATTGCAGGTGGCGGGCACATTCAGCGGTTCGCCCGCGGATGAAGGCTGGCCGGAGATTCAGCAACGGCTGGCCGCGGCCCAGGCAGATGTACTCTTTGTGGCTTTCGGCCATCCTCGCCAGGACTTTTGGATCGACAGACACCGGCACGAATTGCCTGTGGCTGTGGCCTTGGGCGTGGGGGGAGCCTTCGACTTTGTGGCTGGTGTCACCAAACGCGCGCCCCTGTGGATGCAACGGCTGGGGCTGGAATGGCTGCACCGGCTGGTCATCCAGCCCTGGCGCTGGCGGCGGATGCGTGTGTTGCCGCTCTTTGCGGGGCTGGTGCTGGGGCAGTGGATAGGGCGAAAAAGAGCGGCAGACTAACCCGTTTCGCTTTACGAATAGCCATTCCTGCGTTAGAATTCCGGTAGTGTCAGATGCGAAAGCTGTAGATGCAAAGAAGAGGACGATTCGTATGCATAAGATTCCTGCGTTTATTTCAACTGTCAATGCGACCAGAACAATTGCCCTGCCCGCCAGCATACCGGTTGGCTCAAGAGTTGCGGTAATGGTGATGTCGGACGAGCCTGCCGAGGATAGCCCGGAGCGGCGGTTGCGATTTGACCGGGTGATGGCGGCGATTCAGGCAGCTATCGCAGAAGGATTTACCCCACCGGTCATCAGCGATAAGGAACTCGACTCACGCATAAAAATGGCGCGTCGTACCACTGGTTCATAAAAAATGCGCGTGACTATCGACACCAATCAACTGGTGCGCGCTCTGATGCGCCCACCAGAACTGGCTACTTTTGTGATGGCTTGGGCGTCCAGGCGTATAACTGTTGTCTGTTCCCCTCTTCTCCTGGATGAATATCAGCGGATTCTGGATGCGCCTGGGATTGCTGAGTTGATCTACCCCGAATTGCGGCGCATATTCCTCACCCAACTAGCTGTTGAGATGGAGATGATCGACCTGCCGCATATCCCTGCGGTCTGTCGCGATCCGGATGATGACAAAGTAATTGCGACAGCGGTCTACGGAATGGCGGACTATTTGATCACCGCTGATGATGATTTGCGCACCCACGCTATCGCCGAATTATTGGGTCAGGAAGGGATTTTTCTGACAACGATCGATGAACTGATGACACTTCTGTAGTCCGTGGCGGTTCTTCAAAGAAAGCCAATTCGATGACAAAACAATCCAGCTTTTCCCTCTTTGGGCTGATAATGCGCCCGATGAGTGGTTTGTTGGGGCTGGCCGTTCGGCTGGGGCTGACAATGCCGATGATGCGGCTGATGGGCAAGCGGATGAATTCGCCCGCGGGCAAGCGCCGGGCCTTTGCCGACTATACACCCACTGGGCATGACGTTTTTGTAGCCACATTTTCCAAGAGCGGCACCAACTGGATGATGCAGATCGCCTATCAGATTGCTCACTACGGCCAGGGGGAGTTTGAGCACATCCACGACGAGATTCCCTGGCCTGAAGCTCCTATGCCTGGCATTGTCAGCCTGACCGACACCGGACCCCAGGAAAGATCGCCTACCGGCTTACGGGTGATCAAAACCCACGCCGAAGCTGAATACGTGCCCTATAACGAAGAGGCCAGATACGTCGTCGTTGTGCGCGATCCCAGGGATGTCTTCGTTTCCGGCTACTATTTTGCGGGGACAATCCTGCCCGGTGGCATCACCTATTCGGTGGATGAATTTCTGCAATCGTACCTGAGCGGCCATTTTCTGTTTGGCTCCTGGGCAGCCCATTTGGCTGGCTATTGGGCGTGGCGGGAGCGCAAAAATGTATTGGTTATTTTTTACGATGAGTTGAAGCGGGACCCGTCCGGTTCTGTGCGGCGGGTGGCCGATCTGTTGGGGGTGACACTGACCGAAGAGCAGGTGGCGGCGGTGGTGGAGAAAAGCAGCTTTGCCTATATGCAGGCCATCGACCACAAGTTTATGCCGCCGATTCCCTTTCGCCAGGGCGGCAAGAAACCGGTGCTGATGCGCAGCGGCAAAAGTGGAGAGGCAGTAGAACTGCTCTCCCCGGAACAGGAGCAGGCCATTCACGCCTTCGCCCAGGCAGAACTGGCCCGATTGGGTAGCGATTTTCCCTACGCACACTATTTCGGTGGATAGGAGACTGTTTCAAACTCTATTCTATTTGACATCAAACCCATGCCTGTATATACTCTTATCCGCATTGCAAAATCAGTTGTTGTTCATTCCCTGGAACGAGACAACCAATGCTTGAGATTGTAGCCATTTCTTTGGTCCCTGCCGAAAACAACGCCATCTGTCACGGCCTCTGCTGTTGTACTTGTAAAGAGCGGAGTCGTGAGTTCGCGCTTTGGGCTGGGCAGGAAATGTCGTAGCCAAAAGATACGAACCTCTCGGACCTCCGCAATTTCTGGGTCCGGTGAGGGTCGTCTGAGGAAGTGTAGCGCTCAGCAGCCCTGAGCGCTTTTTTGTTGCCTTCTGCGCCGCCGGAATTTTCCGGCGGCGCATTTTTTTTGTTGTCAAAACCCTTGAAAAGGATACAGATGAGTATGACGAGTAGCCAATCAACTATTGCATCGGACCGAGCAGAAAAGGAAGATGGATTGTATTTGCCAGGTCTGCTGGTAACAACCGCCTGGCTTCACGACAATCTGGCAAACCCGACACTCCGCCTATTGGATGTACGTACTCTGGAACATTTTTCCGAAGGCCATCTGCCCCACGCCGCGCATGTCGATTTCGGTGGGTTGAGTACGACAGTCGCGGGCGTGCCCGGCATCCTCTTGCCGTCCGCTCCCTTTGCAGAAAAGATGACAGGAGTTGGCATTCATCCCGCTGCAACGGTCATTGTCTATGACGACAACTGGGGCATGGCCGCAGCCCGGGTGCTGTGGGCACTCCATCGCTATGGCTTTACCAACACCGCGTTGCTCACCGGTGGGTGGGATCAGTGGCAGGCCGAAGGCAGGCCAATCGTCACAACTACAGAGGCTAACCCATCAAATATCTCATCAGATGGCGCACCCGGTGAGTTTACCCCCCAGGCGACTGAATCGGTTTTGGCCGAGCGGGAGTGGCTTCTGGCAAATCTGGACAACCCGGATGTGGTGATTGTGGACACACGGGGTCAAAAGGAATTTGCCGACGGTCATGTGCCCGGGGCGGTGCATTGGGATTGGATGAACGCTGTGCCGGTGGATGGGTGGGAGGCCCTGCGGCCAGCGCCAGAAGTATTGGCTGAATTGGCAAGTGTTGGCATTACCCCGGACAAAGAGATTGTCACCTATTGCCGTTCAGGCGTGCGCGCGGCCCACACCTATTGGGCGCTGCGTCAGCTCGGCTACCCCCGTGTGCGCAACTACGACGGTTCCTGGCTGGAATGGCAGTCGGTGACGGGTCTTCCCATCGAAAAAAATGATGAATAAATGAATAAGATGACAACAAAGATGACGACAAATCAGGCAACGAAAAGTGAGGAGACTTTATGAGTGAACAATCGGCAGTTGAACAGTCATTGGCGGGTGCAGACACAAAGTCTGGTTCATTCCTGGAAAGGGTGTCCCCTAATGTCCGCATGGGTTTGCTGGCAGGGCTGGCTGCCCTGGCCTTATGGATGATCGCGATGGGTATCAATTCCGAGATGGGTCTGTTCTGGGCGTATGGCCTGGCCTTTGGATTTGTGCTCCAACGCAGCCGCTTCTGTTTTGCCTCTGCCTTCCGGGATATTTTCCTGCTTCAGCACGGGCGCACGCTGAAGGGGGTGCTGGCAGGTCTGGCAGTGGCCACGCTGGGCTTTGGGCTGGTGATGAGCAAACAGGTGCCCAATCCGTCTCTGGGATTTCTGCCGCCCGAAGCCAATGTGTTGCCCATTGGCCTGCATCTGGTTGTGGGGGGACTGATCTTCGGCGTTGGAATGGTGGTGGCTGGCGGCTGTGTCTCAGGCAGTGTCTACCGTATGGGCGAGGGCTATCTGGCTTCGTGGGTGAGTTTCGCGGGGATTCTTGTCGGTCTGCTGGTCACCTCCTACACGTGGAATTGGTGGTGGGACCTGTCGATTGCAGATGGCTGGCGCATCTGGCTGCCCACCTATTTTGGCCACGGCGGCGCGATTGCCCTGACGCTGCTGACACTGCTGGGCGTCTATCTGCTGGTAGTCTGGTGGGAAAGCCGCAGCGGAATGGTAATCCCAGAGACACCCTTTGCAGGCAGTGACGACGAGGGTTTTCGGGCGCGTATCGGCGACAACCTGCGCCAGACATTCGTCCACGGCTGGCCGGCTGTGACCGGCGGTGTGGCTCTGGGCGCGCTCAATGTCATGTTTTTCTACACGGCCCATCCCTGGGGTTTTACCGGCGAACTTTCCCGGTGGATGCTGAGCATTAGCAACGGGCTGGGCGTTGGGCCTGGGGAACTGCTGGGCGCGGCCAGTCTGCCCGGCTGCACCCTGGATGTGAGTGAAAGCGGATTTTTGAGCCATATGTTTTTTCTCGTGTGGGGAATGGTCATGGGATCGTTTGTGGCCGCTCTCTTTTCGGGTGAGTTCAAAATTCGCCGCCCGCGCCAAAACCGGCGTTATGCCCAGGCGGCTGGCGGCGGACTGTTTATGGGCGTGGGCGCGGCCCTGGCCATGGGCTGCACCATCGGCGCATTCTTCTCTGCAATCCCGTCGCTGGGCCTGAATGGCTGGGTCTTCGCCATTTTCCTCGCCATCGGTGCCTGGATTGGAACGCAGATTATTCAACGGATTGACTAACCACAGTTCAAACTTTATCGAAAGGAGCATTTTATGTCACTCAAGCAGCTCGACGTACGCGGGGAAATCTGTCCCTATCCGATGATGAAAGCAGTCCAGGCGCTCAAGAGACTCAAGCCCGATGAGGCCGGTCTGGAAGTGATCACTGACCACGCGCCCGCCCTGGAGACGATTCCGACCCAGGCCGTGCGGCTCGGTTACACCTCGGTGATCGAAGAAACCGGTTCGCCGGAATGGACTATTACACTAACCCGGAAGTAATCAACGCAGTTCATCGAATGCAGAATAAATCAATTTAAGGAGACCCATCTATGCGTTCCCGTTTCTCACTTCCCCTATTGTTTCTGATATTGGCGCTGGTGATGACCGCCTGTGCACCAGTCGCCCCACCCACAGCCGCAGAAGCGGCCGCTCAACCGGCCACTGAGCAGGCCGCAGAGCCAGCAGAGCCAGCAGCGGCATCGGAAACCACGTCTGTGGCGGCCCCGGAATCTCTGGTCGACACAGAGTGGGTCGTGGCCCATCAGGACGATCCGAATGTGCGCTTCCTGGCCATCAGCAGCAAGCAGGAGGATTTTGACTCCGGCCACTTGCCCAATGCCATCTACGTCAACCTGGGCGAGGATTTGACCAACCCCGCCGACTCGACCCAGGGCCAGATACTGACCCAGGAAGCGCTGGGCGAACTGTTCAGCCGCCTGGGCATTGAAAACGACGACACGCTGGTCGTCTATGACGGCAACAACAATCTGCTGTCGGCGCGGGCCTACTGGGCATTCAAATACTATCAGCACGCGGATGTGCGTCTCTACAACGGCGGCGCAAAAAAGTGGGTTGCTGATGGCAACAGTCTGAGCACCGAGGCGGTGGCTGCATTGCCTGCAACCGAATACATGGCTGGGGACGCGGACCCGGACCTGCGCACAACCGGCGAGTATGTGCTTGAGCATCTGGACGATCCCTCCACCGTCGTCTGCGACACCCGCGGGCCTGGGGAATATGCCGGAACGGACGTGCGCGCTGATCGGGGCGGCCACATCCCCGGTGCGATCAATGTGGAGTGGGTGAATACAGTGAATTCGGAGGACGGCACTTTCAAAGACACGACCTATCTGGCCGATCTCTATCAGCGGGCGGGCTTTGCTCCGGACAAGCAGGTCATCACCTATTGCCAGACCGGCGTGCGTGGCGCGCACACCTGGTTTGTCCTGTCCGAATTGCTCGACTATCCCCAGGTGCGCAACTACGACGGCTCCTGGATAGAGTGGGCCAACGATCCGTCCAAGCCCCTCGAATAATAGGCAAGTACACTGACCGACGCAGGAACCAAAGCCACAATGATTGACAGATAGCCCGCCTGGTCAAAGGCGGGCTATCTGTCAAGCTGTCTTGTCACTCAGAAACGAGAAACGGGATGTCCACAAGAGAAGGATATTTCAGTACAAACCGATGTGTCCACCGCTTCCGGGCATGGGCGGGGGTTGTGGTTGCCGCATTGATACTGGCGGCCTGTGGCGCTAGCAGCGCCGGGGCGAAGCTGGATATTGCCAAGAAGGTGGCACTGGCTGACTTCCCCGCGGGCGTGGGACGGGGCTATCCCTCCGCGCAGATGACCCCAGGCGGCAAGAGCACCCCCTCTTTGCAGCCGGGTGCGCCCGCGCCGGACTTCGCGCTGGTGCTCGAAGACGGCAGCCATCTTTCCCTGAGCGATCTGCGTGGCCGTCCTGTTGTCATCAACTTCTGGGCCACCTGGTGCGGGCCTTGCCGTTTGGAAATGCCCGAACTTATGCGTACGGCTGTGGGTGATCCCAATCTGGTCCTGTTGGCTGTCAATGTTCAGGAAGAGCAGGGCGCGGTCGCCGCCTTTGCAGATGACTTTGCGATGACAACGCCGGTTGTGCTCGATTCCGAGGGTGCATTGAACAAACTATATGCGGTGCGTGGTCTGCCGACCACCTATTTCATCGACGATTCTGGGGCGATCTCGGCAGTCTATTCCGGCCCGTTGACGCCACCAGCCCTCAAAGAACGCCTGGATGCCATCCGCTAGGGAATGCACACATCGGATGATGACATCTCTATAATTTGAGTCTGGCGAAAATGTTGTTTGAGCAGAGAGATGTGCAGTCAAAAGGTTCTGCCGTAGGGCAGAAAGAATCGTCGGGTGAGCAAGGAGCGTCAACCGCAGAAATACGCTAGTTCGGGGAGAGAAAAGGGTCAGGCTGGCGAACAGATAAGCCTGCGAATGACAGGCAGATAATCTGACAAGCGCACGGCTTCCTGACAGGCAGTTTCCAGCAATGTACGGGCATGTTCTTGGCGATGAAGCCGAATCACATCAGCAATCGAGCGGAGTTGCTCCGTAGGTGGCGAGTGATTGAGCCGGTATTGCAGAAAGATGTAAGCCAGAAAGACGACAGCAAACCACTTTTCCGTAGCCTCGAAAGAACGTACTCTGAAACTGGTCAGCCCCAAATGCTGTTTGACGTAGAAGTTATCGACCTCAATAGGCCAATGCTTTTGATAGATTCGCAATATTTTCTGCGGGGCTAACGAGGTGTCAGTCGAGAGAAAATATTTCGGGCGTTTATCCCGATGGTGCCGTTTGCTAATGATGACACAGACGTCAAAGGGCAGTTTTTTGAAGCGACCGTGCTTGACTCGCACGAAATAGCTTCTTGGCCGTTGGTCTGTAGCGGCAAGCGAGACGTGCTCGTACCGCTGGTGCTTGAGCGTTCGGTTCCATTGAGATAACTTCATCTCGTTCAACAAGCGATTGGATTTGACCGCACAGATGACATGCCAGCCGCGACGACGGCAGAATTTCAACACCCGATTGGAGGCGTACCAACTGTCGAACAGGACATAGACCTGAAATCCCCCAGGCAGTCGTTTGTCCAGTTCCATCAGCATTTCCAGAGCAAGACTGGTCTTTTTTCGAAATCGAAGCCGCTCGCCCTGGGCACGGCTTCGATTCAGTTTGCGTACTGACTTTTCTCGCAAATAGAGATGCCAGTCAAAAACATACTCCATCTTGCCTAGCTGGAGTCGTGCTTCTATATGGACGGTTCCATTCGTATAAGTAAAATCAAAGAAGTTTTTGGAAATAGAATTTCACGATAATCAGGTTAGGATTGACGAAAATAAAGCTAATTTATGTCTAAAAATTTTCTTGGAACTACTTAGACCTGCTTCCTGTCCTGGCTCTTGGTGTGATCGTGATGGAATTCCACTGCCTCCATATGTCGGGTCTGTTTGTCTTTCTCTCCCAGAGAGTCATCAATCGAGACATAGAGGGTTCGCTCCCCTGTGCGGGCAGACTCCCTCACAATCTCGTCGATAACGAATTCCCTGATGGCACTCCTTGTCTCCCTGGCCGACCAGGGGCTGATGCGTAAATGATCACATCCATTGGATGGGTCTGGTGCATCCACTATCGTTCCATACAGCCTGGCCACCGTTTTGTGACGCATATCAGTTGTAATCAACGCATCCGACAGACGTAGTATATGTTCAAACTGTGGCTTGCTCAGGTTCAGTTTCAAACTGAGCAGAAAACTGATCAATGCCGGAGAATGTTGTACAATCAGCTTCAGGATCTCCACATGCCCTTATTTTCGCCAGACTCGAGTTAGAACTGCTACCTCCCCTAACAAATCGCAGTATAACGAAGAAAATAGAGACAATCACCAAAACCAGAATTAGCTATGTAAGCTCGAGGGAAGGCAATTGAGTTACTCCTTAGTGTTTATGCTTGCCATCAGTCTGCTTATCGACAAACAGCTGACAGGAGTTTATACCCGCCTATTGTTGATGTCAAATACGTTTTTTGTCTACTGATGTTTGGTTTTCTTGGCATTAAAGAACTTTCATCTATCAATGCGTCCAGGAGGATCCAACCTACGGTATCTACAGCATCACCAGCAGTGTCGGCGCTACGGGATAGTGGCCTGCCTCTTCGCCGTAGAGGGCCAGCCCACCCCCACTCTCTGTCGGGACGGTGAAACGAACCAGCAGAGGTTTGCCGGCGGCCAGCGTCGCCTTCACCGCTGCCAGCGCGTCGGCGTCGGTGGAGGCGTCGATCAAATAGCCGTAGGAGCCGGGGTCGATCCAGTTGTGATGGCTGAGCACGCCCCGTGCGTCGGCGGGGTCGTCGGGCAGGTGGGCGCTGCCGATTTCCACGCCGTTCAGGGCAACCGTCACATCCGAGGGCGTCTTGCGCTCCAACTCGGTCTGGGGATAGTTGAAGCCCTGGATTTTGGCGGGCCAGTCGATCTTCGCCCGCCCGGCCCGTGCCCCGGCCTCGAAGCGCACTTCCAGACCGCTGATCTTGGCTCCGTCCACCCCCGCAGGCAGGGACAATTCGTACTCCACCCAGCCGCTGCCTGTGGCCGAAAACTTCTGGCGAGAGGGGTCCACCTGTGGCTGGTCCCAGGAGGATGCGCTGAAGTCACCGGGACGGAAGCGCAGGGCGTGGCCGTAGTCGTTTTGTTCTACCGCCGGGCTGGGACCCGCCGAGACTTCCACATTCACATAATTACGGGAACGCACCGCGCCCGTACCGTCCACCAGTTGTAGTGCGACCGTCGCCAGCCCGTTTTCGGCGGGGAGTGCGAAGGCCAGATCACCCAGAGAAGTCACGTCGAAGCGGGTGGGGGTGACGGGGATTTCGCCGCTCTGGACAGTGCTGGGCTGACCGTAGCGATCTACAAAGTCCACCTGCCACCGCACAGTCGCATTGCCGATGGGCGCTCCCCAATGGCTGACGAAGAGGGGGGCGCGGAACTCACTTCCCGGTGTAAGGGTCTGGCAGGGGGGCGTGTCCAGTCCTACAAAGTCAGCTGCGTTCAGATCGGCCACAGACATCCCCGGCACAAAGGCGTCGTAGCCGAACTCTTTGGCGCTGCGGTCGTAGTTGACAAAACCGTTGTGCTCCCACTCGATGTCGTCCAGTTCGGTGTAGACGTAGCCGCAGACTTTGGCGTGGCGGCGCAGCTCCGTCGTCTGGTATTTGAAGCACCAGGCGATGTCCGTGTCGCCGCTGCGGGCCGCAATGCCGCCGAACTCGCTGTTCATCAGCGGCGCGGTTTTCTGCACATATTCACCCCCCACGTAATTGAAGGCCGAGCCGGGATAAGTCTCGTCCACCACCCGCTGCACGTGGCGGCGCACTTCGGGGTAGTTGTTGATGTAGAAGTGCCAGGAGTTGATGTCCGTCTCCACGTGATCGTAGCGGCAGGGGGAGTTGTCCTCCACCAGCCGGGTGGGGTCGAGTTGGCGGGTCAGCTCCACCATTTCCGCCAGCCAGCGTTGCCCGTCCGCAGTGTGATGGCGGGTCAGTCCCCAGGTCTCGTTGAAGATAATCCAGGCGATAATCGACGGGCTGTTGAAGTCCCGAGCGATGGCGTCGCGCAGGGCCGATTCGTAGGTGCGGCGCATACTGGGCGTGTCCATATCCGGGCTGGGCATATCGTAGAAAATCAGCAGGCCCAGTTTGTCGGCCCAGTAGTAGTAGCGGGGATCGTTGATTTTGATGTGACAGCGCAGCATATTCAGCCCCAAATCCTTGGCAAGCTGAATGTCTCCCCGGATGATCTCGTAGGTCGGGTAGGCGTGCAGCCCGTCCGGGTGGAAGGCCTGATCCAGCGCGCCGCGCAGATAGACCGGTTCGCCGTTGAGCAGAATGTACTCGTACTCTTTGCCATCCCAACCGCCCCGGCTGACCGTGCGCATCCCAAAATAGGTGGTAGCCGTATCACTCGCTCTGCCGTCCGCTGGGACACGTTCGACAGGCTCAGTGCAAGTCAGTTCCACCTGCACGTCGTAGAGATGGGGCGTCTCCGGGGACCAGAGCTTCGGGCTGGGCACGGCGAAGGTGACAGTGACGCTCTGCGCTCCCGGCTGCAAAGTCTGGCTGCTCTCTACCCTAGGGAAGCTGCTATCGGGCGAGGAGAGGCGCAGGCGATAGCTGCCCGCGGCCGCCACGGAAAGATCGATCTGCGCGCTGGCCTGCTGGTTCGCCACATCCGGGCTGATACGCACGCCGGTAATGTGGCTGGCGGGGCGGGCCTCCAGCCAGACGCTCTGCCAGATGCCGCTGCTGTAGGTGTACCAGTGGGGGACCTGCTTGCCGACGAGCGTCGTGGCCTCGGCGATGTCCCAGGCGCGGAGGGTGACGGTGACGGTCTCGCCGGGCTGGGCGTAGGGGCTGAGATCGATGGAGAAGGGCAGGTAGCCGTTGTCATTCTCGGCGGCGATCTGGCCGTTGACCCAGACCCGTGCGCTCCAGTCCACCGCGTTGAAGTTGAGAAAGGGACGCACCCCCGTCCAATCCGCGGGAATCGTCACTTCCCGCTCGTACCAGCCCGCGCCCCGGTATTCGGGCGCGGCCACACCGGAGAGGGGCGACTCCCAGGGGAAGGGGACGGTAATCGTCAGATATTTGCCGTTGCCGGCCCGGTGAAAACCGGCCTTTTCGGGCGTGCTGCGATGCCAGCCCATCTGCTCGCCGTGGACGTGGGGATCAAAGGCAAAACGCCAGGGACCGTTCAAACTGCGCCACTCCTCCCGGCGCAGATAGGGGCGGGGGTAGTCGGGGCGCGGATGGTTGGATGGGGGCGTGTGGGTCATTTCTATTCTCTCAGTAGTGGTGGGGTCAAATTTCGACTGTAGAGAGAAGAATAACCACAAAGTCGCAAAGACACAAAGAAGAGGGGATAAAAAAGGCAAAAGGCAAAAGGGGAAGGCAAAAGTGTCTGACTCAGAAATCTCGTCTCTCCGAACGCACAACGAAGGCGGAAATGTCTGGTGCGCCGACACTCGACACTTTTATATCTCCACCCGCCGCCCCTCCTGCGCCGAGAGATAGGCGGCGTAGACGACTTTCGTCACTTCCAGCCCCAGGCAGCCATCGGAACGGGCCGGGCGCTTCTCAGCCACGGCTTCCACAAAATCCTGGCACATAGCCAGATGGCCGGAAGACCAGTCCTCGTTGGGCAGGGGCGTATTCCAGCCCGCGCTGGTGCTGACCTTTTCCATCAGATAGGCGTCGCCCAGCACGGACGGGTCCGGGCTGTAGCTTTGCAACAGGTCGTGGGGGCTGAGATTGCATTTGAACTGGCCGTTGTCCAGAAAGATTTCCAGTTTACTCTCCATCCCGCCCAGGACAGCGTCCGAGGCATAGACGACGCCCCGGCTGCCGTCGCTGAAGGTGAGGATGACCGCGGCCCAATTCTCCACATCCTGCCAGCCCCGCACAATCCAACTCTGCTCAGCCGCGGCGACCGCGGGAATCTGCGACAGATCGCCCACCTCCGCGCTGACTGATACGGGACGGATGGGCACGCCGTCGCGAGCGATCCCCTCCTGGGCTTTCAGATGGAGCATTGCGCCGATGGGATGCGCGCCGAGCCTTATCAGCGCGCCGCCGCCGGTGTAGCGCCAGATTTTGGAGAAGGGGGAGTGGGAGCCGTTGTGACATTCGCCGCCGCGCATCTCGACAATTGCGCCGCGGCTGTGGGCGATCAGCCCCGCGGCCCGGCTGATGGACGGCGCGTAGACCCAATTCTCGCCGTACATCAGTTGCACGCCGGCCCGTTCACAGGCGGCTACCATTGCCGCCGCGTCTTCGCTTGCCACGGCCAGCATATGCGCCCGGTCCTGGCCGGAAATCTCCCCGTCGGAAGTGTCCGCGGCCAAGTCCTGACCCACGTAGGCGGTGAGGGGTTTGGTGCAGATGACCTGCTTGCCCGCGGCCGCGGCAGCTTCGGTGATGGGCCGGTGCAGGTGGTTGGGCACGCAGAGGTCCACCGCGTCCACCTCCGGCAGGGCCAGGAGTTCCCGGTAGTCGGTGGTGGCGCGGGGGATTCCGTGGCGGGCGGCAAAAGCGTTGGCCCGCTCGGAGGTACGCGCGGCCACAGCCACAATACGCACGTCGTAGCCGTGGACCTGGGCGTAGCAGCGGGCGCGGGTCTCGGCCAAAAAGCCCGCGCCGATGAGGGCGAGACGGACGGGTGGGTGGAGGGTCATTGGTCGAGTCTCCGAAAGGAAGGACACGGATTTTCACGGATGGGAGGGATTTGCACAGATAAATCGACAGCGGGCTGACCAGCCAAGCCAGTGAGCGCCGGTTGAGTAGGCGGGGGCTTTTTCCCGCCATATCGAAACCCAGCGAACGGGTGACGAGACAGTTCTTCCGGTCAACCCGCCGTCTGGGTTTCGATACGCCGCCGGACGCTGGCGAGGAAGCCACAGACACCTCTGGCGGCTACTCAACCGGCGACGGCTAGACAGATGGGAACGAGGAACAACGCCCCCAACGAGTGCCCCCTCCTCTCCCAGCGCAGACGACAACACAGACGAACCCACGCCCCGGCTGGGAGAGGAGGGGGGCAGGGGGTGGTGAGGGCCGCCTGCCCCCTGCCCCCTACCCACCCCCCAGCCGCTCCAGGAGCAGGAGGAGTTCGGCGGAATCGTCGTAGTCGAGGTCGAAGTCTTCGGCAAGAGCCGGGTTGTGGTCTCCGCCCAGAATTGTCTGAAGTATTGGAATCAATACTTTTAGCCATTTCGGAGAACTCGGATCCTCGTACAATTGCATAAGCGCTTGTCCAACGTCTTTGTCTTGACCCGATTGTATGGCCTGCAAAACCTGTTCACACAATTTGCCACCAGATTGCTGCGCATACCCCCCCTCCCGCCGGTAGGCCAGGTACGCATCCCGGGCCTGGACCCAGGCGGCCTGGGCCGCGTCCGCGTGGCCGGTGGCGCTTTCGATGTCGCGCAGGATGTTCCACGTCTTCCACGGCTCGGCCGCGTGGCCGAAGGGTTTGGCGCATTCAATCGCCCGCTGAATCTCCTGGCGGGCCTCGTCCAGCCGCCCCAGCTTGACCAGTTTATTCGCCAAGTTGTTTCGGGATCGCCCTTCGGCAGCCAAATCCTGAATTCTTGCACGAATATCTGCCGCCTGACGGTGAAAAACGACTGCTTCCTCATTTCTATCAATTTCTCCATACAAGTTCCCAAGTTCATCAAGGCTGGACGCCTGATTTGACAGATTTCCCTGCTGCACGAAGATGCTGACAGCCTGGCGATAGGCCCGCTCCGCCGCTTCCCACTGGCGGGCCTGCCTGTGGACCACACCCATCTGATGCCAGGCCGTGGCCTCCCCGCCCGGCTCCCCCCAGCCCCTGGAAGATGCGCCGGGCCTCGTCCCAGGCGGCCAGGGCCTCGGCGTAGCGCTGCTGGTATATGCGCACACTGCCCAGGTTGCCGCTATTGACAGCAACCTGGCGCTGGTCGTCCAGTTCTTTGGACCGGCGAATGCCTTCCTCGTACTTGCCCGCGGCCTCGTCCAAACGCCCCAGAGCAGCCAGACAATCCCCCTGCTCGGTGAGGGCGACGGCGGCCATGCGGGCGGCACTCCGGTTGCCCCCGTCCGCCAGGGCCTGGAAGCGGGTCTGGGCCTGGGTCAGGGAGTCGAGGGCAGGCTCGGCTTGGCCGATTGTACTCAACACCCGTCCCACATTGAAATGTGCCATAGCAATATTGTACCCTGCACCGGGATAGGCCGACTCACCGGCGGCCAGGGAACGCTCAAGTAGGCGAGTTGCGACCTGATATGCGCCTCCCCCGTCCCCGACCTGGAGCAGACGATCAAACTTGGCATCCTCCGCTTGGTAACTTGCGTGGCTCCACGCCCCCAACCGCTTGGCCGCAGACTCGCGCAGGGCCACGGCCCGGGCCAGCGCGGCCGGGCGGCCCAGGTTGGCCAAGAGTTGCTCTATGGACCCGGCCACGTCCACGACCTGCTCCGGGGTCGTCTCCCCCTCGGCCAGACCAGCCCCCAGATGCTCCAGCAGGGCCAGGAGGTTGGTCAGTTCCAGCAGGGTGAGTTGGGCTTGCAATTTGGTGTCCCTGTCTCGCTGTTGGAGCAGAAAGCCCACCAACTGCATCATCGCCTCGGCCCAGCGGGTGGTCAGGGCGGTCAGGTTGACCGAGTCCAGGCTGCGGGCCAGGTAGGGGGCCAGGGCCGGGTCCAGGCGCAGGTAGCCATAGCCCATATCGTCGGCCATGCCGACTTCGATGAGGGTTATGGCAATCGTTCGGGCTTCGTTCTGATCGACGCCCATCACTGCCCCAAGCACATAAAGCTGGCCGCCGCCGTGGAAGACCGCCAGATTTTTCACCTGCTCCTGCATCGCTGGGGGCAGGCGGCGCAGGGACAACTCCACGCTGGCGTAGAGGGAATTTTCCCGGTCGCCGGGGTGGGCGGCTTCCAGCCTCTCCATCAGCCGCTGCAGGTTGGCGGTGGTGGCCTTCACCCCTTGCCGGGCCACCTCCCGCGCCAGCAACACCAGAGCGCGGGCGTGGCGGCCCACCCCGTCCACCAGCGCGCTCACCTCATCCGGCGTGCGGCCCGGGTCCGCAGCCGCGGGCTGCTGGCCCGCCTCCGCCAGCACCCGCTCCACCAGCCGCACCGCATCGGTCGGGCTGAGCGCGCCCAACTCCACCCGGCAGCGCCCCCGATCAAAGGGCGACGGCAGCCCCTCCCGGCTGGTGAAGATCAGCCGGGTGCGCGGGTCGGCGGCGAGCAATTTCTGACAAAGGGCGAAAATTTTAACCACGGAAGAGACGGAAGACACGGAATTTCCCCCAACTTACCCGATCCCCGGCAACACCGACTCCACATTGTCGATGACGATAATCGTCGGGTCGTCCTGCAGGGCGCGGCGGACGGGTTGCAGGGCCGCGTCCAGGCTGGGGAAGAGGGCCACGGAGTAGTCGTCGCCGGGCAGGAGTTGGTGGGCCAGCACATCGAGCACGGCCCAGTCGTCCTGCCACTCTTCCAGGCTGACAAAGGCGGCCCGGCCAAAGCGGTGGCTGCGCACCAGCCAGCGGGCGGCTTCCACGGCCAGGGTGGTCTTGCCCGCGCCGCCGCTGCCCCGCACCAGCGCATAGGCTTCCAGCGTCAGCAGCCGTTCGATAAGCAGCAGTTCGTGGCTGCGCCCCACAAAGCTCTGGGGCGGGGTATCGGGCAGGTCGCCCAGACGCAATTTGGCCCGCTCTGTGGTCAACGCCCGCGCCGCGCTGCCGGGCAGACGGCGGAAAAGCTGGGGGTCGGCCGCGTCCTGATAGAGCACAGGCACAAACCAATCCCGCATGTGCAGCGGCCCGGCCCCCATCACATCGATGCGATAGCTGTCGGTTTCCAGCGCCCGCTGCCCGGCCAACACAGCCCCGCCCACGGGTCGCCCCTGGGCCAGCTCGGCGTAGAAGCGCTCCACAAAGCGGCGGGAGCTTTCCACCAGCACAGTGTAGCTCATCGCCACCACCGAACTGACCCCCTCCTGGAGCAGCCGGGTGGCTACGGAGTTGAGTTCCTCCTGGCTCTGGCTGCTCTGGCAGGCGTCCAAAAAGACCAGGGGGATGGCGTTGGCCCGCATCAGCCCGGCCAGCCGGTCGGCGTGGACCAGTTCGCTGTGCCGTCCGCTCAGCAGTTGGCTGTCCTGGGGGGATTCAAAGAGCAGCGCGCCCAGCCCTTTGTGGCGGTCGTAGACCCCGTGGCCGTCGAAATGGACTACGTGATAGGGCTGGCCCGCCCGCTTGGCCCGGGCCAGTTCGTCCTGGAGCGCGGGCAGCGTGGGGGGATGCAGGACGGTGAGCCGGGCCAGATCGCCCAGATTTTCCACGGCCTGCACCAGGGGCAGGGCGCTGGCGCGGTGGTCAAAGTAGCCGATGGAACGGCCCTCCGGCGTTTTGTCGGGCCGGGGGCTGAGCAGGAGAATGCGGATGGGAGGCTGGGCCGGGGCCACGGCCTGGGGGCTGCGGTTGGGCAGACGACGGCGCACGGCCACCGGGTCGCCCCCGTTCAGCCAGAAGCCGCCCCTGCCCCATTCATCCCCCCGTTTATCCCCATCGTGCAGAATCTCCCAGGGCAGGGCCAGGAGTTCCGTGGCCCCGGCGTGGGCCTGGGCGATGTCGCTTTCGGCGGAGCCGTCGGGCGGCTCCTGGTCCACCCAGAGGGAGAAGCGGCGCGCCTCTCCGCTGCCGTTCTGCCAGGCGGTCAGGGCTGGCTGGGCCAGGGGGCTGCCCAGGGCAGCGGCGTAGAGGGCCTGTCCCCAGCCGGCCATCGCCTGCTCCGTGCGTGCGGCCCGCTCGGCAAAGATGCCCACGGGCCACAGGCTGAACTCCTCCAAATACCAGCGCAGCTCCTCCCGCTCCACCGGCCCCAGGGGTGCAGTGACGGTGTAGCGGGCGCTCTCCACGGCCCGGCTGTGCTCCCCGTCTGCGGGTTGAAAGCGCAGAATGGCCGTGGCCCTGGCCCGCTGTGCGCCGTCGATCTCCACAATTGTGGGGTCGCGCAGTTCGAGGATCAGCTCGTCCGTGCGGGTCGGGGGCAGTTCGACCGCGGGGGTGGCGTCGGCGGGCATCTGGCGTCCCAGCCCGGCCAGGATGGCGGGCAAAGCTCCGTCGAGGCTGCCGGGGGCAAGCTCCACCTTCACGCCCAGGGGTTCGGCGTCAAACCACATGCCCAGGGCCGCGGGCTGGATGCCGGGCAGGAGGAGGGGGATGACCCGGTAGCCCTCCACCAGTTGTTGGGCCTGAAGCGCCAGATCGATCTCCTTCTTCACCCAGGGCGAGTTGACCGTCTGCGGGCTGAGGACGACCAGGCAGTGCTGGGCAGAGGCGATGGCATCGCCTATCGCATCATTCAACACAGCCCCGCCGCGCAGGTTGCGCGAGTCCACCCAGACGGGGACGTCGTGGCTCTCCAGTGCCCGGCGCAATTCGGCCACAAAGGGGTCATCGGCGCTGGCGTGGGAGATGAAAATGTGGGGCATGGCGGGCCTCCGGGGTTGGGGATTGGAGAGCGGGTCGGGCGACAGTTACCGGTAAGAGTATAGCACAGGGGGATTGTCGAGGAAAGGGGCATTTGTGGAGGGGAGAAAATGACAGCGAATGGGAGGATGGAGCGAATGGTTGGTCGGTAGACAGTCCTGGTTGTACAACCGTTGTTCCCCTCGCACCGGCTATTCGTATGCCCCTTTGGTTCGCTGCCACAGCCCAGGAAATGGATTGGAATCCATAGGGCGGTCAAAGACTATTCAGCCACCTTCTCCCGCCGCCATCGCCCCAACGGCAAGGCCCGGCCCACGACGGCCATATCCTCCCCGCGGAAGCCGCCGAGCAGCCAGAAGAGCAGCCCGTAGACGATCCAGCCCAGCCCCACCCCCAGCCAGACAGAGACATCCGCACTCGCCAGCCCGTAGATTGTCGCGGCCATTCCACCCAATGCCAGCACAGGCCGCCAGAGCAGATCGCCCCAGTCCACCCGCCCCACGTGGCGGCGCACACGCCAGTAGAAGGGGATGAGCAGGCTGAACTCGGAGAGGATTGTCACGACCGCGGCGCCGATGTAGTCGAAACGGGGGATGACGAGCAGATTGCCCACGACGTTGAAGACGACGCCCAGAATAAACGCGCTGGTCAGAAAGCGCTGCTGGTTGACGGCGATGAGGACGTATTGGGTCACAGAATTGATGAAGCCGATGGGGATCGACCAGATAATCACCTGCAGGGCCAGGGCCGAGCCGCCCCGGTAGCTGATCTCCCGGCCCAGCAGAATGACTGTATCGGGCACATTCAGGAACTCCGCGCCGCCCAAAATGTAGATCAGCGGCTCGGCCAGGGCGGTGATGGAGAGGGCCAGGGGCAGGCTGACCAGCAGGAGCAGGCGCACGCTCAGCGCATAGGAGCGTAGCAGCCCCTCCCCCTCCCGCTTGGCGTAGCGGCTCATCAGCGGGAAGATGGCAAAGGTGAAAGTGCTGGGAATGATATTCAGCCCGTCCAGATATTTGAGCGACGCGCTGTAGATGCCCACACTGAAGGCCCCGGCCATTGGGCGCAGAATCCAGAGGTCGATGCGCCAGAAGATCGTCGCCAGCAGGTGGTTGATCATCAGCGGGCCGCTCTCGCCGAACATCCAGCGCTGGAGCGACCAGTCCCAACTTCCAACCCAGACCGGGCGGAAGAGGATGCGGCGCACGAGCAGGGCCAGCCAGAGCATTTGCAGCACATTCATCGCCAGACTGACAACGGCCAGCCCCACAAATCCCCAGCCCAGCAGCAGCACCAGCGCGCCCAGGGTCACTTTCAGCAGAGCGGTGGCGCTGCCCAGCCCCGCGGGATACTCCATCTTTTCGTAGGCGTAGAAGAGATTGCTGAAGGCGTCGGCCCAGTTGGCAAAGAGCATTGCCGCGCCGAAGATGGCGATTGCCTGAATCTCCTCGACGCCGATGCTGCCTGTGTACCAGTAGCCGCCGGTGACCAGCGCCAGCACTGGCATACTCGCCAGCCAGAGCAGCGTGCGCAGTCCCAGCACATTGGTCAGATAGCGGCTGGCCTGGCCTTTGTCCGCGGCCACATCTCGGGTGAGCAGCGTGCCCAGCCCATAGCGACTGAGAATCTCGAAGAAGCCGTAGACCGCCACCACAAAGGCGTATTTGCCCGTCCCCTCCGGCCCCAGCAGACGCACGTAAAGCATCGCGAAGGCGAAGTCGATGGCTTTGTTGGTCAGGCTCAACCCCATCGGGACGAGGGAGTTTTTGGCGACGGTGCGGGCTTCGTCGCCCTCGTCCGCGGGGCGATAGTAGCGCCCCCACAGCCACCAGAGCAGGAGGAGCAGACCGGTCATCCCGGCTAGGAAGCTGATGTACAGCCCCAGCTTGAAGCTCATCGGGCTGTAGGTGAAGCGCACGGTCCACTGGCCGTCGTCGGGCAGATAGACCGCCCGCAACGCGCCGTCGGCCCGGTAGATGGGCAGTTCGGTCTCCTGATTTTCGTCCCCGCCGAAGGGGCGCAGATAGGCTTTCCAGCCAGGGAAGTGGGCGTCGGCCAAGACGAGCCAGCCTCGGTCGCTCAGGTTCACGTCCACAAAAACTGTGTTGGCGGTGTAGCGACTGATATTGGCTTCGGCCACCTGCGGGCTGGCGGGGATCAGCGCGGCCGGGTCAGCGGGCGTCTCTTCGATGAAGACAAAGCGGCGCAGGTCCATCTCCAGAATCGGCTGGCTGTCCGCGGGCGTGACCAGCGCCTGCTCGGCGATAAAGGCCCGGGGGAAGGCTTCGCTGTTCTCATAGACCCGCACGAGACTCTGCCCCTCCCCTAGTATGGGGGAGGCCGGGAGGGGGTAAACCTGCGTCCACCCTTCCACATCCGGGATTGCCTGCTCAGTCAGCAGATACTTCACCCCCAGCAGGTCGATGAGCGGATTGTTGATGCCATAGGGCGAAATGCCCGTTTCGTAGAGGGGGCCGATGCGGTTGTAGAGCAGTTCGCCGCTCTGGTCAGCCATCCGGCTCATCAGGTCCACATACTGCTTGGGAATAATCGAATCGTAGCCCCGGATGTCCTGCCAGCCGTAGTACATCCCCACATTGGCGTTGAAGGTTTTGGCGCCGGGCAGGTCGAAAGTGGTGAAACGGAAGGGGGCGAGGGACGCGGTCAAGCCTTCCCGCTGATTGATGAATTCGACGACCGGTGGCACGTTACGCAGGGGCGACAGGGCCGGGTCTGTGGCCGGATTGAAAGTTCCGTGCGCTGCGAAGAGGTCGAAAAAGACAATTGCGACGGCAAGCGAGGACAAGATGACAAGATGACCGGATGACCGGATGACTTTCGTCTTGTCATCTTGTCCTCCGGTCATCTTGTCATTTCGCCGCGCGAGCAGCGAGACGACGAGTCCACTCAATACTAAAAACGTGCCCAGCTTCACCAGCCCAATACTCTCATAGCCCCAGAACATCCGGCCATCGGCAAAGGCCATCTGGGCCAGATCGCTGCCGTCCACAATGCGCTGGGCCAGGGCGATGAAGGGGGTGGGGAAAAAGTAGCTCGCGAGGACGGCGGCGAGGAGAGCGATACCCGCGACGACGAATAAGATTGAGATATTAGATATTAGATATTTGGCTGTGACGCGCCAGCGCCCAATACCCAATACCCAATCCCCAATACCCTTCCGCATCAATTGTTCGAGACCGATTCCACCGAGAACCGCCATACTCAGCGTGAAGGGAAAGACCCAGCGGAAGGGGCTGTGGAGCTGATTCCAGCCGGGCAGGCCGTAGAAGAGCAGGGCGTAGAGCGGCGTGCCAAAGGCGAAAAGAAGGGAGAGAAGGGCCAGGCCAGCGAAAAGCCAGGTGGGGGTTGTAAGAGACAAATTATGTGCTGCGTGCTGCGTGCTGCGTGAGGCGTGGAGTGTAGCGCCGTCCGCCGTCCGCCGTCCGCCGTCTCCCTTGACACCCGACGCCCCGACACCCGACACCAGCAGTGCCACCGCGGCCAACAGCCACGTGAGAATCCCCACGTAATTGCCGCCTTCTACATAATTTTTGATGCCCCAGAAGATTGTGTCGGTCTTCTCGCCCAGTGCGTTGACCGTCGCCGGAACCCAGGCCAAATTCCACAGATCGAACCAGGCGTGATGGCTGGGGTTGCCGAAGACATCGGGCAGGAAGAATGTGAGGATATGGCGGCTCGGCCAGGCCCAGCCCACCACCTGCTGATAGGAGGCCGAGCCTTCCCGGAAGTTCAGGCTCACCAGTTCAAAGAGAGGCAGAATCTGTACCGCACCCGAAGCGATGCCAAGCAGAGCGAGGACAAGAAGCCAACCGGCCAATTTCGTGATGCGAATTGCGAGGGGCGAGGGGCGAGTTGCGCCGTCCGCCGTCTGCCGTCCGCCGTCTTCTTCCTGCGCCTTTGCCTCTCTGCGTCTCTGCGTTGAAATCCTTCTCCACGCGATCCCCAACCGGGCCGCACTGTACATCCCCGCCACCAGCAGCGTATAGTAGAAAAATTCCGGGTGTCCGGCCAGGGCCACCAGCCCGATGACCGCCGCGCCCGCAATCACATAGGGGATGGGCCGAAAGCTGGCCGCGCCCTTCTCCTCCTGCTTGCGGATGATAGTTTCGATGATCGCCAAAAGGAGCGGCAGCCAGACCGCGGCAGCGAGCACCATCGAAAAGACGACGCTGACGATCAAAAAGCCGCTGAACTGAAAGACCACCCCTCCGTAGAGCGCGGCCAGGGGGCGCAGACGCAGCACCCGTCCCAGCAGGTAGAGATTGATGCCCGCAATCGCCAGTTGCAGCGCGGTGAACCAGCCGTAGGCCGCGTCCAAAGGCAGGAGATAGAAGAGAATACTCAGCGGATAGAGCGCGCTGGACTGTCCCCCGGCCAGGAAAGGAATGCCCGTAAAAATCTGGGGATTCCAGAGTGGAATTTCGCCACCGGCCAGGGCGCGCTGGATGTGCAGCTTCCAGACCGCGTTTTCCAGCACCAGATCGCTGAGCAAATTGTTGTGAGGAACGATTCCCGGAGCAAGGGATTTCCAGGGTTCAAAAGTGTATAGATTGTCGTAGGGAAGCAGTGTCTTGCCCGTAAAGAGCACCGGCCCGAACCAGAGCAGGGGCAGGAATAGGAGTACGAGCAGACAAATTATATCGAGGCGAAATCGTCGGATAAGGGCCATAAATTTCAATGCCGGGAAAGATGATGGGATGCTGAGATGATGGGGTATGCCTTTTCCATCATCTCAGCATCCCATCATCTACCAGCACATCTGTAGAAACTATTTGCGCGTTCGTTCGCCCGACTCGTTCCCGCTTTCTGTGCCGCCACGCCAGTTCCCACACCCGCCAGGCCGATTCCAGCTTGACGGGGATGTCCATTTTGCTCTGGCCGATGCGCCGATCTTCAAAGTGGATGGGAATTTCGATGATGCGAAAACCCAGCCGTTCGCACAGATAGGCCATCTCCACCTGAAAAATGTAGCCGTTGCTGCGGATGTTTTTCAGGCCGATCTCCTGCAGGGCCGAACTGCGCCAGAGTTTGAAACCGGCGGTCATATCCCGCACCCGGATGCCGAGCAGCGTGCGGCTGTAGAGATTGGCCCACCAGCTCAAAAAGCGCCGCCACCAACTCCAGCCCTCGTCCAGTGAACCGCCGGGCACGTAGCGGCTGCCAATGACCACATCCGCGCCGGTGGAGAGGATCACCCCCAGCATCGCCGGGATGTATTCGGGTGAGTGGGAAAAGTCGGCGTCCATCTGCACCACAAACTCAGCCCCTTCGGCCAGGGCCTGGCTCATTCCGGCCACGTAAGCCGTGCCCAGCCCCCCCTTACCTGTGCGATGCAGAACGCTCATCCGCGCTTGGCCGTTCCGGTTGAAGCGGGCCGCCAGATCGTCGGCCATCTGGCCTGTGCCGTCGGGCGAATTGTCGTCTACAATCAGCAGGCGCAGGCCAGACAGACCCAATCCCAGGATGGCTTCGCTGATTCCGGCCAGGTTTTCCGCTTCGTTGTAGGTGGGGATCACAACTGTCAGTGGGGTCTGTCGCCACTCGCTGGGAAGTCGGGTTTGTGGGCTGAACGGCTGTTGCATAGAGCATCTCACACGAATTCGTAATCACACTGCACAAGCGCGCAATTGTAGCACGCCAAGGGTCGAAAACCCAATTGACAGGCCATTTCTGCCGGTGGATAGAGCCAACCACAAAGCCACAAAAACACGAAGAAGAGGCGGAAGCCTCCTCTTTTCCTTTGCGTCTTTGTGGCTTTGTGGTAGAAGTATTGGAGAACCAGTCATAATTTCTGCGACAGAAGGGGCGCTGATGAAATCCACCGGCAAAAGTCACTGGGAACGTTTCCGGGCTGCGGTGGCCGCGGGCGACGACGAACGGGCCGAGTCACTGGTCAGCCTGCTCACATCGACAGACAGTGCCCGTCTGCTGGCGTTGATAGAGAGTGGCGGCGACAGCCGCTGGTGGGGTCTGCGCGGTCTGGCTGCGGTGGGGGACGAGCGGGCCATTCCCGCGGTTGTCCCGTTTCTGGCCGATGACGATCCCGCGCTTCGCTCGGTAGCAGCCTTGGCACTGGCTGAACTCCACCGGCGCTATCCAGAAATGGCTATGCCTTTTCTGCCCCGGTTGGCCGAACGCCTGGCCGACGACGACGGGCTGGTGCGCCAGACCGCAGCGGACAGTCTGGCCCGGTGTGGCGACGCAGCAGTGGACGCGCTGGCCGAGGCGCTCAACAGTCCCCACGAGGGGGTGCGGGTGCGGGCGGCGACGGCTCTGCATAGAATTGGCACAATGAAAACCGCCGTTCCTCTCTATCACCACCTGGAAGACCCCAACCCGCTGGTGCGTCACTATGCCTTCGAGACGCTGGATAAATTGGGGCTATTGACGAATGTCCTTCTGAAGAAATAGGGGCGTCAAAGGCAAATGGCAACAGGAGAAAGCAAAAGGTCGTACTAAGCGACACTCGACACCCCACATCTTCCACCTGCCACTTGCAACCGTCTCACCCTTTGCACATCCGTAAACGGCTGGGCTATACTTGGCCGATAAGGTTTTCCCTGCATTGCTAATCGTCACTTTTCCACACAATAAAAAGCCTATGCCTACATCTTCTCTGTTCCCAACCCGTTTATTCACTTCCCGTTCGGCAATCGTCTCTCTGCTGGCCGGGCTTGCCCTGCTCGTCACCGGCTGCGTGGCCGACCCGATGACAGTCAACGAAGTCTTTCAGGCCATGCCCGGTCTCAACCAAAGCCCGCCCACGGGTATTCAAATGGTGGAAAGCAGCACAGCTCTGACGACGACTGTGGCCGCCGAAGCCGCCAATGGGACCAGTGAGGCGGACGTCGATGCACCGGGCGTCACGGCCGTAACGATTGCCGGGTCGGCGACCCTCACTGATACAACGGACAGCAGCCCCACTGTGACTGTCAAGAATCCCAGCGTCAATGTGCGCAGCGGCCCCGGCCTGGACTTTTCGGTGGTCAACGGCGCGGCCCAGGGCGACACCTTCACTGCCCTGGGGATGAGCGACGACGAAGCCTGGTGGCAAATCTGCTGCATCCCCGGCCCCAACGACGAGAGAGACAATCCCACCCAAAAGGCGTGGATTTCCAACCGGGTGGTGGATGTGAGCGCAGCCGCCGCGGAACTGGGCGTGCTGCGCCCCCTCTTTCCCGACGACCTGACCGCGGCCTGGGACGTCTCCTACCAATGCGGTTCCGAGCGTTGCCCCGTGGCCGAGTGCGCGGCCCAGGTGACTGCATCCGTGCGCAATGCCGCCGATCCCCGCTGGCTGGAGATCGACCGCAATGTGGTCTGGGACGAAGGCTGCGGCGAGGATTCCACCTGGCTGCATCAGGTTGACCGCGCCGACGGGCTGGAGCGTTACCCCAACAGCACCGGTCTCTTCTTCTTCAACTATTGGATAGGGGCCAAACCCGGCCCGGCCAACAGCTTCTACACCCTGGGAGACGCAGAAATCGCAAGCTGGTGTGGCGATCCCCAGACCGCCGAAGTGGAGGAAGAGGGCGGCTGGACTTCGGCCTACGACGGCGTGACCTGCTACGATGAGCGCACGGGAATGCTGGTGGCGATGAAGTATACGAAGCGATGGCTCTTCACTGGGGAGTTCGAAGGTGAGGAATACGAAAAGGCCTACTTCGGGGATTTTGAGGTGTATGAGGTAGCCTTGAAAGAAACGAATGTGGAATTGGACATTTCTGCCGGAGAGTAAATTTGTCAGATCAAAAGTACGGGCACTATATATCGTGCCCGTACTTTTAATTTAAGTTCTGCTAATCCAAATAGTCGTAAGCAATCAGCGTCAGAAACTCCACAAAGTCGTCGGTCAGAATCAGTTCGTCCAGAATCTCCGCCGCTTCCTCGTAGCGATCCGCATCAGAGCCGCCCAGCCGGGCCAGTTCCTCGTCCCGAATCTGCTCGTACAGTTCTGTGGTGATCACCCGCCCGTCGTCTAGCTTGGCCCCGTGACGAATCCACTGCCAGATTTGGCTGCGGGAAATCTCCGCGGTGGCCGCGTCTTCCATCAGATTGTAGATGGCTGCCGCGCCGTTGCCCACCAGCCAGGCGTTGATATACTGCAACGACACATCCACATTCAGGCGTAGGCCCGCCTCGCTGATCGTGCCGCCGGGCACGCTGATGGCGGTGATCTCCTCGGCGGTGACGGTCACATCCTCCCGCAGCCGCTCCCGCTGATTCTTCTTGCCCCCCAAATTGCGCTCGAAAATCTCATGCACCAGCGGCACCAAATCCGGGTGGGCCACCCACGTGCCGTCGCAGCCGTCCTGGGATTCCCGCTCTTTGTCCGCGGTCACTTTGGCAAAGGCGTTGCGATTCACTTCCTCGTCCCGGCGGCTGGGAATGAAAGCCGCCATCCCACCGATAGCGTGTGCGCCGTGGCTGTGGCAGACGTGGACCATTCGCTCGGTGTAGGCCCGCATAAAGGGCGTTGTCATCGTCACCTGCGCCCGTTCCGGCACAAGACGGGTCGGGTCCTTGCGGAACTTTTTGATGCAACTGAAGATGTAGTCCCAGCGACCCGCATTCAGCCCCGCCGAGTATTCCCGCAGTTCGTAGAGAATTTCCTCCATCTCCAGCGCGCCCAGAATCGTCTCGATCAGCACTGTCGCCCGGAAGGAGCCGTGCTCGATGCCCAACGCTTCTTCGGCGTAGGCAAAGACATCCCGCCAGAGCCGGGCTTCCAGATGGTTTTCCAGCTTGGGCAGATAGAAGTAGCAGGAGGATCCCCGTTTGGCATTTTCTTCCGCGTTGTGGAAGACGTACAGCCCGAAGTCGAAGAGGCTGGCGCTCACCTCTTCCCCATCGACGGTCATGTGCTTTTCCAGCAGATGCCAGCCCCGGGGCCGCACCAGCAGCGTAGCCGTCTTCTCATTCAGCTCGTAGACCCGGCCCCGAGCCGCATCTTCCAGCCGAATCGTCCGGCGCACCGCGTCCCGCAGGTTCTGCTGGCCCAACACACAGTTTTCCCAGGTGGGCGAGTTGGCGTCCTCAAAGTCGGCCATAAATACATCCGCGCCGCAGTTGAGCGCATTGATGACCATTTTGCGGTCCACCGGCCCGGTGATCTCCACCCAACGCTGGAGCAGGTCGTCGGGTGTTTCGGCCACCTGCCAGTCGCCGCCGCGGATGTGGGCAGTCTCGGCCAGGAAGCCGGGCACTTCGCCGGCGTCGATGCGGGCCTGGCGTTCGACCCGCGCGGCCAGCAGCGCTTCCCACCGCTCGTTGAATTCCAGGTGCAGATCGGCCACGAAGGCCAACGCCTCTGGGGAGAGAATCTCGTCGATACCGGGTTCGTCTATTTCATCGATTTCAATCTGAATCCGTTCTTCCTCTTCGTCGTGCTCGTGCATCAGTTTCTCCTTGCAGGGGGTATGGGGTATTGGATAGTAGATATTGGGTGGTGGTGTTGGCGGGGCTGTCGAAGTGAAGGGTGAACAGTAATCAGTTCATCCGTTGTCCGCGTTCTATTCTCAGGCCACTGCAAAAAGGTCTGCCAGCCACTGATGAACACTGATAAACGCAGATATTTCTCCTGTAAATCTCTGTGCCCTTTGTATTCTTTGTGGTTCAAATGGCTTTTTGCAGTGAACTCATTCTCAGGCCACTGCAACTTCGCTTTGGATGACCGGTGTGAACGCATTTTCGGCCAGATAGTCGGCCAGGGCGACGCGTGCCCGTTCGGCGTAAACGCCGTAGCGCTGCTGTTTGCCCCGCACCCGTTCTGCCAGGTCGGGCAGCAAACCCATATTCGCCTTCATCGGCTGGAAGTTCTCGGGGTCCGCGTGGGTGATGTAATAGAGCAGACTGCCCATCATCGACTCTCGCGGCGGCACGAGCAGCGGCTGGTCGGTGAGCTTCCGGGCCATATTGATGCCAGCCAGAAGCCCGCCCATTGTGCTGCCCACATACCCTTCCGTGCCGGTAATCTGCCCAGCGAAGAAAAGGTTCTCCCGCTCCCGGTATTGCAGCGTCGGGTGCAGCAGCGTCGGGCTGTTGATGAATGTGTTGCGGTGCATCTGGCCCATCCGCACAAACTCCGCATTGGCCAGGCCGGGGATCATCTGCAAAATCTGCGCCTGCTGTCCCCATTTCACATTCGTCTGAAAACCCACCATATTGTAAAGTGTGCCCGCCACATTGTCCTGGCGCAACTGGACAACCGCATGGGGTCGCCGTCCAGTGCGTGGGTCCCGCAGACCCACCGGGCGCATAGGGCCATAGGCCAGGGAATCCATTCCGCGAGACGCCAGCACTTCAATCGGCATACAACCCTCGAAGTAGCGCTCCAACTCCGCGTCCGCCCCCTTCAGTTCGTTTTTGGGCGATTCCAGCAGGGCAGTGACAAAGGCCTCGTACTCGGCTTTGTTGAAGGGACAATTGATATAATCCCCCTCCTCCGGCCCATCCATCGAGCTTTTGTCCCAGCGGCTCTGGCGAAAGGCAATGGACATATCGATGCTCTCCGCCACCACAATCGGGGCCATCGCATCGTAGAAGTAGAGATAGCGTCCGGTCAAGCGCTGCACATCCGCGGTCAGGTCCGGGCTGGTGAGGGGACCGGTAGCGAGAATTGTCGGGCCTTCCGGGATAGTTGTCACCTCTTCCCGGCGCAGGTCGATGTTGGGGTGACTGCCGATCAGCCCGGTGATCTCCGCCGCGAACTCGTCCCGGCCCACAGCCAGCGCACTGCCCGCAGGCAACGCGTGTTTGAAAGCCGTGCGCAGGATCAGACTGCCCAGGCTCTGCATCTCATTTTTGAGGATGCCCAGCGCCCTGTCCGGCAGAGTGCTGCCCATGGAATTGCTGCACACCAGCTCGGCCAGATTGTCGGTGATGTGGGCCGCGGTGGGGCGCACCGGGCGCATTTCGTAGAGAGTGACGGCAAAGCCCCGCTCGGCCAGTTGCCAGGCGGCTTCGGTCCCGGCCAGGCCACCACCCACAATTGTTACGCGTTGGCTTGTCATAGGGCCGTCCGTTCATAAATAACCAATGGATTCTCCCGGAATCGTTGTGTTGAGTGTTGTACCCTATTAAAGAGAGTCTGGGGTTGAATGTCAAACCGGAGTAAAAGGCAAGTGGCGTATTGCCTCTCTTGCTCGCTTTGCGTCCCCTACCACATCCGCTACAATACACAAATGAACAGTAGAACATCTGGGCTGAACAATCAGTCAAATCTCACAGCCAGTTTGGGTTATGTGGAAGTGATCGTCAATGTGCCCATTCGCCGCTCCTTTGGCAAGGGACAGACCCCGCCGCCCCCGGCAGACCTGCCCGGCTTTGAGGGCGAAGCCGAGGCCAGCGACGACAGCTCGGCTGCCTTGCAGACCTTCCACTACCACCTGCCACCGGAACTGCTAGGCAGCGTCCAGCCCGGCCATCTGGTCTGGGTTCCCTTTGGACGCCAGACGTTGCAGGGCATTGTTGTGAAGCTGGCGGATGGCGCGCCGGTAGCGACGAAGCCGATCAAACGGCTGGCCCGACCGCAACCGGTCCTCACCCCGGCCCAGATCGCCCTCTCCTTTTGGATCGCCGATTATTACGTGGCCCCTCTCTCCGAAGCGGTAAAGCTTTTCCTGCCCCCCGGCCTGATGAAAAAGGACGAGGGCGACGCGGGCATCCGCTCCAAACGGGAGGAGGTCATCAGCCTGCGCATCCGTCGCCAGGAGATTCGCCAGAGCCTTTTTCAACTGGGCAGACAGAGCAAGCAGGTGCAGGCATTGGAGACGCTGCTGGCCGCGCCAGACCAGACACTTTCTATCGCCGAACTACAAATTCGCTGCGATCTGCGCACAACCGCCACCCTCAAACGACTGGAAAGCGATGGGCTGATTGTTCTGGAAGATGAAATGGCCAGACTGGCCTTGCCCGTGTCGGAAGCCGAAGACGCGCTGCTGGCCCTGCGCGGGGTGGAAAAATATCGGATTGTGCTGGATACGCTGGCCGACGCCGACGGTCCCCTCTGGAAGAGCGAACTCTACGCGCGGGTGGACACAAATCTGTCTGTGCTGCGCGAACTACACGAAGCCGGACTGGTGCAGATGGCCGAAAAGGTGCGCTTCCGTGACCCGTTGGCCGGACGCATCTATCCCCGCACCTGGCCCCTGCGCCTGACCGAACAGCAGAGCGGCGTCTGGCAGACCATTCGCAGCGCGTGCTTCGCCACCGAAGGGGAATTGACACCGGCCCGCTTTCTGCTACACGGCGTCACCGGCAGCGGCAAAACGGAAATCTATCTCCACGCCATCGCCGAAACCCTGGACCGCAACCGCCAGGCGATTGTGCTCGTCCCCGAAATTGCGCTGACTCCTCAGACAGTCGCCCGCTTTGCAGGCCGCTTCCCGGACCGGGTGACGGTCGTCCATTCGGGGCTGAGTGCGGGCGAACGATACGACGTCTGGCGGCAGGTGCGTGACGGGGAGATCGATGTGGTGGTCGGCCCCCGCAGCGCGCTCTTTGCGCCCTTGCCCCGGCTGGGACTGATTATTCTGGACGAGGAGCACGAATCCTCCTATAAGCAGGACGCGGAGGTGTGGGGCAGTTTCAAAGTCTTCTACGACGCCCGCACAGTCGCCCGTCAGTTGGCTGAACTGACCGGCAGCAGTCTGATTCTGGGCAGCGCCACCCCGTCCCTGGAATCCTACACAGAGAGCTTATCTGGCGGCCTGCACCTGCTCGAACTTCCCCGCCGGGTGATGGGGCACGGCGAAGATGACAGGATGAAGGGAGGACAAGATGACAAGACGCCCGATGGCGCAATTTGCAATTCGCAATTCGCCCCTCGCCCCTCGCCCCTCTACGCCGAACTGCCGCCTGTGGAAATTGTGGATATGCGCCAGGAACTGCGCGCCAACAACCGCAGCATTTTCAGCCGCAGTATGCAGAGCGAACTCCACGCCACGCTGGACGCGCAGGAGCAGGCGATTCTTTACCTGAATCGGCGAGGCACAAATACATTCGTCCTCTGCCGGGACTGCGGCCACGTGGAGGAGTGCCCTCGCTGTGAAGTGCCCCTGACCTATCACGAGCGGGTCAGCGTGCTGGTCTGTCATCACTGCAACGCCCGCTATCCCATCCCGACGGTCTGCCCGGAGTGCGAGAGCAAACGCATCAAATTCTTTGGCAGCGGCACCGAGCGCATTGAAGAGGCCGTGCAGGAAATCTCCCCCCGCGCCCGCATCCTGCGCTGGGACGCGGACACCACTGGGCGCAAGGGCAGCCACGAGGAGATTCTGGCCCGGTTTGCGGCCCACGAAGCGGATGTGCTGGTGGGCACACAGATGATCGCCAAAGGGCTGGACCTGCCGCTGGTGACTTTTGTGGGCGTCGTCTCCGCGGATGTGGGACTCTATCTGCCCGATTTCCGCGCGCCGGAGCGCACCTTCCAACTGCTGACACAGGTGGCGGGCCGGGCAGGGCGCAGCGCACGAGGCGGGCGGGTCATCTTCCAGACCTACAAACCGGAGCACTACGCTGTGCAGGCCGCGGCAGAACACGACTACGCGGCTTTCTACGCACGGGAGATGAGCTTCCGTCGGGAGCAGGGCTATCCCCCCGCAGGACGGCTGGCCCGGCTGGTCTTTTGGCACAAGAAGCTGGAGACTGTGCAGAGCCGTTGCGCTGAGATGGCTGCGGCCCTGCGCGCCCGCATTGGTCAAGTGGCCCTGCCCGGCGAAAGTTTCGATATTATCGGCCCAGTCCCCGCCTTCTTCGCCCGCCACCGCAGCTTCTACCGCTGGCAAATCCTCGTGCGCGGCCCAGACCCGTCTCGACTTCTGCGCGGGCTGGACATTCCCTTTGGCTGGCGTGTGGATGTGGACCCGACATCGGTGCTCTGAATTATGAAGTAGGAATGCGGAACCGTCTTCACTCTCCACCTTCTCTGCTGGTATAATGCGGGTTGATAGGGGTGTAATTCAATTTCGGGGCAGGGGTGGGTTTGCGACGACCGCACCGGGCTAAAGACCCGGAGCTACAGGGCGATGCCGGATAAATCCGGCTCAGAAACCGTCTGTCCGTTTCTGCGAAAGCCCCGTTTAGGGGGCGTAACTCGGTAGCCCGGTGTCTTTAGCACCGGGCGGCACAGACAATTCCACTTCACCCCAAATATGAATTACACCCGTTTGATAGTTCCCATTTGCGAAAGGGCATAGATTTTGATGGCAAAACAACTACCAGCCCAGCGGGACAACCGCCGTTGGCTGACACTGAAAGATGCCGCCGACGTGCTGGGCATCCACTACACGACCCTGCGCACTTGGGCCGACAACGGGGATATCCCCGTTTTCCGCACGCCCGGCGGCCATCGCCGTTTCCAGTTGGGCGATCTGCGCCGCTTTCTGGAAAGCAGGGTCAGCCAAAGCCAGCTTGCCAATGTGGACGGGCTGATGGCCGTCGCGCTCAGCCACGTACGCCAGGAGATCAGCAAACTACCGGCCAGCGAAGGCGGCTGGCGGGCGGAGATTACCCCAGAGAGCGCGGAAACCAACCGGGAACGGGGACGGAAGCTTTTTGCCCTGGCCCTGAACTATCTCATCCGCCCGGAGCAGCGGGAGCGGCTGCTGGCCGATGGCCGGGCGATTGGCCGAGAATACGGCGTGGAAGCGGCCCACAGTCAGCTTTCCCTGGCCGAGACCGGACGGGCCGTGCAATTCTTCCGTCGCCAATTGCTCGAAGTGGTGCGTCGGGACGAGGCTCTCGACGCGGAAGATGTGCAGATTCGCCAACTGATCGCCCAGTATCTGGACGAAGTGCTCTACGCGGTGTTGGATGGCTACGAGCAGAGTCTTTTGGCTGGCGGCCAATAAGCACTTTCCCCAAAGCGAAGACGCACGATCTTCTCCCCTGTGGTACAATTTTTGATATTCGACAAACCCCATTCGCACACCAATTCAGAGGGAATCCTATGACCCAGCCCATCCCCTTCCAGTCGATTCCATTTCAGAACGTCGCCCGCCTGCCTATGCCCGGCGATAATGTGGCGATTGTCACCCGCAAAGTGCCCGCAGGTACTGTTATCGAATACAACGGCCAATCGCTGACCCTCGACTACACTGTACTGGAAGGCCACCGCTTCGCCATCGCGCCCATTGCGCCCGGCGAGCATCTGCTCTCCTGGGAACTGCCTTTCGGCATCGCCACACAGGGGATTGCGCCGGGCCAGTACGTCCACAACGAAGAGATGCTGGAAGCCCTGGGCGGTCGTTCGATTAGCTTTGCCCTGCCCACTACGCCCAATTTCAAAGATTTTGTGCCGCCCTACGTGCTGGACGAGGCCAACTTCCAGCCTGCCGAAGGGCTGCCCGCCTATGCCCACGAACGGGCCTTCTGGGGCTATCCCCGCGCCGGTGGCCGGGGCGTGGGAACCCGCAACACAATTATTCTGCTCGGCACCTCCTCGCGCACGGGTGGCTTTGTGAAGCAGTTGGAAGCCCGGCTGGCTGGTGTGGCCAACGCCTGGCCGAATATCGACGGGATTGTGGCCGTGGCCCACACCGAAGGCGGCCACGACGATCCCCACAACACCGAATTCGTCCTGCGCACATTGGCCGGTTTCGTCGTGCATCCCAATGCGGGCGCGGTGCTCTGCGTGGACTACGGCGTGGAGCCGGTGACGAACG
Organism: Anaerolineae bacterium; assembly: GCA_030432295.1. Lineage (GTDB taxonomy): Bacteria > Chloroflexota > Anaerolineae > Caldilineales > Caldilineaceae > JACQGT01. The sequence goes on along the minus strand of JAUIHI010000007.1, from coordinate 7,672 downwards.
CGCTATTGCAGGAATATCTGGCCGACAACGACTATCCGCTGGACGCGGTGCCCCACGAATTTCTCACCCTCACCGACGGCTTCCAGACCAGTCTGGACCGGGCCGAGGGGATTGTGCGCGACTGGTTGGAAGATGTCAACGCCACCTCTCGCGACCTGACGCCCCTCTCCGAACTGAAGCTGGCGTTGCAGTGTGGTGGCTCGGATGCCTTCTCCGGTGTCTCCGGCAATCCGCTCATCGGCTGGGTGGCGCGGGAAGTGGTGCGCTACGGCGGTGGGGCCAATCTGGCCGAGACCGACGAACTGATCGGCGCGGAGCCGTATGTGCTGCAAAAGGTCAAAAATGTGGAGACAGCCCGCCATTTCCTGGACCTGATCGCCCGTTTTCAGGAGCGGGTGGGCTGGCACGGCCACACCGCCGAGGGCAACCCTTCCGGCGGCAACAAATTCCGGGGACTCTACAATATCGTCCTCAAATCCATCGGCGCGGCCCGCAAGAAAGACCCGGAGACCCGGCTGGACGGTGTGCTGGAATACGGCGAACGCATGGCTGAGGGGGGCTATTTTTTTATGGATAGCCCCGGCAACGATCTGGAGAGCATCGCCGGACAGGTGGCCAGCGGTTGCAATGCCATCTTTTTTGTCACCGGTAACGGCTCCATCACAAACTTTCCTTTCGTGCCCACCATCAAAGTTGTTACCACCACCCAGCGCTATCAACTGCTCAGCCGGGATATGGACGTAAACGCGGGCCGCTATCTGGACGGTACGCCGATGGACGAACTGGGCGCGGAGACCCTCGACCTGACCGTGCGCGTCGCTTCCGGCGAACGCACCGTCGGCGAAAAGGCCGGCCATTCCCAGGTCCAGCTCTGGCGGGACTGGCGACAGACCGAACCGGGCCACGTGGAAGAGATCAGCCGAATGCCCCAGCCGAAGGGACTGTCACTGCCCCTCCTGCCCAATCTCCAATCTCCAATACCCAATCTCCAATACCCCGCCTTCCCCAAAGCCGCAGGCTCTACTTCCGGCCCCTCTGCCGAGCGCATTGCTCTCATCCTGCCCACCAGCCTCTGCTCCGGACAGATTGCCAAGATGGCTGCGGCCCAATTCAACAGCAAAGGGCTGGGCAAAGAGGCGGGCATCTCCCGTTTTGTGGCCCTGGCCCACACCGAAGGCTGCGGCTCCTCCGGCGGCGGCACGGGCGACCCGTATGTGCGCTCTCTCGTCGGCTATCTGCGCCACCCGGCCGCGGCCCACGTCCTGCTGCTGGAGCACGGCTGCGAGAAGACCCACAACGACTATTTCCGCCACGAACTGGCCGAGCGGGGCATCGACCTGAGCCGCTACGGCTGGGCTAGCATCCAGTCCGACGGGGGCATCGACGCTGTGTTGGAAAAAGTGGAAAAGTGGTTCGTCGAGCAATTCGCCGGGGAGAAAGCGCCCGCACCAATCACAGCCGGTGTAGAAAACGTGCGGATCGCCCTGCTCAACAGCGGCGAACTTTCCGACGTGGCGGCTATCCAATTGGGCCGTCTGGCCGCAGGGATTGTGGCGGGTGGCGGTGGGGTTGTCGTCCCGGAGAACAGCGGGCTGCTCTCCTCTCCCGCATTCCTGGCCGAAACCATCGGCCCTGGCCCCCATCTCCCCACCCTCGCCTACGGCCAGGCGTTGGCCGACGCAGGGGATACGACCGGTTTTCACGTGATGGAGACGCCTACCTCCCACTGGGCCGAGACCCTCACCGGTCTGGGCGGGACGGGGGTGGAGGCAGTGCTAGCTTACGTGGGCGGCCACCCGGTGGAGGGACATCCGCTGGTCCCGGTGCTGCAAGTGACCGGCGAAGAGTCAGTCGAGCAGCGCTACTCTGCGGATATGGACGCTGTCCTGGGCGACGACCCCGCGGGCTGGGCGCAGGAGATGGCGGATCTGCTGGCCGCCACCCTGGGGCGGAGTCACAAGCCCAAAGCCGCGCAGGTGGGGAATATCGACTTTCAGTTCACCCGGGGACTGCTGGGGGTGTCGATGTAGCGAGGAATTTGTGCTATAGTGACAAAAGAGTTTGGTAAGAAGACTGCTGGGAGGGATGCAATGCAGCCTGCGTACTGGTGAACATCGAATGGGTAACACCGGCGCAGCCTTCGCATCGAATCACCAGGTGGAGGGACCGATGAACGAAGAGAAACTGCTGGAACGAATTATTCTGAACCCCAAAGTGATGGTCGGAAAGCCGGTTATCCGCGGGACGCGCTTGACCGTTGAGTATATTCTCAACTTGCTTGCCCACGGCGCTACGGCGGCTACGATCCGGGAAGAATATACGGGGTTGGAAGAGGCAGACATCCAGGCGTGTCTCCTCTTTGCGGTCAAAGCGTTAGGGACAACGACATTTATGCCGTTAACTTTGGAACCTGCATAGAATGCGTTTTCTTGTCGATGAGTGTACGGGGCCTGCATTAGCGGCCTGGCTGCATTCACGCGGGCACGATGTCTTCTCTGTTTATGACGAAGCTCGCGGGATGGATGATGTCGATGTCATTCGTCAGGCATTTCGTGAAGAGCGGGTGCTCATTACAGCGGACAAAGATTTCGGTGAAAAAGTCTACCGCGAAAAATATCCTCATCGCGGCGTCGTGCTTATGCGCCTGGAAAACGAAATGGCCTACAACAAAATCGAAATTATCCGCAGACTTCTCGACAATTATGGCGAAGACCTCCAAGAAAAGTTCGTCGTTGTTACAGAAAATTACGTTCGATTCGCCCGTGAATCAGCATAAATATCATTCGTTCCCCACACAAATCTGTCTATTTGTTCTTCTGCTTATTCTTGGTGGCGGGTGTGCATATGCGCCTCCCGTCACAGAGACCCATCCAGCGCCTTCCATCCCCGGCCTGGACGCGGCCATCTCCGACGGTCTGCGCTTTCTCAAGGGCCAGTACAACCCGGACTACGGCCTTCTCCAGGAATCGCCCGATATCGGCCAGCACCGCTACTATCTGACCAACGACAACGCGCTGGCCGCGTATCTGTTCGAGCAGTTTGGCGAAGACGGAATGGCTGCAACCCTGCGCGCCAGCCTGGAACGCTACGGCTATGACAGCAACGGTTTTGTCGAGGTGGCCTGGGGCGAAGTAATTGTCTGGCCGCCGTTGCATCACAAAGATATTGTGGTGGAGCAGAAGAGACCCGGCGAATGCGATTTTCTGAATGCAGAGGAGGCTGGCCCCTTGGCCGATTGTGTGATGCAGGAAACCCACACCCCGGATTTGGGCTTCTTCTACGACTGGTCCAGCTTCTCCAATCTGCACTGTATGGGTGCGGTCAATGAGTACAACAACGGCAACCTGGCGGTGGCCCGCTGGCTCTACGAGACAGAACTCTCTACTTTCGACGGCGTGGGCTGGGCCGACGAAGCCTGGCGGCGGCGGGATGGCGTCTACGAGACAATTGGCCCGGCCTGGTGTGTCTATGCGGGCGCACTCCTCGGCGAGCCGCTGAATGAGCCATTGCTCGCTGCCCTGCTGGCCCAACAGAACCCCGAAACCGGCGGCTTCCACACCCACTACCGCCGGGACGCGTTCCAACTGACCGATCCAAACGTCGAAACCACCAGCCTGGCCCTGCTCGCGCTCTACACACTTCAACACCCGCCCCAGACGCGCTAAATTTGTCGCCCCGAAATCCTATGCCAAATCTCACCTACACACCGACCTTTACCCCTGCGGACGCTGAGTCACTGGCCGCGGACCTCTACGGCATCAGCGCCATAGCCACGCCCCTGCCCGGCGAACGCGACCAGAACTTTCGTCTCGACACGCCAACCGGCGAGGCCTTTGTGCTAAAGATCGCCAACGGCCAGGAAGACGCGGGCCTGCTGGAAGCCCAGACCGAAGCTCTGCTACGGGCAGAATCGATTGGCATCTGCCCCTGCGTCCTGCCTGCGGTTGACGGCAGGTGGATGACCCAAATCGACGGGACAGACAGCAGCCGCCATTGGGTGCGTTTGCTCACTTTCCTGCCTGGCACACCCCTGGCCAAGCAGAGCCGCCAGACGCCCGCTCTCCTGCGGGATGTGGGCCGCCGGGTTGCCCAGGTGGACACGGCTCTAGCTGACTTTGACCACCCGGCCATTCACCGGGATTTTGACTGGGATTTGGCCCAGGGGCTGTCAGTGGTGGAAAAGTACAGCCCGCTGATTGCCGACCGGTCGATGGCCGGGCTGGTGGCGAAGTTGACCGCCGACTACCGACAGCAGACCGCGCCGTTGCTGACGAATTTGTCCCGGCAGGTGATCCACAACGACGCCAACGATTACAATCTTCTGGTGGGCGGCCAATCAAGCGGCGGGGCAAAACTGTACAGCCGCAACCAGCAGGTGGTGGGGCTGATCGATTTCGGCGATATTGTCCACAGCTATCGGGTTGGTGGGCTGGCTGTGGCCGCGGCCTATGCGGTGCTGGACAAAGCCGGTCCGTTGGCTGCCGCGGCAGAAATTGTGACAGGCTATAGCGAAGTCACCGCTTTGGTGGATGACGAACTGGCTGCGCTGTGGGGGCTGATGTGCCTGCGTCTGTGCGTCAGCGCCTGTATGGCCGCGCACCAGCAGAGCCAGCGGCCCGACGACGCCTATCTCGCCATCAGCCAGCAGCCCATCCAGCGCACCCTGCCCCGGCTGGCGACGATTCATCCCCGCTTTGCCGAAGCCACATTTCGCCACGCCTGCGGATTGACGCCTCTGCCCGCCAGTGAGTGTCTGGTGGCGTGGCTGGATGTGCAGCCCTTTGCTCAGGTGATGGACGCAGAAAGTTATACGGTTTTCGATCTGAGCGTGGGCAGTCCGCTGCTCAGTGGAGACGAGGCCGAGAACAGCCCAGAAAAATTGGGGGAGCGCCTGAATAGGCAGATGACCGCGGACGGTGCATCCGTCGGTGTGGGCCGCTACGACGAGGCCCGGCTGATCTACACCGCGGAAATGTTTGACACTTCACCCCACCCCAACCCTCCCCACATTGGGGAGGGGGCAGATTTGGCTCGTTCCTCAATTGAGGAAAGCACCGATACTGCTCCTCCCCCAGTGTGGGGGAGGCTGGGAGGGGGTGGTGAAAAACGCACCATTCACTTGGGCATCGACCTCTTCGCACCAGCGGGGACACCCGTATATGCGCCCTTCGCCGGGACGGTCCACGCCTTTGCCGACAACGCCGCGGCCCAGGACTACGGCCCGGTGGTTGTGCTGGCCCATCGGATTGACAAAAATCTGGCAGGTTTGAAAGACCTGCCAGATTTAAAGGACGGCGAACCCTTTTACACCCTCTACGGCCATTTGAGCCGGGAATCACTGACTGGGCTGGCAATCGGCCAAGCCATCGCAGCGGGCGTGCCCTTTGCCACACTGGGCAGCGCAGAGATAAACGGCGGCTGGCCACCCCATCTCCACTTTCAGATTGTGACCGACCTGCTGGGGCTGGGCACGGATTTCCCCGGCGTGGGCACAGCCAGCCAGCGGGAAGTCTGGAGAGCCTTCTGCCCAAACCCGAATCTGATGCTAGGCATCCCCGCCGAACTTTTTCCGCGGGTGGAGCCGACGAAAGCCGAGACGCTGGCCGCACGTCGCGCCCACATCGGCGGCAATTTGAGCATCGGCTACCGGGAGCCGGTGAAGGTGGTGCGGGGCTGGCGACAATATTTATATGACGAGACGGGCCGTCGCTATCTGGACGCATATAATAATGTGCCCCACGTGGGCCACTGCCACCCGCGGGTGGTGCGGGCAGCGACGGAACAGATGTCCGTCCTCAACACCAACACCCGCTACCTCCACGACAATCTGACCCGCTATGCCGAGCGACTGGCCGCCACCCTGCCCGATCCGCTGAACGTCTGCTTCTTCCTCAACTCGGCCAGCGAAGCCAACGAACTGGCCCTGCGTCTGGTGCGCGCCCATACAGGCCGCCGGGAAATGATTGTGCTGGAAGGAGCCTATCACGGCAATTCCAGCGGGCTGATCGACATCAGCCCCTACAAGCATGACGGGCCAGGCGGAACAGGCGCACCCGATTGGGTCTACACCGCGCCCGTGGCGGATGTCTACCGGGGCGCATTCAAAGCCGACGATCCCCAGGCCGGGGCGAAATATGCGGCGGGGGTGAGCGCGGCGATTGAACGGATGCAGGCGGATGGACGGGGGCCAGGCGGTTTCATTGCCGAGTCCTGCCCCAGCGTGGGCGGGCAGATATTTTTCCCACCCGGCTATCTGGCTGATGTGTATAAATACGTGCGGGCGGCGGGTGGCATCTGCATCGCCGACGAAGTGCAGACGGGCTACGGGCGCATCGGAACCCACTTCTACGCCTTCGAGGAGCAGAGGGTCGTGCCGGATGTGGTGGTGCTGGGCAAGCCAATTGGCAACGGCCACCCCCTGGCCGCGTTGGTGACGACGCGAAAGATTGCCGATTCCTTCGACAACGGGATGGAATTCTTCAGCACATTCGGCGGCAATCCGGTCTCCTGCGCGGTGGGGTTGGCCGTGCTGGATGTGGTGCAGTCGGAAGGTTTACAGGAGCACGCCCGACAGGTGGGGGCGCATCTGCTGGCCGAACTGCAACCTTTTGTGGATCGCTTCCCGCTGGTGGGTGATGTGCGCGGGTCCGGGCTTTTTCTGGGCGTGGAATTGGTGCGGGATCGGGAAACTCTCGAACCCGCCGCGGCGGAAGCCTCTTACATCGCCAACCGGATGCGGGAGGAGGGGATTCTGCTGGGCACAGACGGCCCTCTGCACAATGTGGTGAAGATTCGCCCGCCTATGCCCTTTGGCCTGGCAGACGCGGATCGGTTGGTGGAGACATTTGAACAGATTTTGCAGGAAATAGAGTGAATCAGGTGTATGCTGAGAAAGTTAGACGCAGAGGAAAGCAGATTTTTGTCCCGGAATCAGCGTGAAGTACCAGCAGGCAATGTCCTGATGAGCGCCTCTCTATTGTCCTTTCCTATTTGAAACGCGCCCAGAGCCACGAAAATTTGACCTCCTCACTGAATGTGCTATAATCTTTTGGATGTCGAGCGCAACCTATGCCGACGTAGCTCAGTTGGTAGAGCAGCTGTCTTGTAAACAGCAGGTCATCGGTTCGAGTCCGATCGTCGGCTTCCAGACCGATGACTCATTGAGCAAAATCGGTTGGAAAGAAATACCAGTTGTATCAGTGGTTTGCGTATGTAGTTTTCAGGGCGGGTGCCCGAGTGGACAATGGGATCTGACTGTAAATCAGACGGCTTTCGCCTACGGTGGTTCGAATCCGCCCCCGCCCACTCAAGCCCACATAGCTCAGTCGGTAGAGCACATTCTTGGTAAGAATGAGGTCATCGGTTCAAGTCCGATTGTGGGCTCCAGTTAGTTGATGTTGGAGTAGTGGTCTGCTCGTCAGGCCAGCCGGAAAGTGTTTTGTTGCGTTCAAGGCCGTCGGCCAGATTTGGTGGGCGGCTACTGATGATCGGGCTTTTTGTAGCCTGGCAGGCAACCATTTTAGTTTGGATCAGGAGGCACTTAGCCAATGGCAAAGGCAGTATTTCAGAGGAACAAGCCCCATATCAATGTGGGGACAATCGGCCACGTGGACCACGGCAAGACGACCTTGACCGCGGCAATCACGAAGGTGTTGAGCCTGAAGGGCTGGGC
>JAUIHI010000044.1 GCA_030432295.1 Anaerolineae bacterium | reverse complement strand
CAGTCTCGTACTCTCTTACAACATGCTGCTTGAAGGCCACACTATATCGCTTGAGTACCGATTTTGTCATCTTTCCAGAGTCTCCTTCTTGGTTTTGACTCTGTCAATATATATCAGGACGGTACATTCTGACTGATTACTGGTCACCGATCACTGATGACTGCTTTGCAAACGCATCCGCACCACCATCACCGGGGGAATCTCGGAAAACTCCGGCCCCCAGCCCAGGGGCGTGCGTCCTTTCGGGTGATCGGGCGGAAATGTGCGCTCCTCCAGCCCGTCCATCACAAAACCGGCGGCAAAGCCTGCACCCAGCAGCATCTGCAGCGGGCGATGAAAGTAGGGGTGGGGGCGTTGCTGGCCGGGAATCGCCAACCCCAGCTTGACCGACGGCGACATATAGCCGGTCACTTTCATGCTGTAAGTGGTGATCAGTTCCCCGTCCCGGTCCTCCCGCTCGGCCATGTGGATGGTGTGCATATTGTTGAAGCAGGGGTGCATGATCGAAAAGGCGAAGAGACCGCCGGGTTTGAGCAGCCGGGCCAGGCTGGCAAAGAGCGGGTCGATCTCGGCCATATCAAAAAGGGCCATATTGGAGAGCGCCCCGTCGAAGCTGCCTTCGCCCAGGGCCAGCAGGCTGGCGTCGTCCCCGCCGTCGATTACCCGGTAGTCGATGTCGCCGTCTGCGGCTGTGGTGCGCGTTCTGGCCCGGTCGATCATTTCCGTGGAAACGTCGAAGGCAGTGACCTGTGCGCCCAGCCGTCCCAGTCGCCGACTGGTCAGCCCGTTGCCACAGGCCACATCCAGCACCCGCATCCCCGGCCCCGGCGACAGCAGTCGTTCCAACGCGGGCCAGCAGAGCACATTCACAAAGTCGTTGCCCTCGCCCATAAATTCATCCCAATAGGCCGCGTTTTCGTTCCAGGCGTCTTCGGCTTCCTGGCTGAATGTAGAAAAAGAAGCTGGTTGCATCGAATTCTCCTGTTGGGTGAAATGATATTGGGTATTGGATATTTGGTAGTGATGACACGGATTGTCACTACCAAATACCCAATACCCAATATGTACTACTCATCCTCAAAGCGATTCAGCGCCACGTTTTTCTTCGACCGCCAGGGATCAAAGACCCGGCCATTCATCCCGATGTAGACGCCGGGGGGCAGGAGTTGCACCGCGGCCAGGGCAAAGCCGATGTTGAAGATGGCGTCGGTGAGGCGCAGACGGGCGGGCTGCATAGAGCCGGTCAGCACAATCGTCTTACCGGGGATGTCGCCCAACGCTCGCGCAGTGGCCAGCATCGTGTCCGTGCCGTGGGTGATGACGATCTGGGCCTGGGCGGACGCCTCCACTGCGTGGCGGATCAGCGCCCGATCCCCGTCGGTCATCTCCAGGCTGTCCTTGCGCAGCAGACTCTGGACTTCGTAGTCCACAGTAATGTTGGCTTCTTCCAACACCAGCGGCGCGGTGGGATCGCCCACCTGAAAGGCGCTCTTGGCGTCGAAGTAGATTTTGTCGATTGTGCCGCCGGTGGCGATGATTTTGATGGTCATGGGCTAGGGATTGGGAATCAGAGACTGGGGACTGGGAATCGGGCACGTCCTTCCCAGTCCCCAATTCCTAATCCCCGATCTTCGATCCCCTATTTCGCTGCTCCGATTTGGATGGTCGTTTTGCCTGCTACGACTGAGAAGACGTTGGCTGTCACCGTACGGTCGTCCCGCTGGAAGGTGTAGAAAAACTCGTCTTTGGCTCGTTCTTCCGACTCGCCCACCTGCGTGAATCCAGCAGCGATCATCGCCTCTTCCAGATGGATGCGGGCTTCGGCCACGCTGAAGGGTGTCACAATATTGGCTGTGCGGGCCACCACTGAAAGCTGGGAACCCTCCGGGATGGGGAAGTCGAAGCCGAGGAGAGCTACAATCTCGGCTGGCATGGGTGTGGGCGGTGCATTGACCTCTTCCACATTCGTCGGTGCTTCCACCACAATCGGCGCGTTGAAATCGTAGTAGAGAAATTCAGTGGTGAAGGTCTTGCCTTCCAGAGTCAGGGAAAAGAGCAGTTTGACGATAAAACGCTCCTCAGCGTCCAGCCAGAGGTCGAGCTGGGCCGCGTCTGCCCCCTTCACACTCAGCGAATCACTGCCTGCCTGAATGTCGGGGATAATCGTCTTGTCACCCTGCAAGTGCAGGGTTGTGCGCCCGCTGATCTCCTCCTCGCCCACCAGCGTCATGTCCGGTGCGGCTGACGCCAGGCCCGCCGGTGTCACGACAGTCAGTTCAGCCAGATTGAAGGTGCTGATGACCGCCCACTTTTCGCCGTTGTTCAGGTAGAGCACATCGTTGACGAAACGTACATCCACCTGAATCGGCTCGCCGTTCTGATAGAGCGTGACCTGATCGTCTTCGGCCAGGGGAGTCTTGACGTGGGCCACCTCAATCTGTGCGGTCGGCTCGCCCTCACTCATCACCTCCACGTGCATTCGATAGGTTTCGATGCTGTCTATCTGCTCCACCGTCAACGCCGGGTCGCCGCCAAATGGCTGGGCGGCTGGGGCCGATTCCTCGGCCTGTTCGGCTGACTGCGCTGCGACCGGTTCAGTCGGCTTCTCGGCTGCTGCTGCAACCGTCGGTGCAACTGTTTGCGTTTGGGCGGCAGGCGCGGGGCTGTTGTTGGCACAGCCGCTCAAGAGCAGCAGGCTGCTTGCCAGGAGGAGGAGAAATTGTTTCGCCATTGTCATTCCATCCCTTTGTGGATAGTCGTGGTTGCCAGGAGTTCCGTTTCAATTCGTCTAACTGTTGCGTCGATGAGCGGTCTGTCGTCTGCTTGCAAAGTCGCGGCGAGCAGACGGGCCGTTTCACAGTAGAGTTGCAGCCCTGCCACGACTTCTTCGTGTAGCGAAGGTGATGGGCTGTCCGCGGTAGCGATGCCAAAAGCGGTGGCGAGCAGACGGCTCCAACGGCTTTCCTGGCCCAGGCTGGCGCACACGTCGTCGTAGAAGCTATTGTCGCTGTTGCCCAGAATCCCCCGCTGCACCCGCACCACCCGGGCCAGCAGCCAGGAGAGGCCAAAGCGGGCGTTGAGCAGACGGCCTATGTCGTTGCGGCGCAGACCCTCCAGTCCTTTATGGGCCTCCTCGATCAGACCCACCAACTCCCGGCTTGCAAAGCGGTCCGCTTTGGCCTGCATCTCGGCCGTCCACCGGAAGGCGTGGGCGCGGCGCTGGATTGGGGCAAATAGCCCGTGGGGGTCTTGCAGCGCAATTCCATCCCGTAGCGCGGCCACCCCATTCACCGCCTGCTCCGGCTCGGTGAACCAGCCGTCGATCTGGTCTGGACGGACGGCGTTGACAGTCACCAGCCGATCCGCCACCAGAAAGCTGGTGCGTGTCGGCGGCGGCGCGTCCGCGGCCATCAGAAAGAGCAGGTCCACATCGCTGAAAGGGCCAGCGTCGCCCCGGGCGTAACTGCCCAGCAGCGCGATGGCCTGAGGTCGGGGTGAATCCCACTGCGGCCAGAAATCATCCAAAGGAAAGGGTAGCATCAGAAGGGTAGGGTCATGCCCAGTAGTTTCAGTCCGGCGTAGATCGATTGATTCCTCCACAGGTGCGAACAGCAGTCGTGTAAACTTATTGGAGTGAACCAGCGATGAGGATTTGCTGTAGCAGTACACTTATCGGAATCCCTGCCATATGCTCATCTCGATTTCCTGGCGAAAATGCGCGAGTAACTGTACTGGTCAACGGGATGGTGGAATGGCTATTTCTTAACGCAAAGATGCAAAGAGGCAAAGGCACAGAGAGAAAAGCGATTTCTTTGCGTCACTGCTCCTTTGCGTCATTGCGTTGAAAATTCCACCATCTTCTTGACTACTACAAAATGCGCGAGTAACGCCGACGTATCGAGTAAGTATCGGACGGGTTCAGCCATCTGTAGCTCGTTCTTCGACAAGCTCCTGAACCGCGTCGCGCTCGGGAGAAAAGCGTCGTCCTTTTCCCAGGAGTTGTCGTGCCAGCGCAGAGCGATCTGGAATCACACGGACAAGAATTTCGTCTGTGCCATCGACAACCTGCCAATCCAATTGGTATCCTGGCTTAATGCCATAATGACGTCCTACTTCAGCCGGGATGGTAATCATATTTCTTTGGGTGACTGTTGAAATCATAGAATTCATCCTGACTCTGATAGACCAAAAAGTCAATGCCTTTCGTTGTTGTCCTTTTCGCTACAGTTTCTTCTCGATTTATACCCTATCCGCGTTGTTCAGCCCAATCCGCGTTCTGCGCGTTCTATTGTGAAAGCGCCGCGGCAATCGCAGTCACGCCGATCTCAATTTCCTCGTCGCTGATGATCAACGGCGGGAGCAGACGCAGGACTGTCGTGCCTGCGGGGAGGGTGAGCACCCGGTGGTCCTCCATCAGCGATTTGAGATACGGCCCGACTTTTGTGCGCAGGTCGATGCCGATCATCAGCCCTGGCCCGCGGATTTCGCGGACGACGCGGCAGTCCGCCAGGGCTTCTTCCAGCCGGGCGCGTAGCCGCTGGCCCGCCTGCTCTGCCCGCTCGATCAGATTTTCGTCCCGATAGGCGCGGATGGCGGCCAGCCCGGCCGCGCTGGCTAGGGGGTTGCCGCCAAAGGTGCTGCCGTGCGCGCCCACAAAGAGGGCCTCTTGCACCCGGTCCGTGTAGACAATCGCGCCCATCGGGAAACCCGCGCCCACACCTTTGGCCAGGGCGATGAGGTCCGGTTCCAGCCCGAAGTGTTGGAAGCCAAACCACTTGCCTGTGCGCCCAAAGCCGGTCTGGATTTCGTCGATGACCAACAGCGCGCCCCGCTCCCGGCACAATGCCTGCGCTCCCTGCAAAAACGCCGCTTCGCCCAGATTGACGCCGCCTTCGCCCTGCACGGTTTCCAGCACGACAGCCGCGGTCTCGTCCGTAATCGCCGCGTCCAATTCGTCCAGGTCATTGTACTTGACGTGGTGGACGCCTGGCAACAGTGGCTCGAAAGGTTTGCGGTACTTGGGATTCCACGTCAAACTCACCGCGCCGATTGTGCGCCCGTGGAAGCTGCCTTTGGCTGCCACAATGCCGGTGCGTCCGGTAGTCAAGCGGGCGAATTTGATGCAGCCGTCAATGGCCTCCGCGCCGCTGTTGGCAATGAAGGCGTGGCGTAGGTGGCCGGGCATCACGCCGATCAGCGCTTCCAGAAAGAGCGCCCGTGTGTCGTTGTTGAAGAAGCCCGGGCAGGCGTGCAGCCGTTGGGCCTGCTCGGCAATCGCCCCACTCAACGCGGGATGGCCGTAGCCCAGCATGGCCACTCCCTGGCTGGCGGTCAAGTCCAGATAGCGGTTGCCTTCGCTGTCGATCATCCAGCAGCCCTCGCCGGAGACCATTACGGTTTCTCCCCGGCGGGAGACGACGCCAGACTCCAGAGCGGATTCGACAGCGGCGTATTGGGGGGGCTGAGTGGCAAGCCTGTCAGTATTTTGTGTCATCGGCGGTTCCATTTCGATTGAGAGTATAGGATATGAACAGTGTAAACGCCCCTGGGGACAAACCAAAAATAAAAATAGCCACGAAGATGAACGCTGAAACGACAGATTGCGTAGATCCTATTCGTGGCTATTTTTATGTGCCGACCGCGTTAGCCCCCGGCACTCTACAAACGACAGCGGTGTGATTATGGCTTACAGACTCGCTGGGACAGAAAGTGCCGGGAACTTTGCCTGGGCAGTGTGTTCGTTGAGGTAGTCTTAGGCCGCATTTGCCTCTTGCAAAAACTGGATGAATTGTGCTCGACTTGGCACACCGCCATAGCCGACGACTTTTTCGTCGATGACAATCCCAGGTGTACTCATGACACCGTAGCCCATAATCGTCTGGATGTCGGTTACTTCTTCCACACTGGCTTCGATCCCCAATTCCTTGATTACGTCCGCTGCCAGACTCTTGGCGCGCTTGCAGTTGGCGCAGCCGGTTCCCAAAATCTTGACGTTCATTGAAAAACTCCTTTTTGTATGGTGAACTGTGATTATAGTACCAGGTTGAACAGATAGCCTGTGAAAATGATGCCAACGCCCACAATGGCGACGAAAATAGCGATCAGACGTGGCTTCAATACCCGGCGCAGGATGATCATTTCGGGCAGGCTGAGGGCAACGACGCTCATCATAAAGGCCAGCACCGTGCCCAATGCTGCGCCCTTCTCCATCAACGCGTGGACCACCGGAATAATCCCGGCTGCGTTGGAATACATTGGAATGCCCAGTATCACACCGGCGGGTACGCTCCACCAGGCGCTCTTGCCCAGAATGCCAGCCAGGGCGTCTTCTGGTACATAGCCGTGGATGCCTGCGCCCACCGCAATCCCGACGATTACATAGAGCCAGACTTTGCCGACAATTTCTTTGGTCATCGCCCAGGCGCTGAGGAAACGTTCGCGCCAGGTCATCGACTCATCCGAATGCGCGTCACGGCCCACCGCGATCTTCCACACAAAATCTTCCACACCCTTTTCCACATTGGGGATGCGGCCGATAGCCACGCCAGCCAGGATAGCCACGAGCAGACCCGTGACCATATACAACGCCGCGATCTGCCAGCCAAAGAGACCGAAAAGCATGACCAGCGCGATTTCATTGACCATTGGGGTGGCGATGAGGAATGAGAAAGTCACGCCCAGGGGGATACCGCTCTCGACAAATCCGATGAAGAGGGGTACAGCCGAGCACGAACAAAAGGGTGTTACCACACCCAGCAGAGCCGACAAGACATTGCCCACACCTTCCCGTTTGCCGCCCAGAAGCTGACGGGTACGTTCTACGCTGAAGAATGTGCGTACAGTGGAGACCAAAAAAATCATCCCGGCCAGCAGGAGCAGGATTTTCGGCACGTCATAAAGAAAGAAGGCCACAGCATCGCCCAGCCGGGACCCAGGCGTCAGACCGAGAAGTTGAAAGGATGCCCAATTTGCCAGTGGTTCTAAAATCTGCCAGAGAAGCCACCACACAATGCCCAGGCTGACAACCGTTCCCCAGGCTTTCCAGTCAACACCGCCTGGCGCGTGCTGGGGCGCAATCTGGGATGAAGAGCCACCTGAAACTTCTGGCTGTACGCTAACAAAACCGTCGCTCATCGCAACCTCCGTTCCTGCGCAATGCGCAGAGATTAGGTAGGGGTGCAGAAAATTTAATACAAATACAGGCGCGCATACTTCTGCAAAAATGGCGTCGTTCTATGTGACGTCCAAAGCTGTGACTGTGCGGGCGCATTTGGGGCACGCACAATTGACCAATTGGGTGTGTCCCAGGGGACCCGCTGTCAGATCCTGCGGGTCGTCCAAAATGGCCCCCAGCCAGCTCTGCACTTCGTCATTCATCAACCGATAGTAGACGTTTTGCCCCTCTTTTTCGTCCTGAATGAAACCAGCCTCCCGCAGCAGGCGCAACTGTTGGGAAACATAAGGTTGGGGCTTTTCTAGCAGTGTCTCCAGATGACAGACGCACTCGGCGTCCCGGCGCAGGGCGTCCAGAATGCGCAGGCGCACCGGATGGGCCAGGACCTTCAATTGATTGCCGATCTGTTCGTAATTGGGAACTGACATCGTATCTTCCGTGATATGCACAAAATCGTATATTCAAAACTCTGCATATATTATATTGTGCATATAGGCAGAAGTCAAATGCAGCAGTCACTGATCTACGAAATCTGTGTTCCTTCCCCGGCCAGCGCCCGGCTCACAGGACTTTCCACCCGGCCGTCGGCAAAAATTACTTTCTGAACGCCTTCGGCAATCGCCTCCACCGCGCCCATCACTTTCTTCTTCATTCGGCCTTCGGCGTACTGCATAAAACTGTCGGCCTTGTCCCGGGGAATCTCCCGGATCAGACTGGATTCGTCGGGGAAGTCGGCCAGCAGGCCCGGTACATTGGACAGAATCACCAGCGCGTCGGCCTGGAAGGCTGCGGCCACCATCGCCGCGGCCCGATCCCCGTCCACATTGATCGCCTCGCCTTTGTCCGACGACGCGGGCGGGGTGAGCACAGGCAGGTAGCCGTTGTCCAGGAGCAGACGCAGCAGATCGCTGTTGATGCGTTCGACAGTGCCGGTCCAGTCGTCGCGCAGGACCAGCCGCCGCCCGTTCATGCGCACCCGGATGGTGTCCTTGCGCGTCCCTTCGAAGATGCGCCCGTCCAGCCCGCTCAGCCCCACAGCATTGACCCCGGAGGTCTGCAACTTCTCCACCCACATTTTGTTGAGCTGGCCGCAGTAGACCATCTCGAAAATTTCCAATGTGCGCCGGTCCGTGCGGCGGCTGACATAGCCGCTCTCACTGGTCACAAATTCCGGTGGATGGCCCAGGGCTTCGGCCACTTCGTTCGTCGTCTCAGCGCCGCCGTGGACCAGAATCAGTTCCTGGCCCGCAGCACGCAGGGCCACAATATCCGCTACAACGGCGTCGATATTCAAATCCTTGCCGCCGCCGACTTTGATTACGAGCATTGCTTTCTCCTGAGGTAATTTGTCAACAAAGGACACGGATTTACACGGATCCTTTGGATTTACACGGATTTCATCTGCGAAATCTGTCGTTTCTGCGTAATCTGCGTTCCCTATTTTATCGTCTTCTCAATCCATTCCCGCACCGTCGCCTCATCCGCCCGCCCCTTCGCCTGCTGAAAACGCACCAGCAGCAGACCGGCCAGGGGCAACAGCGCGACCAGCAGCACAGGCAGGGCATCCGCCGCCGTGGAATCCGGTGTGGCCCGCTGGGCAGCGGCCACCAGAAAGACCAGCGCCAGCAGCCCGCTCAACCCGATCCAGGCCGCGGTATAGAGCCGGGTCATCGGGTGCATCTGAAAGTGACCAGAGAGTTGGCTGCCTGCGGCGGACGGGGTGACGACGCCGTAGAAGAGCGGCGCAAATGTGCCCCGGCTGGCCGAAAAATCCCGTGCCCGCCAGACTTTTACGCCGTTGCCCTCCACCCGACCCCGAAACTCGTCGCCGAAGCCGGCCTGCAAACGGGCCAGCGCAGCTTCTGGTGAGAGGGGCGAGTCGAACGTCGCCCGATTGGAGCTGGGCGTCCATAGCAGCGCGGGCAGGGAATTTTCCACTGGCTACACTCCCATCCCGTCGATCTGGGCCAATGCTTCCTGCGGTGGCAGACCCACCTGCCAACGGGCGACAAGCGCCAGGGCTTCTTCTGCGGCTGCGTAGCACCGGGCCTGCAACTCGGCGGAATAGCCGTACTTCTCCACCGCCTCGGCAAATTCGTCCTCGTCCACCAGCCGGGGACCGTCGATGCTCGTCACGTCCAGTTCGTAGTCGATGTAGCTGACGACGCTGTCTTCAAAGCGCACAGGCCCGGCAATGTCGACATAGAGTTCTACCGGTTTTGCGCTTTCATCAAGGAGCACCAGCAGAGTGTACCAGCGGCCATACCAAAAGTAACGGTACGAGTCGAAGCGGGCCGGCCACTCGTCCTTCACGTTCCGAATGGATGTGCCCTTTGGGGTACGCAGCACAAAACCGTCCGCTGCTTTGTAGACCACCTGTGCTGGATGCCACCGATAGCAACTGCCGTCGTGTTTGAGTTGACGCAGGAGAATCTCAGCCATTATTTTGCCCCAAAGAGTGACCGGATGTGCCGCTGAAAAGCCCACAGCATAACAAGCACAACGACCAGCAGTCCGGTCTGATAAGCCAGCGGCCAGCCGAAATAGACGGTCAGCGGCAGGGCGATCAGTAGCCCCGTCACACCAGCCAACGAGCGTTTGCGGCTGAGCAGATAGACGATCAGCGCAGCGCCACCGACAACGGCCATAAAGGCAAAATCCAGTGTCGCCAGCGCACCGATAGCCGCGGCAAAACCTTCGCCGCCCCGGAAGCCCAACTGCACGGGCCAGATGTGGCCGGTAATCACAGCGGGCACGGCCAACCCTACGGCCCAGACATCACCGCCGGTCAGCCAACCGGCCAGGAGAACGGCCAGCACGCCCTTGCCCATATCGCCGAGCAACGCCACCACAAAGGCCCACTTCCCCAGCACCCGCCCCGCGTTTGTCGTGCCCGCGTTGCCGCTGCCATGCAGCCGCACATCCTCCCCCGTCCGCCAACGCACCAGATAATAGGCGGTGGAGAAGCAGCCGAGGAGATAGGAGAGGAAGAGGGATGTGAGTGTTGACGCCATTGAACGAATCGTTCCCGGCGAAGTGTGCTGCGTGCTACGTGAGATCGTCCGGAGCGATCTCGCGTAGCACGCAGTACACCTCACGCATCAGATCGGATGCAACCCGGCAAAGCCTAGCCCGGTCGTCTCTTCCCAGCCCAGCATCAGATTCAGGCATTGGACGGCTGTGCCGGCCGCGCCTTTCATCAGGTTGTCGATGGCGCTGATGGCGACGACGCGACGGGTGGATTCGTCGAACTCGAAGCCCACATCCGCATAGTTGCTGCCGGACAGAATCTTCGGCTCCGGGTAACGGTAGATGCCTGTCTTTTCCTTGACCAGCCGCACAAAGGGTTCGTTCCGATAGGCCTGGCGATAGGCTTTCCAGAGGTCCCGCTCGGTCACGCCCTCTTTGACAAAGACGTGGGCCGTCGCCAGCACACCCCGCACATTGTCCACCGCTGTCGCGCTCAGATGGACATCCGCCGTGCTGCCTGTAGGACGGATGGCCTGCAATACTTCGGCTGTGTGGCGATGGCCGGTGGGGGCAAAGCTGCGCATGACGCCCGCCCGCTCCGGGTGGTGGGTGCTGTCATTGGAACTGTTGCCCCCTTCGCTGCTGCCCACCTTCAGCTCGCAGATTACATCCCGGCTGTCGTCCACCAGCCCCGCGGCGAAGAGGGGCCAGATGGCGAGATTCGTGGCGGTGGCGTTGCAGCCCACGCCGCTGACATAGCGCGCTTCCCGGATGGCTTCCCGGTGCAGTTCGGGCAGGCCGTAGACAAATTTGTCCAGCCAGGCCGGATTGGCGTGGGGCTTGCCATACCAGCGCACGTAATCGTCCGGGTTGCGCAGGCGGAAATCCGCGCTCAGATCGATCACCCGCTCGGCCAGGGCCGCAAATTCCTCAATGCGCCCCATTGCACCGCCGTGGGGCAGGCCGGTGACCAGCACATCGCAGGGTTCCAGTTCGCTGGCGCTGACGAATTGCAGTTTCGTGCGCCCCCGCAGATTGGGGTGGGTAAAGTGGACAAAATTTCCCGCGTTGCGCTCGCTGGTGGCCTGGGCGATCTCCACGTGGGGGTGGTCCAACAGCAGGCGCAGGAGTTCCCCGCCCGCATAGCCCGACGCGCCGAGGATGGAGACCTGAATCTTGTTGCTCATTGTGTCGCTTCTTTCGTGATGCTGCGTACTGCGGGCTACGTGGGAAGAGATGGATGATCTCACGTAGCACGCAGTACGCAGCACATTTTATTCTCCCGTCAACGTCACCCGCCCGACAGAGCGCTCTTCCTCTGCGCTCCAGCCGTTGGCCGCGGCCCAGCCATTGCGGGCCACGTCCAGCGCGAAGTCCACCATCCGACCCGGAATATCTACGCCCGTGGGCATGACACTGTTGCGAAATTCCATCGTATAGTTGACTTCGTTGACGATCAGCCCCCGTTCCGGGTCTTCCAGCACGTCGATGGCGACGACACCGCCACCCACGGCTTTGGCCGCCCGCACGCAGATGTCGTTGAGTTCCGGCGTGACAGGGCAGACCGATGCCTTGCCGCCCCGGGCCGTGTTGGTGATCCAATGTTTCGAGTCCCGGTAGATGGCGCAGATCGTCTCGTTGCCGATCACAAAAGCCCGGATGTCGCGCATGGGTTTCTGGATATATTCCTGGATGTAGTGGATGGAGTGGTGGTAGGTTCCCAGCACTTCCTTGTGTTCCAGAATGGCCTCGGCAGCCTCCCGGTCGTTGACTTTGCTGAGCAGCCGTCCCCAGGAGCCGACCGACGGCTTGAGGACAACGGGATAGCCCAACTCCTCAATCGCTTCCAGCGCAGCTTCGGTGGTGAAGGCAACCAGTGTGCGGGGCGAAGGCACACCCGCCGCGGTCAGCGCGCTGGTGGTCTGCAATTTGTTGCCACAGATGTCGGCCACCCGGGCTGTGTTCACCGTCTTCACTCCTCGATCGTTGAGGATGCGCAGACTGTAGAGCGCCCGCGCGTGGCTGATACAGCGTTCCATCACCACATCGAACTGTTCAAAACGCTTCATATGGCCGTTCACGCCGGAAATGTCGAAGATCAACTGGCCGTCGTCCAGCAATTCAAAATCCACGCCCCGCCGTTCGCACGCGTCAAAGAGCAATTTTTCCTCGGCGCGCACACGGCTGTATAAAATACCGACTTTCATAAATGCATCCCCTACCTGAATCCGTTTGATGGTTCCGAAAGGGGATGATGGGATGATGAGATGGCGGAGCACGAATCCCCACCATCCCACTATCTCACCATCCCAGCGCTTACTCGCCCCAGTCTTCTTCTTCGTCCGGGGCCAGTTCCAGCACCACCGGGTCAATACTCACCACTTCCAGATCCGCGCCGCAGTCGGCACACTGGACGATTTCGTTCTGCATCACATCTTTCAATTCCACTTCGCCGAAGCACTCCGGGCATTCGACGGTCGCGGTGACGGTTTTCAAGGCCATTGTTCTTCTCCTGTTTCTGATAATCTATGAAAAGTGATATTGGGTATTGGATATTTGGCAGTCACGAAACGGGACTATGCGATGCCGTCAACAGCCCGACGAAATATCCAATACCCAATATCTTCTACCCAATCGTCAATCTTTTGATCACTTCGTCTGTCACTTCTTCCGTCCCTGCCTTCCCGCCCAAATCCCGGCTGCGGGGACCGTCGGCCAGGACGCTCTGCACTGCCTGTTCGATGGCTTGCGCCGCCGTACCTTCGCCCAAATGGGCCAGCAGCAACCCCGCCGCCCGGATGGTGGCGATGGAGTTGGCGATGCCCTGTCCGGCGATGTCCGGCGCGCTGCCGTGGACTGGCTCGGCCAACACAAAATCGTCCCCCACATTGGCGCTGGGAATCAGCCCCAGCCCGCCCACCAGGGCCGCGCCCGCGTCGCTGAGAATGTCGCCGTAGAGGTTGGGGGCCACCACCACATCGTAGCGTTCCGGCTCCAGAATCATCCGGTAGGCCATCGAGTCCACCAATTGCTCTTCGGCGTGGATGTGTGGAAACTCCTCTGCCACAGCCAATGCCGCCTCGCGAAAGAGTCCATCGGTCACCGAAAGCACATTCGCCTTATGCACAATCGTCACCAGCGCCCTTTTGCCTTCCGCTGGTCCGCCAGCGCTCCTTTCTGCCTTTTGCCTTCTTTCTGCCTGAAGAAAGGCCATCCGGGCAATCCGCTCCGACGCCCGTCGGGTAATCACCCGCTCGGCAATCGCCGTATCCCCGCCGTCTTCTGTGCGCTCCCGCTTCACATACAGACATTCGGTGTTCTCCCGCACAATCAGCATATCGACCCCCGGACGGCTGCCGGGCACAGGTGCGCTGACCAGTGGGCGCAGATTGGCGTAGAGATCGAGAATCTTGCGCAAGGCCACAATCGGACTGGAATAGCCAGGAACCCGGTGGCTGGGGGAGCTGACCGCGCCGAAGAGCGCGCCGTGACACTTTTTCAGTCCGTCCACAGTCTCGGTTGGCAATGCGTTGCCCGTGCGCTGAAAGGTCTCCCAGCCTGCTTCCAACTCCACAAAATGGAGAGGCAGGCCCGTCGCTTCCAACACCCGCGCCGCCGCAGGGACCACTTCTTTTCCAATCCCGTCGCCGGGGATTAACGCGATTCTGTACATTTTGGAAGCCACTGATGAACACTGATAAACTCGGATGAAACCTGCCTTCATCCCCTTTGGATTTGCTTTGCGAACAGAAGCAGATTTCCTGTCAATTGATAACCCACCCGCTGATAGACCCGGCTGGCTTCTTCGTTAGCTGCGGTCAGAAAAGCCAGGGATGTGCCGTCGGCAAAGGCGGTGCGGGTGGCGAAGGCGGTCAACGCCCCGCCAAATCCCCGCCGCCGATATGCGGGTAAAGTCGCAATTCCCACCAGTTCCGTCACCCCTTCGTGGATGTCCGTGTACATCCCAGCAGAGACACCCACCCCTCCCAGCCGAGCGGTGAAGGCCCGGGTCTTTTGCAGACTGCGCCGAAATTCGAGCACATCGCTGGGCTGAGCCAGCGTAGCCGATGGGTCAAAGCCCCGGGCGTTGATGTTCCAGTTCTCGGCCACATCCTCTGGCGGCGAGTTTGCGGAAATCGTCACCATATCCAGCGGCGCGGTTGCAGGCACAAGCACCTGGCCGGGTTGACAGACCAGCAGGGGCGTCGCTTCCCGCACGACATATCCCGCCTGGCCCAGCGCGCCTGCCAGCTTCGGCGCATAACAATCCAGCCAGTGAAAACAGGCGGTGTGTCCCCGTTTGGTGGCAACCCGCTCGATACGTTCCAGCACAGACGGCTTTAGGGATGAGTCCGACTGATTGGGCAGCGCCAGGGCCACCCCGCCGGTTTCATTGCCCATCGGCAAGTAGAGTGTGAAACCGCCGACGATCAGCGACTCCCGCCCGGCCCTCGCCTTGACTTGTACATACCCCTGCACCCGGCGGGCCGTTTCCTCTTTAATCCGTGTCAATCTGTGACCATCCGTGCAAATCCGTGTTCTTCTGTTTCTGTCAAGCGGTCTCTCGCAGCTTCGTCTTCACATACTCCACTAGCCCACCTGCCTGCAAAATCTGCCCCACACTGGCGCTGAAAGGCGGAAAAGCGAACTCGCCGGACCCTGTGAGGATGCGATGCCGGGCCAGATCGACGGTCACTTCGTCGCCGGACTGGATGGCACGGGCCGCTTCCGGGCAGGTGATGACCAGCAGGCCAAAGTTGATGGCGTTGCGGTAGAAGATGCGCCCGAAACTCTCGGCGATCACCGCGGCCACGCCGTTGTAGACCAGACAGGACGCGGCCTGCTCCCGGCTGGAGCCGCAGCCGAAGTTACTTCCGCCCACAATCACATCGCCCGGTTTCACATTCTTGACAAATGCCGGGTCCAAATCCTCCAGCGCGTGGCTGGCGATCTCTGCCCGCCCTTGCGCTGTGTAGGTGTACTTGCCCGGAAAGAGCACATCCGTATTGATATTGTCGCCATATTTCCAGGCACGACCCGTAGTTGACATAATATTCCTATCCCTTAGAGGTTACCGGGCCCACAAATCATTCCCGTCACCGCAGACGCCGCCACAACCGCCGGACTTGCCAGGTAGATTTCGGCATTCTTTGTGCCCATTCGCCCCTGGAAATTGCGGTTGGCGCTGGAAATGGTCACCTCTCCCGGCGCGGGGACGCCCATGTGGTTGCCCATACAGGGGCCGCAGCCGGGCGTGCCGATATGCGCGCCCGCCTCCACCAGCGCCTCGATATAGCCCAGGCGCAGCGCGTCCTGCAAGACCTGGCTGGACGCGGGAATGACCAGAAAGCGGGTTCCTGCTGCCACCCGTTTGCCCCGGATCACCTCCACCGCGGCTGCGATGTCTTCCAACCGGCCATTCGTGCAGGTTCCCAGAAATGCCTGCTGCACCCGAGTCCCCGCCACCTGCGAAAGCGTCGCCAGTTTGTCCACCGAATGGGGGCAGGCCACGTAGGGTTCCAGTTCGGCGGCGGCGTAAATGTGCTCGGCGATGTAACTGGCATCAGCATCGGGATAAATCGCGTTGGCCGCGAGTTGCGAGTTGCGAATTGCGACTTCTGCTTCCGTCACCGTTCGTCCGCCGTCCGTGGTCTGCCGTCGCGCCAGCCGCCTTGCCAGATAATCAAAAACCTTCTCATCCGGCGCAATGTATGCCGTCTTGACGCCAAACTCCGCCATCATATTGGGCAGCACCATTCGACTTTCCAGGCTCATCGACTCGATGCCGCTGCCGCTGAACTCGACCGACGCGTAGAGACCGCCGTCCGCTCCCAGATCGCCGATGATGCGCAGGGCGAAGTCTTTGGCGGTGACACCGGGGGGCAACGGGCCGTCCAGCACAATGCGCATGGATTCGGGGACCCGCAGCCAGAGTTCGCCCGTGGCCCAGAGGGTCGCTACTTCCGTGCGGCCAATGCCTGCGCCCAGCGCGCCCATCCAGCCGAAGTGGGGGGTGTGGCTGTCCGCGCCCAGAATCAACTGGCCGGGCAGGACAATCGCCTCCTCGCTGAGCACCTGATGGCAGATGCCCCGACCCACTTCAAAGGCGTTGCGGATGCCCTGCTCCTGCACAAAGGCCCGAATCTCCGCGTGGTTCTGGGCGTGCTTCGTCGTCGGCGCGGGGACCGCGTGATCGAGCGTTATCGCCAGCTTCTCCGGGATCGTCACCCGGCCCTGGCCAAATTCCAGCCAGGTGCGGCGGATGTCCGCGGTGTTGTCGTGGCTCAGCACCACATCGGGCCGGGCGTCCACCACCTGGCCGACCTCGGCGAAATCGAAGCCAGCGGCCCGGGCTAGGGCTTTTTGGGCGAAGGTTTGAGGCATTGTCGTTGTTCCAGTTTCCCAAAGTTGATTGGTTGACTGGTTGATTGGTTAGAATTGCCGAATCAGGTAACCAATCAACTACTCAACCAATCAACCAATTGTTCAAAATCAGCCACCCCACCGCGGCCACAACCACCCGGTCGCGGATTGTGCCGTCGCGCACGGCCTCTTTCAGCCAGCCCGGCGACACCCAATGGAGGGTGACAAATTCGGCGGTGTCCCGGCGGGCGGCGCTGACCTCTTCCAGTCCCCAGGCCGCGTAGACGTGGCTGATGGCTGTACCGAAGCCGGGGTTGTCCCAGATGCTGCCCAAGTAGCGCACCGTTTCGTCGTTCACTTCGGATGGCGCGTGGCCGGTCTCCTCCCACAGTTCCCGCAGCCCGGCGTCGCGCAGTTCTTCGCCGCTGTCAGCCAGCCCACCGGGAAGCTGCCAGACGACCTCACCCACCCCGTGGCGGTACTCCCGTTCCAGCAGCACTTGGCCCGCGGCATTGAAGCCGATGACCGCCACGCCCACACCCGCGGGCAGCAGACGGGTGTACTCGTAGACCGCGCCGGTGGGTAACTCTACTTCGTCGATCTCCACCCCCAGCCAGCGGTTGCGAAAGGCCGAGCGGGTGGCGCTGGTTCTCCACGCCTGGGGATCGTTCTTCAAATCAGCGTTCATCTGCGTCCCAACCTTCCCCATCAGTTTCCCACATCAGGCCACTGCCATCAACTCGCCGATTCCTTCTGCCTGCAACGCCTCGCTGTGATACTCCCGCAGCAGCACATCCACGTCGTCCAGGCTCAGCCGCCGCTGGTCGGCCTCAGCTTTGATGCGCGCTGTGACCACCTTCACCTGGGGATCGCTCAGGTTGAGCTGCAACTGGTCGGCCCGCTGTTTGACCGCATTCCAGCCGGTCAGCCGATGGGCGATGTGCAGATAGCGGGTCAGGCCGAAATCCGCGGGGTCGAGGATTTCGTAGGTGCTGGGATTGTTGAGGATGGCTTTGGCGTGGATACCGGCTTTGTGGGTGAAAGCGGTGTAGCCGGTGATGTAATTGTTGAAAGGCACATCCACCCCCACCAGTCCGGCCACGTAGTTTTCCACTTCGCGCAGGAGGGGCAGATTGTATTTGCGGCGAATCTGTTCCGGGTTGTGGGTGTACATCCGGGCAATCATCCCGCCCAGGGGGGGGATGCCGTTGCGCTCGCCGATACCCAGAACGGATGTATCGATGTGGGTAGCCCCAGCTTCTAGCGCACAGTAGGCGTTGGCGATGGCGCAGCCCGTATCGTTGTGGCCGTGGAATTCGATGTCGCAGGAGACGACACCCCGCAACGTGCGCACCAGATCGTAGACTTGGCGGGGATTGGCCACGCCGACGGTATCCGCAATGCCGACGCGGGTCACGCCGATTTTGTCCACGGCTCGGTAGATTGTCAGCAAATCCACCAGATCGCTGCGGAAGGAATCCTCGCTGCTGAAGCGGACTTCCAGCCCCTGGCCTTTGATAAATTCAATGACTTCAATGGCCTGCTCGATAATATAGGGGATGTCTTTGCCGTGGGAGAACTCGCGCAAAAAGCTGCTTGTGCCAAAGAGAACGTCGATGCCATCCACGCCCGTGTCGATGGCCTGTTTGGCGTCGTCCATATGGCAGCGGGTGTGGGTGAGGATCTTCGCCTTCAACCCCAGCCCGGCGATGCGGGCACAGTCGTCCCGGCTCTGGGGGCTGGCCGCGGGGGATGTCAGTTCCAGATATTCCACGCCAAAGGCGTCGAGCAGATGCGCGATCTCCACTTTCTGGTCACTGGTGAAGAAGGCGTTGGCGAACTGCTCGCCTTCGCGCAGGGTGGATTCAATAATGGCGAAATTTTCGAGCGACATTGACGGGTCTCCTGGCGGAATGAGATTGGGAGAGTAGGAGATTGTGAAGTGGCGATTGGTGCGGTACACAATCTCCAATCTCTCAATCTCTGTGTTATTCAGGATGGCCGTCTTTGGCGTTTCCCCGCAGCGGCGTCGCTGGGGAAGGGCACAAAAAAACCGGCGCATCCTGTCTGGATGGCCGGTTGTGTTGCGTCGTTACTGGTGAGTCACTGAGCAAACACAAAATCCCAGACAGGCTAGTCGGGTTTCTGCTTCTTGCTCTTTTTCTTGGCGACGAACGGTTGCGATTGCATTGTTTGATTCCACGGACGGTGGGAAACTGCAATAGAGAGTACACCGGAGGGGAGGGATTGTCAAATCTCGTCCATCGCACGGAGCGTGAATTCGACAAAATCCCGTAGGCCCGAGGCCATCTCCGGGTGGACCACATCCTCCTGGCCGATCAGAATGTGCAGATAGCTCACGGCCTGGTGTAGCGCGGCCAGGGGCTTTGCCAGCCGCCACGCCTCTTCCAATGCGGACTGGCTGGCCCAGCCCTCCCACGCGGCCAGGTAGTGGGCTTTCCCCCGTGCCCGCTTTGCCTCGTCCTCTTCCAAAAAGTAGGGGGTAATCATATCCAGAAAGGGATGGGCAATGCAGGCGTCGGACCAGTCGAAAAAGAGATAGCCTTCCCCGTTGCCCGCCACATTGCCCAGGTGCAGATCGCCGTGGACCAGTGTGTCCGGCAGGCCGATGGCTGCCAGTCGGGCGCAGTGCTGGCGCAGACGGGGCGCCAGCGCGACCAGCTGGGAGATTTCTTCTGCCTTTGCGTGGCGGGCGGTCAGCGGATGGGCCAGCAGCGGGTCTATTTGCTCTGCCAGCACAGGCAGGCGGCGGTCGATGCAGCCGAGAGTCAGTAGCTCCTTTACCCGCGTCGCCGATGCCTGTTGCAGCCGGGCGTACTCTGCCGCAGCCGGGGCGAAGTCGGCGTCCTTCTTGTCCCGCTCCCGCAGATTTGGCCCGAAATCTTCCAGCAGCATCCAACTGTTGCCGTCCTGCCGGGCCAGG
Organism: Anaerolineae bacterium; assembly: GCA_030432295.1. Lineage (GTDB taxonomy): Bacteria > Chloroflexota > Anaerolineae > Caldilineales > Caldilineaceae > JACQGT01. The sequence continues at coordinate 29,230 of JAUIHI010000044.1, read as the reverse complement.
GGCGCGGGTATCCAGCGGGGGAAGTAGCGTGAGAGTGTCTCCATCAGCCGTCCTTCGTTGACGAAGAGCGGCAGCCGGGCTGTGGCCTTCAAATAGACTGTCCCTGCGTCTGTGGGCTGGCGCAGCAGGCAAGAGATGCCCAGGCTTTTGTGCTGCTCCACCGGGCCGGTGGATGTACGGCCCAGCCCAGTCAGCGTCTCGTCCATCCACGCTGTGGCCTGAGCAAACCAGCCCCGACGTGCCCAGGCCGCGCGCAGAGGCGGCGCTTCGTTCTCGGCCAGGAAACCCGCCAGCAGCGTCTGTTGGCTCGCGTCGGCCAGAGGCAGACTGGTCAGGTCGTCCTCGCCCATCCAGCGTCCGCTGGGGATGGGATCCGCCCCCGGCGCGCGCCATTCCAATACAGGATAGGCCTGGTCCCAGCGTTCCTCGCTGTTATATGTCACGCCCAGATGGCGCAGAATTGTGAATTCTCCGGCCAATCCCAACCGCTCCTTCAGCAGAGGAATCAACCGGGACGCGTCCCCCGCCCAGACGCCCCCTTCCACATCCAGCGCAGGCAACGCCCAGCCGCCGTCTGTAGGCAAGAGCCAGATTTTCCGCTCGTCGATGTGGGGCAGAATGACGTACAGATGGCTCACCCAACTGACTTCTTTTGATGTGGCAATGGCACTCATTATTTTTCCTGCCGAAATCGAGAAATTTCCTGTTTTTTGCACTTGACATACTTTGTAACTTATACTACACTGTTTCTGCAAGATGTTGTAAGTTCTTACACGAGTATGCATTTCTGCCGCTCGGACTTACATCCGGGCGGTTTTGCTGTCCTTGTTGGGAACCACCATTTTGTACCGTCAACCGTTCGTCTGTAGTTTCAGTAAATGGGAAAAGGAGTTTTCCAACAATGAGTGAGCGCGAAATGGGAACCGTGAAATGGTTCAATGATCAGAAAGGTTTCGGCTTCATCGCCCCCGATTCCGGACAGAAGGATGTTTTTGTCCACCATTCCGCCATCGTTGCCGAGGGCTTCCGCAGCCTCGCCGAAGGTGAACGTGTCGAGTTCAGCGTCGAGCAGGGTCCTAAGGGTCCTTCGGCGGCTGGCGTTACCAAGCTTGCCGGCTAAAGCACTGGCGCAATCAGCTTGAGCGTTTGCCCAGTTGATTGAAATGAAAAGGGGTTCGGCATATGCCGAACCCCTTTTTTTGATCCTTACTCCAGTTGTTTACTCCGGGCGAAAAGTTCCGATAATCTGGTCGAAAATGGCTTCTTTGGCTGTCAGTTTGGTGGCTTCGGTCAGTTGCATCAGCACATAGAACTTGTCGTTCGCCAGCAACCCCACCACTTTCCCCGCCATGGCCCGGGTGGACCCGGACATCGTGCCCGTCACCGTCGCCCGCACACCGGGCAAATTGTTGATGGTGACATTCTCCATCGTTTCGATTACCGGGTTGCTCAGAAATCCTCCCTGGCCGGTGAGCAGGCTGTTGATGGATACCTGGGCCGTGTCCTGGCTGGCGCCTTTGGCGTCCACCACCATCACCTGGGCAATTGTCGGCAGTCCACCGAAGATCATCCCGGTCAGGTCAGACGCGGCCAGTATACCCACAGATTGGCCCGCGGGGGAGTCGAGAAATTCGGTGAGGCTTGCCATCTGACCACCCATCCCCACTGTGTTGGCCAGGTTGCGGAACTGGGCGCTGCGCAGGTCGAGCAGTGAGTAGCCTCGGGGTAGGGCCAGGGAATAGCCGCGCACGCTGTCCGTCTGCACAGTAAAGCCGTTGGGGATAACGACGACTGGTGTCGGCCTGGACGTCGGCGTGACTGTGGCCGTCGCCCGGGCAACGGCTGCGCGGGGTGTCACAGTCGGCTGCTGGGCGGCAGCGGTTGGTGTGACCGTCGGGAGCGTATTTCCTGCTGTGTCTATGGCCGTTGCTGTCGGCGGGGGAAGATCCGTCGGCGTCTCTGTCGGCAGTACAGTCGGCTCGGCGAGAGGCGTTTCTTCTGCCGGAGCAGCGGTTTCTACCGGAGCAGCGGTTTCTGCTGGAACATCTGCCTCGGTGGGCGTCGCTGCTTCTTCTTCCACCGCGAGGGGGGTGTTTGTGGGGGCCAGTGTCAACTCAATCGGCGGGTTGGTTCCGTGCATTTGCTTGTACTCGGACAAATGCTCGCGAACTATTGTTGCGCAACCGCTGAGTACGAGAGCCACCAGCAGCACTGAGAGCAGGCGGATGACCGTATATCTTAATCTGTTACTCTGCAAAATCGTTCTCCTTTGTCACAAAACACAAAATTTAGTTTCCCTGGGCCGACGGATGATCGTAGGGTACATCCCCTACTTTGGCCTGTAAACGATGCAATTCTGCGGTCAGTTCCGCCTTCACTGCCGCGTAGGCCGGGTCGTGATAGACATTCATTAGCTCGTACGGGTCGGCGTCCAGATCGAAAAGCTCCCACTCCGGCTCTCTGGAATCGTCGATTGCGCCCGGCTGGCCCAGCGCGTCCGCGTAATAGTAGATCAGCTTGTGCTGAAGAGTCCGCACGCCGTAGTGGGCGTAGACGTGATGGTGGGCCAGGTGCATCCAATAGCGATAATACATGGAGTTCTGCCAGCCGTCTGGTGTCCCGCCTTCCAATAGGGCGCGGAATGTGCTGCCCTGGAAGTGTTCCGGGATGTCAACATTCGCATAGTCTAGAAAGGTGGAGGCGAAATCCACATTCAGAATCATCTGCTCGTTGACCGATCCGGGCGTGATGGAGGCAGGGTGGCGGATGATAAAGGGCATACGCAGGGATTCTTCATACATAAAGCGCTTGTCATACCATCCGTGGTCACCCAGGAAGAAGCCCTGATCCGATGTGTAGACGACAATCGTATTTTCGGCCAGCCCCTCCGCTTCCAGCCAATCGAGCAGACGGCCCACATTGTCATCGATCGACGCCACACAGCGCAGATAGTCTTTGATGTAGCGCTGGTACTTCCACTTTTTCTCCTCTTCCGGTGTCAGTCCTTCTGGCGTGGGCTGCTTGAGATCGGTCAGGGTCATATCCCGATCGATGCGCATTTTAGCCGCAGCCGCGGCCGCGGCCCGGTTGCTGTAATCGTCGTTGAAGGTCTCCGGATAGGGAATCTCTTCGTTTTCGTATAGTTTCGCATGCTTTTCGTCTGGCTCCCAGGGGCGGTGGGGGGCCTTGTGGTGGCACATCAGAAAGAAGGGGCGATCCGGGTCCCGCTGGTTGAGCCAGTCCAGAGAGAAGTCGGTGATCAGGTCCGTGGCGTAGCCGGGAAAGGTCTTGCGCTCGCCCATCTCGATCATTTCCGGGTTGTGATAGAGGCCCTGGCCGGGCAGCACATTCCAGTAGTCGAAGCCGGTGGGGTCCGCTTCGCCCCCGTGGCCCAGATGCCACTTGCCCACAATCGCGGTCTGGTAGCCCGCGGCCTGCAACAGTTTTGGCATCGTCACCAGCCGTCCGTCCAGCCGTGAGTCCAGGGTCGTCACCCCGTTGATGTGATTGTACGTGCCTGTCAAAATCACAGCCCGGCTGGGTGTGCAGATGGAGTTGGTGCAGAAGCAGTTGTCGAAGCGCATCCCGTCGTCGGCGATCCGGTCCAGATTTGGCGTACGGTTGATGCGGCTGCCGTAGCAGCTCATGGCGTGGGATGCGTGATCGTCGGACATAATGAAGAGGATATTGGGTCTGGGGTCGATCACAATGGACTCCTGTTTGGTTAAATTTGAATATATGTGTGCAAAGTATTGACAAGGGCGGGTGTTTGGTGTATTATTTTCGCATAATCAACAGGCATTTGTTTTTTGCCCAATTTCCTTACAGGGAAGAGTATGCCCACCTTTGCCACATCTTTCACCGTCCAGGCGCCGTTAGCGGATGTCGCAGCTTTTCACGACGATACCAGCGCACTAAAGAAACTGAATCCGCCACCCATTCTCGTCCAGTTGCATCGGGTCGATCCCTTAGGCGAAGGCTCTGTTTCTGAGTTTACCCTGTGGATGGGACCGTTGCCAATCCGCTGGCGGGCTGTGCATAGCGATGTGAGCGAGCGGGGCTTTACCGACACCCAGGAGAGCGGTCCGCTGGCCTACTGGAAGCACACCCACTCCTTCGCGCCGGTGGATGCCAATACCACCCGTGTCAGCGAACAGATCGAATACGAATACGCGCCTGGGCTGCAAGGGCTGCTCAGTCGTCTGCTCTTTGGCAAACTGGGCCTGACTTTCCTTTTCGCCTGGCGTGCCTGGGCCACCCGGCGCGCTGTGGAGGGCAAATCGTAATGAAGCGCTTGCGCGTCGCTCTGATTGGCCTGTTGGCTGTGCTGGTTCTGGCCGTGGGCGGGTTTGTGATCTGGGCCGAAACTCCCCTGGGACCCATGCCCGAAGCCGTCGCGGCTCTGGAGAGCAACGGGGATGTGGCAGTGCAGACCGACCCCTGGCTGCTCTTTGCCCCTTCGGAAAAGACCCCAGCCGTCGGCCTGATCTTCTATCCCGGCGGGCGGGTGGACCCGGTGAGTTACGCGCCCGCGGCCCGGGCCATCGCCGCCCAGGGCTATTTGGTGGCGATTCCGCCTGTGCCCCTTAATCTGGCTGTCTTTGCACCGGACATCGCCGCCGATGTCATCGCGGCCAATCCGGCCATCAAACGCTGGTTTGTGGGCGGCCATTCTTTGGGCGGGGCAATGGCAGCCAGTTTTGCCTATAACAACCCGGAAAGTGTGGATGGGCTGGTGCTGTGGGCCAGCTACCCCGCGGGTGGCAGTGACTTTAGCCAGCGCCCGGATTTTCCGATTCTCTCCGTCTTTGGCTCACAGGATATGGGCCTGGATGGAATCGAAGCCAGCCGAACCCTTTTGCCTTCCACCGCCGATTGGGTAGAGATAGCTGGCGGCAATCACGCCCAGTGTGGCTGGTACGGAACCCAGCCAGGGGATAACCCAGCGACGATTAGCCGGGAGGAGCAGCAGGCGCAACTGATCACAGCGACTGTGGACTTTCTGGTCGCCAATCGCTGATTGAGAAGTTCGACTTTTTCGGAAAAGTCGAACTTCTTGCCGAACGAACGCACGTTTCACCCAGCACTCCTCACGCGAAGCTCACCTCTACCATCTGATGCCCGTTCAGCCGCGGCAGCAGAAAATTCACCCGGCCACCCACGGCCACAAACTTCAATTCAACCCCCTCCGGCGCAGTGCGGATGCTCTTGACCGGGCCTGGCACATTCAGCGAAACCGCCAAATCGTGCAGGGGAATCACATCTTCAATCACATCAAATTCCAGCCCCCGCCGCTCCGGAATGTAGTGGAGCAGATGGACGATCCAGCGGTTCTGCTCGTCCTGGGCATTGATGGCCGTGACCAGACTGCTCGGTCCCTGGTGGCGCAGAAGCGGATCGGGCAGGAGCAGGTCCAGCGCGTTGAGCAGCATCAGCTTGCACCAGCGGGGCGCGTTCTGGTTGTATTGGCGGAAAATGGGATGGGCGAAATAGATGACATTGCCCGTTCTGGTGACTGCCGGGCCAGCCACGTCACCTGTGGAGGGGGTCTGCCGGTGGGAGCAGAAGTGACGCCAGGTGCGGTCAAAGTAGGCGGGGACGACACTGGCAAGCACCTCCGCATCCTCGCCAGCACGGATAGGCAGACTTCGCATATACATGACATATTCCGTCTCCCGCAAGCCCCGGGCCAGGCTGCCTTCGGCCAGCAGATAGTCCACGTAGTCGCCTTTGGCAAAGTTGCGCCCGGCCACGGGCTGTCCATTTTCGTCAGTCGGCCCGTCCCCGGTCTTCTCCACGCCCCAGGCTGGGAGGGCAAAGTTGCTGCTGTCCGGTTTCAGCCCCGCCTCAAAAGAAGCGATCACCTGCCCGCCCTTGGCGATGTACTGCTCCACTTTGGCCGCCAGTTGCGGGCCGAAGGGCGCGATGTCGGGTAGAATTAACACCCGGTACGCATCAAAATCGCCCCGGCTATCCAGAATGTCGAACTGATGGCCCCCTTCGGTCAGCATCCGAATCGCGCCCAGCGTCTCCGGGGTCAGGCGCTGGCCAGTGAATTCCTCCGGCGTGAAGAGGCCGATGTCTGTGACCGGCCGCGCGCCGATGCACCACGGCTCTTTCTTCTCCACTTCGGCGTAGACCGCACCGACCAAATCGTAGGTCGCCTGGTCATTGCGCCCGGTGGGGTGCAACTGATCGCCGATGGAGCATTTGGCGTTGAGGGCCAGCATTTGGAAGCACTCAAATTGGAGCGCGGCCTCGTTTTTGTAGGAGTGGAAGTCGCCCCAGGAGGTATGGAATTTGCCGGTCATGCCCAGACAGTCGTTGCCGAGGGTGCGGGCGTAGCGCTGGGCCAGGGGAAAGTGTAGATAGCCCCAGCCGCCGCTGGGCAGGGATTCCAGCTCCCAATGGCTGAACTCTTCCTGGGCTTCCCAATGGCGGGGGCCGATGTGGCCCGCGTTGTAGAAGATTGTGGCCTCCGCGCTATAGCTGCGCACGTGACTGCTCAGCTCCCGCTGGAAACGGTTGATCACCTGGCGGCCAAATTTTCGCCTCTCCTCCCCGTTTGACGGGTCGAAGCCCCGTTCCAACATCTCCCGGCGGCAGTAAGCGCAGGAGCAGTCCTGGTCCCCCACAATATCGAAGAAGAAGCCGTCCACCGCGGGCAGGGTCTCGAACATTTCCGTCACGTGGGCTTTGAGGAAGTCCACATAGGGGCTGTTGACGCAGAGCCGAGCGTAGAAACCGGCTTCGTAGGGCTTCTGGCCGACAATCGCCCCCTCCGGCGTCACCTGCACCCATTCGGGATGCTCCTGCGCGGTAAAATAGTCCCACTGAATTGTCGTGTAGATGGGGACCCGGATGTTGTGGGCGTGGGCGGCTTCGATCTGTTCGGCCAGTAGATTGCGGGTCAGGTGGGGGTGGCGGCGTTCCGGGTTGAGCGCGCTGTCGTAATAGATCATCCCGTGATGGCAGCGGGCGAAGCAGGTGATGGAGTTCACGTGGGCGTCGGCCAGCATCTGCGCCCAGGCCTCCGCGTCGAACTCGGAGCCGATGCCGACGATCTGTTCGGAGGTGTGGAAGTCCAGGTGGATTTGGCGGTAGCGGAGAAAGTCGGATTGGTTCATTGGGGTGGCTCCTGTGCAATTGGCTTCTGACGCGATGCGAAGTGCGTGTAGCAGCCCACGCACTTCGCATCGCAAAAACAAAAATGTAACTACGTGGCTGCTTGTTAGCGCATCTCAGCCAGATAGCCGTTCAACGCCTGGACGCCGAAGGCCATCGGATTCCCCACATTCATAAAGCGATAGCCCCAGGAGAGCTTCTGCTTGACCTCCTCAATATCCGCCAGCGTCGTCCCCGCGGGGATACCCTTCTCCGCCAGAATCTTCGGGAACTCCTTCATCATCTCCTGCAAGCGCGGGTCCTGCATTTGGGTGATCGCTCCCAGGGAGGCCGACATATCCATCGGGCCGATGAAGAGCACATCAATGCCGGGGACCGCCGCGATCTCTTCCAGATTGCCGTAGGCCTCTACGCTCTCGATCTGCACAATCAGGACCGTTTCCTGGTTGGCTGTGCGGATCACGTGGTTCCAATCGACCCCCGCGACATTCGGCCAGTTGGGCGAGACGCCCCGCTTGCCGATGGGCGGATAGAAGGCGTACTCCACCGCGCGAGCGGCCTCTTCGGCAGTGGTAACCTGGGGAACCATCACCGCTACCGCGCCCACATCGAAGGCCTTTTTGATCAGGGCGGGATCGTTCCAGGCCACCCGAATCATCGGGGCCACGCCGTTCTGACGGGCGAGGATCGGCAACCCTTCCAGGCTTTCGCTGGCGTAGGGGGCGTGCTCGGTGTCCATCCAAATGAAGTCGATGTCGGCCTTGCAGGTGGCCGCGGTGACGCTGGCCGTAGGCGCAGCCAGGGCCGTACCCAGCACAGTCTGGCCGTTGCGCAGCTTTTCTTTCAGGGGATTGGGGTACACGGGTCTTTACCTTTCAGGATAGATGGGGTTGTTGATTTGAACTGCGGTAGAACCACTGCAAGCAAACGGGTTTAGGGTATCACAGAATCCGGGATTCGTCATTTGCCGATTCAAGCTTTGGGGCGATTATCTATCGACCCACCCAGACGCTCTCGCCCCGCTGCCGCGCCCAGGCCGTCATCCGGCTGGGATCGCCCTGCCAGAGCCGGTTTACGGCCCAGGCTGTGGGCTGGGGCGGGCCGTCGCACTCCAGACGGATGACCGGGAAGAATTCGCCCGGTTTTTCAAAAGGCAGGCCGCTCAGCCAGAGGTGGTCCTCGTCCTGCTGAAAGGTGACTTCCTGACCTGTCGCCAGCAGCACCGCCCGTTTGACCGGCGTGGCCAGCCCGCCCAAATGGACCTGTCCCGTGCCGTCCCAGAAGCGCACGATCAGATAGAGATTGTCGCCCTTGCGGGTCTGCCGTCCGTAGGTGATAAACTCGCAGACGTCCCCGGCCTCTGCCCCGTAGATAGCCTCGCCGTTGACCGCCAGCCATCGCCCGATGGCGTCGGTCCGCTCCACAAAGGGCGCTGGCAGTTCGCCATCCGCGGTCGGCCCCACATTCATCAGAAGATTGCCGCCTTTGCCCGCGCTCTCCACCAGCATATCCAACAGCAATTCCACAGGCCGCCACTGCTCGCCTGCGGTGTAGCCCCACAGCCGCCAGGTGCTCACCTGACAGGACTCCCACAGCCCGTCCTGGGCGCGGATTTCGTGCTCCGGTGTGCCGAAGTCGCCCAGATGGCGGGAGCGGCCTGTGCTGGGCACGACCGAACCGGGGATGTCATCGGCGGGATCGTCCGCGCCCAGCCGGTTATTGATGAGAATCTCCGGCTGCAAATCGCGCATCATCTCCACCAGCCGGTCGCTGCGCCAGTCGGCCGCGGCCTGGGGCCAGGCCCCGTCGAACCAGATGACATCGATTTTGCCGTAGTTGGTCAGCAGTTCCCGCACTTGGCCGTGGACGTAAGCTCGGAACGCGGCCCAGCCCTCCGGGTCCCGGGATGGCCCGTCCCAATAGGCGGGCACGCGCCAGTCGGCCAGGGAATAATAGAGCCCCACCCGCAGCCCCGCGGCCCGGAAAGCCTCCGCATACTCAGCCACAAAGTCTCGTTTGGGAGCCTGCTGCACGCTTGTGTAGTCGGTCAGGGCCGAATTCCACAGACAGTAGCCGTCGTGATGGCGGCTGGTGAGGACCGCGTATTTCATCCCACCGGCCACAGCAGTTTTCGCCCAGGCCGCCGCGTCGAAGCGCTGGGGATTCCAGCCACAAGCCTTTTGTTCATACGCTGCCTGGTCCAGATGCTCCCGGAAAAGCACCTGCTCGCCCCGCGCGTGCTCGGCGTAGGGTCCCCAGTGGATGAACATTCCATAGCGGGACTGGGAAAACCAGCGCCAGGCGTCGGGTAGATTGTCGCTCGTTGCCATATTTTCTCACTTTCGTCGCTGAATACTCGTTTGTGAGTTGACGGCAGACGATGGACGAAAGACAAACGATTGCGAATCCGTTCGTCTGCCGTCTGCCGTCCGCCGTCGTCGCTACCAGTTCGTAACAGATCCGTCTGCGCGGTGCAGGTGGGGCGCTTCCCAAAATTTGAACTCCGTCCGCTTCGCCCGCTCTTCGTTGAATTCCACGCCCAGCCCCGGCGCGTCTGGAATGTGCAGCCGGTATTCGTCCAGTGTGGGCTGGATGGGAAACCAGTCCGGGTCGTAGTAGCCGCCCTGCTCGGTAGGGGAGCGGCGCATCTCCAGCCAGGCAAAGTTGGGGATAGCCGCGGCCAGATGGACCGTCGCCGCGGTGCAGATCGCGCCCAGGGGGTTGTGGGGCATCACATCCACGTAGTGGCTTTCGGCCAGGGCTGCCACTTTCAGCGCTTCGGTCAGCCCGCCCACATTGCAGACATCGATGCGGGCGTATTGGGTGATGCCCCGTTCGAGATAGGGCGCAAACTGCCAACTGCTGGCAAACTCCTCGCCGATGGCAAAGGGGATGGCCGTCAGCTTGCGCAGGTTCTCGTAGGCTTGCGGCGTCTCGTCCCGGATCGGTTCTTCGATGAAGTCCAGCGTGCCGGTTGGCATCCGTTGGCAGAAGGACGCGGCCTCGGCCACGCTCAGCCGGTGGTGATAGTCCACGCCCAGCACCGGTCCTGGCCCAATCGCCTCCCGCACTTTTGCCAGCCAGTGCGCGGTGTGGCCGATGGATTCAATCGGGTCGAAGCTACCAGCCTCGTCATAGCCCGGCGCGCCGTGAAAGAATGTGCGGATGGCGGGCCAGCCCCGCTCCACCAGCAATTGGGCGTGCTCGACCAGTTGCGGTCCCATCGCCGCTTTGGTGCTGGCAAAGCAGGGAATCCATTCCCGCTGCTTGCCGCCCAGCAGTTGATGTACCGGCACGCCCAGAGCTTTGCCCGCGATGTCGTAGAGGGCGATGTCGATGGCAGAGATGGCCGCGGCCAGCACCCGCCCACCCTCGAAATATTGGCTGCGGTACATCTCCTGCCAGAGCGCGCCCATCCGCGTGGGGTCTCGGCCAATCAGCCATTCCCGGTAGTGGTTGAGGGCCCCGACGACGGCCATCTCCCGTCCGGCCAGGCCGGATTCGCCCCAGCCATAGATGCCCTCGTCGGTCTCCACTTTCACAATCAGTTGGTTGCGCCCGCCCACCCAGACCGGGTAGGGTTTGATGTCGGTGATTTTCAATGGATATTTCCATAAGTAGGGGATGAAGAATGTGACGACGGACGGTGGACGAAAGACGAACGATTGTGGAATTGGTTCGTCTTTCGTCTATCGTCCGCGGTCGTTCTACCAATTCGTATACGATCCATCCCGCCGTCGCAGATGGGGCGCTTCCCAATACTTGAACTCGGTGGCTTTGGCCCGCTCTTCGTTGAACTCAACGCCCAGCCCCGGCGTTTCGGGGATGAGATAGCGGGGGCCGTCCTGTTGGGCCTGGACGGGGAACCAGTCCGGGTCGTAGAATCGGCCCTTTTCCGTGGGCGACGAACGCACTTCCAGCCAGGCAAAGTTGGGCACAGCCGCGGCCAGATGGACCGTCGCCGCGGTGCAGATGGGGCCAAGCGGGTTGTGGGGCATCAGATCGATATAGTGGGCCTCGGCCATCGCCGCCACTTTCATCGATTCGGTCAGCCCGCCCACATTCGAAACATCGACCCGAGCGTATTGGGTGATGCCCCGCTCGATATAGGGCAGGAATTGCCATTTGCTGGCGAACTCCTCGCCGATGGCAAAGGGCACGCCGGTCATTCGACGCAGGGCCTCGTAGGCTTCCGGCGTCTCGTCCCGGATGGGTTCTTCCAGCCAGTCCAGTGTGCCGCTGGGCATGCGCTGGCAGAAGGAGGCGGCCTCGGCCACGCTCAACCGGTGGTGATAGTCCAGGCCAATGCTTGGCCCCGGCCCGATGGCCTCACGTAGGGCTGTCAGCCACTGGGCGGTAATGCCGATGGACTCCCACGGCTCGAAGATCATCCCGTCCTCGCCCCGGTCGCCGTCGTAGGTGGGGCCGACCCGCATGACATTCCAGCCGTTGGCCAGCAGCAGCCGGGCGTTGTCGATCACCTCCTCGATGGACGAGCCGCCCATCGACGGGAAGCAGGGAATCCACTCCCGCTGTTTGCCGCCCAGCAGTTGATAGACCGGCACACCCAGCGCCTTGCCCGCGATGTCGTAGAGGGCGATGTCGATGGCCGCGATGGCCGCGGTGAGCACCCGTCCGCCCTCGAAATATTGGCTGCGATACATCTCCTGCCAGAGCGCGCCCATTCGCATCGGGTCTCGCCCGATCAGCCACTCCCGGTAGTGGTTGACGGCCCCGACGACGGCCATCTCTCGCCCGGAAAGCCCTGCCTCGCCCAGGCCGTAGATGCCCTCGTCGGTCTCCACCTTCACCACCATTTGGTTGCGGTGGCCCACCCAAACCGGGTAGGATTTGATGTCTGTGATTTTCATTGGGGGAAGATTCTCCGTGAAATGAAGATAAATTGATTGGGGACGAGGGACGGTGGACGAAAGACGAACGAATTCCACAATCGTTCGTCTTCCGTCCATCGTCCGCCGTCAGAATTCAACTGACTACTGCGGCCAGCTTGCGCATTTCGGCGTCGGTGTAGAGACGCTCGCCCGCGGCCGCGTTGGTGGCAGCCTGTGCCGCGGACTTGGCGCCGGGAATCGTCACCGAAACCGCAGGATGGCTGGCCGTGTAGCGAATGGCCGCGGCTACCATCTCCGGGCCGGGGGGCACGATCTCCGCCAGCTTCTCCACCTGTCCTACCTGCTCCAGGAACTTCGACCGGGCCGCACCGTCATCGTTCCAGCCTGCCCGCACCGTATCGGTGAAGGTGGATTCGCCGTTATAGCGCCCGGAAAGCACGCCCTTCGCCAACGGCCCCCGCACCATAACCCCAATGCCGTGCTCCTGGCAGTATGGCAGGAAGGCGGCTTCTGGCGCGCGGTTGAGCAGGGAGTAGTCCACCTGCACCACACTGCACGTGCCGTTGACATTGAACTTCTTCAGCACGTCCAGACTGTTGGTGGAGATGCCATAGGCACGCAGACTTCCTTCGGCTTTTAGTGCCTCGAAGCCTTCCAGATAGACCGTCGGGTCCTGCACATCCCCCTCGTGGCAGAGGATCACATCCACCCAGTCCGTGCGCAGACGGCCCAGAATGGCGTGGCCGCTGACCCGGATGGAATCCACGCCGGTCTTGGGCACTTCGCCGCCTGTGCGTTTGCCCCAGTTGCCGATTTTGCTGACGACAACGACGTTGTGGCGGATACCCGCCAACGCTCGGCCCAGGCGAAACTCCGACAGCCCGTTGGGGATGCCGTAGGACTCCGCTGTGTCGAAGAGGGTCATTCCCGCTTCGTAGGCGGCGCGGATGGTGGCCCAGGCGGTGGTATCGTCGATCTCGCCCCACTGGTTGCCGATATTCCACGTGCCCAGGCCGACGACCGAAACGGGCCAGCCCAGTTTGCCGAATTGTTTGCGCAACATTGAGATTTCTCCTTTGATAGAACGCGGATGATGCTGATTAGGCGGATGAGTGCGGATGAAAAATAAAGAACACGGATTTGGATGGATGAGATGGATTTTCACGGATTTGTGGTTGATGCCGGTGAAATAGTGTGATATTCTCTGGCCTATGAAATCACAACAACAGTCGGTCAAATTTGAACAAGCCATTCAGTCCTTCGCGCGCTGCGAAGTCGATATGTCGGCAGCGGCACGCTATGCAGGCATCAGCGTCTACCACCTAATGGTTGAACTGGAAAAACGTGACATCACGCCCCCAGCCGCAACCGAGAAATTTATGGATGGCCTCAAAACTCTCGTCGAAACCTTTGGCGGTAGTCAGGCCCTGCGCGAGACGATTGCCGAATACGAGACGCAGCTTTCTGCCACTCAGCCGGGTAGTGTATAGATGCCGCCAGCTTCGCATTCCAAATGAACGACCCGATTTTTTCCAATTCGCACTGGGAAAACCCCACTCCGATCGGCCCGTATGACCGCTTCGTGTAGTATCCCGTCCCGCCACGCGATATCCACCGTATACCCACCCCGCGCCCGCAGACCCGTCACCGATCCATTCGGCCAGGCCGCAGGCAGTGCAGGGAGCAGATGCAACTCCCCATTCTGGCTTTGCAGGAGCATCTCGGCAATCCCCGCTGTCACGCCGAAATTGCCGTCGATCTGAAAGGGCGGATGCGCGTCGAAGAGATTCGGATAGACCCCGCCGCCCGTCGCGCTCATCTGTGCCCCCGGAGCGACGGGACGCAGAAGCAGCCGGATCATCTGCAACGCGTGATCCCCGTCCTCAAAGCGCGCCCAGAAGAGCGTCTTCCAGCCAATCGACCAGCCGGTTGCCTCGTCGCCCCGCAGTTCCAACGAGCGCATAGCCGCAGCCCACAGTTCCGGCGTCCCTCGCCGCGAAATCTGCCGCCCCGGATGCAGTCCGAACAGATGGGAGACGTGGCGGTGATGATCCTCCGGGTCGTCCCAATCCTCGCTCCATTCCTGCAACTGGCCCAGGCGCCCGATGCGATAGGGCAGCAGCCGGGACTGCGCGTCGGCAATCTCTGCCTGCAAAGCATCCGTCACCCCCAGCACTTCCCCGGCCTCCAGACAGTTCTCGAACAAATCCCGGATCATCGCCATATCCCCGGTGGGGCCGATGCTCACCGCCGCGGTCTGCCCGTCCGCCGTCGTAAACGTATTCTCCGGCGACGTGCCTGGCGCGGTGACTAGAAACCCATCCGGCCCCTCCACCAGCCAGTCCAGACAGAAACGCGCCGCCTCCCGCATCACTGGGAAAGCCGTCTCCCGTAAGTACGCCACATCCCCGCCAAAAGCGAAATATTCCCACAGATGCTGGCTCAGCCACGCCCCGCCCAACGGCCACATCGCCCACTGGGGATTGCCCCCGCCGTAGTTGCCCACCGGCGCGGCGTGCCGCCACAGGTCCCCGTTGTGATGGGTCGTCCAGCCCCGGCAGCCGTAGTTCGCCGTCGCAATCGCCGCGCCCGTCACCGCACTCTCGGCCACATACGCCAGCAGCGGCCCGTGGCATTCGGCCAGATTCGTCACCTCCGCCGGCCAATAGTTCATCTCCAGATTGATATTCAGCGTGTAATTGCTGCTCCACGGCGGCCGCATGTGGGGATTCCAGATGCCCTGCAAGTTGGCTGGTTGCGTGCCCGGCCTCGAGCTGGCGATGAGCAGATAGCGCCCGTATTGGAAAAGGAGTTCGATCAGTTGGGGATCGTTTTGGGAAGAAAAGCGGACGATTCGTTCACTGGTTGATTGGTTGATTGCGTCCGTAACACCCAAATCTAACGTCACGCGACGAAAGAGGGTCTTGTGATCGGCGATGTGGCGGGCGCGCAGTTCTTCATACGGGCGAGCTAGGGCCGCTTCCAGCACCGGCAAAATCCGGCTGGCTGGGTCAACGCCCTCGTGCCTCGGATGCTTGTCGAAGCCGTTGAAGCTGGTGGCCGCGGCCAGAAAAAGGGTGACGCTGTCCGCGCCGCTGACTGCGATCTCCCCGTCTGGCGTTGGCTCCACGCGGCCACCCAGCGCAACGACGCGCAAATGTGCCTCGGCCCGCATCCCCTCGCCGTAGCGGATCGGATCGTCGCCGCTTTGATAGGGCGGGTCCACATTCACAGGCACATC
The DNA here is from genome assembly GCA_030432295.1 of Anaerolineae bacterium. Classification (GTDB taxonomy): domain Bacteria; phylum Chloroflexota; class Anaerolineae; order Caldilineales; family Caldilineaceae; genus JACQGT01. The sequence goes on along the minus strand of JAUIHI010000044.1, from coordinate 14,011 downwards.
GCAGCGCATCACAACACCTGCCAGCCCTTCACCCCCTCCCGACCTCCCCCACTCTGGGGGAGGAGCCGATCCAGTCCCCTCCCCAGAATGGGGAGGGTCAGGGTGGGGTATAACACCTGTCAGCTTTTCCAAAACCTGACAGGTGTGTCGCAACAGACTATCCAACCCCACCACAAAATTGAGCGCGCCGGGCCGATCCGCCATCAGCCGCACCACCAGCACCTGATCCGGGAAACTCACAAACGCCTCCCGCCGAAACGCCACGCCATTTTGTGCGTAGTCAACGGTCGCCAGCGCCATGTCCAAATCCAGCGCCCGTCGATACGCCGTCTGCGGTCCGCCGTCCGCCGTCGGGTCAAAGCGCAGCCGCAGATCCCCCAATGGCAGATACGCCTGACTATACGGCCCCTGCATCTGTTTACACAGATCATTCGCCGCCGCGTACTCCCCGGCAAAGAGCAACCGGCGCACCTCCGGCAGTACATCCTTCGCGCCGGGATTCGTCGTATCCTTCGGCCCGCCCGACCAGAGCGTATCCTCGTTCAACCCAATGCGCTCCTCCTCCACACCGCCAAAAATCATCGCGCCCATCCGTCCATTGCCAATCGGCAGGGCTTCTTCCCAGGCGGTCGCCGGGGTTGTGTAGCATAGGGTGAGGGGGGAGGTGATTGTCATCGAGTGTGTCTCCGTATTGCGTAGTGCGTATTTCGTAAGTAGTGGTAGTTGGGTGGGTGTCAGGATCAAATGGGCTGGGCAACGGCAAAAACCGTTGGTGAACGTAACTTCATCCGACAGCTTCAACAAACAGACGCGGCTCAATCGCCACTGCTTACGAAATACGCAATACGAAATATGCAGTCTCGCGCTTTCATCCCGCCCCGTACTTCTCCCCCACCTCCCCCAACGCCCCGTCCACTGCCGCCAGCACCCGGTCCATCTCCCTTTCCGTATGCGCGGCGGAAAAGCCGTGATGGGGCGAGACCGCAAAATAGACACCCCGCCGGTAGCAGCCGTCGATGAAGGCGAATTCCATATCCTTGCGCTTGGCCGCAGCCTGGCGATAGTTTGTCACTTCGCTGGTCACGCCAAAGTATAGCCCAAAACGGGGACCAGCGTATTGCAGACGCAGAGGAATTTCGTGCTGGTCGATGAGCTTCTGGAAGCCGCTGTAGAAATACTCGCCCACCGCGTCCAGCCGCTCGTAAAAGCCCGGTTTGCTGTATTCCCCCAGCGCGGCCAGCGCGCCCAGCACAGTCGTCGGATGGGCCAGATATGTCCCGCTCATCTCCGCATTGCCCAGGGGACGCAGATGCTCCATCACCCGCCGCCGCCCGGTCAGCGCACTGATGGGCGTGCCCCCACCAAACGCCTTCCCCAGCACACACAAATCCGGCGTCACCCCAAAATACTCCTGCGCGCCGCCGGGAGCCACCCGGAAGGCGGTCAGCACCTCATCGAAAAAGAGGATGACCCCGTAGCGGTCGCACAACTCCCGGCAGAGTTGGAGAAAGCCGGGCTTGGGCAGAATACAGCCCTGGTCGTAATTGATCGGTTCCATCAGCAGCACCGCGGCCTCGTCGCCGTGGACGGCAAAGGCGGCTTCCAACGCTGCCGGATCGTTGAAGGGGACAATCACAATATTTTCCCGCACATTGTACGGAATCCCGGCGGATTCTGGATAGGCGGTCGGGTTGCTCTCCGGCCCGGCCACAGCCAGCGGTGGCGCGACGCTCAGGTTGAGCGCGTCCGCGTAGCCGTGAAAGTGGCCCTCGAATTTGATGATCTTCTCTCGTCCCGTGGCGGCGCGTGCCAGCCGCAGCCCGTGCATCACCGTTTCTGTGCCCGAGCCCGCGAAGCGCACCATCTCGGCACAGGGGATCAGCTCCGTCACCCGGCGGGCCAGCTCTGTGTGATGTACCGTCTCGTAGGAGCAGATGACACCCATTTCTAGGGCCTTCTGCACGCCCGCCACCACTGCCGGGTGGTTGTGCCCCAGCAACGACGCGCCGTGGGAGAGGCACATATCCACAAATTCTTTGCCTTCGATGTCATAGACAAAGGGTCCATCGCCCCGGCTGACAAAAAGGGGATGGCCGATGGCGGCGTTGGCCCGGGCCGTCGCCGAGACCCCGCCTGGCAGGTACTGTTGGGCAAGTTGGTAATGTTCGCTGGTGGTGGGCATAGGTAAAGGTTCATTCCGGTTAGGTGAGATGTAAATGTGAATCGATTGCTATGTTTGTCACTGATTCTCATTGGTTTCTGCGTGATTTGATATTGGTCAACAACAGCTTGAACTGCCGATTCTCAACGCAATGATGTAAAGATGGAAAGACGCAAAGCTGTTCTCTGCGCCCTTTGTGTTAAATTTCAAATATCTATCTGACCAATACAGTTTCTGCGTAATTTTCTGTTGTTTGCACATGAAGCGTTTGTATAGTCAGAAAATCGGCGTTGGATGTCTGGTCCAGACCCCTCGGAATGAATCTCTGACCATTCTGTGCATTGTAGACAATCAGTGCGATGAGGTAGTCGCCTGTGGGTAGATTGGCTGGTAGGGGAATTGCGTAGTGCAGAGCAAAGTTGATCTGCACTCCCTCCAATGATTCGTCCCGTTGCCAAATGATCTGTTCCTGGGAATTCAGGAGTTGTAGAGAAGTGCGCATAGGCAAAGTCGATCCTGTCGTATCCCAATGCACTGCCACTGGAACTACTCCGTCCGGCTTCCACATTGATGTTGTGGGGAGTTCCAACCCGTGCAGTTGGACGCCAATGCTGTAATCAATTGTGACTTTCTCCAGCTCAATGCTTTCTGGTGGCGGTATAAAATACTCGCGAAGGCGGGCAAAGTCACTGAATCTTTGCTCCTCGACAAAATAGGCGTTGGTATCGAGCCAACTCTCCTCTGTTTCACGAATTCCTTCAGTTGCGGGCCGACTGATCAGCCAAATTGTGGTGTAGGCAGTCACTAGCTTCTCTAGCAGAGCCTCTTCCTCTGGTGTGAGAGCGCTGCTACGCAGAAAATCATAACGCCGTGCTGGGCTATTATCATAATAAAGAAAAAATTCGGTCAGTGTATGGTCATCCAGTATTATAGCATCGGATGCCTGGGCTTGTTTGTCAAGGTATTGGGCCAATGTCCGGTAATCATCCCCGGCGCGCAGTCGCTGGTCTGAAAAAATGTGGCTTAGTCCCCATCCTGCCAAGGCCAAGATACCAATCGTCAGAATGATCGACGCAATTCCTACCCACGGCCAAGAATTGATGGTTACCCAAGGGCATGGCCGCAATATTTTTGGCCCAGTGTAGAGCCAAAGCAGAATGGCAGCCAGGCCCCCTATCCCAAGTGATCCGGTCACAACGGGCCACAGGAATTCGCCAGTAGCCGACATCCAGGCATTATCCCACTGGCCAGTCCGCAAAAGACCAAATGCCGTGGCAATGGGTCCGCTGCCGTATTCTGGTGCATAGGAGCGGTGATAGGATGTAAACGCGCCTGCGATCTGTATGGCAACACTTATGACAGCCAACAACCCGACCACCAAACCTCCGCTTGTCCTACGGGAAGCCCAGTCAAAAACTGGGGCCGTTAGGAGCATGAGTATGGGTATCAGCGCCACCAGGAAACGTGGACCCCATGCCAAACCACCACCCCAATCGTACCAGCTGGCAAAAACTAACAAATTGGTCAAGGCTAGGGTAAAAACGAGTATGGCTTCATGCCGGCGCGGGGAACGAATGAGCGCTATGCCCCCTGGCAAAGCCAATAACAAAATTGGTGAGAAGATGAAGATGCTTTTATCTGCGCTAAGGAGGAGTCCCAACAGCCCAATTCCAAAGGACGTAGAAAATGTCTCCTGTGGTGTATAGCCCGACGAAAGCCATTCGCCGAAGCGCAGCCAATTGAAGTAGAGTAGAAGACCAGCCGCCAGTGTGGGCAACAGGGCCAGATGAAAGATATCTGTGACTCTCTCTTTATACCCTTTTGGGTTTTCCCTGTGCATTACAGCTAGAAGATACAAAGCAGACAGCAGTCCGGCTAATGCATTGGTCAGCCGCAGGGAGAGGGCGAGGCTAAGTGCCAAACCACCCAAATAGATTCGTATCCGTGAATGCGTGCCTGTAATACAGTAGACCAGAGAAAGCAAGGCCAATCCAACCGCAGGTTCCAGAAAGAGTGTTTTTGCATAGGGCCATAGCATCGTCGCGCTCCCCGTCAACAATCCCAACGACAACGCGATCGAACGTTTATAGCCCCAAGATTTGGCTGTCAGCCAGACCAGAATCCCGGTAGCAGCACAGACAATCGGATTGAAGAGAAAGACCAGATGAACCTGACTGATGGTGCCAAAATACCGAGCCAATCGATAAAACGGCCATACCAGCAGCGATATACCCACACCTTTTTTTGAATAAATATGGCCATCCACGCCGAGGGACCCCTGGGCCATCCAATTGTGAGCCCAGACTGTCCATACCAGTTGATCGGTATTGAATGTTTGCCGCTTGTCGAAATTTTCGGTAACAGCAAGCATTGAGACTTCGTCAGCCGATGAAATTTCCCCTGTGTATGTGAGAAGATAAAGAGAGAGCAAAAAGCTGAACAACAACAATCCAGTCACCCATTCTGGGTGCGGCAACTTGTCATGAGGAGAAGTTTCGATCATCTGGCCATCATCCGGTTTTTGTCATTAATATACAACACGAATCCGCTGGGAGGCTATGACTCGGTTTTTTGAATTCGGCGTCCATCCCATTTCGACAGGAATCTCCGGCGTGGATGGTCTGCGGTCAACCTTCCCCCATCGCGGCCAGCTTCTCATCGCTCAGATAGCCGTAGCGGTTGACCCAAATGCCATCCACCGGACTCTGCACAGCCAACGCAAAGCGGCGGCGGAAGTCGTCCAGCGGGCCGTAACCGTGGACCAGCGCGTGGACCTGCGCCCGGCCACCTACGGCTCGCACCACCTGACGCAGCTTGCGGGCCTGGGTTTCGCTGGGAATCGGGTGTGCCTCGTCCGGTTCCGGGTAGTGATAGTCGGCCAAAGTGCGCCCACCCCTGCCCGGTTCGGCAATGTCCATCAGAGCGACCAGCGCCCGCACCAGCAATCCCTCGTCCAGTCCCGGATTGGCGTCGAGAAGTTCCCGCCCCCAATACTCCACCATCTGACACCAGTGCATTGTGTAGAGTTTGGCCGAGACCGAGCCGCAGTTCTCGCCGATGCGGGCAAAGTCCAGCCCGGTGAAGAAGCTGTAGGGAGCCATAAAGGCGTTGGCCGATAGCTCCTTCTCCGGCCCCGCGGCGTCGGTGATGGCAGAACGCCAGTCTGCCAACAGATCAGCCGAGAGGGCTGCTTTCAGCCGGAAGAATTCGGTCACGCCGGGGAAGCGGGTGAGCAGGCTGGCCTGGGCAAAGCGTCCCCCGTCGGCCTCGGCAAAGTCGGCGATGTCGGCGTTGCGCAGGCTGCCGTGGAGATAACGCCAGAAGGCCAGGGTTTCCTGCTGGATGGCTGCGAAGTTGAAGCCGTGAGCCACTGCCCAGCTTTCCACATGCGGCCCCAAATCGCTGAAGACTTCGTTGAGTGTGTAGCAGGGATATTCGGGCCAGTCCGGGCGAATGCCGTCGATCTCTGGGTATTGGGCGAAGATGTCTTGGGTCCAGGCCCGATTCCAGGCACGCACAGCCGGGGAAGCCAGGCTAGCGGTGTCGGCCATGCGATAGGGGGGCAGGGAACCGTCGGGCAGACGGGGCCGGTCTTCGTCCCGCAGGCCCGCGGGCGCGGCCGCGCTGGTCTGAATGTAGACCCGCATCCCTCGCCCTTTGGCTGCGCGAATAAAATCACCGATAATCGGCCCGGCGCTGGCAGTCAGTTCGTTGGCCGGGCGGGGCTGATAGGGACTGTCGGCAAAGAATTCGGAGCGGAAGGCGTGGCCCGGCGCGCTGGTCAGCCAGAGTCCCCGCTGGCCCCAGAGCGGGCGGTCAAAGAGTCGGGGGCTGGTTCCGCCGTCATCCGGCGGCTGGTAGCTGCCTTCCCCTTCCGCGCCCGGCGCGGTGACCGATGTATTGACGGCCACGGCGTTGACGCCGACCGCTTGCAGGCGGTCGAGGACAGGCTCGACGCCTTCGACTTGAAAGAAAGGGCTGAGTGTGGTCACGCCAAGAAATCGGGGGCTGGAGGTCATGGGGATGGCTCCTGGCTGGGCAATGGAAGCAAATGGGAGCGGAAGTGACCGCTCCCATTTATTGTGCCACAGAAGCCGTAGAAGATCGAACGTCCTGTTGAGTTTGGGTGTATCCCACATCCCGGTTATGGAGAGACCTGCCAGGTTTTCAAAACCTGGCAGGTCTGATCCACCGGATGAGGGAGTTTAGCGCAAACCTTTTCCTTCTCGCATCCGGGCTGTCATGCGTCGGTTCAGCGCATCAGCGAGGACAGCCTCTTTGTCTATCAGATTGTGCTGTTCCAGGGGGTCTGCCACAAGGTCATACAGTTCGTCCCGGTCGTTGAAGTTCTGGATGAATTTGTGGGTGGCCGTGCGGATGGCCCGGAAATTCTGCATGGATGTGACTGTCTCTTCCCGATGGGCAGAAGCCTGACCGTCGAGAATCGGCCCGATGGAGCGGGCGTCGATGTGGGGTTGCGGCGGCAGACCGGCAAGATCGCAGATGGTCGGATTCAGATCGCTCAGTTCTACCAGTGCATGGGAGACGACGCCCGGCTGTACGCCTGGCCCAGCTACAATCAATGGGACCCGCAGGGCTGACTCATAGGCGCAACTTTTCTGGAACATGCCGTGATCGCCCAGCATCTCCCCGTGATCGCTGGCAAAGATGACGATCGTATTTTCGGCCATACCCCGTTTCTCCAGCGCCTCCAGAATCATCCCAATCTGGTGGTCGATCAGTTCAATCAGCGCACAATACTGGCGACGCACCGTTGCCACCGTTTCTGGGTCCCGCTCCAGCGAGCGCTGTTGTATCCAGCCGGGTCGCCCGTCAGGATTGTGGGGAATGGCCGCGGGCATCTCCCCATTTCGGTAGCGTTCTGCATACTCGGCGGGCGGATCGAAGGGGTCGTGGGGACCGACGAAGCTGACAAAATAGTGCCAGGGAAAGTCGTCGGGCACATTTTCGATCCAGCGGGCCGCGCGTTGACCGATGTAAGTGTCTTCAAACGCGTCGGTTGGCAGCACAGAATCGTCGGAACCGGTTTCTACCCACTGGCTGGCTCCGGGTTTGTGATGGGGTGCCTCGTTCATCCGCTGCCGATAGTCGGCGCAGAATGGCTGAAATAGCCCCCGCTCCTGCAAAAAGTGAGTATACGGCCCAACGGGATCGTCAAAATGGGCGGCGTGCATTTTGCCCTCGCATTCCTCTGGATGGGTGAAGCCCCAACTGTAGGCCATCGGGCGATCTCCGTAGCGCCCGTTGTAAGTGTCTGGCTTGCCCAGGTCCAGCTTGCCCACACAGCCCACCCGGTAGCCGTGATCCCGCAGTCGCTGGTAGTAGGTAGTCTGGGTGTGGGATAGGAAGCTGGCATTGTCATAGGGGGCCACCCGATGGGCCAGCATCCCCGTAGCCAGGCTGATTCGGGAGGGCGCACAGATGGGGCTGTTGACCGTGCAACTGGTGAAGCGAGTTCCCCTCTGTGCCAGCCGGTCAATATTCGGTGTGGATACCCAATCTGCGCCAGCACAGCCGAGATAGTCAAAACGGTGCTGATCGTCCAAAATGAGCAAAATATTGGGTGGAGTCGTGGGTGGGGTAGTAGTCATTCTTGTCCTCTCGATGTGTGTAGGTTGTACTGCGTCCGCTTTTTCCGCATAATAGTGGGGCAGGATTCCCGGCTGCACGTAATGGGCCACACCTATTCAATCAATCACAACAGGCGGTTCTGATATGACTACCCCCACAATCGACCAACTACACAAGCACGCGTCCATCCGTGCCTACAAGCCAGACCCCGTGCCACGGGCGCTGGTCGAGACAATTGTCGCGGCTGGCCAGCGGGCCTCCACTTCTTCCAATATGCAGTTCACCACCGCCGTCGCCGTGACCGATGAGAGCAAACGGCTGCGGCTGGCTGAATTGTGCGGCAATCAGGAACAGATCCGCCAGGCCCCGGTCTTCATCGCCTGGTGCGTGGACCGGGCGCGGCTGGATCACGCCTGCCAGATGCGCGGCTATGAGCAGAAGACCGATACGGTGGAAAGTTTTCTGGTGGCGGCGATGGATGTGGCTCTCTTTATGCAGAATGCGGCTGTGGCTGCTGAATCCTTGGGCCTGGGCATGTGCTACATCGGGGCTATCCGCAACAATCCCCGCCCGGTGATGGAACTGCTCGGCCTGCCCCGGCTCACCTTCCCCGTCTCTGGGATGACCCTGGGTTGGCCCGCTGCCGAGGCCACCCTCCGCCCACGGCTCGCGCTGGACACAGTCCTGCACTGGGAGAGTTATGGCGATCCGAAGGTGACAGAACATCTACACGCCTATGATCAGGCGATGGCTGCCACCGGTATCTATGACAATCGGCAAGTGCCCGTGCCCGGTCAGCCGGAGCAGATGGAAGCCTATGGCTGGACCGAACATTCAGCCCGCCGTGTTTCCCAGCGGGTGCGGGCCGACCTGCGGGAGATTCTGGCTGAGCAGGGTTTTTCCCTGGCTGACTGATGGAATGGGCACACGAGAAGCCGAGTTTCAGCCAGAAACCCGGCTTCTCAGGCCAAAGGCCGTCCGCCGTCCACCGGCACGATATTGCCCGTCATAAATGTGAGTTTGGCGGCCACAGCCCACACAGTCTCCGCCACATCTTCCGGTGAGGCCAGCCGTTTGAGAGGCGTCAGATCCGCCTGCTGCTGGATGTAGGCCGGGTCCATCCGCTTGGCATATTCGCCCAGCACCCAGCCCGGCGAGACAGAGACTACCCGCACTTTGGGGGCCAGGGCGCGCGCCAGAGAGCGGGTCATCGAGTCCATCGCGGCTTTGGATGCGCAGTAGGCCACATTGCTGCCGATGCCTGTGACTGCGGCCACGGAGGAGAGGTTGACGACAGTGCCGCCGTCGCCGGCCAGCAGCAGTTCCTTGCAGGCGCGGATGGTCGCGAAGGCCCCCCGCCAGTTGGTCTGGAAGATGCGGTCGATCCACTCGTCACTCAGCGCGTCCAGGTCGTCGTGGGGGACGGGGGTGGTGATGCCCGCGTTGTTGACCAGCAGGTCCAGCCGTCCGTAGCGCTCGGTGATCTGTGCTGCCAGCGCCGCCAGCGCATAGCTGTCTGTGACCGACGCCTGCATAACCGTATGATTTTGCCCGGCCAGACCGTCGGCCACTTTGCGGGCTTTGGTTTCGTCCGTGTGCCAGGTGATGACGACGCTGGCCCCGGCCGCGGCCAGCCGCCGGCTGATAGCCGAGCCGATGCCGCCGCCCCCACCGGTGACGAGGGCGACCTGTCCTTGCAGGGATGTGTCTTGCGTCATTTGACTATCCTCACTTTTTCCCATAGCGTTCCACCCGCAGATCGGCTTGGGCTTTGTGGCCCCAGAAGCGTTCGATGGCGCAGAGCCGGGCGCAGTATTCGCCCACCAGCGCGCTGGCCTCGTCGGTCAGAACTTTCTGATAGGTCACTGTTTTGATGAACTTGCCCACCCACAGCCCGCCGGTGTAGCGGGCCGCCTGTTTGGTAGGAAGGGTGTGGTTGGTCCCGATCACTTTGTCGCCGTAGGCCACATTCGTGCGCGGCCCTAGAAAGAGCGCGCCGTAATTGGTCAGCGTGCGCTGGAAAAAGTCGTTGTCCGTCGTCAACACCTCCACGTGCTCGCAGGCGATGCGATCGGCCTCGGTCGCCGCCTCCGCGTGGTCTGCCACCAGTATCACCTGGCCGTATTCCTGCCAGGCTACCCCCGCAATGTCAGCGGTGGGCAGAGTCTCCAACTGGCGGCCAATCTCTACCGCTACCGCTTCGGCCAGGCCGCGGCTGGTGGTGATGAGTATGGCCGGGCTGGTGGGGCCGTGTTCGGCCTGGCCCAGCAAGTCCGTCGCCACCATCTCCGCGTCTGCGGATTCGTCGGCGATGACCAGCACTTCCGTCGGCCCGGCCAGCAGATCGATGCCTACTTTGCCGAACAACTGGCGCTTGGCCTCGGCCACGTAGGCGTTGCCCGGCCCCACCAGCATATCTACCGAGGCTACCTCTTCCGTGCCCAGGGCCATGCGGGCAATCGCCTGCACCCCGCCGATGACGTGAATTTCATCCGCGCCGGCCAGGTGCAAGGCCGCGATGGTCTCCCGGGGCAGTTCGCCGTTGATGGGGGGTGTGGATGCGATTACCCGGGGCACGCCCGCGACTTTTGCGGTCAGCACGCTCATGTGGGCCGAGGCCACCATCGGGTAGCGGCCACCGGGGACGTAGCAGCCCACACTGTTGACGGGGATATTCTTGTGGCCGAGGATGACGCCGGGCAGGGTCTCCACCTCCACATCCTGCAACGCGGCCCGCTGGGCCTGGGCAAAACGTCGAATCTGGGCCTGGGCGAAGCTCAGGTCGTCGATTGTGCGCTGGGGAACCTGGGCGATGACGTCGGCGATCTGCGCGTCTGACAGGCGGAAACTGGGCGGATCCCAACTGTCGAAGCGCTGGGAGAGTTCCCGCACTGCGCCTTCGCCCCGCTGCCGGATGTCGTCCAGAATCCCGGCCACCGTCTCCCGCACTTTGCGGTCAGCCTCGTAGAGTTCGGAATCGCTCTTGCCCGCTTTCAGAATTTCAGCCACCGTCTTTTACTCCTGACCTGAGAATAGCCACTGATGAACGCTGATAAACACGGATGAAATCTGCGTTTATCAGCGTTCATCTGCGTCCCAATTTGCTGGTTGCTAACCCGGCATCCCCACCTGCTTGCCCCGCAGGTCCAGGGGGGGCGGCGGCCAGTGGGTCCCCCGCTGACCGGAGAGTCCCCGGTTGGGGGCGGGCTGGAACTCTCGGTCTGGCGTGCCGACCAGTTGGCCGTCCTGCACCCAAGCCTCATCGCCACCGTAGAGTTCGCCGATGAGCCGGGAGGTCAGCCATTCCCGTTCCTCCTCGTGCTCTGGCGACTGGCTCAGATCGTTCTGTTCCAACGGGTCCGCGTCCAAATCGAAAAGCTGGGTGTAGTTGCCTGTGGGGTAGTAGATGAGCTTGTACTGCTGCGCCCGGATCATCCGGGTTCCCATCGGCCCGTCGCCCACTTCGCCGTAGAGATAATCCCGCCGCCGCTCGCTCACCATCGAAGTCCCCTCTACCGTCTCCGGAACGGGAATCCCCGCCAGATCGAGCAGTGTGGGCATCACATCCTGCCAGCCGACAATGCGGTCGTCAGTTGTGCCCGCGGGCGTGCGTGCATCGCCGCCAGGCCCCAACAGAATCAGTGGGATATTGGCCGCATCGTCGTAGTAGAGGCGCTTGGCCCACAGGCCGTGATTGCCCAGCATATCCCCGTGGTCCGCGGTGAAGCAGATGATTGTGTTTTCCAGCAGTTGCTCCTCGCGCAGGGTTCCGATGACCAGCCGCAACTGGTGGTCGATGTGGGTGCAGAGCGCGTAGAAGGCCCGACGGATGCCCCGCAGTTCCGCGTCTGAAAACTTTGTGCCGTAGCGCTGCTGGATCACCCGCAGGGCGTAGGGTAGCTCTTCCGCTGCCTGTGCCCAGGGGCTGCTGTGGGGCAGGGGAATCTCGGCGTCGGCGTAGAAATCCCAATACCACTGGAGGGGGACCAGGGGCGGGTGGGGATGGCAGTAGGAGAGATACCAGAAGCCGGGCCGGGTGGGGTCCCGGCGGCGGATCATCCGACACATCTGCTCTGTGGCCCAGTTGGTGGCGTGGGCACGTTCGGGCAGATGCCAGGCCCGGTAGACGTATTCGTTGTTGCTCATGCCGTGGCCGTAGGAGAGGCCGGGATAGCCCTGCTCGGTCAGCCAGAGGTCGTAGTCATCGATTGCGCCCAGAATCGGACGGCCCTCCTCGGCCAGAATCACATCGTCGAAGCCGATGCGGTCCCGCTGGGGGAAGACGTGCAATTTGCCCACCGCGTAGGCCTGATAGCCCGCGTCGCGGAAGGTCTGGGCCATTGTGGGCAGCCGGGGCATTGGCTCCTGGACTTTGAACTCCCGGTCGCCGTGGGTGCGAGGGGTGACGCCGGTCATCAGTGTGCGCCGGGCCGGGATGCAGACCGGGCACTCGCCATAGCAGTTCGTGTAGCGCACACCAGACGCGGCCAGTGTATCCAGCGTCGGTGTGCGGATGGCGGAATGGTCCGCCGCTCCCAACAGATTGGCAGGCCAGTGATCGGTGGAGATGAGCAGGACGTGGGGCTGATCGGACATAGCGGCGCTCCATTCAGTGTGAGGTGGTTGCTGCGTTGCCTGGGAATTGTAGCGCAGGCCGAGGGGATTTACAATCTGAATAGATTTGGGGAACAATCGCTTGGCGCGGCTCGTCCTATGGCAGTGCGGCGTCCGAATCGAATCATCGGCCCGCAAATCTAAACCAATTTAGTCCAAAAATAAGGAGTACAGCGTGACTGTGTTTTCTCGAAATCCATTTTCTCGACCCCTACGATTGGCAATTTTGTTTGCCGCTCTCTTGCTCACCGGCTGCGCCACCCTTCCCCCGCCACCCATTGCCCCGACTGCGAGCAGCCGCGGGGTAAATGCTGCTGGCGATGTGGCAGATTTGCTCGGCGTGGAGTGGCAACTGGTCGAGATTCACCAGTCCGGCGACCAGGTGTTGGTTGTCGGTAATCCGTCAGACTACACACTTGCCTTTGACGCAGACGGCAGATTCAGCGGTCAGCTTCAGTGCAACCGGATGTCGGGCAGCTATGAACTGGACGGGGACAAGTTGGTCTTTGGGCCGATTGCGACGACCCGTGCCTTCTGCCCTGAGGATGCGATCTTTCCCGTCTACAGCCAGGCCCTGGGCAGCGCCCTTTCCTATGCGATTGTGGACGGCCAACTGCACGTGACCTACGACAGCTCAGGCAGTCTACTGGTCTATGCCCCGGCCCCGGAGGCTGCCGCGGACGCAGGTGCCAGAGAAATCGATCTGGCCAACGCCACATATGCGGGTATCTACGACGAGCCGGTGACGCTGACTGACGGCGCGTATGCGGGTGAGCCGTTTGTAGCTGACGGTGCTTCCCGCCCGACGGTAAATTTGCAGCCAGAGACCACAGCGACTGGCGATCTGAACGGCGATGGCTTGGCCGACGGCGCGGCTGTGCTGGTGGAGAATTCCGGCGGCAGCGGCAGTTTCGTCTATCTGGCCGCGCTGCTGGCGGACGGCGGCACACCGGCCACCGGCGTCACACTGCTCCTGGGCGACCGGGTGCAGGTGGAATCCCTGGCGATTGTCGATGGTCAGATTGAGGTGGTGGCGGCGACCTTTGCCGACAGCGATCCGATGTGTTGCCCCAGCCTGCGCACCCGTTTCATCTACGCTCTGGAGCAGGGCGCGCTGGTGGAGCTTTCTGCGGATGCAGACTTCAGTGAAGTGGATTTGGGCAACGCCACATATGCGGGTATCTACGACGAGCCGGTGACGCTGACTGACGGCGCGTATGCGGGTGAGCCGTTTGTGGCTGACGGTGCGTCCCGCCCGACAGTGAATTTGCAGCCGGAAACAACCGCGACTGGCGATCTGAACGGCGATGGGCTGGCCGACGGCGCGGCTGTGCTGGTGGAGAATTCCGGCGGCAGCGGCAGTTTCGTCTATCTGGCCGCGCTGCTGGCGGACGGCGACACACCGGCCACCGGTGTCACACTGCTCCTGGGCGACCGAGTGCAGGTGGAATCGGTAGCGATTGTCGATGGACAGATTGAGGTGGTGGCGGCGACCTTTGCCGACAGCGATCCGATGTGTTGCCCCAGTCTGCGCACCCGTTTCATCTACGCTCTGGAGCAGGGCGCGCTGGTGGAGCTTTCTGCGGATGCAGACTTCAGTGAAGTGGATTTGGGCAACGCCACATATGCGGGTATCTACGACGA
>JAUIHI010000006.1 GCA_030432295.1 Anaerolineae bacterium | reverse complement strand
TTTCAAGATTCCCGCCATGAAATGACGTCGCTGGTATCCGCTCAGACCCGCTTGTGTTTCGTTCAATGTAGCTTTAACTGCTTGACTCAATTCCATTGCTCTCCCCTTTCTGGAGAGCAGTTTATCATCATCCCTTTGGATACTTTATTCTTTGAATACGCCTTAATGAAATGCTTCCAGGCGCCAATGGTTTGACCGCACAGCCGTCATCATCACCGACCGCTTCACCACCGCCAGGCAGGCCGACATCATCCACGTGATGGTCAATGGCTGCATCGTCGAGTCTGGAAGCTATGCGCAATCCTGGCAGGCGCAGATGCGAGAGGCATGCCTGCAGAATGGCGTTTCCGATGGCAAGCTGTGTTGTAATCACCTCAATACTCACGACCACGCCGGAAATGTAGTCTATCCGAGAGGAGTCTCATGATAAAGCAAATCCATGATCACGCTGCTGCGAGACCTAATCAGATTGCGGTGTCTGATGGCGATGAGGGTCTAACCTATAGCAACCTGATTCGCCAAGTTGAAAATGTTGCAAACAGATTGCAGCAGATCGGACTTTGTAGGGGACAACGACTTCTTTACACGAATACAAGCATGCCTAATTATCTAGTGACTCTGTTGGCGTGCATGCAAGTAGGTGTAACTTTAGTACCCGCTCCGCCCAAAGCGCCAAAGGCGTGGTTAAATCGTCTGGTAACAGAATTTGGCATCAATGCTGTTATCGAAGGAAGCACCAACTTGCAGGATGGTAATCTTGTCCTACTGCACGGAAATATACTGAATGTGCAAGATGATATTGTGGCTATCTTTACAACATCAGGCACAACCGGGATGCCCAAGGGTGTTCCCGTGCATATGGCCGCCATCAGAGCAGCCGCATCGAATACGATACAGGTCTTTGAACTAGATCACACATCGATCTTTATCAACTATGCGCCACCTTTCACCGTTGGCGGACTGCTCTTTATTGGACTTCCCATGTTGCTTTCTGGCAGTTCGAACTTCCTTTTGCCCTTTTCACCGTACAGCTTTGCAAAGGACATATCACATTACAAGCCAACCCATACGTTTCTGTTGCCTACCATGATCTCGATGTTGAAAGTTAGTAGTAATTGGCCGATGCTTGATTTATCTTGTCTCAAGTTTGTTGGGTCGGGAGCATCACCTGTATCTGAGTCTATGGCTGATGAGCTACTTGCACGTGGCGCTGAATGCTTTTTGCATATGTATGGCAGCACCGAATGTCTTTCTCCAGTGATGCGACACCTATCTAAGCTATCATCAGGAAAGAGGATCGTTTTTTCGGAAATGTGCGGCGATTACCAAATGAAGCTCGCTGAGGATGGCGAATTACTTCTTCAGGGCACCCCTATTACGCGAGGTTATCTTGGCGACCCAGTGTTGAACGAGCAATACTTCGAGGCTGGCTGGTTCAAAACCGGCGATTTATTCGCATATGATGGCCCGGCGCTACGCTTTGTTGGCCGCAAGAAACAAATACTGAAGATCGGTGGATTCTCGGTATATCCAGTACTTACAGAAAATACGATCATAGATTTTCCGGGCGTGCGAAACTGCTGTGTGGTGACTGGTGTTACCCGGAATGGATTGGAGGAACTGGTAGCAGTAATTGAGGGAGCCAATGTTGAACAACGGGCCATTCTGAATCACTGCCGAGAACAATTGCCACCACATCAAGTGCCGCGGCGGGCGATTTTTGTGGAGAATATCCCGTTGAATGCCATGCGTAAAATTGATCGGGCCGCCGTCACCAACATGGTATCTTCAGATGATCCTAAATAACGCTTCCACGATCACTCAGGCAATTATTGCACGCACCACAGCACAACCAGACGCAGCGATCATGACTTTTCTGGGTGCAGGCGGCGCCCCGGAATCGTTAACGTTTGGCCAGTTGCATGCTGATTCACTGGTAATCGCGTGTAGAATGGCAAGTGCAGGAATTGGGCCGGGGGATGTCGTCGTGTTGGCCGGTGAACACGAGCCGTGGCTGATCGCGGCACTTGTTGCTACCCTCTATGTTGGAGCCACACCTACAATTGCGCCCTATTCCTCTGCCTTCAAGCAGACGGTACGCCACCAAAAGCGATTACGTGATATCGTGAAGGTCAGCCATGCGAAAGCCATAATTGCTTTGCCTGACCTAAATACTGCAATGACAGAACAGGTCGCTGAGTTGCCGTGCACGGTGTTCGATATCAAGACCCTCTTGACGCCTGATACCCCAAACCAGTATTCAAGTCGTTCAATCTTCACCCCAGAGGCGACCGCCCCCGCCTATGTCCAGTTTAGCAGTGGCACCACCGGCTTGCCCAAGGGTGCTGTCGTAACCCATGCGAACGCTCTGCGTCACTTGCAAATGCTGGTTGGCCTATTCAAACTCAGCGAAAAAGATGTGTTTGTCGGCTGGGCGCCGTTTTATCATGATCTGGGTTTGGTCGTCTATCTGCTGCTGCCCCTGGTCACCGGCGTACCTGTCGTAACGATTCCCCCGGACTACTGGGTGCGGCGACCTCTCGTCTTGTTGCGGGCCATCCATGACTACTGCGGCACAATTGCATTTATGCCAGGATTCGGCTTCAATCACTCTACGCGTTATATCCGCCAACGTGATATAACTGGATTGGACCTGAGGTCCATGCGCCTGTTCATCGCGGGTGCTGAAGTGATTCGTCCAGATGTGTTGGAAGCCTTTACCTTGAGATTTCGCGAAATAGGCTTGACCCCTGAAGCGGTTCAAGTTGGTTATGGAATGACAGAATGTGTTTTTATGGGATCCCTAACGGGCCAAGATACCCTGCCGCGTATTGACTCCATTGACAGACAAATTCTGCTTGATAAGCGTCTCGCCATTCGCAGCACAGATGAACATTCACTCGCTGTAATCAGTTGTGGCACACCTCCGCCTGGCGTAATGATCACGATCTGTGATGAGGTAGGAATACCTGTTCCGGACCGACATCTCGGTGAAGTTGTCATCGATTCTCCAACACTTTTTGATCACTATATTCATCAAAATGACTTAACAGCTCAAACACTAAAGGCCGGAAATCTACGTACTGGGGACCTTGGCTATCTGGCCGACGGCGAACTATTCGTAGTAGATCGCAAAAAAGATCTGATCATTTCGGCCGGCAAGCATATCTATCCCGAATCACTAGAGCAGATTGCCCTGGCCGTTGCCGGTGATTTAGGAGGGCGGGCAGCAGCTTTTGGTGTGTATAGTGCAGCTTTGGGTACTGAACTGCCTGTGTTGGTATGCGAAGTGCGTGGCAGGCTAGCTGATGATCAAGAGGCACACGTGTTAGAGGCAATTCGCCACCAGGTGTATAAAGGATCGAATGTCCTGCTAGCCGATATCCGCCTGGTGCGGCGCGGGTGGCTGGCAATAACGACCAGTGGCAAGGTAGCACGTTCTGCCACGCGAGAAAAATATCTGGCTTCCGGCTATCGTCCAGACTCTTCTGGTGAGGCTTTGCTACGAGTGGCCCGCGACAAACCGGCCCTACTGGAGCAGGCACTGACCACCCTGTTTGCCGAGATGTTGGGCTTGGAGACGGTGCGACCGGATGACGATTTCTTTGAGTTAGGTGGCGATTCGCTGACGGCGCTGCGGATGGTCTTGGCTGTGGAGGATGCCTACGATCGTCGCGTGCCAATAGAATTTTTCCAGGCACCGACGACAAGTCATTTGGTACGGTTGCTAGACGGCGACGAAGCACTGCCGAATGCTGTTATCAGCGCGTCAATGATAAGGTCAGAGAAACAGGTTGTTTCGCTTGCAAGCTCAGACATCCCCAAGCCCAAGACCCGCCTGCGAAATTCGTGGCGAGCCCGCCTTTCCCGAAGACGCCTAGTTGGGCGGGCGCAACGGATTCTAGAAAACGTTGCCTTCTCTGGCAGCTATGATCAGGTTCGCAGCCGCCTGAATATCTGGAGTCGACTGGCGGTGAAATCCGGCCTGTATCGGACCGAGCTATCATTGCTCAACCAAATGCAGGCATCGCTGGGCAAACAGACGGCGCTGTCGGAAGATGGCCAGCGAGCCTACTTGGTGGGGAACATGCTGATGCGACAGTGGCGGCGACTTAGTCGATCGGGACCGACCGCCGACACTGCAGATGTGTTGACAAATTCGGTTCAGATTTTTTGGCAACAGCTATGGCGCATTATGGAAGATGAAGACATAGAGAAAACCGAGTCTGCTTTTTCATTCACGGGTTGGAATCATCTGGAGACCGCGCTAGATCGTGGGAAAGGCGTGCTCCTCGTCACATACCATTCACCAGGGCTACCATTTGCCAGTGCCGTCATCGAAAGCCTAGTCGAACGAGGACCTATAATCCACTTGGTTCAATACGGAGGACGGAAGGCAGTTCAGATGTCGCAAGAAACTGACGCACCAATTGCTTTGGAATTGCAAGCGGCGACAGCTGAACGTATGATCCTTGGATATCACACTTTGCGCGCCGGTGGTGTCGTGGCAATTGCCAATGACTTTGGATACACCCCAGAAGGCGTCGTGCCCTGCCAAATTGCAGGCAGGAAATACGAATTCAAGCCGACCTTTGCGGAGATAGCCTGGTCCACAGAGGCAGTGATTCTCCCCTGCTTTGCATTCTGCCAGCCCGATGGTCATATCCGTACTGTGTTTGGGCCCGCTTTCCCAGCTGCGGGGGCGTTCAACGATCAGGCGGACTATGTACGGCAGATGATTGATTGCTATGCGGACTTTCTGGAGTCAAGTTGGCGAAGACATCCTGAATCGCTGCTGGCAGGGACGATTCAACGGCATCTCCAAAGACCAGCGATTACAAACGGCGTGACCTCATGAAGATTGCCCTTTTTGTCGGTGGCATGTGGGTTGGCGGCGTCACAACCTATGTATTAAATCTGGGTTGCTACCTCCGGGATGCAGGGCACGACGTGACTGTGGTTGCTTGCGACACAGGAGAATGGTGGCCTCAGATCAGGGTGGTCGGCCTGCGGAGCAAGTTGATCGCTCCCGGAGTCTGGACAAGCACCGCCGGACTTGCGCTGCGCCTGGCCGACTATTTCACCAAAGAAAAATACGACGTCATTTTTTTGAATAATGGCTTGGGTGTACGTCCGGCCCAGTTGAGCTTGCATCGCCTGCCAGACGATGTTTTCGCCGTGCCCGTCCTGCATAACGATTTAGAGAGAATCTACCGCCACGCATCTTTGAATCAGCGGGTCTGGCACGTGGCCGTTGCGGTCAGCCCCAAGGTTCGCTCTGCTTCTGCCAGAGCCATGCCGAAAAAGAACATTGTGGAGATTCCGTATGGTATCGAGACACCGTCGGTAAATACCTTGATCTCTCGTCGCCCCTGGGAACAACCGCTAAGGCTGCTCTTTGTAGGTAATTTATCTCAAAATCATAAAGGCATTTTCCTGTTACCTACAATTCTTGCCATTTTACAGCGACAAAACGTAGCGACGCGGTTGACCATTATCGGTGACGGCGAAGACCGATTGGCGCTTGAACAAGCAATTGCGGCCCACGGTATGGAGGCGCATGTTGAACTATCCGGCACCCAGTCAATCCAGACGGTTTATCAGGCCATGCGGGACCACCATGTGTTGCTGTTGCCATCCCACTTTGAGGGACTACCATTGGTTAGCCTGGAAGCGCAGGCAAATGGGTGTGTGCCGGTGCTTTCTCGTCTGCCTGGCATCATGGACGCAGCCATCGAGGATGGAGTTAGCGGTTTTCTAGCTACAGTAGACGATGCGGAAGACTTCGCCCGGTGCGTGGCCGACTTGGCCGCAGATGAACAGATATGGCAGGCGTGCAGCTCTGCTTCCATGAAGCGTGCCCGGACCTTTTTCTCTATAGAGGTCATGGGACAGCGTTATCTTGACCTGCTGGAGCAACTTGCAGCAGGCCGTTATTCCCTGGCTCAATCCAGCAGGCACGTCCGCTTGCTCAGCAGAGAGTCTCCATTCAGTTTTCATGACTTTTTGCCTGCCCCCCTGCTTTCTCTGTTCATCCGCTCCCGTCGAGGTCTGGCAACCTTGAGAAGAAGGACGCGATGAGAAGGAAACGGGCTTGGTTGCGTCGCTACCAGCGCGTCTTTGGTTGGCGTGGTCTATTCTACTTTATCTACGCCGAGATACTGGGCCGCCGCGGCGAAGTTGCCGTGACCGTTCCGGAGTGCCGTTCGCCGATTTATCTGCGCTTGGGGACATCAGACGTTGGCTTCTGTGACGAGATATTTATGCGCATGGCCTACGCGTTGCCATTGGAGCGACCATTACGGGTCATCGTGGACGCTGGGGCTAATATTGGGCTGACCAGCCTCTACTATGCCAACCAGTATCCGGATGCGCGTATTCTGGCTCTGGAGCCAGCCAGTGCAAACTTCAGCCAGCTGTGTAAAAATGTGACTGCTTATCCTCAGATTACACCGATTCGGGCGGCTTTGTGGGACAGATTGGACCAGATTGCCATTGTTAATCCACTGGCACGTCATGGAACGTTCCAAATCTGGGGTGGGAATGACCCAGAGGCAGTTGTGCTGGAACATACGCCCACCATGACCGTAGTTGACCTATTGTCTACAAACGGATTGACCATGATCGATTTATTGAAAATCGACATAGAGGGCGCTGAAGTGGAAGTGTTTGCTGCCCCCTCTGCCTGGATCAATATGGTAAGTGTGATCGTTATCGAATTGCATGACTGTTTCCGGCGGGGGTGCTCGCTAAATTTCTATAACGCCACTCAGAATTTCGAAGACGAGTGGCATCAGGGTGAGCTGGTGATTGTTGCCCGTGAGGGAGCAGGACAGACAGATTGAAGTGCTGTGGAGTTCGCCTTTATGACTATGCCAAATTTCCTCCTCATCGGTGTTGCCAAATCTGGCACCACGTCAGTCTACGCCTATCTGGCGCAGCATCCACAAATTTTCATGAGTTCTGTGAAGGAGCCGGATTTCTTTGAGTTTGGTGAAGCAGAACAAACGCCTTTGAATTTCCCGGGCCGCCACTGGGCCATACAAACGTCAGCAGATTATCAAGCCCTGTTCCAGGATGTTGATAGGCAAAGGGCAATCGGAGAAGCGTCGACTAGCAACATCGAAGCCCGCTCTTGCCAGCGCATTCAACACTATCTCCCGGATGGCAAGTTCATCTGTATCTTACGCCAGCCGGTTGATCGGAGCTATTCGGCATTCTTGATGCAGCGATTGAGAGGTAATGAACCAGAGAAGGACTTTGTCACTGCATACAGTGATTCAACTCGGCGATGGAAACAACGTTTTGAAACGCGCTTACCGCATTATCTTGATGCTGGCTGGTATGTCTCGAGAATTCAGGATTGGTTGACGCGGTTTTCACAAGACCAGATTTATATTGGTTTGTATGACGACCTTCTAACCAACCCGGCTACTTTCATGCAGACATTGTATGTTTTTCTGGATGTAGATAGTGAGTTTGTGCCAAATGTATCTATAGTTTACAACCGAGGTGCTGGCACACGCAGTTCCCTTATTGTACGACTATTGACGCATAATATGCGATTAAAGCCGTTGATCAAACTTATCGCCCCCCAACCAATGCGCAAGAAGGCTGCCCAGTTTTTGCGCAACTGGAATCAGACACCAGTTCCAACATTGAACCCACAAGTGCGTAAGGCACTAACACTTCCCCAGCGCGACGATATCTTGCGCTTGCAAGACTTGATCGGACGCGACTTGACTCATTGGTTGGTAGAATGACCCGGAGGCAATGGTGAAAAAACGAAGAGTTGGTCGCTGGCTGATTCGATTTGCTGCTGTACGTGAAATGCTTACCGCATATCGGCAAAATCCAGGGTATGCACGCCATATCTTAAGAAATTTACCGCTGGTGTGTTGTGGCTTGAGCTTCACGCCTTCCTGGAAAAATAGTTTGCCCGTTGTTCAGCAAGATTCGGTACAGGTGCAGACCGCTAATCCATTGTGGGATTATTTCATCAATCACAGCCAGGGGAACCTAATTTGGAAATGGGAGCACTATTTCGATCTCTATCATCGCCACTTGAGTCGCTTTGTCGGACAACCGGCTCATGTTGTGGAAGTTGGCGTATTCGGCGGAGGTAGTCTGGATATGTGGACTGCCTATTTTGGCGACCGATGCCATGTTTATGGCATCGATATCGAACCAGAATGTAAGAAACACGAGCGAGACAATGTGTCGATTTTCATAGGCGACCAGCAAGATCGTCAGTTTTGGTCTGCCTTCAAAGAACAGGTAAGCGAAGTTGACATCCTGATAGATGATGGCGGCCATCGACCCGATCAACAGATTACAACCCTTGAGGAAATGTTGCCACACCTCCAGCCCGGTGGGGTGTATATCTGCGAAGACATTCATGGCATCCACAATAAATTTGCAGCCTATGCGGCAGGGCTGATTCATCAGTTAAATCATATACATGCCGTCAAAGGGCAATCTGCTACAACACAGTTTCAAAAGACAGTACATTCCATCCACTTTTATCCCTATGCACTGGTGATAGAAAAACATCAAACCCAACCATTAAATTTGGTCTCTCAGATTCGCGGCTCGCATGATTTGCCTTTTGGAAAGAAACGTCCGTAAAGTGAACACGAGGCCCTTCGTTCTGTTTGGGACGGCGCGCACAGGCAGCACATTACTGAAAAGCCTGCTAAACGCCCACCCGGCCATTCACTGCGATGGCGAGTTGTTCAACCCAACTTTTTGGTCGCGTCCAACACGGTCTCAGCGCCTCTACAAATTATGGCGAGTTAACCCGCTCCCCTATATTGCCACGCGCAAGTTCTATATAAAACTGCGGACACGGCGTCCTGTCTATGGTTTTAAGCTGTTTGAGCGCCATGTGGCAGAACCAGAGCGGTTGCTGTTGGCATTGCAGGATAAAGGCTGGCGGATCATCTATATTCGGCGGCGTTCCGTGTTCGCTCGTTCCCTATCTGCGATGGTCGGAAAAACGACTGCTCATTGGATCAGCATTGGCCAAAGTCGCGGTGAAACGCTTTCAGTGACCATTGACCCAGATGAATTTATGCAAATTGCGTCGTTTGTCTATGACCAGGAGATTCGCTGTGAAGCTATCATGCAGGCCATTCCCCATCTGGGAATTATCTATGAGAACCATTTGCAGGAGAATCTGGTCTGGCAATCTACGCTTGATCAGATATGTGATTTCCTGGAAATAGGCCGCATTTGTGCAGATTCGCCTGTACATCGTACCTGGCGTCAACCGTACCGTGAATTTGTTAGCAATTATGCAGAACTTGTCGATGTCTTTCATCGCAGCCCATTAGCTGATCAGGTAATTTCCACTTAACCCTTATGCAACCCGATATCTCTATCCTGATTGTCACCCACAACAGCGCCGCCCAGATCAGCGCATGTCTAGATTCTCTTGCACGCCACACTGACACAGCCTGCAAGATTATTCTTGTGGACAATGCATCGAGTGATGAGACCCTAGAGCAAGTGTCCGCTTTGCCATCCATATGCTTGCTGGCAAACAGAGAGAACACCGGCTTTGCTGTTGCCATCAATCAGGCCAGTCGGTTGGCTGAAGGGCGTTATTTATACCTGCTCAACCCCGATACAGTCATCAATGATGCCGCCATTGATCGGTTGGTGGGCTTCCTGGACACTCACCCGAATGTGGGCATCTGCGCACCGCGTATTCTGGATGCTACTGGCCGCATTCGCCACAACTGTTTTGGCTTCGAGACGCCCTGGAGCTTTTTCTGGTTTGGTGTCGGCGCTGGACCGCTTCGCAGCGTACGAGGATGGATGCTGCGCCACGACACGTGGAATATTGCCGCCGACAAACCCCAATTGGTTGAGGCCATCACTGGTGCGGCCATGCTGGTGCGGCGAGAATTGTTCGAGGAACTGAACGGGTTGGATGAGAGGTTCTTTATGTATTGCGAGGATGGTGACCTCTGCTGGCGGGCGCAGCGAGTTGGCTGGCAGGCCATGCTCGTTCCGGATGCAGTCGTCACCCATATAGGTGGCGCAAGCACACCGGATAGGAGCGCTTTGTTGAACGGAATGATTGGTCAACATCTTCTGCAATCACGGTATCGTTACACCGAAAAATACTGGGGACGGCTTGCCGCATGGGGCCTGCGTTTGGCGTATTCGATGGCCGGTAGCATCTTCTGGCTGGTTAGCTTTCTGCTGACGCCAACTCAGGCACGCGCCCGCTTGCAGCAGCATGGACGGCAATTGCTGATGACGCCTCTGCCGCCACGCTGTCGGAGGCAGTCATGATCTGTTGCGTGGCGGGCATGCATCGCTCTGGCACGTCTTTGGTTGCCCGCTGGCTGGCCGAATCCGGACTACCAATGGCGAAGGCCGGAAGCATCGAACCGGACATCTCCAATCCACACGGCTATTACGAAGACCTCGACTTTGTACGGCTACACGCCAGGCATATCCGACGAAAAAGGACCACAACTGCTGGCTGGAAGCTGCGACCCCGGAAATTCCAGTTATTCTCGCCGGAAGAACGCGTGTGTGCCCGGCAGTTGGTTGCTGAGCGGACTGCCTGCTATCCAGACTGGGGCTGGAAAGATCCGCGGACAACCCTCTTCTTGCCTGCATGGAGAGCGATAATTCCCGAGCTGAAAGCCATTCTAATCTGGCGTCCCTGCGCTGAAGTGGTGACATCCCTGTTAACCCGCGGACTTAAACAGCGCCGACGGCATTTGCTCATTGATCCTGTCAGCGCTGTCCGTCTTTGGCGAGCCTACAACGGATTGATCTGTACCTACCAGGCACGTTTTCCTGACGAAACGTTAGTCATTGCGTCGGCGCAACTCCCCGGCACGAGTCAGGCTATTTGCAATAGACTCATCACCGATTTTGGCTTTCCCTTGATCCCAGTCTCAATGGAACATCTCTTTGTTTCCGACTTATTACACCCGGCGCCTCGCTGGATTCAACGGTTCTGTTGGATGTTGGGTTGCGACGCCGTGGAAGAAC
The DNA here is from genome assembly GCA_030432295.1 of Anaerolineae bacterium. Lineage (GTDB taxonomy): Bacteria > Chloroflexota > Anaerolineae > Caldilineales > Caldilineaceae > JACQGT01. The sequence goes on along the minus strand of JAUIHI010000006.1, from coordinate 239,813 downwards.
GCCTGCAAACTATATCGGTGGGGCAGTTGTGAGGCATCTATGAGACAAACTATCAAGGCACTACTCCGGCCAATCGTTTTTCTCGGTGGCAGACACGATGAAATGGTCGCTTCCGCACTGGGTGCCACTAAGTAAAGTCATGCCTAAGCTCGATGCCTATCGAGCTATCGGGGGTCGGCAGGTTGGCGATGTCTATGTCCGCTTTATCGATTGAATTCAACCCGCAATCACTTCTTCCTGTCCAGTGGCAGCACTATGTGCTGCTCCGGACTTTCCGCGTGTACAACCCAGCCATCGTCCGCTTCCGTGGTCGTCTGCTCATGGCCTATCGCGTCGATTCCGGCTACCGACGAACTATGCAACGTCGGATCGGTCTGTGCAAACTGGACGAACACCTGAACGTCATACCCGGTTCAGTCGTGCCCTTCTCCGACACTATCCCTGATAGCGATTCCCGGCACTATGATCCCCGCTTCTTGGTCCACCAAGATCGCATCTTCATCCACTACAACAACAACTTCACAACTCGGCCCAACCAGATTTCCATTGTCGAAGTTGATCCCGACAGCTTGGAAGCCAAATCCCCGCCCCGCCCCCTCCAACTAAACGGACCCCGCCAGGAAATTGAGAAGAATTGGATGTTCTTTTCCCACGACGGCGAATTGTATGCGGTCTATCAGATTAACCCACACACTATCTTGCGTGTAGACTTAAGCGGTGTCGGGCCGGTGATCTGCCAGCCTCTGCATTCCACAGCCTGGGATGTAGCGCCCTATGCCAGCCGCTATGGCGTGTCCTGCGGTGGTGCGCCCCCAATTCGACAGGGCGATGTCTACATCTCATTCTTTCATTCCCGCATCCAAGTTGGGCCGCTGCGACACCTGTTGCCTTTCTGGCCGGGGAAGTTGGTGCAGCGTCTACCCCGCTATCTGGTAGCGGCGTTGCGGCGCATCGAATGGCTATTGGATCAGCGGCGTTATTACGGAGGCGTCTATGCCTTCGAAGCGAAGCCGCCTTTCGCACCTCTTTGGCTCGCCACCGAACCGGTGCTGCGGCCTGAGACGGAGCCATCTCGCTCCCACCGGCGTCGTATCAACCCGACAGCCGAGTCGGTCGTCTATCCCTGCGGCGCAGTGCCCTGGCACGACAACGACTGGCTGGTCTCCTACGGCCTGCACGACGAGCGCTGCTGTTTACGCGTTGTGCCATCCATACACTTGCCCAATCAGCACAAGCCATCGGACGACGCCCAGCAATGACCCCCCCCCCCTTCTACCCCCACCCGGAACAGGAACTTCTCCTGGCCGCGGCCCTGCTACCCGGCACGGAGGCCATCGCTGCCTGGGCGGAATGGCACGCCCGGGTGAATTTTGAGCGGAAACAGTGGGACGTGGGTAGTTTCCGACTGCTGCCTCTGGTCTATCGGACCCTTCAACAAAACGGCACAGATGATCCAGTGATGGATCGGCTCAAAGGCATCTACCGCCGGGCCTGGACCGAGGGTCAGTTGCAGCAACAGGTCGGGGCTGGGGTTGTAGCTGCCCTGCAAGACGCCGGAATTCCTGCCCTACTACTGCAAAGTCCACCTACTGCCGTGGAGGAGCATCCACTTCCCTCTGCTGATACGGACCTGCTCGTTCGCCCCGAACAGATACCCACCGCCATCGCTCTGCTGACGCGTCGGGGCTGGCAGCCCGTGGGCCGCGCCCCGGAGCAATTGACTCCAGCAGCCCGCCAGATTCGCCCTTCCCAGCCTTTTGCCAACGCCCAGGGACGCACAGTCACGCTCCATTGGCGTGCACTCGGCGATTGGCAGGGGAATGGTGGGGATGAGACCTTTTGGACAGAGACTCGTTCACTTTCTGTGTCAGATCGCACCGTCCAGGTGCTACAGCCCGCGCACCAGATCGCGCGTCTCGCCACCCTTGCCTGCGCTTGGGCACCGCTGCCCCGCTACGACAGACTGGCCGAGATGGTTCTGCTTCTGCGCCGGGCAGAGGATGGAAAGGATGGGGTGGATTGGGAGCGACTTGTGCAAGTTTCCCAGCAGCACCGGGTGGCATTGCCGGTTCGCGCTAGCCTGGCCTATCTCAACCGTCTCTTTGTTGGGACGGCTCCAGACGCGTCGATGGAACGGCTAGGCCAGATATCAGTTTCCGGCGTGGAAGAGAGACTCTTTCGCGCCCTGGCCCGACCACCCCACCTGCCTGGACAGTTCGGACACGCCTGGCAATTCTATCAGCGTTACCATGCCCAGGCCGCCGCTGGAGTTTTGGGTGAAAAACCCGGAGGATTCATTGGCTACACCCAATTACACGCGGGCACGCCTGCGCTGTCCGGTTTTCTGCGGTGGTCGGTCCGCAAACTGTTGCGGACATCGTAGGCCGCCCCCCAATGAATCAAACCCTCCCCCTCGTCCTCCTCGTCGCCTTTCTCTCCACCTTTGCCCGTTCCTCGGTCGGCTTTGGCGACGCGCTGATCGCTATGCCTCTGCTCACAATTCTGCTCGGCATTCAGACCGCCACCCCACTGGTAGGGCTGATGGCCGCGGCGATGTCCGGGATGATTCTGCTGCGAAGCTGGCGGGATGTGGAGTTGGGAGATGCCTGGCGGCTGGTGCTGGCTTCGTTTGCGGGGATGCCGGCAGGGATTTGGCTGATCCGGGTGGCCCCGGAAGAATTTGTGTCGGGCGGGCTGGGGCTGCTGCTGATCGCCTTTGGTCTCTATGCGTTGCTGCGGCCTGTGCTGCCCAAACTGCCCAACGCCCGCTGGGTCTACCTTTTTGGTGGATTGGCCGGGGCGCTGGGCGCAGCCTACAACACAAACGGGCCTCCGGTGGTGGTTTACGGTGCGCTGCGTCGCTGGTCGCCGGTCCGCTTCCGGGCTACGTTGCAGGGATTCTTTCTGCCTTCGGGCTTCGCCATCAGCCTCAGCCACGCTGCGGGTGGCCTGTGGAATCGACAGGTCTTCGTCCTTTTCATCTTTTGCCTGATCCCAATGGTTGCCGCGGTCGCGGCAGGCCATTGGATGAACCGACGCATCCCTGGCCAGCGCTTCAGCCGCCTGCTCTATGGAATTGTGGCCGGGCTGGGGTTGCTTCTATTGATACGCTCTGTTTGAAGCCCCCTCTCTATTGAACACTGCTTCCATCTGTTGAAACTGGACTATCCATTTGAGAGTTTGCTGCGGAGAAATGCGTGGCTACTGATTGTTCGTGCGTGCCAGTCTGGAATAGGGTAGAATAGGGCATTATACAAACTTTCCGCCCAGAGGTGCACCGATGCTCACCGAGACTACACCCATCGAACAGATCGCCCTGGACAAGCAGGAGTGGCTGGAATCCATCGCCTACATCCACCAGGCCTATGGCCCGGATGGCGTACGGGATATACTGCGCTCCCTGCAAAATTATGTACTGGGCGCGGGGATTGCCCTCAACGAGGCCACCCTCAACACCCCCTACCGCAACACCATCCACGTCTCCGAGCAACCCCTCTACCCCGGGGATTTGGAAGTCGAGCAGCGCATCGAGGCCATCATCCGCTGGAATGCGATGGCGATGGTCATGCAGGCCGCGGATTCCGGCTCCGGCGTGGGCGGCCACATCGCCACCTATGCCTCCGCAGCCACATTGACGGAAGTCGCATTCAACCACTTCTTCCGCAACCGCAGCGCTGAGTACGGCGGCGATCTGATATTCTTCCAGCCCCACGCCTCGCCGGGCATCTACGCCCGGGCCTTTCTGGAAGGCCGCTTGAGCGAGACGCAGTTGCACAACTTCCGCCGGGAGTTGCAGCCGGGCGGCGGTCTTAGCTCCTATCCCCATCCCCGCCACATGCCCGACTTCTGGCAGGCCCCCAGCGCGTCGATGGGCCTTTCCACTCCATCCGCCATCTATCAGGCCCGCTTCGCCAAATACCTGGAAAACCGGGGGCTAAAACCGGCCAACGGCGGCAAAATCTGGTGCTTCATCGGCGATGGCGAGGCCGACGAACCAGAGGTGCTGGGTACAATCAGCGTCGCGGCCAGAGAAGGGCTGGACAATCTGATTCTGGTGGTCAATTGCAATCTGCAACGGCTGGACGGGCCTGTGCGGGGCAACGGTAAGATCATTCAGGAATTGGAGCGGGCCTTCCGGGGCGCGGACTGGAATGTGCTGAAGGTCGTCTGGGGCGGTGGCTGGGACGGTCTGCTGGCTCGCGACCAGACCGGCGCACTGCAACGGCGTATGGATGCTGCGGTGGACGGCGAGTACCAGTACTACTCCACCTCCTCCGGCGATGTGCAGCGGGAGCGCTGGGTCGCCAACAACCCGGATTTGGAGCAGCTGATGAGTTCGCTCACCGACGAAGAGGTGCGCTCGATCCAGCGGGGCGGCCAGGACCCCAAGAAAATCTACGCGGCCTATCGCCGGGCATTGGAGACGACGGGCAAGCCGACGGTCATCCTCATCAAAACTGTCAAGGGCGATGGGATGGGCCACGCGGGCCAGGGGCGCAACACCGCCCACCAGATGAAGCAACTGAGCGCGGAGGAGCGGCTGGAAGTCGCCCGGCGCTACCAGATTCCCCTGGACAAAGAGGCCATCACCCGGGCCGAATTTTACCGCCCGGCCCAGGACAGCCCGGAACTGCGCTATCTCCACGAACGGCGGGCGCAATTGGGCGGCTATCTGCCCCAACGCAGCGTCAACTGTCCACCTCTCCCCGCCCCACCCCTGGAAAATCTAGCCGAATTTTTGCAAGGCTCCGGCAGCCGGGAACTCTCCACCACTGCGGCCAGTGTGCGTCTGCTGGCCCGGCTGCTGAAGGACGAGAAGATCGGGCGCTACGTCGTACCGATTGTACCCGACGAGGCCCGCACTTTCGGGCTGGAAGGGCTGTTCAAAGATGCGGGCATCTACTCCGCTTTCGGCCAGAACTACACGCCCGTGGACATCCAGAGTCTGCTGCCCTATCGGGAGGCCACCGACGGCCAGATTCTGCAGGAGGGCATCTGCGAAGTGGGCGCGATGGCCTCTTTTCTGGCCGCGGGCACAGCCTATGCGGTCCACGGCGTGCCGACCATTCCCTTCTACTTCTTCTACTCCATCTTCGGCTTCCAGCGGGTGGGGGATATGATTTGGGCCTGCGGGGATATGCTCTGCCGGGGCTTTCTGATGGGGGGCACAGCCGGACGCACGACCCTCAACGGTGAAGGGCTGCAACACCAGGACGGCCATTCCCAGGTGGTGGCCCAGACTGTCCCCAACCTGAAAAGCTACGACCCGGCCTTTGCCTACGAACTGGCGGTGATTGTGCGCGACGGCATCCGCCGGATGTACGAAGAGCAGGAACACATCTTCTACTACCTCACCGTCTACAACGAAACCTATCCGATGGCAACGATGCCTGAGCCAAAGGAAGGGGAGCCGGGGATTGAAGAGGGAATTTTGCAGGGGATGTACTGCTATCGCCGTTCGCAGATGGCCGCCACCGACGGACGCAGGGCACATCTCTTCGGCAGCGGGCCGATTCTGCTTGAAGCCTTGCGTGCCCAGGAGTTGCTGGCCGAATTGGGCGTGGCCGCGGATGTGTGGAGCGTGACCAGCTACAACGAACTCTTCCGGGAGGCCGAGGAGGCCGATCGCTGGAACCGGCTGCACCCGTCCGCGGCGCCGCGCATGCCCTACGTGGCCCGTCTGCTGGCGGAAGAGACCGGCGTCTTTGTGGCGGCCTCGGACTATATGAAGGCCCTGGCCAACCGCATCGCCCGCTGGGTCCCCGGCCCCTATCACATCCTGGGCACAGACGGCTTCGGCCTGTCTGAGTCCCGCCCGGCCCTGCGCGATTATTTCGAAATCAGCGCCGAGCACATCGCAGTCACAGCGCTCTACGGGCTGGTGGAGCAGGGCAGCCTGGAAACATCCGTCCTGGAAGACGCCATCGCCCGCTACGGAATCGACCCGGACAAACCTTCCGCCGCGCAGAAATAGGAAAAGAATAGAACGCGGATGACGCGGAACAAACGGATAGGCGCGGATTTTTACGATGCGAATTCCGCAGATATTGTCGCTTTCTGATCCGCAAAAATCAGCCCAATCCGCGTCATCCGCGTTCTATTCTTTCACATCACAGGTGAAACAATGGGTACACGCACGTTACAATTGCCGTCTTTGGGCGAAGGGGTTACAAAAGCGGTCATCGCCGGGCTGCTGGTCAGCGTAGGCGATCGGGTGGCTGTGGGCCAGCCGCTGATCGAAGTGGAGACAGACAAAGTGACCGTCGAAGTGCCCGCGGACGCGGCCGGGATTGTGGAGACGCTTTCCGTCGCTGTCGGCGACGAAATCCAGGCTGGGGATGTCTTCGCTACGCTGACGGAGGATAGCGAGTCCGTCGCCACACAAACGCCACTGCCGCCGACCGAAGCGCCAGCCAAAGCACCGGTCGAAACGACGTCGCCGCCTGCCCCACAGACCCCGCCACCAATGCCCGAGACTTCGCCGGATATCCCGCCCTTCCCCCGCCCCGCGGGCGAGAACGTCCCCGCCGGGCCTGTCTCCCGACGGATGGCGCGGGAGTTGGGCATCGACATTGGCGATGTGCACGGCAGCGGCTTCCGGGGCCGCATCAGCGTGCAGGATGTAAAGGCCCACGCCCGCCGCCTGCTCACTGAACGTCCAACTGCGAACGATTCCGCTCCTGCGCACTCACCCCTGCCCGATATCGCAGCCTTTGGCCCGGTCCAGCGCCAGCCCCTCAGCCGCATCGGACAGGTGACAGCAGTCAATATGCAGCGGAATTGGAGCGAAATCCCCCACGCCTGGCTGCAAGAGGAAGCGGACATCACCGAACTGGAGGCAGCCCGCCAGCGCCATAAAGGCCGGGTGGCCGAAGCGGGTGGTTCACTCACCCTCACTGCCATTCTGGTCAAAGCGCTGGCGTCGGCTTTGGCCGAGTTTCCTATTTTCAATGCGGCGTTGGACACTGAGAAAAATGAGGTGGTTCTGCGGGAGTACATTCACATCGGCGTGGCTATGGACACGGAGCGGGGGCTGCTGGTGCCTGTGCTGCGGGATGTGGAGGGCAAAAGTCTGCTGCAGATTGCCCAGGAACTGGCCGAACTGACCGGCAAAGCCCGTCAGAATCGGCTGGGGATGGACGATTTGCAGGGCGCGGGTTTCACCCTCTCCAATCTGGGCGGACTGGGGCTGACCGGCATCACACCGATTGTCAACTGGCCCCAGGTCGCCATTCTGGGCGTGGCCGGCGGACGGGAGTTGCCCCGCTATGTCAACGGCAAAGTGCGCCCCCGGCTGATGCTTCCGTTGACCCTGGGCTTCGATCACCGGCTCATCAACGGCGCTGATGGGGCACGCTTTTTGGGGTATTTGCGCGAGATGCTGGCGGATCCCTTTTTGCTGGCGTTGCATGCATAGAAGATTGGCGTGCATAGAGAGGAAGAACAATGCCTTATACAGTTCTGTTTTCGCAACTGAGCAAAACCGACATCCCCGCCGCGGGTGGCAAAGGGGCTAACCTGGGCGAGATGACCGCGGCGGGTTTTCCTGTGCCCCCGGGCTTTGTCCTGACCACCGCCGCCTATGACGCCTTTGTCCAGGCCAACGGTTTACAGGCATCGATCGTCGAACTGGCCCGGACGGTGACCGCGGACGATCCCGGATCGGCCCAGTCGGCTTCGGAGAAAATCCGTGCCCTCTTTGCCCAGGGCAAAATGGGGGATGAACTGGCCGCGCAGATCACAGACGCATACGGGCAACTCATCGAGTCTGGTGGCGAGGCCGTTGCCGTGCGCTCGTCGGCCACCGCCGAGGACCTGCCCGGCGCCAGCTTTGCAGGACAGCAGGACACTTTTCTCAATATACGCGGGGAAGCCGCTCTGCTGGAGGCGGTGAAAAAGTGTTGGGCCAGTCTGTGGACAGCCCGTGCCATTGCCTACCGCCAACGCCAGGCCATCGATCCGGCCACGGTCAGTCTGGCCGTCGTCGTGCAAGTGTTGATTCCCGCGTACGCATCCGGCATTCTCTTCACAGCCAATCCGGTCACCGGCCAGCGGGACGAAATTCTTATCAATGCCACCTGGGGGCTGGGCGAGGCGATTGTGGGCGGACTGGTCTCCCCGGACAGCGTGCTGGTGGATAAAACGAAGTGGCAGATCGTCTCCCGCGAGACCGCGGCAAAAACGGTGATGACCGTCCGTACAGAGGCGGGTACAGCGGAGCAGACAGTTCCTTTGGAGCAGCAGAACCAGCCGGTGTTGGATGATACTACTGCTTTGGCATTGGCCCGCCTGGGCGCACGTATCGAAGAACACTACGGAATGGCGATGGACATCGAATGGGCCATAGCCGACGGCAGAATTACCATCCTCCAGGCCCGCCCCATCACCTCCCTGCCACCTGCGCCGCTCAAAAATGTGGTGTGGGAGCCGCCCTTTCCCAAGACGATTTGGATGCGCCGCCAGATTGTCGAACACATGCCCGAACCCCTCTCGCCCCTCTTCGAAGACCTCTATGTGCAGCGCGGGTTATATCAATCGATCAGTGAGTTGATCGATCAGATGGGCGGGTTGGCGAATGTCCAGTTTGACCTGGAAAAGATGATGCCCCAAGGATTTGCCAATACAATCAACGGCTACGCCTACACAACGGGCAGTTTCAAGATGGACGCGCAGTCGGCCTGGTCGATGATCGTCGTCTATCCCCGTATCTTCAAAATGCTCAATATGCCGGCCTTCGATTGGGAAGCATCTGTCTTGCCCAACTACCAGGCACTCTTCGCCCGTTGGGGCAGCCTTGACCTGGCCAGCACCAGCGATGCCGCGCTTTTGGAAGGCATCCGCGAGATGGCCGTGGCAGACAGTATGTATTGGTGGGGGTCAGCCCTCAGCCTGGGCTTGTCACGAGTGTTAGATCCGGTCTTTGATAAACTTCTCAAGTCGTTCCTGTTTCGCACCGCCTTGCCCAAGGCGGGTCTGGGCAGTTCGGCTTTTTTGCGTGGTTTCGACTCCAAGGCCCTGGACGCTCAGGCCGCTATGGAAGAGATTGCCGACACCATCCGCGGCAACGAATCCCTGAGCCAAACCGTACTCCACACCCAGGCCCATCAACTCCCCTCAGCCCTGGCCGCCCATCCCGACGGGCAGCCTGTACTGGAGAGCATTGGGCACTATCTGGCCGCCTACGGCCATCAAATCTACAATCTGGATTTTGCCGTACCCACCCAAGGCGAAGACCCCCTGCCTGTGTTTTTGAGCCTGAAGGCATTGGTCGAGAAGCCACCGGCAGAGGCTGTGCGTGTGCGACAAACGAAGATGGCCCGGGAGCGGGATGCTCTGATCGAGCAGACGATGGCTGGCCTCAATCCCCTCTCCCGTCGGCTCTTCGGCTGGGTGTGGAAATGGACGAAGAAGTACGCGCCCTACCGGGAGGGTGTGATGTTCTATCTGGGTGGGGCCTGGCCGACTGTGCGCAAGTTGGCCGCGGAGTTGGGCCAGCGCCTGACCGCTGCGGGAGCCATCGCCAGGCCGGATGACATCTACTATCTGAACAGCGGGGAGATCAGCGCCGCGATTGAGGCCAGGGCCGCGGGAGAGAGCGTCCCCGCCTTTGCCCAAACCGCGCAGGAACGGCGTGCCCTGCGCGAGTCCCGCAAGCAGCTTACCCCGCCTGCCAAAGTGCCAGAGAGTGGCGTCATCCGACTTGGCCCCATCAAACTCTCCCTATTTGACCCAACCCCCAGCGGCGCTGTCAATGCCGGGCCAGTGTTGAACGGCTATGCGGTCAGCACCGGACGGGTCACCGCGCCAGCCAGCGTTATCCATTCCGTCGAAGAGTTCAGCCGGATGAAACCGGGCACGATTCTGGTCTGCACGACCACCACCCCGGCCTGGACACCCCTCTTTTCCCAGGCCGTGGGGCTGGTGACTGACGTGGGCGGCGCGCTGGCCCACGGCTCGATTGTGGCGCGGGAGTACGGCATCCCCGCGGTGATGGGCACAGGCGTGGCGACTGAACGCATCAAATCCGGGATGCGGCTGGCCGTGGACGGCGATGCGGGTACGGTCACGCTGCTCGATGAGGTGGACAAAGACGCGCCCACACCCCCAAAGCCGGGCGCAGGAAAGGCAGCGGCCAAAAAGCGCAAAGCACTCCTCGCCGTGGGGATTGGGGCATTGATTGCGCTGATGTTCTGGCGCAAGAAACGCAAAACAGGAGATACCCAATGAGCCGCAGGCAAGCCGGGATCGGTCTGATTGTCGTATCCATCTTTTTTGCCATCGCCATTTTCATCTCGTCCAACCTGCTGGCAGGCACAAATCAGGCGGATACGGCGATGTTCATTCTAATCGCCCTCTGGTTTGTGCCCTTTGCCTATCTCTCGGCCAAAGTCAGCCCGTCGAACTCCTCCGAGTGATGGCACAGGCCAAACGAAGGAAAAAAGGCCGGATTGCTTTGACATCTCCCCCGCTCTCCGCTACACTCCAGAAGTTGGACTTCTCAGAAGAAGTCCAACTTCTGCCACTCCCCATTCAAGACGGAGACACCCCCATGAAAATACGCGACATCCGCGCTGTCGGTCTGCGCGGGGCCACCCCCGAAGGCGGCTGGAGCAACGAAATCGAAACCGAAGACAATGTGCATACCCTCATCGCCGTCTACACCGATGACGGGCCGACGGGCTATGGCAGCGTCTTCACCAGCGAAGCACTGGTCCAGGGCAGTCTGGCCGTCCTGCGCCCCCTTTTCCTGGGCGAGAACGCGCTGGAACCGGAACGGGTGAGCGAAAAGCTCCACCAGCACACCTTCTGGCAGGGGCGGGGCGGCTCCATCACCCACACCATCAGCGGCATCGACATCGCCCTCTGGGACATTCTGGGCAAAGCCACCGGCCAGCCCGTGGGTCGTCTGCTGGGTGGGCGCTACCGGGAACGGGTCAAGCCCTACGCCTCTCTGCTGATGGACCAGCCGGACATTCTGCGGGAATCTCTGGAACGCTGGAAGGCGTTGGGCTTCCGGGCCTTCAAAATGGGCTGGGGTCCCTTTGGCCGGGTCAGCGACGCCCTGGACGAGGAGATTGTCGCCACCGCGCGGGAGGTCATCGGCGACGACAACGACCTGATGGTGGACGCGGGTGGCAGCGACGCCTACTGGCGGGGCAATTTCAAATGGGCCGTGCGCACTGCGGATATGCTGGCCGACTACGGCGTGGCCTGGTTTGAGGAGGCCCTGCACCCGGACGCGCTGGAGGATTTTGTGCAACTGCGCCGCCGGTCGCCGGTGCCGATTGCCGGGGGCGAAGTGTTGACCCGGCGCCAATCCTTTCAGCCCTGGCTGCAAGCCGGTGCGTTTGATATTGTGCAGCCGGACGTGACAAAAGTCGGCGGCATCAGCGAAGAGCGACGCATCGGCTGGATGGCCCAGGAGAACGGCGTGCGCTTCATCCCCCACGGCTGGAACACCGCCCTGGGGCTGGCCGCGGACCTGCAACTCTCATCGGCTTTCCCGGACACAGATTTGGTCGAGTTCATCACCGGCTCGCCCTACATCGACGAACTGACCGTCGGCGGCTGGCAACTGGACGCCGACGGGATGTTGGCGATTCCCAGTGGGCCAGGGCTGGGGATCGAGCTGGATTTGGACGCAGTAGCCCGTCACAGCGGCGGGCAGCGGTTGGATGGGGAATAAAATGCAACCCACCAACCTCCTCTACATCCTCTCTGACCAGCACAACCGGGACCTGCTGGGCTGCTACGGCCACCCGCTGGTGCAGACGCCGAATTTAGATCGATTGGCCGCGGGGGGAACCCGTTTCACCAATGCCTACACCCCCTGCCCCATCTGTGTTCCGGCGCGAGCCAGCCTGGCGACAGGACGCTACGTCCACCAGATCGGCTACTGGGACAACGGCATCCCCTACGACGGCGCGGTGCCCAGTTGGCATCACCGGCTGCGGGAACAGGGCCATCAGGTGGATGTGATTGGCAAACTCCACTTCCGCAGCGCCGACGACGACAACGGCTGGAGCCGGGAGATCGACCCCCTCCACGTCGTCGGCGGCGTGGGTGACGCTCTGGGCTGCATCCGGGAGAACGCAGCCTTCCGCAACAAACGGGGCGGCATCGAAGAGGCCGGGCCGGGGGATTCCACCTATCTGCAATACGACGCCCGCAGCGCTGACAATGCGGTGCAATGGCTGGCCGACGCGCCCCAGAACGGCAAGCCCTGGGCGCTCTTTCTCTCCCTCGTCTGTCCCCACCCGCCCTATATTTCGCCGCAAGAATTGTTCGATCTCTACCCGCCGAAAGACATTCCTCTGCCGCCCCAATGGCAGGAGAGCGACTGGCCCACCCATCCGGCCATCGACTACTTCCGCCGCTATTTCACCTTCGACAGCCAATTCGACGAGGCCACCATCCGCCGAATGAACGCGGCCTATTACGGCGTCGTCACCTATCTGGACCAGCAGATTGGCCGGGTGTTGGCAGCCCTGGAAGCCAACGGGCTGACGGACAACACCCGCATCGTCTACACGACGGATCACGGCGAGCATCTGGGGGCCCGGGGCATCTTCGGCAAGTTCACAATGTACGAAGAGTCGGTAGCGGTGCCCCTGATTCTGGCCGGGCCGGATGTGCCAGCGGGCAAAGTGTGCCAGACGCCCGTCTCGCTGGTAGACAGCTTCCCCTCTGTGCTGGAAGCCGTCGGCGCTACTCCAGCGCCGGAAGATGCGGACCTGCCCGGTCAGTCCTGGTGGCGCATCGCCCAGGAGCCAGACCGGGAGCGCACGGTCTTCAGTGAGTACCACGCGCTGGGCACGGAAGCGGGTATTTATATGCTGCGCAACCGGCAGTACAAATATGTCCATTACACCCACCAGCAGCCCCAACTCTTCGATCTGCTGGCCGATCCGGACGAGTGCAACGACCTCTCCGCTTCGCCGGAACATCGGGCAGTGCTGGCTGGATTGGAAGCCGAACTGCGGGCAATCCTCGACCCGGAAGCTGTGGACGCCCAGGCCAAAGCCGACCAGAAAGCGAAAGTGGCCTCCCTCGGCGGCGAAGATGCCCTGCGCCAGCGGGGTTCCTTCGAGAATTCACCTGTACCGGGCGAGAAACCCAAGTTCAAACTGGTGTAAAACAGAGGCACCGAATGCGATGGATTTGCACGGATTCTATCCGCACTCGCAATCCGTCCGTGGTCCCCCCAAAGGAGTCTTGTAGTGAGCCGACCCAATATTCTCTTTCTCATGGCCGACCAGATGCAGGCACGGGTTCTGGAGCCGGATCATCTCTGCCAGACACCGAACCTGGACGGGATGGCCGTGCGCGGGGTGCGTTTTACCAAGGCATATACGCCCAATAATATCTGCTCGCCCAGCCGCGCCAGCCTGATGACGGGCTTGATGCCCCACAATCACGGCGTGCTCGAAGTGCTCTACCCCAAAGTCCCGGATCAGCACGCGCTGCGCACGGAGAAACCCCACTGGGCACAGCGCCTGGTCGAGGTCGGCTACCGGACTGGGTATTTCGGCAAGTGGCACATCGAACGGAGCAACCAGCTTGCCCAGTTTGGCTGGCAGGTGGACGGCGGCCACGGCGGCCCCGATTTTGAAGCGTACGCCCAGGAGATTCTGGGCGAACAACCCCTTGCGCCCGCCTGTGATCCGGCCCACTATCTGGTCGAACCGGCTGGCTACGGCCCTCACCTTTTCTACGGCGTCACCGACAGACCGGCCGAGAGCCGCAGCATGGGAATCACGACCTCCATGGCCTTGCGCTTTCTGGAAGAAGTGGAGGCGGAGCCAGACCCCTGGTGCTGTTTTGTCAGCTTTGTCGAACCACACGATCCCTTCATCGCCCATGGGGACTTTTACGCCCGCTACGCCGATCTCGATCTGCCGCCGCCAGCCAACGCCGACGATGACCTGGCCGATCGACCGGGCCTCTATCGCCGCGCCCAGCGGATATGGAAACAGCTTGGCGAAGAGGAAAAACGAGAGGCGCGGGCCTGCTACTACGCTTCGATTAGCGAGATCGACGGCCAGATTGGTCGCCTGCTCGACTACCTGGAGGAGAGCGGACAGCGGGAGAATACGATTGTGGTGATGACAGCCGATCATGGCGATCTGCTGGGCGCGCACGGTCTCTTCTTCAAAGACATCTCCGCCTTTGAGGAGATATTCCAGATTCCGCTGATTGTCAGTGGTCCGGGTGTGGCCGCCGACACGCTCTGTCAAGGCCGGGTGGGCCTCCACGATCTCTGCCCGACGCTGCTGGAGCTGGCTGGCTGCGGACTTTTTGACGTGCCCGATTCCCGCTCCTTTGCCGAACTTTTGCATCATCCCACTGCCGACACCGACGATTGGCAACGTGGCTATGCAGAATATTATGGCAACCGCCACCGCCTGACTCAGCGGGTTGTCTGGGACGGACCCTGGAAATTTGTCTTCAACGGCTTCGACTTTGACGAACTATACAATCTGGAAGACGATCCCTTCGAGATGGCCAACCTGGCCGAAAATGCCGACTACGCCGACCGCCTGGTCCAGATGACGACTCTCTTTTGGCACTATGCGCGCCAGACGGGTGACTATCCCCGCGCCGAAACGCTCTACCCGGCCTTGCGTCTTGGCACTGTTGGCCCGCTCTTTGGCCTGGACGCTTCCGAGTCCGGCACTTCGGAAGGCGAGTATAGGCGATGACACACGTTTTTGTGTGGAGAGAAACCAAAGTTCAAGCTGCTCTAAAAAAAGGACACGGATGACAAGGATGTGATGGATTTACACGGATTCCATCCGCGTTTATCAATGTTCATCAGCGGCTATTTTTTTACTCATACCAATCAAAACAGGAGATTATCCAATGCAACTGACAGACAAAGTAGCGCTGGTCACAGGCGCGGGATCGGGCATCGGCAAGGGCGCGGCCCTGCTGATGGCCAAGGAAGGGGCGAAGATTGCGGCGATGGGGCGCACGGCCAGCCAACTCAACGAAGTGGTAGAGCAAATTCAGGCCGAGGGCGGCGAAGCCATCGCGCTCATCGGCGACGTCTCGTCGGTGGAGCAGACCCAATCGGTCATCCAGCAGACGATAGACGCTTGGGGGCGGCTGGATATTGTCATCGCCAACGCGGGCGTCAACGGCGTCTGGTCCGCCATCGAAAATATCACCCCGGAGGAGTGGGACAAAACGATTGACATCAATCTCAAAGGCACATTCCTCACCATCAAATATGCCATCCCCCACCTGAAGAAGCAGGGCGGCGCGATTGTCGTCGTCTCGTCGGTCAATGGGACCCGGATGTTCAGCAACACCGGCGCGTCGGTCTACGCCACCTCCAAAGCGGGCCAACTGGCAATGACCAAAATGCTGGCCCCGGAATTCGCCCCCCACAAAGTGCGCATCAACTGCATCTGCCCCGGCTGGATCAAAACGGAGATCGGCGACAACACCGAACTGCGCGGGGTGAAGGAAGTGCGTTGGCCTGTGGAATATCCCCAAGGCACAATTCCGTTGACCGGTCGCCAGCCCGGCACTGTCGAACAGACCAGCCAACTGATCCTCTTCCTGGCCTCGGACGCCTCCAGCCACATCACCGGCACGGAGTTGTGGATCGACGGCGGCCAGTCGCTGGTGCAGGGATAGGGCAGGGTATTGGATATTTGTCCGTAGGGGCGCTGCTTGCTGCGACCGTCCCACAATTGGCGCAGCAAGCAGCGCTCCTACGCGATTCCCATCTAAAAACAGGAAACTGCAAAAGATGAATATACAGCAGGCGTTGACTGAATTGGGTGTAAGCGACAACATTTTATCCACAGTGGAGAAGGCATTTCTCGACGAGAACGGCTATCTCCCCTTGCCGGGAATCCTGTCGGAAGAGGTGCGGGCGGCGCTGGTGCGGCGGGTGGATGAACTGGCTGCCATCGAAGGCGACAAAGCGGGTAGCGAAGTCCATCAGGAGGCGGGCACTACCCGGCTCAGCGATCTGGTCAACAAAGACCCGATCTTCGAGGTCTGTTTCACCCATCCAAAGGTGCTGGCGGCTATCAGCCACGTGCTGGGCGGCGATCTGAAACTTTCCTCCCTCAACTTCCGGGCCGCGCTGCCGGGGCACGGCTTGCAGGCACTCCACTGCGACTGGGGCAGTGCCGTCGAACCGGGGGACTATTACGTCTGCAATTCCATCTGGCTGCTGGATGAGTTCACCGCGGAAAACGGCGCGACACGGGTTGTTCCCGGTTCCAACCGCAGCGGCAAACGTCCCCAGGATGTGTTGGCCGACCCGTCCGCGCCCCACCCGGATCAGGTGCTGCTCACCGCACCCGCGGGCACAGTCGTTATCTTCAATTCCCACACCTGGCACGGGGGCACACTCAACCGCACAGACCAGCCCCGCCGCGCCCTGCACAGCTACTTCTGCCGCCGGGAGCAGAAGCAGCAACTCGACCAAGCCGCCTACATCCGCCCGGAGACCCGCGCCCGGCTCAGCCAAGCCGCGCAGACGATTTTGGATGTTCTGTAGAGGATGCTGGCAAGGGCCTCATGACTAGCGCCGGTTGAGTAGGCTGGGGCTTTTTCCAGCCGTATCGAAACCTAGCGGGTGACCCGTTCGCTTGATTTCGATACGCCTCGAAGACTCGGCTACTCAATCAGCGCTCACTAATCTACCCAATTTCTGTAGTCAGCCTACCCCAAAGGAGCAAACAGTGAGTATTGAACGACCGGTTCTGGTCTCCGTGATGCAATTCGAGGACGCGCTCAAGTCCGGCGCGATGACCGTTTTTGATGTAATCGACGTGGCTGGCCGTACCGGCGCGAATGGTGTGGAGCTGCGCCGGGAGTTATGGACCGGCTGGGAGTCGGAGTTGTCCGAAGCCCGGCGGCTGGCCGGGGAAAAACGGCTGCTCATCACCTACGCCACCCACGCCACCCTTTTCAGCAGCGACGCGGCCACTTTACGAGGAGACATCGACGCCGCGGCCGCGCTCGGCTCGCCGATTATCCGCTTCTTCCCCGGCCAGGTTCCCGCAGACGACAACGGGGAGGGCTGGGCCGCAGGCCAGATCATCGCCGACTACGCAGCCGAGAAGGGCGTTGTCATCGCCCTGGAAAACTACGCTCGCACCCCCGGCGGCACACTTGCCGAAGTCCAGACCTGTCTGGCCCGCATTCCGTCGCTGATGACAAATCTGGATATGGGCAACTACACTCTGCACAGCCAAGACGTACCCGCGGCTGTCGCCGCCCTGGCCGACCGCATTGTCTACAGCCATCTGAAAGACCAGACCGGCAACCCCGACGACGCGCCGACTGTCCTGGGCGCAGGTGTGCTGCCGCTGGGCGATATTTTCGACGCCTTGGACAGCCTGCCCCAACGGGTGCTCTACTGCTTCGAGTTTCGGGGCGGGGACGATGCGGTGGGGCGAATTGAGCAGGCATTGGCCTATTTACACGCACGGCAGGGGTAAATTTCAACGCAAAGAGGCAAAGGCGCAGAGACGCAAAGAACTCTCTTTCTCCTTTGCATCTTTGCATCTTTGCGCCTCTGCGTTGAATTCTTCATCCGAAAGGAACTCTGCATGAAATTACAGGGCAAAGTAGCGCTGATCACCGGCGCGGGTAGCGGGATCGGCGAGGCCACGGCCTGGCGGATGGCGGGCGTAGGCGCCAAAGTAGCGGTGACGGGCATCCCCGCCGCGGGGGTCGAGCGGGTGGCCGCTGGGCTGGTCGCCGCGGGTCACGACGCCATCGGCATCGAAACCGATGTTTCCCAGGCCGCGTCCATCGAGGCAGCCGTGACCCATACCGTCGCCCACTGGGGGCGGCTGGATGTGCTGGTCCCCAACGCGGGGATTCAGCTACACACCGCGGACCGGGATATTCACACCCTGCCCGAAGAGGTCTGGGATCGCACCCACGACGTCAACTACCGTGGCGTCTACCTGACCCTGAAATACGGCCTTGCCCAGATGGTGGCCCAGGGCACGGGCGGCGCGGTGGTGATTGTGGCGTCGGTCACAGCCTACAGTGGCAAATCGGCCAATGTGGCCTATCTCTCCGGCAAGCACGGGCTGATTGGCCTGAACCGCTACGTGGCGGTCCACTACGCCAAGCACGGCATCCGCTGCAATGCGGTCTGCCCCGGCGCGCTGGAACGCACCCCCAACCACGACATCCACCCGGACGCCGCGGGCCGGGCCGATCGCATAGCGGCGACCGTTCCCCTGGGCCGGGCGGGCCGACCGGACGAAATAGCGCCCCTCATCACCTTCCTGGCCACCGACGACGCCAGCTATTGCACCGGCGCGTCCTATCTGGTGGACGGCGGAATGAGTGTGGCGTAGGAGAAAAAAAATGAAAGAGATTCACCTCGCCTTTGTGGGCAGTGGCAATTGGGCGCGCAAATATCACTTCCCCGCGCTGGCCTGGCTGCGGGAACGGGAACCGGGGCTTGTGCTGCGGGGCATTCACAGCCTGGACGCGGAAACCGCGCAACAGGTGGCCGATGAGTACGGCTTCCAACGGGTCTACCCAACGCTGGACGATCTGCTGGCCGATGAAACTGTCAACGCCTATGCGGTGGCGGTTTCGCCCGCGGCCCTGCCCGCGGTGATGGCCCGGCTGATGGCGCGTCCCCTGCCCGTCTTCAGCGAGAAGCCACCAGGACTGAGCGCGGCCGCGGCGGAAGAACTCTCCCGACTGGTGACTGTACCGAATGTCGTGGCTTTCAATCGGCGCTTCATTCCCCTCAACAATCGCTTCAAGGAATTGGTGGACGAGACCCCGGACATCTATTTTGTCGAGGCCCACTTCTTCCGCCACAACCGACAAGACCCCGCTTTTGTGGTAGAGACGAGCATCCACTGGATCAACTACGCCGAATATCTCTTTGGCCCGATTGCCGATGTGCAGACCGAGACTTTCCCCCACCCGACAAACGATACGCAGGTGCGGGTCGTCCGTCTGACCTTTGCGTCTGGATTGCGGGGACTGCTCAAAATCTTCCCCTGCACCGGCGCGCAGGGCGAACGAATGGAAGTACACAGTCCATCCCGCGCCCTCTTTCTGGAAGGGCCGCTCTGGGCTGATCCGGGGCGGATTATCATCGAAGAGAACGACGGTCATCCGGTGCTGCATTTGCAGAAGATTATCCGGCGAGAGATCCCCGGCAACGGGGACGGACCGGAGATTGTGGAGCGGGGGATTGTCGGGGAATACGAGGAATTCTTCGCCGCAGTACGCACGGGCGCAGCCACCCGCTCGAACTTTCAGAATGCAGTCAACACAATGCGGGTGGC
The DNA here is from genome assembly GCA_030432295.1 of Anaerolineae bacterium. GTDB lineage: Bacteria > Chloroflexota > Anaerolineae > Caldilineales > Caldilineaceae > JACQGT01. The sequence goes on along the minus strand of JAUIHI010000006.1, from coordinate 220,515 downwards.
AGAGCTGATCGAACAGGGATGACAAACGGAAGGGAAGAAGGGATGCGGCAGGTGCCACATCCCTTCTTCCTTTCCAGCCCTCTCCTATACTTTGAACGCCATACTCACCGGAACCATTGCCGTCGTCACATTGCCAGTGGGGGTCAGGCTGCCGGAATGGGGATCGATGTGGAACTGGACGATTTCGTCGCTCTTTTGTCCCATCGCGTAGAGCCACGTGCCTGTAGGATCGATGGCAAAGCCCCGGGGGAAGTCGATGTCGTGGGTGGTGTAGCCGATCAGCCGCAGATGGCCGTGCTCGTCGATGCTATAGGCCACAATCGCGTCGGCCAGCGGATGATCCTCGAACTTGCGGTTGGAGCCGTAGACGAAGTTGCCCGATGGATGTACGATAATTTCGGCGGTGCTCTTGTCCGCAGGGAAGTCCTGGGGCACTGTAGAAATAGTCTGAAGGAGGTCGCCCAGTGCACCACTCTCCGGGTCGAAAGCAAACGAAGTGATGGTGGCGGTCAGTTCGCTGATGACGTAGAGTATCTCACCGCCTGGGTGGAAAGAAAGGTGGCGAGGACCGGAGCCTTCGGCCACATTGGCACTGCTGACCTCGACCAATTCTCCATCCGCATAGTCAAACACTTTTATCGTATCTGTGCCCAGATCAGCGCCCGCCAGATAGTTTCCGCCGGGGTCAAAGGCTACCGCGTGGCAGTGGGGTGCGGTCTGTCGGCTGTGGGGGCCAGCGCCTTCCTGCTGTTGTACGCTGCTGGCTTCGCCCAGACTGCCGTCTTCGCCGATGGGGAAAAGTTCGTAGGTTCCTCCCACATAGGTTGCGACAGCCAGCGTCTCACCGCCGGGGCTGACCACAATCTGGGCAGGGATCGAGCCGCAGCCCACCCGGTTGAGAAAGGTCAGTTCACCGGTCTCGTCGTCAATGGCATAGGCTTCCAGCGATCCCATCCCCGCGTCCTCATAATCCCCGATCTCGTTGGAGACATAGAGAAAATCGCCGGACGGGTGGATTGCCACCCAGGACGGGTTGTCGGTGGCTACGGTCTGGACTAGTTTCAGATCGCCCATCCCTGCGCCCACAGCAAAGACACCCACACCCTCTGGCCGGTTGGCTGCGGCCACACTCGACCAGCCGCCGGGCGCGCCCCGGGTGTAGGTTCCTGTGTAGACAAAGCGGGCTTCTGCGCTCTCTTCCATCTCTTGTGTGGCCTGTCGGGCCGATTGTTTTTCCTGGCTTGCTTCACTTTGGCTGGCCAGGGCAACGGGTGCAACTGTGCTGAGGGCGGCTGCACCTGCAACGCCACCGGTCAAACGAAAGACATCCCTACGGCTCATTTTGGATTGGTTCTGCATTTTCTTTTCTCCTGATGGGTGTTGGAAAATGGTGTGCTACAGAGAACGAAGAACGACGGGCAGACAAATTTCGACCGTCCCAACAAAAAAGAACTGTGTGGTGAATGGGGATTTGGCGTATTGGAATTGTTGGAAAGGCCCAAGCAAGGACAATACAGGAAACAGACTGCTTTGTCAAACACGAATTTTCTATCGAAAAGACAAAAAGAGAGGAGGTGGGTGACTAGAGCGTCACCCACCTCCTCTCTTTTTCTTCCTTGGATTTCGTAAGATTACTTCACCAGATTGTCGTTGATGTAATCCCAGTTGATGTCCTGGCCCAGGCCGGGGTCCTGGGAGACGTGGACGAAACCTTCGCTGTCCATGGGGTCATCCCGTTTGTTGAGCCAGGCCGGGACCTCTTCCCAGTCGATGAAGGGGTGGAGTAGCCCCCGCTCGTAGTAGCGGCCTGGGATGCCCATCGCACACAACACGTGCAGATTGCCCACGCCGCCCCCGTGAATCTCCACGCTCATATTGAACGACTCGCACAGATGAACGCACTTCATGGCCGGGGTGATACCGCCCACATCGCCCACGCCCGTGCGGATCACATCCGCAGCGCCGGCTTTGATCCACTCGGCCCGCGCGTAGTGCTTGCCCTCCGCCGTCTCCGGGCCGACAATCAGCAGGTCCGCCTGATCGGCCAGCCAGACAAAGGAGGACATACTGTGCTCGCCCATCGGCTCTTCCATCCACAGATAGTTGAGCTTTTCCAGCCCCCGTGCCAGTTCCAGGGACTCTTCCCGGCTGTAGTAGTGGAAGGGGTCCAGCATCAGGTCCACATCCGGGCCGACAGCTTCGCGCACAGCCGCGCAGGCTTCCAAATCCCGCTTGACGCTGGGTGCGCCGTCGTAGGGGGGCTGCCAGGTGTGGAGTTTGAAGGCGGGGTAACCCCGCTCGAAGATGCACCATTTGGCGAAGTTTGCATAGTCTTCCGGCGTAGCCAGACCGCCGGGCAGATCGTCGCCGCACATTGTGCTGGCATAGGCGGGCACTTTGTCCCGGAACGCGCCGAGCAGTTTGTGGACGGGCTGACCCACGGCGCGACCGGCCAGGTCCCACAGGGCCATATCCACATTCGCCAGAATTCGATCCGACAGGCTGCCCAGGTGTAGCCGCTGGCGTTCCCGTAGCATCTGCCAGAGATATTCCCGGTAGAAGGGGTCTTGGCCGATAAGCAGGGGCTTGACCAGACTTTCGATGACCGCAGGGTTGGCTCCGAAACAGTAGCCTTCCACGCCCTCATCGGTTTTGATGGTCAGCAGGGACTGCTTAGCTTCGTGGGGATCGCCGGGATGGCCGTGGCCTTCCGAGTCCCGCACTGTGTTAGAGATGTAACGAAAAGTGGTGGTGGTGACATCGACAATTTTCACGAACTTCTCTCCTCTGGGTGGGTTGGGGAAATTAGGGATAGTTGGTATTTTCTCGTGCCCACGCTCTGCGTGGGCGCTCTCTCGGACGCTCTTGGACATCAAGAAATTAATTCGGTAATAGCCTTCCGGGAAGCGGCCACGAGATGTTGGGAGGCCGTAGCTGGTTTGGCCGCTTCCCGGAAGGCTCGACCTTACCCGATCTATTTTTTAAGTTACAACCGCGTCCACAACAGCCGCAGCGCAGCCGACGACCCGACGCGGAGCGTCGCCAGAACGTTCCCACGCCGGAGCGATGGGAACGAGACTTATTGGCCAGTAATCCAGAACCGGTAGAGATCGTCGATCTCCGCGTCTGTGTGGCGGCGGAAGGCGGCCAGCAGATCGTCGGGATAGGCGATGCCGTAGCGGTGGGTCTGGGCGTAGTCCAGAATGGCGGCAAAGAAGGCTTCGTCGCCCATACGCTCCCGCACAGCGTGAAAAAAGAGCGGCCCTTTGCTGTAGACGATATTGATATAGTTGGAGGCGTCGAAACCCGTCACAGGTCCCGCTACCGGGCGGTCGATGCCCAGATTTTGGGCCGCGTTGTAGCGATAGAGGAAGATGTTGTTCATCGTTCCATCCATCATCTCCTGCCAGGCCACATCCTCGTAGTAGAGATAGACAGCGTAGTTCGCCAACGACTCGTCCAGCCAGGCTTCGTCGGGCTGGTCGTTGCCCACCAGATTGTACCACCACTGGTGCGCGACTTCGTGGGGGGTGGCGACCGCATAGGCCCCGCCCCCTTCGCCGTAGAAGCTCTGGGCCAGATCGATGACGCCCGGATACTCCATCCCAAAGCCGGTGGTGGGCATAGCGACCACATCCAACTCGTTGTAGGGATATTCGCCAAAGAGCCGGTTGAAGACTGGGAGCGATCCGGTGGTGTAGTAGAGTGCTGTCTGTGCGCCGGTCTCGCCGCCGGGCTGATACCAGCTACGCACAGTCGTGCCCTCCACATCTTCGCTGATGAATGTATAGGCGTCGCTGGCCGCGGCGTAGAAAGCCCGCACTGGCCCGGCTACAATCCGCCAGGTGTCGGTGGCATCGCTGTTCGGCGTGCGCTCTACGACTGTCCCCGCCGAAACGACTTCCTGTGCGCCGGGCAAAGTCAACTCCGCCTGATACCAGGCCGCGTCGGTGAAGGTGGAATCCCCAAAAGTGGCGGTGATCTCCAGATTCCAGCCCTCGTCGTCGTAGACAGGAATCGTCGGGTAGAAACCGGCCAGGTCGTAGACATTGCCCTGGAAGCCGTAGAGACCCGATCCGGCTGTCCCCGCCACAACACTGGTGGGAAGGGTGGCTGTGAACCAGAGGGTGATGTCAGCCACACTGCCGGGAGCCAGGGGCGCAGCCAGTTCCACGCGCAGGGCCGAGTCGTCGTATTCCAGCCCGGTGGAGGCCCATTGGTTGTCCACAATCACCCCGCCCACCTCAGATGAGCCGTTGTAGGCGGGCAGGTTGGGATAGAGCCGAAAGTAGACCGCATCCAGCGCCACCTCTTCCTGATTGGTATAGCGCACCCGCTGCACGCCCCGCACAACGGGCACTTCGCCGGGGAGCAGGTCGGCCTGGATAAAATAGTGGGGGGCATTGGGCACAGCGTCCACATCTCCGGCAAAGGCGGGTTTCAGATTGGCCGTGTAGATGGAACGATCGCTCAAGTCCACAACCGGTGTGGGCACAGGCGGCTGTATGGGTGTGGGCGTAGGGGTGGGTGTTTCGGTTGGCGGCGGCAGCGGTGTAGATGTGGCGGGTGGTGCGGCTGCGATGACGGTTATCTGCGGTTCGCCGGGGGCAGAGGGCTGGTTCCCCGTCCCCACACCACAGCCACTCACAACAAAGAGCGCGGTCAGGCAGAGAAAGAACAGACGGAGAAGTCGGACTTTTCGGGAAAAGTCCGACTTTTGGTTATCCCAATAGATCATCGCTGTCTGCCTGCAAATGGGCGCATCCGACGCAGTTCGGCAAAGCGTCGATGCTCTTCCTGGCTCAGGGGTACAGGCAATTCCACGGCAATCTCCGCCAACAGATCGCCCCGTTCCTCCGGGTTGTGGATGTTGGGCAGGCCCTGCCCACGCAGCCGAAAGATGCGTCCGTTCTGGGTGTTGGCCGGGATGACCAGGGCCAGATTGCCTTCCAGCGTGGGCACGTGGACCTCCCCCCCCAGCAGCGCGGCGTAGAGGTCCACAGCGAGAGCGACGCGCAGATTGGCTCCCTCCGGCGTGAAGGTCGGGTGGGGTTTGATGCTCACCACCAGCAGCAGATGTCCCGCATCCGTCGAGACCCGCACCTTCGAACCGGTCTGCATACCTTTAGGAATCGTGACATCGAAGCGGCTGCCGCCCTGTTGCACCGTGCGGGTTGCACCCCAGAAGGCTTCCTCCAGGGAGATTTCGATGGGCAGGGTCTGCTCTGGGCCGGAATAGCTGGGGCCGGTTTCATAGACCCGCACCCGGGGTCCCTGCCGGTTGGCGGGCCTTTCATTGAAAAGCTGCTGAAAGAAATCCGAGAAGCCGCTCTCCGGGCCGGGGGCGTCGCCGGGCATCTCCTCCCTGCGGGAAGTCGTCCGGTAGCGACGATTGCCGCCCCGATTTTCGTCCTCGGCCCGTTCATCAAAATAGGTGGACCAGTCAAAACCGGCTGCTCCCCAGCCATTCTGCCATTGACTGCCCAGGCGGTCGTAGAGCTGCCGTTTCTCCTCATCACCCAGGACGTCGTAGGCTTCGCTCACCTCTTTGAACCGTCGTTCCGCTTCTCTGTTGCCGGGATTCACATCCGGGTGGAGTTGCCGGGCCAATCCACGAAAGGCGCGCTTGATAGTCCCGCTGTCTGCGCTGCGGGGCACACCCAATATCGCGTAATAGTCCTTATACTCCATCGGTTGAAATCCTTCGGCAAAGAACGAGTGATGGAGATATTGTACACGCTTTTTTGAAAAAAAGATATTGGGGATTTGGGGATCGGTGTCACGTCCCACCCTGCAATAGAAGAAGGGGCGAACGGGAAATTCCCGTTCGCCCCTTCTTCTATTGATTCGATGGAATCAGCTTATCCCTTCGACAAGCGCAGGAGACGCAGCGTCATCCGCGTTCTATTCTCAGACTACACCTGGCGGAACTCACCTTCCACCACATCTTCGTCGTCGGCAGCACCGCCGCCAGTAGCATCGCCTGTGCCATTGGCCTGGGCGTCGCCCCCGGCTCCGGCTTCAGCTTCGGCCTGCTGCTGGTAGATCTGCTGGGCCAACGCGCCGCTGGCCTGTTGCAGTTGCTCGCTGAGTGTCTTCACCCGCTCTGTGTCTTCACTCTCCATCGCCTGGCGCAGGTCAGTGATAGTCTGCTCGATCTGCTCCCGGTCGCCGGGGTTCACCTTATCGCCCAGGTCCTTCAGGGACTTCTCGGTGGCGTAGATCAGGCTGTCCGCCGCGTTGCGGGCTTCCACAGCCTCCCGTTTGGCCTTGTCATCAGCCTCGTGAGACTTGGCGTCCTGCACCAGATTCTCCACTTCGTCTTTGGAGAGGTTGGTGGAAGCAGTAATCTGAATGCTCTGCTCTTTGTTGGTCGCCTTATCCCGGGCCTTGACGTGCAGAATGCCGTTAGCGTCGATGTCGAAGGTAACCTCGACCTGAGGAATACCCCGCTGGGCCACAGGAATGCCATCCAGCCGGAAGTTGCCCAGGGTTTTGTTGTCCCTGGCCATCTGCCGCTCGCCCTGCAAAACGTGAATATCCACTGCGGTCTGGTTGTCTTCAGCCGTGCTAAAGGTCTCCGTCTTCTTGGTCGGGATGGTAGTATTGCGCTGAATCAGCGTCGTCATCACACCGCCCAAAGTTTCCAGACCCAGGCTCAGGGGCGTCACGTCCAGGAGCAACAGGTCGGTCACTTCGCCGCCCAACACACCGGCCTGCAACGCCGCACCCACGGCCACCACTTCGTCGGGATTCACACCCTTGTGGGGATCCTTGCCGGTCAGCTTGCGCACCAGTTCCTGGGCCATAGGCATCCGGGTGGAACCACCCACCAGCACAACCTCGTCCAGTTGGGCTGCCTTCAGACCGGCGTCGCGCAGGGCCGCCTCGAAGGGCCGCTTCAGCCGCTCCACCAGATCAGCGGTCAACTGCTCGAATTTGCTCTGGCTCAGAGTGAGCTGCAAATGCTTGGGGCCGCTGCTGTCCGCGGTGATGAAAGGCAGGTTAATTTCGGTCTGGGCCGTGCTGGAAAGCTCGATCTTCGCCTTCTCCGCAGCCTCGCGCAGACGCTGGAGCGCCTGGCGGTCCTGGCTCAGGTCGATGCCCTGCTCTTTCTTGAATTCGGCAATCAGCCAATGGACAATGCGCTCGTCCCAGTCGTCGCCACCCAGATGGGTGTCGCCGTTGGTGGACTTGACTTCGATCACGCCGTCGCCCACTTCCAGAACCGAAACGTCAAATGTACCGCCACCCAAGTCGAAGACCAGAATCGTCTCGTCGTCCTTCTTGTCCAGGCCATAGGCCACAGCCGCTGCGGTCGGCTCGTTGATAATACGCAGCACTTCCAGGCCGGCAATCTGGCCGGCGTCTTTGGTGGCCTGGCGCTGGCTGTCGTTGAAGTAGGCGGGGACGGTAATCACGGCCTGCTTCACATCCTCGCCCAAATAAGCCTCGGCGTCCCGCTTCAGCTTGCTCAGAATCATCGCACTGATTTCCTGGGGCGTGTATGTCTTATCCTTGGCGGGCACACGCACACGGGCATCCCCATTTGGCCCTTCGGCGATGGGATAGGAGACCATCCCCTTTGTCTTGGTCGTCTCTGCATCGTCGATGCGCCGACCCATCAACCGCTTGACCGAAGAGATCGTATTCTCCGGGTTCACCACGGCCTGCCGTTTGGCAGTCACACCCACCAGCCGCTCACCGCTCTTGGAAAAAGCGACCACCGACGGGGTGGTGCGGTTGCCTTCTGCGTTGGCAATCACAGTCGGATTGCCTGCTTCCATCACGGCCACAACACTGTTGGTTGTGCCCAAATCGATACCAATAATCTTCGCCATATGTACTGATCCTCCTGAACAGGTATAATTGACTTCGAGAATTCCTTGCACAGCCTTCTGATATAGCCTATCAGAATTCGTCTGTCAGTTGTCTGCATTCACACACACTATTACTATACCTGTTTTCTATAAGTACAACATATGGTCTACATTAGCGAAACGTTTGAATATCGACGTTCCCGCTATGGTGGAGTTGCACGACGGCGACGAAACGGAGGACCCAACAGGCGGGCGGCACTTCACCGCGCAATAGGCCAACCGGGTTGCCACACTGGAAAACCCTCTGATCCTACTTGCGATTGGTCTGTCTTTCTTTGGCTCCACCCTGGCCTGTGGTAAAATCACCTGTTGGAAGATCGGCCAGTTGGCGAGGTCGGGACACCCAAATTCTTACCGACAACTCTGTTTACACCCGATAAGGAGTCTGCGCCTGATGAGCTATGACGGCCGCGTGCATACCGTACATATCGATGGGGTCACCCGCCACCTCCCCCTTTTTGAAGTCGCACCCGGCGTCAAGATCGCCATCTTCAATATGTTGGGCGACTCGGAAGTGGTGGAGTGCGCGGCCAAGCTCTTGGCCCAGTCTGCACCCCCCAACGCCGATGTGATTCTGGTCCCGGAAGTAAAGGCTGTCCCCCTGGGCCATGCCCTTTCTGTGCAGATGGGATTGCCCTATGTGGTGGTGCGCAAAGTGCGCAAACCCTACATGCTGAATTGCATCGAAACCGAAGTGACCAGCATCACCACCGGCAAGCCCCAGACCCTTTACATCGACGGCAAGGACAGGGAACTGCTGGCGGGCAAACGGGCGCTGATCGCAGATGACGTCATCAGCACAGGCAATACCCTGCGCGGGATGCGTCAACTGTTGAACATCGCCGGCGCAGAGATTGTCGGTGAGATGGCCGTCTTCACCGAAGGCGACGAAAGCCAATGGCCCGATGTCATTGCGCTGGGCAATCTGCCCGTCTTTACCGACTGAAAAGCGGTCATTTACCACGCGGAAACACCTATGAGTCTGCACGATCAACTAAAGAAAATCGAATCCCATTTCGACGAAATCAACCGGCAACTGGCTTCCCCGGAAGTTCTGACCGACTACGAACGTATGACCGAATTGGCCCAGGAACGCAGCAGCCTGGAAGAGGTGGTCAACGTCTATCGCCAGGCCGAGAATGTGCGCCGCCAGTTGGCCGAGAGCCGGGAACTGATCGCCGAGAGCGACGACCCGGAGATGATCGAACTGGCCGAATTGGAACTGGCCGAACTGACCGAAGAGGACGAGCGGCTGGAAGGGGAACTCAAACGGCTGCTCCTGCCCAAAGACCCCAACGACGACAAAAATGTCATCGTAGAAATTCGCGCGGGCGCCGGTGGCGACGAGGCGGGCCTCTTTGCCGCCGAACTGCTGCGCATGTATATGCGCTGGGCCGAAACCCACAAATTCAAAACCGAACTGATGAGCACCAGCGAGACCGGCGTGGGCGGGCTGAAAGAAGTGGTTCTGGAAGTGCGGGGCAAAGGCGCGTTCAGTCGGCTCAAATTCGAGTCGGGTGTCCATCGGGTGCAGCGGGTTCCCGCCACCGAGAGCCAGGGCCGCATCCACACCAGCACAGCAACGGTAGCAGTGTTGGCCGAAGCCGAAGATGTGGAGATCGAAATCAACCAGAACGACATCAAAATCGACGTCTTCCGCAGCAGCGGGCCGGGCGGCCAGAGCGTCAACACCACCGACTCCGCGGTGCGGCTGACCCATCTGCCCACAGGCATTGTCATCAGTTGCCAGGACGAAAAGAGCCAGCTACAGAATCGCATCAAAGCCATGCGCATTCTGAAGGCAAAGCTCTACGACGCCGAGATGCAGCGCCAGATGGACGAACAGGGATCTGCCCGCAAGAGCCAGATCGGCTCCGGGGATCGCAGCGAAAAGATTCGCACCTACAACTTCCCCCAGAGCCGGGTGACGGACCATCGCATCAACCTGACCGTCTATCGATTGGACAGTGTAATGGAAGGCGATCTGGACGAGTTTATCGAAGAACTCGCCGCCCAGGATCAGGCCGAGCGACTGCAACAGATCGGTGAAGTAGCGTAACGAATTCCCCTGAGAAATGTAGGAAAGTACCCATTGCGAAACCGCAAAGGAGATGTACACTGAATCTGTGTCTCCGATGCCAGGCCGTTGCCTATTACTTTGCGCGCCTGTCGGAACCCATCGATTTTACATAGCGTTGCTACTGGTGTCCCGGTTCAATGGCGAGCCGACAGACCCCAGAAACGGTTTTCGAAAACAGTGAAGGAGAAATATCTTGGCTATTTTGCAGGTCAATGACCGACCAGCAGCTCGTCCGCTACCATTCCCACGATCCCAAAGAGGGGAAAACCGGAACCACTCAGTTGTCCAAAATAATCCAGCCAGCGTACATCAGACAATGGCTATCTACACCACAAATAACCTCGCAGACCCACTGATGACGCAAACCCAGCCATTGGCCCAACCCATACCGCCTGTACATAGCCCATCTGTCGGCCATGACGGAACCATTCATCCCAATGGGAATGGCTACAATGGCACGACACCCGAACTCCTGCGTCAAAAAGTTCAGTGGAGTTTGACCGCTGACACGCCCGTCGGGCGCGCATTGGTCTCCGCATCCCAGCGCCTGACCGGGGCCGGGTGTGACACGCCTCGACTGGACGCCCAATTGTTGCTGGCCCACGTGTTGGGAACGGATCGAACCTGGCTTTTTGCCCATCACGACCACCCCCTGGCCGCGGATCAGGCCGAGGCATTTACCGAACTGGTGATTCGGCGCATCCACCGGGAGCCTGTGGCCTATCTGATTGGGCGCAAGGAGTTCTACGGGCTGGACTTCGCCGTGGACGAACGGGTGCTGATCCCCCGGCCAGAGACTGAAATGCTCGTCGATTTCCTCTTGGCCCACGTCCAGGCAGATGAAGGCCGCACATTTGTCATTGCCGATGTGGGCACAGGTAGCGGCGCAATCGCCGTAACCACAGCGGCCCACACAACCAACACCCGCATCTACGGCCTGGACATCAGCCCCGATGCCCTGGCTGTGGCCGAAGAAAATGGCCGCCGTCTGGCTCCCAAAGCCCGGCTCCAATTTTTACAGAGCGATCTGCTGACTGCCCTGCCCGAACCAGCCGATGTCATCGTCGCCAACCTCCCCTACGTCACCGACAGCGAATACACCGGCCTGGCCCCGGAGATTCGAGAGTATGAACCTCAACTGGCTCTGACCGCGGGCGACAAAGGGCTGGATGTGATCCAGCGGCTGCTGGGACAGGTCCGCCGCCATCTGAAACCGGACGGTCTGGTCCTTCTGGAGATCGGTCAGGCCCAGGGCGAGTCTGTGAAACAACTGGCCGAGGCCATGAGTCCCCGCCCCCAATTTGTGGGCCTGCGCCGGGACTACAGCGGCCACGTGCGGATGGTGACAATCGAATTTTGATGTAGAAGCGGGACGCTGATAAACGCTGAAACAACAGATTTGCGCAGATTTTTTATCAGCGTCAATCATTCTTTTCAGCGCCATCTGCGTCTTCTTTTCTTTCCAGACAAGGCTGAATCCTATGACCACACGTTATTTCGGCCAGCCCATCAAACGCAACGAAGACCCCCGCCTGCTCACGGGCCGCGCCCTCTTTGTGGACGACGTGCATCTGCCGGGGATGCTGCACGTGGCCTTTCTGCGCAGCGATCTGGCCCACGCCCGCATCAATTCGATTGATGTGAGCGCGGCGCGGGAGCGTCCCGGCGTCGTCGCCGTCTACACCGCCGACGATCTGGGCGACTACTGGAAGCCTGGCCCCCTGCTGGTTCCCCCGCCGCCCATTGCGGACATTGAGTTTCATCAACGCACGCAGGTCCCCCTGGCCAAGGGCAAAATTCGCCACGCGGGGGAAGCGTTGGTGATGGTTGTGGCCGAGAGCCGCTATATCGCCGAGGACGCGCTGGACGATATTTTCGTGGACTACGACGTGCTGCCCGGCGTCGTCGAACTGGAAGCGGCCATCGCGCCAGACGCGCCGCTGGTCCACGAGGATTTGGGGAATAACATCTCCGCCCATGTGGTCCAGACCAAAGGCGACTGGGCCAGCGCCGAAGCCGAAGCCGATGTGCTGATCCGTCGCCGCTTTCTCTACGACCGGGGCACAGCCGCCGCCATGGAGAACCGGGGCATCGTCGCCCATTGGGAGAGCAAAACCCAGCACCTCACCGTCTGGGATACCACCCAGGCCCCCATCCCCATCCGCAACGGGCTGGCCGGGATGCTGGGCCTTTCCGAGCATCAGGTGCGGGTGATTGCGCCTTTTATCGGCGGCGGCTTTGGCCCCAAAATTATGATGTTCTACCCGGAAGAAGTGCTGCTGGCCTGGGCGACCGTTCAGTTGGAGCGACCGCTCAAATGGATTGAGGACCGGGAAGAGAACTTCTACGCCACCACCCAGGAGCGGGGGCAGGTCCACGACTCGGCCATTGCGTTGAAAAGCGATGGCACAATTCTGGGCATAAAGGATGTCTTTCTCCACGACGCGGGGGCCTATGCGCCCTACGGCCTGACGGTTCCCATCAACAGCCAGTGTACGCTCCTCGGCCCGTATGTAATCCCCAATTATTATTCGGAATTCACATCCGTCTTCACCACCAAACCGATTGTCACCCCCTACCGGGGCGCGGGTCGCCAGCACGGCGTCTTTGTGATGGAGCGGCTGCTGGACATCGCCGCGGCAGAATTGGCAATCGACCCGGTGGAGATTCGCCGCCGCAATTTCATCCCACCCAACGCCTTTCCCTACAACAACGAAATCATCTACCAGGACTTCGCACCGCTGGTCTATGACAGCGGCAACTACGCGCCGGCCCTGGAACGGGCGCTGGAACTGATCGGCTATGAGCAATTCCTGAAAGAAGAGAAACCCCGACTGGAAACGACGGGCAAGCGGGCGGGCATCGGCGTCGTCAATTACATCGAAGGCACGGGCATCGGTCCCTACGAAGGCGCACGGGTGACGGTCGAGGCCAGTGGCAAAGTCAGCGTCGTCACCGGCATTGGGACGCAAGGCCAGGGCCATTTCACCAGCTTTGCCCAGGTGGTGGCTGAACAGTTGGGCGTAGCGGTGGAGGACATCCACATCGTCACCGGCGATACGGACCTTTTCTACTGGGGCGCGGGGACATTCGCCAGCCGGGGCGCGGTGGTGGCAGGCAACGCCATCAATGCCGCTTCTGCCAAAGTGCGGGCCAAAGTCCTGAAGATGGCGGGGGACAAACTGGAAGCCGCAACCGAGGATTTGGAGTTGGTGGACGGACACGTGCAGGTGAAAGGCGTGCCATCCACAGCCATCCCGTTGGGTCAACTGGCCGTCGAGGCCAACCCCATGCGCGGCGCGGTCAAACCGGGCACAGAGCCGGGGCTGGAAGCCACCGACTTCTTCGGTCCGGAGCGGGGTGCGACAGCCAGCGGTGTCCACGCGATGATTGTGGAGGTGGACCCGGAGACTTTTCAGGTGGAGATCAAAAAGTATGTCGTCGTCCACGACTGCGGGCGGGTGATCAATCCGCTGATTCTGGAGGGGCAGATTCAGGGGGGGGTGGCCCAGGGCATTGGCAACGCCTTCTACGAGCAGTTGCACTTCAGCGAAAACGGCGCGCTCCTCAACGCCTCCCTGATGGACTATCTGCTGCCCACGGCCACGGACGTGCCCAATATCGTCGGCGACCACATCGAAACGCCCTCGCCCCTCAACCCGATGGGGGTCAAAGGCGCGGGGGAGGCCGGCGCGATTCCCGTGGGCGCGCTCTTTGCCCAGGCGCTGGAAAATGCCTTTGCCGATGTGGGGTTGGAAATTCGGGAGATTCCGCTCAGTCCGAATCGATTGTATGAATTGGTGCAGGAGGCAGAGAGTGAATAGAGCAGCCCCAATTCCCGTATTGTGTTTGACGGCGTAAGGTAGGAGAGGTAAAATCGAGCCAGAAACAGGCGAGTTACCTTTGGAGGGAAAAGATGACAACAGTGGCTGTGTATGAAGCGCTCAAAGACGCCTACCATAACGAGGATCAACTGAAACAGGCGCTCGGCAAACTTTTGCAATTCAAATTGGAAGATGAGCGACGCCGACTTGCCGAATATGAGCGGGATCTGCGCATCTTTGAGGAACAGTATGAGATGGATTCGGCGGAAATGAACGAAAAGTTTGAGTCCGGTGACTTGGGCGACGCAATGGACTTCTTTGAGTGGTCTGGTTTGTACGAGATTTATCTTTATCTGCGAAACAAAATTGAACGTCTTGAGCGTGTTTCGTGAACACACCGGCTGATTACATTGCTTGGGTACAAACGCTTATTGCACTTTCTTCGGTAGTTGTAGGCCATCGGATCATCCGCGAGACCGTTGAAGATACCGTCGCTGTTTATCGCTACCGATTAACTTTACTTGGCAGCTCAATCCTGGAAGTGTCTGAACGAGTAGCACAGAGAGGAACAGGAGTCGTTGTCACAAAGTACAGCTTTCACTGGCAGGACAGCAGCGGAAATCTCATCGCCCGCTGGGACACTGCGCCCCACCACCTGTCACTGCCTACCTTTCCCCACCACATCCACGACGGCGGCGAAGCGAATATCCAGCCCCACGCCCAGGTCAGCATCGCCGATGTGTTGGCGGAGATCGCCCAGCGGCTGAGTAAGAAGAAATAATGCAAACCCAATTCATTGAATCCCTCGCCGCCACCGCTACCGACGATCCCCGCGTCCGCGCCGCCTGGCTGGCGGGCAGCTTCGGCAAAGGCATCCCCGACCGCTGGAGCGATGTGGACGCCCATCTGCTCATCGACCCGGCCCACAGCGACGATTTTAAAGCTGGCGTGCAGGGCTGGCTGGAGAGCCTGCGTCCGCTGGTCCTCTATCGGCTGATGTTCGGCGGGCAGATGGTCAACGCGATGACCGACGAGGGGATACGGCTGGATGTCTGGCTGCATTCTGGGGAGAACGCCGAAGTGGTAGAGGGGCAGACGCTCGTCCTCTGCGCGCAGGAAGGCAGCCTGACGTGGAAACCCCATCCAGGCACAGAACTCTCCCAGGCCGAGGCTGCCGCGGAGTTGGAGCGGGCCATCCCGGAGTTCTGGCGCTGTGTAGCAATGCTGCCTGTGCCTCTGGGCCGGGACGAAAAGCTCATCGGTGCAGCGGGCAACTTTCTGATTCTGCTCCTGCTCACCGACGTTCTCAGTGTCCAGAGCGGCATCCGCAAGGACCGGGGGGTGAAGGCGCTCAATGGTTTCCTGCCCCCAGAGCTGCGCCGTCTGGCCGAGGACGCCACCTCCCTGCCCGCGCTGACCCACGAGGAATTGGCCCGCTTCCAACTGCGTCTGGCCCGTATAATGCATGCCCACGGCCCGGCCATCTGCGAACAGTGGAATGTGAACTATCCCCAGGCGTTGGAAGACGCCGCGCTGGGCTATGTGGCGCGGGAGTTGGGCCAGATGGGATACGCGTCTGTCTTGCAGGAATTTGAGATCGTTTGACGGTGGACGACGGACGAAAGACGAACCAGGCCCATAGGGCAGCCTTCCCAGCACAGTTCTTCGTTAGCGTTCGCCCACCGTCCACCGTCCGCGGTCTGCCGTCCTCCGTTCACACAGACAGAGATTGTCGAGTTGCAGGATGCCCATGAAATCAC
Source organism: Anaerolineae bacterium (assembly GCA_030432295.1). Classification (GTDB taxonomy): domain Bacteria; phylum Chloroflexota; class Anaerolineae; order Caldilineales; family Caldilineaceae; genus JACQGT01. The sequence continues at coordinate 204,971 of JAUIHI010000006.1, read as the reverse complement.
CAATCGCCGATCTCCAATCCCTGACTGACGAATTCGTCGGTTCTTTCCCGGCCCAATTGCGCGGCCCGCGCACGATTGGCCGGGAAGCCGAGCATCCCCTGGTGGATGCCAGCGGCGCATTTGTGGATGTATCCGAACTTCTGCCCGAACTGGCAGCGCCCGGCGACCTGACACCCAAATACGATGCGGTGAATCGGGAGCAACTGGTGGAGCTTTCTGGAAAAGATTTCAGCTATGCGCTGGAAGTGGGCCGGGGCACAATCGAAATCAACACCCGCCCCTGTTCGGATCTTTTTCAGGTCGAGCAGTGCTATCAGGCCGCGCTGGCCCGTCTGCAACAGGCGGCAGATACGCGGGATTGGCGAGTTCTCGGCTATGGCATCCAGCCGGTCTCGCCTCCCTCCCTGCCCCTCCTCACCCCCAAACAGCGCTACGAAGCCCTGCTGGAACGGATGGGCGACGAGTGGTTCTGGTACGCGGTCACAGCCAGCGACCAGGCCCAGATCGACATCGCCCGACCCGAACTGCTGACCCAACTAAACACCGGCCTGCTGATGGCCCCGGTGATCATCGCGCTCTGTGCCAACTCGCCGGTGGTGGGCGGCCAATTGCTCGGCTTTGCCTCGACCAGGGAAGGCCATATGTGCAGCACCACTCCCTTTGACCAGCGCCACGGCATGCCCAACACCGCCTATAATTCGATCGAGGAATTCATTGCCCGATTGGCAAAGTTGGATGTGCTGCTGCGGAGGGAGGGGCCACGTCTGCTGCCGGACTGGGGCCGTTTCGAGGAGAAGGTGCGCACGGGGCAAGTGGATTTCGACGATTTCCTTCTCCACGACCACTACATCTGGCACAGCGCACGCCTGCGCACAGCCTATTCTACAATTGAACTGCGCCCGGCCTGCCAGCAGCCGGGGGATGAGTCGATGGCCGTCAGCGCGCTCTGCCTGGGGCTGGTGGAAGCCGCCGATACGATCCACGCCTATGTGACCGAGCGGCTGGGGCCGAACTACTGGCTGCGGATGCGCTCCTGGCATCGGGGGGTCATCACCACTGGGCTGGCCGCACCGGAGCCTGCCCAGGACTTTCTGGAAACGATTCTGCGGCTAGCTGCCGAGGCAGTGGCCGCACGGGGGCTGGGTGAGGAAGTCTACTTTGCGCCCCTGTGGGACAGGCTCTTTAAAAAAGAAAATCCGGCGCAGCGGATGCGACGGATTTTTCTGAAGGATGGAATGGCAGGAATGCTGGAAGCTGCGTGGATTCGATAGGTGATGCTCAGATGCTGGGATTCTGCCCAACGCTCTCATCATCCTTTATCCACCCGCCCCACCAAATAGCGGTGATGCGCCCAGATCGCCTTTATCTGCCAGGGCAGGGGCGCGTGGTCCAGCCAGGCGTATTTCATCACCTGCTCGCGTAGCTCCGGCTGTTGGCCGGTGTAGTAGGCCATTGTACTCCACTGCCAGCCGTCGCCGGTGAACTGCTCTTCCAGCTTGCGGCTGCGGATGCCCAACCGTTTCAGCACTTCGTTGGCGGGCATGACCGTATCGGGCCAGGGCGGCGTGTCCAGCACCCCCTCGTCCACAAAGCGCACTTTCTCCTCTGCCAAAATGCGGCGGATGCGCCCGGTCTCGGTCCAGCGCTCGTCGTGATGGGCAAAGAACTCCCGGTCGATGACCAGTTTGCGCATCCAATAGCCCACCTGGATGTTGTTGGGCATGGCGACGAAAACCACATCCCGGCTGACCCGGGCCAGCTCCCGCAGCAGCCCAGCCGGGTCCTGAATATACCAGAGGCTGGCCCAGCACCAGGCCATATCGAAGCTGTCGTCGGCAAAGGGCAGCCGTCCCCACTCGTCGGGCTGGATGCCGACGAGATTGACCGGCTGCTGTAAATCCTCCCGCCAGATGCGCTCTACCCCGGCCAGCCGCTCCGGCGTATCATCCACCAGCGTCACGTCCACCCCGGCCTTCGCCAGTTCATAGCTGTTGATGCCGCTCACCCCGGCCATCCCGTAGAGGGGGGCTTCCAGCACTGAGTGAATGTTGTACTTCCGGCGCAGGTCGTCCAGAAAGTCGTTGAGCACAAAGCGCTCGTAGACCAGCCCCAGCCCTTCGTTGTAGTCGGTGAGATACTTGCGCCAGGTGTTGGATTCGTGGTTCACAGAGTGTTCCTATAGTGAAATGAGACAGTGAGCGGCGGACAACAATACAAGCAGACGACGGCGGTCAGCGGTCTGTCGTCTGCCGTCTTGTATTACAGCTTCCTCACCACCAGCGTATACCCCTGCCAACCCTCGACCGTCACCCGATCACCGACGACCGGAACCCCGCTGCCGCTGGCAAGGGTGGCGTTCCACAGTTCCCCCGCGGTGTGAACCGAACCCCGGCCCTGCTCGTCGAAGAGGCTGCGCACAGTAGCGCTGGAGCCGACGAGGGCTTCCCGCCCGGTCGTGGGCTGACGGCGCTGGGCTGCCAGGGCCTTACCCCCAGCAAAGACCGTAAACCCACCCATCAGCGCAGTCATCGTCAGAATTGTCACCCAGGGAACAGCCAGCCCCGGCGCATCAAAGAGCAGCGCACTGCCAAAGACAAACGACGCCGCGCCGCCCAATGCCAGCGCGCCAAAGGTGGGTGTGAAGGCTTCGGCGATAAAGAGTAGAATACCCAACAGCACCAGTGCCAGCCCGGCAAAGTTGGCGTCCAACTGGCCCAGGGCGTAGAGGCCCAGCAACAGACTGATCAGCCCGACTGTGCCGGGGATGAAAGTGCCGGGGTTGTAGATTTCTGCAATCAGCCCCACAGAGCCAAGCGTGAGCAGAATCGTCGCCACCGACGGGTTGGTGATGAAGTTAAGAAATTCCTGTAAAGGCGAAAGGTCCAGTCGCTGGGCCAGCGCGCCCGCGGTTTGCAACGTCACTTCTTCGCCCTGGACAGTGACGACAAAACCGTCCATCTGCTCGGCCAGGTCCGCCACATCGGTTGCGATAAAGTCGATGACGCCCAGTTCCAGCGCCCGATCCGCGGTGGCAGCGGCAGCATCCTGCACCGCGGCCACGGCCCATTCCACCGCATTCTTGCCCCGCCGGGAGGCCAGATTTTCGATGTCCGCGCTGAGGATATTCTTGACCTTCGCCTCCATCGTCTCACCCACATCCTCGCCGCTGCTGCCCACCGGGCTGGCCGCGCCGATACTGCTGCCGGGAGCCATCGCGGCCACGTGGCCGGCCAGGGTGATGAATGTGCCAGCGCTGCCCGCCTGGGCCGCAGAGGGGGCCACGTAGACGACAATCGGCACGGGGGAAGCCAGCATATCCTGGACAATGCGTTTGGTGACCTCTACGCTGCCGCCGGGAGTATCCAATTGCAGAATGACTGCACTGGCTCCGCTGGCCTGGGCCGCCTCAATCCCGTCCACAATATACTGGCCTAGCACAGGCGTCACCGCGCCACGAAAGCTGAGAACGTGGACCCGGTTGATCGTCTCCTGCTCCGGTCCGCCGGCCACAGCCAGACCCACCTGACCGACAGTGGGCAGAATCAGGCCCAGGAGAAGGCAGGAAAGATAGAAGATGCGGAAGTATGACCAAATTTTTTTCATGAGTTCCCGTCCATACAAGTGGGCGGAAACATGAAACGTACGACGCGAAATCGTCTGAACGATCTCACGTTTCACGCCTCACGCTTCTGCAAGTAGGTTGCATTCAGACCGCAAGTGGCACTTTCTTCCGTTCCCCCTTCACCCCCGCCACCTCGTCCAGCATCTCGCGCACGGACTGGCGACCGGCCTGGGTGGTTGCCCCCAGCATCTGCATCAGTTCGTGCAGACGCCCCTCGTCATCCAGAGCAGCGACGACAGTACCCGTGCGCAGTTCCCCGTCGTCCTCATAGACCCGCTTGTTCACGCTCAGGTGCAGGTCGCCGTAGGCCGCCAGTTGGGGCAGATGGGTGATACAGATGACCTGATGGGGGAGGCTGGGGGCTGCGTTCTTTTCCTGGCCGGTCAATCGCCATAATTTTGCGCCCACAGTCGAGCCGACACGCCCGCCGATGCCCTGATCGATTTCATCAAAAATCAGCGCGGGGGTAGCGTCGGCGTGGGCCAGCACACTTTTCAGCCCAAGCATCAGCCGGGAGGTTTCGCCGCCGGAGGCCACTTTTGCCATTGGCTTCAGCGGTTCGCCGGGGTTGGCGCTGATCAGAAATTCCACCCGATCCACGCCTGTGCTGTCAAAGTGTACCCGGCGTCCATCGGGCAGCCAGGCCCCCTCTGCGCTATCCGACTGTTGGACCGAAAGGCCAAAACGGGCCTGAGCCATGTGCAGATCGGCCAGTTCGCCTTCGATCTGGCGGGACATCTTTTCGCCAGCCGCGGTCCGGGCCACACTCAACGCCGCGCCCAGACGACCGATCTCCCGCAGCAGCCGCTCCTCGTCCGCTTCCAATGCCGCGGTCTTCACTTCCCAGTCGCTCAGATCGTCCAACTCCGCCTGGGCCTTATCGCCGTAGGCGATCACATCTTCCACCGTATCCCCATATTTGCGTCGCAGATTACCCACTAGTTGCAGCCGTTCCTCGACTTCGGCCAGCCGCTCCGGATTGAATTCCAGATTGTCCACGTAGTCCTGAATCTCCCGGGAGAGATCGGAAAGCTGTTCCAACAGACTCTGGGACTGATCCGCTGTGACCGTCATACTGCTGTCGATGCGGGCCAACCGCTCCATCCGTCCCACAGCCTGGCTGAAAAGATCGATGACTCCCGGCGATTCGCCGTCGCCGTCGTTGAGCAGCACACCGGCTGTCTGGGCTAATTGAAGCAGAGATTCCGCATTGCCCAGCCGTCTCCGTTCGTTCTCCAACTCCTCGTCCTCGCCGGGGATCAGCCGGGCATTGGCGATCTCCTCGGCCTGGAAGGAGAGCAGATCGATGCGCTGGGCCAACGTGCGTGCGTCCTGGCGCAGCCGGTCCAACTCGTGGCGCACGCTATTCAGACGGCGCACCTGCTCGGCCACCTGCTTGCGCTGCTCGGTCAACCCGGCGTAGCGGTCGATGAGATAGACGTGGGTACGGGGGCGCAACAGATTCAGGTGTTCGCCCTGGCCGTGGATGTCCACCAGTTGGCCGGCCACATCGCTGAGAATCTGCAAAGAGACCGCCCGGCCATTGACACGGGCAATGTTGCGCCCGCCCAGCCGCACCTCCCGGGCCAAAATGAGGGTATTGGGCGCATCCGGGTCGTCCAGTCCTTCGGTTTCCAGCAGGCCGCGAATCTCGGCCAGATGCTCGTCTGTGTGGCCCAAACTGGGGGTCAGGCTAAAGATGGCGTCGATCTCCGCCCGGTCTGTGCCGGCTCGGATCATTTCCGCCGTGGCCCGATCCCCCAGCAGCAGTCCCAGCGCGTCGATAATAATCGACTTGCCCGCGCCGGTCTCGCCAGTCAATACATTCAGCCCCGGATGGAAGGCCAGGTGCAGTTCATCAATAATGGCAAAATTGCGGATGTGCAGTTCCAAAAGGGCAGTCATAGAAGAGTCTCTGTCCCTGTGCCGGGTGGCAACCAAAAAACGATGAGAAGATTGTGGGTATTCTAGCACAAATGGTCGATAGGATGAAAGGTGTCTACAATCCTTTTCCCCTTTCGCACCTGTCAGGCGTTGTCGCTGTAGAAGTACCCGATTGTCCTGAATCCTTTTCCCCGGACGGGAGATTTGCAGCCCTTACCACCCGTGTTATAATATGTCCACTCTACCTGCTCGCAAAGACGACCCTTCCTTCTGGCCGGGCCGCCAGACGACGAATATTCTATAAGGAGTATCTACAATGCCTTCTCTCGGACCCACAGAACTGATCTTGATTTTGGTGATTGTTGTGATCTTCTTCGGCGTTGGCCGTCTGCCTGAAGTATTTGGCGGGCTGGGCAAAGGCATCCGCGAGTTCCGCCGGGCTGCCAAAGACGTCGAATCGATTGACGAGGATGACGACGAGCCAGTGGTTGCACCAAAAAAGAAGAAGCCCGTACAGGCAGAAGTAGAAGAGACCGAAGACGCAGCCTAAACGGCCCGCCCCTTTCTTTCTGCTCCTGTGTATCAGATATTAACTCTACCCGGTTGACCGTTTGTTTGGGCAACCGGGTTTTGTCTTTCGCGGTCCACTACTCCCCAGCAAGGCCGAACGCGTGCGATTCTTACGCTTTCTCGCTCTGATCGCGGCCATTCTCGCAGTCTATGCCGCCCAATATCTTTTCGACCAGGCGAGTCTGGAATTCCTGCGTTCTGCCTGGTTTTCCGAAAATATCCCTTTCTTATGGGAACTCCCCCAGTGGTCAGGGCCGGACCAGCAGAGCCTCGGCCTCTATCTGGCCGGGATTGGCGCGCTGCTTTTTGGGCTGGCCGTATACAGTTGGCCCCGGACGACGAGCGACAATAGCCCTTCCTCCTCTCCATCCATTCCCCAGCCATCCCTGCCTGCCGCGCTGTTGACCGCAGTGGCTGTGCTGGCGGCGGCATTGCTGCCCCTCTACTTCCGACAAAACGAAGCCGAACCGGACTGGACCCACTATCTGTGGGCCGCGGCCATCGGCGTCTATGCCCTGGGAAACTGGCTGGCCGACCGCAAAGCTGGCGCTGCTCCTGCTGAATCTGACCTGTCTGACCCCGCGCTGTCCGTCTCTCGACCGGAGCGCAGTTGGCCGACTTTTCTGCTGATTCTGGCGATCGGTGGGCTTCTGCTGGGCTGGCAATTGGCGACGGTTCCTGTGCGCGTGGACGGAACCGAAGCCAGCCACGGCTTGCAGGCGTTGCAGATTGCGTCGGGTTTGGAAAGCCGTATCTTTGCGTCGGGCTGGGCCAATACCCCACTCTTTGCCTACTATCCCGCGGCGCTGGGCACAATACTCAGCGGGGATTGGCTGCTGGGCAACCGGCTGGCGGGCCTCTACGCGGGTCTGCTGACAATTCTGGGCGTCTGGCTGCTGGGCTGCGAACTCTTTCGCCGCACGCCGACGGATAAGGGCGATACCGACGACGGACGATCTCCGGCTCTGCTGGCCGCGGCTTTCACCGCCGTGGGCTATACATTTGTCCATTTTGGGCGGATGCCCCAATTCCTGGAACCGGTGGCCTGGGGCGTGCTAGGGCTGTGGGCGCTGCACCGGGGCGTGCGTACTGGCTCGCGCACCGCATTGGCCCTGGCCGGGCTGCTGCTCGGCCTGACCGCAACCCTTTACTACAGCGGAACCGTTTTTGTGGGGATCGCCCTGCTCTGGTGGATTTTCTGGCTGCTGGCCCGGCGGGACTGGCTGCGCCAGATCGGATGGGGTGGCTTTGCCGCCTGGTTTGGCGGGGGATTTGTCTTTTTGGCGCCCTTTACCGGGGGCTGGCTGCGTAGTCCTGGGGTATTCCTCGCCCGCTTGCAGGAAGCCTCAATCTTCAACGGAGCCGGACTGCTGCATATGGAAGGCGTCTACGGCGTGCAGGGACTCAATGCCGTGCTGCTGGAAAATGCCCGGCGCACGTTCCTCACTTTCTGGATGTTTGGCGACAGCAGCACCCAATTCGGCTGGCCAGCGCCGATGCTGGACAGTCTGATCGCACCCATTCTACTGCTGGGCATCGGCTATCTGCTTTTGAATTTGGACCGGACGCAAAGTTGGATGCTGGTTTCCTGGCTGACCGGAGCGGTGGTGTTGGGCGGCGTTTTGGTGATCGACTCGCCAAACTGGCCCCGACTGCTGCCGGTCCTGCCTGTGGCCGGGCTGATCTGCGCTCTGGCGGTGGATTGGGCACGCACGACGCTGATGAAAACGGCTGGCCTGTGGATGGGCCAGTTCAGCCTTTTTGTGGTGATTGGCCTGCTTGTGCTGGCGGGTTCCCACAATTGGGTGGCGTGGTATGAGGTACAGACTGTCCAGGCTGATGCCGCAAGCTATGCGGGCCGGGCCATCCGCAGCCTGCCCGACGAGCGCACGGCTGTTCTCATCGACACGGGCGATGACGGTCGCGCTCAATGGAGCGACCGCACGGTTCAATTTTTGGCGGGTGGTCCCTATGCGAAACGGGGCATCGCCATCACACCGGACAACTGGCCGGTCAATCTGCCACCCCAATCTTCCGTCATTCTCCAGCCCAACGACCAGGCCCTGGCAGCGGAGTTGCAGAGCCGCTATCCCGACGGTCTCTTCCTCCTCCAGCGCAACCGCAGCGGCGATCCGGTTCTCTTCATCTATCAGTTGCCCTGAATTCTATCCCCGCCCGTGCGCCATCCGAAGAATAGTGTGGCCAACAGCACCAGCCCGCCCATCAGCACAAAGGCCGGAATCAGCCCGAAGCCATCGGCCACCCCGCCGATGACCAGCCCCATCGACGCGTCGTAGAGGCTCGTCCCCATACTGATCAGCGAAAGCAGCGTGGCCCGGTTATGGCTGGGGATGTGACGATTCAGGTGCTCAGAAAAGAGCGGCCCCTTCAGGCTGAAAGAGCCGACGAGCAGCACAAAAAAGACGACCGTCGGAACGGGCAACCCACCCGCGGCAAAGAGCAGATAGAGCAACCCCGGCAGCCCCGCGGCCAGCCACAGCGCCCGGCGTGGCCCCAGCCATCGCTCCAGCCGCCAGGCATTGGACGAGGCAATCACCCCGACCAGCGACCCCAGCGCCATCCCCAACCCCAGCCAGACCGGCGGCACACCCACGGCCACAAAATGGGGCTGATAGAGGGTGAGCAGATAGTCGCCCAGGGGCAGAGAAAAGATGGAAAAGAGGGCAAGGCCCAGGAATATCCGGTTGCTGCGTAGCAGGGAGAGGCCATCGCCGAGAAGCTGCCAGGAGGTGGGTTCGTCGTCGTTGGCTTTGGCCTTTGCCCCGTCCGCCAAACTGAAGGTGAGCAGCCAGGCCACGCCTACCATCCCCGCTGTGAAGGCGATGCCCAGCCGGAAGCGTTCTGGTGTCAACCCCAACGCCAGCCACCCACCCGCGGAAAAAGCCACCAGTTGGGCCAGCCGGTGGGCCGCGTTCACATAGCCCATCGCCCGACTCATTTCATCCTCTCGTCCCCGATCTAACAGCCAATCGTAGACCAGCGCTTCTGCCGCACCCGACGAAAAGGCAAAGCCGATGCCACCGGCCACCGCGGCCAGCACATAAGCCGGATAGCCATCCCCGAAGAGAAAGAGCAGTTCGCCGAACAGTTGAAAGAGCAACGCCAGTTGCACCGAACGGGCGCGCCCGATGCGGTCGGCCAGCATCCCGGTGGGCACTTCGGCCAAAAAGAGAGCGGCCATCAGAATGCCCCACAGGGAGTTGACCTGTAGGAGGGAGAGTCCGTTGCTCTGCAGATAGAGGGTAAAGACGGGCAGATAGACGTAGAGCGCGCTGAGAAAGAGGACGAGGGCCAGCTTTGTCGGCGTGCTCCAGCCAAACGGGAAAAGGGTTCGGCGCATCACGGACGGAGCAAAGCACCCCAGTAGCCCGTATATTCGGGTGTCACCAGATGGACGCGCCCCCCTTCGGAGGGCAGATGCTGGGGTTTCAGCCAGTGGCTATCGTGAATGGGCAGCCACTCGACGGTCAGGTCAGTGTCGCTCTTCAGCCACAGGTCACCGCCGTCGGTAAAGTAGAGGGCATAGGTTTTCCCTGGCTGGGCCATACAAAAGGCTTCGTTGCGGCTACGTCCTTCCAGCAGATCGTTGGCCGGTCTACTGTTGAAAATATCGATCCGATCGGTGAGCATACGCGCGCTGCGGATGTTGGCCTGGGCAATCGTATCCAGCCCGTGGCCCGAAGGTGGCCGGTGGAACCGGGCCGAGGCCGCGCCCCCCAACAGATGACGCCAGAAACTCTCCTGCCCATTGCGGCTGGTTCCGTGATGTCCTGTGTTTGCGCCATAGGTCTTGACAATGTTGATGGGTCGGATGTGGCCGCTGTCAATGATGCGCTGACGCTGGGTCTGAAAGTTGAGGTAGTGGGTTTCGCTCTGCTGGTGGTTGTTCTGGGAAAAGTCCACAAAACTGAAGAGTTCGGGGTGGTCGATGGTATTGGCGTGTTGGGGGTTGGAGAGGTCCCAGGCGTCCCACATTTCGGTCAACTGGACCTCCACACCGGCAGCCGCGGCCCGTTCCCGGATGAAGCGCGCCCAATACCAGCCCCATTCCGGATCGTCGTTTGTCTCGTTGTCCATACAGTAGAGGATATGGCCGTGGCCTAGTGTCTCTTCCAGCAGACGCTCCACAAATGCCTGCTGGTAGCGCAGCACTGTCTGGTTGTTCTGCAGGGCTGGCACCGAATGAAAGAAATCACTCTCGCGCCGCCCCGGATGGGTGTCGATACGCTCCTTTAGCCCACTTTCGTCAGCGCTGTAATTTCGATTATTCTTGGGATTGAATGGGTTGTCGTTCCACGGCGCTCTGGCAAAATCAAAGCGATCCCAGACTTCGATCTGCATGACGATATCCCGCTGGCTGGTCAGTTCCACAAAGCGAGAAAATCGTCGCCAATACTCCTCACCGGGCTGTGTTAAATCGTAAAGGCCCGTGGCCGGATCCTGGGCAAAGGGCCAGGCATCGCCGGGGTCTCGGCTGGACATTGTGCAGCGTACGTAGTTGCCGCCCACCGACGCCAGCAGGTCCAGATGTTCCTCCACCTGTTCGATCTGAAAGAGGTTGTCCTCCACAGAGCCGCCGAGCAGCAGGACAGGACGGCCTTTGTATTGCCAGTAGAAGGGATTGGCGGGGTAGGGCTGGATGGGCTGATGGTTCATCGGTCTGCTCCTGATAGTGGGATAACAGTTGACGGAAGTCATTGTAGCGGAAAATCTGCAAAAGTTCACGCGGGGAGAAAATTTGGTGCATCCCAGATGGGGGAACAGTTCGCTGATTCCGGGAATCGACCGGGCGATCTCGTCAATCGAAAGTTGGTTTGGTCGATTCCCGGAATCGGTTCCCCTCATTTTGGGACGCACCAGAAGATTTGAGCCTCCGCCTACTTGACCCCCCAGCGCGCTGTGCTATGATTCGATCCGATGGGTTGTGAGGAAAAGCTGGGCATACAAAAACCAGAAGAATCCACACCCGGAACCGCCACCGGTTGCAGGCGGCAGTCATCAGAGACAGGAGGCAACCGTACTTTTATTCAAACAACCATTCAGAGAGTAGGACCTACCACCTTTGAACAGCTATCAGAGTGTTCGTGATCTGTTGCACGCTTGGCAACCCGAAGTGCCCGTCTATTGCGTCTACCCCCACGTCTATGCCGACTCCACCCGGAGCTTTCTCCAGGGCTTTCCGGGCCGTGTCCTCTACGCCGTCAAAGCCAACGACGATCCTGCGGTGGTGCGCCTGATGCATCAGGCCGGTATCACCGATTTTGACTGTGCCTCCCTGCCGGAGGTCGCTCTTGTCAGCGAAAACTGCCCTGGCGCAAAGTGCTATTTTATGGTTCCCGTGCGGCTGCGTGGCGCGGCCCGGGCCGCCCAGGAGCAGTACGGCGTGCGCCACTTTGTCGTCGATCACCCGAAGGGGCTGGAACTGCTGGCCGGAGAGATCGACATGAAAAAGTCAGTCGTCTTCGCCCGTATGGCCGTCCATCACAACTCGGCCATCTACGATCTCTCGGCCAAATTCGGCGCGGAACCCCGGGATATCCCAGAACTGATCCGGGAAATTGCCCTGCTGGGCGCAGAACCGGCCCTGGCCTTCAATGTGGGTTCTTCTGTGCGCAGCCCGGAAGCCTATCGCCACGCGCTGGGCGTCGCCGCGGATGTGCTGGCGGAGCTGCCCTTCCGTCTGCGTCTGGTGGACATCGGCGGCGGCTACCCCCGCTCCTATCCCGGCTATGTGATGCCCCCGCTGGACGACTATTTTGATGTGATTCGCGAGGGTATCCGCGCCCTGCCCCTGGCCGAAGGGGGCGAGATTTTGGGCGAACCGGGCCGCGCCCTGGCCGCGCCGGGTCTCTCCGCGCTGGTCGAAGTGCTGCTGCGCAAGGATGACCGGCTATACATCAATGACGGGCTGTACGGCGCTTTCTGGGAGCTGCGTTTCGAGGGGCACAACCGCTACCCCGTGCGCGCCTACCGCAAAGGCCAGCCACTGAATGGGGGCGAACAGCGCTCCTTCCGGCTGCTCGGCCCCACCTGCGATTCCACGGATCAGTTGCCCGGCGCGGTCGATCTGCCCGAAGACATCGACACCGGCGACTATCTGGAATTCGGCCACATCGGGGCCTACAGCCTGGGCGGGCGCACCCGCTTCAATGGACACTACAGCGACAAAATTGTCTACATCGACGACAGCCACGAACTGCCGCCGATGTAAAAAACGGACACGGATTTTACAGATCCATTCTGCCAGAAAGAGAGTCTATCGTGACCGATTCAGATTTGCTCATAACCCGCGATGCGATTCGCGCCGCGGTCAATCCACAGCGATTGGCGGATACAGCGCTGGCCCTGATCGCCGTGCCCAGTCCCACCCGCAGCGCGGGCGCGGTGGCGGATCGGCTGGCCGAAATTCTGACCGTAGATGGCTTTGCGGTGGAGCGCCCCATCGCGGACTGGCCCGAAGCCCCGGCGGTCGTCGTGCGTCTGGAGAGCGGCGCAACCGGACGCACCCTCCAGTTCGACGGCCATCTGGACACTGTGCATCTGCCTTTCGTGCCCCCCCGCCAGGAGAACGGCTATCTATACGGCTCCGGTTCTTCGGATATGAAAGGGGGCATCGCCGCCTTTGTGGAGGCCCTGCGGGTGCTGCGGGAGACCGGCACACTCAAAGCTGGCAGCGTTCTGCTCACCGCCCACGACCATCACGAAGGGCCGTGGGGAGACCGTCGCCAGGTGGAGGCGCTGATTCGAGAAGGCACTGTGGGGGATGGGGTGCTGCTCCCCGAATATCTGGCCGACCCCCTGCCTGTGGCCGCGCGGGGAATGGCAATCTTCGAGATTCGTATCCAGCGCGAGGGCGAGCCGTGCCACGAAGTGTTGCGGCCCGAAGGATTGCCCGATGTGCTGGCCGCGGGGGTACTGGTGGCGCGCCGCTTGCAGGAGTTACACACAAGACTCAGCGGCATCACCCATCCCGTCACCGGACACGATTCGGTTTTTTTGGGCCAATTCCACTGTGGAGAAATCTTCAATCAGGCGGCTGTGCTCTGTACACTCAAAGGGACGCGGCGCTGGGTAACACCCAACGCCGCGGCAGAAGTGCAGGCGGAGTTCGCCGATCTCCTGGCGCAGGTGGCTGACGAAACCGGCACATCCATCGAATTTGATTTTGAAGTGCAGGGAGAAGCCTACGCTGTGGATGCGGACGATCCGCTGCTGGCGGCTTTCCAAAACGCGCACACAGCAGTAACCGGCGCGCCTCTGCCTCTGGGTCGCAAACCCTTTGTGGACGACGGCAACACCTTCGCCGGGCTGGCGGGCATCACCCCGCTCAGCCACGGCCCCGCGGCCACCGGCGCGCACACTCTCAACGAAGAAGTCTCCCTGGTCGATCTGGTGCGGGTGGCGGAGGTCTATGCGCTGACAGCGGTGGGGTATTGCGGGGGAAAGTAACGATTCAAGCAGCCCATTGCATTTCCAGTTTTCGCTGGGCGCGCACACAGTCTTTGAGATAGAGATTGATTAGCGTTTGGTAGGGGATGCCCGTCTCTTCCGCCTGGGCGCGGAAATAGTCGATGACATCTACCCCCAGACGAATCGTCACCGGGCGGCGTAGCTGCTGGGCATAGGGATTGGGTTTAGAATCGGAGAAATCGTATTCGTCTCTCATATACGGAATCCTTCGTACTGTCTTTTCCCCTGACGCGACAGATTCGTAGGTTGGGTTCTTGCCGCAGCGAAAGATAAAACGCCCTCGAACGTGTGCGGCAAGAACCCAACAAGCGAGTAATCGTGCGCTGTTGGGTGAATCCCCTACACCCTTGAACTGTATGGAAAGTTGTCCGCGTGGGATTCACCCAACCTACTTCGGCAGCGCTGCCTCATACGCTGCAATCATCCGGTCCTGTAATTCATCCAGCGCAGTGTCCACCACCTGCCGGGCCGGGTCTGCGTCGAACCAGGCGATGACCTCCCGTGCGCCGTGGGAGAAGGGGATTGTGCAGGCGAAGTCGGGAACCAGCCGCTTGATTTTCGTGTTGTCAAAAACCATACTGGCCGACTTATCCCCCAACAGCCCCGCGCCCCAGCGGGCATCCCAGGCGTTGATGTAATCCGACGCCATATGCACAATCTTTGCTTCCACCCCGGCGGCGTCGGCCAAAATCTGGGCAATCTGATTCCAGTTCAGCGTCTCGTCCGATGTGATGTGGAAGCTGTCGCCGATGGCGTGGCTGTTGCCCAGCAGAGGCACAAAGCCTTTGGCAAAGTCCCGATGATGGGTGAGGGTCCACAGGGAGGTTCCGTCGCCGTGGACGATGACCGGCTTGCCCTGGCGCATCCGGTGGATGTGGGTCCAACCGCCCTGGAAAGGCAGCATCGTGCGATCGTAGGTGTGGCTGGGGCGCACAATTGTGATGGGAAACTTCTCTTCCCGATAGGCCCGCATCAGCCGCTCTTCACAGGCAATTTTGTTTTGGGAATATTCCCAGTAGGGGTTGTCCAGGGGCGTTGATTCAGTCACGGGCAGATGGGCGGGCGGGGTCTGATAGGCCGAGGCCGAGCTGATGAAGACGTACTGGCCTGTGCGCCCCCGGAAGAGGGCCAGATCGCTTTCGATCTGATCGGGTGTGAAGACGATCCAATTGACCACGGCGTCGAAGGTGTGGTCGCCCAGGGCTGCTTTGGCCGATTCCGGGTTGCGGATGTCGCCGGTCAGCACTTTCACGCCAGCGGGCACAGGCCGGTCGGTCTGGCCCCGGTTGAGGAAGTAGAGATCGATGCCCCGTTCCACAGCCAACGCCGAACACGCGGAGCTGATTTTGCCTGTACCGCCGATAAAGAGGACTTTCATAGGAGAGTTCCTTTCTGAATGTGAACCAAAAGAAGAGCCACTGATGAACTCTGATAAACGCGGATAAAACGAATGAGCCTACTACAAAAACCGAGTATTTTGTGTAGATTGCCCGGGTTTCCAGGAGTGATTCGGTCTCAAAAACTCGGTTTTTAGCCTTTTTGCAGTAGACTCACGCTTTTTGTTTACTCCGTGCCTTCCTGCCCCCAGACGGTGAGCAGGACCAGCCCGACTGCCGTGCAGACCGCCGCCACCGGTCCCAGCCCCCAGACGCCGAAAGTGGTGTAGGCCCAGGGACCGGAGAAGCCGGTAATCGTCGCCCCCAACAGATTGAAGGCCGCGGCCAATGTCATCACCTTTCCCCGCCGGTCCGGGGCCTGCTCGCTGGCCAGGGAGATGTTGGCGACGATCCCGAACTCGAAAGCGAAGCGCAGGAGCACAAGACTGGCGATGACCGGCCACAGCCCCACATTGACAAAAGGCAGGGCAATGAAGACCAGCAGCGCGCCCAGCATCCCCGCCTGCACGGACCGTTTCTTGCCCACTTTGTCCGTAATAATCGACACCAGCACACTGCCGCACAGATCCGCCAGCCCCTGGGCCAGAGCCACCGAGCCGAGCAGGGCCGGCCCCAGGCCGTATTCGGCTTCCAGCCAGGCACCGTGGGCGATGATGACGTGGAACTGGGCGAAAAAGAGCAGCGCAGCCGAGACGATCACCGCATAGGCCGAACGCCGGTTGGGGCCGAGATCGAAAAAGCCGCGCAGCCCGCCGGAAAAGAGCGTTGTGGTCGGAGTTTGGGTCGGCGATCCGTCGCTGCGGGCCGAGGGGAAGAAGGCAAACAGCCCCCACCCAGCAAGAATCCACGCGCCCAACACAAAAAAGGGCGCTTGCCAGCCCACCCCTTCAAAGAGAAATCCCATAGCGAAGAGGCCGACGATCCCGGCCAGCGCCCAGGCGTATTCCAGAATACCGATGCCCCGTGCCCGCTGATGATAGGGCAGACGCGCGCTCATATAGGCTTGCAGGGTGGGTACGAATGCGCTGAGACCGATACCGGAGAGGATCATCCCAATGACTACTGTGACCAGCCCGCCGCCGCTGCCGATAGCGAACATCCCCAGCGCGGCCAGGAGCAGGCCAAAGCGCATCACCCGCCGGTAGCCGAAGCGGTCGGCCGCGCTGCCGAAGAGGGGCGATCCCAGCCCCATCAGACTGCGCAGGCTGACCAGACGGCCCATTGTCAGCACATCCAGGCCCAGCCCCGCCGCGATTGTGACAAGAAAGGGGTTAAAAAGTTGGGTGGTGGTATCGGTTGCCAGCCGGGTCGTAATCGACGCGGCCAGCAGTTGGGGTACAGTAGAAATCTGAAAGCGACGGGTCTTCTTTGCCATTGGGGGTCCTGTTGGAGTGGGTAAAGGGAAGTAAACGGTGAACAGTAATCAGTCACCAGTGGACTTCCGCTCGACCGGTGATTACCGATTACTGCTCACTGGTTACTACTCACTGACTCCCCCCCACCCGGCGCACAGTAGCCCCCGGCGGCGGCACAAAGACCCACGTGGCCGGGTCGATCTCCTGGTTGAAGCGGGCAAACTCAAAGCGCAGACTGAAGCCGTTGTCCCCCTCCACGGCCAGGGGATAGTAGAAGCGCTTGTCCAGCCAGACGGTCAACTGGCCCGCGCCGAAGGGCGTGTCCGTCGGGTCCACAAAAAGCTGCACTCGCAATGCCGGACGGCCCGCGGCCTGTTCCTCGCCGACAATCTGTACATCTGTACTGGTGCGCAGGGCCGCCTCCACATCAGCGGCCAGGGTTTCCAGATAGGATGTGCCCACCTGTCCCGCGTCGTTCGTCGGCGTATTCTCCCGGTCGGCCACTGTCACCAGCCCCAAGGCGGGCACGTAGACCCACGTCTCTTTCTCATCCAGTACAACAATCGTGCCCTGGAAGCCCGCCGGCCCTTTATCCACTTCGGCCCGCATAAATGTGGGCGGCTGGGACCAGAACTCCTGCTCCAGGGTGACAGTGCCTTGGGTTACATCCACCCGGCCCTGGACAGTCTTCATCCCCTCCAGCGCCCCGGCCATCCGATCCGGCAATTGGGCTGCGGTTGGTGTGCGATTGTTGAAAAAAAAGAAGCCCGCGAGAACGGCGACGATCCCAATCGCCGCCGCCAGACTGATGGTTTGATTGCGTGTCATCGGAGTGTCCCGAAAGCTTGAAACTCAAATTTGGGTGTATGCAAAACCAGTTGGAGGAGCAGGCGCGTGGGCGTGCCTGCTCCTCTGCCCAACTCAAAATGAACACACCAATTAAATTTACGGCGTTTGCTTCTCGAAGTAGCTTTTGTAGGAGTGCAAGAAAGCATTCCCTATGTTGGATTTGCCAAAATTGCGGTAGAAGAAGCCCAGGAATCCGGGAGCATCGAGATCGCTGATGACTGTGCGATAGGTGACGCCGCTGCCACTCGCCGTGAATTCGTCCAAGAAATGGGACTTCGCCGTGACCATTCGCCCGGCCGCATACTCTTCATCGAATTCCATCACCAGACGATCCGCCTCGACGCGCTTGGATATATTCGTGCGCTTCATCAGCCCCTCATTGGTTTGGATAGTCACAAAGTCGCTTCCCTGCTCCACCAACGCAACGCTTGTCAGCCCCGGCATCAGACTGATGACGCCCGTATAATGCGCGCCGTAATCTTCCAGGGAATCCTTCACCTGTTGCAAAGTGCATTCGATTTCGCTCGATCCTTCAAACCAGACAGACATGGCTTATTCTCCATTTCAGTGAAAGCGGAGCTGCGCCAGCAACCTGCTTTTTTGGGCGATTCGTTCGTCAGTTGCGCGTCCCCACCCACTGGTTGCGTTTGATAGTCTCCATCAAAAGCAGGACCGAACTGGCGACGACAACAGCCACCAGCCAGTCCAGGGCAGAGAGTGCCGTGACCTCAAAAGCCCGTTGTAGTGACGGCACATAGAGTATCACAGATTGGAGCAGAAGGCTACCGACAACGGCCAGCCAGAGCCAGCCATTTTGCAGGAATTGTCCGTTCAGCGCGCTTTTCTGTTGGCTGCGGCAGTTGAAGACATTGAAAAGCTGAAAAAGGACAAGTGTAGTGAAAGCAACCGTGCGTGCGTAGCTGACAGACTCCTCTCCATCGGCGGCCAGCCAGGCAAAAGTGAAGAGTCCGTCGGGCAGATAGGCATCGAAAACCAGCAGCGTGCCAGTCATCATCACCAGCCCCACCAACCCGACCTGTACCCACATCCCGCGGGTGATAATGCCTTCGTCGGCGCTCCGGGGTGGGCGCTCCATCAGCCCGGACTCCGGTGTGTCCAGCCCCAGAGCCAGGGCGGGGCCGCCGTCTGTGACCAGATTGATCCAGAGAATCTGCACAGCCAGCAGGGGGAGAAGAAGCGTGCCCTCGTCGGTGTACAGCCCTAGCAGACCCGCCACCAGCATACCGCCGAAGATCGTCAGCACCTCCCCCGCGTTGCTGCTGAGGAGATAGCGGATGAACTTGCGCACATTGTCCAGAATGGCCCGTCCTTCGCCAATCGCGGCCACAATTGTGGCGAAGTTGTCGTCGGACAGAATCATATCTGCCGCCTCTTTGCTCACATCCGTGCCGGTGATGCCCATTGCCACGCCGATGTCGGCCTGGCGCAGCGCGGGCGCGTCGTTCACCCCGTCGCCGGTCATCGCCACTACTTCGCCCTGGGCCTTCAGCGCCCGCACAATGCGCAATTTGTGGGCCGGGTTGACCCGGGCATAGACATTCACCTCCCGCACAGTGGCAGCCAGTGTTGGCTCGTCCATCTCGGCCAGTTCTTGCCCGGCCACAGCCCGGTCATCCGCAGCCGCGATGCCCAGTTCCTTTGCGATGGCCAGGGCGGTCAATTGGTGGTCACCGGTAATCATAATTGTGCGAATGCCTGCACTCCGGGCCTGGGCCACGGCCTCCCTGGCCTCAGTCCGGGGCGGATCGATCATCCCGGCCAGCCCTTCCCAGACCAATTCCTGCTCTACGTCGTCGGCGTTGGGTTCCTGTGCGTCGCCATCCTGGGTGGGCAGCAGACGCGAGGCAAAGCCGAGGGTGCGCAGAGCATCCCCGGCAAAGGCTTCGTTGTGGGCCAGAATCGCCTCCCGATCCGCTTGGGTCAGGGGAATCGTCCGCCCATCCTGGCGAACAGATGTGCAGAGTTCGATGACCACATCCGGCGCGCCTTTGACAAAAGCCATAGATTGGCTGTTGAGGGTGTGGATTGTCGTCATCCGTTTGCGCTCGGAACTGAAGGGAATCTCCCCCTGGCGTGGATACTCCCGGCGCAGCCGCCCCCCGTCCAGCCCGATTTTGGCCGCCGCAGTGAGCAGCGCGCCTTCGGTTGGGTCGCCCACAATCCGCCACTGGTCGTCGTCCATATGCCGAAGGGTGGCGTCGTTGTTGAGGATCGCACAGCGCAGCAGGGCACGCAGGGCCTCGTCCTCGCTGGGGACACTCTGGCCCGCGGTGTCTACAAACCGGCCCATAGGCGCATAGCCTTCCCCCTCGACTGCCAGCACCCGATTTCCGTCCAGCAGCAGCCGACGCACACACATTTCGTTGCGGGTCAGGGTTCCAGTCTTGTCGCTGCAAATGACTGTGGCGCTGCCCAGGGTTTCCACCGCGGGCAGACGGCGCACAATCGCATTGCGGGAGGCCATTCGGCGCACGCCCAGGGCCAGCACCGCCGTCACAATCGCGGGCAAGCCTTCGGGGATAGCGGCCACAGCCAAGGCTACGCCAAAGAGAAAGAGTTCCAGCAGACGGCTGCTCGACAGTTCATCCGCGGTGAGCATACCTGTGGCGATCACCACCAGTGCCACCACCAGCACCAGCAGTCCCAACTGCTTGCCCACCTGTGTCAACTCCCGTTGCAGGGGCGTCTCCTCCTCCTCCACGGCCTGGATGAGGGTGGCAATCGCGCCCATCTGCGTGCCCATTCCTGTGGCTGTCACCACCGCCTCGCCCCGGCCATAGGTCACCGCGCTGCCCAGGAAAAGCATATTCGTGCGGTCGCCCAGAGCCATCTCCGGGTCGGCCAGGGGTGCGGTCTGTTTGTGGACCGGCAGGGATTCGCCCGTGAGCGCGGCCTCCTCTACCTCCAAATTGGCCGAGTAGACCAGACGGGCATCCGCAGGGATACGGCTGCCCGCGTCAAGCAGAAGCAGATCGCCGGGGACCAACTCTTTTGCCGGAATCTGCGAAACCCGTCCACCCCGGCGCACAGTGGAGAGGGGCGCGGCCATCCGTTTCAGCGCGGCCACAGCCTGCTCGGCCTGGTATTCCTGAAAGAAGCCAAGGCCCGCGTTGAGCAGAACAATCGACAGAATCACAATCGCTTCGTAGGGCAGGGGTTCCTCGCCGTCGAAGGTCCAGACCAGGCCGGAGAGCAGGGCCGCGGCGATCAGCACCAGCACCAGAGGCTCGGTAAATTGGTGCAGGAGCAGTCGCCAGGGGCGCACACCGTCGGCCTCCTGCAATTCGTTGGGGCCAAACTCGGTCTGCCGACGGGCCACTTCCTG
Organism: Anaerolineae bacterium; assembly: GCA_030432295.1. Taxonomy (GTDB): domain Bacteria; phylum Chloroflexota; class Anaerolineae; order Caldilineales; family Caldilineaceae; genus JACQGT01. The sequence continues at coordinate 184,457 of JAUIHI010000006.1, read as the reverse complement.
GCCGCTGAGACCGTCAGCGGGTTCTACATCCAATTGACGTAAAGATTCAGCTACCGAAAGAGTGTGCCAAGCGACTTGGCTGGAGGGCGATTGGGCCGCAAGCGGGCGGGCACTTTTCGCTTGGGCAGAAGGGCGAAGGGGGGAAACCGGCGTCATTGAAGTCATCCTTTCGGGCCATAGCCCCTGGGATGGATGAAAACGGGGCCACATCCGTGTGGCACCGATGCTTCTCAGTATACGCCAAAGAGGGGAAAAACGTCAGACGCGGGGCTGACGGATTTTCCGTAGGGGCGCTGCTTGCTGCGTCCGGTGCATAACGGGCGCAGCAAGCAGCGCCCCTACAATCTGCTACATCCAAATCCGTGTGGGCGGGTCGGTGTCCTCGCCGATAATGCGGGGTTCCAGCAGGCCGTCATCCTTGCTTTTGGGTGGTTGACCCGCGGGCCGTTGGGTGGGCGGCGCATCCGGCGGGGGCAGAGAAGACTGGGGCGGAGAAGACTGGGGTGCGGGTCGGCCTCCCTGCAACACAGCCCGACCCGCGTTGCCGCCCTGATCCGGGCCGAGGATGCCCGCCTGCTCCAATTGCTCCACCAGCCGACTGGCCCGGCTGTAGCCGATGCGCAGCTTGCGTTGGAGCAGCGTCGTCGATCCCCGCCCAGCTTCCTGCACAGCCGCCACTGCCTCGTCGAAAAGATCGTCCCGCGCGTCCACGGCTTTGATCTGCTCGATCTGGTCAAAGAGGGGTTGGACCATCGGCCCAACTTTCTGGGGACCGCCGGTCACATACGGGTCTGTCCAGTCATCGGCGGGGACAGCCGCCGCGGGCGCACCCGCTGGGTCTGGCGCACCGGGCAGGGGACTGACTAGCGGTGCGGTCACGTCGGGCAGGGGCGGCGGCGTGTAATTTTCCAGGCTGCGGATGCCCTTCCAATAGCGGACGATGCGATTGGTTTCGTCGTCGTGGAGCCACGTGCCCTGCAAGCGCTCCAGTTTGCTGGAATCGGGGGCCATAAAGAGCATATCCCCCCGGCCCAGCAGCCGATCCGCGCCGGGCACATCCAACACCACCCGGCTGTCGGTCTGGCTGGTCACCGCAAAGGCGATGCGGGAGGGAAAGTTGGCTTTGATCAGACCGGTGATCACATCCACCGACGGGCGCTGGGTGGCGATAATCAGATGGATACCCACGGCGCGGGCCATCTGGGCCAAGCGGCAGATGTGCTTCTCCACCTCCTCCGGCGCGGCCATCATCAGGTCCGCCATTTCATCCACGACGATGACGACGAAGGGCAGCACCTCCTGGCCCTCTTTGCGCAGAATGGCGTTGTAGCGTTCCAAATCCCGGGCGTTGGCTTTGCTGAGAAGCTGGTAGCGCCGCTCCATCTCCTTGACTGCCCAGAAGAGGACGCCCGCGGCCCGGTCCACTTCGGTCACCACCGGGCTGAGCAGATGGGGCACGCCGTTGTAGTTGCTCAACTCCACCATTTTGGGGTCGATCATCAGAAAACGCAGGGTTTCTGGTGTATGGGTCAGGAGCAGACAGCCGATAATCGAATTGATGCAGACCGACTTGCCCGTGCCTGTGGCCCCGGCGATGAGCAGATGGGGCATCCGGGCCATATCCGCCACCGCTGCCTTGCCCTTCACATCCTCGCCCAGCGCGATGGGCAATTTGAATTTTTGTTGAGCGGCCTGGAAGACTTCGCTCTCCATCAGTTCGCGCAGGCCCACCACATTGCTGGCACTGTTGGGGACTTCTATGCCCACATAATTTGTGCCGGGGATGGGGGCTTCGATGCGCACGTTCGAGGCGGCCAGTGCCAGAGCCAGATCGTTGGAGAGGCTGGCGATTTTGCTGACTTTGACTTTCGTCTTTTTGGTCTCGCCTTTGATAGTGCGCTCGATGTAGCCGGGGCGGATGAGGAATTGGGTGACAGTCGGTCCGGCGTTGACCCCTTCAAAATCCGCGGGGACGCCGAAGAGGGCTAGGGTGTCTTCGATCAGTCGCCCCCGGCGACGGATGTCCTCGTCGCTGTCCACATAGCGATCCCAGGCGTCGAGCATATCGGCCAGCCGGGGCAACTGCCACTGCTGCACACCGCCCACAATCCGGGGGCTGAGCGCAGCATCCGGGCTGGCGGGGGTCAGGGGCTGGCGGGCCGCGCTGGATGCCGGCGCGGGCGCTGTCGGCGTCTGTGGATTTTGCTGGGCGGGGGACGCTGAACTTTTCCCGGTCAGGCTGGAAGGCAGGCCGACCCAATGGCCCGAATCCTCCTCTGGCTGGCCGCGGAAACGGTCCAGCAGCCGTTTCCAAATGGGAATCTCGCCGCTGGGCATAGGCAGGGTCGGCTGGATGTCGGGCATTCGTTCGCCATTGACCGTTTTCCGCTCTTCCAAAAGATCGGTCAGCGCATCCCAGCTATCCAGAAAAATGTCCAGCAGCATCCGGTCGGTGAGCAGGACGATCCCCAGAACGGCCAGCGCAGTCACCGCTGCCCACGCGCCCCACAGACTCAGGGCGGCTTCCAGCAGATCGGCCAGATAGTAGCCGATCCAGCCGCCGGCTTCGCCCTGTTCGGCCTGGGCCAGGCGGACAAAGGAGGGGGAAAGCAGACTCGCGCCGGTGATATAGGCCAGGAAGATCAGCGAGACGCCGGTCGGCTTCTGCCAGGGCAGATCGGGCATTTTGTCCACAGCCCGGATGACCATCCACAGCCCCAGCGCGCCGGTGAGCAGAGGCACGCCCCAGACGCCGTCCCCGGTGAGGGAGCGCACCAGATCGATCCACGCGCCGGTCACACTGCCCCGGCTGTTGGTGAAGAGACTCAGCAGTGTAAAAACCGAGAGCAGCACCAATACAACCCCCTGCACTTCGGTGCGCAGGAGAAAGCCGAGCATCTGGAGGATTTCGTCGAGGTCGTTCGACTTCTTTTTGCGTCTGGTTGCCATTGGTGTAATACGGGCACGGCGGGTCCATCGGTAGCCACTGATGAACACTGATAAACACGGATGTAGGGATGGAACAAACGTTCCTGTGCAGTATAGCACAGGGCTTGGGGGCTATCAAGCGGAAATCGGCGCGGCATTTCATCTCGACTGACAGGCGTGCTATACTGGGCGCATTGCGTATTCCCTATTGCGTGTTCCGTTGGTTGTCGTGAGGACGGCAGACGACGGCGCGCAGGCCACACCTATGGCAGATAAATCCGCATGAATCCGCCCAATCCCTTCGACAAGCTCAGGACATCGCCGCGTCAACCGCGTTCTATCGCTTTCTTCTTCTCTCTGCTCTGGCCGCTACTGCTGATCGGGGCGCTGGCCGCGTGTGTGGGAGGCAATCCGACTCCGGTTGATCCTTACGCGGCCTACCGCCCGGCCATGCCCGCCGAGATATGGCCCGCCGATGAAGTGCTCGACCAGATGCCCCGCTACGAGATGACCGTCGATCTGGACAACAGTCTGAAAGTCCTCACGGGCACAGCCGATATTCACTTCACCAACACCAGTCCGGACCCCTGGACATACGTCATCTTTCGGCTCTACCCCAGCCTGGAGCAATACGGCGGGCTGCTCAGCATTCAGAGCGCAGCCATCGGCGGGCGGGCCGTGCCCTTCTCCTATCAGGACCAGAACACAGCCGTGCGGGTGGAATTGCCGGTGGCTCTGCTTTCCGGCAAAGCCACGACCGTCTATCTGAGCTGGATTCTGGACATTCCCCAGTGGCAAGACACGTCTCTGGCCTACCGGCTCTTTGGCAACAGTCAAGATATTGTCAGCCTGCCCCTGGCCTACCCGTCCCTGGCCGTCTATCAGCCGGGGCTGACCACCGGCACAGGCCAGTGGTGGCTGGATCGGGGCAGTGTGCGGGGGGATGCGGCCTTCAACTACGCGTCGCTCTTTGCCGTCACGGCCACCCTGCCCAGCGATCAGATCCCCGTGACCAGCGGAACCCTCGTCACCAGCACCCTTGCCGCTCCTGGCCTCAGCCGCCACGTCTGGGTGACAGGCCCGGTGCGGGAATTCTTTCTCCAGACATCCAACCGCTTCCAGAGCGCGACGACGACTGCCTACGATGCCCGCATCACCAGCTATTGGCTGCCCGGCGATGAAGCCAGCGGACGGGCCGCGCTCCAATACACAGCCGCGGCACTGCGCATCTACAGCGATCTTTTCGGCCCCTATGGCTATGCGGATTTGCGGGTGGCGCCAGCGCCGATGGGCGTGCGGGGGATGGAATACCCCCAGGCGTTTCTGCTGGGCGTGCAACTCTACGATGAATACCGGGCGGATCTGGAAATTCGGACAGTCCACGAAGCCGCACACCAGTGGTGGTATCAACTGGTCCACAACGACCCGGTCAATACGCCCTGGATGGACGAGGGGATTGCCGAGTACGCCAGCAAACTCTACTACGAAGCCATCCGGGGGCGCAGCTACGCCGAGAGCCTGCAAGCCCGACGCTGGCAGGCGGTCATCGATCTGCTCACAGCCCGGGGAGGGGATGCGCCGCTCAACCAACCGGTGGCGGTCTACGAAGACGGCGCGCAATACGAGTCGGTGGTCTACGGCAAAGGCGCGCTCTTCTACGATGCCATTCGCCAGGCCCTGGGCGAGCGCCAGTTTGAGGCTTTTCTGAAAAGCTATCAGAAAAACTACCGCTTCCAAATCATCACACCACCCGACCTGCTCACAGAACTGCGCGCCTACGATCCACAGGTGGCGGATTCGTTGTACCAGAAATGGATTGGGCCGCTGCCCGAAGAGGAGAAAGCGGGGATTGGGGAGTAGAGATTGGGTTGTCAGATCCAATCTCTACTCCCCAATCTCTAATCACTTATGTCCCCCCTGACCCCCCAACAACAACTCGTCGTCGCCCACGACCGGGGACCGGCCCTGGTCTTTGCCACCGCGGGCGCGGGCAAGACGACGACGATGACGGCGCGCATCGAGCGGCTGGTGCGCCAACGACTCTTTCGTCCGGGGGAGATTTTGGCGACCGCCTTCAACCGGGACGCGGCAGACGCTATCAAACGCAATCTGAAGCGGCGGGGCGTGGAAGGGGTACAGGTCCAGACCCTCCACGGCCTGGGCTACGGGATTGTGCGCCAGGCCGGCAAACTGGGACTCCTGCCCGATTCCAGCGAGAATAAAGGGGGCTTTGACGGCGTGGAGCGGCGTATCCTCTGGGCCGCACTGGACGAGGCCCGGCGGCGCAAAGTGGAGTACGTCGCGGAGCTGAACCGGCTGGATCAGGACGACTTTCTCAGCTTTATGGCCCGCTGCAAAGGCAACCTGCGCTATGCGGACCTGACCCGTGCAGAGCTTTCCCCCGCGGCCCGGCGCATCGCGTCCCAGGCCAGCGCGCCAGAGGATCGGGCCTGGTATCTGCCCCTCTTCCGCCTCTACGAGGATGTGCGCCGCAGCCGGGGCTGGATCAGCTACGACGATATGGTGACCTCGGCCTGGGAGCTGCTGATGGCCCATCCCAGCCTGCTCAAAGCTGTCCAGTCCGCCTACGCCTGCCTGCTGGTGGACGAATTTCAGGACGTGAATCTGGCCCAGGCCGAACTGGTGGAACTGATCGCCCGCCCCCACGGAAATCTGATGGTTATCGGCGACGATGACCAGACGATCTACGAGTGGCGGGGCGCGCAGCCCCGTTTTATCCTGGAATTTGGGCAGCGCCACAAGGCCAAAGTCTACTTTCTGGAAGACAATTTCCGCTGCCGCGCCTCCCACGTCGCCCTGGCCAACGCGGTGATCGTCCACAGCCCGGCGCGAAGCCCCAAAAGTGTCAAGCTGACCCAGGGCTTTGACGGGGAGACGGTCCTCCATCGCCCCGCGGACGAAGCGGCCCAGGGCCAGGCGGTAGTGGAGCAGGTGCAGCGTGCCCTGCGCGACGGTCGCCGAGCCGAGGGGATCGCGGTGCTTGTGCGCCTCTTCGCCCAGACCGCGACCATCGAAGCCAGCCTGCTCGAAGCGGGTATCCCCTATCGGGTGGAGGGGGAGCGCCCCTTCTACCAGCGGGAGGAGGCGAAGGTTCTGCTCGATTACATCCGCCTGGGCCAGATCGAAGCGGACCTGCTGGCCGGGCGGCCCCTATCCGACGACGCCATCGACGAGTTTCTCGACCTCTGGCCCCGGCTGCGCAACCGGCCCAACCGCTATCTGCCCAAAGCTGTGGGCGAGGAGATTGGGCGTTGGGTGGCGGAGAAGCAGCAGCCGCTCAACACCGCGCTGCGTGCCTTTGCCAGCCGCAGCGGGGGCAAAGGGTTGGGGGAGGCGATGGAAAAATTCGCGGCAGATTTGCGCTGGCTGGCCGGGCAGGTGCAGCCCGAATCCATCGGCATCCGGCCCGCCCACGCCCTCCTCACTGATCTGGACAACCGGCTGGGCTATCGAGCCAAACTGCTGCAGGCCAGCGGCGACGAATCTCTGGGCCGGGCCAAGGCTGGGGCCATCGACGCTCTGCTGAAGCTTGCCCAGGGCCAGGGCAGTGTGGAGCGTTTCATCCGCTTTGTGGGCCAGTTGGAAAGCAGCCACCAGCGGCGCAAAGGGGGCGCTGAACTGGTGACGCTGACGACGATCTACCGGGCCAAAGGACTGGAATGGCCGGTGGTGCTCCTCCCCGGCATCAGCGAAGGGACACTGCCCTACGAGCGGGGCGAGAGTCTGGCCGAAGAGCGCCGCCTGCTCTATGTGGCCATCACCCGTGCCCAGGAGCGGCTGCACCTCTTCACGCCAGCAGACCGCCCCATTTCCCGCTTTTTGCAGGAGGCCGACGCCGAGAACGTTCTGGCCCAGGTGGGCAGCATCCGCCACGCCCTCTCCCTGCCCCCGGCCCGCTGGGGTGCGGACGAGTTGCAGTCGGTGGCGGGTCTTGCCAAAGGACTGGGCTTCTACTCTTTCTTCGCTTTCTGGTGGAGCGGGGACGAACTCTACCGGCAGCAGATGGCCCAGGCGATTCTGGTCGGTCTCTCCCTCTCTGCCGAGGACCGGCGCTTCTGGCAGGCCCTGGCCGAGGGACACACACCCGCGGCCGCACCGGGTCAGGTCAGTCCGGTCAAAACCCAAAAACGCCGGGCGAAGCGCTCTGCTGCTGCGACCAGTGGAAATCGTCCCCGTTTCCAACGCACCCGTCAACGGGGCAGCGAATGGCGTCGGGGGATCGGCGCATTTTTCACAGCACTGCGCGGGCTATTCCCGGCGCGCAAGTGAAGGGGCTATTGGAGCAAATCAGCAGAGCCTATTTCTAAAATCTGCCAGTTCGTCGCGTCTTGCAGGGATCACACTTTTGGCGTACCATAACCCATACGACCATTCGTTATTCGCTCTCTCTTCCCCACTCGAAGGAGTACTCCTATGGACCTGACCCGACACAACACCACAACCGGCCCGCGCTGGGCTGTGGATGGCAAATTTTTGCCCGCTGGCGTCACCCTCAGCGGGCTGCTGGCCCTGCCCGCGGCTGGTTTGGGCGCGTTGATCGGCCAACTCAAAACCGATGAATCTGCCAGCGGCGAACTGCTCGCGCCGATTGATGCAGCCCAGGAAGTCTGGGGCAGCGGCGTCACGTATCTGCGCAGCCGGGACGCACGCAAGGCCGAATCCAAGACTTCCGCTGATGTCTACCAGCAGGTCTACGACGCGGATCGCCCGGAGATTTTCTTCAAGCAGGTGGGCTGGCGCACAGTCGGCCACGGCCAGAATGTGCGTATCCGGGCCGACACCACCTGGAATGTGCCAGAGCCGGAGCTGGTGCTGGTTATCAACGCCAGCGGCGAGATTGTCGGCTATACCGTCGGCAACGATATGTCCAGCCGGGACATCGAAGGCGAGAATCCCCTCTATCTGCCCCAGGCCAAGACTTACAATGGCTCCTGCGCGATCGGCCCCGCCATTCGTCTGCTCAGCGCGGCTGAACTGGCGGACTTGCCCATTCAATTGGAAATCACACGTAGCGGTGCGGTTGCCTTTGCCGGTGACACCGCCACCAGCCGCATGAAGCGTACCTTCCCCGAACTGGCCGACTGGCTCTTCCGGGAACTCACTTTCCCCCACGGCGCGTTCCTGATGACCGGCACGGGCATTGTCCCTCCCGACGATTTCACCCTCCATTCGGGGGATGTGATCCGGGTGACGATTGGGGGGATGGCGCTGGAGAATGGGGTTGGGTAGATCTATTGCACAATACCAGCGCCGGTTGAGTAGGCGGGGGCTTTTTCCCGCCGTATCGAAACCTAGCGGGTTGACTCGTTTCTGTGGCGTAATCCGTTCGCTTGGTTTCGATACGCCTCGCAGACGCAGAATCCTTCGGATTCTGACGGCTACTCAACCAGCGCTCACTGGCCTGATTACATACTACGCAATCCATCTCCCATCAACAGAACAATCAACACAGTACCACCCAACAGACAGGAAACCCCAATGACCACATACAAAAACCTCATCGCCGGAGAGTGGGTCGAATCCGCCAGCGGCGAAACATTTGAAAACCACAACCCGGCCACCGGCGAACTGCTGGGCCACTTTCCCAGCGCGACAATTGAGGACACCCAGCGGGCCATCGCCGCGGCCAACGAAGCGCTGAGCGGCTGGGCCAACACACCACCCCCCAACCGGGCCGCGATTCTGGACAAGGCCAGCAAAATCATCGACCGGCGGGGCGACGAATTCGCCAAAGCGCTGACCAGCGAAGAGGGCAAGACTTTCGCCGAAGCTCGGGGCGAAGTCAATCGGGCGCGGGACATCTTTAGCTATGCAGCGGGCGAGGGCTGGCGGATGGGCGGCCAGACCCTCCCCAGCAACATCCCCGGCGAGCTGCTCTACACCCGCCGGGAGCCGTTGGGCGTCGTCGCCCTCGTCACCCCCTGGAACTTCCCCGTGGCTATTCCGGCTTGGAAGATGGCCCCCGCGCTAATCTACGGCAATACAGTCGTCTTCAAACCGGCCAGCCTCTCGCCCCACATCGGCCTGCTGCTGGTGGAGGCACTGGTGGAGGCAGGCATCCCGCCCGGTGTGCTCAATTTTATCACCGGCTCCGGGCGCTCGGTGGGCAATACACTCGTCGGCAGCAAAGATGTGGACGGAGTGAGTTTCACCGGCTCCTATTCGGTGGGGATGGGCATTTACGCCCAGGCGATGCCGAACCTGACCCGTGTCCAGTTGGAGATGGGCGGCAAGAATCCGACGGTTGTGCTGAAGGATGCGGAGATTGCCCAGGCGGTGGCTCTGACTGTGGCAGGGGGCTTCGGCGTCACAGGACAAGCCTGCACCGCCACCAGCCGGGTGATTGTGGAAGATTCCATCGCCGACAGCTTTGCCGCCGCCCTCACCGACGCGGCCCGCAACCTGCGGGTGGGCAACGGGCTGGAATCCGGCGTGCAGATGGGGCCGGCGGTGGATCAGAGCCAGTTGGAGACCGATTTGGACTACATCGGCATCGCCCAGAAGGAAGGGGCGAAGCTGCTGGCGGGCGGCAGCCCAACGGGGAACGGCGGCTATTTCGTCCAGCCGACGGTCTTCGATGAGGTGGACGTTTCTATGCGCATCGCCCAGGAGGAGGTCTTCGGCCCGGTCATTGGCATCATCCGGGCGCGGGACTTCGACGACGCCCTGGAAAAGGCCAACGCCATCGAATTTGGCCTGTCGGCCACAGTCGTCACCAACAATTTGCAGCGGGCCTTCCACTTCGCCAACCGCATCGACGCCGGTGTGGTGAAGATCAACGAATCCTCCTCCGGGCTGGCTCTGCAAGCGCCCTTTGGCGGCTTCAAGCATTCCAGCGCCAACACCTTCAAAGAGCAGGGACCGGCTGCGATTGAGTTCTATACTCGGACGAAGACCGTTTACGTCGGGCACGGGTAGGAGACGACTGACGGCGGACCGCGGACGGCGGACGAAGCACGCATCGACAATACTTCGCATTCGTTCGTCTGCGGTCCGCTGTCCGCTGTCTCTTGTGTTCCCACCCATCGCCATCATCCCCAACAACAACCAAACAGGACACCCCAATGAAAATCACATCCATCAAAACCGCTGCCACCAAAGGCCACGGGATGCACCTGTGGGTGCGCGTGACCACTGACGCGGGCATCACTGGCCTGGGCGAATGTGTCCACGGCGGCAAGCAGGCCATCGCGATTATCGGCTATCTGGAAGAACGGCTGATCGGCAAAGACCCCTTCGCCATCGACGCCATCTTCGAGGATATGCGTCGCAAGCACGTCTTCGACGGGGGCACAGGCGGCGCGCTCATCACCGCGCTCACCGGCATCGAAATCGCGCTGTGGGATTTGAAGGGCAAGGCGCTGAACGTGCCCATCTACGAGCTGCTGGGTGGCAAATTCCGGGACAAAATCCGGGTCTACGCCGACTGTCAGGTGGCCCCGGGCATGAACTTCGACGAGATCAAACAGGTGGTGGACGACGTGCTGGAAAAGGGCTTCACCGCCCTGAAAATCGATGTGGACATCGACGCCTACGGCTACAAAGGCAGCGAAGTGGCCGACTTTCAGAAGGACGCCTTCAACTATACGGCCATCCAGTGGGAGCACGAACGGATGGTACAGTTGGTGGATATGGTCACGACGGCCGCAGGCAAAGATGTGGCCGTGGCCGCGGATGTACACACCCGTCTCGACGTGCCCAGCGCCATCCGTCTGGTGCAGGATTTGGCTCCCTATCACCTGATGTGGCTGGAAGAGCCGGTCCCCGCTGAAAATGTGAAGGCTATGCGTGAAGTCAAGCAGCACTCGAAGAATCCCATCTGCGCGGGGGAAAACCTCTACCTGCGCCACGGCTTCCGGGACCTGTTGGAGCAGCAGGCGGTGGACATTATTATGCCCGATATTCCCAAATGTGGCGGCCTGTCCGAATGTCGCAAGATCGCCAATATGGCCGAACTCTACTACATTCCCTTTGCGCCCCACAACGTTTCATCGCCGATTGGGACGCTGGCCTCGGCCCACGTCTGCGCCACTGTGCCCAACTTCCTGGTGCTGGAATTCCACTGGCTGCACCGGGACTACTGGACGACGATCATCCAGGAGAAGACGGACATCATCAAAGATGGCTTCATCCACATGAGCGACCGCCCCGGCATCGGTGTGGAACTGGACGAAGAAGTGGGTCGCCAGTATCAATTTCCGGGGACGACCTGGTTTGCCTAGGAGTGACGGACGGCAGACCGCGGACGACTGACGGCGGTGGCATCTGCCCAGCACCACAAGAAACGGGAGAGCGATCATCGCTCTCCCGTTTCTTGTGGCTGGTTGTACGCTTCCCTGCGCCTATCCGTCCTGGTTGATCTCCGACATAGAACCGGTGACCAGATAGACGACCCGCTCGGCCACATTCGTTGCCAGATCGGCAAAGCGTTCCAGTTCGCGAGCCGAGCGCAGAATCTCGTAGGAGGCTTCGATCTGCTCCGGCTGCTGCACTTGGGCCATGCGCAACATAATGTCGGAAAATACACGGGCGTAGATTGTGTCCACTTCGTCGTCCTGGCCCGCCACCAGCCGGGCCAGGTCCACATTGTCGTGGGCGTAGGCCGTCATCGCCTGGCGCAGCATACTGCCCGCCATCTGCCCCATAGCTTCCAGCCCGGTAGGACGTTCCTGTTCGGGGAACTTCTGGAGATGGCGCACGACTTTGGCAATGCCTTTGGCCTGATCGCCCATCCGTTCCAAATCCACAATCATATTCATTGCCGTGATGATAGCGCGCAAGTCACGGGCCGCGGGCTGCTGGGTGACGATCAGGGCAAAGCATTTTTCTTCGATGGTGAAACGGGTCTGGTTGACCACCACATCTTTTTCGTTGACAGCCCGGGCAAGCGCTGGATCAAGATTGCGCAGGGCTTCGAGGGCCAGTTGAAGCTCCTCGTCCACCAGACTGCCCATAGCCAGAATATCGGCGCGCAATTCGGTCAGTTTTTGTTCAAAACGTCCTCGTGTAGACATATCGTATGCTCCTCGCTGTGTTGCTTAGGCGCATCCAAAAAAAGAGCTAGCCACAGATTCCGCAGATATTCACAAAAAAATGGGTGAAAATCTGCGGAATCTGTGGATAAACTAAACTATTGGATAGCCCTATCCGCGCCGTCCGGTAATGTAGGATTCGGTCAACTCTTGCTGGGGTGTTGAAAATAGTTGGGTGGTTGGGCCGAATTCCACCAACTCGCCCAGCCAGAAGAAACCGGTAAAATCCGAGACTCGGGCCGCCTGCTGCATATTGTGGGTCACAATCACAATTGTATACTCTTTTGCCAAAACGCGCATCAACTCCTCAACTTTGAGCGTCGCCACCGGATCGAGCGCGGAGCAAGGCTCGTCCATCAAAATCACTTCCGGCTTTACGGCGATGGCCCGGGCAATGCAGAGCCGCTGCTGCTGGCCGGGGTTGAGGGAAAGCGCAGAATCCCGCAGCCGGTGTTTGATCTCCCCCCACAGACCGGCCCCTTCCAGGCTCTCTTCCACAATCACATCCAGCGCCCTGCCACTGGCCCGGCCTGTCACCCGGGGGCCAAATGCCACATTGTCATAGATGCTCTGGGGAAAGGGGTTGGGTCGCTGAAAAACCATTCCCACCCGATTGCGCAGGTCCGTGACATCCACGTCCGGGGCGTAGATATTTTTGCCATCCAACAGCACTTCGCCCGTGGCGCTGGTCCCGGCGATGGTGTCGTTCATCCGGTTGAGCGAACGCAAAAAAGTCGACTTGCCACAGCCGGACGGGCCGATCAGCGCGGTAATCTGCCGCTCCCGGATGGGGATCGTCAGCCCCTTCAGCGCGTGAAAGCTGCTGTAGTAGAAATTGAAATCGCGAACGTCGATTTTGTTTTCCATTTACCCGAACCGCCCCGTAATGTAATCCTCTGTCCGCTGGTCTGTCGGCTGGACAAACAGCTTGCCCGCTTCGCCCACTTCCACCAGTTCGCCGTCGAGCAGAAAGGCCGCCTGATCCGCCACCCGGGCCGCCTGCTGCACGCTGTGGGGAACCATAATAATCGTGTAGCGCTCCTTCAAGTCAAAGAGCGATTCCTCTACCGTCGCCGTAGAAATCGGGTCGAGACCGGAGGTGGGATTGTCCAACACCACCACATCCGGCTCCAGGGCCAGGCTGCGGGCGATGCAGAGCCGCTGCTTCTGGCCGCCGGAAAGAGCAAAGGCTGAAGCGCCCAGCCGATCCTTCACCTCATCCCAGAGCGCGCTCTGCTTCAGGGACTGCTCCACCCGCCGGTCCAGTTCCCCCCGCTCCCGGATACCCGCCATCTTCAGCCCGTAGGTCAGGTTGTCGTAGATGGAGCCGGGCAGGGGTGTGGGCATGGCAAAAACCATACTGATCCGCCGCCGCAAATTGCTCACATTGACCGAACGGTCGAAGACATCCTGGCCGTCGACGAGAATCGTGCCCTGGCGCGCCGTGCCTTCGTCCAGGTCCGACAGACGGTTGAGCAGGCGCAGCAGCGTGGATTTGCCGCTACGGGCCGGGCCAAAGAGAACAAAAATCTCGTTGGCGGGAATCTCCAGGCTGATGTCGCGCAGAGCTTCAATGCCGTCTTCGTAGGTGTAGTAGAGATGCTGAATCGAAATTTTGGATTGTATCATTGACTTCTCCGCCGATGTCCGTCAAAAAAAGGACACGGATTTGCACGGATTGATTGGATTGCCACGGATTACCCTGTCCCCAATCCCCGATCCCCTCCTACCACTCCCGCCGCCGCCGCATACTGGTACGCACAAAAGTGGCGGAGAGGGTCAGGGAGAGAACGATCAGCAGCAGGACCAGGGCTGTGCCGTATTGGATGCTCAACGGCATACCCGGCACTTGGGTCGAGATGACGTAGAGGTGATAGGGCAGGGCCATCGTCTGGTCGAAGATGGAGTGGGGCAGATCGGGCAGATAGAAGGCCGCCACCGTAAAGAGAATCGGCGCGGTCTCACCTGCGGCCCGGCCCAGCCCCAGAATAATCCCGGTGAGAATGCCGGGCAGGGCGTGGGGCAGCACCTGATGGCGGATGGTCTGCCAGCGAGTCGCACCCAGGCTCAGGCTGACTGTGCGAAACTGCTGGGGAACCGAGGCGATGGCCTCCTCCGCGGTGCTGATGACCACTGGCAAAGTAAGGATACCCAGCGTCAGGGAGCCAGCCAGAATCGACGTGCCAAACTGCATAAAGAGGACAAACGCGCCCAGCCCGAACAGCCCGTAGACAATCGACGGAATGCCGGCCAGATTGACAATCGCCAGGCGCACCATCCGGGTCATCCGGTTGTCCGCGGCATATTCCGAGAGATAGATGGCCGCGCCAATCGCCAGGGGAAAGGAGATAATCGCCGTCCCAAAGGTCAGGAAGATCGTCCCCAGCAGCGCGGGCCAGATGCCCCCTTCCCGCATTCCGTTGGTGGGCGGCGCGCTGATAAATTCCCAACTAATCGTGCCGATGCCATTGTAGATGACAAAGAGAATTACCAGTACAATCGGCACGACCACCAGAATCGCCACGCCGGTAATCAGGGCAGTTGCCAGTCGGTTGATCTGTTGTCGGCTCATAGCTTGGCTCCCGTACGTCGTGCGCCCCGTGTGCCGACAATGCGCCCGGCCAGGGAATTGATGGCGAAAGTAATCACAAAGAGCACAATCCCAATCCCAAAGAGGGTGTTGTAGTGCAGGCTGCCCTGGGCCACTTCGCCCATCTCCGCGGCAATCGTCGCCGTCATCGTGCGCACCGGCTGGAAGATCACCCCGCTGCTCAGGGCCGGAATATTGGCCGCGTTGCCGGTCACCATCATCACCGCCATTGTCTCCCCAATCGCCCGGCCAATCCCCAGCATCACCGCAATCACAATGCCAGAGCGGGCCGCGGGCAACACCACCCGCCAGATAGTCTGCCATTGGGTGGCGCCGATCGCCAGCGCACCGTCCCGGTACTCCTTTGGCACAGCGTAGAGCGCGTCTTCCGAGATGCTGATGATTGTGGGCAAGGACATATAGGCCAGGATAATCGCGCCGGTAAAGGCTGTCAATCCCGTGGCCGCGCCGGCATTTTGGATCAGCGGGGCCAGGACAACCCACCCCAGAAAACCCAACACAATCGACGGGATACCCGCCAGCATCTCAATCAGCGGCTTGAGGATTTCCCGCTGCCAGGTAGGGGCAATTTCGCCCAGATAGATGGCACAGATCAGGCCCAGAGGCACGGCAATCACCACCGCGCCCACAGTGACGATCAGCGAACCCACCAGCAGGGGGAGCAGGCCGAAGATGCCTTCGATGGGATACCAGCGGCTGCCAAAGAGTTGGCGCAGGGGGATGTCCAGAAAGGCTGGTCCGCCCTCGCGCACGAGGAAGAGAAAGATCAGCCCGACGATAAGGACAGTGGAAAGACCGGCCAGCCGGATCAGATTTTCGATGATCCATTCACCGATGTGTATCCGTTGGCCCTTTTCCTGGGCCGCGGCCGGTGTCGGTGCTGTTACAGAGGAATTGGTTGTCATAGGCCTAATTCTCCGGGAGTGGGACGAAGCCCAATTCGGCCACAATGTACTGACCCTCTGGCCCCATCACCCACGCCATATAGTCGGCGATGGCCCCGGTCGGTTGGCCCGCCGTGTACATATACAGCCCACGGGAGATCGGGTAGCTGCCATTGGCGCCGTTGGCAACCGTCGGCAGGACATAGGGGGAATCAGCATCTTTGGCTACGGCGATTGTCTTTTCGTGGCTGGTGTCCACGTAGCCCAGACCGTCGTAGCCGATGGCGTTGGGGTTGCGCCGCACTTCGCTGGTAATCCCCACAGAGGAGGGCATCAGAAGCGTCTGGGGCGCAAAGATGTCACTGTTTTCGCCGTCGCCTTTGCGCACCACCTCTTCCAGAAAGTAGACGTGGGTTCCCGAATTGGTCTCCCGGGAGAGCAGGACAATCGGCGCGTCGTTGCCCCCCACATCCTTCCAGTTGGTGATGCGCCCGGTGTAGATGTCGGCCAACTGGTCAATGGAAAGTTGGTTCACCGGGTTTTCCAGGTTGACGACAATCGCCAGGGCGTCGATGGCAACCGTAAATTCCACAGATTCGATGCCATTGGCACTGGCCGCCTCGTACTCATTCTCCTTCATCTGGCGGGATGCGTTGGCGATGTCCACTGTGCCGTTGATGAGGGCGGCAATGCCCGTGCCCGATCCACCGCCGGTGACCGCGATGGAGATCGACGGGTCCACCTCCCGGTAGGCTTCGGCCCAGGCCAGGGCCAGGTTGACGAGGGTGTCCGAGCCTTTGTTCTGGATGGCCCGCTGCTCGCCCGGTATAGACCCGGCCTGGGCACTGTTGCCGCTACAGCCAGCCAGGGGCAACAGTGCCAGTAATAGAAACGTCCACAGCCGCCAATATTGGTTCATATGCCCTGCTTTCTATGCACCTGACCGCCAGAGGCTCAAGTCCCCTGGCTATCGAACGACGCCCCGTTTACGGAGCGATGCCTCGCCACCCGGACTTAAAGCGACCGGGCGGATGCGATTATGTGAATAATATCACAACTTCTTTCCGAGTGCCCCCACCGACTGCCCAGTAGGTGTAATTCAGATTTGGGGCGAAGTGGGATCGTCTGTGCCACCCGGTGCTAAAGACACCGGGCTACCGAGCCACGCCGGATAAATCCGGCTTATCCGTCCTCTGCCCAGTTCTCTTGCAGCCCCCATTTAGGGGGCGTCGCTCAATAGCTCCGGGTCTTTAGCCCGGAGCGGTCGTCGCAAACCCACCTCTGCCCCCAACTTGAATTACACCCCTGCCCAGTGTAGAACTGCCGTCGTGACCCACTCTTGCCTACCCTTCAAAGCGATAGCCCACGCCCCGCACAGTCACAATCCGCCGGGGGTGGGCCGGGTCCTCCTCAATTTTCTCCCGCAGCCAGCGCACGTGGACATCGACAGTGCGGCTGCCTCCGTCGAAGTCCCAGTCCCACACCCGCTCCAGAATCAAATCCCGGCTCAGGGCCATGCCCCGGTTGCGGGCCAGAAAGTGGAGCAGCTCAAATTCTTTGGGCTTCAGATGGAGAATTTCTGCGCCGTTGACCACCTCGTGCCGGTCCGGGTCGATGTGCAACGAGCCAAAGGTAAGCCCGGCCGCGTTCGCCGGTCTGTCGTCCGCCGTCGTCTCCTCGCCTTCCATCTCCTCCCGGATCATCCGCACCCGGCGCAGATGGGCCTTGACCCGGGCCATCAGCTCCCGCATGGAAAAGGGTTTGGTCAGGTAATCGTCCGCGCCCACTTCCAGCCCGACCACTTTGTCGATTTCGTCGTCTCTGGCTGTCAGCATCAGAATCGGCGTGCTCATCTCCTGACGCAGAATGCGGCAAATCTCAAAGCCGTCCAGCCCCGGCAGCATCACATCCAGCACAATCAGGTCAGGCCGCTCGGTGCGGGCCTTTTCCAGGGCTGTGAAGCCGTCGGTGGCTGTACTGACGGTATAGTCCTGGCGGGTGAGATTGTATTCCAACGTATCCACCAACGTCGGTTCATCTTCAACAACTAAAATTCTCGGTTTGGCGTCGATCTTCATACCTCTTTCAAGTCATCTTCACAATTAAAGAACCGATGATATTGGCGGCCTGGTCGGCCTGATCCGCGGCGTTGCTCACGTGGCGGTAGACCTCGCGCTTACGCAACATTTCCATTATGTGATGCACACTCTCTGGGCCAGAAAAAAGTTCTGCGATGGCCTCCCGATAGGAGCGCTCCACCTGATTCTCCCGGTGTTTGATCCGTTGGGCGTGATTCATCGCCACCAGCGGGTTGTCGTCCAACCGCTCGATAGCCAGCACCAGTTCATCGGCGGCTTCGCTCAGCCGCATGACCATCTCGGTCAGATGGGTATCGGCGGTCACGCCCAGTGTACGCATCTCCTCGACGGTCGTATAGGCGTAGTCCAGAACGTCGTCCAGATAGAGGGAGAGATCGAAGATATTCTCCCGATCGAAGGGGGTGACAAACGTCTTGTGCAGTTCGTCGATCAGAATCCGGCGCAGTTCGTCCCCGTCCTTTTCCGCCTGCTCCACCCTCTCCATACTGGCTTTGTCGCCCTTCTCCACATAAGCGCAGAGGGCATTGACGCCGATCTGGGCCTGCTCGGCCTGTTGTTGCAAAAGCTGTATAAAGATGTTCACCTGTTTGCGGGGACGTAGGGAAAAGTTTGCCATCAATCACTCCAGTGGATTAGGGGCCGAAAACGAAGCGCAAGAGATAGTAGAACACCAGGGCCAACAGGGCAGTAATGGGGACTGTTATCAGCCAGGCCACACCAATATCCCCCAGATTGCTCCAGCGCACCTGATTTCTGCGCTCTGACGCGCCCACGCCCACAATGGCCGAACTGACTACGTGGGTGGTGCTCACTGGCCCGCCCAGCAGAGACGCGCCCAAAATCACGACACTGGAAGTCAACTGAGAGGCAAAGCTATGCACCGGGCGGATGCGGTAGAACTTGCCGCCCAGGGTGCGGATGATGCGCCAGCCACCTGCTGCGGTTCCGATGCTGATAGCCAGGGCATTGGCGATAATCACCCACAGGGGCACCTGAAAAGTGCCTTCGAAGCCGAGAATGACCATTCCCAGGGCAATAATCCCAGCGGTCTTCTGGGCATCGTTGGCCCCGTGGGAAAGGGCCAGGGTTGTGGCAGTGATCAGTTGCAGCCGGTTGAAGGTGGTGTTGATGCGGGGCGTGGCGTCCCGCGCCAGAAAGAAGATGAGCCGCAACAGAAGCCACCCCAACACAAAGCCCAATACCGGCGACACAAAAAGCGCCAGAGCGATTTTGATCAGACCGTCGATTTCCAGCACAGACCAGCCGCCATAGGCCACCGCCGCACCCACCAGCCCTCCGGCCAACGCGTGGGAAGAGCTGGAGGGTATCCCCCACAGCCAGGTGACGAGACTCCACAACGAGCCAGAGGCCAGCGCGGCAATGACGACAGTAATCGTAATGCTGGACGGGGCCACAAGTTCCTTGCCCACAGTAATCGCCACCGCAGAGCCAAAGAGCAGGGGCCCCAGCAGATTCGCCACCGCCGCCATCCCCAGGGCAGAGCGGGGCGACAGGGCGCGGGAAGCGATAATCGTCGCCACTGCGTTGGCCGCGTCGTGAAAGCCGTTGAGAAAGGCGAAGCCCAGTGTCAGAACCAGCAGAATCGCAAAGCTGAGAGTATCAGACATACGGATTGCCCTAGGCCGGTAGTGTTAGATCGCGGCGGAGATTTCCCGCCCGGTCGCTGAGAATCGCTACGCCGATTTCGTCCCCCGGCTGGCCCTGCACCACCCATTCGGCCCAGGCCCGGTTGTCTGTGGGGCTGCTGCCGTAGACAGCGGTCACGTCTAGTTTATTGCTGCGGCCCTGCAAGTGGCCCAGTTCCGTGCGCGCCTTGCCAGTGACGAAGGATGCACCTTCCGGCAGGGAAAGCTCCACCCGGACAGGTCGGGCCGCGGCCCGCTTCTGCCCCTGGCCACTGGTATTCGTTGCCAGAAAGCCGCTGTTTTCCACCACCAGCCGCAGACGATAGCGCCCGTCGCCCAGAGCCGTCGCGGCCAGTTCGTGGAGCGTGAGCCGGGGCAGCATATCGGCCAAAGCCAGCGCCCAGGGAGTGTTCTTCTCGGCCTCTTCGCCCATCAGGTGGTGGGGCGGGTTGCGGAAGGTATACATCCGGTTCAGCCCGCCCAGCTCCACCGGGCCGAGTTGGGGATGCTCGTAGGTATACCAGTCGATGTAGGCGTCTGCGTTGGCATTCTCCTCCAGCCAGCGCAATATCTTCACGTCGTCTGCGTGGGGATGGGTGCGGAACCATTTGATGAAGTCCCGGTCCTCGATCCCGGCCCGGCCCGGCAGGTCCCAGAGTTCGACGGTAAAGGCGAAGATGCCCAGGTGATCGTAGACCCAATCGTCGAAGGCACCGGTGGTCACTTCGGTCGGGTGGTAGCGGAAGTCGTGATAGACCGAAAGGCATTTGTAGCCGGTCAGTTCTTTGCCCCGCTCGCCCATCAACTGGTAGACCCACAGATCGTTCACATCCATTTTGTCGTCGGGCCTGGTGCTGAAAGGGCGCAGAATGACGCCGCTGAAGGTGTGATAGGTGATGGCGATATTGATGTTGGGGTGGTGGGTGATGAAGTCCACCGTCGCCCGGATTTCCACTTCCGAGGTGGGATAGGGACCCGCGCCGGACTGTTCGTTCTCCGGCTTCCAATCGAAGGGGAAGTTGCGGTTGAAGTCCAGCCCCTGCACCGGGCGGGCCTCCCGAATCTGCACGCCGTCGTAGTTTTCGATGCGCCCTTCCTGAAAGAGCCGGTAGAACTGGCCCTCCTGCTCATCCGGCCCACGCTTCTCCATCAGCTTAGGGTCCAGGCTGCTCACTTTCCAGTCGCCGTTGGGGTCGGGGATACGCATTTGCAAAATGCGCCCGTCCCCGTCCATATCCTCAATGTGGATGCCGTCGGCCTTCTCCTCAAAGGGATAAGGCCGGGTTCCCGAACGGATGTATTGGGGCACATCGGCCATCGCCAAGGCCGCTCCGTCCGGGTTGAGCCGGGGCGCGAGGTAGACGGCGCAGTTGTCGAGCAGGCGGGTAGCCCGGGCGTCTGTGCCATAGCCGGTGAGGAGGGTGTGGGCGATGTGCAGGGCTGTCGTCGTGCCCGCCAGTTCCGTGGCGTGGATGTTGGCGTCGATCCACAGCGCGGGTTTGTCCGTGTCCGGGCCGGTAGCTGTGTTGGTCAGGATGAGGAGGGGAATCTCCCGCCCTTCATGGCTCTTGCCCAGCACAGAGTGCGCGGCCAGCGCCGGGTATTCGTTCGTCCAGCCCGACAGAATTTCGGCCAGTTCGTCGTTTGTGAAGTAGTGGTTAAAGTTCATTCCATCCGTCTTTCAATCAGAGATAGGAGCCATAACTCGTAACCTAACAGTCCAAGCCTAGTGAGCGTCGGTTGAGTAGCCGACAGAATCCATAGGATTCTGCGTCTTCGAGGCGTATCGAAACCAGCGAACGGGTGAAGCGACTGAACGAGTCTACCCGCTGGGTTTCGATACGGCGGGGAAAAGCACCCGCCTACTCAACCGGCGCTGGTCTTGCATTGATAGTCCGACCAAAAACCATCAGCGCTTCTAACCTCACTGCCTACGAAAGTACGTTATACGTTCAACTCCATCAACAGCCCTGTCAACAGCGCCAGCCGCCCGGCGATCTGGTCCACTTCGATGTGTTCGTGGTCCGCGTGCGCGCCGTGACCGGGCACGCCCAGCCCGTCCAGTGTGGGGATGCCCAGCGCACCGGTCAGGTTGCCGTCGCTGCCGCCGCCGGTCGCGCCCTCTTTCAGGTCCAGCCCAATTTTCTTGCCGATGGCCTGGGCCTGCTTGAAAAGGCCCTCCGTGACTTTATGCTCCAACGGGGGACGACCGCCGCCGTCGTGGGTGACGATCTTTGCCCCCGGCAGCACAGGCTTCAGTTCCCGGATGGCGTGGCGCACCCGCTCCATCTCCTCGGCTGTCCAGGAACGCACGTCGATGACGGCTTTGGCATTGGGCGCGACCACATTCGAGCGGGTCCCGCCGCTGACGACGCCCACATTGACAGTCGTGCCTACTTCCATATCGGTCAGGCTGTGCAGGGCCAGAATCTGGTGGGCCAACTCCTGAATAGCGCTGATGCCCTTCTCCGGCTCGACACCCGCGTGGGCGGCCCGCCCGGTAATATCGACCTCAAAGTGACCCGTGCCTTTGCGTGCGGTTTTGATAACACCACCAGGCAGAGGGGATTCCATCACCAGCACGTAGGCGGCCTGGCGGGCTTCGTATTCAATCAATTGCTGGGAAGTGTGGCTGCCCACTTCCTCGTCGGAGGTTGCCAACAGCACCACAGGCCGGGGCAGGCGCAGCCCCATCTCCTGCACGCCGTGAATCACAAACTCCACCAGAGCCAGACTGGCCTGCATATCGAAGATGCCTGGCCCGTAGGCCCAGCCCTGCTCGTCGATGCGACAGGGGTGGGTGGCCAGGGAGCCGACGGGCCAGACTGTGTCGAAGTGGCAGAGGATCAGGGCGGGTTTGGCGGATGGGTCTGTCACATACGCAGCTTTGTTGAAGACAGCCCGCAGATGGTTGCCCCGATCCGCGTTGGGAATTATATCCGTCTGGAAGCCTACCGCTGCATAGCGCTTCGCCAACACTTGGGCGAAGGCATCCAGCCGGGCTTTGTCATCGCTGGGGGTCTCGTCTTCCACCAGCAGCCGGATGGTGTGGAGAATCTCTTCCCGTTTGGTTTGATAGAAGCCGACCAATCGTTCCGTATACATTTGCTTCCTCCTATGGGTGGAGAGGGTATATTCTAAGCGTTGAAAAAAACGCTTGTTTTCCTGCAAGAAAATCTACCACTGAGACACTGAGCACACAGAGTTTCACAGAGAAAAGCGGGGCGAAAGGTTCTCAGTGCTCTCAGTGACTCAGTGGTTTGTCTTTTGGTTTCGCCCACCCGCGTTCGGAATCATCGCCCAAAGCCGAAGTCGAGCGCGCTGAAGAAGAGGGGGATCATCACCACAAATCCGATGAAAATGGCCGCCACTTCCAAATAGACCCAGCCCTGGGCTGCGCGCAGCCAGATACGCTGGCGATCCCGCTCGGCTGGTCGCCGTCCAGTGAAAATGTAGCGTACAGTGTACATCTCGGCGGGGCGCACGGGTTCGAGCGGCTGCACATCCCAGCCCGTGTGCTGGAAGGGACGGGGCAGGGATACGACCAGTTTGTGGGCGGCATAGCCAGCGGGCAGCACAAAGAGAAACCAGTAGATGGCCGCGCCCAACACCCAATCCAGCCAGCGCCAGGGGATGGGGCTGTAATAGGCGAAGAGGTCCACCCAGAGCCAGGCCAGGTAGACAAGTATCGGGCTGGCCAGCAGCCAGTAGCCAATGCCGTTGACCTGTGGCGTGGCTTCAATCAGCAGCGCAGGCACTTCCCGCCGGGTCGGTTTCGTTGTCGTTTCGGTCATTCCCCGCTCCATTCAACCACAAAGTCACAAAGACACGAAGAAGATTTTGCTGTTCTTTGTGTCTTCGTGCCTTCGTGGTTATTTCTTCCGCCGCGGTTTCTTGGCTTTGTCGAACATACGCATCCACTGGTCCACTTCCCGCTCAGAGAGGTTCACGTGGCTCTCGGCCCCGGCTTCTTGCGCTGCTTCCTGAATTGCGGACGTAGCGCCTTTCTTACGCGCTTTCGTCTGCATCCGCTGGACAAACTCGTCGCTGCGCCAGACCTCCACCTCGGCGGCCGCGGCGTCCCGGCGCAGTTCCGCGTCGTTGGAGACGAGAATCAGCCCTTTGCCCGCGCTGCGCAGACGTCGGCGGATCAGTTCGTCCGCGTCCTGGGGATTGCGGGCAAAGATCACATTCACCCCCGCTCCGCTCAGCCCAATCGAGCGCCCGCCGGTGATGCCGTGATCAAAGATGACAGTCATCCGGTCTTTGGCTTTGCTGCGCCAGACCCGCAGCCGCGCCACCAATTTGGCCTCGTCGTCCTCGTCGGTCAGGCTGATATCGGGGATAGAACCGGACCCGATTAGATTGTGGCCGTCGATGAGGAGCGGCACGATTTCCCCCTGTGATTGGCGAATTGCGGATTTCGTATTCCATAAGGTGGCGAAGCCACAAAGTTGCACACAGATCGGACCAGTGAGCGCTGGTTGAGTAGCCGAGTCTTCGAGGCATATCGAAACCAAGCGAACGGGTTGACGAGACGATTTTTCCCACCCGCTGGGTTTCGATACGGCGGCAAACAGCCTCCGCCTACTCAACCGGCGCTGGTCTTGTATCGTTAGGATACTCCCTTCACCCCTTCACCCCGTCTCCTCCTCCGCCACCACAGACCCACGGGATAGCCCGCCATCTTCGCAATATCCCCTACGGCCCGGATGACGGGGACGAGCGCGGCCGCCTGTAGCCATTCTCGCTCCGAGAGGTTGCCCCCCAGTTTTGCCAGCCGCTGCCAGGGACGCAGACAGTAGACAATCAGCCCGATCAGCAGCCCAGCCCAACCCAGCCAGCGCGCGAAGAATCCCCAGAAGGCGTGGCCGAGGAGCGCGGGCAGGGCCACAAAATAGGTGGCGTAGCGGATGGCGTGGCGCTTACGCCAGAGATCGGCTTTGCCGTCGCCTCGGGCGTAGCGGTAGTACTGTTTGGCAAAAGCCATCAGAGACGAGCGGGGACGAAAGTAGACCAGCGCATCGGGTTGCCAGACAAAAGCGGACGATTTGTCCGGCTGCTGGGCATTGACGGCAAAATCGAAGAGCAGGTCTTCGCAATAGTCCAGCCATTCGGGGTAGCCCCCCGCCTGCTCCCACACATCCTTGCGAAAGGCCACAGAGCGGCTGCTGGGCAGAAATCTGCCCGGGTCGATCTCATCGGTCAGGGGCAGAACCGTCGCGGCCATCGCGGTTTCAAAGACGCCCTGCGCATCGGGCAGAAAGAAACCGGCCACCGCTGTTGCATCCTGGCCATCTTCAAAAGGCGCAACCAGCCGTTCCAGCCAGGCCGGGTCCAGGCGTACCCCCGCATCTGTGGCCGCGATAATCGGCCCCTGCGCCGCGCCAATCGCCAGATTGCGCCCCCGGCTGATGTTGGCTCCCGGCTCCACAATCACCCGCAGATTGGGCAGCCGATCTGCGTAGGAGCGGGCAATCGCAGCGGTGTCGTCGCTGCTGCCTCCGTCACAGATCACCACTTCGTCTGCCGGGCGGGACTGGGCAGCCAGGGAATCCAGCAGGTGGGCAATAGCTGCGCCTTCGTTGTATACAGTTGCGATAACGGAGACTGTCTGTCGAGCCACTTTTGCCTTTTTCCTTCGACAGGCTCAGGACATCGCCTTTTGCCTTTTGACTTTCCTCTTCCATTTTGCCCCAGAACCCCACAGCGAGCAATTCCCCATACGGATACTTCCCGTCCCATCCGGGCCTATTCGCCATCCATCGCCGGGGCCTGCTATAATGCCGAGGGTGGAATCGGCAAGTGAGAATCCGCATTGTTCCACCTCATCCGCGTAATCAGCATTCTATTCTATTTCCTGGAACGGACAGCCAATGCTCCCGCGTACATTTGTCGCTGTGGATCTGGAAACCACCGGCCTCAGCCCCCAAAAAGACGCCATCATTGAGATCGGCGCGGTGCGTTTCTGCGACGGCGCAATCGTCGATACGTTCTCCACCTTCGTCAATCCGGGCCGTCCCATCCCTATTTTCATCCAGCAATTGACGAACATCTCCGATCGGGATGTGGCGGGCGCACCGGCGATGGAGCGAGTGCTTCCCGAACTCCTGGCCTTTGTGGATAGCGCCGTCTACGGCGTCGTCGGCCACAACGTCGGCTTCGATCTGGGCTTTTTGGAAGCAAACGGGGCCAACTTCCACCGCCCCCGGCTGGATACCCACGAGTTGGCGACGATTCTGCTGCCCAACCAGCCCAGCTACAATCTGGGCGAACTCTGCAACAGTCTGGACATCCGCCTGGACGACGCCCACCGGGCCAACGCCGACGCCGAAGCCACGGCCCAGCTTTTCATCCGGCTGATCGAACGGCTGGACCAATTGCCCCTGCAAATCCTGCGAATCCTCGTCGAGAGCAGCGCGAGCAGCGATTGGTCCCTGCGCTTTCTGCTGGAAGATGCACTGGCAAGCCGTCTGTCCGGTGCGTGGAACCAGCCGCCTGTGCATTGGATTCGTGCGGACGCGGCCCAGCCAGCGCCCCCTGTCCAACCTGCGCCCGCCAGTGCGGAGGTGGAGCGGCTGATGACACCGGAGACCCTCGACGCGGCCTTTGCCGACGACGGCCCTCTGGCTCGCCAGTTGGACGGCCACTACGAGAGCCGCCGGGGACAGGTGGAGATGTCCCATCTGGTGCTGGACGCCTTCACTGCGGGCCGCCACCGAATGATCGAGGCGGGCACAGGCACGGGCAAAAGTATGGCCTATCTGCTGCCTGCCGCGCTCTGGTCCACAGCCCACAACCAGCGGGCCGTCGTCGCCACCAACACAATTCCTCTGCAGGAGCAACTGCTGGAACAGGAGATTCCCCGGCTGGCCGAACTGTTGACCGAGAGTGCGCCGGAGTTACCGCCCCTGCGCGCGGCCCTGCTCAAAGGCCGCCAGAACTATCTCTGCACCCGCCGCCTGGAAGAGTGGCGACGAGGACGCCAATTGGCGACTGTCGAACTGCGCCTGCTGGCAAAGATATTGGCCTGGCTGCCCAATACCCGCACGGGGGATGTGGCTGAGTTGTCTATCAACGACCCCAAAGAGCGCTCCGTCTGGCGGCAGATTGCCTCGGATCCGGCCATCTGCACGGAAGAGCGCTGTGGGAGCGACGCCCATCAGCAGGGCGAATTCGGCTCCCACGACTTCTATTGGCAGGCCCGCCACGCCGCGGAGACAGCCCATCTGCTGGTGGTCAACCACGCGCTCCTCCTGGCCGATGTGGAGACGGGCCACCGGCTGCTGCCCGCCTACAATCATCTGGTCATCGACGAGGCCCACCGGCTGGAAGATGCGGCCACCGAAGCCCTGACCACCCGCACGGATCGGGCGCAGATCGACGCCGCGCTGAGCCGAATGGCCTTGCCCAAAGAGATGCGCCGCCGTTTGGAGAGCCACCCGGAATGGCCCCACCAGGCCCGCCAGATCGAAGATGCGGCCCGCCGTCTCTCCGCGCCGCTGGGTGAATTCGCCGCTTCCATTCTCCAATTCGCCCAGTCCCAGGAGGGCATCCGTCCCAGCGCCGAGTATGCCCAGCGTCTGCGTCTGGACAGTGGGATGCGCGCCCAGCCCCGCTGGAGTCAGCTCGAAATGGAGTGGGACGCCATCAGCCGGGGGCTGCATTCCCTGCTAGACCAGAGCCAGGCGCTGATCGACGGGCTGGATCGGGCGCGCTGGTGGGCCGAGGATGCCACCGCACTCCATCTGAACGAACTGCGCTCCAATACGGATTATCTGGCCGAACTGATCGCAGCCGCGGATCGGGTGATCTTCCGCCCGGTTGGCGCAGATGGGGAGATCGTCACCTGGCTCTCGATTCCCAGCGGCAACAGGGGAACGGAGCAGAATGTGGAGTTGTGCGCCGCGCCGGTCCACGTGGGCGATCTGTTGGAGACGGAGATTTTCCATCGCCTGCGCACGGTCGTGCTGACCGGGGCTACCCTGCGCACAAACGAGGGCTTCGACTTTATCCAGGACCGGCTGGGCGGGTGGAGCGCAGAGGTTTCGGCCATCGCCAGCCCCTTCGACTACCGATCGAATGTGATGCTCTATCTGCCCAGCGATATGCCCCCGCCGGACCGGGGCAACTATCAGCAGAGTGTGGAACGGGCGATTATCGCCGGAGCCAAAGCTGCCGACGGCCATACGCTTGTGCTTTTCACCAGCTACGCCCATTTGAAGGCGACCGCCGAAGCCATCCGCGGCCCCCTGGACCGGATGGGGATTGGCCTGCTGGAACACGGCTCCGGTAGTCGGCGGCGGCTGCTGAAGGAGTTTCGCAGCGGCGGGCGTTTTGTGCTACTGGGCACAGGCACTTTCTGGGAGGGCATCGACCTGCCCGGCGAGCAGTTGACCTGTCTCTTTATTGTGCGCCTGCCCTTTGCCGTGCCCACCGACCCGCTGGTGGCGGCCCGGGGCGCGGGCTACGACGACTCCTTCTACGATTACGTCGTCCCCGATGCGGTGCTGCGTTTCCGTCAGGGCTTTGGGCGGCTGATCCGTCGGGCCACGGACCGAGGTGTAGTGGTGATGCTGGACAACCGGGCCTGGAAGCGAGAGTACGGCGCGGCCTTTCTGGAGGCCCTGCCCACCTGCACCCAGCGCAACGCGCCCCTGATGAATCTGGAGGAAACCGTCTCCCAGTGGCTGGCCAACGATCCCTGGCTGCGCGCCGGGCAGATGTTTCTGTCGTCGTTTTGAGGAATCTTTGATGGTTGAATCCATCCCTACAAATCCCGAATCCAATGTGACAACCGCTCCGCGCCCACGGCGGGACCCCTTCCCCCTGCTCTGGGAGACCCTGCGCCGCCCGCTGCTGCTGATAAGCGTGGCTGGCTTTCTGCTGCTGCTGGTGATTGTCGGGCTGGCCCTGCCCCAGTTGCCCGGCCAATATGCCGACGACCCCGCGGGTGCGACCCGCTGGCTGCTCACCACCCGCAACGAATACGGCGGTCTGGGCACGCTGCTCAACGGCCTGGGACTCTTCGATCTGATCCACAGCCCGCTTATCCGGGCCGGACTGGCAGTGCTGGGGCTGCTGCTGCTCATCCATCTGGGCGAGCAGTTGGCCGACATCCAGCGCAGCCGCCGACTGCCTGCCCTGCTGGCCGCGCCCCAAAATGCCACGGGCGAACCCTTGCCCATCCCCGGCAGCGGACAGGTCTTCCGCTCCCGCTCCGGGCTGGATGCCGCCTTTGCCCAGATGTCCGGGGCCATCAGCCGACGTCTGGGAAATCGCTTCGACGCCAATCCATCGGTGCTGGTGCGCCGGGCACAGGTGAGCGACACACCAGAGAACGAAGAGGGGGAAATGCGCTGGCTGGTGCAGGGTCACGTCTGGGCCTATTACGTGCGTCCCCTGCTCCTGGCGGGGATTCTCCTGGCCCTGGCCGTGCTATGGGCTGGCGTCAACTTCGGCTGGGAGGTCACCCCCGCGCCCCTGCCCCCTGGCGGTGATTTTCGCTTTCCCCAGCAAGGGCTGCACCTGCGCTATGCGGTCATCGGCGAGCAGGGCAGCCAGTCGGCAGCCCTGCAAGTGGAATTGGGCGATGCGACCCAACTGCTCGCGGTGGGCCGCAGCCAGACAGCCCGCCTGAACAACACAAATATCCATATGCAGGCGGATGTGCCCGGCATTTATGTGGAGAGCGACAAACCGGGCACACTCCTGCTGCCCGGACAGAGCGGGACGACCGACCGCATCGGTTTTGTCTTCCCCGCGCCGGGCAGCGAAGAATCGGTGCTGATCCCGGATGGGGATGTGGCTTTGCGGCTGGTGCGCCTGGTGGAGGACGGAGAGTTTCTGGTCGAGACAATCGCCGGGGATAGCGGCGCAGTGACCCGTTCGGAGATCAGCCAGGACGACGTGCGCAGTGTGGCACTGCTCCGGGGTGAGCAGGCGGGCAGCCAGGCTACAATCCGCCTCCGCTTTTTGCCGGGGTTGACTGTACACCTGCGCTATTTGCCAGGGGATGGGCTGCTGTGGGCCGCGCTGATTCTGGTATTGGCCGGAGCCGCGGGTTATCTGCGCCGTCCTTTTTTTGCGCTGGTGCAGCTTGCCCCCTGGCCGGGTGAACGCGCTGTGCTGGTCGTGCAGAGCAGTAGCCCGGAGCCGCTGGCAGAACTGGAAGGGGAAATCGGCGTCTGATGAACCCCACTTCTTTCGACAAACGCAAAGGGCCGCCGATTGTCATCGGCGTGGCCGGGGGAACCGGCAGCGGCAAAACCACAGTCAGCGAGCAGATTCTGAAACGCATCGGCTCCCAGCAGATCGCCTTTTTGCAGCACGACAGCTACTATTGCGAGGAAAGTCACCTGCCCCTGGCCGAACGGGCCAAACGCAACTACGACCACCCGGAGAGTCTGGACACGCCCCTGCTGGTGGAGCATCTGCTGGGTCTGCGCCGGGGAGAAGCGGTGGCTGTGCCGGTCTATGACTTTGCCACCTACAGCCGGGGGGCCGAGCCGCGTATGGTTATGCCCGCGCCTGTGGTGCTGGTGGAGGGGATTCTCATCTTCGCCGAAGCCAGCCTGCGGGAGCTGATGGACATCCGTATTTTTGTGGATACGGACGCGGACATTCGCTTTATCCGTCGCCTGCGCCGGGACATTTTCGAGCGGGGGCGCTCGCTGGATTCGGTGGTGGAGCAGTATTTGGGCACAGTGCGGCCTATGCATCTGGAATTTGTGGAGCCGAGTAAACGCTACGCCCATCTGATTGTGCCGGAAGGTGGGCGCAATCAGGTGGCGATGGAGATGATTATCAGCCGTATCCACAAATTGTTGGACGAGGCGGGCTGATGGATACGATACCAAAACCTGCCGGGTTTTCTGAAACCCGGCAGGTTTCTCCCCGTCTCCGTGTGGCGCTGGACATTGGCCCGGCTGTGCATCAGAACGCGGGTCTGGCCCGCTATGCCGAGCGGCTGGCTTCCCATCTGCTGGCAGGGCACAGCGACGAAATCGACCTAACCCTTTTCTACAACCGGCACAGCGGCCACGAATTGCCGGCGTCGTTGCAGAATGCGCCGACCGCTACAATTGAGCGGGGCCAATACCCGTGGCGGCTGGGGGCGTTGGCAAGTCAGTTGCTCCGTTTCCGGGCATTGGAGGGCCGACTGCCCGCATCTGATGTTTATCACGCGACAGAACATCTGCTGCCCCGGCTGGCCCGGCCCACAGTGCTGACAGTCCACGATCTGATCTTTGAAGCCTTCCCCCAGCACCACACGTGGACGAACCGGGCTTTTTTGCAGGTAGCAATGCCTTTGTTTGTACGGGCCGCAGATGCTATTATTGCAGTAAGCCAACAGACTCGGCGGGATTTGATGGCCCGCTATGGCACACCAGAGCGCAAAATCCGGGTGATCTACGAGGGCATTGACGACCGCTTCGCTCCCATCGGCCCGCCAGCCGTGGCGCGCATCCGCCAGCAATACAGTCCAGAACGGCCCTATCTGTTGATGGTGGGCACGCTGGAACCCCGCAAAAATCACGCCACAGCTATGCGTGCATTGGCCCGATTGAAGCAGGCGGGCCATCCCCACAGGCTGCTGATTTCCGGGGGCAAGGGCTGGCTCTTCGAGCCGGTGGCCGCGCTGGTAGCGGAGTTAGGGCTGACCGACGACGTGACATTTGCCGGGCGGGTCCCCGACGACGATTTGCCCGCTCTCTACGCCGGGGCAGACGCGCTTCTGTTGCCCAGCCTCTACGAAGGCTTTGGCTTCCCGGTGTTGGAAGCGATGGCTTGCGGCACGCCTGTCGTCTGTGCCGACAGCAGCAGTCTGCCGGAGGTGGCCGGCGACGCGGCGCTACTGGTCCCCGCCACGGACGACGAAGCCTTGGCCGCGGCGGTGGAGCGCATCCTCACCGAGCCGGGGTTGGCCGACGAGTTGCGGCGGCGGGGGGTCGTGCAGGCGGCCCGTTTTCGTTGGGAACGGTGCGCGGCGGAGACGGTGGCGGTCTATCGGGAGGTGGCGGGAGTGGGCAGTGAACGGTAATCAGTGGATGTCCGCTGATTATTTGACGGAAGGAAGGGCTACACCGATGGAAGCGATTTTGGAACAACTGATAGATTCACCCCGACTTTCCCTATTTCAACGCGAAATTGAGCAGGTGCTGGACAAGGAAAAAGCGCACCGGGAACACTTCATTGAAACGATGAGTGAGAGCGAAAAAGTCGAATTCATCAATGGGGAGGTGGTCGTGCATTCGCCGGTGAAGTTGCAACATACTGTCGCGTCAAAGCTACTGATGAGGCTGTTGGATACATTCGTAGACAGTCGAAATTTGGGGTTTGTGGGTTTTGAGAAAATGCTTATCTCTCTGACCCGCAACGACTACGAACCGGACATCTGTTTTTTCCGTGCGGAAGTAGCCGATGCTTTTACGCCAAAACAGATGTGCTTCCCGGCCCCAGATTTTATTGTCGAAATACTCTCCGACAGCACTACCACCAGGGATCGGGGCGTCAAGTTTGACGACTACGCGGCCCACGGGGTGGCGGAATATTGGATCATCGACCCCGACGAAGAGGTAGTGGAGCAGTACTTTTTGGACGGTGATCACTACCGGCTGGCCTACAAAGTCGGTTCCGGGACACTGACCAGCCGGGTTGTGGAAGGTTTTGAAATTCCTGTGCAGGCGATCTTTGACGCTGAGGTCAATCTGGCCGCGTTGCGGCAGTTGTTGCTGGGGTAAGCCTGGCTTATAAGGGTGTTGATGTCTACCTTCAAGTCCCGTTTGAGCGATCTGATCGATGTACGCAACGAGCGCAATCCCTCGTGGATTCCGGGGCGTGTGCGCGGGCTAATCCGGCGGGTCAGCGGCGGGGAGGGCTGGACCGCGCAGATGTTGCGGGGGCTGTTGTGGCAATACAGAGTGCTGATCATATTGATTTTTTTGACAAGTATTGTGACAGCCCTTCTTGAGGGCAGCACAATGGCAATATTTCTCTTGGCTCTGGAGGCACTGTCGGGGAATGGCTTGGGCGGAACAACCACCAGTAGCCAATGGGGTGAATACCTTGCCTACCTTCCACAAGGGATGGATACCGCTACTACATTTTTCCTACTGATTGGCATGGCTGTTGGCGCACAGGTGTTAAAAAATTTATTTCAGTTTTTCAGCCAGATCGCTTCCGCATACATGACGGCTTGGATGGAGGGCGATTTACGACGGCGTCTCTTTTCTCGCTTCCTCGGTCTTCGTTTTTCAGAGGTCACCCAATACAAAACAGGAGACCTAATCTACTATTTTGACCTAATTGACCAAACCCGAGATGCTGTACTAACCACGACGCGGCTATTGCGCGATACGCTTCTAATTAGTGCATACGTACTTCTCCTTGTATTGCTTTCATGGAAGCTAACTCTACTTGTGATGGTGGCATTTCTGCTGTTGTCTTCCAGTCTCCGAGGTATCCGCTTACAGCTAAGACAAATCGGCCTTGCACTGTTAAGTGCAAACAAAGAGTTCAAAGAAGTAGTTGTCGAGTTTTTGGGTGGGATTCGCATCCTACACACCTTTCAGCGTCAGCAATATGCATCAGATGTATTGGAAGAAATCTTGTTGCGGGCGATACGTGCTAGGCGGCGCGATACACTTTACTATGCTGCAATTGAACCTTTGATCCAATCGATTTCAGCGATTGGTGTTGCCGTCTTTTTGATTGGCGGTTACCTGTGGATGCAGGGTTCAGCTTCGGCTATTCCCCGGTTATTAACATTTGTATTTGTGCTTTACCGCCTTTTGCCATTTGTAACAGCCCTTAATAACAGTGTTGCTAGCCTAAACAATAGCTTCCCGTCCATGTCGCGCCTATCCGGAATTCTGATTCCTTCGACAAGCGGGCAAGTAATTGAGGCACACAGCCCGCTGCCGCAAGATAGGCATGACATCATTTTTCAGGATGTAAAATTATCTTATCCCGGCGCTGTAGTCGATGCGCTAGATGGAGTAACATTTACGATCCCTGAAGGGAAAATGACCGCATTTGTGGGTGCCTCTGGCGCTGGCAAGTCTTCAATTATCAATCTGTTGTTGCGGTTGCATGAGCCCACCGACGGACGGATACTCTATAACGGCAGAAATATTCGAGAGTACAATATAAAGGAGTGGCGTGAACAGATAGGTATCGTGGACCAGGAGCCATTCCTCTTCAATACCACGGTCATCGAGAATATCCGTTTTGGCAATCTATCAGCAACGGATGCTGAGCTTATGCGGGCCTCGAACGAGGCCAATGTTGACGATTTTATCAAGCAGTTGCCGGATGGATATGAAACAGCCGTTGGAGAAAGAGGACAGCATCTTTCGGGTGGACAAAGACAACGGATCGCTATCGCCAGAGCAATCGTGCGTGACCCGGGCTTGCTGATATTGGACGAAGCAACCAGTGCTCTGGACAGCCACATTGAAAGACTAATTCAGGAATCGATCCAACGTATTCGTCGTAAGCGCACAACAATAGTAATTGCACACCGACTCTCAACGATTATTATGGCTGATCAGATTATTGTTTTGGAAAATGGAAAGATTGTTGAAAAAGGGATTCATCAGGAATTGACCACTTTGGGTGGACGCTATGCATATCTCTGGCGGCTACAGGCTGAAGCAGAAACCACCAAAACCACCTTTTTCACCTCGTGATGATAGGAGACACAGTGAGCCTGACCGACAATCGAGACTGCCTGTGAAAAAATTACTACGCAAGGTGGCAATGAAATACGCGATGATGCCCATCGGGTTGGCGAAAGCTCGTCAAGTGGCAAGAACAGGGAGCCAGATTCGCCTTGATTTGGGTTGTGGATCCCAAGCGCGGCCAGGGACGATTGGCATCGATCTTTCCTGGCACACGGACATTCCGTGGGATATACGATGGGGGATCCCTTTCCCCGATGAAAGCATCGAGAGCATTGTATCCGATCATTTCTTTGAGCATTTGGAATTGACTGTTGTGATGTCAGTGCTACGAGAATGCAAGAGAGTACTGCGTCCTGGTCGGCCATTGGTACTGACGGTTCCCCATATCGATCCCTACCTGGACGCCTATCTTCGGAGGGATATAGATTTTCTTACTCAGCATATTACCGACATTCCGTCGGGCCAGGAAGACATCTACACGACTTGTTTTGACAGAATTGCATGGCTTCTGTTGCGATCAGGCGAACACCGCTCCCTTTTTGATCGGGAATCGATTTTGGCGAAAGTACGGCAGGCGGGATTCAATGACGTATCCAGCCGGGAATATGATCCATCCCAAGACATCAATTATCGGTTCTCCTCTGTATATGTGGTGGCACAGAAATGATTCTGGCTGGTGATTGGGTGAGCGGAGGGCGCAATGTCCAGATCGAACTGTGCAACCAGGAGATGCTCCTGGCAAATCTGGAAGGGCCTATTCTTGGCGCGGGGGACAATTTTGTGCCTATCGCCAAGGCTGGCCCCCACCTATTCTCCACTTCGCTAACCCGTCCTTTGAAGCAGATGATTGTCTCTTTGGCCAACAATCACTTGCTGGATTACGGAGAAGCAGGTCTTGCAGCCACCTTCCAGGCATTACGGGATGCGGGTGTGCAGGCAGTCGGTGCGGGGGATTCCATTGACGCAGCACGCTATCCACTGATCTTTCAGGCAGAATTTGCCACAATCGGTGTCCTTGCCTGTTGCGATCCCCAATTTGGTGAAGCAGCCGAAGGCAGCGCAGGGGTAGCGGCTTGGGGGCCATGGATATACACAGCCATCCGGCAACTGAAGCAGGAGACAGACCACGTGATTGTCTCTGTCCATAGCGCAGTAGAAGATGCCCCTTGGCCTTCGCCAGAAGTGCAGGCACGTTATCGATCCTACATCGATGCAGGTGCCACCCTCATCCACGGCCATCACGCCCACATCCCCCAGGGCGTAGAAGAGTACAACGGCGGTTTGATCGCTTATGGATTGGGGAATTTTGTCGTCGATCCAATGCGCTGGCAAGATACCCCGAACGCCCTCTGGTCACTGGGGCTGGATGTTGAATTCTCGCCTGAAAGCTACGTTTGGCGTTTGTTCTCCTTTGTTATCGACGACAGTCTAGACGCTGTATGCGTACGCCCCAGCGACGAGACAGAATGGATGGCCCACGCTGATTATATCCAAGATTGTTGCCGACCACTGGCAGAGCCTCGTTTATTAAAGGGCCTTTGGCACGAAAGCGCTCTGCGCACCTATTATGCCTATGCAGCCCGATTTCTTGATTTGCCAGACGGAATCAAACAGACAGCCAATGATAGCCTATGGAATGCGGTATCGTGTCGTCTGCGAGAAACCTGGCAAGTTTGGCATCAGAAGCCTCCCACACGGGAAAACTATTTACTCTGGCGCGTGATGCTTCATTGTGAAAGCCACCGGGATGCTTTGTCTACTGCCTTGGGTATATTGTCTGGTACTATCGAGGACGAAAGAACCCAAGAGACAAAACAATTAGCCGACCAGATGATGCCCTGGTCCTATGGAGTTGTGCCCTAATGCTCCACAACCAGAGTTCCGATCGGATACTCGCATTTCTGCTGACAAGTAGCACTGATTCAGCGCCTGCCTACCGCAGAGCGTATAATCATTTGCAGCAATTGGCTACCACCTTTGACGCCCAGATTAGTACGCATACTCAGGGGAAGATGCGCGTCGCGTTCTGTTACATTGGCGATTTAGAAAATTTGTGTCTCTCTTCAGAGCAGGAATTTTCTTTTTTCGTGGACCGTCCTGCCTTCCAGAGCAACGGAGAGTTCACCCGCACAGCCATGCACCAGAAAGCAGGTGAAATCACAGATCGTTTCCTGCACATCACCCTACACGGGGGCGATCGTCTCGAGTTGACAACCGACTATGCAGCTACGGTTCCCTGCTTCTATTCACTGCGTAATGGTTGTTCTTTCTCGAATATTGAACCACTGGTTGTGTTGGATTCCGGCAGTAGTTTGGAGGATATCGACCCGGCCAATATGTATCTGCTTCTGCGTTACGCCCATCTGATTTGGACTCGCACTCTCTTTCGACACATTTTTATGCTGGAACCAGACAGCCGCGCTGTCTGGGATACAACAGCGGCCGGACAGATAAATAGCCAAAATCTGCAAACTGTTAAATCATCTACAGAACGCGAGACTTGGAGTGATCGCCAAGTTGCCGATGGCCTATATGAACTCAACCAGCAGCTTGTCACCGATGCGCTGGCTCACTGCTCACAGATTCTTCTCCCGCTCTCCTCTGGCTATGATTCCCGGATGATTCTGGCAGCGTGTGGACAGGACAAGTCCCTAGCCCAACGCGTGGAAACTTAC
This sequence comes from Anaerolineae bacterium, assembly GCA_030432295.1. GTDB lineage: Bacteria > Chloroflexota > Anaerolineae > Caldilineales > Caldilineaceae > JACQGT01. The sequence continues at coordinate 147,874 of JAUIHI010000006.1, read as the reverse complement.
ACCTACGGTCCGTCCGGCTCCATTGAAGTCAAAGCAGCCCGCCAACTGGCAGAAACCTACGAGATTCCCTGGCGTCATGTAGAGTTGCCTTGCCACTTCCTCTCTCGTCCATTTCTGGAACAGGCGGGCGCAATCTTTGGTAGTTCTCTGCATTTCCACGGAATGTATCAATTGGAATTTGCAGATGTGCTGCCAACAAATTTGGCCCGCGCGGTCTGGACATCCGGCTTTATGACAGGTGTTCCTGCCGGTCAACACATCGGCCTGATGAATATACAATCAGAGAGTGATTCCCTAGCCCAGGCAATGAATCAGTTCAGTCAAAGCCAAAACTGGACTGATGATGACCTGAACCGTTTGAGCAGCCGCTTCGACAAAAAGATGACCCACAGCGCCGAAGCCGAATTTCGCCTGGCCTTTGATCGATTCGAGGGGAGAATACAGCACAAGTCGGTACTCTTTGATGTTTGGACACGGCAACGGAATTTTATCTCGTATCATCCTCGGGTACTTGAATGGACAGCCCCATTTGTCAGCCCGCACATGTCCCCGCGCTACATCAACTTCTTTCTCTCCCTGTCGGATCGCCATCTCGCCAACCGCTTGGCTGTAGAATTGATGTTCAAACACCGCTACTCGGAGGTGGCACGTATTCCATCCAACAGCAATGGTATTCAAGCATTGACGGGCTATTACAATCAGCAGCGCTTTCTAGCACGAGCACTACGCAAATTGGGTGTCAGCCTGCCCATCCTGGATCGCTTCCAGGACGAACCCATCAATTTTGACACAGTAGCCATAAGACAGAGCGGGAAGGAAGGGATTTGGCCGATCTTCGATCTTTCGACAGAAGGCAAAGAATTCCTAGCTGGGTTTTTTCCGGGGTCCGTATTAAGCGATCTTCTGAACAGCGCAATGGACGGCTCAGAACAAGCCTACAACCGCCTGGTTAGCATCCAAGCTATCGCCTATGCTATACGGCTGATCGCACCAGCCCGAGTCGTATCTCAAGTAGAATAAAAAACATGAAGTTTCTCATCGCTGACACATACTATCCGGCCTTTCTCAAATCCGTCTATGCCGATGATCCCAAACTGGCAATGCGTCCGTATGCAAGCCAATGGCGCACTCTGATGGACCAGTGCTTTGGCACAGCAGACTACTATTCCGAGAATCTTAATAAACTCGGCCACGAAGCAACAGATGTCATTGCCAACTGCCGTCCATTGCAAACACAGTGGGCAAAAGAACACAATCTACCCCTGAAATACACATTTACGTATAGGCCCTATCATCGCTTTCGTGTGCCGTGGATACAGAAGAGTTGGCTATATCCGGTGTTGCGGGCACAGATTCAAGAGTTTCAACCAGATGTCATACATTTTCATGACCCGGCCCGGGTGGACCCCAGCTTTCTGCGCGAAATCCGGCCCGAGGTTCGCTTGATCACCGGGCAGATCGCCAGCCCTGTTCCAGCGAGAGCCGATTTCAGCCAATTTGATCTGATGCTCACCTCCTTTCCCCATTTCGTGGCGCGTTTTGTGGAGCAGGGGCTGGCATCCCGATACTTCCAACTGGGCTTTGAACCCAAGCTGCTGTCACGTCTGACAGAGCATAAACCGGGATATTCGGTTGTCTTTGTAGGTGGGCTTTCCGGTTCTCACGCGGGCCGCACACAACTGTTGGAACAGATCGCCCACAGTCAGCCCCTCAGCTTGTGGGGATATGGATTGGAAAGTATGGGAGCAAACTCGCCCCTGCGTTCACGCCATCGGGGTCAGGCGTGGGCATTAGATATGTATTCAATTTTGAGCAGCGCCAAAATTGCCCTGAACCATCACATCGACGTAGCAGAAAACTACGCCAATAATATGCGTTTATACGAGGCCACCGGCGTCGGGACGCTGCTGCTGACAGACCAGAAAGAGAATTTGTCAGATATCTTTGTGCCTGGCCAGGAAGTGGTTGCCTATTCCTCGCCAGAAGAATGCGTGGAACTAATTCAGTATTACCTGACCCACGAAGACGAACGCCTTGCCATCGCCCAGGCCGGACAACAGCGGACTCTGGCCGAGCATACCTATCAACACCGAATGCAAGAATATCTCGACATCATTGCCGATTATTTGTAGCTTATCCAATTCCAGCCAACCTAACCTTTCAATCGTTTATGCCCATTTCTCTGCCTGCTCTGCTGCGTGAATTGACACCGCCCCTGCTCTGGCGCGGGCTGGTCGGGTTGCGTTCGCGTTTCGCCGCCAGACATGAATGGGAGTACATTCCTGAAGGCTGGGACTACGCGAACGTCCACCCGGAAGTGGCAGGCTGGGATGTGCAGAGTGTCGTCGATGTCTACCGGGCCAAATGGCCTGCCTTTGCCGATGCTGTACAGAGCAGCCGCCCTCTGGACTTCACCCACGAATCGCCCGACTTCACTGGTGGTGATCTGAATGCACACAATGGGGTGATGTCCTTCGCTTATGTGCTGGCTCGGGCCAGACAGCAACACCCGGCAATTTCCCTGTTAGATTGGGGCGGCGGCAGCGGGCACTATTATCTGCTGGCTAAAGCACTCTATCTAGACATCGACCTGGACTATCATTGCCGGGATTTGCCACTGCTGGCCGCCTACGGGGCTGAACTATTTCCAGCCCAGACGTTCTCCAGCGACGACTCCAGCCTGGATCGTCGCTACGATCTGGTGATGGCGAACACTTCGCTGCACTACAGCCAGGATTGGCGGGCCGTGTTAGGCAGGCTGGCCCAGGTCGCGTCAGGTTTTCTCTATGTGGGAAATTTTCCCCTGGTGACGGATGCATCCTCCTTTGTCTTTATCCAGCGCCCTAATGCCTATGGCTATGCTACCGAATACCTGGGCTGGTGTCTCAACCGGGATGAGTTTTTGGCAGAAACGGCGAGACTGAAACTGACACTGGAACGGGAATTTGTCTACGGCTATGCCCCTTCCATTTATAAAGCGCCAGGAGCAGCCGAATATCGAGGCTTTCTATTCCGGGCAGCCCAGGAGTAAAAACTTCCGATGGAAAAAGTTTTGCAGAAAGTGTTGGCAGATAATCAAATCCATCCAATCCTGCTTGACATCGGCGCGTCGGGTGAACCACACCCTATTTGGCGGCCCATCACATCCCATTCGGTCTACGTAGGCTTTGACGCCGATGACCGCGCCATCGATTCGACCCGTTACACCGGTTTTTATAGCAGTCGCATTGTTCCTAAAGCTGTCTCACCCGATACCGATGCCCAGAATCTAACCTTTTATCTGACCGCCTCGCCCTTCTGTTCCAGCACATTGCGGCCAGACAGCGAGGGATTGGCTGACTACCTCTTCGCTGATCTCTTCGCTGTGGAGCGGGAAGCAACAGCACCAGCCACTACGCTGTCTGCTACGCTGAATGACTTGGGTCTAGAACGGGTCGACTGGTTCAAGACCGATTCACAGGGAACGGACCTGCGCCTTTTCCGCAGCCTGCCCGGTTCTATCCGGGCTGGTGTGCTGGCCTTGGACATAGAACCGGGACTGATCGATGCGTATGAAGGCGAAGATCTGTGGATCGACGCCCACCGGGAACTGACCGGCAACGGTTTCTGGCTCTCCCATCTGGACGTGCGAGGCAGCGTGCGGATGCGCCGGGAAAATCTGACCACCCTTGTTCGCTATGCGCCGGGTGTGACAGATCGACAGATAGAGGTTGCTGTGCGGCCCAGCCCTGGCTGGGGAGAAAGCCGCTATTTACGCACAATCGACTGGCTGCTCCGCACCGATGCCAATGAGGAGGCATTTCTGTTGCTCTGGACTTTTGCTGGTCTAGACAAGCAATTTGCCTTTGCGCTGGATGTGGGCGTGGCTTTTGAAAAACGTTTTGGCCCCAGCGAACGGGCGACCCTGCTGCAACGCGAAGCCGCATTGGCGATCAAACGGGGCTACGGTACACAGCGTATCCAACACTTTGCCCGGCGGGTGGTGGGGCGGATACAACGTACACTCAATGGCAGGAGCGGCTAGATGGAAGAAGCATTTGCAGACAAAAATATACTAATTACCGGCGGACTGGGCTTCATCGGCAGCAATTTGGCCCGCCGCCTGGTGGACGCTGGCGCGCACGTAACACTAGTCGATAGCCTCATCCCGGAGTATGGCGGTCATCTGTTCAACATCGCCGGAATCGAAGAGCAGGTACGGGTCAACATTTCCGACGTGCGCGACGAGCACAGCATGAAGTATCTGGTCCAGGGCCAGGACTATCTCTTCAACCTGGCCGGGCAGACCAGCCACATGGATTCTATGCAGGCCCCCCAAACAGACCTGGAAATCAATGTGCGCGCCCAGTTGTCGATTCTGGAAAGCTGCCGCAAACACAACCCGACAGTCAAAATTGTCTTTGCCAGCACCCGCCAAATCTACGGCAAACCCGACTATCTGCCTGTGGACGAAAAACATCCCCTGCGCCCGGTGGATGTGAACGGTATCAACAAAATGGCTGGGGAGTGGTATCACATCCTCTACCACAACGTCTATGGCCTGCGTGCCTGCGCCCTGCGCCTGACCAACACCTACGGTCCCCGGATGCGCATCAAAGACGCCCGCCAGACTTTTCTGGGCATTTGGATCCGGCTCCTGCTGGAAGGCAAATCCTTTGAAGTGTGGGGAGGAGAGCAACTGCGGGATTTCTCTTATGTAGACGATACTGTGGACGCGCTGCTTCTGACAGCGCAGCACGAAGCCGCCGACGGCAAAGTCTTCAATGTCGGTGGTGAGCCGGTGGTCAGTCTGCTGGAAACGGCCCAACTGCTGGTAGAAGCCAACAGCGGCGGCGAGTTTGCGGTGCACGTCTTTCCCGCCGACCGCAAGCGCATTGATATCGGCGATTACTACGCCGATGATCAATTGCTGCGCCAAACGGTTGGCTGGCAACCCAATACGCCTCTGGCCGACGGGCTATCCCGAACCATCAACTACTACCGGCAGCATCTGCAGGAGTATCTTTGAACCCGAAACGCTATTTCTGCACATACTTCGACAGCAACTATTTGCCCCGGGGCTTGGCCCTCTACCGGTCCTTGCAGGCCCACTGCCCGGACTTCACCCTCTGGGTGCTTTGCCTGGACGAAAAGGCCCACACACTGCTTTCCCGTCTGGCCCTGCCCGGTGTGGAGATAATTGCCCTGGCCGACTTTGAGCAGGGCGATGACGAATTGTTACAGGCAAAGGCAGGCCGATCTCTCATCGAATACTATTTCACAATTACACCGTCCCTGCCCCGCTACATTTTCAACCACTGGCCAGAAGTGGAGCAGTTGACCTATCTGGATGCAGACCTCTACTTTTTCGCCAACCCCCAGCCACTTTTTGATGAAATTGGCGACGCATCAATCTCCCTGATCAGCCACCGCTTTCCGCCGGATGCCCAGGAGCAGGCTGATGCCTTTGGCATTTACAATGTGGGCTGGCTGACCTTTCGCCGGGATGAAAACGGGCTGGCCTGTTTGCATCGCTGGCGGGGACAGACAATCGCCTGGTGTTCGGACACAACCGAAAATGGACAATTCGGCGATCAAAAATATCTGGACGACTGGCCGGAAAACTTTGCCAACGTCCACATCATTCAACACACCGGGGCCAACGCCGGCCCCTGGAATCTGCCGACCTATCCGATCACCCGCCGGGATGGGGAAGTCTTTATCGGTGACGATCGGCTGATCTTCTTCCATTTTCAGTCCCTAAAACGGGTCCGCTCCTGGTTCTACAATCCCCGTTTTCCGGAACAGATCCGCACGGTTTCGGGTGTCGTGCGCCGCTCCATCTATGCGCCCTACATCCGGGTGCTTCTGTCTGTAGACGAACAATTGCGCGCTTTTGACACCACATCCCCAGCCGAGGGGATTCGCATCAATCAGCAGATCGCGGCTGCCAACCCACGCGCATCCCGGCTAAGGCGCGCCGCACGGCTGATCGTCGGCTCCTTGCGCGGGCGCTATATTTATTGGCTGGGCAACCGCACACTGTAGCAGTCCGTTCCCAATCGCCAGTCACTGATCGCCAGTCTCCAAATCACTATGCGCATTCTCTTCCTCAACCACAATATCCGCTTTGGCGGCACTTATTACCGGGCTATGCCCATGGCCGAGCAGTTGGCCGCGGTCGGCCACGACGTGACACTGCTCACCGTCTCACCCCATCACCGCTGGCGGGCCGAGTGGTCGGTGGTCAACGGCGTGCGCCTGGGCGAGATGCCCAACTGGGGCCAGGAGTACAGCGGTGAAGGGTACGGGCCGTTGGACAATCTCCTGCGCATGGCCCACGCGGGAATAGAGCGCTACGACATTATTCACCTCTGCGATCACAAACCCAACGCCACCTTTGCCGGCTTTCCCGGACGGCTGCGCGGGGCAAAGCTCATCTCCGACTGGATCGACTGGTGGGGCGGGCCGGGGGGTATCAACGACGTGCCCAGCCGCCGCTTCCCGATTGTGGGCCGCTTTGAGAACTGGTGGGAGGAGCGTTCCAAGCTCTGGTCAGATGGAGTGGTGACGATCAGCACTGTCCTCAAAGAGCGCGCGCTGGCATTGGGCTGCCCACCGGACCGGGTGCGCTTTATCCCGACTGGCGCGGCTATTGACCGCATCCATCCGGTCCCCCTGGCCGAAGCCCGCCAGGGGCTGGGCATCCCGACGGACCGAAAAATCGTCGGCTTTATCGGGATGGGCCAGGGGGACTTGGAAATTGTGATGGCCGCCATCCAGCAGCTTGCGGGTGTCTGGCTGATGGTGGTTGGCGGCACGACTCCCCGCGTGGCTGAAATGGCTCAGGATTTTGGTATGGCCGACCGGCTCTGGCAGACCGGCTTTGTACCCGACGCGCAGGTAAGCGACTATCTGGCCTGCGCCAATGTGATGTGTCTGCCCCTGACCGATCGGGCCGCCAACTGGGGGCGGTTGCCCAACAAACTGCTCGACTATCTGTGCGCAGGCAGGCCGACCGTCGCCAGCCCTATAGGCGACATTGCGGCCTACTGTCGGGACTACAGCGTGGGGCTGCTGGCCGATGACGACGATTTTGTAACAGCCCTGGACCGGCTTCTGTCAGATATCGACCTGCAAACTGAAATGGGTAGCCAGGCCCGCCACATCGCCGAGACGGTCTTCGCCTGGCCCAAGCTGATTGGGGAATTGGAAGCGTTCTACAGACAAATTCTGGCAAACTGAGAGAGAATACAAACGGACACGGATTCAGACGGTTTTGTTGGATTTGCACGGATATTGAGGAGAACGGGCATGACAAATGGACTGACAGGCAAACGTATCGTCGTCACCGGAGGCAGCGGATTTCTGGGCCGCCGGGTGATAAAACGGTTGGAAAGCAGCGGCTGCGCCGAAATTTTTGTCCCCCGCAGCGCGGACTACGACCTGCGCCAGTTAGACGCGGTGGAGCAGCTCTACACCGACGCCCGCCCGGATGTGGTGATCCACATGGCAGCCCGTGTCGGCGGGATTGGGGCCAACCGGGAGAAACCCGGCGAGTTCTTCTACGACAACCTGCTGATGGGCGTCTACACAATGGAGATGGGCCGTCAGCGGGGCATCGAAAAGTTCGTCTCCATTGGCACTGTCTGCGCCTATCCCAAATTCACGCCGGTTCCTTTCAGCGAAGACGACCTCTGGATCGGCTACCCGGAGGAGACCAACGCGCCCTATGGCCTGGCGAAAAAGATGCTTCTCGTCCAGGGCCAGGCTTACCGGGAGCAGTATGGCTACAACGCCATCTACCTGCTCCCGACGAACCTCTACGGCCCGGAGGACAACTTCGATCCGGCCTCTTCCCACGTCATCCCCGCGCTGATCAAAAAGTGTTTCGATGCCATCGACCGGGGCGACGACAGTATTTCGGTCTGGGGCACAGGCAGCGCGTCGAGGGAGTTTCTCTATGTGGACGACGCTGCCGAAGGCATTGTCCTGGCGACTGAGCGCTACAACAGCCCGGAGCCGGTCAATCTAGGCGCACAGAGTGAAGTGCGCATCGCCGAACTGGTCCCCCTCATCGCCGAACTGACCGGCTTCCGTGGGCGCATCGACTGGGACGCGTCCAAGCCCGACGGCCAGCCCCGGCGCAGCCTGGACACCCAGCGGGCGCGGGATGCCTTCGGCTTCAACGCGCAGACCGTCTTCCGGGAAGGGTTGCAGCGCACAATTGAGTGGTATCGCCAAAACAGGAAATAAATTCATATCGGGGACACAATGGAAAATTGCCGAAGGTCATTGAAACTTAACGCAAAGCCGCCAAGATGCAAAGACGCAGAGAAATTCTTTGCGTCTTTGCATCTTGGCGGCTTTGCGTTGAAAAAAGCGGTGAAATTCCAATGACCTCCCTCCGTCCTCTCCTGCGGCTGGCCTGGCGACACGCCTGGCGACGCCCTCTCCAGTCCGCCTTTCTCATCGTCGGCGTGGCGATTGGCGTGGCGATGATTGTCGCCATCGATCTGGCCAACTCCTCCGCGGGCCGGGCCTTTGAACTGGGCACGGAGACCATCACCGGCAAGGCCACCCACCAGATTGTGGGCGGGCCGAGCGGGATGGACGAGCAGGTCTACGTGGATCTGCGCACAAAGCTCGGCTATCGGTTCAGCGCGCCGGTGGTGGAGGAGTATGTGGCCGCGCCCAGCCTGGACGCCCAGCCCATGCGTCTGCTCGGCGTGGACCCCTTCGCCGAACCCCCTTTCCGCAACTATCTGGGCGGCGAGACCCGCATCGACACCAGCGGCGGCTTTCTCAGTGCCCTCCTCGTCCGGCCCGATAGTGTGCTGATCAGCGCAGAGACCGCGGCCCGTTTTGGCCTGCAACCGGGCGATCCCCTGGGCATACAGATCGGCATCGCTGATCGCACCCTCACTATCGCCGGTCTGCTCCAACCCACCGATGACCTCAGTCGGCGGGCGCTGGACGGGCTGCTGATTGCCGACATCGCCACAGCCCAGGAGGTGCTGGGCAAAGTGGGACGGTTGGATCGGATCGATCTGATCGTTCCCGACGGGCCGGCAGGGGAAGCCGTTCTGGCGTCCATCCGCCCGCTCCTGCCACCCAGCGTGCGGGTCGTTTCGTCGGCGGCACGCGGCGGGACCGTGGCCGAGATGACCGCCGCCTTCAGCCTGAACCTGACCGCGCTCAGTCTGCTGGCCCTGCTGGTAGGGATGTTCCTCATCTACAATACCGTCACTTTCAGCGTCATCCAGCGCCGACCGGTCATCGGCAGTCTGCGCGCCCTGGGGATGACCCAGCGGGAAATTTTCGGGATGATTCTGCTGGAAGCTGGGCTGTTGGGGCTGCTGGGGACCGGGCTGGGGCTGGCGCTGGGCATTTTTCTGGGACGGGGCGCGGTCAGCGCGGTAACCCAGACCGTCAACGATCTCTTTTTTGTGGTGGCTGTGCGGGACATTTCGATTCCGGTCTGGACGCTGGTGAAGGGCGGGGTGAGCGGGATGGCGGCCGCGCTGGTAGCCGCGGCCATCCCCGCCTGGGAAGCAGCGGGCGTACCCCCAGCGGGTGCGCTCAAACGCTCGGATGTGGAGCAGCGGGTGCTGGCTCTGCTGCCCTGGATCAGCGGCGCGGGCGGTGTGCTGGTGATTGGGGGCGGGCTGCTGCTCATCCCCGCGGGCAATCTGGTGCTCTCTTTTGCCGGTCTCTTTGGGCTGATTATCGGCATTGCCCTGCTCACGCCGGGCGCGACACTCTGGCTGATGGCTGGGTTGCAACGGCTGATCGGGCGGCGGCTGGGGATTGTGACCCGGATGGCCCCCCGGGATATTGTGCGCTCCCTCAGCCGCACGTCTGTCGCCATCGCCGCGCTGATGATTTCGGTGAGTGTCATCATCGGCGTCAGTGTGATGATCGGCAGTTTTCGCCTGACCGTTGAGCAGTGGCTGGACGATGTGCTGCAGGCCGATATTTTTGTCTCCGCGCCGACGCTGGGGGCCAATCGCACGACCGCCGCGCTGGACGCGCAACTGGCTGGGGAATTGATGGCCTTTCCGGGGGTGATCGACGCCTCTACCAGCCGGGAGGTGGAGGTGGCGGCCCGGCTGGCCGACGGCACGGAACTGGACGTGCGGGTGGCGGGGATTCTCAAAGATTTGGCCGGGGAGGATCGACGCTACAAAAGCGCGGTGGGCGATCCTGCGGCCACCTGGCAGGCGGTGGAGACGGGCGGGGTGGTGGTCAACGAGCCGATGGCGAACCGCTACGGGCTGAAATTGGGCGAAGAAGTGACACTTTTTACCGACGCCGGGCCGGTGAATTTTCCGATTGTGGGTGTGGCCTACGACTTCGATGTGCAGCCCAGTCTACTGATGGCGGATGCCGTCTACCGGGCCAATTGGAACGATACGACAGTCTCGGCGGTGGCGCTCTTTGTGGAGCCGGGCGCGGATGTGGACGCGGCAGTGGCTGAACTGCGCGCTGCCTTTGCGGGCCGGGCCGAACTGGTCATCCGCAGCAACCGGGGAACTCGCCAGAGCGCGCTGGATGTCTTCGACCGCACCTTCGCCATTACCTTTGCCCTGCGTCTGCTGGCGACGCTCGTGGCCTTTATCGGCATCCTCTCTACACTGATGAGCCTGCAACTGGAGCGCAGCCGGGAGATCGGCATCCTGCGCGCCACAGGGATGACCCGTCGCCAACTCTGGCGGCTGACGCTGCTGGAGACGGGTCTGCTAGGCAGTGTGGCCGGGCTGATCGCAATGCCCACAGGATTTCTGCTTTCCCTCGTCCTCATTTACATTATCAATCTGCGTTCCTTCGGCTGGACGCTCTCGATGCAACTCCAGGCGGGCGATTTTGTAAATGCCTTTTTGATTGCGCTGGTTGCTGCGCTGCTGGCTGGCCTCTATCCGGCCTGGCGGATGGGACGCACCCAGCCCGCGGACGCGCTGCGGACGGAGTGAACGCATACGGCGACTTGCCGCACAGTAGAAAAGGAGCCTGCATTGAAACGTCTCAGTTGGATACTATCCCTCTGCCTGTTCCTGGCCGGATGTCAATTGCCCCCAGCGCCGACAGTTCCCGTGCCATCGGACGCGCCGAGAACCGTCGAATTGGGCGAGGAAGTCGAACTCAAACCGGGCGAAACTGCGCTGGTTGCCGAGCCACAGTTGCGCGTGACCTTCGACAAAGTGACGGAAGAGAGCCGATGCCCGTCCAGTGTGAGTTGCGTCTGGTCTGGTATCGTCAATGTGCAGATGACCGCCGTTTCGCAAAGCCAGCCATCAGAAACATTTGTGGTGGGCGGCGCGACGGATGGACAGGGCGTAATTACGAATGCCATCCCCCAGTCCAGCGGCCCGACGAGCTGGCCCTACGGCGACTTTGTGGTGGAACTCAAGCAGGTGACACCCTATCCCGCCCAGGCCGACGAGCCTATCGCACCCGACGCATACAGAGCCATTGTTGTGATTACAGCCGCCAACTGAGCAAAACCGGATGGCAACGAATTTCTTCTTTCAGCACATAAGGCAATCTCCGTGTCTGACTCTCTCATTCAACCGCTCCCCAGGGAAGAACTGCGGGATGTGATCGATCTGGCCCTCTGGTCCGGCCAACTGCTACTGCAACACGGCGCGGAGGCGCAACGGGTGGAGGAAACTGTCCATCGGCTGGGCACGGCACTCGGCTGCAATTGGATGGATATTGTGGTTTCCCCCAACGGACTTTTCGTCTCCACTATCAGCGGCGAAGAGTTCCGCACAAAAGTGCGCCGGGTGGTCAGTCTAGGCGTGGATATGACGAAAGTTTCCGCGATCAACCGGCTGACGCGGCGGGTGGTGGAAGGCGAATTGGACCGGGCGCAGGTGCGTTCCGAGTTGGAGCGCATTGTGAGTACGCCAACCCACTATCCCCGCTGGCTGGTGGTGTTGATGGTCGGGCTGGCCTGCGCGGCTTTCAGTCAGTTGATGGGTGGCGACTGGGCGGTTTTTGGGGCCACTTTTCTGGCCGCAGGCACGGGGATGGCTGTACGCCAGCGGTTGTCCAGCCACCACTTCAATGGGTTGCTGGTTGTGATTGCCACCGCACTGGTGGCTGGTGGCTTGGCCGCGCTCTTTGTGCGCTATGGCACGGGGGAGAGCAGACAGATTGCCCTGGCCGCGTCGGTGCTGCTGCTCGTGCCGGGTGTACCGCTGATCAACGCGGCCGAGGACCTGATTCAGGGCCACATCCTCATCGGCCTGGCCCGGGGCATGACCGGCGCGCTGATCTCCCTGAGCATCGCCCTGGGTCTCTGGCTGGCTATGCGTCTGGTGGGAGTCAGTGGCCTGTGAGTGTCGATCCGGCAATTTTGTGGCTGGTAGGGAAGGATGCCCTGTGGGCCGGTATGGCTGCGCTCGGTTTCGCCATCCTCTTCAACGTGCCTGTGCGCGCCCTGGCCGCCTGCTTTGTCAACGGCGCGCTGGGGCACGCGCTGCGTTCGCTGTTGATGCACTACGGCCTGGGCATCGAAGCGGCGACTTTGGCCGGGGCCGCGCTGATCGGCTTTTTGGGGATCGCCTCTGCCCGTCTGTGGAAAGCACCCGCGCCTGTCTTCACCATTCCGGGCGCGATTACACTGGTTCCGGGCACATTTGCCTTCCGCACAATGCTGGGGCTGCTTCAATTCGCCGCTGCCACCAGCAGCGACGCGGGCGGGGAGATTTTGTGGAATATCAGCTTCAACGCGACCAAAACTGCGTTGATTTTGGCGGCGATTGCAGTGGGGATAGCCACACCGACCCTCCTCTTTGACCGTCGGAAGCCGGTGGTGTAAGGATGGATATTCAACTATTGCATACGGTCTGGCTGTTGCGCCACGGCCAGGAAGCGTTGGAACGCCCCAAGCCACTGGGTGGCTATTTGACCGAACTGGGCCGCCAGCAGGCGGAGTTGACAGCGGATCGGATGGCCGACTATCCGCTCACCCGCATCATTGCCAGCACCCTGCACCGGGCCGCGCAGACTGCGCAGATTGTGGCCGCCCGCCATCCCCACATCGAAATCGAATACAGCGAAGACCTGTGGGAATGTGTGCCGTCTCTGCCCGCGGGACAGGAAGCGTTCTTCACAGACCTCTCGCCCGCAAAATTTGCCCAGTGTCGCCAGAAATTAGACCGGGCCTTTGACCGCTATTTCCAGGAGGATGAGCGGGGAACGACGCTGCTGGTGGCCCACGGCAATGTGATCCGCTATCTAATCTGCCGGGTGCTGGATATGCCGTTAGACGCCTGGGCGCGCTTCGACTGCCTCAATTGCAGTCTGGCCCGGGTGGATCGGAAGACGCTGCTGGGGCAGCAACTGACCGGATTCAACGATGTGGGACATCTGCCGTCGGAGATGTGGACGTATGTGTAAACGAAGCTGATGGGATAATGAAAGGCAGTCTTGTACGGACAGGCAAAGAGGCTCTGAGGGCTGGAAATGCTGGTTTATGCCAGCGTGAGGTTTTCAAAGTGGGGACGCAATGCTTCTTCCGGGTAGGGTTCACCCCATTCCCATTGTGATCGATCCCCTGCGCGCAATGTGTCAACGGCGATATTATACAGATATTCAGGAGCGATATCGATGTCGTCCTCCCATATAATAGTGCCAAGATCGATTTGGAAGCGACGAACACGTCCAGACTCTTTCAGCGGCGCCAGGTGTGCTTTGTATAGATAGCCAGCCAAATCAACCAGTTTGACGGCACCGTCGTTGAACCAGACAATAAAGCGATAACCTTCGAGATACTCGGCTTTTGTTACCTCTAAAAGAGTAGTCATTAAGCGCCTCCGTATTCAGTCCATTTGGCACGCAAATAGGCCAGATTAGCGTTCCGCCATTTTTTCAACTTATTTTGATTTCTGGCGCTCATTCTGCCGATTACCCGACCCGTTTCAATCTCCATTGAAATCGATTCGTTTTGGTATCGAGCGTGAAAGTGTGGAGGGGCGTGATCGTCGAAGTTGATGCTGATGATAATTCCGTCAATTTCAGCAATTCTCGGCATCGCTTCCTCCAACTGCGTTGCTGCAACAATTGCTACGAGTCTATCAAAGACAAATCATTTTGCCAAACGCCTTGCACTATTCGCCGCTGAGTAGCGTGGAAAATAATTTTCGACCAATTCCCAGAATCGGTTTGGTTCAGATGCCCCACGGCCCGGTGTAGCCGTTGACCAGCAGCCGATCCTCCTGGCTGTGCTGATCACGCAGACCCGCCACATCCGCTTCCAGCGCGGCCAGTCGTCTGTTCAGCCGCTGCACTCCTTCCAGCGTAACGTCGTGGAGGATATTGTGCTGCAAATCCTCCCGGCCCGCGTCCTGCACTTTTTGGCCGTCCTGGGAAGTTACGCGACCGGGCACGCCCACCACCACCGAATTGGACGGCACATCCTTCACCACCACTGAATTGGCCCCAATCCGGGAGTGGTCCCCTACTGTAATTGGCCCCAGAATTTTGGCCCCCACGCCCACCACCACGTGATTGCCGATCGTGGGGTGACGCTTCTCCTTGCGCCAGCTCACCCCACCCAGCGTCACGCCGTGATAGAGGGTGACAAAATCGCCGATCTCCGCGGTCTCGCCGATGACGACGCCCATCCCGTGATCGATGAAGAAACCCGCCCCGATCTGCGCGCCGGGGTGAATTTCGATGCCGGTGAGAAAGCGGGCCAGATGGGAGAGCCAGCGCCCGATCAGATAGAAGCGCCGGGTCCAGAACCAGTGGGAGATGCGATACATCCAAATGGCGTGCAGGCCCGGATAGCAGACAAGAATTTCCGCCACACTCCGTGCGGCCGGGTCCCGGTCGAAAATAGAGTTGATGTCATTGCGTAGGGTTGTGAACATTGGGTGCGCTCTCTCCTTTCGGAACAGTAGCGAAAAGAGAGAGTGGGAGAGTGGAGATCGGCTCTTTCATTGCCGATCTCCACTCTCCCACTCTCCAAAGTGTCAAATCTCCGATTAGTCCCGCAGATCAGCAAAGAGCGCGGTGCTCAGATAGCGCTCGCCGTTGGAGGGGATAATCACAACAATCAGCTTGCCCGCATTTTCCGGGCGGCTGGCGACCTGCACTGCCGCGTGGAGTGCCGCGCCGGAGGAGATACCCACCAGCAAGCCCTCTTCCACCGCAGACCGACGGGCCATGGCAAAGGCTTCGTCGTTCTGGACCTGCACAACTTCGTCAAATACATCTGTATTCAGCACACCGGGCACAAAACCCGCACCGATGCCCTGGATTTTGTGAGGACCAGGCGCGCCGCCGGAGAGGATAGCCGAATCCGCCGGTTCCACCGCCACCATCCGCAGGCCGGGCTTGCGGGCCTTCAGCACTTCGCCGATGCCAGTGATTGTCCCGCCCGTGCCAATGCCAGAGACGACAATATCCACCTGCCCGTCGGTGTCCCGCCAGATTTCCTCCGCGGTTGTACGCCGATGGACCGCCGGGTTGGCCGGGTTTTCAAACTGCTGGGGGATGAAATAGCGGGAGTCGGCCGCGGCCATCTCCTCGGCTTTGCCAATCGCCCCTTTCATCCCTGCCGAGCCGGGGGTCAGAATCAGCTCTGCGCCGTAGGCTTTGAGCAGCAGACGCCGCTCGACGCTCATTGTGTCGGGCATGACCAGCGCGCATTTGTAGCCTTTGGCCGCGGCCACAAAGGCCAGTGCGATACCGGTGTTGCCGCTGGTCGGTTCCAGCAAAATTGTGTCGCTGTTGATCAGTCCGGCGGCTTCGGCGGCCTCAATCATACTCAGGCCGATGCGGTCTTTGACGCTGCCGCCGGGGTTGAAGAATTCGAGTTTGGCGACCACCTGGGCCTGGGCGTCGCCGACCAGTCGATTGACACGCACAAGCGGCGTATTGCCGATCAGTTCTGTGATGCTATTGGCGATACGCAGATTGGATTGCTCAGCCATTTTTTTGTCTCCTACAGTTTGTGGAAATAAATGATATTCGTATCAGCTATGCAGCCAGTCCCCCACCTGCTCCTGCAATTTCTGCAACGGAGCCAGCCCGAAGTTAATAGCGTGGGGTCGCCGTTCCGGGTCCAGCACAACTGTCGTGGGTACGGTCATCACCCCGTAAAAGCTGGTCAGATCGCTTTGGGTGACCGCATCGAATTTGTGGACCGGAATGCCTGTGGCTGCGGCCAGCCGTTCCAGAGCCGGGGCCTGCTGCATCCGACACTGGACGCAGCTATCGGTGGTGAAATAAAGGATGGCCGGGCGTCCCGGCTGGACAAGCTGTTGCAGGGACGGGGGAAGAGCGGCAACAGCCAGCCGCCGCATCCGCAGACGCAGCCATCCCCAATAGGCCATCCAAATCAATCCACCCAATGCGATCGCATAGAGCATAATATAGAATCGTTCCAGCATTGTCTGTTCTCCGCAGAACACTGTACCGCAAGCTGTTAGCTTGCGATTTTCGGCGCAAGCTAACAGCTTGCGGTACAAGAGGCTATGCCCGCCAGACGGGCAGGTCGAGTTGAATCCCCCGCCGGGCCAACTGAAAGTAGATAAAACAGCCTGCACAGAAACCGACGAAAAGATTGATGGCTGCCAGCACAATCACCAGCGCGGTGAGCAGCCAACCGGCCACAACCCCACCTGTGGCAAAAGCCAGCACTGCTACGCCCAGCACAAGCGCGCCCACGCCCTGGGCAAAGAGATGGGGCGCGGGAGTGTCCGGGCGCGGGTCTGGTTTGAGCAGCCCCGCCGGTTTGAGCAGGTCACTGTAGATGCGCTTGAACAGACCGGCCTGGGGCCAGACCGTCCCCACCAGCATCACCAGCCCCACAAAAGCCACCAGCCAGACGGCATCCAACAGAAAGGCCAGAATGAGCAGACCGATGATAAACGATTGATTGACTTTCAATGCGGTGTAGTCGACACGACCGGAAGAAGATGCGGGCATAAGAACTCTGGCTCCTGTGATAATGCGTACTGCGTATTTCGTATGTGTGGATCGGACCAGTGAGCGTCGGTTGAGTAGCCGTCAGAATCCTTCGGATTCTGCGTCTTCGAGGCGTATCGAAACCAGCGAACGGGTGACAAGACTTGATTTCGTCTACCCGCTTGGTTTCGATACGGCGAGAAACAGCACTCGCCTACTCAACCAACGCTAGTCTTGCGTCAATGCTAATCAAAAATTCCCAAACTCACATACTTACTGCCGTCGTCCGGGAGGAGCGTGACAACGACGCCGCTTTCCAGCCGTTTGGCCACTTCGATGGCCGCAGCCACTGCCGCGCCACTGCTGAAGCCGACGAAAAGACCGGCTTTAGTAGAGAGGCGGCGAGTCATCTCCCAGGCGGCTTCCGCGGCCACGGGTAGCTGCTCGTCGGCGAGTTTATCGTCGTAGATGCCCGGTGTGATGGCCGTGGGCAGATGCTTCAACCCTTCGATGACCGAAAGCTCGTCCTCGGGCTGCACCGCGATCAGTTCCACCGCCGGCTTGCGATCCTTCAGATAGCGCCCGGTCCCGGTGAAGGTGCCGGTTGTGCCCAGCCCCGCCACAAAGTGGGTGATGCGCCCGTCGCTCTGCTGCCAGATTTCCGGGCCGGTGCTGGTGTAGTGGGCGCGCCAGTTGGCGTCGTTGTTGTACTGGTCCGCGTAGAAATAGCGTTCCGGATGCTCGGACACCAGCTTGCGCACCGTCCGAATCGCGCCGTCGGAACCTTCCAGCGGGTCCGATTCGATGAGCGTTGCGCCGTAGGCTTTCACCAGCGCCTTGCGCTCCCGGCTCACATTCGACGGCATGACCAGATGGACTTCAAAGCCCTTCAGGCTGCCGATGAGCGCATAGGCGATGCCGGTGTTGCCGCTGCTGCTGTCGATGAGAATTTTGCCGGGAGCCAGTTTGCCACTCTTCTCCGCATCTTCAATAATGCGCAGCGCGGCCCGGGCCTTCACCGAGCCGCCGGGGTTCATCCACTCAGCTTTGGCATAGACGCCCACACCAGCGGCCACGCCCAGCCGATGGGCGAAATCGCTCAGGTCCAGCAACGGCGTATTGCCAATCTGGTCCAGCAGGGAAGTTGCCCCGCTCAACGCGGGTGCTTCGGCCACGGCCCAGTCTGCATCTCTGATTTGAACGGGGGGTTCTGCAATCAGCATTGAAAACTCCTCTGGGATGATGGGACGCTGAGATGGCAGAGTTGACACGCCTGCACGATCCCAGCATCCCACAATCTCATTTACGCCAAAACCTTTTCCGCCGCGTGATGTCCGTTGACATTCGCTTCCGCCGTCACCTCAGGGGCATCCGCCGCGTGGGTGGAGGAAGGCAGGCCGCAGAATTGCTCGTAGTCGATCAGTTCCGTCACTGTCGGGTGATCACCGCAGACCGGGCATTCGGTGTTGCGGTTGACCTTCAGCGTGCGGAAGGTCATATCAGTGGTGTCGATCATCAGCAGGCGACCGATGAGCGGCTCGCCAAAGCCGACCAGCAGTTTGATAGCTTCGATGGCCTGGATGCTGCCGACGATACCGGGCAGCACACCCAGCACACCCGCTTCGGCGCAGCTTGGCACTTCGCCGGGAGGGGGCGGATCCGGGTAGAGGCAGCGATAGCAGGGGCCGCCTTCCACAGCCGATTCCGGATGTTTGGGCTGATAGACCGTCACCTGGCCCTCGAACATAAAGATGCTGGCGTCCACCAAAGGAATCCCCAGCATCTGGCAGGCGTCGTTGACCAGATAGCGGGTGGGGAAGTTGTCCGAACCGTTCAGCACCAGATCGTAGCCGCTCATAATTTCAAAGGCGTTGTGGCTGGTGATGGGTTCTTTGTATCCGATGACCTTCACTTCCGGGTTGATCTCACGCAAAGTGTCCTCGGCGGACTCGACTTTGTAGCGGCCCACATCGCTCTGGCCGTGGAGGACCTGACGCTGCAAGTTGGAGACGTCTACAGTGTCGTAATCAACGATGCCGATCTGTCCCACGCCGGCTGCGGCCAGATAGAGCGCCGCGGGGCTGCCCAGTCCACCCGCGCCGATGAGCAGAACTTTGCTCTCTAGCAATTTGAGCTGGCCTTCGTCGCCGATCTCCTGGAGCATTGTGTGGCGGCTGTAGCGAATGCGCTGCTCTTCGTTCAATACCTTCGGCACTTTGAAGCCCAGGCTGGCATTCTTCCAGCCGTTGAAACCGCCGATGAGGGAGATGACGTTTGTGTAGCCCATCTCCTGCAAGTTGCGGGCGGCCAGGGCCGAGCGCACACCACCCGCACAATAGATGACAACCGGTGCGTCCCGATCCGGCTGGTGCTGCTCGATCTGCAATTCCAGAAACCCCCGGGGAATAAAGACTGACTGGGGGATATGTCCCTGCATCCACTCATCCCGCTCGCGGATGTCCACGACAGTAATGGCCTCTTTGGCCTTGCGTCGTGCATCCAACTGATTGGGCGTCCACTCGATGATCTGGCTCTTGGCCATTTGGACCAACTGGTCCCGGTTCAATCTACTCATTTCTCGCCTCTCCTGCTGATAAGGATATTAGATATTGGGGATTGGATATTGGGTAGTGACACCGAACCGGGCTAATACCCAATATCGAATACCTGCTATCTTCCGCCAGCCATCGCCGGGACAATCGACACTTTGTCGTCTTCGCTGATCGTCGTCGCCAGACCTTCCAGGGCGCGAATTTCGTCGTCGTTGCGGAAGACATTGATGAAGCGCTTGACGCCGCCTTCGCCATCCAGCAGTTTGTCACTGAAGCCGGGATAGTGGCCGTCCAGTTTCTGGAACAGTTCGCCCACTGTGGCTGCGCTTTCGACGATTTTGGATTGACCGCCGGTGAACCGGCGCAGAGGGGTGGGAACGTACACAGTTGCCATGCGTTTGAACTCCTTGAAAGATTGGTAGAAAACAAAAAAGCCCCATCGCGTACGATGAGGCCGGTCTGAAGCTTGCGTCTGGGTGTGTTCGGCTGTGTCATTCGGCTGGTCTCGCAAAGAGGCCAGTCAGACAAAACCGCACAAACATTTACAACGATCCAGAGCAATCAATTCCAGGCAACGCGCTCACCGCTCGTCTGGTAGGCGGGTGCATCCAGCGTCGTGCTGGCTGAACCCGCTAACGACACAAGCAGGTGTACGCGATAGTTGTTGCGTGGACGATTGTCATAAATATTTTACAATTCTCTACGTCTACTATTCACATCTGTTATTACGGACTGACAGTACTATACGGATTGTAGTGCCTTTTGTCAAACTGGTTGTAGTATGGGTGCATTTCTCAGAATGAACTGTTGCCATCACTACATTTTCTATAGTGCCTATCCCACCTTCCGCACGACCTCCACCACATTGGGTAGCCGCTCGATGCGGGTGAGGATGCGGGTCAGTTGGGCCACGTTGCTGATCTCCAGAGTGGCGTTGATCATCGCCATATTGTTCTTCATCCCCGTAACGGCCTCTGCCGAGCGCATATTGATCTTCTCGTCCGCCACCAGCCCGGTCACATCCCGCAGCAGACCGGAGCGGTCGTAGGCCCGCACCTGAATGCTGACCGGGAAGGTGTCGGTGGACTCGGCCCCCCACTGCACTTCGATCAGCCGGGTGTTGTCCTGGCGGCGGATGTGGGCGGTGATATTGGGGCAGGTAATTTTGTGGATGGAGACACCCCGCCCGATGGTCACATAGCCCACAATCGGGTCGCCGGGCACAGGATGACAGCAGCGCGCCGGGTGGGCCAGCAGCCCATCCAACCCGGCCACGCTGATGGCCTGGATAGTGGACGCGCTCTTTTCCTTGCCAATCGCCTTGCGCAGGATCGTCTCGTCGTCTTCCTGCAATTTCTCCTGGGCACGTTCGTAGTCCAATATCTGCTTAGCAATGTGCTGGCTGTTCACATCCCCATAGCCAATCGCGGCCAGAAAATCGTCCAGATTCTCATTGCCACACAGCTTCGCCACAAACTCAAAAGTCAGGGTGACAGAGAGCCGTTTGAGTTCCTTCTCCAACACCTGTCGTCCCTGGGCGATATTCTGCTCCCGGGCCTGCTTGCGAAACCAGGTGCGGATTTTGGCCCGGGCCCGCTGGGTCGCCACGTAGCCCAGATTCGGGTTGATCCAATCCCGGCTGGGGCCGCCCCGTTTGGCCGTGACAATCTCCACCTGATCCCCGCTGTTGAGGGGCGTATCCAGAGTCACCAGTTTGCCGTTGACCTTTGCGCCCCGGCAGCGGTGGCCCAGTTCAGTATGGATGTGATACGCCAGGTCGATGGGGGTTGCGTCCCGGGGCAGATCTATCACATCGCCTTTGGGGGTGAAGACGTAGACCCGATCCTGGAAAACGTCGGTCTTCATGCCGCTGACGAACTCCTGGGCGTCGGTCACATCCTGCCGCCACTCCATCAACTGGCGAATCCAGGCGATTTTGTTGTCCATCTCCGGGTTGGGTTTGGACTGTTCTTTGTAGCGCCAGTGGGCGGCAATGCCAAACTCGGAGAGTTGGTGCATCTCCTGGGTGCGAATCTGCACCTCCATCGATTTGCCCTGGGGACCGACCACAGCCGTGTGCAGGCTGCGGTAAAGGTTGTCTTTGGGGTTGGCGATGTAATCGTCAAATTCGCCGTGGATGGGCCGCCAGAGGCTATGCACTACACCCAGGGCCGCGTAACAGTCGCCCACAGAGCCGACAACGATGCGGAAGCCGTGGATGTCATAAATCTGCTCGAAGGGCACATCCTTGCGTTGCATCTTGCGGTAGATGCTGTAGATGTGCTTGGGGCGACCGTTGATTTCGGCTCTGATGTGCTGCTCGTCCAGGGCATTGCGCAGAAGGCGCTGCACTTCGTCCACCCACTGCACCCGCTCCGTGCGCTTTTGGGCCATCGCGTTGGAGAGTTCCCGGTAGACGCTCGGCTCCAGATAGCGGAAGCTCAAATCCTCCAGCTCCCATTTGATCTGCCAGATGCCCAGCCGGTTGGCAAGCGGCGCGAAAATCTCCAGAGTCTCCCGGGCAATCCGTCGCCGCTTGTGGTCCGGCTGGCCCTGCAATGTGCGCATATTGTGCAGCCGGTCAGCCAGCTTGATCAGCACCACCCGCACGTCTTCCACCATCGCCAGAAACATCTTGCGCAGGGATTCGGCCTTCTCGTCCGCCACGCTGTGACGCATATTGCTCAACTCTTTGATGCGGTTGAGCTTTGTCACCCCGTCCACCAAATTGGCGACCTCCGGGTTGAAGTGGGCGCTCAGATAGTCCAGGGTATATTCGGGATTGTCTTCTACCACATCGTGGAGCAGACCCGCGGCCAGGGTGTCCGGGTCCAAATAGAGTTCGCAGAGAATTTTGGTGACGGCCAGGGGGTGCAGGATGTAGTGTTCGCCGGTATTGCGCAGTTGCGTGTTGTGTGCGGCGCTGGCAACCACAAACGCGCGCAGGATCAGGTCGTGATGTTCGGGGGTGAAGGTCTTAGGCAGGCGGGTGAAAAGGTCTTCCAGCGCTTGCATCTCCGCGGGGACAAGGGTGGGTTGCAGAGGGGTTTCTCCATCCGGGCCGGGGGGCAGGCCGGAAATTTTGGAGAGCAGGGCGTGGGTGGTCAGCAGCGAAGGCTGGACCAAGTTTCCATTCTGCCTGTCCACACCGTCAGCACCTGCAACCGATTTAGCTACGGCAATTTCGGCTTTCAATTCAGTCTGCATTCGCTTTCCCCGATCGGAGCAACCGCACGGCACAACCACAGATAGTTCGCCTCTGGCATTATACGACCGATCCCTATCTCTGGCAATGGTAGGAAATAGGCCTGCCTGCCGGGGGCTAAAGCCCACCGGCTACCGGCAACGCCCTGTGAACAGGGCTTGAAGTGTCGCAAACCAGCCCCGTTCACAGAGCGTTGCCCACTAGCCCGGCCTCTTCAGGGCCGGGCGGTGACGGCACACCCAGGAAGTCCGCCACCATCTGCTCCACCGCTTCCACATCTGGCCTGTTCCAGTCGAACCACTGCACCCCATCCATCCGCCGAAACCAGGTGGACTGGTGGCGCACAAAGCGATTTGTCTCGATACCAATGCGCTCGATGGCCTCTTCCCGCGTCAATTCGCCGCGCAGATGCTGGCCCATTTCCCGGTAGCCCAGGCTGGAAAGTGCGGGCAGATTGGGTGGATAGCCCGCGGCCAGCAGACGTTCTGTCTCCCCGGCCAGACCCGCCTCAATCATCTGACGCACCCGCGCCACAATCCGCGCGTGGAGAATCTCCCGCTCCACCTCCAGGCCAATCGTCAACATCCGATAGGGCGGCGGGTCAGCCCCTTCCAACTCACTTTTGGGCTGGCCGGTTTCCAGCACAATTTCCAGTGCCCGCACCACCCGCCGCACATTGCGCCCGTCGATCTGCGCTGCGCCCACCGGATCCAGCGCAGCCAGCCGCTGGTGCAACGCTTCGTGGCCCTCTGCAGCGGCGAAAGCCTCCAATTCAGCCCGCAATTCTGGGTTCGGCGGCACTTCCGGGATACGCAGCCCTTCGGTCACGGCCCGCACGTAGAGTGCGCTGCCCCCGACCAGAAAGGGAAGCCGCCCCCGTCGGTGGATATCGTCGATGGCCGCGTAGGCCAGCCGCTGATATTCGGCCAGGGTCAGCGGACGGTCCGGCGTCGTCACATCCAGCAGGTGATGGGGGATGCGGGCCTGTTCCTCTGCCGTCGGCTTGGCCGTGCCGATGTCCATCCCCCGGTAGATCAGCCGACTATCTGCGCTGACAATCTCCCCGTCAAAGCGCTCGGCCAACGCCAAACTCAGCGCGGTCTTCCCCGCCGCGGTCGGGCCGAGGAGGGTGATGAGGGGGGGGAGGGAGTCGGTCATGGACATCTTTCGATAATAGACAGTGAATGGTTCAAGTGATGATGGGATGATGAGATAGCGAGCAGTACAGCCATTATCTCATCATCCCATCATCTTTGGTAGGGAAAGTGCGGCATCTATTCAACCCATTACGGCATGCCGTATGTGCTCCACCGCCAATTCCCGCCCGCTGCGGTCCAGTTGCACGGCTACCGCATCGATGCGCCAGGGGCCGCGCCAGCCTTTTTCCTGGAGATAGTGGCCGGCCACCTCTCGCAGCTTGGCCTGCTTGCGGGGCGTGAAAGCCTGTCGAGCTGTGCCGCGGCTGGTGCTGCTGCGGGTCCGCACCTCCACCAGCACCAGCCAGACAGCGTCGGCTTCTCCGCTGGCGTAGTCTGGCCCGGTCTCCTCGGCCACAATGTCCAATTCACCCGCCGGGCAGCGCCAATTGCGCTCCACAATAGACAGCCCGGCTTCCCGCAGGGTTCGCACAGCGATCTCTTCACCGAGACGGCCTGTGCTTTGTCGCGATGTAGTCATAGAACATACCTTAAACGATGGATGATGCTGTAAGTATCATCCCATCATCTCATTATCTTTCCGTCCTGTCCACCAAACAACACCGCCCGCGATCAGTCCCGGCAGCCAAATTACCGCCACCACCAGCCCGGTCAGGCCGATGACAGAGATAATCATCACTGGCAGTTGGGAAAGGATCCCGGCGATAACGTTGGCGGCCAATGGCCCCAGACAGACGAAAGGCAGCACCCAGCGGGTGAAGCGGCTCCAGGGCAGCAGGGCCGCGGGCACCACAGCCCACACCACATACCAGTGCTGAAACCAGAAGCTACCAACAGTTAAATAGAGCAGCGACGCTACCAGCGCCAGCGCCCACAATTGAGAATTGATACCCCGGCCCACCAGCCGCTTGCGCCAGAGCAGCCAGGCCGGAATCCCTACGCCCAGCAGCGCAAACGCGTAGGACGGCACGCGAATAATCCAGAAAAGCACAAACTCTTTGGGCAGTCGATAGCCGAGCAGAGGCAGCAGCCGGTCGACAAACTGGGAAGGGGAGTTAGCCGCAAACAGAACCCGTTCGCTGAGCATCCGGGGCACGGTCTCCCAGCCGCCAAAGGGCTGATAGAGCAGCCAGGAAAGGGGTAGCAGCAGCGCTGCTCCACCGATCCCAGCCAGCAGCGCCCGACGAAAGCCAATCTGTCGCCACAGCCACAGGCCCAGCACCGGCATCCAAATCAGCGCAGTCAGCTTCACCTGCGCGGCCAGACCGACAAAAATAAATGTCAGCACCCAGCGCTTGCGCTGCGCCGCGACAAAAGCCAGCAGCAGCAGCACAACCATCAGCCCGTCGTTGTGCCCACCCAGCGCGGAGGAGAAGATCACCGCCGGGTTCCACAGCCAGACCAACAGGCCAGGCAGCCCCCAGCCCGGATGCTCCCGCTGTACCAGCCCATAAATCAGCCAGCCCGCCAGCCCAGTCAACAAAATCGCCAACAGCCGATAGCCCGTCACCCAGGCCATCAGGGCAGAACAGGTGGCTGGCGACTGGGGACAGTCTGCCCTGCCCGATGGGAAGCCATCCACCTCGTGCAGCCAGCTACCGACCGCCCACGCGACACCGCCGCTGGCGTACTCCCAGAGCGGGCCGTAGGTGTCCACATTCTTCTTCCAGGCGGTGTAGGCATAGTAGGAGAGCCGGGGCGCGTCCGCGGGCGTCACCGCCAGGGGGCTGACGCCTACTTCCACCTGCAAGCGCCCCCGGTAGATGTAATCGTAGATGTCGTGGGAATCGCCGCTGGGTGTGGCCCAGAGCAGCACAAACGAGGCCGCCAGCCAGACCGTTACGACGACCAAAATATGGGGAAAGTAGCCACTGATGAACACTGATGAACACTGATGGGCACTGATATTTGCGGATGAATGGGAATGATTCCCCTGCTTCTCTTTGCGCCTCTGCGCCTCTGCGGGAGAATTTTCTTTCTCGCCCAGAAGAGACGAGTTGCCACTTTTGCCTTCTACTTTTGCCTTTTGCCTTTCATTCTCTGCGACTCTGCGCCTTCGCGTTAAAATCTTCACTGCCAGCCCATACGCGCCGAATAGAAGCCCATAGACGGCCAGATGGACCCACAGATTGGAGAGGACCGCTTCTTGGGGAGGATACCAGCCGCCGCGCGGCGATTGGAGAGATTCAGCAAGGGGATAGCGCCAAGCCAGCCAGCTGTAGGCGAGGAGGGAGAGCAGGCCCAGACCGATCAGCCGGGCCAGAGGGGAAATACGGGATAGCCGGGCGGGTTTCACAAACTCCACCGCACCCCGCAATGTTGACAGGGCCAGGGCGCGGGACTCTCACCGGAGACCGCAGTACGCAGTTCCTGATAGCGTTCGCCGTGCCAGACATCGGCCAGGGGATTCTCAAAGACATTGCCCAGCACAATCCCCGGATAGTCGGGAGCAGCAAAGGGGGCGATGCAGCAGGGCAGGGCATTGCCGTTGGCGGTGATATACATCAGCTTCCACGGGCGCAGACAACCCTGCCAGGGCGAATCCCCCTTCACAGCCACACTCTCGTGGGGCGTCGTCGCGCCGGAAGCCCGGAAGGTCATGCCCAGCGATTCTGCCAGTTCCTCACACTCCACAATCAGCGCGGCCTGGTATTCCTCCAGCGAGCCGTAGAGGGATTGCTCGACGGTCATCGTCGTGTCTTCGGCCAGATGTTCGCCGCCGCCAAAGTAGACCAGCCGCTGCAAATAGACCTCGGCCACGCCCAACTCAGCGCCCAATCGCACGAAGTCGCGGAGTTGATGGATATTCTCCTGCATCCCCACCAGCCAGAGAGAGAGCCTGGGCGTGGTCCGTCCGCCGTGGCGCTGGACAAAGGCGCGCAGATTGTCCAGGATGCGGGGCAGGGCATCGATCCCCCGCAGTTTGGCATAGAGTTCCGGCGTCACTGCATCCACCGAAACCCGCAGTTCGTCCAGCCCGGCCTCCACCAGCGCGTCCCCCCGCTTCTGGTCCAGCAGCACGCCGTTGGTGTTGAAGAGAACATGCGCGCCCCGCTCTTTCAAATGGCGCACGAAACGGGGCAACTCCCGATTGAGCAGGGGTTCGCCGATGCCGTGCAACACCGCCCGCTCGATGTGAGGCACAGAATCTACTATGCGCCGGAAGTTCTCCCAGGACAGATGATTCTTGGCCTCGAAGGGCAAAAAGTGGTCGTAGGTGAGGGGACACGAAATGCAGAAGGAGTTGCAGCGGTTCGTCACCTCAATGTACAACTGATCCGGCATAGGCGGCGTGGCGCTTCGTTCCTGGAGTGGGATGACGTTCATATGGCTCCGTTTTTTCCGGTTATGCTACGTGCTGCAGGCTGCGGGATAAGTCACGCATTACTCGTCACGCAGCACGCCTCACACAACAATCGTCGTACAGACATTGCGGCTGCGCACCAAATCCATTGCGGGCGCGGCTTCCCAGGCCAGCTTCATCTCGTCACCCCGCACCCACGGGCAATACTCGTCGTGGGCGTCGATTTCGTTGTTCAAGGCGCGGCGGCTGGCGCAGCCTCCCTGACAGGGACAGTCCGCGGCGTGGGCTGGGGTGGCAATCGCCTGCTGGAAGTAGGCGTGCTCCAAAATGCGTTCGCCCTTCTCCGGCAGATCGGCCACAGTGTAGGGGTCGGGCGAAGCCACCGGCCAGTAGACGCAGGGAATGATGCGCCCGCGCATATCGAAGCGGATGCTGTTGCGGCCACAGGGCGACTCCACATCGGGCAGACCCATCGCGGCCCGCACAATCGGCTCGCTGCAACTGACCACCTTCCCGGCGGCGAAGAGGCGCTGATAGGCTTCCCAGAACTGTTCGTAGGTCAGCCGGTAGAGGTCCGTGCGCACGGCCTGATATACGTTGACCCGCAGGTTGGCCCCCACAGAGCGGGCCAGTGCCACCATTCCGTCCATCTGGTCGTAGTTGGTCGTCATCAGCGTGGCCAGAATGGAGATGGATTTGCCCGCGTCGTGACAGCGTTCGATGGCCCGATGGACCAGGTCCCAGTTGCCCGGTCCCCGCAGCCCGTCCTGCTTGGCCGCGCTGGGATAGTCGATGGAGACTTCCAGATCGTTGAACATCGCCAGCAGTTCGTCGCTCATAGCGGTCAGGCTGTGGCCGTTGGAGGCGATGCTCAATTTCACCCCCCGCCCGTGCAGATAGCGGACGATCTCCTCGAACTGGGGATGCAGGATATTTTCGCCTGTGCCCATGCCCATACTGCCCACAGGCAGACTCTCGCAGATGGTTTTGATCTGCGCCAACGGCACCGCGTCGATGCGGTCGGTGGGTCGATAGCAGTGGGCGCAGGCCAAGTTACAGGCGTTGGTCAGGCCGATGCCGACGGAATAGGGCATTGTTTTCTCCTTTGAGTCAGACGATGGACGATAGACGACGGACGAATGCGTTCGTCTATCGTCCATCGTCATAATTACTCGATAATTGGCTCTACGAACTTATCTTCGCACGACGACAATGTATTCATTGATAGACGCAAAGAACAGCCCCGCGGCCAGACGGCTGTCCAGTTCGCCCACCCAAGCGTCGTGTTCAGACTGTTCGATGACGCCGTTCTGCAATGCCAGTTCCCCGCAGCGGCGCAGGCTGCCAAAGTGGGTGGTCGTCTCGTCCCGCCCGACCGTCGTGAGGACGCTGATGTCGTCGATCTGCCAGCCAGCGGCCAGCGCGCGGGCCACCAACTGGCGGCCCATCCAATTGTTGCCGTCGATTGTATCCGTGCGCCAGTCCAGAATGCGTCGGGTCAGCGCCCGGTCGCTGTGATCCACGGCCAGTGTACCCCAGTCACATTCCAGCATCGCCAGCCGCCCACTGGGACGTATCACCCGGCGCAATTCGGCGAGAATTTCGTGGGGTTTTTCCACGTGCAGCAGCGTGCGGGCCATTGCGCCGCCGTCAAAACTGTCGTCCGGGGTGGGGATGACCGCGCCATCGCTCTGCTGGTAGGAAAGCTGGGCCGAGCCGCCACAGGTGCGGGCAAAGTCCAGCATCGCGGCGCTGATGTCCACGCCAACGACCGCGCCGCTCTCGCCCACCAGCGGAGCCAGGCGGCGGGCCATCACACCCGTCCCACAGCCGAAGTCCAGCAGCCGCTCGCCGGGTTGGGGTGACAGGGCATCCACCAGCGCCGCGTGGGCCGCGGACTGGTCGGGGATGTCGGCCCGGGCGTTGATAAATTGGGCCAGGGATTGTACCGCGTCCGCGGGCAGCCGGTCGGGATTTGTCCAGGGGTTGCTCATCGGACAGCCTCGGCTCTCTCGGCCAGCCAGCGCCGGGTGTGGCGGGCGGTTGTGTCGGGCAGTTGGGTCAATTCGGCCTGCAACCGTTCCAACTCAGCGCCCGTGTCCACGTCGTACCAGGTGGGAAGCAGGGCCACCCGCAGGCCCAGGGACTCGGCAATTGCCAGGGACTCTTCCAGCACCGTCGGCGTACTCATTGCCACCTCCCGCAGGAGTCGGGGCTGGGGGCGGGCGACACCCACCAGATAGTAGCCGCCGTCGTCGCAGGGGCCAAAGACCACATCCGCGCCGGCTTCCAAATGGACGAAGGCGTCAGCCACACAGGACGGGGGCAGCGTCGGGCTGTCGCTGTCCATCACCACCGCATAGCGTGCGCCCGCGGCCAGGGCATCCCGGAGCAGATTGTCCAGCCGTGCGCCCAGATCGTCTCCCCGTTGGGGATACAGGGCAAAGTCCGGGGCCAGTTGGTGAAAGTAGCCCCGCTCCTCTTCGGGCAGGTAAATTATCGCCCGCTCGACGCTTTCCACTTGGCGCATCACATCCAGCGTATCGGCCAGGAAGCACTCGTACAACCCAGCGGCCTCTACCTCGGTCAACGGCGGGCAGAGACGGGTTTTGGTCTGGCCCGGTGCGGGCCGCTTGGCCACCACCGCCAGAAAGCGGCTATCCATCGAATGGTTCATCGAATCAGTTTCCAGGCCCTATTCCGGGCACAATCGACAATTAAGACAGGAACGCAGATTGCGCAGATGACGCAGATTTCACAGAAAAAATCCGTGCAAATCCGTGTCCGTTTGTTAGCTGAGCGCCATCAGCAGTTGGGAGAGACGGTTGCCCTGGGCCGCGGAGGAGGCCAGCCGGCGGCGTAACCCCACATCCAGGCCAAAGACCCGTCCCGGTGCAAGTCCCAGCAGCACAATCGAGAGCAGGACAATCGCGCCGTAGGCCCACTCCCATTCATAGGGCCGGGGGACATTCGCCAGCCCCACCCAGAGCTGGGCTGTGATTCCAATCGAGACCAGCGCGCCAAAGCGGGAAAGAAAGCCCAGAAGCATCGACGCAAATATCCAGAATTCGGCCAGCCAGATCAGCCAGCCGAAGAAGGCGATATTCGGAATAATCACATTGTCCAGCAGCAGGGCGTTGGCCTGGGCCAAAGGCGCAATGTTGAAGCCGATTTTGGGCAGACCCGCGGGCCGCATATCCGTCACCAGCACCTGGCGGTAGCTGGGCGCGTAGATGGATTCCAGCCCCATCCAGTAGCAGAGACCGCCGCTGCCGTTACCCTCCCAATAGGTGGGCGCTTCGGCGGCTACGGGAAAGGCGAAGTCATTGGGGCAGCCAAAGGTGGGGGGCAATTTCCAGAAAAGCTGGGTAAAGAAGAGGTAGGCCAGCCCCAGGCGAGCTACTACAATCGTAACTTTGCGCAGGCGTTCTTCCCAGGCGGGGGTGGCGACATCGGTGGCGGTGTGCATAGCTGGCTCCTGTGGGATAAATGACGACGAATTTCCATAGGACGGATTGTCCTGCGGAGGCGAAGGGCTGCGAATATAGCGTATGACCCCGATCTGTTCTTTCTATTGCCCGATTGTGAACAGAGTATTATGCTGGCCCCAGGCGTGGGGCCTGGAGAACGGCAATCACTGTCATCCCGTCGCGGATTTCGCTATACTTTGTCTACCACTCCTTTGAGCCACGACCCAATCAACTCCAAAACAAGCGGTTCCATCGGTTTTTTGATCAGATCGCCTGTGCGGAGAAAGGAGGGTTGTCCCTCATCAAAGCGCAAAACGTGGGTAAGATTCTGAACGACCTGCGCGCTCACCACACCTTTGCAAAGCCCGGCGATTTCGTTCACATCGGCGGGGTCACATTGAATGTCCTTCTCCCCGCCAATCAGCAGAACGGGGCAAGTCACCTGGGCAAAGAGTCCGCGGGCGTTTAAATTGAGAAGTTCGCGCAGCGATTTGGCAGCTATTTTTCGTGACCCCCTTCCCAGTATCACCTGATCGGACGATTTCAGCTTACCGATCAGCTTTTTCTGGTTTGCGACGGTCATTCCCATCACCCTGGAGAGAAGCTTGCGGGCCATTCCGCTCACCCCACGCAGCTCATCGAACTCTGCCTGAAGGCGCGTGGCCTGTTTGATAAGCATCGATTCCATATCATCGACAAAGGGGCAAAGCAAAACAAGCCCAGAAACAGCCGGGCGTTTGAGGCTCACCTGGGGCGCAATCACTGTGCCTTCGCTGTGCCCCAACACGAATAGTCTGTCAGATATACACTGATCCGATTGCCGCAAAGCATCCAAGCAGTTGACCGCATCGTCCACCAGGTCGGAATGGCCGGCTCTATAGTAATCGCCCGAACTCTTGCCACAACCCCGTTTGTCATAACGCAGGCTGGCGACACCTTTCCCGGCCAGATAGTGCGCAATCGCATTGAAGATGTCGAGTCGCTGACCTGGCATATTCCCGTCCCGGTCCAGGGGACCGCTGCCGTGCAGGAACAAGAGCGCCGGGAATTTCCCCTTCTCTGCGGGCAGACAGAGGGTGGCGGATAGTCTATTGCCGTTGGAATCGATAGTCAGCTCTTTTTCGAACATTGGGAATCTCAGGCGTTCAGCCCAATCCTCGCTCTTTCTCTGTCCGCAGCCGGGCCGCGTGGAGGACAGCAATGACGGTCATCCCGTCACGGATTTCGCTGCGGACGACCATCTCCAGCACTTCGTCAAAGGGGAAGACGGCCACCTCGAAAAATTCGGTGTCGTCGGGGGGCAGGGCAGAACGGGCCAGATCGTAGCCCAGATAGAGATGGGCGGTCTCGTCGCAGATGCTTTTGGATGTGTAGTAGGTGCTGACGGGGACGAGACGCTGGGCAGTGTAGCCTACCTCCTCCCGCAGCTCGCGCAGGGCCGCGACTTCGGGAGACTCCCCCGACTTCACGCCGCCGGTGGGCATCTCCCAGCGCTGATTTTCGCCGAAGACGTAGCGATACTGGCGCACCAGAGCCACGTGATTTTCGTCCACAAAGGGCAGCACACCCACACATTCGCCAAAGGTGACAACGCCGTAGACAGTTGTGCGCCCGTCGGGCATCTCAGCGATATCCTCGCGCAGACGCATCCATTTGTTTTCGTAGATGGGTTTGCTGGAGCGGGTCTTCCAGGGAGCAGGCGGCATAGGACGACTTTCGTCTTTTGGTGAAACAGCGGGAGAGATGCGTGTGCGCTGGGGGAATGAGGCGACACACAAATATTATTTCGCTTGCTGGCGAAAGGTTCAGTGGGGAACTCTACATATCCTAGCCGATGGGATGACTTTGTGCAAACAAAATCCGCGGCTACCTCTCGTGGCGACTCCCGGAAGGCCATTGTTGAATCAGAATTTGTATACACGGATGAAAAGGAACACGGATAGGGTAGAAAGCTATCCGTGTTCCTTTTCATCCGTGTATACAAAAGGATCACACCAGTCAGATACTATTTGAGAATCTACCGCGCCGTATACCTCTCCACAAAATCCAGCACCAGCCCGAACATCGCCTTCCCCGCCTCGGTGATGTCCTCTCCGATCTGCAAATAGTGGCTCACATCCCGATAGTAGAAGACCTCCACCGGCACATCCGCGGCGCGCAAGGCCGCCTCCAACTGATAGGCCTGGTCGATGGGAATGATGGCGTCCGCGTCTGTATGGATGATCAGCGTGGGCGGCAGATGGGCCGCGGTGTAGACCGGCGAAAAGCGCAGAAAAGGCACGGGATAGATATTGGCCGGGCCGAGGGCCGGGATCACCAGCCCGTAGGGATCGGGAATCGACAGCTTGCCTGCATAGAAATCCGCGCTGCCGGAGAAGGCGTTGCTGATCCCTCCGGCTGTCACCCAGGCCGTGAACTGATCCCGCTCGTCTCGCAGCAGCCGGTGCAGGACCGCACTGCTGAAGCTGCCCCCCATTGCCACCGCGGGCGCGTCCGCCACATCCACCCCCAGCAGTCCTTGCCGGGCCAGATGTAAAACTACCCGCGCGTCCTCGGCGTGGGCGTAGACATCCAGCCCCCGGCTGCCGTGGGGGGAAATGGCTACGACTGTATAGCCCGCGGCGGCGTAGGCCACGCTCACCGGCTCCCAGCCGTCGATGACGCCGGGAAAGACGCCGAAGATCAGCGGCAGTGGCTCCGCACTCTCAGTCAGCGGATGATAGACCCGCAAAGTGTCGATGACCGCGCCGTCCCGCTCGAAGGCAAAGGCCTGTCCCCAGGCCACAGAGCCGACGGGGTACGGGGCGGACGCGGTGTAGGGCTCCCCGGCAGAGAGCCGGACTTCTTCGGCCAGATCGTCCGGCAGAGGTGCGGCGATGTGACGCTGAACGGTCAACCGGGGCGCAACAGCCGCTTTTTCGGCTTCGACTGTGACCAGCCAGGGCACGCCCCACGCGCCAGCCACGGCTGCTTCCTCGCTCTCTGGCCCGACAGACGCCACCACATACTGGCCCGGCGGCACACCGTCTATGCGATAACGACCGTCGCCATCAGTTGTCGTGGCGTGTGGACGGCCCGTGCGTTCGGCCACCAGCACAGAGACACCGGCAGCCGGACGGCCTTCCATCCACACTTCGCCCTGGATCGAACCGGTCCCAAAAGCCGCTGGCGTGCTGCGATTGCCCCCCAACTGTTGCCCCACCAGATAGCCAATCACATTTCCCTCTGGCATGGGCGCGCAGGCAGCCAACAAAAGACAGATGGGGATAAACCACAGGCGTGTGAGAAATGAACGTTTCATCGA
Organism: Anaerolineae bacterium; assembly: GCA_030432295.1. Lineage (GTDB taxonomy): Bacteria > Chloroflexota > Anaerolineae > Caldilineales > Caldilineaceae > JACQGT01. Next base: position 113,980 of record JAUIHI010000006.1, on the reverse strand, counting down.
ATTCTTTCCAGTCGGTGGAGTGCTTCTGTACCCCACATCCTACCCCAAAGCAATACAGATGCAAAGGAGTTTTCAGTCTGAACATTCAAGAAAAATTTGCCAGCCCATCCAGCCAAACGGTATACTACTCGTCTATCTTTCACACAACAAAAGTTGGACTTCTGCGCGAAGTCCAACTTTTTGGTCACAAAGCGGGGTTGCATGACAATCGGCTACTATCGTTTTCCCACCATCCACAGCGACCGCATCGCCTTTGTCTCCGAGGACGACCTCTGGGAGGTCCCGGTCAGCGGCGGTGTAGCCCGGCGTTTGACCGCCAACCTGGGCAGCGTCACCTACCCCTTCTATTCGCCGGACGGCGCATCCCTGGCCTTTGTCGGGCGGGAAGAGGGCAACTCCGAAATCTACGCAATGCCCGCCGAAGGGGGCGAGGCCCGACGCTTGACCTATCTGGGCAGCGACTGCCGGGTGCTGGGCTGGAGTCGGGATGGCGGCCCCAGTCGCATTCTCTTTATGTCTGCCTACGGTCAGGCCCATCGGGGCGAATATGAAATTTATCAGGTGGCGGCAGACGCGGCCAACGGCGCGGTGGAAAAGTTGCCCTATGGCCCGGCCCGCTCTCTGGATTTTGGCCCAAATGGCGGTGTGGTGCTGGGACGCAACACCGGCGACCCCGCACGCTGGAAGCGCTACCGGGGCGGCACAGCCGGCCATCTCTGGCTGGACAGCAACGGGGACGGCGACTTTCAGCCCTTTTTGCCCGATATGGCCGGAAACATCGCCTCCCCTATGTGGATCGTCAATGGCGAAGCAGCGGGCCGCATCTATTTTGTCAGCGATCACGAGGGCATCGGCAACCTCTACAGTGCCCGGCCCGACGGCAGCGACCTGACCCGCCACACGGATCACGCGGACTACTACGCCCGCAACCCAGCCAGCGACGGCCAGCGCATCGTCTATCACGCGGGGGCCGATCTCTACGTCTTTGACCCCGCGGATGGAACCAGCCACAAAGTCGAAGTCACCTATCGCAGTCCCCGGGTCCAGCGCAACCGCAAATTTGTCAACGCCAGCCGCTATCTGGACAGCGCTGGCCTGAACCCCGCGGGCACGGCTATCGCCATCACCACCCGGGGCAAAGCCTTCGCCTTCCACAACCAGGAGGGCGCGGTGATCCAACTGGGCCAGCGGGATGGGGTGCGCTATCGCCTGGCCGACTATCTCAACGACGGCAAGCGGCTGCTGCTCGTCAGCGATGCCAGCGGCGAGGAGCGGCTGGAGATTCACAGCCGGGAGCCGGGCGTCGCACCCAAACTTCTCGACAGTGCAGAGTTCGGGCGGGCCATCGACTATTCCGTCTCCCCTACCCACGACCGGGTGGCCTTGACCAACCACCGCCACGAACTGCTGCTCATCGATCTGGAAAGCCAGGCGGTGACTGTCGTCGATCGTAGCCCCTTCCAGCGCATCGGCGGCGTGGACTGGTCGCCGGATGGCCGCTGGCTGGCCTATGGCTTTGCCGCCACCCACCAGACCACCGAAATCCGTCTCTTTCGCCTGGCGGACCCCGAAGCTGAGGATGAGAGCCTGCGCGAGGGGAAAGTCTTCCCCGTCACCCGTCCGGTGCTGCGGGATGTGCGCCCGGCCTTCGACGCGGAGGGTCGCTATCTCTACTTTCTCTCCTACCGGGAGTTCAACCCGGTCAACGACACACTTTCCTTCGCGCTCAGTTTCCCTCGCGGCGTGCGCCCCTATCTGATCACCCTTCAGGCCGATCTGCCCAACCCGTTCATTCCCCAGCCCGACGAAGAACCGGAGATGGACGCGGATGAGGATGATGACGAACTGGACGACGACGAATTGGAAGACGAAGACGAGGGCGACGAAAGCGAAGAGGGTGGGGGCGAAGAGGACGGGGACGAGGAAGACGACGACCACCTGCCTCTGGACGACGATTTGGAAGGCGAAGACCCGGACGACGACCCCGGCGACCTGGACGACGATCTGGACGGTTTAGACGACGACTACGACGACGAGGAAGACGAAAGCCGCTCATTTTCCCGTTTTGGCGCTGCCCACGCCCGGCGCTGGACCGGCGCTGATGAAAATGGGGGAGAAGCCACTGCCCAGGAAAAGCCAAAGGATGGCAAGTCGCCCAGCGACGGCAAAGAGGGTGAGCAGGAGAAAGCAGGCAAGACCAAAAAGAAGAAGTTCATCCGTATCGATCTGGAGGGCATCGCCGACCGGGTGCTGGCTTTCCCCGTGCCGGAGGGTCGCTACGGGCGCATCGCTGGCGCACCGGGCAAGGCGCTCTTCACAATTTTGCCCATCAAAGGCAGCCAGGAAGACGACGACGGAGAGGAAGATGGCAGCGGCGGCGACGGTCTGCTGCGGGCCTGGAATTTCAAGGAATTTCGGGCCGATACACTGGTGGATGGCGTCCAATCCTTCGCCCTCTCCCGCAACCGCAAGAAGCTGATCTACTGGGCCCATGGCCGTCTGCGGGTCATCCCTGCTGGGGAGAAGCCCGCCAGCGAGAGCGGCAGTCCCCGCAAAACTGGCTGGATCAGCCTGGGCCGGGCCAAAGTCTCTGTAGACCCCCAGAGCGAATGGGAGCAGATGTTCCGGGAAGCCTGGCGGTTGCAACGGGACCACTTCTGGAATGAGGAGATGTCCGAGGTGGACTGGCAGACGGTCTATCACCGCTACTTCCCCCTCATCCAGCGGGTGAGCAGCCGCACGGAGTTCAGCGATCTGATGTGGGAGATGCAGGGGGAATTGGGTACGAGCCACGCCTACGAAATCGGCGGCGACTATCGCCCCCGCACCAGCTTCAATCAGGGCTTCCTGGGCGCGGACGCGCTGTGGGACGACGCGGCCAAAGGCTACCGGCTGGAGAATTTCATCCTGGGCGATCCCTGGGACGAACAGGCCCATTCGCCCCTGGCCGCGCCCGGTGTAAGCGTACGCCCCGGCGATCTGCTGGTGGCGGTCAACGGCCAGCCGGTCAGCAAAGCCGTCAGCCCGGCCCAGTTGTTGGTGAACCAGGCCCACGAAGAGGTAATGCTGACGATCTGGCGCAAAGCAGAAGCCGCCAAGGAGACGCCGGAGACGCCAGACGAAGCGGCTGCGGACAAGCAGAGCGCAGATGGCGACGACACAGTAAAGAACGATACAACAAAGAAAGAGGGCAAACGGCGCAAGCCCAAAGAGGAGAACGGACTGCGCACAGTCACTGTCCAGACCCTTGCCAGCGAGCAGGCCGCCCGCTACCGGGCCTGGGTCAACGCCAATCGCCAACGGGTTCACGAAGCCAGCCACGAGCAGGTGGGCTACGTCCACATCCCGGATATGGGCAGCAACGGCTATGCCGAGTTTCACCGGGGCTATCTGGCCGAGGTGGACAAGCCCGCGCTGATTGTGGATGTGCGCTTCAACGGCGGCGGCAATGTCAGCTCCCTGCTCCTGGACAAGCTGGCCCGGCGGCGTCTGGGCTACGATCTGGAACGCTGGGGCGGTTACACCCCCTACCCGCGAGAATCGGTAGCCGGTCCCCTGCTGGCCCTGACCAACGAACACGCGGGCAGCGACGGCGACATCTTCAGCCACAGCTTCAAAATGATGGGACTGGGGCCGCTGGTGGGCAAGCGCACCTGGGGCGGCGTCGTGGGCATCTGGCCCCGCCACGCGCTGGTGGACGGCACAGTCACCACCCAGCCAGAGTTCAGCTTCTGGTTTGAGGATGTGGGCTGGAGTGTGGAAAATTACGGGACCGATCCGGACATCGAAGTGGACATCACCCCCCAGGACTACCAGGCCGGGCGGGATACCCAACTGGAGCGCGCCATCGACGAAATCCTGAAACTGCTGGAAGCCAAGCCGCCTATGCAGCCGCCGGATGCCAGCAGCCGTCCCAGCCGGGCGTTGCCCAAACTGCCGCCGCGCGAAGTTTAATTACCCAACCGTATACGCTCTGGAATCTTGGAGTAGCCATGAATTTTCTCGATCTGAAAGATATCTCTGAACGCCATATGGAGTTGGTCAACCCCATCTCGGCAGAGAAACTGCTGCGCATCGGTCAGGTGATGGGCTTGCGGCACGGCCAGCGGGTCATCGACTTCGGCTGTGGTTTTGGCGAAATGCTGCGTCTCTGGGGTGAAGCCTACGGCGTCAACGGCGTGGGCATTGACGTGCGTGCCGCGGCCTGCGAACGCGCTCGACAGAAATTTGCCCGCATCGGCTGGCAGGATCGTTTTGAGATCGTCCAGTCCCGGGGCGAAGAATACGCGTTTGCTCCGGCCAGCTTCGATGTGGCCGCCTGCATCGGCGCCACATTCATCTGGGGCGACTTTCGTGGCACAATCCGGGGGATGCGCGACGCCATCCGTCCCGGCGGCAGCCTGGCCATCGGCGAAGTCTACTGGCGCACAGCCCTCGTGCCCCCTGCCTACGCCCGCTCGGAGCAGTTCCCCACCGAGCCGGAATTGTTCGAGGTTGCCCGGCAGGAGGGTTTTGAGGTAGGCTTTGTGGTGCGTTCCAGCCAGGACGAGTGGGACAACTACGAAGCTGGCAACTGGCGGGGACTGCTGGACTGGCTGGCCGAAAACCCCGACCACCCGGAACGGGAACAGGTCCACAAACATTTGCGCGAGAGCCAGGACGAATATACCCGCTACGGGCGGGAATACGTGGGCTGGGCCATTTACGTCCTGCGTAAGCAGCCGTGACTCTGCTGCCAAAAGCCCTTTGAGCCACTGATAAACGCTGATGAACTCTGATAAAAGCGGATTTCACTCCTAAAGTTTTCTGTGACTCTGCGGGAGAATTTGACCTTTTTGCAATCCGGATATGCGGGCTACCGTCGCCAGAGCCATCGAACTCGGCGTCACCTGTTTTGACACGGCTTCGATGTACGGCAACGGCCAATCTGGGCGCTGTCCTGCGGGAGTTGGGCGGAGACGCCGCTGGCCACATCGCCACCGTCTGCTAGAGCAAATGCGAACATTCATCGCCGTTGAAATTCCCGAAGAACTGCGCAACCGCCTCTTTGCTCTGGCCGGAGAACTGGCAGCGGGATTGGCCGAACAGAACGCGGCCTCCGTCCTGCGCTGGACTGAGCAGCGCAACTATCACCTGACACTGCGCTTTTTGGGTGACACAACAGCCGCACAGCGCCAGCAGATCGGCGCAATGCTGGAAAAAGCGACGTCAGACTGCCCACTTTTTTCGCTCACTTTGGACGGTTTAGGAGCTTTCCCCAACTGGCGCAGGATGCGGGTGCTGTGGGCGGGATTGACGGGGGAGATGCAGCGTTTGGAGGGCCTGCAAAAAGAGGTGGAAGCGGGGGTGCAGGCGTGCGGCTTTGCCGTCGAGCGCCAGGGCTTCCACCCGCATCTGACACTGGCCCGTGTCAGCCGGGACGCGCAGAACGGGCTGATCGCCCAGACGGGCACATTCCTGGCCGGGCAAACAGCACTGGCCCAATCTCTGGGCCAGTGGGAAGTCTCGGAATTGGTGCTGATGCGCAGTGAGCTGCGGCCAGGGGGAGCGGTCTATAGTGTGCTGGACCGGTTTGGGTTGGCCGGATAGAGAATTAACTTGTCCAGCCGTCGCCGGTTGAGTAGCCGCCGCAGACTTCTCACGGATTTGTGCTCTCTTTGTGGCGGCGTATCGAAACCCAGACGGCGGCAGCTACTCTCGAATCCTTGGCTGCTCTGACTCCCGTTCGGACCACTGGGGACGGGCAGGGGAGACGACGTAAACAGGTCTCTCCTCGGCGGGCAGGCCATCCTCGGCCAGGCCACTGATTGGGGCAGCGTCATAGGGAAGTGGTTCACCCTGACGGTTGGCTCCCGTGGCTACGTCGATGCCGTGGGCCAAGGCCGCCAGGGGCACGCAGATCAGACTCCCCATCACAAAACCCCACAACAATAGCGTCACAGCGCCGATGACCTGGGCCTGCAACTGGCCGGGGAAATCGGCCACAAAGCCGGAAGCCGCCACCAGCCCGGTCACGCCCTGGCCGGTGACGCCCAGATAGCTGCCCACGCCGGTCATCTGCCAACCAGCGCCCACAGATCCGTCGGCAAACAGCCCCACCGAGAGCAGACCGAGCAGGGCAGGGATGACGGTCATACTGAGGATACCGGCGCTGTCGTTGAGCCGCAGCAGCCGGTTGACCGCAAAGGTGACAAAGGGTACAGAGCCGCCAGCCAACAGGCCCACCACCAGTGCCGCGGCGGGGGTGACAAAAGGCCCCGCGCCCAGCCCGGCGATTGCACCGGCAGCCATCCCTCTGGCCGCCATCATCGGGTCGCTCTCACCGGTGACAAACCAGGTGTAGAGAACCGGAATCAGCGAGCCTGTGATCAGAAAGAGCAGACTGTTCACACTGCCCCGCAGCGGCCCCAGTTCGCCGATCACCCCGGCCTGAATCGGATTCGACCAACTCCAGCCGAGCACGCCCACCGGCAGAAGCAGCGCGCCCACTACCGCCAGCATCGGCAGGTGGACGGTGGGCAGATTGGGGTCAGCCAGGCCGAGGGGCGCTCGACGGGGCAGCCAGACCAGCAGAGCCGCGCCGGTTATGGCCGCGGCCACCAAAAAGACCGTTCCCGCACCGCCAAAATCGACCATCCCGTGGCCGGCACCCAGATTTCGCCCCAGGGCTGCCAGCCAGCCGCCGCCCTGCACCCAATTGCCCGCCAGTGGATAGAAGAATGCGCCTGTGCCCAGGGCCAACACCAGAGCCGCGATGGCCGGTGCACGTCCACGCAGGGCCAACACTGGCAGGAGGGCCGCGGTGGCCGCCCAGGGCAGATGGGCCAGAAAGAGGGCATACGCAGCCGGGGTTATCCCGTCCCCGCTGAGAAACCAGCCGCTCAGGCCCGCCGTGCCCCAGCCGCTGCCCCAGTTGGCGGGCAGCGCGCTCCACTCCCACACCAGCCCCTGCAAACCCGGCTCGTTGTAGAAAAGGCCGATGCCGCCAAATTGCAGGGCAAAGCCCACGGCCCAATAGCCCACACCCGCCAGGCCAATCGCGGCCAGACCGGCCAGGGCTGCGGCCCAGGAACGTTTGGGATCAATCCCGGCCGCGCCGATCAGAATCAAACCGGCGGGAACCAAAAAGGAGAGGGCCGCAGCGACCAAAAACCAGTATTCAGATGCTTCCATTGGCTGATACCCTGCATTGAACAACAGAAAACCGACGGACGGCTGGGTGGGAAAGGCCAGTCAACGGTCTAAACGGCGGCTTTGAGAACAGCCGCGCACGGAAATCTAGTCTGCAATCATACCAAAAACCCGTGCCTACCCCAAATGTGTGGTAAAGTAGGGCTGATTGTGGACGAGATCGACAGGAGAAATTTCGGTGAAAAAGATCGGTTGGGGCAGTGGGTCCGGCTGGCTGGTGGGCCTGGCTGCCTTTCTTTTGTACGGATTGACCGCTGCGCCGGGTATTGCTGCCCTTTTCGACGACAGTCTGGAATTCCAAACGGTCGCGCCCACCTTCGCCATCGCCCACCCCACGGGCTACCCGCTCTACACAATTCTCGGTGGCCTGTGGAGCCGGGTGATCTTCCCCTTTGGCAACTGGGCCTGGCGTATGAATCTCTTCAGCGCCCTGGCCGGTGGCGCGGCGGTTGGCCTGCTCTATCTGCTGGCAAAGCGGCTGAGCGGTGGGAAGTGGTGGGGTGGGTTGGCTGCCGCTCTGAGCGCGGCTCTGGCCTTTGGCCTCGGCCCGGTCTGGTGGAGCCAAACAACCGTGGCCGAAGTCTACGCCCTGCACAATCTCTTTGTGGTAGCCCTGCTCTACACCGCCATCTCTCTGGGCAAGCAACCCTCCAGCCGTCAGGTGACGCTGCTCTGCGCCCTGGCCGGGCTATCCCTCACCCATCACCGCACGGCAGCGCTGCTCCTGCCCGGTCTGGCCCTCTATCTGCTGTGGACCCAGCCCAGCCTGCGCCGCCCGCAGTTTCGTTGGCTGGGCTGGGCCGGCGCTTTTCTGCTTCCTCTGCTGCTCTATCTCTACATTCCGCTCCGTTCCGCAATGGGTGCGGTCGATTTGCAGGGCGATTACCTCAACACCTGGACCGGTTTCTGGCGGCACGTACTCGCGACCGGCTACACCGGTTTTTTCAGCGACAATCCCCTGGCTGTCAGCCGCACGGCAGGCGATTGGCTGGAACTGATTGTGGCCCAGTTTGGGTGGCTAAGTCTGGCATTGGGGGTGGGTGGGCTGGTCATTGGCTTGCTCCAGCGGGAGCGACGGGCCGAATGGGGGCTGGTCTGGCTGACTCTCGCCGCCAATCTGCTCTTTGCCCTCAACTACCGGGTGGGCGATGTGGAGGTCTTCTGGCTGCCGGTCTTTCTCTGCCTGGCCCTGGGAGTCGGAAACAGCCTTTTCTGGCTCCCCCGACTGACGGCCAACCGTTTCGGATTGCAATGGATCGCGCCCATTCTGCTGCTGACAGTCGTCGTCACCGGCATCGGCGGTCGTGGCGCGCCGGTCAACCGCAGCCAGGAATGGGAGGCCCACAACTACGCACTTTCCCTCGCCAGTGTGGACTTCCCCCCCAACAGCCAGGTCGTCGGTCTGCGCGGACAGATGACCGCCCTGCAATTGATGCAGGCCAGCACAGGAGCAGCGTCCAATGCCCAGCCCGTGGCCCTGGACAGCCCGGACGCACGCCGGGCCTTTGTGGAAGCGTCTATGGCCGCGGGGCTGCCCGTCTATCTGACCCAGGAAGTGATAGGCATCGAAGACGCCTATAGTTTCAGCGGCGAAGGCGTACTGGTGCGGGTCTGGCCCAGGGGAGAAGCCCGACCCGGAGCGCCATCCCATCCGCTGGATACGCTTCTGGCCGACGGGAAACTGCGTCTGATCGGCTATGATTTGGACCTGTTGGATCAGCCGGGCGATCCGGCCCTTGCGGTGGCTTTCTACTGGCAGCCATCTGCGCAGCCTTCCCAACGTTTGAAGCTTTCCCTGCGTCTGTTGGATGGCAAGGGCGAAACAATTGGCACGGAAGATCGCTACCCCTTGCGCCAGGTGGCTTCCACAACGGCCTGGCTGCCCGGCGAAACTGTGCGCGATGTCCATTTAATCCCGTCTATTGCGGGGGCTGCCGAGCTTTTGGTGATCGTCTATGACGACGCAACCGCAGCCGAAGTCGGGCGGGCTATACTTCTGGTTCCCTGACCCGTCCAGCGAGGGTGCGAAGGCGGGTTTCGTTTTTCTTAACTCCCATGAATGGACAAAGCAGCATTTGTCAAGGAAGAGGACCCGTGCGATAATAACCCGCGTGCTACACGCATATTTGTGACCGATCCAGCCCAACGACGGGCTGTTCCAAAAGGTTTTTGGCAGGACTATTAATCAGGACTATTAATTTTGTAGCTTTATCATTGCTTCAGTGCGGAGGAGGAAGTATGCTTAATCGAAAACGGGCATCCTGGCTGGGTGTGATGCTGACTGTGACTATCACATTTGCCGGTTGTTATCCCTTTCAGGGAGATGTTTCCCTGCTGCTGACACCGGTTCCTGTGGACCCGACCCGGCAGGCGGAGATTCTGGAGGCTATGGGCCAGGCCCAGGCCGAAGCCGCTGCCACGTCAGAGAGTATGGCCGGCGAGGTAGAGATGGCGGATGTGATGGCGACAGTCAGTGCCAATACCCTCCGCGTACGCCAGGAAGCAAATACGGATTCACCGATTGTGGCTGGTCTGCGCCAGGGTGATAGCGTGACAGTGCTGGGCCGAAGCGAAGACGGCACGTGGCTCCAGATTCAGATCCCCGATGTGGAGACACTGGGCTGGGTTTCGGCTGAATTTGTGACGGTGGAAGGCGACGCGATGGCATTGCCAGTCCCCAGTGGGGATACGGTCGCTGAAGAACCAGCGGTCGCTGAAGAACCAGCGGTCGCTGAAGAACCAGCGGTCGCTGAAGAACCAGCGGTCGCTGAAGAACCAGCGGTCGCTGAAGAACCAGCGGTCGCTGAAGAACCAGCGGTCGCCGAAGAACCGGCTGCGGTTGAAACCCCTGAACCTGTCGCTGAGGCTCCGGCTGCGGACGAAACGCCTGCCCCTGTCGAAGAAGAACCGGCTGCGGTTGAGACACCTGCCCCTATCGAAGAAGAACCGGCTGCGGATGAAACGCCTGCCCCTGTCGAAGAGGCTCCGGCTGCGGTCGAGACACCTGCCCCTGTCGAAGAGGCTCCGGCTGATGATACTGAGATGGCAATGCCAGCCCTTACGCTGAACGTTGACCCGGCCAGCTTGCAGATCGTCGATGGCGTGTTGACCGTTCCTTCGATTACTTCTTCGAGTGCCGGTTGGCTGGTTGTCCACGCCGATGACGGCGGCACATTTGGCCCGGTCATCGGCTATGCCGCCCTGGCTGAAGGCGAAAACACGGACGTGGCTGTGGAAATTGATACAGACGCTGCCACCGAAACTGTCCACCTGATGCTCCACGAAGATGGCGGTGTGGTGGGGACCTACGAATTCCCCGGTGCAGACGCCCCTGTGATTGTGGATGGCGCACCGGTCAGTATGGCCTATGCCGTGGGCGCGCCGATGATGTCGGATATGGCTGCTGCACCTGCTACGGATGAGGACACCGCCGCTGAACCTGCCACGGACGAGGATGCCGCCGCTGCTCCCGCTACGGATGAGGATGCCGCCGCTGCCCCTGCCACGGATGAGGACACCGCCGCTGAACCTGCCACGGATGAGGATGCCGCCGCTGCACCTGCTACGGGTAGTGAATCGGCCATGTCGGCTGGTGATGCTGCCGCTATGACAGGGATGAGCAGTTCCGAATTGGCGACAGTCAATACCCGTTCGGCCCGGGTGCGCAGCGGTCCGAGTGCCGATGCCGAGGTTATCGGCGGTGCGCTGGCTGGGGATATCTTCCCCATAGCCGAGAAGAGCGCGGACGGCATGTGGGTGCGCATCTACTTCCCCGATGTGGCTGGAGAAGCCTGGGTGGGCAGCGAACTGGTGGATGTCAGCGCTGTGGGCCTGAATGTGAAATACGGCAATGTCACTGTCAACACAGGCGGTCCCCGGCTGCGGGTGCGCAATGCGCCAACCCTGGACGGCGAGATTGTTAGTCACGTCTACGACGGCGACACCCGCTACGCAATTGGTGTCAGCCCGGACGGCGAATGGGCGTTGCTCTTCCTGCCCGCGGTGGCTGGTCCCACATGGGTTTCGGCGGAGTATGTGACATACCAGTAGATAGTAGATAGTAGATAGTGAACAGTAACCAGCGTGTGTTCATCTACTGATTACTGTTCACTTCTGTTAGAACTATACGAGTCACCCCGTGCCGGGCACTGTATGTGCCCGGCACGTTTGTAGATTGCACCCGATGCAGATTTCGTCCCTGTCACTCCATTCGAGACGCCAACGCTGGCTGGCCCTGGCCTTCTTCGGCCTGGTGTTGCTGCTGATTGGGCTGCACCTATACGTCCTGACGCTGCCCGCCTCTATCGGCCCGATCCCCGAAACCGGGGAAGCCGAGGCCCACTGGTGGGGATTCTGGCCTGTGCGCTATCCGCCGATTTGGATGGTGTGGTTGGGCGCAGGCGCTGTGATCGGTTCGATGCTGTGGGGCTGGTGGCGTGTGTCCTTTCCCGCCATTTCTGACGATGGAGAGAAGCCAGCCAGCCAGCCATTTCTCCCCGCAAACCAGACCAGTCTGGTTGTCTTCAGTCTTGTGCTGATTGCCGCCTTCTTCGCCTTTCCGATTGCCCACACCCGCTGGGGCGACGCCTATATCATCGCCAACGCGATGGCCTGGCCCGACCCGGCCCTGCGCCTGACCCATTCCTGGCAAGCGCCTTTGGATGTTTTTCTGCACAGTCAGTTGTGGCTGGCCTTTCACCAGCGCTTTGGATGGAGCGACGCGACGCCAGTCTATCGTCTGCTCAGCCCGTTGGCGGGGATGCTCTATCTGACGGTTGCCCTGCAATTGGGGCAGATAAAAAAACTGGCCCCAGCCTGGCTCACCTTTGGGCTGCTGGCTTCCCTGGGCGTTGTGCAGTTGTTCTTTGGCTATGTGGAAAATTACAGCTTTGCCGCGGCGGGCATTCTGGCCTATCTGTGGATCGGCCTGGGCGCGCTGGATGGCAAGCGCCCTCTCTGGCTGGCCGCGGCGGTGCTGGCCCTGCTCAACGCCACCCACCCCAGCACAATCGTCCTCTCGCCGTCGTTGCTCTATATCGCCTGGCAGCAGTGGCGGAGCGGTCGTGTTTCGGCCCAACGGGGCCTGGTAGAAGTTGGGCTGCCGGTGGTGTTGGCTGCCGCTGGCACGCTGCTGCTGATGGAGGCGGGAGGACACGGCTTGGCCGCGCTCTTCAGCACTGATCGTCCCGGCGGGGGCGACGGTCGCTGGCTGGTCCCCCTCTTTGCCACCACCACCCGCTGGGAGCACTACACCCTCTTTAGCTGGCCCCATCTGCGGGACTTTCTCAACGAACAGATGCTGGTTGCGCCGGTAGCGTTGCCTGCTCTGCTGATACTCTGGGCGGGAACATTCCGCGGCGGATTGCGTTCTACTTTCAGGGCACTGCCCGACGAGGAGAAGAGCACACTCCGCTTTTTGATGATCGCGGCGGCCTGCTATTGGCTTTTCGTCTGGCTGTGGAATCCCGACTACGGCGGCCAACGGGACTGGGATTTATTCAGCCTCTCGACGATCCCCAGTACGCTGCTGCTGGTCTGGCTGTTGCCCCGCTTTCTCACGAATTCCCGGCTGTTACGGGCAGTCGCGCTACCGCTGATTCTCTTTCAGGCGTTGCACACAGCGGCCTTCATTTACCAGAACACCCTGCCCTGGCAGTGGCCCGGATGAACGGGGAATGCGGAATGCGGAAAAAGTCAGCGCTGGTTGAGTAGGCGGGGGCTGTTTCCCGCCGTATCGAAACCAAGCGGGTAGGCATGAAATTGCCTGTAGACCCGTTCGCTTGATTTCGATACGCCTCGAAGACGCAGAATCCTTCGAATTCTGACGGCTACTCAACCAGCGCTCACTAATCCGATTTGCTCGTAACTCTGTAGCTTCGTCACTTCACGAAAAACCCAATACCCTTATGCAACAATACCGGCTCGAACCCACGAATCAACCAGCCCGGCCCAAGCCCACCCGCTCCTTCGGGCGCGGGCTGCTGATGGGCGCGCTGGCTTTTTTCGTAGTCGCCTTTCTCACCCTGGCCGGGCTGATCATCGCCTATGCCCAGATTGCCGCGGATTTGCCCCTGCCCGACGAACTGACCGGGCGGGCCAGCTCCTTTCAGAGCACCCGCATCTACGACCGCAACGGCGAGCTTCTCAACGAAACCTTCGATCCCAACGAAGGCCGCCGGGTAGCCGTCTCCCTGGACCGGATGTCCCCCTGGCTGCGTCAGGCGACGATTGCCACGGAGGATGCCAACTTCTACCGCCATCCGGGGGTCGATCCCATCGCCCTGGCCCGGGCCGTCTACTACGCAGTGCAGGAACGGGAGTTCGTCTCTGGCGCGTCTACGATTCCCCAGCAACTGGTGAAGCTGGTCTTTCTCACCTCCGAGCGCTCGGCCACACGCAAAATCAAAGAGGCAATCCTGGCCGCTGAGGTGAGCCGTCGCTATTCCAAAGAGCAGATTCTGGAAATCTATCTGAATGAAGTCTACTACGGCAATCTGGCCTATGGCGCGGACGCGGCTGCCGAAACCTATTTTGATAAGGATGTGGGCGAGCTGACCCTGGCCGAGGCGGCGATGCTGGCCGGTCTGCCCCAGGCTCCGGCCTATTACGACCCCTACACCCAGCCGGAACGGGTGAAGGAGCGGCAGGAAGTGGTTCTACGGTTGATGGTGGAATCGGGCACAATCACAGCCGCCGAGGCCGACGCGGCCTGGCTGGAACCACTGGTCTACGTGCCCGTGCGCTATGACTTCACGGCCCCCCACTTTACGCTCTATGTGCGCCAGCAGTTGGAGACACTGCTTGGCCCGGAAGCTCTCTACCGAGTGGGGCTGAATGTGACCACCTCTCTGGACCTGAATTTGCAGGAGCAGGCCCAGACGATTGTGGCCGAGCAGGTCCAATCCCTGGCCGCGCGCAACGTCTCCAACGGCGCGCTGGTGGCGCTGAACCCAAAGACCGGCGAGATACTGGCCCTGGTGGGCAGCGCTGATTTTGAAAATGTGGAGATCGACGGCCAGGTGAATATGGCCCTGGCTCCCCGTCAGCCCGGCAGTTCCATCAAACCACTGGTCTATCTGGCCGCGTTCGAGAATCCCAACCGTCCCCTGGCCGAGCGCTGGGCACCGGGGACGCTGGTGGCCGACATCGAACAGGACTTTCCCGATGGGGCCAACCCGCCCTATCACCCCACCAACTACGACGAGCAAGAGCAGGGCATTCTGACTGTTGGTGCATCGTTGGCCAACAGCTACAACATTCCTGCGGTGCGGGCGATGGAATTTGTGGGGGTGCAGAATTTTATCCCCCTGGCCCAACGGCTGGGCATCTCCACCCTCACCCGCCCGGACTACGGGCTGAGCCTGGCCCTGGGCGGCGGCGAAATCCCGCTGCTGGAGATGACCGGCGCATTTGCTGTGCTGGCCAACGGCGGCCTGCGCCGTCCCCCCCAGGCGATTATAAAAATCGAGGACGGGGAAGGCAATGTCATCTGTGAAATGGACACACCAGTCCCCTGCCGCCTGGATGGTCTGGGCCAGGGACAGCAGGTCATCAGCCCTGTGGATGCCTTTCTGATCAGCGATATGCTCAGCGACAACGCGGCCCGTGCCCCTGTCTTTGGGCTGAATTCTGTGCTGAATCTGGGCCGACCCGCGGCAGTCAAAACCGGCACAACCAACGACTACCGGGACGCGCTGACAATCGGCTACACACCGGAGCTGGTCACAGGCGTTTGGATCGGCAACGCCAGCAACGCGCCCATGCAGAATTTGGCCGGGGTAGGCGGTGCCGGGCCGATCTGGAATCGCTTTATGCAGAGTGCGCTGGCCGCGACCCCGCCCAGCGCTTTCCCTGTGCCGGAAGGTGTGCAACAGGTGGAAGTCTGCGCCGACACCGGAACCCTGCCCAGCCAGGCTTGCCCGGCAAAGGCGACTCGTTGGTTTGCTGCGGATCGCCCGCCTCTGCCGCCGGAAAATGACCTGTGGCAGCTCGTGCGGATCGACAGAGTGACCGGACAGCGGGCGGGAGAATTCACCCCTTCCCAGCAGGTGGAGGAAAAGGTCTTCAAAGTCTACCCGGAGCAGTATCGGGCCTGGGCCGAGAGCCACGGCATTCCCCAGCCACCCGCCGAGGAGAGCGCACTCTTTGACTTTGCGCCGGAAGTGCAGATCACCCAGCCGGGCGAGGGCGAGAATGTACGAGGGGTGATTTCGGTGGTGGGTGTGGCCAATGTGCCGGCTTTCGCCAGCTACGAACTCCAGTACGGCATCAGCCACGACCCCGGCGCCTTCAGTGGGGCGATTTGGGGACCCATCGGCCAGCCCTCCAGTGGCGGCATTCTGGGCCAGTGGGATACGGCGACAGTGGCAAACGGCCCCCACACCCTGCGCCTGGTGGTGCGGGACAGCTTTGGCAACAGCTACGAAAGCCGGGTGCGTCTCTTTGTGGATAATCCGGCAGCGACCGTCACACCCACACCGTTGCCCTCGCCCACGTGGACGCCGACCTGGACACCCACCCCGGAAGCCGCCGCGCCCACACCCCTGCCGCTGCCCACAGAGACGCCTGTTATCGTTGTGCCCATCGAGCCGCCGTCGCCCCTGCCCACGCTCAGCATTCCATAGGCGCGAACAGGGACGAGAGAGGGGGCGAATTCTGAAATTCGCCCCCTCTCTCGTCCCTGTTTTTAATCCCCAATATCCACAAACAAAACCACAAATACGCACAAATCACACAATTCCTGCGTGCAATATCTGCCGTCGTGTGTTATACTGGGGTCGTTCCACAGCCGCGGCGAATGGATAAATATGGGCAATCATCACACATCCACATTTATCCATAATTATTCCACGAAAAATGGTAAAGATGCACAGCCAATCCATCTTTGCGCGCACTTCGCTGCAACGAATCCTCCAGAGCCTTTGCGCCGAACAGCCCGTCAGCGTCTCGCTGGTGGGCGGCCCGCTGCTGGGCAAGAGCGCGCTGCTGGCCCATTTGGAGAATGAACTGTCTCGGACAGCCGGGGACGGTCTTTCTGTGCTGAGGATCAACTGTGCCCAGGCTCGGCCCACCCATCCACCACCCCCTGCGCCCGAATCTGGGCCGCGTCAGATTTTTCTGCTGGACAATTTCCACAGTATCAGCCAGTGGCACGCGGACGAGCGACGGCCCTGGAATGAGTGGCTGGCCTCGTCCACGCCGGAGCGCGGACTGCTGCTGGCAAGCCGTCTGCCCGTACACGAGTTGGGGCTGGACGGTGGGTTGCCACTGCCCTATTTCCAGCAGAGCTTTCTGGGGCTGATCGATGGCGAGGAGGCTACCCGTGTGGTGGCAGCGTCGTTGTCCCCCTTCCCGGAAAGCGAAACGCTGGTCGCGCCGCTGGTCGAGTGGTGCGGTGGCCATCCCTTTTTGCTGGATCGGGTGGCAGAACTGCTGCTGGACGTGGCGGGAATGTTACCGGTTGGGCAGGGGCTTGGCACAATCCACCTGCCCCTGCTGCGTTTGCGCCTGGCCGCAGCCTATGGGCGGCTGCTTTTTGACCGCCAGTGGCAGGCTGTGGAATGCAGAAGCGACAGTACAGACAACCCAATCGCCGCGCTGCTGCATCAGATGATCCGCCGCCCGATCCGCTTCGATGAGCTGTCCCCGGCCCAAATGGAGCCGATGAATTGGCTGCTGGTCCAGGGAATGGTGGGAATCGACGGCCAGGGCTACCGGCTCTTTTCGCCCCTCCTCGCCGACTATCTGGCCCTGAAGTTGCAGGTGGACACACCTGTCACACGCGCCGTTGCGCCAGATACGGGCAACGTCCACGCGCTGGTGGAGCGGGAGAGCCACCGCTTTACACCCCAGGAGAAGAATCTGCTCCTCTACTTTTTGGAGAGGCCCGGCGCGATTGTCTCGGTGGACGAACTGCTGGCTGAGGTCTGGCAGCGGCCCGACGGTTCCGTGCGCCGGGTGCAGGAAGGGATTCGCCGCCTGCGCCACCGGCTGACCGAATTCAACGGCGCGGTGGGGACGATTGACAACGAGTGGGGCCAGGGCTACCGGTATGTGCCTGGGCTTTGAGAAGTCCGACTTTTCGGAAAAAGTCGGACTTCTTCACAACGAAGGAGGCCAAAATGGAACCGACATTGACCAGACCCGCCAACGGCACACCGCTGGCGGAACCCGTGTGGGACATTGCCACACTCTTTCCGGATCAGGGCCAGTGGAGCGAAGAAGAGTATCTGGGATTAGAGACAAACCGGCTGATCGAATTTTCTGACGGCCATTTGGAGATACTGCCTATGCCCACTCAAACCCATCAGACGATTGTCTTTCTACTTTCCCGGTTGCTATATGCCTTCGCATCGGGAAAGGCCATCGGCTATGTGTTGCCCGCTGCGCTACGGGTGCGCCTGTGGGAAGGCAAATATCGGGAGCCGGATGTAGTTTTTATGCTCAGCGAGCACGCGTCGCGCCGTCACGAGAGCTATTGGGAAGGCGCTGATCTGGTGATGGAAGTAGTCAGCAACTCACCAGAAGATCGGCGGCGGGATTTGGTAACAAAGCGGCGGGAGTACGCCCAAGCCGGCATCCCGGAATATTGGATTGTCGATCCGCAAAACCAGACAATCGCTGTCCTTTGGCTGGATGATAAGGAATACACCCAGCACGGCCTTTTTGGACAGGGCGAAATGGCTCAGTCGGTGCTGCTGCCGAAATTTTCGGTAGTCGTAAATGAAGTTTTCAATATCGAATAGGACTCTTTCTGTGACAACACCCGCAGTCGCCCTCGAATCGACCGTTATTTCTCACGGCCTGCCCTATCCCCGCAATCTGCAACTGGCCCAGGAGATGGAAGCCATCATCCGTAGCCAGGGAGCCGCCCCCCACACCGTCGGCATCATTGCCGGTGAACTGATCGCCGGGTTGACGCCCGCCCAGATCGAGCATCTGGCCACCGCGCCCAATGTGCGCAAAGTCAGCCGCCGGGACCTGCCGATTGTGGCCGCGCGCAAAGAAGACGGTGCCACGACCGTCGCCACCACAATGTGGATCGCGTCCCAGTGGGCCGGGATCGAAGTCTTTGCCACCGGTGGCATCGGCGGCATCCACCGACACACGGGGCCGGGGACGAGCAGCGATGTGAGCGCGGATTTGCAGGAGTTGGCCCAGACGCCGGTGATTGTCGTCTGTGCCGGGGCCAAAGCGATCCTCGACCTGCCCGCCACCCTGGAATATCTGGAAACCCACGGCGTGACGGTCATCGGCTACGGAACCGACGACTTCCCCGCCTTCTACAGTCGCAGCAGCGGTCTGCCTGTGGATGTGCGCTGCGACAGCCCGGCGGAAGTGGCGGCCATCTGGCGGGCCAAACGGACCCTGGGATTGCCCGGTGGCCTGCTGGTGACAGTGCCTGTGCCCGCCGCCGACGAAATCCCCACCGCAGAGATCGAGCCGTTTATCGAACAGGCCGTGGCCGAAGCCGCCGCGAAAGGGCTGCGTTCGGCAGAAGTGACCCCCTTCCTCCTCACCCGCATCGCCGAACTGACCGGTGAACGCAGCCTGCGCGCCAATTTGGCCCTGCTCAAGAACAATGCCCAGGTGGCCGCGGAGATTGCGCTGGCGTTGGAGGGCTAATCATTTAGGCGGCGCAGGGAAGGCCAGAGGCGGGGGACTTTCTGTTGATAGGCCCGATAGGGCTGTCCGAAAGTCTGGGCCAGACGCCGTTCTTCGTGGAGAGAGCCGACATAAAAATAGAGAGTCACCAGCCCGTAGACAACCAGCCGGTTGAGGGTCATCACCGGGGAGAGCCAGAGAAAGAGGAGGGAAAAGAGATAGAGCGGGTGGCGCACATAGCGGTAGAGGCCACCGACGACCAGCCGATCGCCCCGTTCCTCCCCATCGCCGGCCAACTGGGCCAGCCCCACGAAATAGGCCGGGTTGGCCTGTAGGACAGCCAGCAGCAGCGCGACAGCAGACAATCCCTGTCCAGCCCACAGGAGCCAACTCCACGGCGCGGGCACGGCGTAGAGAATCCGATCCGGCAGGCCGAGCAGCCAGGGCAGGGGGAGAAGTGTGATGCCCGCGACAGCGTTGTAGAAGAGGCGATACCAGCGGTCGAAACCGGGCAGATGCGCCCGTCCCCACGCTTTCACGGCACGAGCCGCCAGCAGACTGTGCAGCCCTGCATAGAGCAACAGATAGAGGAGAAGCAGTAGAATAGTTTGTGTCACGGCTGTTTCCTTGGATTTTCCCGTGTGACCAGCGAAAATGGGCAGCTTTTGCGGTATTGCCATCGGCGTAAACTTGCCGTCCAAAAACTTGGCTTTTACATACGGGTTTTCTATAGCAATCGGCTGACAATGGACAAGAAGCCTGTTCAGCGGTAGAATAGGCACGATACCCGTTGCACGCGAGGATCGCTGGTGCGATCCCCTGCCCAGTGAGTTTGCATGGATCAAACACCGGAAAGTGGCGCTTTGTCAAACGAAGACGGACGTGTACAGACGATCCTTCGCTTGGAAAAGGACGTCCGTTCGTGCACGCGTTGCCGTCTGTGTGATGGCCGCATCCATGCGGTCCCCGGTGAAGGCAGCTATTCGCCCCAGATTGTTTTTGTGGGTGAGGGGCCTGGCGCAGCGGAAGATCGGCAGGGGCGTCCTTTTGTCGGGCGCAGTGGCCGTTTCCTGGATGGGATGATTGAAGGCATCGGCCTGCGCCGGGAAGATGTCTTCATCACAAATGTGGTGAAATGCCGTCCCCCTGACAACCGAGACCCACGCCCAGATGAGATCGTCGCCTGTAGCGACTATCTGGAGCGACAGATCGAACTTCTCGCGCCGCGTGTAGTGGTGACGCTGGGGCGATATAGTATGCAGCGCTGGTTTCCGGGGGAGCGCATCACCCGGATTCACGGCCAGGTGAAGGAGATCGCGCCGGGACGAGTTGCCTTGGCGATGTATCATCCGGCTGCGGCCCTGCGCAATCCCCAATGGCGGGAGGCTTTTGCTGCGGATATGCAGAAGCTGCCGGGTTTGCTGGAAGGCAAGTGACCAGTTACCGGTGATCAGTGGGACTTGAAGACCGCTGACGGTGGACCGCCGACCGCTCAAGACTGCTCCATTTGTCGCGGTCTGCTGTCCGTGGTCCGCCGTCAACACAGAAACAGATCGGTGCGCTGGGCGCGTGACGTCGTCCGGCGTTTTTATAGTTATAGATTCTTTTTACGAAGGAGCAATTGAATGAACAATACGACAGCGCTGGCCGCCGACGGCCAGCCCACGAAAGACGCGCAGACCGGGGCTATCCCCGCAGACCTGCGTATGGTTCCCCTGGGTGGCCTGGGGGAGATCGGCAAAAATATGATGGTCATCGAATCCGGCGAAAACATTTTGATTGTGGACGCCGGATTGATGTTCCCGGACAGCGACATGCACGGGGTGGATGTGGTGATCCCGGACATTGAGTATGTGCTGGAACGCAAGGATTGGGTGCGGGGGATTGTCCTGACCCACGGCCACGAAGACCACATCGGCGCGCTGCCCTATCTGGTCGACGAGGGCATTGACGCACCCATCTACGCCACAGCCCTGACCCGTGGCCTGCTGGAAGGCAAGCTGAGCGAGCAGGGCACACTGGGCCAGGTCAAGCTGAACACCGTCACCGAAGACGACGTCATCGATCTGGCCCCCTTTACCGTCGAGTTCTTCCACACCTGTCACAGCTTCCCCGATAGCGTGGGTGTCTCCATAATGACCCCGGCTGGTCGGGTAATTATGACCAGCGACTACAAATTCGACCCCACGCCGGTGGACGGCAAGCCCACCGAAACCGACAAGCTCAAACGCTGGGGTGACGAGGGCGTGTTGCTGCTCCTGGCCGACAGCACGAATGTGGAGAGCCTGGGCACAACTCCCAGCGAGCGCACAGTGGAGACCGGCCTGGACGAGGTCTTTGCCAATGCCAAGGGCCGGGTGATTCTGGCGACCTTTGCCAGCAATGTGAGCCGTGTCCAGCAGATCATCAATGTCTCCCGCCGCCACCAGCGCCAGGTGGGCGCGGTGGGCCGGTCGATGGTCAACAATGTGAAGATTTCTATGAAACTGGGCTATCTGGACATCAAACCAGAGGAATTGCTTTCGGCCCGAGAGATGGAAGAGTTGCCCGCCAGCCACGTGACAATTGTGGCCACGGGCAGCCAGGGCGAGCCGACCAGCGCGATGGTGCGGATGAGTATGGGGGATCACCGCCAGCTTACCTTGCGTAAGGGCGATACGGTTGTGCTGAGCGCGGTACCCATCCCCGGCAACGAGGAGCTCTTCAACCGCACGGTGGACAACCTCTACCGCCAGGGCGCAAAGGTCGTCTACCACGAACTGGCCGATTCGGTCCACGTGAGCGGCCACGGCGGGCGGGCCGACTACCAGCATATGCTGGAACTGGTGCGTCCCCAATTCTTCGTGCCTGTCCACGGTGAATACCGCCATCTGGTGCTGCACGGCGAACTGGCCGAGCAGACAGGCGTGGCCCCGGAAAATGTTTTTGTGGTTGAAGATGGCCAGGTGCTGGAATTCGGCCACTTTGACGACAGGGAGGATGTGCAGGGGCGTCTGGGCGAGCACGTCAACGCGGCCCACGTCTTTGTGGACGGGCTGGGCGTGGGCGACATCGGCACAGTTGTCCTGCGCGACCGGGGCCATCTGGGCAGCGACGGTTTTATGGTCTGCATCGTCGCCCTGGACGAATTCGACGGTTCGATTCTCTTTGGGCCGGAGATTATCACCCGGGGCTTTGTCTACGTGCGGGACAACGAGGGGCTGCTCAAGCGGGCCAGCGACACCGTGCGCAACGAAATCAAGCCCAATATGCCGTCGTCTGTCCTCTCCCGCAAGATTCGCAACGAACTGTCTGCCTTCTGCCACCGGGAAATGGGCCGTCGCCCGATGATTCTACCGGTGGTGATTGAGGTGTAGTGAGGAAGACAGGGACGCAGATTGCTTTG
Source organism: Anaerolineae bacterium (assembly GCA_030432295.1). GTDB lineage: Bacteria > Chloroflexota > Anaerolineae > Caldilineales > Caldilineaceae > JACQGT01. The sequence continues at coordinate 91,800 of JAUIHI010000006.1, read as the reverse complement.
AGCTGGATTGATTCTGCGCTGCCCTGGAAATAGGAACACGGAAGGGACGGATTTACACGGATTTGATCTGTGGAATCTGTGCCTTCTGCGAAAAAGGAGGGCCGGATGGTAAACATCTGGCCCTCCTTTTTTGTATGGGCCAGAACCGGTAGGGATAATTCGGGGGTTGGAGGACGATGCAGTGATGGGCGACGGGTTTGCAGCCCGTTGACGGCGGGGGAATGGGTCTTGTATACTTCTCCTCAACTGGCGCGCAAGGATGAAGCGCCAAAGAAACCTCAATGGGCTTGGGTAGCTATACTCATCTCAGAATGAAACCTGCACTTTGTTGATTGCGTAGCAGTCACGATGCCGATCTCTGGCGAACATAACCCCTCTGGGCACTGCGCTTAGGGGCCCAGCGACCTAAACTCGGAAACTGTAGGTCTCAAATTAATATGAGTATAAGCGGCAAACACTTCATTACACACATACGTGAACGTCAAATGAACACAGATTTAGATTTCTATTTTCGTAGTGTAGTCAGACGATGGAAGAGCGAGATTGGAATTGCAGGCGATGTAGTTTACATATTTTCCCCATATATAACCTCAAGGACAGCAGAAACTGTGGTTGAGGTTATTGCACCGGGACAGGTCAAAATTTTCACACTGTTTAGTATTGAGAATTTTGTTAACGGTTCATCATCTATTGGTACGCTAAAGAAACTATCTGATAGAGGTGTCGAGTTATACCATCTTGAAAACCTACATGCCAAGCTAGTCGTAGTTCCATCTAAGTTTGTCAGTATTGGCAGTCAAAATCTCACAAATCGAGGTCATCACAATCTAGAGACGACTGTAGTTTCTAACGACGAAAAGGCTGTATCAAAAGCCCTACTAGAAATTCAGGATTGGATTAGTGCGGCTACATTTATCGAACCAGAGGATATTCGTTTGGCATTCGAAAAAGTAGATAAGTTACAGAAGCAATATCAGGTACTCCGAAATGAAGCCGCAACAATTGATACCCAAATCAGGAATGAGAAGGAGAAACGTGCGGAGGAAAGGAAGATCAGACGCCAGCAATTGGAACAGATAAAACGTGAAATTGAACAAAAGCAGCAGGAAGATTTGCTACGTACTGAGCGCGAGAAACAACTACAAGAATTACGCCGCCTACAACTGCTTCGCCTTTCCCAAAACGCGAGGCTGGTCCCGACTGCGCAGCAGAGCGTTATTGGCAGGGTAAATGAAGTACGTAGCGGGTCTGGATGGCTGAAAACTTTTCAACCAAATGATCGAACAGCCAATCTTCTAGACTGGCATGTAAATGGAGAGAAATTGACTTTGCAGGATAAGTATCGGTACCCGTGTATTGTAACCGATACCGGCAAAATTGGATGGATCAGGGTAAATAAGTCAAGGATTACGTTTATTGGAAATAGTATTACTTGGACTAATCCAATCCGACTTAACGGAAGACGCTTTAAAATCGTGTTTTGGGCAAATTGGAATGGAAATAGTACTCAGACATCTAACATTACTGTAGTAATCCATAGTATGCTTGAATGGGTTACGTCCCGATTCGAGATTCCGTGCTTTTTTGACCTTAGCGGGCTAACTTTCGAGGAACTACCTGAGGCCGAACATCACGAGTTCGTAGCACTGAATGAATGGATTTCTTCAAACCCAAATGACTTTTTGTCAATTGTGCGTTCTCGATTTTTAACCCCATTCAAATATACGGAAAACCTTACAGGCAAAGAAGCTGACGCATTGTTTCAGTATAATTGGAATTGGAAACCCAACTATAGATTGAGAGTATCCCTGCTCGACGGGCATCCATTTTTGGTAGCAGAGTTAGAATAGTTATTTACACTTTGATGACTATAAAAATCACGAGCACGCGTATTATTGTATGTATGCCTTTACCGCCGCTTCTCCACTCTATCCTAACGTACCTATCTACCAGCACACACCCGCGCCAATTCCCCCCAAATAGACAATCCCGGCCCCCTCTGCTACACTACCCCTTCACGACTACAGCGGTTCAGTAGCGATCCGCGCTCATCAGCCCAATTCGGATTCCATCACACTCCCCCACGGAGGTGACCCGTGACCAATTCCTTCGACATCTACCGGCGGCTCTTTGGCTTTCTGCGCCCCTATCGCAAAGTAGTGGCGATCGCCTACGTCTCTGTCCTTTTTGCCGCAGGACTCAATCTGATCGTACCCCAGATTCTCAAGAACGCCATCGACCAGGGGCTGGCCAGCGGCGAAGCCACCGCGCTCTTCTGGGCGGGTGGAATGATTCTGGCGATTGCGATTGTGCGGGGCGCGGCCGCCTTCGGCCAGCGCTACTACGGTGAGTGGATCACCCACCGCATCGCCTATGACCTGCGCAACCGCTTCTACTCGATTTTGCAGCGGCTGCCCTTCGCCTTCCACGACCAGGCCCAGACCGGCGATCTGATGAGCCGGGCCACAGGCGACATCACCGAATCCGAGCGCTTTATCGGCATCGGCCTGATGGACCTGACAGCCACTATATTTTTGATGGTCGGGGTGATTGTGGCGATGTTCCTGGAGAGCGTCCAACTCTCTCTCTACGCGCTGGGGCCGATGCTGATTCTGATCTACGCCACTGTGCGCTTTGGCGGCATTGTGCGCCCCCGCTTCAAACTGATCCAGGAGCAGATGGGGCTGCTTTCTTCGGTGATGCAGGAGAGCCTGACCGGCATCGGTGTCGTCAAAGCCTTTGCCCGGGAAGATCACGAACTGGAAAAGTTCGACGAACAGAACGAAGAGTGGTTCACCCGGCGCTATAGCCTCATCAAAGTCTGGGCCAATAACTGGCCCCTTTTTACCCTCATTCTCTCGGCCAGCATCTTTCTGCTCCTCTGGTTTGGCGGCCCCAGCGCCCTGGCCGGGGAGATTACGATTGGCTCCCTCTTCGCCCTCATCTCCTATGTGCTGATGCTCAACGGGCCAGTGCAGCGGCTGGGCTTTCTGGTCAATATGGCCGCCACTGCCGGGGCCAGCGCCACCCGTGTCTTTGAGATTATCGACCAGCCGGTGGAAGTGGCCGACAGCCCGGACGCGCCGGAACTGGGCCAGATCGAAGGCCACGTCAGCTTTGAGAATGTGGGTTTTGCCTACGAGGGCGGCTCCGCAGTGGTCTCGGATGTCACTTTCCAGGCCCACCCCGGCCAGGTCATCGCCCTCATCGGCCCGACCGGTTCGGGCAAATCGACGGTGACGAATCTGATCCCCCGCTTCTACGACCCCACGGAAGGGCGGGTGCTGGTGGACGGCCACGAAATCCGCAGTGTGAAGGTGGAGAGTCTGCGCAAGCACATCGGCATTGTCCTGCAAGACCCCTTCCTCTTTGGGCTGACGATCTCGGAGAATATCGCCTATGGCAAGCCCGACGCCAGCCCGGAGGAGATTGTGGCCGCGGCCACCGCGGCCCGTGCCCACAACTTTATTATGGAAACACCCGGCGGCTACGAGACGAAAGTAGGCGAGCGGGGCGTCACCCTCAGCGGCGGCCAGAAGCAGCGGCTCGCCATTGCCCGTGCCCTCCTCTACGACCCCCGCATCCTCATTCTGGACGACTCCACCAGCAGCGTGGACACAGAAACCGAGCATCTGATCCAGCAGGCGTTGGCCGTGCTGATGGAAGGGCGCACGACATTTGTCATCGCCCAGCGGCTGCTCACCCTGAAAAGCGCTGATATGATTCTGGTGCTGGACGGCGGGCGCATTGTGGAGCGGGGAACCCACGACGAACTGTTGCAGGGCGACGGTCTCTACCGGCGCATCTACGACCTGCAACTGAAAGATCAGGAAGAGTTCGCGGCGCTGATGGAAGAATAGAACGCGGACAACGCGGATCGGGCGGATTCACGCGGATTTTTTAACTGTAGGGGTGGACCTCCGTGTCCACCTGAAATCTGCGAAAATCTGCGCCATCTGCGAAATCTGTGTTCCCTTTTGCAAGGAAACGAAAATGAGCGAAAACGGCACACGCAACGGCACAGCCACTGCCAAGCAGATTCCACTGGGCGTCTCCCACAAGTGGCCCACCAAACGGGACCGCTTGGGCCGGGAGACGGGTGTGGACAATCCCGAATGGCACGACCCCAGCCTGCGCCTGGAGGAGCGGGAGCGACTGATGCGGGAGGCCCGCATTGCCGATCTGCTGCCCGACGAGGAGGACGAGAACGAGGGCAGCAAAGACTACGACGGCGCGCTGGTGCGTCGGCTGGCCCAATATTTGAAGCCCTACACCGGACGGCTGATCCTCTCTCTCGTCTTTATGACCGTCTCGTCGATTTTGAGTGTGGCTGGACCGGCCATCATCGGGCGGGCTATCGACGCCGGCATCCGCGCCAACAATCTGGAGCAGCTACGGCTGTGGACAGTCATCTTTGCCGTGGCGGCCCTGGGCGAATGGATCACCAACCGCAGCCGGGTTGCCCTGATGGCCTATGTGGGAACCCGTGTGGTGACCGATGTGCGCAGCACCCTCTTCCGTCATCTGCACAGCCTCTCCCTCAATTTCTTCAACAACTACAGCGTTGGGCGGCTGATGTCCCGGCTCATCTCAGATGTGGGCGTGTTGCAGGACTTCGTCACCTGGTCCATCACCGGGCTGGCCCGGGCCTTCTTCCTCCTCATCGGGATTGTGGGGACAATGCTGGTGATGAACTGGCGGCTGGCTCTGGTCGCCTTTGCGGTCCTGCCTCTGATGCTGATTTTGACCAACTACTGGCGCAAACGGGTGCGGGCTGCCTACCGGGCCACCCGTTCCCGGCTGGCGCTGATCAACGGTTTTCTCAACGAATCCATCACCGGCATCCGGGTCACAAAATCCTTCACCCGGGAACGGGCCAACTACCGCCACTTCGACGACCTAAACCACTCCTTCTTCGACGCCAATATTGCGGCCACCAAACTGGCCGCCATCTTCTTCCCCGGTGTGGACTTTATGGGATCCCTGGCGACCGCGCTGGTGGTGGGCGTGGGCGGCTGGCTCGTCCTGGGCGACAGCCTGACCGCGGGCACACTCGTCGCCTTCATCCTCTACGTGGACCGCTTCTTCGAGCCGATCCGGGACCTGGCCCAGCGCTACAACACCTTCCAGGCCACAATGACCGCCAGCGAGCGAATCTTCCATCTGCTCGACACGCAGACCGATCTGCCCGACCGGGACGACGCCTATCACCTGCCCGCGATTGAGGGCGAGGTAGACTTTCGGGATGTCTACTTCGGCTACAAAGCCGACGAGCCGGTGCTGCAGGGCGTGAGCATCCACGCCACGCCGGGCCAGCGCATCGCGCTGGTGGGGGAGACCGGCGCAGGCAAAAGCACAATCATCCGCCTGCTCTCCCGCTTCTTCGATGTGAGCGACGGCGCAGTGACTATCGACGGCCACGACATCCGGGATGTGACCCAGTCCAGTCTGCGCCGCCAGTTGGGCATCGTCCTGCAGGACACTTTCCTCTTCAACGCCAGCATCCGGGAAAATATCCGCTATGGCAAGCCCGAAGCGACCGACGAGGAAATTGTGGCCGCGGCTACGGCCGTCGGCGCGGATGCCTTCATCCGCAACCTGCCCCAGGGCTACGAGACGAGTGTGGGCGAGAATGGCGTCAACCTGAGCGTGGGCCAGCGCCAGATCGTCTCCTTTGCCCGTGCCCTCCTGGCCGACCCCCGGATTCTGATTCTGGACGAGGCCACCAGCAGCGTGGACACAAAGACCGAGCAGCAGATTCAGACAGCCCTGGACCGGCTGATGGATGGGCGCACCAGCTTTGTCATCGCCCACCGGCTCAACACAATCGTCAACGCTGACCAGATTGTCGTGCTCGATCAGGGCCAGGTGGTGGAGCAGGGGGATCACTTGGAACTCCTCAACCAGCGGGGGCGCTACTACAATCTCTACACAATGCAGTGGGCCGCGGAGGCGGGGGAAGACGCGTAGGAGTCAGAATCGTTGTCAAAAAGCGGGGCGGAATTTCGGATTCCGTCCCGCTTTTTTTGTGTTTGCGTCACATTCCCGATTGCGGTAGGCTAGGGTTTACGCCCCGTCCCCCCGGCAAAACAGGTCCACCGGTGCAGAACGCCGTCTTTTTGGCTGGCAACGCACCCGACGCAGTGGAACAGAGCAAACGGCTCTTGTCCTGCGCCCCGTTGCAGACCCGAAGGAGGAAGCAATGCCCCGCTACCTTACCCCATTTGGTATTGGTCTATCCCTGTCTGTTCTTCTTCTGTGGCTGCTGCTCATTCCCGGCGCAGCCCAGGAGACGACACCCCTTCTCGAACCCGCCACTGATTCAGCCACCGCGGACAGCAACAACTTCACACTGCTCGGCACCTATTCCGGCACAACAGGTTTTGTGGGCCAGGCTATCAATGCCAGTGGCCTACACGCCTATGCATTTTTTGACAGCGGTCTGCAAGTGCTGAATATCGTCAGCCCCGCGGCTGTGCAACATCTGGGCGGGCGGGACACACCCCAGTCGGGCATCAGCGATATTGAGCGGGACGGTGGTCTGCTCTATGTGGCGCTGGACAGGCCCAGCGGCTTCGGCGGCGATTACGTGGAGATTCTCAGCGACGAACCCATCACAAAACCGACTCTGCTGGGCACATACAACCCGACCAGCCCAAACGCCTCTATCCTCGATCTGGAATTGGGCAGCGGCTCACAGTTATACGTGGCCCAAAGCGAAGGGGTTGTGGTGCTGGACCGCTTCGGGGTGGATGGGGAGGGCAACATTCCGGTTATCGGTGGCTATGCCACGGATGTCACACGCAATCTGCTGCTGGCAGGGGATCTGCTGGTGGTGGACACAGACAGCGGGGTGGAACTGCTCACTGTCGGTTCGTCGCCGACACTGCTGGGCAAGCTGATGACAACCGGCCCGGCCAACGCCATCGCACTCGTGGGCAATGTTCTCTATCGGGCGACGGGCGGCGGACTGGAGATCATCGATATTAGCAAACGGGCCAATCCGGTACTGCTGCGCACTATTCCCGAACTGCGCAACATCAAAGCGATGGAAAGCTACGGCGCGCTGCTCTACACCACCCAACTGAGCAGCGGCGGGGTGCGGGTCTACTTCGCCAGCGATCCGCTCAATCTGATCGAAGCGGGCCATTACCAGGACGACGACTTCTCTGCCGTGGGGTTGACGCTATGGAGTCGAGTCTATGCCACCGGCAATCACGACGGGATGCGCATCCTGCAATACAGCGGAGAGACGCCCCGACTTCAAGCACAGGCCACGGGCAACGGCGTACAGGTGAACGGCAGCGCCTGGGCTGTGGGTCAGACGGCAGTCTTTACCCAGCCATTTACCATTCGCTTCGCACAAGCTGTCGCCAGCCTGGACTTGCAGGGCAAGTGCGAGGAGGTACTCCGCATTCTCATGGCCTTTGAACACCTCGCGTCTGAGAGCTTCGATCCTTTTGAAGTCTTTGTGGAAGTGCTGGAAATCAGCCCGACTATCTGTGAACCGGCGCGTCCGCAGCCCGTGGCCCGTTCCGCCACGGCCACAGCCAACGAAGCCCGCATCGATCTGCGCCTGGAGGGCGGTGGGTTGAAGCTGACGCAAGGGGATTTTTCGATCTTTCAGAATGTGAAGACGCCGGTTGCCACCGTAAGCAGCCGGGGGCAGAACGGTTTCACAGTTCGCCACGACGCTGCCGGCGGTGCGTCGACTGTGCGCTCCTTGGTGGGCGAAGTCACTGTCACACCAGAGAACGACAGCCTGGCCCCGGTCACGCTGAGCGGTGGGCAGGAGGTGGACGTGACGACGGATGCGGTGGGCGAGGTGAAGCAGGTGGGGGGATTGTTCTTGCCAACGATTATGCGATAGGTGAAGTGATGAAGTTTCAGGCGAATCCAAGCTCTGCCTTTACATCGGCCAGGGAATGAAAGGTCTGGTCGCTCTCTTTAACGCGCTGCATATGCAGATAGTCCAGATAATCTTCCAGCTTTTCTTCGTCGCGCAGGAGATCGCGCAATTGCAGGAATTCCTGGTAGGGAATCACTGCAAATCTGGCTTCGTCGTTTTCTCGAATAATCTGAACCTGTTCGAGCATCATTTCACCTCCGATAGGCACGGCCCCGCGTCCGCACATCTATTATATCGATGATTCGCATTGCATCATCCCGATCAAAGAGGATGCGATAATTACCAACCCGCAGACGATAAGCCGCATCGTCATACTCTACCAGCCGTTTGACATTCGGCATTGAGATGGGATCGGACGCAAGTTGCTCGACACGCGTAAGGATACGCTGTTGATCATTACGCGGAAAACGATGCAAACTTCGCAACGCAGTATCGGTAAAACGCACTTCATAGAATTGTGGCAACGGTAGAACTCCATACGCAAGTCAGTTGCGGATAGGTATATGTAGTGTATCTGCACACAGGTAAAAGAACAAACAGTCCATATCGCCCCAGCGTCTTTTTCCCACACGACAACACCCCCGCCCTGTGCTATACTTCCCCTACCAACCCACTCTTCCGTTCACACCACAGGAGGAAACCCGTGTCTGCCCCAACGATTGCTCCGCCCACCGCCCAGGCTGCCACCAACGGTGCGTCCCGTTCCCGCCCGATTACCGGTATTATCGACTGCGACGTGCATCACCAGCACGCCAAGCCGGAGACGCTCTTTCCCTATCTGCCCCGCCACTATGTGGAATACATCAAAGACTTTGGCCCGATGATGCCGGGGATCGGCTATACGAATATGCCGGGCAACGGTGCGCGCCACGACCTCTGGATCGACAAAGAAATCAACCCGGCCACCCAGCCGTCGGTCTGCATCGAAAAGCACCTGGACGTCTACGACATCAGCATCGGCGTGCTGACCGGCGGCCCCTACGCCGCGGCGGTCCATCCCGACGCGGACTACGGCGCGGCTATCTGCCGGGCCTTCAACGACTGGACGCTGGACACCTGGACCAGCCAGGACAGCCGGCTGCGGGCTTCCATCCACATCGCGCCCCAGGACCCCCTCCTGGCCGTGCAGGAGATCGAGCGGCTTGGCCCCCGCTCGGAATTCGTGCAGGTGCTGATGCCCGCGGGCGCACGGATGCCCTACGGCAATCGCCACTACCACCCCATCTACGAAGCCTGCGAGCGCCACGGCCTGCCGGTCTGTGTCCACTTTGGCGCGGAGGGCGCGGGCATCTCATCGCCACCCACCGCTGCGGGCTTCCCCTCCTATTATCTGGAAATGCGGATGGCCCGCCCGCAGATCGCGATGGCCCATCTGACCAGCCTGATCTGCGAGGGCGTCTTTGAGAAGTTCCCCAACTTCCGCTTCCTCTTCATCGAGCACGACGTTTTCTGGGTTCCCGGCCTGCTCTGGCATATGGACGGGGACTGGAAGAGCCTGCGCGACTACACGCCCTGGATCAAAAAGCTGCCCAGCGAATATGTGCGCAGCAATGTGCGCTTCGGCTCCCAGCCCCTGCCCAACACGCCCAGCAAAAAAGACCTGGACATCTTCCTGGACTGGATGCACGCAGATGAGGTGATGGTCTTTGCCAGCGACTATCCTCACTGGGACTGGGACGAGCCGAGCACCTTCCTAGCCGGTCACGACGCGGGGCTGCGCCAGAAAATGATGGTGGAGAATGCCAAAGAACTGTACGGATTGTAGGAGAAACGGATAATGCAAACCACTCGCCACGTCGTCGCGCCCGCAGCGGAGCTTCCGCCGGGCGCGCGCAAAATCGTGACGGTCAACGGTCACGAAATCGGCGTTTTCAATGTGGAGGGGAGTTTCTACGCCATTCTCAACTACTGTCCGCATCGGGCCGGTCCCCTCTGCGCGGGGCGGACGCGCCCGCTGGTCACCTCATCCGGCGTCTACAAGCGGGAGTACGAACGGGAGGGGCAGATTCTCAAATGTCCCTGGCATCAGTGGGAGTTCGACCTGGCCACGGGCGAGGCGCTCTACGACGAGAAGCTGCGGGTGCGGACCTATCGGGTGGTGCAAGAGGGGGAGGAAGTGGTGTTGTTTGTGTAATACAGACCTGCCAGGTTTCGGAAACCTGGCAGGTCTCTTGTTATTCCCTACCCCTTCACCGCCCCCTCAATCATCGCGGAAAAGAAGGCCCGGCGGGCGAAGATAAAGAGTATCACAATCGGCAGGGCGATGAGGATACAGGCCGCGGCCACCACCTGCAAATTGATGATATTCTGTCCCAGAAATTCGTAGAGACCGAACATCGCCGGTTTGAACTCATTCTTCGCCACCAGCAGATAGCCCGCGATAAACTCATTCCACACATTGACAAAAGTGAGCAGAAAGACCGCCATCAGCCCCGGAAAGGCCAGGGGAATGATAATCCGCATCAGCGCGCCAAAGGGACTGCACCCGTCGATCAGCGCAGCCTCGTCCAAATCCCGGGGGATGGCGTCGAAGAAACCTTTGGCAATCCAGACGCTCAGGGGCAGGAAGAAGCCGATATAGACCACAATCAGAAAGATGCGGTCGTCGTGGATGGGAATTTGGGCTTTGCGCAGTGTCGCGCCGATCTGGTAGAGGGCCAGCAGATTCGTCAGCAACGGCACCGCGGTGATGGCGAGGATGCTCACCAGCAGCGCGCGATGGCCCCGGAAGCGGTAGCGGGAGAAGGCATAGCCCGCCATCCCCGCCAGCAGCACCACCAGCAGGGAAGTAGTAAGGGCGTACATAAAAGAGTTGGGAATGTAGACCCGGACGATATTGCCCGTCAACGCCAGAGGGAAGAGACCGCCTTCGCTGGGCTTGGCCGCCAGCACCCGCTCGTAGCCTTCCAGCGCCCAGCGGCATTCCCGCCAGTCAAAGGCGCTGGTGGGGGTGTCGCAGGGCAGAATGTTGGGCGGGTTGCGCACAATATCCCGTTCGCCTTTGAAGGAGATCAGCAGTGTCGTGGCGATGGGAACCAGGGCAAAGAGGCAGATGGCAATCAGTGCGGCGTTGACCAGCAGAGATTCCATCCGCTTGCGGGAGATTCTGGGCATTCTAATGGCTCCTCTCTTCCACACGGGTCAGACGTAGGGTGCCGCCGATCAGCAGCCAATTGACCGCCGCGATGAGCAACGCCAGAGCCGCGGCCCGGCCAAACTCCAGCTGCCGCCAGCCAATCGAATAGAGCATATAACTCAGCACTTCTGTGGACGAGCCGGGGCCGCCGCCAGTCAGACTGAAGACCATTCCCACCCCGTTCATCCCGCTCAGGGTCAGGCTGAAAAGGGCGACGACCAGTGTGGGCAGAATCAGCGGAATGATGATAAAACGGATGACCTGGCGGGGATTGGCCCCGTCGATGCGGCTGCTCTCCACCAGTTCGCTGGGGATTGTCTGCATCGCGGCCAGAATCAGCAGTGTGACAAAAGGTAGGGCACGCCAGGCCGAGGCCAGAATCAGATAGACCATCGCCGGTGCGGGCGGGAAGGGAATGTCGCCGATCCAGGGCCGGGGCGGAACAGCCGTCAGAATCGAGAGACCGTTGGGTGGAAAGAGGGCGGGATTTTGCAAAATCCCGGAGAGCAGGCCGTAGTCCGGCACAACCAGCAGGCGAAAGGCAATGCCCACAATAATGTCGGCGATGACCCACGGGATGAAAAGCAGTGTGATGTAAAGGCCGGAGAAGCGCAGTTTGCGATTGAGCAGCAGGGCAATCACAAAGCCAATGACGAGGGTCAAACCCGCATAGCCAAGCAAAAAGACGGTTGTGTGGCCGATACTCTCCCCAAACAGCCCCATCCCAAAGAGGCGGCGGAAGTTGGCCCCGCCCACAAACTCCCAGCCCGCGGGGTTGCGCTCCTGAAAGCTCAGCCAGACAGTGTAGAGAGCCGGGTAGACCTGCACCGCCAGCAGAATCAGAATGGTGGGGAGGAGCAACCAGAAGGGGAGGGAGTCGCGCAGCCAGCGTTTTGCCCTGCGCCGTATACCAGTCTGTTGCATCGCTCTCCCCCACACTACAAAGAAGTGAACAGTAAAGAGTAATCAGTGGCGTTGTCTCGATGCCACTGATTACTCTTTACTGTTCACTGTTTACTGATGATTGATTAGTTGCCCGCGTTGTACTCGTCCTGGGCGGCTTGCAGTTCTGTCGCAATGTCCGCGGTCGGGTCTTCTTTGATCACTTTGTAGATCGCGCCCATCGCCAGCTTCTGGGCCTCGGCCTTGCGATCCATTGAGCCGTACCAGGACCGGCACGCGCTTTGGGAGAGGACTTCGGCAGCCTCCTGATAGAAGGGCGTCTGGAAATCAGCACTGGCTTGGGTCGTCTTCAAAGTAGGAAAACCGCCACCAGGCCGCAGCACCCAATCTGAATTTTGTGCTGCATCCGTCATAATCCAATCGATGTACGCCTTGGCCCCCTCTGGATTCTTGGCACCCACCGGGATGGCAAAACCCGACACCTCGACACCACAGCCCGGAGTCATGCCTTCTGGGGCCACAAATGGGGAGAGCATCACATCCCCCGCCTCGATGGCGTCCAGCATATCTTCCTGATTGCCCTTGGAATATTCCGTACCGTTGGGTGCTGTCAGAGGGTTTACGTAGCGGTAGCCAAAGAGACCCGTGGGGAATGCAGCGGCGGATGCGTCTTTAAAGGCATTTTCCTCTTGGAAGCCACCAGCGAAGGCGATTTCGGGCACGTAGCCGCTCTGCACAAGCGTGCGCAGGAATTCTACTGCAGCCACATTCTCAGGTGTGTTTAGGGTCATATTGCCCTGACCGTCGTCCAGGTTGCCTCCAAAGGAAGCAATCGTCGTCCATACGGCTCGGGTCAGCCCTTCGCCGTCAAAGGCAGTGGAGCCGAAGAAGGTGACGGCGTACAGCCCTTCGCCCTTTAATCGTTCGGCTTCGACCAGAAATTCTTCCGGAGTCTTGGGGAAGCCGTTGGGGAAACGGTCCTTCCAGACGTAGACCAAATGGGGCCGCTGGGCTACTGGAATACAGTAGAGACCACCATCCGGGCCGGTGCAGCCCAGAAGCGCGTTAGGGTCCATATCGGCGTACCAGGGCTGGGCGCTGGCCCATTCGGTCAGGTCCTGCATCACTCCATTTTTATAAAAGAGACTAACCTGCCCGCTGCCCCCCTCGAAGAGATCGGGCACGTCTGCTCCAGCCTGCACCGCTGCCACCAACTCCGCGGCCATTTTGTCCCAGGCTTTGGGCTGATTGACCCAATGCCATTTACCCGCAAAAGCTTCATTGAAAACGGGGATTGTGTCGCGCAGATATTCGTTGCCCACCCGCTCGTCGCTGGCCGGGTCTTCGTTGTTCTCGTCATACTGATACCAGGTGACAAACTCCTGGGCTTCGGCGGGAGCCGGGCTGGTGGCTTCCGCGGCGGCAGGCTCTGCGGGTGCAGCGGGTTGAGATGCCGGGGCTGCCGGGGCTGCACAGGCCGACACAATAAGGGCGAAAAGCAATCCAACAAACAACAGAGTCGATAGTCTTTTCATTCCAGGGGTTCCTTTGGTTGATTGGCAATAACCAGGCGCGTACAAAAACTTCGTTCGAGGACTGTACTATACTACTGTAAGAGTGATCCGTGAGTAGGTATGAATGCGTCCAATCTTTACTCCACTTCTCCTGTGCGCTTTGCCCACGCCTCATCGCTTTCCAGCGTAATCACCCGGAAGCTCTCGGCATAGGCCATCTCTTTGCCCTTGCCTGCATTGGCCGACCACTCCCGGATCATCGGTTCCGGGTCGAAGTCTACGAACTGACTTTCGTGCTTGTGCAGGGCCGCGATCTTCAAATCCATCACATCGCTGATGTTGACGAAAGTATCGCCGCCGCCGAATTCGTTGATGTAGACTTTGCGCACTTTGTGGGCGCGCAACCCTTCCTCGGCCAGTTCCTGGAAGAGATGGGGCTGGCCCGCGGCGGGGAAGACGGCTTCCAACGCAGCGCTGGCCGCGGCCCGGTGATCCGGGTGGTTGATGTATGTGTCGCCCACAAACCAGGAGGCCGGGTCGCCACAGATTAGCACCTCCGGGCGGAAGCGGCGAATCTCCCGCACCAGTTTCTTGCGCAGTTCCAGGGTGTTTACCAGCGTTCCGTCCGGCTCGCGCAGATAGACAACTTCCTTGACGCCAATCGCCTCTGCCGCCGCTGTCTGCTCCTTCTCACGGATAGCCGAAGCCTCGGCCCGGGTCAGGCTGGTGTCGGCAATGCCCACATCCCCGCTGGTGAGGAGGACGTAGCACGCCTCGGCCCCGGCCTGCACCCAGCGCGCGATTGTGCCCGCGCAGCCAAATTCGATGTCATCCGGGTGGGCGAAGATCGCCATCACCCGCTTGGGCACATAAAATCCGTTGTCCATAGGGAACCCTTTCCAGATTGTACGGATTTTGTATAAACGCAGAGCGAAAGGGTACGTCCTCCTCCCTATCCGTGTTTACACAAAATCGCAGAGAGTAATGTCAGGCCACACGACCGTCTGACACCGGTAACGATGAAAATCATCCACAGATGACAGAGATTTTCACAGATTGAATCCGTGTGAATCTGCTCCATCCGTGTTTATCCGTGTCCTTATTTTCAGAACAGGCTCAAGAGGTGAGTATACCGACTTTCGGGGCGGCGCGCCAACTTTCTCTTGCGCCAAATCCATTCGCTTGACGCCCATCCCCTGCCAGCGTACAATGACAGCAGAGCCGTTTGGCCCGCCCCTATCCTTCCCATCCACCACAAGGAAAAGACCCAATGACACCCCAAGAAATGATGGAAGAACTGCGCCAGTTCGACACCCCTTCGATTACAAATGTCGTCGCCACCTATCCCGAAAGCAAACTCTGCTTGGGCCTCTACAATCCGTGGACGGAGAACTGGTACACCGACCAGACTGTGCGCGCAATGTACCCGGAGCTTGGCCCGCTGGTGGGCTACGCGGTCACCTGCATCTACAGTCTGCCCGATCCCAACTTCAAACGGCTGACTTTTATGGATGTGCTGGACGCGCTGGACGCGATGCCCAAACCGACGGTGCTGGTCCTACAACAAAAATTCCCGCCGGAATTGGCGGGCAAAGTGGGGTTGGCCGGTGGAAATATGGTTTCGGCAATGAAGGCGATTGGCTGTGTTGGACTCATCTCCAACGGCCCCAGCCGGGACATCGACGAAGTGCGCCCGATGGAGTTTCAGTACGTACTGAGCGGCATCACCCCTGGCCACGGCGCGCAGGCTGTGCAGGCGGTGAATGTGCCGGTCCACGTGGCGGGGATGGATGTGGCTCCCGGCGAGATCATCCACATGGACGAGAACGGCGCGGTCAAGTTCCCTGCGGATAAGCTGGAAGCCGTGCTGACAAACGTGCGTGCGTTGCGCGATGAGGAGGGTGATCGGATGAGCCGCTTGCAGCAGGCCACCTCCGCCGCGGAGTTGCGGGCCATCTTCGGGGGCCAGAGCTACGCGAAGAAGTAGAAGCCACCGCAAAGCTCCATAGAGAAGCCGAGTTTTTTGTGCAGATCGCCCGGATTTCCAGAAGTGATTCGGTCTCAAAAACTCGGTTTTTAGCCTTTCTGCAGGGGAGTCAGTACTCTTTTGCTGACGACGAAGCCCACCAATTGCCCCTACCCCCCGCCTCTCCCAGCCCAAGCAGCAACACAGACGAACTGTTGCCATCGCTGGGAGAGGCGGGGGCGTCCCGCCAACAGCCGGCCTTCCCGTCAGTGGCTAGGGGGCGGTGAGGGCACACCGACTACTGCCCGCCCACAACCGTCGGCAGGAAAAGCTGCATCGTTGTTTCCAGCCCGGCTACAACCCAGTCGCTGGTGTGACCCACCCAATCCACCGCCTGCACCCGGATTTCTACGGTCTCCTCTTCGCCTACGGAAATAGCGAGTGCAGTTTCTGTCGTCTCCCCTTCGCCGCTGGGCAGCAGCGGCGCCCAATCGCCTTCGCCCCGCCGAATCTCCACCCGATAGCCCGCCACTCCAGAGTGCAGATCGCTGCCGCCCCATATGGCTTGTGCTTCGCCCGCCTCGCCCCGGCTCAGCCGCGCCCAGGCCGTCGGTAAACTGGTGTCGATCCCCACCTCGAAAAACTCGCTGTAGTGATAGTTCCCCGCCACATCCTGCGACCAATAGCGCACCACACGCCAGCCCTCCAGAATGAGAGGGAACGGCTCGGTGTAGAAGAGAAAGGGGCGATTGTCCAGCACATAGGCCACGCCAGCCAGCCCGCTGGCCGCGTCCGACGCGTCGATCCGCACCAGCAGCGGTTCGCCGTACCAGCCGGTGGGGGACGAAATCGGTACGCCGCTGGTCAGGGTAGCACTGGCAAGCATCTCCGGCGGGGTGCGGTCCAGTTTCAGGACAAACGCCGGGCTGGTCTGGGTGGTGCCGGCCTGGTCGGCAATGCGAAATCGGACCGGAAACTCGCCGTCGGCCACGGGAGCGTCGGCGTCGTCCAACACAGCCGTCAAGCGCTGCTCGGCCCAGGGATTGCCGGGATTTTCCAGCCGGGCCGGGCGGCTCTCCTCGCCCAGCAGCAGCACCCCACTTGCCCCATCCAGCCCGCTCACCCGGTCGTAGACGGTTGTGGTCAGGGTAATCGGGAGTTCTGTCTGCCAGCCCACCGGCCCGCTCACCGGGCCAAAGAGGGGTGGACCGTCGTCTACCAACGCCACAGTAGCGCTGACCGCTTCGCTGGCGTTGGCCGCGGCGTCAAAGCTCATCGCGTAGACCGTCGGCAACCCGCCCAGGCCCAGACGCCAGGGCCGCTCCACCGCGTTCTGGCCGCTCTGCAATTGCCAGACCCAGACCCGGTCCAGGGCCAAAGTCACGTCGCCGTACCACTCCACCCGAAATTCGATCCCTTCGGTCACGTCAAAAATGTGGAAGTCCACCGGAATCTCCGCATAGCGATCCGGCCCGGCAAAGTCGCTGGCCCAGATGTCCCGCAGCCCCAGACGCACTGCGCCCATCTGGTCCGCCACATCCAGCCGGGCCAGCGGGCGATCCGGCAACATCCCATTCGCAGAGCGGGCCGGGTGATCCCCCACACGCAGACGGAAGAGCGCCCGATAGGTGGCTCCGGGCGGGAGCGCGGTGGTGTAGGGGCCGTACCAGTGGCCGGGTGCATCCACGCCGGGACGGGCTTCCAGGGCCACGCCCGCGGACGCTTCGGTGTCGCTCACCACACGGCCGCTGTCGATTTCGCGCAACAGCGCCTCGCCTTCCCAGACCCAGCCATTGCTCAGTCCCAGCACCGAGCCAGCCGGAGCAGCCGCGGCCAGGGTGACAGTCGGGATGTCGGTGGTAGCGGGCAGGGTCAGCTCCGGCGGCGGCGGTGCTGTGCGGTCCACCCAAAGGGTGACGCTCTCCTGCATAGTTTCGTTGAGATAGAGCGTCGCCTCCACCGCGCCGTCGTCGGCAATTTCCAGGGGCTGCTGCCAGACACCGCTGCCGGGCAGGGTGACCGACTCGGTCTGGTAGATCGTCTCGGTGACAGTCGTCGTTGCAGTCAGTGTCACGGTTTCGGTCAGCCCGTCGCTGTTTGTGATCACTTCTGTATAGCTGATGGTCTGGGTGGCGGTGACAGAGAAGGTGCGGGTCAGCCCGGCGCTGCTACTCACCACCAGACTGCTGGGCAGACCGGTGAAGGGCGCCAGGGTTCGCCAGCGCAGACCGCCCAGGGGCAGATAGCCGTTCTGGGTTGGCCCCAGCAAACCGGCAATCGGCTGGCTGGGGTCAAGGGCATTTTGCAGATTGACATCGGTGAAATAGTAGCCAAGAATCTGGCGATAGCTCTGGCCTGCCCTGGCCCGCCGGGCCGCGCCCCACTGGCTCAGGCCGTAGCCGTGTCCCCAGCGCTCTTCGCCCAGACCGGTGGGGTCGGGCACGGCGCGCAGATAGGGGACGGCCGGATTGTCCAGGGTGGGGTGGCTGTTCATCGCACTGTACATCGCGATAATCGGCCTGTGGCTTTCGTCGCCCTGATAGGAGAGATATTGGCCTGCGGTCATGGCTACAGCCTGATCGCTGGCCGGCCAGCGGTCGTCGCACATCATCTGAAAGTTGGCCCAGTCGGTCACGTCATAGGTGGGCCGGTTCTGGCGGATCTGATACCAGGCGTATGTGCGGGCGGCCACAGCCTGCGCGGCCAGGGCATCCAGCGCCCAACTCACCGGCACTTCCGCGGGGACTGAGCGGGCCACGTACTCCTCAAAAGGAATGAGATCCACCTGCCAGTCAGCCACGTCCCGGCAGGTGTTCTCCGGGTGATGGGCCACCCGGATGAATTCCGGGTAGGTGGGCGCGCTGCCCGGATCGATGGGCTGCGCGGGGATTGTGCTTTGCTTCTCGAACTCCACCGGTTCACCGATGGAACGCCCGGTAGCCGCGTTGTAGAGCCGCCGCCCCTGTCGGCTCTCTACGGCCAGCCCCCGGCCATCGGTCTGCCATGCAGGTGAGTAGCCGGGCACTTTCGCCAGCAACTTGCCATCGGCCAGCCCGAAGAGATAGACCTGGGCATAGGCGTCGGTCTCGCTGCCTGTCGGCGTCACAGAGATGGCCAGCATACGCCCATCCGGGCTGAGGGCCGGGCGGCCCAGGTGGCTGCCCGCTGCCTCCCAGACCACCTGCCCGCGGATGACCAACTGGCGCTGGCCCAGATCGCCCCGGACGACAATATCGGGCTGGTCCACCGCGACGGGTGTCTGCGCGCCGGTGGGTCTGCTGTCTGCCCCGAACAGGACAAAGAGAAGCGACAGGGCCAGCAGAATGCTGGGGAATAGACGGACGGGTGATTTTCGGAGCGGGGCCTGGGTATTCACAGCGGTTCATTCCTTCTCAGTCAAAACAGTCGCCTGCAAGTAATCATCTGGGATCGGTCATTCCGGATCATATCATTTTGCTGCAGGCGATTCTATACGTATTGCACCCCAGATGAAACGGCGAAAGGTCAGGGCTATTCGGTTTGTTTGTGCTTCGGGGAACGGGTACAATACACGAGAAGAAGTTCATCCGCTCTATCCGGCGGATATGGCAAGAACGATTGCGAAAAGGCACAAATTTCAGTGACCCACCTACATCCTGGCGCGATCGAAGCGTCTTCTGACTCAGCCCATCTGCTCCTGACCACCCACGGCCCGGAGGAGACAATCGGCCTGGGCCAGCGCATCGGCCAGACCATTCGCTCTAATCTGTTCATCGCCCTCTCCGGCGATCTGGGCGCGGGCAAGACGACCTTTACCAAAGGGCTGGCCGCGGGTCTGGGCTTGCCGGTCACAGTCACCAGCCCCACTTTTACACTTGTCAACGAATACGCCCAGGGCAAGGGTCCTACGGCCCGGCGGCTGGTTCACGTGGATGTCTACCGGTTGGAAGGCGGCGGCCCCGCGGAACTGGACGGTATCGGCTACGGCGATCTGCTGGACGATCTGGACGCATCGCCGGGCTACGGTTTACTGGTGCTGGTGGTGGAATGGGCTGATCGGCTGGGCGCGCTGTTGCCAGAGGAACGGCTGGACGTGGAGAGCATCTCCGATGAAGACGAGCCGGATGTGCGTCGATTTTCCCTGCGGGCCTGGGGCGAAGCAGCCACCGGGCTTTTGCAGGCATTGGCGGAATGAGACGGTTGCCCAAAGCTATTTGAGCCACTGATAAACGCTGATGAACTCTGATAAAAACGGATTTCTCTCTGAACTTCTGTTCGTCCCTGCGGTGGAAACTTCCGCTCTTTGTGAACCCAGGAATGACTGTGCCACAACCCTATGCTGCTATCTTCTTTGATATGGACGGGACGCTCTTCGATCTCGTCGCCTGTGAGCGGGAGACCCTGCGCCGTCTGCTGGCCGAAGAAACGCCCGCCCTGCCGCCCGCTATCGGGGAGGCGTTTCTGACGGCCTACGCAGCGATCAGCCCCAGCCATTGGGCCGCGGGTCTGGCCGGGGACGCGTCACGAGAAGAGATTGTGAACGGTATCCTGGACGCTGTCTGCGCCCAACCGGAACTGAACGTATTCCCCCAGACCCGTTTGGCCGAGCGCTATTGGCGACTCTTTGCGGATGTGGCTGTGCTGGAAGCGGGCGCACAGGAGATTCTGGCGCTTCTCTCCTCCCGCTACCGGCTGGGGGTGATCAGCAACGGCTATGCAGACACCCAGCGCCCCCGTCTGGCCGCGGCCGGGCTGACCGACTATTTCGAAACAATCGCTGTCTCCGGCGAATTGGGCTGGGCCAAGCCGGATGCCCGCATCCTTGCCTACGCCCTGGCCGCGCTGGATGTGCCCCCGGCCGCATCGCTCTACGTGGGGGATTCGCTCAGCCACGACCTGGCCGGTGCGTTGGCCGCGGGCCTGGACTTCTGCCTCTACCGGCCCGGGGGCAGTGACGGGTTGACCCTCCCCGCGGAGGTGACGGTCGTGACGGCCTTCTCCCAGTTGGCGGCCATTCTTGGCTGATGCTATGATGTAGAGGCGCAGGATGGCTGCGGGAGAGGAAGGAGGCTCTTTTCTATGACCGTGCAAACGCTGGCAAGTGCTTCGACAAAGACAACAGTCGCTACCGCACTGGTGGCCGATTGGATGACCCCCAACCCCTACACCTGTACGGTCGATGCCTCTCTGGCCGACGCCCGGGATATGATGGCTGAATACCGTTGCCGCCGCCTGCCAGTGGTGGACGACGAGGGCCATCTCATCGGCATTCTGAGCCTGGGCGATGTGCGCCAGGCTGCGCCCTCCAGTGTCTCCAGTTTGAGCCTTTTCGAAATCAACTACTTCTGGGCCAAACTGCCGGTCAGTTCCGCCATGACCCCAGACCCCTTTACTCTGGCCCCAACCGAAACTGTCAAAGACGCGTGTGGGAAGATGCTCGCCCACAAAATCAGCGGTCTGCCGGTAATCGTCGATCACAAAGTTGTCGGCATCTTCACCGAAACCGACGCCCTCCGTTTTCTGGTCAGCCTGGACTAAATACTTTCAGAGGTTCGGCTTGTCGGAAGCGGTCGAATTTCCAGCCAAACCGGTCTGTCCTTCTGTCCTACCCACCCAGGGAGTCTCCTATGCACCGCATCCCCGTTCGCCAAATCATGCACGCCCCGGCCATCACCATCGACCCCGATGCCCTGGCTGCCGATGCCGCCGATCTGATGGATGAACATACCATCCGCCGCATCCCTGTGGTAGACGAGGACGGCTTTCTGGTGGGGATCGTCAGCGATTCTGATGTGCTGGAAGCGGAGACCGCGGGCAGCCTGCGCAGCTCCTATGAGCCGGGCGCGGAGGAAGAGTGGCTGGGCGTGGCCGATATTATGACCCGAGAGGTGATCACAATTGGCCCGGACGCCAAAGTGGGTGAACTGGTGACGCAGATGCTGCGCCACAAAATCGGCGGGATGCCCGTTGTAGAAGCCGCCGGTGAGAAATCCAAACGGCTGCGGGTGATTGGGATGGTGACGGAGACCGATATTTTCGCAATGATTGCGGCGGCCTGGGAAGCGGAGAAGGTCGGTAAAGTCTAGGGCTGTGCAGTGAGTAATCGGTGATTTTTTATATACACGGATGAAAAGGAACACAGATACAGGACGAAGCCAGAAGTAGGGACGCAGATGCCGCTGAAGCAATTGATTTGCGCGGATTGACGTGGTTCATATGAAGAGTTCGGCATCTTACCAATTCGAGACGAGGAGTAGGCACGCCCACGTGCCGGTCGTGGTCGAGTCATCGCCGCACGTGGGCGTGCCTACTCCTCTCGGTATGCCTACTCCTCACTATTTGTAAAGATCGTTTGACGGCAAAATGAACCACGCCCGCTGATAAAATCCGCGGCAATCATTCTTTTCAGCGGCATCTGCGTCCCTATTTGGCGTCCCTACTTGGCACGAACGAGCGTCTCCCAGTCATCCGGGGTGTCCACATCAGCCAGGGCCACGGCGTCTGTGGCGATGGTGGCGACCTCAGAAGCAGCGATACGCAGAAGGGGTCGTGCACCCTGATCCCCCCGCAGCGCCAGCATTTCAGAGAAGTAGCGTCGATCAAAAATTGCAGGCGCACCCCGCACTGCACCATCCACTCCAGTCGCCACCCGATCACTCCCCGCCCGCCAAGGCTGCCAGAGACGACGCAACAGCGCAACAGGCAGATTCGGCTGATCCACCGGAAAGAAGAGCGCGGCCTGACAGCCGTCTGCCAGCGCGCCCACCGCGGCGTGGATGCTGGACGCCTGTCCACTTTCCCAGGCCGGGTTGTGGACCAGTCGCAGCCGTGGACCCGCTTCGGCCTGTACAGCCGCCAGGGCAGCCTGGACCTGCTCCCCATAGGCCCCGGTAATCACCAGCGCTTCGCTGGCCCCGCTCGCCAATGCCAGCCGGGCCGCCCGCTCCACCAGCGCCTCCCCGTCAATCTCCAACAACTGTTTAGGCGACCCCATTCGGCTGGCCCCGCCCGCGGCCAGCACAACCGCGGCGGTTGGTCCCCAGCGTTCCTGCACAGACCCCATCTCCGGCGCACCCACAGCCGAAAGTAGAGACGGCTGACCGCTGACCGCCAGCCGGTGTGCGATCAGCCGCCCTGCCAGCAGTCGGGTCGGGCTGTCGGCTTTGTTGAGAAGGGGCAGAATCCGGGTCGCGGGTGGACATCCTTTCTGCCCGCCCGCGGGATGGAGCAGCAGCCGGGCCGCCATCTCTGGGGTGAAGCGGGCGGCCGGAGCGGCGGTGGCCGGATCGGCGATGCCCAACAGACCGCGCAGAAGTTCGGGTCGGTGGATGTGGGGTTCGCCCAGGGGCAGGCCGATGGCGTCTAGTCCCAGCACGGGTACGAGAAGTGTCGTGGCGTCGGGGATGACCGGCTCGTGGGCGGCGGGGGCTTTGACTGGACGTCGGGCGCTGCCGTCGGCCTCGACGAGAATCGCTGCCAGATTCAACTGTTCGGCGTGCCGGGCCAGTTCATCCACCAGCCGGGGATCGACGCCCGTGGCTTTTGGTGGCTGATCGTCGGAGAGAAGCAGGCAGTGTCCGTGGCTGTTCAGCGCCTGTTCCAACGCAGACCAGTCGATCTGCCCGTCGCGAATGAGCAGATGGACCGGAGCCTGGGCAATCTGCTCGGCGGCGATGCGGGTGGTAGTGGTGGTGACGACCCGTTGACCCGCGGCGACAATCTCCCCGGCCAGGCGAAAGAGCGCGGCACTTTTCCCCCCCGCGCCGGTAAAAGCGACGACTTCCAGCGCGGCAGGTGTGGGGCTGAGGCGAAGGGCGTGGGTGAGAAACATCCAGTACGTTCCATTCCTCAACCACCAAGACACAAAGTCACAAAGGAAGAACCTAAATTCGGCTGTTCTTCGTGTCTTTGTGTCTTGGTGGTTGAAACGTTTGCATCAGGTCGCCTTCACGTCTCCCACCAGCCCGCCGGTGATTGTCACCAGTTCGGCTGGCAGCAGGCGAAAGACCGCATTGGGCGTGCCAGCCGCGGCCCAGATTTCGTCGAAGGCCAGCAGGTCGGCGTCGATCAGTGTGGTGAGCGCTTCGGCGTGACCCACCGGCGGCACACCGCCGATGACAAAACCCGTGCGGGCGCGCACAAATTCGGCGTCAGCTTTGCCGATGGCTTCGCCGATCAGCACAGCCACTTTCTTCTCGTCCACCCGGTTGATGCCGCAGGCCACCACCAGCACAGGCCGGTCGCTCGCTTTGGCCCGGAAGATCAGCGATTTGGCGATCTGGGCCACCTGACAGCCGATGGCCGCGGCCGCGTCGGCGGCGCTACGGGTGCTGGCGGGCATCTCCACCACCTGCAAATCAACCCCGTGGCTGGACAGTGCGTCCTGCACCTTCTGTGCGCTGCTACTCAATTGTGTGGTCATCGATTGCTCCTTCAAAAATATGGACTTTTTTCCTTGCGACTCTCTCCCGCCAGGCCAGCCACAGACCGATCAGGGCCAGGGCCACATCCCGCGCCCGAAAGAGCAGCACCAACGCCAGCCCCAGCGCGGGATTCAAGCCAAAGCGCTCGGCCGCGATGATCTGGCTAGCTTCCAGCGCGCCCAGCCCAGCGGGAATAGGCAGCAGAATGGCGATACGTGCCGCCACTACAAAACCGATAAACTGGGCAGGGTTCAGCTCCATCCCAATCAGCCGGGTTGCCAGCCAGAAATCGACCAGCAGGACCAGCCAATTGACCACCGAAACCATCCCACCCACAACCACCAGCCGGGGATTCTGGCGCAGGATGTCGTGGATATGGGCTTCCCCTGCGGCCAGGGAACGGAGCAGACCCAAGGGGATGAGGGGCTGCCACCCATCCGGCAACCGTTCGGCAAGCCCCTGCACAGCCCCGGTCAAAAAACGTCCTCGCCACCAGAGGCCAAACAGCAACAGCAGTGGCAGGACCAGCGGAAGCAGCGTAAGGAGAATCGCCCGAATATCCAAAGCTGCGCCCAGCACATCGGTCCATAGGGTATAGAGAATCCCGGCGACCAGAAAGGCCAGATTGACCGTCAGTTCCAGCAGCCTGTCCAGGGCCACCGAAGCAATGGCCTGGGAAGAGGCCACACCGCCCCGCCGCGCCAACAGCCAGACCTGGGCCGGTTCGCCGCCGAACTGGGGGCCGGGAGTGAGCAGGCTGATGGTAGCCCCGATCAGCCGGTAGACAGCCAGCCGGCCAAAGGGGATGCGGACACCCATCCCCCGCAAGAGCAGCCACCAGCGGTTGGCAAAGAAGAGAGCGATGGCACAGTTGATCGCCACATAAATCAGGAACGGCACAGGGCCGATTTGCCCGAGCAGAACGAACTCTTCGCGCCAATTGATCTGGCGGGCAAAGAGCCAAAGCAGGAGCAGGCCGAGGAGGAGCGTTGCCCCATCCAGCCAGCGGCGGTTAAAACGAACCTTCACGCAGAGACCTCCGCCCCCGGCTTGGGCTGACCAGCCCGCCGCCGCAGCAGACGTTCGTCGGGTGTCCACAGGGCCAGCCTGCCATTGCCCAGGGCCACCAGCAGCACACCCACAGCCAGCAGGGCCAGCACCTCTGGGCTATCCCCCCACACAATCAGATACGCGCAGGCCAGGCCGATCAGACCGATGGCGGCCAGCCGGGCGATCAGGCCCAGCAGCGCGGCGATCCCCGCCAGCAGCCCCAGGCCGATGAGAAAGGGAATGAGCGCGGAGGGCAGATTGCTGTCCGGGTCGCGGGTGATTTTCCAGAGCAGGAGACCCACAACGGGCAGGCTTGCCAGACGCAGGAGGAGGGGCAGGTGTTCGAAGAGAAGAGTTTTCAGCCGGGCGCGCCAGCGGATATAGGCCGGGCTGTTGGGATCCAGCCAGCCGATGACCACCAGCCAATCCCGCAAGAAGCTGAGCGCGACGGCCCCGCCGAAGACAGCCCCGGCGATGTGGGTGGCGGGCGGACGGAAGACCGGCCAGAGGACAATCCCCATAAATCCCATCAACAGACCCGCGGCAATACGACGCTCGTCGCTAGGTGTCATCGGGTGGTTGGGCAGCCCCCAGCGTTCCCGGAGTTTCATCCCCCACAAAAAGAGGGGGCGACTGGCGGCCAGGAGCAGCACAAATCCCGGCAGTTGGCCGTATTGGACAGCCAGGGCCATTGCGACAAGCATTCCCAGCCCGTCGAATTCGATGTCGAGAATTTCGCCCAGGAGTGTCGTGTGGTGGGTGATGCGGGCCAGATAGCCGTCCCAATAGTCAGCGGTAATGGCAAAAATGTAGAGAATGGCGGGCAGCCAGTCCAACAGACCGCCGGGACGGGGCGCAAAGAGAAAGCCCGCCATCA
This sequence comes from Anaerolineae bacterium, assembly GCA_030432295.1. GTDB lineage: Bacteria > Chloroflexota > Anaerolineae > Caldilineales > Caldilineaceae > JACQGT01. The sequence goes on along the minus strand of JAUIHI010000006.1, from coordinate 66,043 downwards.
GCGCATAGGCCACGCCGCGAGTGAGGGTGAGTGCGTTGGCTACGCCAAGGGTTGTGCGCAGGGGCGCGTCCAGAGCGGGCCGATTTTTGTGCAGATTGCGGCGCAGAACCAGCAGTTCCACGGCCAGGAAGAGTGCGGCCAGCACTATCCACTGCACGGCCCGGCCTGGCGGCAGACTGCTCTGTGCCAACCAAAAAAAGACGACGACTAGCAGCCCGCCAGCGCCCGCGACGATCCACCACTCTTTTTGTAGACGGGCCAGGGATTGGGCAGCGGTGGGGGTGGACATCGGCGCTCGCGTGGTGGAATGGACTACCAGAAGTCCAATCTTTTGGTAATCGTCGGACATCTGTCTGTGAGCATTATAAACGGTTGCTGTCGAGAGGAAAAAGCCGGAGAAGTTTGACTTGTCCGAAGAAGCAATCAGAACAATCAGAAATGGAAATGCCAACCTGTCGCTGGTTGGCATTTCCATTTCTCACAAAAATATAGAGTTCGGTTTTCGCTACACTACTTCGATCCCAGCCAGACCCGCCACAACTTCGCCGATCTCCCAGCAATCCTGCCCGGCGGCTTCGCACTCCCCGCTGAAGGCGGCGACACCGGCCGCGGGTACAGCTACCAGCAGCCCGCCGCTGGTTTCGGCTTCCCACAGGAGGATGCGCAGGGCATCGCTGACCGTCGGCGCAATGGTGACGTGCTGACGGAAGTGGTCCGGGTTGCGGGTGCTGCCCCGGGTCAGGTAGCCCGCGGCGATGTAGGCGAAAGTGCCGGGCAAGGCCGGCACCGCGGCGGCTTCGATGCGAAAGCCTACGCCGGACTCCCGACCCGCGGCCACGGCCATTTCGCTGCCGTGGCCCAGCAGACCAAAGCCGGTGACATCCGTGGCGCTGCGCACACCCCCAGCCCGGGCCGCCGCGGCCGCGGCTCGATTGAGTTGGGTCATAGAGAGCACTGCCGCGTCCAGGTGATGCTGGTCGATGTCTGGCTTGCCCTGTGCTTTGCGGGCCAGGCGAAGGGCGCGGTTTTCACCCGGACCAGTCAATTTGGCCGCGGTGGTGATAATACCCGTGCCCAGGGGTTTGGTCAGAAAGAGTCTGTCCCCGGCCCGTGCCCGGCCCTTGCGCATCACCTGTTCCGGATGGATCAGGCCGGTGACGCTCAACCCGTAGAAGGGTTCCGGGGCGGTGACTGTGTGGCCGCCGGCAATGGCCGCGCCAGCCTCCCGCACTTTGGCCGCGCCGCCCGCGAAAACCTGGGCCACCGTCTCCATTCCGACTTCTTCGGGGAAACCGGCAATGTTCAGGCAGAAGAGCACATCCCCACCCATCGCGTAGACGTCGCTCATGGAATTGGCCGCGGCAATTGCGCCGTAGAGCCAGGGGTCATCCACAATCGGCGTGAAGAAGTCGGTGGTTTTGATCAGGGCGCGCTCGTCGTCCAGCTTGTAGACGGCCGCATCGTCCGGTTCGCCCAGACCGATCAGAACATTCGGATATTCGTTTGCCGGGAATATCCCGGATAGTTGTCGCACGACCTGCGACAGTGTCCCTGGCGGGAGCTTAGATGCTCAACCTGCGCAGGCAACCATCGAGGTGAGGGGGCGGTTGTCGCCAGCCATCGAATGTCCCTTTCCTAATGTGATGAATCCCAATTGTGATGGACACAATCGAGATATTGTACCACAAGCCAGAGAGGAGCGAGATATAGAAAGGCAAGCGAATAGACATCCCCGCTCATCGACGCCCCTGCTGAAAATGGCTATTTGGGCCACAGATCAACGCAAATGAAGGCGGGGGCAAACGGATTTTCCTGCTGAATTTCTCAGCGCCCCCTGCGGCCCTGAGGAGGACAGATAGACTCCCCACAGCACCCCACTGGGCGTATTGCACTACCCTGCCAGCCATTTATGGTAATGAAAAAGGCAAGGAATGTCTACAAATCGCTTAATCAGCACATTCACCCATCGATTTCGATGAATTATTGTGCATTTTGCATAGTGCGCCCACGCCGGGCCTCTGCTATTCTTATGGCACAGCAGAATAAGTACGGGAGCCTCGTGGGGTGGTTTCCGATGAACGCTTACCTGCTCCTCTGATGGGTGTTTCTTCTTTCCTCCCTCTTCTCGGCCTGGGGTTTTGTGCAAGCACAAAACCCCAGGCCAACCCTCCTCTCTCCAACCAAATCTTGCAAACCATTTTTCCAACAAAAAAGTGAAGCGCAAGATCAGAGACGATCTTGCGCTTCACTTTTCTTATGCTCAGCCTATCTGATAGGCGGCCTATCAGATAGGCCCTTGTCTTTGCTTATGCGGCTTCGACTACCTTTTGCCCATTAGCTTTGATGGAGATGCGCCGGGGCTTGACCTCCTCGGCCTTGGGCAGAGTCAGGGTCAAAACACCGTTGTCAAAGTTGGCCTCAATGGCGTCCGCATTGATCATTGTGGGCAGAGAAATGGTACGCATAAAGCTGCCGAAGCGTCGCTCACGCAGATGCCACTTCTCGTTCTCATCCACACGCTCGTCCTTCGATTCGCCCTTGATGGTCAGCGTATTCTCGGTGAAGCTGATGTCCAAATCCTCGGGGTTCATGCCGGGCACGGATGCGTGAACAGTGTAGTTCTCGTCGTTTTCAGACACATCCAAAGCCAGCCGCATATATCCGGCATACTCATCGTTCTGCCAGGTGGCAGGAGTGTTGAAAACATCAGCCATCAGCCGATCCATCTGGTTGCGCATAGACGCTACTTCACGGATGGGGTCCCAACGTACAATCCTACTCATATTGTGCCTCCTTATAGATGAAAAAAGGTCTTTACCTTCACGACCGGTAGTGGTCATCTCTACCGGCGTAGACAATTATCAGTATAAGGGGTCAATGTTAGCACAGCACATGCGAAGGATTAGCGAAAGATAAGCACAGTGTCTGCGAATGTTAGCGCGCAGGTAACCATTCAGCAGAACGCCAAAGTACTGGGGACTTTAGCCAGAGGCCGAACAGTTGCGTGCGCTGTTGCTATCGACGGGCTGGAGTAGGCGTCGCAGCTATTGTGGGCAGGCGGAGCAATCCTGGGATGGAACGGGTGGGTGTAGCTGTGGGTATGAGCGTGCGCGTGGGCTTGGGTGTAGCCGTTCGTGTCGCTGTTCCGGTGACGCTTTCCGACCGCACTACAGTGGCAGCCGGTCGTACACTCGAAGAAGCTGGCACCCTACCTGCCGGGATGATCAGGCGCTGACCCGAATAGATCAGCGAAGATGGCAGGCGATTGCGGGCCATAATTGCACTTACAGTCGTGCCAAACCTCCTGGCGATCGAAGAGAGCGACTCACCCGGATAGACTGTGTGAAGCACGTCATTGGCCGCAGCGGTTGGTCCGGGGTCAGATTGAATCTGGGGCATGTATTGGGCTGACGGCGCGCTGGGCGCGCGTGTGGCATCGCTCTGGGGGGCAGGTGTCCTGGTAGGGGGAGGTTCCGGGGCTTGTGGCTCCCCACCAGGGATAACCAATACCTGCCCGGATCTCAATAGATTTGGGTTACTGATCCCATTGACTCGGGTTAGCGTTGAAAGAGATACACCGTATCGGCTGGCAATTGTAGAGAGGTTTTCCCCCGGTCTGACCACATGGGTTTGACCTGTATCCTGGGCAAAAGCAGTTTCCGTAAGCGCGGGTAGCAGACACACCAATAGGAGCAAAAAGCCAAGCGTGCGGATAGAAGACACTATAGAGGTTCCAGAGTTTCTTTCAAAGCGAAGGTCCATAGTTGTTGATTGCCCCAATTGCCTTTGTTGGTCTGTGTTCGGTAACTCCTCTGACGTCGATGGCAAAGATAGGCACACTCAAAGACGATACAAATTGTACTCGCCGTACCAGAACAAAACGGATTCGGTGTGCTCATGAAATGAACGCATATCTTCGTTTTCAGCCATCTCATACAAGATGGTAACAATCTGGGAATCTGAAAGTTGGTCTTCTTCGTTCTGACCTGCCAAGAGAAAATTGAAGGAGGCAATCAAATAAGCCTGGGCAGCCTGTGTAGCCATAAGTAAAATACACTTTCGTAGAGAGAGTAACGGTGTAATCGCCTTACCGATTAGCCATACGTTTCCTGTTTCTGATGCGATATGCCCAATGTATCTGCCAAACGTTACAGCCGTTATTACATCTCCTGTCCATCTGCCCGTTGCCATAGAGCATCCACTAGAATCAAGGCCAGTGCTGGCTTTGCATTCCTGACGACTCCCTTTGTTGAAAAGATGGGGGAAACAGGATGAGAGGACCAATTGGGAAGGAATTTCCCAGCAAAGCTCAGATTCCTGCCACTCTTAGTATACGCCTTCTTGCTCACTTGTGAAGTAGTACCGCGTGACTATATCGTGACCAAATCGTGACAGAACGCAACAGGCCCGGAATCGCGTTCGATTCCGGGCCTGTTTTTGGATGGTTTTGCGTGGGTCGGCTATCGTTGCGGCGTAAAGATCATCTGATCCCCTTGCGCGTCCACCAGCAGACGGCTGCCGTCGGGAACGCGCCCGGCCAGAATCTCCCCGGCCAGCGGGTCCGCCACCAGATGTTGGATGGCCCGTTTCAATGGCCGCGCACCGTAGGCCGGATCGTAGCCATCCTCCACAATGCGGGCTTTGGCCGCGTCGGTCAATTGCAGTTGGATGCGCCGTTCGGTCAATAGACTGCGCAGCCGCTCCAGCTGAATATCCACAATTCCCTTCAGGTGTTCCATCGTCAGGCTGTGGAAGATGACGATTTCATCCACCCGGTTCAGAAATTCCGGGCGGAAGTGCTGACGCATAGCCTCCATCACCCGGCGCTCCACCTCCGCATCCACCCCGGCCACATCCAGAATATACTGGCTGCCGATGTTGCTGGTCATAATCAGCACAGTGTTGAGGAAATCGACTGTGCGCCCCTGGCCGTCGGTCAACCGCCCGTCGTCCAACACCTGTAAGAGTACATTGAAAACCTCCGGGTGGGCCTTCTCGATTTCGTCGAAAAGCACCACTGCATAGGGACGACGGCGCACGGCTTCGGTCAGTTGGCCGCCCTCGTCGTAGCCCACATAGCCGGGGGGCGCACCGATCAGCCGGGAGACGGTGTGGCGCTCCTGATATTCACTCATATCGATGCGCACCAGATTGTTCTCGTCATCGAAGAGAAACTGGGCCAGGGTGCGGGCCAGTTCGGTCTTGCCCACGCCGGTGGGGCCAAGAAAGATGAAGCTGCCCATTGGCCGGTTGGGGTCTTGCAGACCGGCCCGGCTGCGGCGGATGGCCGAAGCGACGACCCGCACGGCTTCGTCCTGGCCGACGACCCGGTGATGCAGTTCATCCTCCATCCGGATCAACTTCTCCCGTTCGCCTTCCAACAGCCGGGAGACAGGCACACCGGTCCACTCGCTGACGACCGTTGCCACTTCGTCCGCGTCCACCTCTTCCTTCAGCAGCGCGCCCTCGGCCTGCAAGTCGTGGACCCGCTGGGTGGCTTCGGCCAAACGGCGTTCCAGCTCGTTGATTTTGCCGTAGCGCAGTTCCGCGGCCTTTTGCAGGTCGTAGTCCCGCTCGGCCTGCTCGGCCTGGGTGCGCAGCCCTTCCATCTCCTCTTTGAGCTTGCGCACCTGGGAAATCGACTCCCGCTCAGACTCCCAGCGGGTGCTCAGTTCCGCGCTGTCCTCCTTCAGGTTGGCGATCTCCTGCTCCAGGGCATCCAACCGTTTGCGGCTGGGATCGTCGCTCTCCTTGCGCAGGGCCTCCCGCTCGATCTCCAGTTGCATCACCTGGCGGTCCAGTTCGTCCAGGGCTTTGGGTTTGGAATCGATCTGCATACGCAGGCGGCTGGCAGCCTCGTCGATGAGGTCGATGGCCTTATCGGGCAACTGGCGGTCGCTGATGTAGCGGTTGCTGAGGGTGGCCGCAGCGATGACCGCGCCGTCGGTGACCCGCACGCCGTGATGGACTTCGTAGCGCTCCTTCAGTCCGCGCAGGATAGAAATCGTATCCTCGACTGTCGGCTCGTCCACAAAGACGGGCTGGAAGCGCCGTTCCAGCGCCGCGTCCTTCTCGATGTGTTTATGATATTCGTCCAAAGTGGTAGCACCGATGGCGTGGAGTTCACCCCGGGCCAGCATCGGTTTGAGCATATTGCTGGCATCCATCGCGCCTTCGGCCGCGCCCGCGCCGACGAGGGTGTGCATCTCGTCGATGAAGAGCAGAATTTGCCCTTCCGCGCCCTTCACTTCGTTGAGAACAGCCTTCAGCCGCTCCTCAAATTCGCCCCGGTATTTGGCCCCGGCCACCAGACTGCCCAAATCGAGGGAGACCAGCCGTTTGTCGCGCAGGGTTGTGGGCACGTCGCCGGCCACAATGCGCCGGGCCAGCCCTTCGGCGATGGCAGTCTTGCCCACGCCCGGCTCGCCGATGAGGACCGGATTGTTCTTTGTGCGTCGGCTGAGAATCTGAATCACCCGGCGAATCTCCTGATCCCGGCCAATCACCGGGTCCAGCTTGCCCTTCTCGGCCTCTTCGGTCAGGTCCCGGCCATACTTTTCCAGGGCCTCGTATTGGCCTTCCGGGTTCTGGCTGGTGACCCGCTGGCTGCCGCGCACAGTCGTCAGCGCCTGCAAAATCGCATCATTGGTGATGCCAAAGCGGGAGAGCAGCGTGCGGATGCGGGCCGCTTTGTTGCCGGTCATGGCCAGGAGCAAATGCTCGGTGGAGGTGTATTCGTCCTTCATCCCGCCCGCGATGGACTGGGCCTCGTCGAGCAGGGCCGTAGCTTCCCGGGAGGTATTGAGTTGGATGGCACTGCCCGTGGCGCGGGGGCGAGCCGCCAACGCCTGTTCGACTGCCGTGTTCAGACTGCCCGTGGGCACGCCAATCCGCGCCACCACCGCGGGGACAACACCCCCGTCCTGGCGCAGCAGCGCGGCCAGCAGATGCTCCGGCTCGATGGCCGGGTGGTTGTATTCTTCCGCAATTGTGCGGGCGTCCAGGACGGCTTCCTGGGCTTTTTCGGTAAAACGATCAAAACGCATGGGCGCTCCTTTTCTGAACGCAGATTACGCAGAAAACACAGATTTCGCAGACGTACCTGCGACTTTTCTATAGAATAGCCGATGAAGATTGGCAGAACGTATCCAAAGCGTTTGCGTCGAATTAGAGATTTCGTAGGTTGGGTGAATGGCGTCCACACGCCACCGAATGCCCCGTCAGCCCCCCAGCCATTCACCCAACAGTGGCGTGCGTGTTGGGTTCTCGCCGCAAACGCTGGTGGGCAGTTCGGACATTTCCCGGCGGCGAGAACCCAACCTACGGCTACTCTATTTCCAGGGATGAACCGAAACCAGAACGATATAGCGCACAGGGCAGCCAGGGAAGTGATTGGGCTACCGACCCAACTTTTACATAAAATTTGAGTGTGTAGCGTTTCATTGTTTTGTATGATATTGTTACATTAAATATGACGCCAAAGTTTACAGAGGATAGGATGATGTCTCTAAACGAGGGACCCGGAAAACCTGCCAGAGTAGATTCAGAAAACATTTTTGCTGATGCAGCGATAGAATTTGTTACCGTACTTCGGTGGCTTCTGTCCGGTCTAATCCAAGCTCTATTTTTGGGGCTATGGGTGATAATTCAGTGGGCAGTAAATGAGTATGTAGTAATGCGCTTTCAGGTGACGGGTACTGATAAGGCTGTTTTGGTCATTGCTCAATATGCTTTTGGGGTAGCTACACTCGCACCTATCCTGTTTTTTTTACTGAGACTTATTGCTACAATGGCTATTAGAACGTTTCGTGACATTAAAAATGAGCTCTTCAAGGTAAATCGCAAATGAAAATTCCACTAATCGATCTATTTAGGTTTGAAAACGATAAATTGCCTACGGAGTATCCTTTCTGGGAAGCTCTACAGATTTATGGACGACAATTACGCACTTTTGTAATTGTATCGATATTAAGTTTCCTAGTGTTAGAAATAATTATATTCATTACACGTATCGATATACAATCCACTGATATTAATCTGTTATCACCTCTATTGCTTGCCTTTTCGACAATTTGTATCTTTGGATTAATTTTCTTGACATTTGTACAAAATTTAGTTGCAAGAACCGCAGGATATGTAGATCGTAGCGACGGGTGCCTACTGATGGTTATTACATTAGTACTTGGATCGGTAGCAATTTTGACCTTGGTCATCGCTATCTTCATTCAATAGCGTATACCCCTTGCATGACAGGGCAAATTTATTAGAAGCGTAGTTTGGGTGAATGACGTCCACACGGTGCCGGTTGTCCATTCAATATGCCAGCCATTCACCCAACATTCGCGCGTGCGTGTTGGGTTCTCGTCGCGAACGAACTGGGGCATTCGGCATTCTCCAGCAGCGAGAACCCAACTTACGGCTGGGTGAGCACGCCCCCATCCACATGCAGCAACTGGGCCTGGGCGCGGAACTCCGGGGAGAAATCTTCCCAGTCCGTGGCGGTGACGACGGCCTGGGAGACCCCCGCCAGCGCGGCCAAAAGGGTGGCCCGGCGCTGGGCGTCCAACTCGCTCATTACGTCGTCCAGCAGGAGAATCGGCGTCTCGCCGGTCTCCGCGGTCATCGCCTGGACTTCGGCCAGTTTCAACGCCAGCGCGCCCGTGCGCTGCTGGCCCCGGCTGCCGTAGGTGCGCAAATCCCGCTCGTTGACCAGAAAGGCCATATCGTCCCGGTGGGGGCCGTAGAGGGTCGCGCCCGCGGCCATCTCCCGGCTGCGGCGGCTATCGAGCTTTTTGAGAAAAGTTTCTTGCAGGGCGGCGAGAGCGAGGGGGGAATCGGGCAGGCGACCGGTGTGGGGGGTAATGTCGCCTTTGACCAGCCGCCGGTAGTCGGGCTCGCCAAGAAAGCCGGGGTCGAAGCTGGGCTGGTAGACCAGTTGCAGATGCTCCAGTCCTGCCGAAAGTTCCCGGTGGATGGTGCGGGCCGCGGGGTCCAGCCGGGCCAGGAAGCTGTAGCGACGGGCCAGGACAAAGGCGCCGTGTTCCACCAGTTGCTCGTCCCAGAAGCGCAGTTGGGCGACGACGCCCGGGTCCCGATAGCTGGCGTTCTCTTCCCGCAAACGGCGCAGCAGACTGTTGCGCTGGGTGGTCACTTTCTGGTAGCGGGAGAGGTGCTGGGTGTAGTTGCGGTCGATCTGACAGAGGGCTATGTCGAGATAGCGGCGGCGCTCGCCGGGGCTGCCCGCCACCAGCACCACATCCTCGGGAAGGAAGAGGACGGCGCGCAGGTTGCCGATGAGGTCGATGCCCCGCCGGTTGACGCCGTTGACCCGTACCTGCTTGGCAAAGTTCTCGTCGCTGCCGCCCCGGGACGAAAAGAGAATCTCCAACTCCGTTTCGCCGTTGGCCTGCTGCACAATCCCCCGGATACGGCTGTAGGGGATCGGCTCACCCTCCGCGCTCCAGCCCACCACCTCTTTTTCCGTGCGCGCATGGCTGGACTTGCTAGTCGCCAGATAGTGGATGGCTTCCAGCAGATTTGTCTTGCCCTGGGCGTTGCGCCCCTGAATCAGCGTAAAGGGCGCGGCGAAATCGTGGGAGAGGGAGCGGTAGTTGCGGAAATGTTCGAGGGTGAGATGGGAGAGGAACATGAGAGCGATCTGTGGATGAGATTGTATGCAATGACGACGGACGATGGACGAAAGACGAACCAATGGCGAATTGGTTCGTCTTTCGTCCATCGTCCGTCGTCCAAATTTCTACCCTTCCGGCAGATACCACCCTACCGTCTGGCGCGTGCGGGTGAACCAGGTCTGGGCCACCCGTTGCACATCCGCGGCGGTGACGGCGACCAGATTTTCCAGCCAGCCAGCGAACCAGTCGGTGTCGGCAATCATATCGCTGAAGCCGAGCCAATAGGCTTGATTGGTCACGCTCTCGCTGCTGTAGGCGAATTGGGCTTTGGTCTGTTTGATGGCCTTTTCCAGTTCAGCGACAGTCACACCGTCGGTCTGCACCTTTTCAATTTCGGTCCAGATGGCGTCTTCCACCTGCTGGTGGATGACATCGCGGGCGAGGGTCGCCCGGAAGGAGAAAAGGTAGGGGTCGATGGTGGGCAGAAAGCCACAGCCTGCGCCCACAGCCAGCTCTTTGTCCACCAGCGCCCGGTAGAGCCGGTTGCTGCGGTTGGATGAGCTGCCCCCAAAGAGACCCATCCCTTTCGCCCCGCCCAGAATAGCGTCCAGCACTGTCAACGGGAAGAAGTCCGGGTGGCGGGCATTCGGGCCGGGGAAGGCCATTTGCAGATGGCTGGTTCGGTCTGCCCCGCGCAGGAGGATGCGCCGCTCGGCCAGTTGAGCCGGTTCGCTCGCCCGCAGGGGCTTCAGTTCCGGGCCGCGGGCAAGCGCGCCAAAGTGTTGCTCGATCTTCGCCAGCATTTCGGCGGTGTCAAAGTCGCCCACGGCCACGGCGGTGGCGTTGTTGGGCGTGTAAAAGGTGCGGTAATGGCTGTAGAGGTCCTCCCGGTTCATCGTCAGCAGGTCTTCGCGCCAGCCGATGATCGGATGCTGGTAGCTATGGGCCTGGAAGGCCGCGGCCTGCACTTCCGTATCCAGCAGCCAGCGGTAGCTGTTCTCGCTGCCTTCCCGCTCGCTGATAATAACCGTACGCTCCGGGTCGATCTCCTCCGGGTCGAAGATCGCATTCGCCATACGGTCGCTCTCTACGTCCAGAGCCAGTTCGATGCGGTCCGATGGGAAGGTCTCAAAATAGGTGGTCCAGTCCTGCCAGGTCATGCCGTTGAACTGGCCGCCCGCTCTCGCCACCACTTTGTCAAACTCGCCCTGGGGATAGCGATCGGTGCCTTTGAAGAGCATATGCTCCACCCAATGGCTGATACCGGTCAGACCGGGCGTTTCGTTGCGGCTGCCCACCCGATAGAAGACCCAAAAGCTGGCGACCGGGGCCTGGTGGGTCTCCTGGAGAATCACCCGCAAGCCGTTGTCCAGGGTTGTAATCGTCAAGCCGTTCTCATTCGTTGTAGCCATTTGCTCCATTTCCTCGGCCTACGGCCCGGTAGGTAAAGCCCAATGCGGCCATCTGTTCGGGGTCATAGATATTGCGCCCATCCACCAGAATCGGCTGGGCCATCCCCTCTTTGATGCGACGCATGTCCAGATGTTTGAATTCATCCCATTCGGTTACGACGAGCAGCGCATCCACGCCCTGGGCCAGTTCGTAGGGGTCCTCGGCCAACCGCAGCCGGGGATTCATTTTGCCCGCGTGTACCATCGCCACCGGGTCATAGCCGCTGACCTGTGCGCCCTCGTTTTGCAGCAGATGGCCGATCTCCATAGCCGGGGCCTCGCGCAGGTCGTCGGTGTTGGGTTTGAAGGCCAGACCCAGCAGACCGATGCGTTTGTCCTCCAGCTTGCCGCCCAGCAGATTGCGCAGGGTAATCACTGCCCAGCGCCGGGCGTCCCGGTTGATCTCCATCACAGCGCGCAGGAGCGACGGATGGCTGCCCTGGACCAGGGCCATATGCTCCAGCGCCTTCACATCTTTGGGAAAGCAGCTTCCCCCGTAGCCCAGTCCCGCGTTGAGAAAGTGGGGGCCGATACGCTTGTCATAGCCCATCCCCGCAGCCACCTCACTTACATCCGCGCCCAGCTTTTCGCAGATGGTGGCGATTTCGTTGATGAAGCTGATGCGGGTAGCCAGGAAAGCGTTGCTGGCGTATTTGATCATCTCCGCCGTGCGCAGGTCGGTGACGAGGATGGGCGCACGCAGAGGGAGATGCAATCGGGCTACTTTTTCGGCAGCATCCGCATTCAGGCTGCCCAGCACTACCCGGTCCGCGGCCATAAAGTCGGCGATGGCAGAGCCTTCTTTCAAAAATTCCGGGCAACTGACCACCGCAAAGTCGATGGGCGTCGGCTGCTTGCGGCTGATGATGTCGGCCACCCAGTCGCCGGTCCCCACCGGGACAGTGCTTTTGTTGACGACGATCAGCGGGTGGTCCATCTTCTCGGCAATCGTCTCCGCGGCCATCCGCACGTAGCGCAGGTCTGCCTCGCCGTCTACACCGCTGGGCGTGCCCACACAGATAAAGACAAAATCCGCGTCGGCCAAGGCTTCGTCGTAGCTGGTGGTGAAGTGAAGCCGCCCAGCCTTCACATTGCGCTGGATCAGCTCACTCAGCCCCGGCTCGTAGATGGGGGTCTCACCCCGCTTGAGCATCGCGATCTTCTCTTCGCTGATGTCGATGCAGGTGATTTTGTTGCCCAAATTGGCGAAACAGGTCCCGGTCACAAGACCGACGTAGCCGGTTCCTGCCACTGCGATGTTTTTCATAGAAGCGTTCTCCATTAAAGATATACTGCTATCGTGGACGACCGACGATAGACGAATGACGAACCAATGGCGTCAACGTTCGTCTGCCGTCCGCCGTCTGCCGTCGTCTGCCGTCGAGGCTTCCACTTTCGCCGCGCCAAAGTCCCCCCACGTCAACTGCTCCCGCCAGAAGAACCACGCGCCTACGGCTGTCACAGGGACCCACAAGGCCACGTGGAGGACAGCGGTGTAGGCAGCAGCCACATCCCGGCCCACGCCATAGGCGACGAGGGTTTCGATGCCCGGCGTGTCGAATGTGCCTACATAGCCCGGTGCAGAGGGGAGGGTCGTGGCCAGATTGACAATCCCGTTCATCAGCATCAGAGCCAGAAAACTGACTTCAAAGGGGAAGGCGTGCATGACAAACCAATACTTCACCGTCTCCATCAGCCAGACAAAGACACTGGTCAAAAAAATCATCCCAATGTCTTTCGGGCTGCTCAGGCTGCGAATACCCTCCATAAAGCGCTGGAAGATGTCATCCGTGCGGGTGCGGATGGGGGCGGGCAGCAGTCGCACGGCGAACCAATTGTAGAGCCGGGTCATTACCGATGGCTGGCTGGCCATCCACACAAAAATCCCGGTCGCCAACACCAGCAACACCGTCAAGACGATGACAAACTGACGATAGGCCGCGGGAATGGGGGCAAAGGGCAGGGCCAGAAAGACAAAGAGCAGCATCACCAGCCCGTCGAAGATGCGTTCGATGATGACCGTCGTCAGGCTGGCGGCCATCGGAATCTCTTCTTTACGCTTCAATACATACGAGCGGATGACCTCGCCAGCCCGGAAAGGATAGACATTATTGCCAAAATAGCCGATGCAGACGACAGGAAAAAGGCGGCCCAATGGGATGGGTTTCAGGTGGCGAAGCATATAGTGCCAACGCCAGGTGCGTGCCCACAGCCCCACAAAATAGACCGCCACCCCTGGCAGAATCCACCAGTAGTTGGCCGTGCGTAGCGTAGCGCCCACCTCGTCCAGTTTCAGGCCAGGCAGCAGATAGTAGATGAAAATGGCGCTGATGCCAAAGCCGATCAGAAGTTGGAGATGTTGTCGCTTCATACCCGGTCCAAAAGATGAATAGCTACCGTCGCCTATTATCGCACAGGCCCGGATAGGCTCGAAATCATCGGGTGGTGTCAAATTCTACCGCCCCACCCCATCTTCGGCGGTTGTTGCCAAAGAAAGAGCGCCGGGATTGAGCCCGGCGCTCTGCTCACACGCTATTCAGTTTTTTGTTCTATCCTGCAGCCACCAATGCGGGCTGAACAGTATCCCCCATAATTTCTTCCATCGCCATAATGTGGGCGCAGATACCCCGGCGGATAGATTCCTCGCAGTCACAACCCCATGTGCCCCGGTTATAGCTGACCTGGTGGTTGGAGTTGTCGCCGTCAATCTGAACTTCAAAGCTGATGACGTGGATACGCGTATCCCGTTCCGCCGCGTACTGGCGGGCTTTGATGATGCGACTGGCAATTGCGTCCATTTTCTGATCCTTTCGTGAATGTGTCACCGGTAAGAGATGTTTCGGCAACGCTTCGAAAATTGGTATTGAAATGGTCTACAGAGGTGCAATGTAGATATAAAAACACCCAAGCAGCATGACGCGCTTGGGTGTTAGCTCCCAAAATATAGGGTCTTGCACCGATTCGGTGCCTTGTGCGGAATCGTGCGATCCGTCAAGATTTATCCTCTGTTTCAACTGAATTGAAAAACCAAAGTTGACTCTTCAATACCGACCGGGTGGGGCCAAATCGGTGTAGGAGTAGTATAAAACGGTTGGCCGAATGTGTCAACCGCCGTTTTGCCCACGTCCACAGAACAGAATCAAGACCAAAGACCTGCAAAAACCAATGGTTTCTGGGCGATTTGCGTCCTGAGTCCTCTACTGATAGCGCCGGGCAATGCGAAAGCCCGGTGCATCGCCCCCAATCTCGTAGAAGAGAGGCAGGTCCGGCGGCACAGCCAACGTCTCCAATTCGGCCTGGGTCGCCTCCATCTGGCTGCTCAGATCGCCCAGAGGCGCATTGGGATAAAAGCCCAACTCGGCCTGCAACGCCAGCCATTGCAGGGTTTCCAGACGCAGGACAGGCCGTCTCAGCGGGTCCGTCTCTTCGTTGACCTGAGCAGCGATCAGCGCGTTCATTTCGCCCATCACCCGGCCCAATTGGATGCGGATATTCGTCTGCTCACTTTCCCAGCTTTCCACCAGACGCAGACCAAAGCCCCCTTGGGCGGCCTGCTGCTTCACCAGCAGCCAATTGCGATAGTCCAGGAGAAGGCTGTGGCGCTGGGCCAGTTGCAGGGCCGGGTCGTTCCACCCAGCGTAGAGTTCCGTCCACAGGACGTCTTCTGCCTGCATTGCCTGCACCAGCCCACCCCGCTCCGGGTCGATGTCCTGCCCACCGGTCAGAAGAATGCGATCGATCAGTAGTTGGGCCGCGGAGATGCGTTGACTGTGGGCCTCATCCAGCGCGACGGGCTTGGGGTAGTCGGCTCGCAGTTCGGGCAGACGGCTGATCAGTGCTACCCTGGGCGGCGTCTGACCAGGAGAACGCAGAAGTTCGGTCAAACGTTGAACTTCCTCGCTGCTGCCGTGGGCACGAATGATTGGCTCCACTGATTGGAGAATCTGCACCCGCTGGGCCGGAAGCAGCCCAGCGGCCTGGGCAGCCACGTGCTGGGCCTGCAACGCGCTTTGCAGGCTGCCCGCCAGATCATCGGCCTGCAACAGTCCTTCCGCGCTGCGCGCCAGCAATTGTCCCCGCTCCAGGGGCGGCATAGGCAGCGCAAAGAGCGCGGCTGTGCGTGCCCGATTGAATGCAGCCACCCCGCGCACAGCGTCGCCGTCTGCCAGAAAGAGACGGCCCACCCGCAGGGATTCGTTGGCCTGACGGGAAGGGGTCAGCGTGCCGTCGTAGATTAAAATGGCGTAGGCCAGTGTCCGTTCACCCGCATTGGCCGCCTGACGCACAAGTCCGTCACCGTCGGCCCCGGCCAATTGCAGCAGGGCCAGATGGGGGGGGATGCGCGCTGGCTCGACCAGCAAAAGCGGGTCTGAAATGACCTGGGCTGCTTCCTCTTCTACATTGGGCAGCAGAAAAATGCCCAACAGCGCGCCAGCACCGATGAGCAGGCTGAACACAAAGCCGGCCAGAAGGAGCCATTGCAGCCAACGGCGACCAGACCGCGGACCAGTTTTTGGAGTGGAGATTCGAAATGTCATTCGGTGAAATCACTACGTAGGAGAAGCGTTGCAGAAACGTTGTCAAACAGACCGGGAAGCAACAGGCGAATACGCACAATACAGTAGGGCACGCGCAGAGTCTGTGCCCCAGTATAGCACGAAGCACGTATACAACCAGAACCAAAGGCTCACAAATCTGACTTTCCCCAGGCTGGCTTGGCGGCTTACACACCTGTAGACACTGGGTACAATCTGTTTTTGGAAGGCGTAAAGGTGGCGAAAGCGGGTGTTTTTTGTGCCACTCACCGCCTATGCTATGATATGGGACGCGTATTTTTCCTGTCAGCAGCTTCGGGATTCGGAGTTGGAGTGACTGGAATGTGAAGGAAAACCAACAATTATGCAACGAATGAACTACAACGAACGTCCCGGCTTTGGACGCAACCTGGCCTCTATGCTGGAAGGTTCAGCCGCTACAGTCGCCAGTCTGATCCTCATTCCCGCCCTGTTGGCAGTGGCTATGCTACTGCCGCCGGTCAGCCTGCTCGAACGGATTCAGGGGCTGACCCTGACCAGTGTAGGCGATGGGGGCGCGACGCTGCTGGACCCGGACGGGACCGCTCTGATCTTTCCTGCCGAAGCTGTGGACAACTCTTTCCGGGCTGCCTTCCAAAGCATTCCCAGGGCTGATTTTGTCGGCGGCTCAGCCGGGGATGGGTGGCGGGACGCGGCCGCGGCCATGCCCGACTTCCTGCAACCCAAAAGCCCGGTCTACACTTTGGACATTCGCGGTGACGAACCCCAGAAGGCCGTGCTGCGCATTCCCATCCCCAACGACAGCGAACCCTACGAAACCCTCGATCTCTATACGTGGAGCGACGGGGCCTGGTCCTATCTGCCCAGCGCGGTTGTCCGTGCAGACGACCGGGTGATCGCCGACTTGACCAACCCGATGCCGGGCAACTTTATGCTGGTGCAGAGCGCAGCACCCCTGCCCGAAGTAGGGGTCAATGTGGGGCTGTCCGGCCAGTTGCCCGCCTTTGCGGATAGCGCCGTGGCCTCGGTGGCCGTGGCTGGTCTCTATCTGCGGGGTGATGGCGCGTTGGAGGGGGAGACCCGGGGCGTGCCTGTGGGCAACTATCAGATTCTGCCTGTGCTGCGCAATTGGGTGGCCGGGGAGATGCCCCGCATCGATCTGCTCAACAATATGCTGGTAGATGTGGGCTTGCAGGAGAATCAACTCAACGCTATCACAGACCGGCTGCTTGCCAACAACCACCCTGGCGTCATCATCGACTACCGGGGGGTAGACGCAGAGGCTGGCGCCAGGGCCGATTTTGTGGCATTTGTCACCCGGCTGGCCGAGCGGCTGCACGCGCCGGAAATTGGCAAAACCTTGGCCGTGCGGGTGGAAGTCCCCCGACAAATCTCAGCGGAAGATTGGGAAACATTTGGCTACGATTGGGTTGGGCTGGCCGCGGTGGCCGACAGACTGATTGTCCCCGCACCGGTGGACCCCCGTGCCTTCCAGACCGGCGGCGAGATGGACGCGCTCCTGGCCTGGGCCACGGATCAGGTGGATCGCAACAAATTGGAGATCGAACTGCCCAGCCAGTCGGTGGAGCGCAGCGGCAACTATCTGCTGCTCAAGGGCTATGAAGCCGCGCTGCAACCCCTGATCAGCCAGATGCAGAGCAGCACAGACAACGCCGCCCCAGGGGAAGTCGTCAACATCAGCCTGGACAACCCGCGTCTGCTCAGCCGGTTGACCTTTGACGAATCCACCGGAACCTATTCCTATAGTTATGTGGACGACCAGGGCTACGAGCGCACGGTCTATCTGGAACACGCGGGCAGTCTGGCCCACAAGCTGAATCTGATCCGGCGCTACAATGTGACCCGTGCGATTCTGCGGGATACAGAGTCCAACGACGTGGACCCCAACCTGTGGGATATGGTGCGCCAGTTCCAGATTGGCTCAATCAGCAGCAGCGGCGCCACCCTGGCCGTGGCCTACACAGTCGTCAATCCTGACGGATCGATTCTGGTGCAGGACGCACGCCCGCTGGACAATCCCGCCTTTGCCTTTGCCGCGCCGGAAGGACAGGGCGCACTGCGGGTGGATGCGCAGATTGTGGAGAACAATCGCCCGGTCAGCGCCGTCAGCAGCCGATCGATTACCCTTGGCCCTGGCGCAGTCGGCGGTGGGGCTGCCGAGACTGCCGCAGAAGCAGCCAGCCCAGCCGTAGCTGAGCCAGAGTTTGCCACGCTCTCCAGCGATCAACTCGTCAATGTGCGTCAGGGACCGAGCACACTCTATCCGATTGTAGGGGGTGTTCAGCCCGGTGTGACCTATCGGGTGCTGGGTAAGAATGACGCCCAGGACTGGTGGCAGATCGATCTGGACAACGGTGTCACCGGCTGGGTGATTGGCCTGTTGACCAGTGCCAACAGCCTGGCCAACAGTGTGGCGGTCATCACCGACATTCCGCCAGCACCGGAACCAGTGGCTGTGGCAGCATCCGCGCCAGCAGCCGCACCCGCCGCCGCTGCTCCGGCAGTCAGCGCCCCGGCTCCGACTGGCGGTGGCAGCTTTGGCTACGGCGTCCAGGCCCATATGGTCCACAACGACCAGGCGGGTCAGGTGATGAATGTGACCACCGGCATGGGCTTCAACTGGGTCAAACAGCAGGTGGAGTGGAAGGTTTTCGAGCCGAATCCGGGCGATTTCCAATGGGGCGCGCTGGACGGAATCATCAACGCGGCCAACAATTCGGGTGTCAGTCTGCTCTTTAGTACGGTCAATTCGCCGCCTTGGGCACGGGAGCCGGGCTTTGACGGCAGCGTGGGTGGCCCGCCCCAGGACCCCCAGACCTTCGCCAACTTCAACGGTGCGCTGGCGGGCAAGTATTGTGGCACTTCGCTGAAGGCTATCGAAGTCTGGAACGAGCAGAATCTGCACTACGAATGGGGCAACAAACCCCTCAATCCGGCCGAGTATGTGGCTCTACTGGCCCCCTCCTACGCCAGCATCAAGGCGGCCTGTCCGTCCATGCTTGTGATCAGCGGTGCGCTGACGCCCGCGGGCAACAATGGCAATCTGGCGATGGACGACTTCACCTATATGGATGGGATGTTCGCGGCGGGTCTGAACAACTATGCCGACGGCTTTGGCGCACACCCCAGCGGCTACAATGTGCCCCCCTCCAATACGTGGGAGACGGCCTGCGAAGCGATTCAGATCAATGGCAACAGCTTCAACGGTGCCTGTGACAGCCCCCATCACTCCTGGAGCTTCCGCAGCACAATGGAGGGCTATCGCCAGCGGGCGGTCAACGCGGGCGGCGGCAACAAACGTATCTGGCCCACAGAATTCGGTTGGGCCGCAGGCGGCGCTTTCAATCCGGCCTATGCCTATGCCAACGACAACAGCTACGAAGAGCAGGCGGCCTGGACAGTGGAAGCCTATCAGATGATGCGCAATTGGGGCTGGGTCGGCCCGGCTTTCCTCTGGAATCTCAACTTCCGGGTGGTGGCCGACGGCACAGAAAAAGCCCAGTGGGGTATCGTCGCCAACAACTGGTCACCCCTCCCCGCCTACAACGCGCTGCGGGATATGCCGAAGTAGAGAGAGTGGCAGGTGGCAAGTGTTAAAATGAAAGGCCGGGCGATAATCGCCCGGCCTTTTTGCGTGGCTGTGAAAAATTGTAGGTCGGACTGGTTGTGAATTAAGAAAATAACCGGGCAACTGTAGGGGCGCTGCTTGCTGCGCCCGCAGGTGTCGGGCGCAGCAAGCAGCGCCCCTACGTCATTACCCGATCAATTTTTTAATGTCCAACCAGTCCGACCTACCGCTGCAGAACACTCAATCAGCGCTCACCAACCCAGAAGGTTGCGCCTGAACCGGCGCGCCAGCGGTCCGTCCATCCGCGGCCAGCACAGGGCGGAGTGCGGTGATGGCGCATTCCACCATTCCGTCGTCGGGTTCCCGGGTGGTCAGCTTTTGCAGGAGCAGGCCCGGGGTAATCAGCGCCCGCATGACCGGGCTTTTGTCGTGGTTGGCGCTGAAGCGGATGATCTCGTAGGCGATGCCCGCCACAATCGGGATCAGCAGCAGCCGGGTGATAAAGCGCAGCAGCAGGGCCAGCCAGTTCGGCTCGACGCTGGCAAAGGTGAGGGGCGCAAAGAGGAAGATACTGATCACCAGCACATAGAGCAGAAAGCTGGTTCCGCAGCGGGTGTGCTGCACGCTGTAGCGCTGGACATTGGCGACGGTCAACTCTTCGCCTGCCTCATAGGCATTGATCGTCTTGTGCTCCGCGCCGTGATAGCCAAAGACCCGGCGGATGTCGGGCATCAGCCCAATTGCCCACAGGTAGAGCACGAAGAGAATCAGCCGGATAGCACCTTCAAAGACGGCATCCACCGCGGCGTGATCGTCGAAGAAGCCCGCCAGCCATTGGCTGGCAAAGGTGGGCAGCAAAAAGAAGAGGCCGATGGCAAAGGAGAGGCTGACGGCAATCGTCGTCCAGGCTACGGGGCCGGAGAACTCCACCGGCTCGGCCTGCCCCTCTTCCTGAACCGCCACATCTGCGCTCCACATCAGCGCCCGCATCCCCAGCCCCAGCGCGTCCCAGAGCATAGCCAGCCCCCGCACAAAAGGCCACTGGCCCCAGTTGCTGGTGTAGATTTTGGCGGTCAGGGGTTCCTCGTGGAGGACAATTTCGTTTTGTGGGTTGCGCACGGCCACTGCCATCGATTTGCGCCCCCGCATCATCACCCCTTCGATGACCGCCTGCCCGCCGTAGTATTGTGTGCTCACGCTTTTATCTCCAGATTCTTGACTGTTTCTTGACTGTTCAAATTGAATTAATAGTGGCTGCTACCAACAGCCCGACCGCCAGCAGTGCAATCGCCCAGCCTTCCAGCCGCGCCAGCCAATCGGACGGGGCGGGCGGCACAGGCAGGGGAGAAAATTCGTCTGCGGCCAGAGCAAAGGGCAGATATTCGCCTTCGGATCGTTCAGCGCCGGGCGCGGCAGTGGGCGTCAGCAGCCAGGCCATTCCCAGAGGAAGGCTTGGCCCCGACATATCCCCGCCGGATGCTTCGGCCAATGTCAGAGACGCGGCAAAGGTTGCGCTGTCGTTTCCGGCATAGAGAACGCCCCCGCGTCTTGTGTGGCTCCCTCGCCTTCCTGTCGGCCATTGGGTTGTGCCCAGCAGCCAAAGATCGCCCTCTCCCCCGGCCACAACCAGCGGGTCCACCGCGCCGGGACGACGACGGGCCAGTTCCCCCAGTGCGGCCAGTGGGAAATGACTGTCCGGGTGCAGCGTGTCCCAGCCCAGGGCCAAGACCGGTGTTTCACCCGCTTCCAACCCCATTTCCAACTGCCTTCGCCAGAGAGCGGAGAGGGCGCGTGGGCTTTCATAGAGATTCATCGGCAGACTCTCTTTGGGGATTTGTCTCGTGGACCAACGCCCCGTCCGCCAGCCGCTTCAGCGATGCGACCGCCTGGGGATCGCTCAGCAGCCTGGCCCAGGCCCCCAGATTTGCATTGGGAAAGAGCATCTCGAAGGGGCTGAGCAGCCAGAGCATCTGCCCCGCGACAAAGGCCAGGGGTGCATGGCTGGACAAAAAGAGCAGCCCAGGCAAGAGCATCTGGCTGCGTGCCAGATAGTCCAAACTGGGGATCAGTCGGCTATCCTGTTCTGTCCTATCCTTGGGTGGGACGTTCATCATTTCAGGATTGTACCACAGAGGGAGCAATTCAGTATTGCATCTATGCGGGCTGTGGTATACTTTTCTGTGATATGCAGCCCGTGTCTTGGCAATAAAATCATTGACGATTTCCATTCAATCACCAGTGGCCTTTCTATGATTGCTTCTTCTTACTCAAATTCTATCGCTCCGGTTCCTGCCCGGCTGGCTTCCCGTTTGCCTATTTTTGTCCTGCTTCTGCTGCTGGGTAGCCTGCTGCTTCTGGCTGGCTGTGGACCAGAAGCGCCCGCTGCGACAGCCACGCCGACAAAGACGCCCTTGCCTGCGGGTGAGCCGATTATTGCGACGCCGGTTCCTGCGGCCCAGGCCATCGACACACCGATTCCGCCTACCGACACACCAGAAGTACCGCCCACGGCCACACCTCTGCCTGCCAACATTGCGCCTTTCACCGGCAAAGAGGTGGTAGACACAGCGCCTCTGCACAGTCGGCCCATATTCATCTGTATCAACAACGATGCGGTGGGGCGCTCTGCCCACTATGGGCTGGGCAAAGCGGATCTGGTCTACGAGTACATTGTGGATGGCTTTACGATGACCCGTATCACAGCGCTCTACCAGAGCCAGAGTGCCGACCGCATCGGGCCTGTGCGCAGCGCGCGTATGCCCAATATCTGGATGACCCAGATGTACGACGGGGTGCTGGCCTGTTCCGGCGGCAGCGATGAGATTCGTTATCTGCTCAAAAACGAAGTCGGCTTCCCCTATCTGGACGTGGACATCGACGACCCGAGCAACACTGTCTACTTTTCCAGCGTGGGTACAGACTATCGCACCCGGCTGCAAGCCAGCACAGACGGGGTGCGCCGCTGGCTACAGGACGTTGACAAGGACAAGGATTGGAGCCGACCCGGTTTCCTGTACAACGAAGTGCCCGCCACTTTTGATGCAGGCCAGGCCAGCACCATTCAGATACCCTATCCTGGCGGCAATCAGGTGGAATGGCGCTACGACACCCAGCGCAACCAGTATGTGCGCTTTCAGGGCGGCCAGGTTCACATTGACAACGAAACCGGCGAACAGATTTTCACCGACAATGTGATTGTACTCTTTGCCGAGCACGAACTGACCAATATGGTGGAAGACAGCCTGGGCACAAAGGGTGTAGATGTGGACCTCTACGGCTTCGGCGATTTTCGCATCTTCCGGGATGGCCGGGTCTATGAAGGCACGTGGCGGGCCAACGACGAAAGTCCACCCCGCTGGCTGGGGCCAGGCGAGCAGAATGTACCGCTGAAGCCGGGTCAAAGCTGGATTCAGGTGGTGCGCCCGACCGACATCATCACCTACCAGTGAAAAAATTGCCACAAAGCCACGAAGGCACAAAGAAAACAGACTTCTTTTTCTTCGTGCCTTTGGGTCTTTGTGGTTAATCTTCTAAACTGAATTCAAATAACTGCAACGGAAAGCAGGTGAGCTACCCAATTCGGGCGCTATCACCTGCTTTCCCTTTCATAGAACGCAAATAGAAAAATGTCTAGTGAATATCACGACGCAGTGGCACGCCAGCATTACACGTCCAGTCTGCGCAAAGCACAACTGATCGATCTGATGGGCCTGATTACAGGCGAAGACACCAATCTGGTCAGCTTCAATGATGTGGCGGATCGGTTGAGAGCGCGCCAGGAGATCAGCCATCGCACCGAATACGTCCTCCTGGAAAAAATTGTGGGCAGTGTGGGCCGCTACAGAGACTTCACCCGGGAGTTTTTGCCCCGTTCCAATGTAAGCGGTGCCCGCTGGGCCAAGATAGACGCGGCGCTCAATTCAATGGAAGGCGTGCCCCCGATTGAACTCTACAAACTGGGGGAGGTCTATTTTGTTCGGGATGGCAACCACCGGGTCAGCGTGGCCAGAGCCAACCAGATCGACCGGATCGAAGCCTACGTCACCGAGCTAAAGACGCCTATTCCACTTACCCTCTCCGACTTCGAGCGGGACCTGTGGATTATCAAAATCGAATATGCCGAGTTTATGGCCGAGACCCATCTGGACCTGCTGCGTCCCGGCGCGGACATCAGCATGACCGTTCCCGGTCGCTACGAAATTCTGCGTCATCACATCGAAGTCCACCGCTACCTGCGCAATCTGGACCTAGAAAACGAAGGACGGGCCGAACGGCTCAGTCGGGCAGAGGCTGTGATTAGCTGGTACGATACGGTCTATCTGCCCGTTGTCGAAGCCATGCGCAAGTTGCGTCTGCTTGAACACTTTCCGGGCCGCACCGAGGCCGATCTCTATCTCTGGATTGTCAAGCACCGGGAACGCCTGGCTGCCCGTTATGGGCTGGCCCCGCTGGACCCGGAGACAGCGGTCACCACCTTTGCCGAAACCCACAGCGACCGCCCATTGGAACGAACCCTCCAGGGGCTGCGCAAAGGGCTGCACAAGACGCTGGGAGAAGAGCGGCCCCTGGGCATGAGCGAAGAAGCCTTTGAAGAGGCCCGCTCCCGCCACGATGCGGGCGAACGGACGCTGCACGAGGCCGAGGAAGCGTCGGCCCAGCAGTCGGCCCCAGAGAAGCCGGCCTCAGAAAAACCAGAACCAGAGAAACCATCTGCAGAGCCAGATATTCCATATGAATTTATCGATTGATGAAGATTCCCAGTCCATTCGAATCGTAGAAATCCAGGGGGATGTATGCTGCGTGTCAAAATAGTCTGTACTATCGGGCCAGCCTGCCACGACCCGGAGGTCCTCGAACAGTTGATCGATTCGGGGATGAATGTGGCCCGGCTCAATATGAGCCACGGCAGCCACGAATACCACGCGCAGAATATCCAGCGTATCCGGGAGATATCCCAGCGGCGCAACAAACCCATCGCCATTCTTGGCGACCTTCAAGGGCCAAAGCTGCGGGTGGGGCGCATGCAAGAGGGCGGCGTGCCCCTGAAGGCGGGTGAGGAACTGGTGTTGGCGGCCACAGATATGCTGGGCGAGCCGGGCCGGGTTCCGCTGCAGAACAGCGAATTGCCGGGGATGGTGCGCCCCGGCGAGCGGATTCTGCTCGATGATGGGCTGTTGGAACTGGAGGTGACCGGAACCACCGAAGACGAGATTATCACCAATGTCATCGTCGGCGGCACTCTGCACGACAACAAAGGCATGAACCTGCCCCATTCCAAGCTGGAAATCCCCTCCCTCACCCCCAAAGACATTGCCGATGTGGAGTTTCTGCTCCAGCAGCAGGTGGACTGGATCGCGCTCAGTTTTGTACGCCAGGCCCAGGATGTGGAAGAATTGCGCAAAATGATCCGGGGAAAGGCTGGCTTTGGTCGCACCACCCCTATCATTTCCAAAATTGAGAAACCGGATGCAGTGAAGAACATTCGGGAGATCATTGACGCATCGGACGGGGTGATGGTGGCCCGGGGCGATCTGGGCATCGAGACCAGCCCGGAAGCTGTGCCGATGGTGCAGAAAATGATCATCACCTATTGCAACGAAACCGACGTGCCGGTGATCACCGCAACCCAGATGCTCGACTCGATGATCCGCAATCCTCGCCCCACCCGTGCCGAAGCCAGCGATGTGGCCAATGCGGTGTTGGACGGCAGCGACGCCATTATGCTCTCCGGCGAGACCGCTTCGGGTATCTACCCCGTGCGCTCGGTGCAGACAATGGTCAAGATTGCCGAAGAGGCCGAGCGGGTGCGTTCTATGTCCGCGGCGGCCCACACCCGCCCCAGCACACCCACCACACGGGCCATCACCATTGCCGGTGCGGTCAGTCGGGCCACAGTTGCCACAGCCCTGGAAGTGAATGCGGCGGCCATCATTGCGCCGACGGTCAGCGGCTCCACGGCCAAGAAACTGGCCCGCTATCGCCCCCACGTGCCGATTATCGCCGTCACCCCCAGCCCGGTCGTCCACCGCCAGTTGACCCTCTATTGGGGCGTCTATACGATTTTGGGGCGGCGTATGAACACAACGGATGAGGTGGTGGAGGATGCAGTGCGGCTGGCCCACCGGGCCGGCTATGTGGATCAGGGGGATATTGTGCTGGTGACAGGTGGTGTAGTGGGGGGTATCCCCGGCGCAACCAATCTGATGACTGTGCGCAAAATTGCCCGGGTGCTGGTCACCGGAGATGGGGTCGGCAACCGCCGCAGCAGTGGTCGGGTTCTGCGTATGAAGCCGGGGCAAACGATGGATTCGCTTTCCGTCAGCACACAAGACATTCTGGTGGCAGAACGGATCGACCCAAGCTGGGCCGAGCTGGTCTATCAGGTAGGTGGACTGATCACAGCCGAGCCAGGCCGGGAGAGCTATGCCGCCTTGGCCGCGGTAGAACTGGGCATCCCCGCGCTTGTCGGGGCCAGAGGCCACTGGGACGAACTGAAGGATAACCAGTTGATTGTGCTGGACGCTGTCACCGGCAGCGCCTACGACGGGACGTACTAATTGATAGGTAAAAAATGAAACGTGAGAGTAAACAACCCACTCTCACGTTTCGTCACAACCTCTTCCATTCCGTATTCCGACTTCAAAATTCCCCATTCATTCCGCGTTCCCCGCCTCGACCGCGGCCCGATGGAAGTTCACAAAGGGCAGCATCACCAGACCTGCGATAAAGAATATGACCACCGACAGAATACCCACCCGGTAACTGCCGGTCATCTGTAGCGCCAGCCCAAAGACCAGCGGCCCGATCCAACTGGTCCCCCGTTCGCTGATCTCGTAGAGGCTAAAATATTCGGCTTCCTGGCCTTTAGGAATCATCGTCGAGAAGACCGAACGGCTCAGGGCCTGACTGCCGCCCAGCACAATCGCAATCACCGCGCCCATAATGAAGAATTGAATTTCAGTCTGCAAGAAGGCGTAGGCGTAGATGACCGTCAGGCTCCAGATGACCAGACTGGCGAGAATGGCCCGCTTTGTGCCGATCTTCCCGGCCAGATAGCCAAAGAAGAGAGCGCCCCCAAAGGCCACAAACTGCACCATCAGAATCAGCGCAATCAGCGACGATGCGCCCACGCCCAACTCTTCGCTCCCAAACTGGGACGAGAGCGCGATGACCGTCTGGATACCGTCGTTGTAGAGCAGATAGGCGATGAGAAAGAGCAGGGTTTGGGGATATTTGGGCAGGTTGCGCAGGGTGTGGGCAAGCTGGCGAAAACCCACAGTGAGCATCCGCTCGCCCGCTTGCAAACTCTTGAGAGGCTGACGTCGCTTCAAATTCAGCAACGGAATAACGGTGAAAATCGCCCACCAGATACCCGCCGAGGCCATACTGATGCGCACCGCGTGGCCCTCCGAAACACCAAAACTCTCGGCGTTGAGAAAGAGCACCAGATTGACCGCCAGCAAAATGCCACCGCCCAGATAGCCCAGCGCCCAGCCCTGGGATGAGACCGTATCCCGCTTTTCCAGGGAGGAGATTTCCGGCAGGAATGCGTTATAGAAGACAATCGACGCGCCAAAGCTCAGATTCGCCAGCAGGAACAGTCCGCCGCCCAGCAGATAGTTGTCCCCCTGCAAGAAGTAGAGACACATCGTGGCCGCCGCGCCCAGATAGGCGAAGAAACCCAGCATCTGCTTTTTTAGATGGGAATAGTCGGCGATGGCCCCCAAAATGGGCAGGAAGAAGACCTGTAGCAGCACCGACAGCGAAACCATATAGGGGAAAAACGAGTCGGCGAAGACGCTGATGCCGAGGGGATGAACGAGACCCTCCGCATCCGCGGCGGCTTTGGCAATGCTGGTCAGATAGGGGCCGAGGAAGACAGTGACGACGGTTGTGGAGAAGGCCGAATTGGCCCAGTCGTAGAAATACCAACTGACCAGCTCTTTGCGGTCGTCAACCGGGGGTGGGCTGTGGGTCTCTGTAGAGTCAGAACGTGCGGACATTACCGACCTCGCTTTGAATTGGGCTGTGGGCAAACGACGAGCGGGGGAAGGACAAAGACAAAATCAGGCTGCAAAACCACGAAGGCACAAAGACACGAAAAAGATTTCTTGCTTTTCCTTTGTGTCTTCGTGCCTTCGTGGTAAAGGCTTCTTACGCAGGCACAGGGAAGGCCTGCACCATCTCCAACACTTCGGCCCGCACCTGCTCTTGCAGGGCCGTATTGCCCGGTTCGCGAGCCACCGACGCAATCCAGCGGCCAATCTGCTGGAACTCGGCCACGCCCATCCCTCGCGTTGTCGCGGCGGGACTGCCCAGGCGGATGCCGCTCGTCACCATCGCAGGCTTGGGGTCAAAGGGAATCATATTTTTGTTGCAGTGGATGGCCGCGTTGTCCAGGGCCTTCTCAGCGGCTTTGCCCGTCACATTGTCATCGCCAATGCTGCCCAGGTCCACCAGCATCAGATGGTTGTCTGTGCCGCCGCTGACGATGCGGATGTCCTCGGCCTGCAACGAATTGGCAAGCGCGGCCGCGTTGGTCAGCACCTGCTGCTGATAGGCTTTGAAGGAGGGTTCCATGGCCAGTTTGAAGCCGACCGCTTTGGCCGCAATGATGTGCATCAGCGGCCCGCCCTGCATTCCGGGGAAGACCGCCCGGTTGATGTCCTTGGCGTACTTCTCCCGGCTCAGAATCAGTCCGCCCCGGGTGCCACGCAGAGTCTTGTGGGTGGTGGTCGTCACCACATCGCAATAGGGGACCGGGTCCGGGTGCAGCCCGGTCGCGATCAGCCCGGCCACGTGGGCCATATCCATCATCAGCAGACAGCCCACTTCGTCCGCGATCTGGCGCAGACGGGGGTAGTCGAAGTGGCGGGGATAGGCGCTGGCCCCCACCAGCAGCAGTTTGGGTTTGTGCTCCTTGGCCAGACGCAGAATCTCGTCGTAGTCGAGTTGCTCTGTGTCTGGGTTCAGCCCGTAGTGGACAAAATTGTAGTAGTGGCCGGAGCTGTTGAGATGGAAGCCGTGGCTCAGATGACCGCCGTGGTCCAGCTTCATCGCCAGCACAGTGTCGCCGGGCTGGAGCAGGGCCATATAGACCGCAGCGTTGGCCTGTGCGCCGGAATGGGGCTGGACATTGGCGAACTCTGCGCCAAAGAGCGCTTTGGCCCGGTCGATGGCGATCTGCTCGGCGATGTCCACAAACTCGCAGCCGCCGTAATAGCGCCGGCCCGGATAGCCCTCGGCGTATTTGTTGGTCAATACACTGCCCGCCGCGGCCAGAATAGCCGGGAAAACATAATTCTCGCTGGCGATCAGTTCGATGCCGTCGTTCTGGCGCTTGCGTTCCAGTTCGATGGCGTTGTAAATATCCGGGTCCACTTCCTGCAAAATTTTGCGGGGATCTGGCTGATCGATCCAGGCGGTCAGGGCGTGTTCCTGAGTCGGGGAAAGGGTCTGCATAGGCTGGTTTCTCCTGGTGAACAAATAAATGCCGACGCCTGCCGCGCCGGTCTCCACTTCTGTCGTTCTATCCGTCATGCCAGCGGGCTGGTCAAAGCCCCCGCCAACGCTACTAATCAACGTCATTGTCCTGTGGGCGACTGTGCCGCGCAACCGGGTCACATTATCACGACTGCCCACTTTCGTCAATTGTTTGGGCTATCTTTTGCCTGCAACGACTGGAAGAATCCCCCCGTCTCTGCTATACTCCCTACCACATGACGGCGGACCGCCAATCGCCGTCTACCCAAATATCCAATACCCAATACCTAACCCCAATGTTCGCCCAGCGCTCGCCGTGGATCAACCGCATCGCACTATTGATTGTGGCGCTGGTCGCAGGGCTGCTCTTTGTGGATCGCCTTGGCGACGGCTTCAACAGCGACCTGCCCACCCGACCCATCGCCAATCTACTCTACACCTGGGCGCTACTCCTCTCGGCTTTCACCCTCATTCTCGGTGTTTTCCATCTCCTGTGGACCCATCTCGACCGCATCCAACAGGGCAGCCAGGAATGGCCCCTGAGTCTTCTGCTGGTGGTAGCCTTTGTTCTCGTGCTGGTCGCTGGTTTTGCCGCGTCCGGTGGTGTGACCAGCCCCCTGCTGGAATGGACCTTCGATGCCCTCATCGCACCGGGACAGGCCACCCTTTTCGCGCTCACCGGTTTCTTCGTCGTGGCCGCGGCCTACCGCTATCTACGCCTGGGCAGCCCCGGCGGTCTGTGGATTCTGGCCGGCGCGCTCATCACACTGCTGGTCCAGACGCCCCTCAGCCAGCAGGCCCTGCCCCCGGTCGCCACCCAATTTGCCGATTGGTTGCTGCTTGTCCCGGTGATGGCTGTGATGCGCGGCGCGCTGCTGGGCGGTGCATTAGCCGTGCTTTTTGCCGGGGTCCGTCTCTTCTTCGGGCCAAAGGGCTAGGCCATGACATCGACATCCACCTTTGGCTGTCCCCACTGCGGCAAACCCAACCCCCTGGCAGCCACCTTTTGCGGAGCCTGCGGAGCCTATCTGCTCGGCCTGGATGCGGCTGAAATGACCCGCAAGAGCAACCCACCAGCCGACGACGAGCCGGTCTTTCAGCCGCGCAACGATGCGCCAACGCCCCCCTCCGATCCGGCCCAGACCCAGCCCTGGCTGCGGCCCGATTTTGACCAGCCTGAATCTGAGCGGCCCGATTCTGAGCGGCCCGGTTCTGAACGGCCCAATCCCCCCGAAAGGGGAAGGCCCTCACCAGACGATCAGCCCTGGCTGCGGGCAGACAGCGATGCCCAGCCGACCGATCCCCCACCCCGGCCCGCGCCCCAGCGTCTGGTGGGCGGTCTGCAAGGACTGATCGAACCCATCGAGATAGACCAGAGCCTTTTCCGGCCAGAATCGGCTGGGCCAACCCGCTCCGCTCTGGACGATCTCCCCTACGAGACCCGGCGGGAGTTGCGCCAGCTTTTCGCCACAGATGTGCCGATTCTGGAAGACCCGGCCCAAGAGAACCCGGAAGTGGGCCTGTCGGCTGGGCAGGGGCGAGGGCTGTGGCGGCGCAATTGGATCTACGGGCTGCTGCTGGCCGCGCTGCTGCTGGGCCTCTGGTTTGCCAATGCCACGCCGGACAGCCGCCCCCACAGTTGGCCTGGGGTGAGTGCAGCCTACAGCGCCATCGACAGCCTGTCCGCCGACGCGGTGGTGCTTGTCAATTGGGCCTACGACCCCAGCAACGCCGGGGAGATGGACCTGGCCGCCCTGCCCGTCATCGAACATCTGCTGGAAAAGGGCGCACGCCTGCTGGTGGTCAGCCAGCTGCCCGGCGGCCCGGCCACAGCCCGGCGACTGATAGCCGTTGCGCGCACTGGTGCATCCCAGGCCGCGCTCAGCCGTCAACTGGGCGACACACTGGTGGAAGGGGGCTATCTGCCTGGCGGCGTGGCCTCTCTGCCTCTGCTGGGCCAGGCGCCCGTCCAAAGCGTACCCGTGGATATGCAGGGCCGCGCGGTGGGCAACCGGGCCGCGATCAGAGCGCTCGCCACAGACAGCCCGGCCCTCCTCCTGATTTTGGCCGCCCGTTCCGAGGAGGTGCAGCGCTGGATCGAGCAGGTGCAATCCCTGGACGACGCGCCGATTGTGGCAGTGACCAGCGCAGCGGTGGACCCGGCCATCCGCCCCTATGTGGACAGCGGCCAGATTGTCGGGCTGGTCAGCGGCTATGCGGGCGGCATTGAATACCAGACACTGATGGCCGATGTCCTGACCACAAGTGGCCAGGAAAGCCAGCGCCGCCACATCACCGGCCAAAATTGGGCGCTGGTTGTGCTGCTGCTGGTCGTCGCTGTGGGCAGCCTGGCCGGTCTGGCCGAGAGGAGAGAGCCGTGACCCCTCTCGACAGCACCCTGCCGCCGATCTGGGAGAATCTGGGCCTCCTCATCGGCTTCGTCTTTTCTCTCTTCATCCTCAGCTTTGTGATCCGGGATAGCTGGCTGGTGCGGGCCGCCCAATATCTGCTGGTCGGCGTCACACTGGCTTATACAGTCGTGCTGGTCTGGAGCAATGTACTCTGGCCCCGCCTCTTTCTGCCTCTGCTCACAAATCCGCTTGCCCTTTTCGACAGCGGGGGTCAACCCACAGATCAGCTTTGGGTAGGGTGGCTGCCGCTGGCCGCGGGTCTGCTGCTTTGGGCCGCGGGCATCGACCACCTGCGCCAGCGCTTCACCGGCAGTGGACAGCCCTGGCTGCGCCATTTGGCCGCGTTCCCGCTTGCGTTGCTGGTGGGCGTGGGGCTGGGCGCGGGCGTGGCCGGTGCCATCCAGGGCACGCTGCTGCCCCAATTCTGGCGGGCCGGGCAGATGGGAGAATCCCTGGCTGGCGCGCCGTCTCTGCTGCTGACCGGGCTGCTCACACTGCTGATCACCGGCGGCGCGCTGCTCCATCTCCATTCTGGTCAAGCAACCGGTGACAGACAGCGGTTTCCAGCGCCCCTGCGCCCAGTGTTGAGCGGTTGGGCCTGGCTGGGCCAGCGTGCCCTATGGCTGGCCGCGGGTGTGATCTTTGCCCGCGTCTTCGCCTCCCGCATCACACTGCTGATCGCCCGGCTCGACACCCTCTTTTTCAGCCAACAGGCAAGCGATCTCTGGCGCTGGCTGTTGGCGCTGGTGGGGGGAGGCTGAGATGAGCGAGAAAATCCAGCCGGGACACGCATCCTCCATTCTGGCCCTGCAAGTGGACAGCGCCAACGCCCACGCCGCACTGATCGAACCGGTCAACGGTATCCATCGGCTGATCGCCTGGGAATCGGCCAGCCTCTCCCCGGAGGACGGAGTAGCCCCGCCCGCCGTGCTCAGCGCGATCGCCCGACTGCTCGGCGCGCGGTTGGGCCGTCCCCTGTGGGACGATAGCCTGGAGGCTCCCCGCCTGTCCAGCCCAGACCCGGCCCTGGGCTTGCATCTGGGCCAGGTGGTGGCCGCGGTAGACCCATTGCCGCCCCTGCGGGTCTGGATCGGTGGACTGACCGGCCACGAAAGTCTGGCCGCGGCCCAGTCTGCCCTGGATTCCACCATCTGCCGCGCAGTGGCGGTCTATCGTTTTGGGATGGGCGGCGACCCGGCCCGGCTGGCCGCGGAGTTGAGCGACGTCCGCCCGGACCTGGCGGTGGTGGTCGGGGGCTATGACAAACCCGGTGAGGCTGCTGCCCGTCCGGTTCTGGAGATGTGTGATGAGGTGGCCCAGGCATTGGCTGCCCTGCCCTCTGGCCATCGCCCAGCTGTCTATTTTGCGGGCAATCGCTGGGCCGCGCCGGCTGTGCTTGACCGCTGGTCCCGGCTGCCCGGCGGTCTGTCGGCAGATGCGGTGGAGAATGTCGCACCCGCGCCCGGCATCCATCGCTCCACATCCCTGGCGGTGGCCGCTTCCCGGCTCTATTGGCGGCGCTGTCAGGCCACCCCCGCGGTGCAGAGCATCCGCCGCTGGATTACACCGCCCTCCGAAGTGCGCAGTACCTCCTGGAGCTTTGCCCAGGCCGTGCGTCTCTGGCGGCAAGTACACAATCTGCCCGCGCTCCACGGCCTCTTCTGCGCGGGTCCCCTCTGGATTCACGTCTGCGCGGAAGAGGGGCGGGATGGGGTGCGTCTGCGCTTTGTGCCGCCCAATACCCGCCCGGCCACACTGGCTGGCTGGCCACCGCTACGTCTGGTCAGCGGAGATTGGCCCGCAAATCTCTGGCCCCGCCCGTCAGGCCAAAGATGGCCCAGCCACTGGTGGGACCCCACGGGTCTGGTGCCGACGGTGGCGAATCTGGGCCAGATCGACCCGCTGATCGCCTATCAAGTTTTGGCGCAGGATTTGCTCCACGAGGAGTGATAGGATAGGATAGGGCGATCGTCTCTTCGCCTACAAGTTCGGAGTTTTCTGTATGCCCTCAGCCTTGCGCTTCCCGGATGGAAGCTACACCCGCCATACGGATATCCACGCGATTTTGGGGCTGTTGCACGCGTCCGCTTGCGTCGAGATCACAGGTTTCAGCAACCTGGGCAAGTCGGAGTTGCTGCGTCTGCTGGCCCAGCCCGATGTCTGGCAAAAAGAGTTGGGCGAAGCGGCCAAGCAATTCCTGCCGGTCTATATCGACTGTAACCGAATGGTAGAGGTGACGGATCAGGGCCTCTACGAGTTGATCCTGCGCTGTCTGCTCGAGGGCGAGCCGACTCTGGCCGCGAATGAGGAACTGCTCGACGCCTATCAACAGTTGACTATTCCGGCCAACGATTTCCAGATTCCGCTCAGCTTCAACCGGGGGCTGACCGCGGCTGTGCAGGCCAGCCAGCGCACCCTCGTTTTGCTCTTTGACGAATTCGATGAAGCCTTCGCCCAGATCGATTCCCGGGTCTTTTTGAATCTGCGGGCCAAGAAAGATCGCTACGACACGGCGCTGGTCTATGCCACCGCCACCGTCGAGCGAATGGACAGCATCCGCCCGGACGAACATTGCGCCGAGTTTTGCGAGCTTTTCATTGCCCACCGCTGGCATCTGGCCCCCCTGACCGCGGGGGACACAGCCCACTTTGTGCGGAACGCTGGCGAACGGGCCGGTGTGGAACTGGAACAGTCCGACGCCGAGTTTCTTTATTTGTGGAGCGGGGGACATCCGGGTCTGCTTACAGGCGCGACACAACTGCTGATCGATGCCCTGGCCCAGGAAGGTGTCGGCGCGGATCATTGGATGATGCAGCGCAGGCTTGCACCTATCCTGCGCGCAAGTCCTGTGCTGGCCCGGGAGAATCAGAAAATCTGGCAAAATTGTTCGGAACCCGAACGGCAATCCCTGCTTGCCCTCTTCGCTGAACAGCCCGCCGACGAAAGTGTGCTCTCTCGCCTGGAAGAGAAGCACATTCTGATCCGGGTGGAGAAAGAACGTCGGGCATTTTCCCGGCTTTTCTCCCTCTTTGTCCAGGGCAAAGAGAGCCAGGTGGCACCGACGGACAAAGGGCTGTGGGTGGATGCGGACAGCGGGGAAGTGCTTGTGGACGGTGTGGCCGCGGAGACTCTGACGAAGCTGGAATATCAGTTGATGACCCTGCTTTTTGAAAATCCAGACAAGATTATCGACAAATATCAGATTGTGACCGGTGTCTGGGGCGACGCCTATATTGACGAGGTGGACGACGCCCGCATCGAAAAACTGGTGAGCCGTCTGCGCCAGAAGGTGGAACCGGACCCGACTGCGCCCCGCTTCATTACAACTGTGCGCGGTCGGGGCTATCGGCTGATCCTGTAGGGCCGAATGGTATTCCGCCCTGCGACAATTTGAGAATCTGTCCAAACGCGGCTATACTTTTCCCATAGAACGGGATATTTTTCACAATCCTTGACAGAACGAAGAGGTCCAAATGACAGAGTTGATTGAAGCGCAAGCAAACGACACAGGGTTGATTTTCAAGGGTAGACCCAAGTCTATGACCGCAGCGGTGGCCGTGATGATAGCCGGTGCCCTCACCTTTTCTATGGGGATGAACACTGTTTTCTTTGTCGAAGCTATGGCCTGGACCTTTATCATTTGGGGTGGACTGCTCTTCTACGGGCATCTGATCGATATGTCCACCACCTATGAAGTGACCGACGACGCACTGGTCGTGCGCAGCCCTCTGCGTTTCTGGAGCTTTGGCCGCTCTATGGGCTGGTCGTTTATCAAGCGCCTGAATGTGATTGTGGAACGGGCTGAGGCCACGGAAGAAGATGCAGAATTGCAGATCATCTTCATCCCCGAAGGCACGACCCAAATGGTCCGGGAAGATATCCCCTACTACAGCCAACTGGCCGAAGAGATCGTTGCCCGGGCCGGGCTGAAGGCCGCCAAAGGCAGCGGGATGACAAAGTTTGATGCCATCCCCCAGGACAGCAAAGGGCAGTATAGCTGGCAGTAGTTGTCAGCGCTCACGCCTGCGCTGGGACCCATTCTGTTGGACCATTGAGAATCAACAAACAGCAAAATAGGATGCCCTGACTATTTCGTCGGGGCATTTTTATATCTGCCTTTACCGGGCTGCAAAAGCGGTTCTTCTCCCCATAGAAGGGGACTACCGCCTCTTTTTTATCACTTGTCCTCATACCCCACCCGTTCTATAATGTCGTGGCTGATCAAACCCCTATTCCCCACGGAGGAAGACAATGAGTTACAAACTCGGCTACTGCACACTGCGCTGGAAGAACCCAGACCTGGAAGCTGGACTGGAGGCTCTGGCCGCGGTGGGCTGGGACGGCTGGGAAGGCCGCCTGCCCTTGAACTGGATGGGCACGCCCAGCCGCATCAAACGCATCTGCGACAACACCGGGATGCCCCTGGCCGTCCTCACCGCCAACGGCACGCCGGACAGCCGGGACCCGGAGAACATCGAAAGCAACAAACGGCGGATGGATTTTGCCGCAGAGGTGGGCTGCGACGCCTTTATGTATATGAACGGACGCAAACCCGACGATCGGGCCGTGACCGACGACGACGTAAAAGCCGCGGCCGAAGGCGCGGAGATGTGGGCCGAGTATGCGGGGCAGATGGGGCTGGAACTGAGCTATCACATCCACACCAATCTGCTGGTGGACTCCATCGAGCACTGGAAGCTCTATATGGCGAATCTGGACAAGGCGAAGCTCTGCATCGACGTCTCCCACGCCCAGTTGTGGGGCTACGATCCGGTGGATTCGCTCAAAGATTTCGCCAGCCAACTCAATTACGTCCATTTGCAGGATTGGGCCAGCACCAGCCGCCGGGAAGATGGCTTCTACGATCCGGTCTGGACGCAGGTGGGGCTGGGCAAGGACATCGATTTTGTCGCCATCAAAGGCGCACTGGACGACATCGGCTTCGATCGCTGGGTGACTGCCTGCCCCGGTCAGCCCCTCCCCGGCGGCGATGACCCCATCAGCGAGGCCAAGCGCAGCGCGGGAATGATCGCATTTCTCAAAGGAATCGGATACTAACCCAATGCCAAACTCCCAGCCAGGGCCGCTGCGTCGGTCGTTGCTCTTTATGCCCGGCGACAGTATGCGCAAAATGGAGAAAGCCACGACTCTGGGCGCGGATTCCATCATCGCCGATCTGGAAGATGCGGTGGCGATCAGCCAGAAGCAGGCGGCACGGGAGACCGTCGCCGCCTGTTTTGCGCGCCTGAATTTTGGCGCGTCCGAGCGACTGATCCGTATCAATCCGGTCAGCACAGACCTCTGGGAAAAGGACTTGGCCCAGACAATTGCCGCGCGGCCCGATGGCTACGTCCTGCCCAAAGTGGAATCTGCCGAGCAGGTGCAGACAGTCTCGGCCCGGCTGGCCGAATTGGAAGTGGCCCACGCGCTGGCTGTGGGCAGCGTCCGGCTGCTGGCCCAAATCGAGACAGCGATGGGTGTTGTCCAGGCCGCACCGATTGCCGGGGCGGACAGCCGTCTGGACGCGCTGCTCTTTGGCGCAGAAGACCTGGCCGGGGATATGGGTGCGCGCCGTAGCCGGGAGGGATGGGAGATTTTCTACGCCCGGGGTGCAGTCGTCATTGCAGCCGCGGCCTACGGCCTGCCCGCCATCGACACAGTTTTTCTGGAACTGGCCGACAGCGACGGGCTGACCGCCGAGTGTCATCTGGCGCGAGGGATGGGCTTCTCCGGCAAACTGGCGATCCACCCGCGCCAGGTGGAAGTGATCAACCGGGCCTTTTCGCCCACAGCGGAGGAGATAGCCCAGGCCCAGCGGCTGATCGACGCCTTCGACAGCCAGCAGGCCGCGGGCACAGGTGTCTTTGAGATGGATGGGAAAATGGTGGATATGCCGGTGGTGCTGGCCGCGCGGAAAGTGGTGGCCGCGGTAAACCGTTGAAGCAATAGAGCATTCAAACAAAATGAAGCGTGCCAAGTGAGTTTTGATCGCTCACTTGGCACGCTTCAACATTTCATCGCTTTATCGTTTTGCGCTTCTACCGCACAGGCCGCAGCCCCAGATAGACCTGCCGTCCGCCCAGGGTGGCCAGAATCGTGCGGGCGGGTTTCCAGGGCAGAATCTGGCTCAGTTCATTGGGGGTGAGGGGGGTGTTGTCGTTGGCAAGAAAGACCCGGAAGCAGGCCGCGCCGATGGGCAGATGCTCGTTGATGAAATCCGGGTCGTTGGCGCAGCGGGTGCGCAGACATTCCCACAGTGCGTCCGTGCGGTGGACTTCCCCGGTCTCCGGGTCCACCCAGTCCACACTCTCTGTGTTGCGATGATCCGCGAAACGATCCCGGCATTCGGCGCATAGCTGGTCGCGCAGATAGAGACGGAAATCCCGCCCGCTCTCTTCCCACCAGGCGTAGTCAATGTGGAATTTGGTATCCGCATCCGGGCGGAAGCGGCTGATGTCTGGTCTGGCAGCAGGGGCCATTGTTATACCTCCAAGGCGAAGAAGCCGCCGCCCGCATCCCGGAAGCGACGATTGCTGATCAGTGCATAGAAGACGGGTCCGGGCGGGCAGCGCCAGAGCATATTGACTGCGCTGTAGACGGTTTTGGCGTGGGCCGTGCCCTGGGGACTGAGTTTGGTCAGTTCGGGCACGATCTGTTCCACAAGCTCGTCCACCGATATGCCCGCTTTTTCCACCCGCTGGCTCTGCACATCCACCTGTTTGGCATCCTCTGCCGAGACGATCAGATAGTCGTCGTATTCACAGGTGATCTGAATTTTGTTCATCTCGAAGGTGATGCCCATTGCGTTGGCTTCTGCTGCGGCAAAACGGCTCCACTCCCGCTTCATACGCCGGGGCCGGTAGTCGATGACCACCTCGCCGGGGTTGCGGGTGCGTTCCAGGGTTATCTGTGCGCCCACGGGCAGGTTGTGTTCTTCCATCCACTCGGACAGCCCACTCACATAGCGCCCACCGTGGACAACCCAGGCGGTGAAGCGTTTGCCCCAACGCCCGTCGATGATTGTGACCATCGACCGGCCTTCGGCCCCTGCGGGGAAGAAACTGCGGGTGCGGCTGCTCAGGGGCAGGGTTCCGTGGCGGCGGTGGGGATAGATCAGCGTGAAGCTGGTGCTGGGCACAATCGACGGCACATCGCTGCCGATACCACTTTCGCCCCATTCGTCGTCCAACTCCCATTCGATCTGCAACAGTTCGACGCTGAGCAGAGCACGGTTGTAACGGGGCTGGTGGGGGCGCAGCAGCGCTGGCGTCTCCAGGGCTTCTTGGGGTTCCAGCCGTTTGAGATACCAGAGATGGGCGGAACCGTTGCCCACCCGGTCAAAGCGGGGATCGCTGCCCAGCGCGTGGTTGATGCTGATCACCTGCATAGGCTCGGAAATATCTGCATTGACATCCAGCTCTTTCAGAATTTCCTGGGGAGAGAGAGGACGGCCCTGCATTTCGATCAATGCTTCGGCGATATTCAGATGACCCACGTGGACATCGGCCAGCATATCCGACAGCAGCCAATAGGTGCCCACCTGGACAAATTCTTCGTGGCGCTCGCCCTCTTCCAGCGCATAGAGCAGGCTCTCTTCGATCTCATCCTGATAGAGGTCATAGATTTCTTTGGCCGTCAGCAGCGCACTCTCTTCGATAAGCCCCTGCCCATTGGCACTGTTCAAGCGGTGGGGTGTTTGCAACTCGGCAGCAAATTCCCGGGTGGCCCCGTTCATCGCTACTTCCATCACGGAAAAATCGCCATATTCCGGGTTCTCGCCGGGCCGGATGGTGGTGATCTCGCCCACAGCGAAATCCATCACCGGAAAGACTAGCGTCTGACCGACCTCATAACGTTTGTCCGGTTGGTAAATTTTGCCTTTGGCAAGTTCGGACTCCATGCGGCTGGTCTCGCGCCGCTGATACTCTTCGATCACGCGCAGGGCCAGCTGATCGGATGTCAACGGCGAATCCGCGTCCAGCACAAGCTCGTGTACAAAATCCAGGTCTTCCTGGGTCAACTCAAATTGATCGCGCCAAAACGCCGCGGTTTGGGTCTTTCGCTGCAACACTTACCCCTCCTGCCATCTCAACCAAGCCATCAATAAATAGGAAAGCGGACGCAGATCGAAAGATACCAAAATAGAGATGGATAACAATCAATCCAGATCAGACAAATCTGCGTCCTCTTATCATCGATTCAACAGCCTATTATAGCAGCCGTCAGGGGGAATTTCAAAAAGCTATTAGGGGGCTGTTATTTTCAAAATTGCATTCCCCTCGTCTTTACGTTACGATACAGCTACTAATTTATCTCTCTATCCTCCCCGTGCGCAGAAAGAAGGTCGCGATGACCACGATTGCTATGATCCTGGCTGGCGGTGAAGGAACCCGGCTCACCGTCCTGTCCGAACAGCGGGCCAAACCAGCGGTCCCCTTTGCCGGGAAATTCCGCATCATCGACTTCACCCTCAGCAACTGTGTCAACAGCGGGATCTACACCATCGGTGTGTTGACCCAATACCGCCCCCACAGCTTGAACGATCACATTGCCATCGGCAAGCCCTGGGACCTGGACCGGACACGGGGTGGTGTGCGTCTGCTTCAGCCCTATCAGGGCCGGGGCAACCAGAACTGGTACGCGGGCACAGCCGACGCCATCCACCAGAATATGAACTTTGTCACCGAGCAGAACGCGGATGAGGTGATTATTCTCTCTGGTGACCACATCTATAAGATGGACTACGGCCCGATGCTGGCCTATCACCGGGAGCAAAACGCGGACCTGACAATTGCGGTTATGCCTGTACCAATGGAAGAAGCCAGCCGCTATGGAATTATGGAAGTGGCCGAGGATGGCTCCATCACCCAATTCTATGAGAAGCCCAAGGAAGATCGCGGCAATCTGGCATCGATGGGCATCTACATTTTCAATGCCCGTATGCTGGAGCAGCGGCTGAACGAAGGCACAAAAGAGACGCCGCGGGAAGACTTCGGCAAGCACGTCGTCCCGGCGATGCTGGCCGCGGGGGATCGGGTCTTCGCCTACCGCTTCGAGGGCTATTGGGTGGATGTGGGGACAATTGACTCCTATTGGGCCACCAATCTGGAACTGGTGCAGCCCAATCCGGCCCTGGACCTCTACAACGAAGACTGGCCTCTGCACACCAAATCCGAAGAGCGCCCGCCCGCCAAAATCGGCCCCCAGGCCAAAGTTGTACAGAGTATGGTTTCCAACGGCTGTGTGGTGCGGGGGCTGGTGGAGAACAGCGTGCTCAGTCCCGGCGTCTACGTCAGCCCCGGCGCGGTGGTGCGCGACAGCATTGTGATGAACGACACCTGGATAGGCCCCGGTGCGCTCATCGAAAAGTCGGTGGTTGACAAACAGGTGGTGGTGGGTGCGGGCGCGCAGATCGGCGTGGGGGATGCCGCGGTGGTCAACGAGAAGATGCCCGACCGCCTGGCCTTTGGAATTACAGTCATCGGCAAAGGCGCGGAGATTCCCGACGGCGCGCGGGTGGGCACGAATGTGCTCATCAACAGCGACCGCCGGGCCAAAGATTTCCCCGCCGACGGCGAAGTCAAAGATGGGCAGACAATATAAACAGTAGGAGCTCGACTTAGAAGTTCGACTTTTTGGAAAAAGTCGAACTTCTAAGTCAAACTTCTTGGGTTGCAATTCTCAGTGAAGCGAGGTGTTTCCAATGGCCCGTGCACTTGCATTGATTATGGCTGGCGGCGAAAGCCAGGACTTGAGTGTTCTCACCGAAATCCGCTCGGAACCGTCAGTTCCCTTTGGCGGCAAGTTTCGGCTGGTCGATTTTTCCTTGAGCAACTGCGTCAACAGTGAAATTACCAATGTGGCTGTGCTCACCCAATAC
The DNA here is from genome assembly GCA_030432295.1 of Anaerolineae bacterium. Taxonomy (GTDB): domain Bacteria; phylum Chloroflexota; class Anaerolineae; order Caldilineales; family Caldilineaceae; genus JACQGT01. The sequence continues at coordinate 25,062 of JAUIHI010000006.1, read as the reverse complement.
CGTCCCCGCAGTTTGAACGACCACATCGGCATCGGCAAGCCCTGGGATTTGGACCGGGCCAGCGGCGGTGTGCGTCTGCTTCAGCCCTACCAGGGCGGTCCCTATGGGGATTGGCAGCGGGGATCGGCGGATGCGGTGCGCCGCAATTTGGACTACGTGGCCCAGCAGCACGAGGAGTATGTGCTGATCCTTTCCGGTCGTCACGTCTCGGTGATGGACTACCGGCCTCTGATTCAGCACCACGCCCAGACAGAAGCCGACGTGACCGTGGCCGTGCGCCGGGTCAATCTCCACGAAACCCACCGCTTTGGCATCGTCTCCACCGGGGGGGATGGGCGTATCGTCGAGTTTCAGGAGAAGCCCCGCCGCTCTCCCCGCAACCTGGCTTCGATGGGTATCTACGTCTTCCGCCGGGATTTTCTGATCGAACTGCTGGCGGGCAGTACCCACGTGGATTTTGGCTATCACATTCTGCCCGCGCTGCTGGCCGACAATCGTCGGGTGCAGAGCTTCACCTTCCCCGGCTATTGGGCCGACGTCAGCACAGTCCAGTCCTATTGGGAGGCTAATATGAGTCTGATGGCCGAGGAGCCAGCCCTGGACCTCTACGATCCCCAGTGGGTGATCCACACCCGCAGCGAGGAACGCGCGCCGGTAAAGTTGGGTCCCATCGCTGATGTGGATGGGACGCTACTTTCCAATGGCTGTCAGATCGACGGCACGGTGGAGCGCAGTGTGCTTTCGCCGGGTGTGCGGGTGGCCGAGGGCGCGATTGTGCGCGACAGTATCATCCTCAGCGATACGGTCATCGGTCCCGGTGCGGTGGTGGACCGCTGTATTGTGGACAAAGGGGTAGTGATTGGCGAGGGCGCGCAGGTGGGATACGGCGACAACAACAAACCCAACGCGCTCCTGCCCGAACGGCTGAACACAGGCATTACCCTTATCGGTAAAAGCAGCCGCATCCCCGCGGGTATCTCCATCGGGCGCAACGTCGTCATTCACCCCTTCAGCGGGGACGACGTCTTTGGCAAACGCAAGAGCATCCGCAGCGGCAACGATGTGGGAAAGGATTTGCGGTAGGGAGGCGTAGATATTGGGTATTGGATATTTCGGCGGTTTGGCAATAAGGAAAAACTCTCCGTCTCTCGATTATGCGCACCCCTCACTAAAATACAAGGGGTAGAGATGAATACGACACTGACGATGAACGATTTAGACAAGAAGGCAAAGCTATCCTCCCTGTGGGTCTTTATTTTCTTCAATATGATCTTTCGTGACCTTCATCAATTTGGGCACGCTGGATTCATTGAAGAGATGATGACAGGCATCGTAAATGGCGTTCGGATAACAGACGGCCTTATGCTGGTTGGTGGGATTATGATCGCAATCCCCCTCCTTATGATCCCGCTCATTCAATTCCTACACTTAAAGGCGAATCGTTTAACCAACATCATCATCGGTGTGCTCCAAATCGTGAGTGTTATCGGAAACAACATGACACCTGATCTTGATGACATTTTCTTTGCTGTGATTGAGTTGGTCGCACTGTTGTTGATTATCCGATTGGCATGGAACTGGAGAGAGCGCGCAGCTTAATGGGTGCTACCTAACGTCTACACTTTACTCGTCACTTTCATCTTAGATGCCGACGAGATACCCAACACCCAATACCCTCCTCATCCCCCCGCCTTCTTCGGCTTGTAGCCCAGTCCGGTCAACACTTCCACAATCCGGTCCCGGTGATCGCCCTGAATCTCCAGCACGCCCTCTTTGAGCGCACCGCCTGTGCCCAACGCGTTCTTCAAATGCTTCAGCAATGCCTCTTTGCCCACAGCAGGACTCATCACTCCATCTATAAGCGAGACAGTCTTGCCTCGACGACCCTTGCGTTCCAGACGCACGTAGACCGGCTGGTTGCCCTGAATGGCAAAGGGCGCAGCCGGATTGCGGGGCATCTCTAGCGGGGCCTTTTCGGCCTCTGGCTCCGGGTCCGTCGAATAGGCCAGCCGTCGATTGTTGCTCATTGTCGTTCCCTCATCTTTCCGTGGCCGCGACCCTCGCGCCGGGCCTGCGTAGTGGATACAGAGAATTGCTGTTTACAAACAGTCCCCTGACTATCTTTTCCGAATCCGCACTCCCAATAGGAGATTCTCTATGCGTTATACCATCTCTGGCGAAATCGCCCAATCGGTCCGTCTGGAATTTGAGCCGGGCGAGTTTGTCTGGTGCAGCAAAGGCGGGTTGATGGCCTACAGCCCTGGCCTGCAATGGAACCTGCGCGTCCCCGGCGGGTTGGGCGGGGCCGTGCGTCGCTCGCTTTCCGGCGAAGGGGTCGCCCTCACCTATCTGCAAACCGACCAGCCAGACCAGCACGCGCTGCTCTCGGCCAACGCACCGGGCCATCTGGAAGTCTGGGACCTGGAGAACGACGGCCCTGTGACCACTACCCGGGGCTCTTTTCTCTGCGCCTGGGGCAACGATCTGGACATTACCGTCACCGTCGCGCGTCGGGCCGGGGCCGCCCTTTTTGGCGGGGCCGGCCTCTTTTTGCAGACTGTCTCTGGCAAAGGCACTGTGCTGGTCCACGCCAGCGGCGACTTTTCCGAGCAGCGCCTGGCCGAAGGCGAGCAGATTCTGGTCAGCACAGGCAACCTGGCCGCTTTCTCCTCCGGGGTGGACTACGACATCCAGGGCGTGGGCGGCTGCCGCAAAATCCTCTTCAGCGGCGAGGGCTTCTTTATGACCCGTCTCTCCGGGCCGGGCCGGGTGCTGTTGCAGACATTGAAGCGGCAGTACGGGAACGCGGCCGCGTCGAATGCGGGATAGACAGCCTACTCAATCGGGCCGGGTCGGCGCGGCCTGGAAGATGCTGCGCAACAGCCCGGCCCGCTCCGCTTCCGTCGCCCAGCGGGGCTGCGCGTAATCCTCCAACACAGCGGTCAGAATCTCTGTGCTGATCACTCGCCCCCGATAGATTGTGTGGCGGGCGATCAGTTCCGTGCGGGTCTGCCAACTCCACATCTGATCGAAGAAGAGATTGCCCAGGCCATAGACAATCACGCCGGGGCGCTGGGAAGCGTCTGGTCCGTAGGGTTCAAAAGCCTGGGGCACGTGGCTCTGCACGCCCGTTACAATATCCACGCCCTGATCCCGCAATTCCCGAAATTCAGTCACCTGCTGGCCCGTGGGATAGGGATTGTAGGTTTCCAGATATTGCAACTCCACCGCAATCACATCGACTTCGGAGCGCAATTTTTCGATTGTCTCAAAGATCAGCTCTTTGTGGTCGTAGTAGTAGCAGGCGCCAGGCAGTTCGTCTGTGGCCCAGGCAAAGGAGGGGCCAAAGGCCAGGGCCGCGATAAAGGCGATGCGGTTGCCGTTGTGCTCCAGAATCAGGGGCGCGCAGGCTTCCTCCACATTCAGTCCGCTGCCGTAGATGGCAATGTCGTTCTCCCGATACCAGCCGATAGATTCCCGCGCACCGTCCCGCCCAAAGTCGTTCACGTGGTTGCCGCTCAACCCCACAATGTCCGTGCCCAGGGCTTCCAGCGCGGCCCAGTAAGTGGTATCGCTGCACATCGTCAGGTTGTCCTGGGAGGCGTTGACCACACAGCCTTCGATGAAAGGCACTTCGTTGCTGATGTGGGTGATGTCGGCGGCGGAGAGGGTGGGCGAAATGACGCGGGCTGGATAGTCGTAGCCATTGCGCTCCATTTTGGCCGCGGTGACCCGTGTCATCGCAGTCACGCCGGTCATCACAAGGGTTGTCAGATGCTCCGGGTCCCGGTTGCTGGGATTGGTGACCTGTGCAGAAAGGGCCGCGGCCAGCTCTGCCGCGTGGGGACCGGTTACGGCCACCGCCGCGGCTAGGCCGTAGGTACTGGGGTCCAGATGGTTGTCCAGAACATTGACTCCATCCACCGACAGAACTTTGAAACGGGGTTGCAGCCGGTCGAAGAGGGCGATCCCCACTGCGTCGGCATTGGCTTCCACCACTGCCAAGATATCGTTCGTGCCAGTGACAATCACCGATTCTGCCATTGGCGCGCCCAGAATGGCGGTCAGTTCCGCTTCGTATTCACGGGTGATGACCAGCGGCCCCTCCCCCTCCCCCTGCCAGCGCGCTGCCAATTCTTCCAACGGGATGTCATCGGTCACCGTGGCAAAGGCGACTACCGGCGCATAGAAACGGGTGTAGATGGCGGCGCCCTCGGCTGCGGTCAGGGGCATCAGTTCAATCGTCGCGTCGGCTTCGCTGCCCCTGTCGAGCAACAAAACTTTCTTCAGGCCGTCGTCGGTCTCCAAAGATTTCACCCGATAGACGAGCAGGGAGAGCAGCCGGTTGTAATAGCGTTCGGGCAGGCTGGAATCGATGGCGACAGTCAGCCAATCCGAGTGGCTCTGCTGGGCGTCGTCATCTGCCAGCGCGGGCGGGCGCGCAGCCGCCCCGGCTATTGTCAACAGTAAGGCAGCCAATAGTGCTACCAGCCATCGTCGTTCCGGCTGCAAGGGCATTCTTTTCTTAAGGGTTGGGCGAGTTGGTACGGCGGTGTTAGATGCAGACATATCCAAATCTATCCCCAGGCAGTTGTGATGGGTGGCAACCTGTGCAAGCAGTGCGCAGGCCAAAACTGTTGGAAGTATACGGCTATGCGATTCATTTGCAAAACATTTGGGTATGTTCATTTTGGGTTGGAGTGAAGAGTAAGCACGCCCACGTGCGGCTCTGACCGGCACGTGGGCGTGCCTGCGCCTCTAACTGGTTTTGAAAACGTCCAAAATATTTGAGGGCGGCTTGTCGTTGACAACTGGCCCTGCATTCGGTATAGTCGCCACAGCCGACTATCAGATGTTCGACTTTTTTGTAGTAGTCAAGAAGATGGTGAAAAAAGCTGGACGCAGATAAACGCTGATTTTTTCTTTGGATCAGCGTCAATCTGCGTGAATCAGCGTCCCACTTTCTGTACTGATCAGGGATACCACCCAATGCCAAATGTTCTTTTTATCTGTACAGCCAACCAATGCCGTTCGCCGATGGCCGAAGTCATCGGACGGGACAAGCTCACCCGCGCCTATCCTGCGGAAGAATGGCGGGTTGGGTCGGCGGGTGTGCGGGCTGTGGATGGCTACCCAGCCACCCCCGCGTCGGCCACAATGGCGGGTCGCCACGGCTTCGACCTGAGCCGCCACAGCAGTCGGGCGCTCACATCCGCGCTGGTGGCCGAGAGCGAACTGCTGGTGACGATGGAGGCTGCCCACAAGCAGGCGATTCTGAGCGCATTCCCGGAGGCAAGCGGTCGGGTCTTTGTCCTATCTGAACTGATCGGGCGCGGCGAAGATGTGGACGACCCGATTGGTCTGGCCTTTGCCGAGTACGAACGCACCTATCATCTGCTGGAAGAGTGGATTGGCCAGGCTCTGCCCCGTATGGCTGAACTGACGGGTGTGGCTACATAAGAGCAGGAATCTGTATACAACCCCATTTACACATAGGAGCAAGGATTGTGTACGAACGCTATCGAGTGAAACCAGAGCAGGAGATCGACCTGAACGAGTGGGACCCGGCAGACGCCGGGGCTTTTGAGGGGGACAAAAAGGCAGGCAAGGAGGCTACCAAAAAGCTCAACAAGCGGCTGGAAGCCTTGCAGGAGTTGCTCTACGCCGAGGGCAAACACAAAGTGCTGATTGTTCTGCAGGCGATGGACTCGGGGGGCAAAGACGGAACTATCCGTCACGTCTTCGACGGAGTGAATCCCCAGGGGGTGAAGGTTGCCAGCTTCAAACGGCCCACGCCGGAAGAACTGGCCCACGATTATCTCTGGCGGGTCCACAAAGTGACGCCAGGTTCTGGGGAGATCGTCATCTTCAACCGCAGCCACTACGAGGATGTGCTGGTGGTGCGGGTTCACAATCTGGTTCCCGAAAAGGTGTGGAGCCGCCGCTATGAGCAGATCAATGCCTTCGAGAAGCAACTGGCCGAGGAGGGCACGACGATCCTCAAGTTCTATCTGCACATCGACAAAGACGAGCAGAAGGAGCGCTTGCAGGCCCGGCTGGACGAGCCGGACAAGAACTGGAAATTCGCCAAAGGCGACCTGGCCGAACGCGCGCTTTGGCCCGAATATCAGAATGCCTATGAAGCCGTTCTCTCCCGCACCAGCACCGACCACGCGCCCTGGTACATCATTCCCGCCAACCGCAAGTGGTATCGCAATCTGGTCATTTCCCAGATTCTGGTGGAGACGCTGGAAGGGCTGAAGATGGAATATCCCCAGGCCGAGGAGGGGCTGGAAGGGATTGTGATCGACTGACAGTTGATGTCCGGGCTGGAGGGCCGCAGGAGATGTTCGAGGCCGGTATCGCAGACAAGCGTCAGGGCGACAGCCCTTTTCAAGCTATCCGACAGCCAATTCCATCGGTGCAAGGTCTACCAGCAATTCGTCTATCATATTAAACAGTTGCCAATTGTCGGCGGGTTTGGTCAAAAACGCATTGGCCCCTGCTCTCAGCGCCTGTTTGCGGTCCTGATCTTTGTTGCTGGCCGTCAGTATAATGACGGGCATATTGGCATGACGGCTGCAGGCGCGCAATTGATACAATACAGTTATGCCATCCATTTCGGGCATAGTTAGGTCCATAATCATCAAATCCACATCCAATTCGATGAGCGAATTCAATGCCTCCTGTCCATTGCTGGCCGTCACCACCTGATGTCCCTCTTTGAATAGTTGATATGTCAATATCCGTTGGGTAATTGGATAATCGTCCACAACCATAATTGTTGCCATAGTTACTTCCCTGTCGTATAAGAAATCACTTTGTCTGCAAATCCAATCCTCTGACCAGGATAGGCTGTTTGCCGTACTCTAAACTCAGTATATGGAAAACAGCAGGATTTTCTATGCAACTTGTTGCCTATTTCACCTGACACTTATCTACCCAAACCCGATCCTTTCCTGGAATCCACATGACAGACGAATTTGATTTTGCCACCCAAGCGGGAACCCAGCGTTACGCCCAGCGCTTTGCCCACCTGGCCCCAGACCATTTCCACGCCCGCTACGGCCTCCAGATGAGCAGCATCGGCCTGGGCACATACCAGGGCGGGATAGACGACACGACTTCGGCGGGCTATGTGGAGAGCGTTGTGGCTGCGGTGTCGGGAGGCTGCAATGTCATCGACACAGCCGTCAACTATCGCCACATGCGCTCGGAGAGGGATGTGGGCGCGGGGCTGGCCCGCCTTTTTGCCAGCGGCCAGGCCCAGCGGAATGAGGTGATCGTCTGCACAAAAGGCGGATTTCTGCCCTACGACGGCGCGCCCCCGGAAGATCGGCTGACCTTTGTCCAGGCCCGTCTGGAAGAATTGAATCTGGCCCCGCTGGAAATGGCGGGCGGTGTCCACTGTATGGCCCCGGCCTATCTCAGCCAGCAGATCGGTGTCAGCCTGGAAAATCTGGGACTAAAGACGGTTGACATCTACTACCTGCACAACCCGGAGACCCAACTTCAATACGTCACCCCCGACGAGTTTCGCGCCCGGCTGCGGGCCGCCTTCGAGCGTCTGGAGCAGGAAGTCGCGGATGGGCGCATCCGCTTCTACGGCATCGCCACCTGGGACGGGCTGCGGGTGGGGCGCAACGACCGGCGCTATCTCCCCCTTTCCCAATTGCTGGAGATGGCCCGGCAGGTGGGCGGCGAAAAGCACCGCTTCCGTTTTGTGCAGTTCCCCTACAATTTGGGAATGTTGGAGCCGGTGGTGGAGAACAATCAGCCCTTCGAGGGAGTGGTTGCGGGGAAGCAGGAGAAGCGGATGCTGCCGCTGCTGGCCGTGGCCCGTCAATTGGGGCTGGTGGCTGTGGGTTCCGCGGGGCTGATGCAGCGGGAAGTGCTGGACAATGTGCCGGAAGAGGTGATGGATGCCCTGGGCGGCTGGGAGACCGACGCGCAAGCGGCCATCCACTTCAACCGCAGCACCCCCGCCCTGACGACGACACTGGTGGGGATGTCCGCACCAGCCCACGTGCGCGAGAATCTGCGGGCGGCAGAGCGGGCGGGGATCGATGCGAAAGTCTTTTGGGAGTTGTTGAAGGAGTAGACGAGAAATCCTACGATTGTGCGGCTCTTGTGTAGTAAATGCCGCGCCCGCGCCCGTGCCGTTGAATCAGACCCAATTCGATCAATTTTCTAAAATCCAGGCTGCGGGTAGCTTTGGCCCGCTCGGTCAGCTTGGCGTAGTCCCGATCGGTGACAAAGCCGTGCTGGTCGATGTAGTCCAATATTTGCTGATGATGCGCGTGCAGGCGTGTAGCGGGTGTGGCGGTTGTCTGGATTAGAGATTTCTCCAGACGCAACAATTCATCCAGAATGCCACCGGCGAAGTATTCCAGCCAGGCGGTAAAATCGAGGCTGTCGGCCAACTCATAATAGTTGCCAAAGAGACCGACCCGCTGAAAGTAGCGGGTGACATTTTGGTTGTAATAGTTTTCAAAGCTGACCAGCTTGAAAAAATCAAGCCCCAGGTCGGCCAACAGAACATTAGTTGCCAGTCGCGCTGTGCGTCCGTTGCCGTCGATAAATGGGTGGATGACCACAAACTGTTTGTGGAAAAGGCCAGCCAGCAAAAGTGGGTCGAGGCTTGCCTGCTCTGTCTGCACAAAAGTGATCAATTCATCCATCAGACGGGCTACGTCCTGATGGTCGGGCGGCAGATAGACGATATCCCCGCTGCGCGGCTCATGGACGATTACCGGTTCCTGTCGCCATGCACCCACTTGATGGGGTGGCAATAACCCGGCAGTTACCCCGCGCTGAATTTGCAGAATCAACTCCGCTGTAAACGCCGTCTCCTCGCGCTCCTGAAGTTGGATCAACACCTGATTGTAGTTCAACACTTCCTGCTCGCTCTGTCGGGCCGATTCGGGACGGCTTTTGAGTAACCGCCGCACATCGGTCAAGGGCAGTGGATTGCCCTCAATGCTGGTGGAAGCGTAGGTGGACAGGTCGCGCGCGGCTGAGAGCAGTTTTGCCAGTTGCAGCTGGGTCAACTGGCCTTGATTCAGCCTGTGTACCAGCAGCGTAATCTGTTTAATGGCGCGTAAGAGTGGGGGAGAAACTTGATAACGTGGCTCAAACATTGCACCTCCTTTATCGTCTAATTATAGTCTATAATTAGACGATAAACCAAAACAGAGGAAGGATTTTCGCCTGGAGACAGTCAACCGGTGCTGGTTCGTCTTGGGTCACACCACCACCTCAATAAAGCGCGGACCCGATTCTTCAATCCCCCCGGTCAGCGCGGCCACATATTCCTCCGCCGTTGTCACCCGACAGGCGGGCACACCCATTCCTTGCGCCAGTTGCACCCAATCGATGGCCGGATTGTCCAGAGAAAGCACGGCCCCGGCTTTAGGACCAGACGCGTCCTGTGCCAGATTGCGCAGTTCTCCCTGCAAAATCGCATAGGAACGGTTGGCGAAGAGAATCGTCGTCACGTCCAGTTGCTCGCGGGCCTGGGTCCACAGGGCCTGCAATGTGTACATCGCGGAGCCGTCCGATTCCATCGCAAAGACCCGGCGATCCGGGCAGGCCACGGCCGCGCCGGTGGCAGCAGGCATTCCCTGGCCGATGGAGCCGCCGGTGATGTGCATCCAGTCGTGGGGCGGCGCGCCGGACATCCACTGGTGTGCGCTGCGCCCGGAGGTGATGGACTCGTCGGAAATAATCGCGCCTTCGGGCAAGAGTGCGGCCAGACCGGCCCACACTTTTTCTACACTGATGGGACCGGTGGGCAGGGCGGGCCGGGAGAGTTCGTGGAGTGCGTGCAGCCGATCCGGCGCGTCCAATTCGTCGGCCAGGGCAGCCAGCGCGGCCAGACAATCGCTGTGCAGGCCGGCCAGTTCGTGGATATAGCAGTCGGGCGGGGCGAGGAGGCTGGGCTTGCCCGGATAGGCGAAGAAGGCCACCGGCGGGTGCGCTCCGACCAGTATCACCTGCTCGATGCCGGAGAGCATCGCCACGGCCTGGTCCACGGGATAGGGGACGCGATCGACCACGGGCAGACCCGCCCCTCTCGTCACCCGGCGGCCAGAGCGTGCGCCGATCAGTTGGCTGCCAGTGGCCGCGGCAACCCGGCTGGCCATACGCTGGGACGCCTCGTCCATCACCGTTTCGCCCAGCACCAGCGCAGTGCGCCGTCCGTTGTGGAGCAGGGCCGCGGCCTCTGTTACCCGTTCCGGCCCAATCGCAGCAGGCCGGGGCGTGGGTGGAAGCGCTGCCACCACTCCGCCCGCTTCCCAGGCCGCGTCGCCGGGCAGGATAAGGGTGGCGACCTGTCCCGCGCCTGTGCGGGCAGCAGCGATGGCGGCCGCACCGTCTGCGCCGACTGTGGCCGAACTGCTGGCCGTGCGCACCCAGCCGGAGACGGTGCGGGCCAGGGCGTCGATGTCCGCGGTCAGGGGTGCGTTGTGCTGGATGTGCCAAGTGGCGTGCTCGCCCACGACATTGACCAGCGGGGTATGGGCTTTGTGCGCGTTGTGCAGGTTGGCAATGCCGTTGCCCAGCCCCGGCCCCAGATGGAGCAACGTCGCCGCTGGTTTGCCCACCATCCGCCCGTAGCCATCGGCCGCGCCGGTTGCCACCCCTTCAAAAAGACAGAGCACGCCCCGCATCTGGGGCACACTGTCCAGCGCGGCCACAAAGTGCATCTCCGATGTGCCCGGATTCATAAAACAGACATCCACCCCGCCGTTGACGAGGGTGTGAATCAGACTTTCTGCGCCGTTCATTGTGGGCCTTTCGTTGAGAGAGCGAATTCGTATACGGGTAAATTCGGAATGGCCGAGACGAAGGACAATGGACGACTGACGAACGTTAGGTGGCTTCCCCTCATCTGAGAATACGTTCGTCCGGCGTCCGGCGTCCGTCGTCCGCCGTCTGTCGTCCCCTATTTCCACCCCGCGTCCAGGGTATGCAATGCCAAAATCGCGTACTCGATATGCTTTGCGCCGCTCTCTTCCAGACGGTCGGCACATTCGGCGAGAATGGCCTGGGAAGTGGCGTCGAAACGTTCCAGGGGCATTTGGCGGATGAGTTGGCCCAACGAACGGGAGCCGCTCTCCATATCGCCCTGGCCGAGAACCGCTGTCTCCCGGTCCAGCAGAGAGCGCAGGGCATCGGCGTCGGCGTCGCCCCGATTCAGCCGCCGCTTCAACCCCTGCACAGCCTGGGCTAGAGTTGTGCCCGGGTCCGAGCGCACATTGCGGGCCAGTTGGACAAAGTTGTTTTCGTTGCCAACCAACCGCCCGACCGCGAGGGCTACTTCCAGCCGTGCGCCGGGATTGTCTGTTCCCCGCAGAAGGGCGAGCAGTTCCTGCACAGCCTCTGTCGCGCCCAATTGGCCGAGCGCTGAGGCATAGGCCATCTGCAATCCCCGGTTGTCCTCCCCTTGTAGTCGTTCCATCAGCACAGCCGCCACATCCGGGTTGCCCAGGGACCCCAACGCGCGCACGCTGTGGGCCTGAATCGAGCGGAAGTCCGAATCCAGCCCCCGCACCAGTGCGTCGTGGGCAGACGGATCGCCGATGCGTCCCAGCGCCCAGGCCGCCACCACCGAAAGGGCCAGTTCGCTGCCGTGGAGAATCTCGACCAGCGCAGCGGTCAGGCGAGGGTCCGCGGGCATCCGGGAGATGGCGATAATCGCCTCGAAGCGCACATTGAAGCGGGGGTCCTGCAGGGCTTCGAGCAGCTCTTCCACGGCCAGCCGACTGCGGGTCTGGCCCAACCGTTCTGTGACCAGAAGGGTGGATTGCTCGTCCTTGGCCAGATGATAACGGACAAGCGATGACATGGCCAGGAAAGGGTTGCCGCGCAGGAAAATACCCACAAATTCGCCCATGCCGAGACTTTCGGTCAGACGGATGGCCCGCATAATCAGCAGGCTGACCAGGGGCAGCACCAGTGCCAGGCCAAAGAGGGGAATGTAGGGGTTGAGGGAAACAAAAAAGAACTGTCCTGTGACACCCTGAGAGGCTTGCAGCAATTGACCACCCACCAGTTGGCTGATGCCACCGGCGATACCCGTCCAGGCCGTGTAAAGGGCCATATAGTCCGAGCGTTTGGCGTTGGGCACAATACTCACATAGAGCATCCGGGCCGAGCCGATGCCCCAGCCCATATCCGCCAGCCCCTGGAAGAGGGCGATGCCCAGGGCCACGTAGAGGCTGATGGGCGAGTTTTTGGGCATAAACATCCACAGCAAAGGCAGGGACATGCGTAGGAGCAACCCCCAGAGCATCACCGGTTTGCTGCCGTAGCGGTCTGCGGCCCAGCCCCAGGCAAAGCTGGTAGCCAGCCCACCGGCCAGGGTCCCGATCTGAAGCAGGACGATATTGCCCGGCAGCAACCCCACTTCCTCCCGCATATAAAGAGGCAGGAATGAGCCGAGGGGAACCGTTGCCAGGGTCAGCAAAGCCACGCCGACCAGATAGCGCATATAATTGCCATCGCGCAGGGCTGTGCCCAAATCCCGCTGGCGTTTCTGTTCCGGGCGGTTGGGCACGGGCGCGCCGCCGGGGATAAACGAGGCCAGCCAGGTGGAGACGATCCCACCCACAATGCCCACGCTGATTAGAACCACAAAACCGGGCAGACCGGCGATGCGTCCCAGCACAAAACCGCCGAGACTGACCGCGGCAAAGCCGACGACCGATGCAAAAGTATTGTTGGTAGCCGTATATTTGCCCCGCATTGTGTCCGGCACATATTCCTGCACCCAGGGCATATTGGCCGTCATCCCAATCGAACGGACGAGGGAAAAGGCGGCGACCGTAAAAGAGATGAAAACGAGGGTCGCATTCAACCCATAGGTATTGGCAACCCAGGGGGTGAGCAGCATAAATGTGGCGATCGCCGTGCGCCCGGCCCAGGCGGTGACATACGTGCGTTTGTAACCAAAGCGGGCTACCGCCGGCGCGATGAAAATGGAGATCAGCCCAGTGAAGGGGAGCAGGGAGAGCAGAAAGCCGATCTGTCCTTTGCTCAGCCCCAGTTCGTTGAGGAAGAGGACGAAAATAGAGCCGAAGAAAGTGTATTGTACAAAGACGGTATTGGCCGAGTTGGAGGCAATCGACCAGCGCAGCCCTCGCAGTTTTTCGATGGTTGTCGGTTCGGCGGGTGCTGTATCGGTGGCAGCAGAAGCCATGGGTGCATCCTCGGGTGATTGGGTGATGTGCGCGCAAAATCTGCTCCCACAGAATAGCACGGGGGAGAGATGGGGGCAAAGAGAAGTGTCGGATGCACCATCCACAATTTCCCCGATCCCTTCCCCCTCCGCTACAATAGATCGAATGGGGGGGGATGTGTCCCGGTGGGCGCCCTGGTCTTCAAAATCAGTGGCAGGTGGCGCAGAGCCGGCTGCGGTGGGTTCGACTCCCACGCCCTCCCGCTTGTGAAAGGCAAAAGGCAAAAAGGAAAGGCAAAAGGGGCGGTCTGCGGGTGTTGATTTTGCAATTCGCCCCTCGCAACCCTATGGAAATCAACTTTTTCGACGACAGCGCCACCCTGCGCTTTGAACATATCCTCATCTATCCCTACCCGGACCTGCACCGGCTTTGGGTGCGTATCTGGCTGCCTGCCCTGCTGGATGGCGATTCGCCCAATGTAGAACTGCGGCTGATCAACCCGGACGGCAGCGAGAACAACAGTCTTGTGCTGCTGGCCCAGACCGACACAAAGCTCAACAATACTTTTCATCTGAAAGACCCCATCCCCGGCGGGGACTATCGGATGATAGCCGAATTGTCGGTGGGCTTCAACGCCGACGCAAAAATGGTGGACCGCCAGGAATTTCCCCTGGTGCTGGAATTCCGGGACCCGGAATCCGGGCAGCGGGGATTCGGCATCGGCCTGGACGAGTGGTTTGCTGACGGAGCCGAGGAGAGTTAGTGGAGTCCTGCCCTCTCTGCGGCGGCGCGGTCCACCCGGAACTGCTGGCAAAGACGACGAATGTCACCCTGCCTGTACGCCGACTGATCGAGCAAGAACATCCGACCTGGCAGCCGAGCGACGGTCTCTGTCCGGACTGCGCTCTGAACTTCGCCCGCCGCCACGCCCGCACCCGTTCCCAACGCCCCCTCAACGCCCAGACATTCCCCCGCACGACTTTTCCCTACTATCACCCATCGGAATACGGCCTACTGGGATTGACCCAGCGCCTGCCCCACCACCCCGGCTATACGGGTCGGGGCGTGACAATCGCCTTTCTGGACAGTGGCTACTACCCCCACCCGGATTTGGGCGAGGCCGTCGATCCCAGCCTGGACATCGCGTCGCTTGATACGGATGTAGCCCGTATCCGTCTGGCCCTGGAAAAGCGACCCAACCGCATCCGCCAGTACGTCAATCTGACCGAAGGACATCAGGGCATGGGTGTGGATGCGCCGAGCCTGTGGAGCGACGCGGGCAACTCCTGGCACGGGCAGATGACGACGGTCATCGCCGCGGGCAACGGCCAACTGAGCGGCGGGCTGCACCGGGGCTATGCACCCCAAGCCGGGCTGCTGCCCATCAAAGTCGGGCGGCCCAACGGCAGCATCCCGGAAGAGGACATTTTGGGCGGGTTGCGTTGGCTGCTGCGGGAGGACAACTGGCAGCGCTACGGCGTGCGGGTGGTGAATGTGAGTGTGGGCGGCGACTATCCCCAGCCCTGGTGGGAGAATCCGCTCTGCCTGGCCGTGGAGGAGCTGACCCGGCGGGGGGTGCTGGTGGTGGTGGCCGCTGGCAACTCCGGCCAGGAGCGGCTGCTGGCTCCAGCCCAGGCCCCCTCCGCGCTGACCGTCGGCGGCATTGACGACGCCAACCGTCGCTGGCGGGCAGATCGACCGGGCGAAGTGGACGGTCTGCGCCTCTATCATCACAGTTGGGGGCAAAGTCAGGTGGACGCCTGGCACATCCCCAAGCCGGAAATTCTGGCCCCCGCGGTCTGGCTGGCGGGGCCGATTCTGCCGGTCAGCCCGCTCTTCCGGGAACTGTGGGTGCTGGGCCGGGCCTGGGAAGCCCTACAAAATGGCGACGGTGACGGCGCACGCCACATTCTGGACGAGTGGCATTCGGTGTTGAAGCTGACCTGGGCCATCCGCACGGCCAGCGACGAGGCTGTGCGCGAGGCGCTGCTGCTGCGCATGAATCCCCACAAATGGGTACACCGCCACGCCCAGCACGTGGACGGCACGAGTGTGGCCGCGCCGCTGGTGGCCGCCACCACAGCCCAGATGCTGGAAGCGAATCCGAAGCTGACGCCCTATCAACTGAAACAACTGGTGGTGGAGAGCAGCCTGCCCCTGCGCCATCTGCCCGACGAACAGACCGGCCACGGCCTGTTGCAGCCGGGGCGGGCCGTGGCCCTGGCCCTGCGTCGTCACGGCGGCCCATTGGCCGGGCTGCCCATCAGCGGCACAGCGATTTCCACCGACAGTTTGCGCAAATTGGGGATTCCGGTTAGAGTAGCGGTAGATTCCTCGGAAAGTGTCGATGCCCCCATCGGCGAAGCGGATAGAACCGTTTATTTGGGAATGTATGCGCCCCAGGCCCGGTCGGTCAGTCTGGTCGGATCGTTCAACCATTGGCAGCCAAATCGTCTATATTTGGAAGAGGCAGGCAAAGGCTGGTGGCATGGCGTATTTTGCTTTGCGCCGGGCGAGCATTTCTACCGCTTTTGGGTGGCCGATAGGGAGAGCGGTCGCGGGGATTGGGTGGTGGATGGCGAGAATCCGGTGCGGGCAGAGAGTGGCTTTGCAATTTCACACAGTGTGATTGGATAGGAACGAATGATGCGTCCACTGCAAAAAGCTCAAAAACCGAGTTTTTAGGACCGCGCCACACCTGGGGTTTCCGGTTCCTTTCACCAAAAACTCGGTTTTTCACTGGAGTCAACGATGAAACGAGAATATCACAGTTGGTACAGCCCCCGGCTGAATCGGGAAATGGAGTTGCTGGTCTTTGGCCACGCCGGCGCGCGGGCGATTGTTTTCCCCACCAGCCAGGGCCGCTTTTATGAATTTGAAGACCGGAAAATGGTGGATGCCCTGCACAGGCACGTGGAGGAAGGCTGGCTACAAATCTTCTGCGTGGACAGTGTGGACGCAGAGAGCTTTTACTGCAAATGGGCCCATCCGTCGGGGCGCATCACCCGCCATCTTCAGTACGAGGATTACATCATCAACGAAGTGCTGCCCCTGACCCGACAGCTAAACGACAACCCCTTTCTGATTTCTATGGGAGCCAGCTTTGGGGCCTATCACGCGCTCAATATCGCCCTGCGTCACCCCCATCACTTTGGCCGGGTGCTGGCCATGAGCGGCAAGTACGATATGACCAGTTTTTTCGACGGCTATTACGACGAAAATATCTATCACAATACGCCAATGCATTTTGTGCCGAATCTATCGGACCCCGGCCACATTGCCCGCCTTCAGGGGCTGGATATTATTCTGGCTCTGGGCCGGGAAGACCCCAACATCGAGGAGAACCGACGACTGAGCGGTCTGCTCTGGGAGAAGGGCATCGGCAACGCGCTGCGCGAATGGGACGGCTGGTCCCACGACTGGCCCTATTGGCAGCAGATGGCGCAGATGTACATTGGCGGGGCGTGAGAAAATGCGGAATGCAGACGGCGGTATGTGAAATTTTAGAACAGGAGCAACTATCCGATGAGTAAACCAAAAAAGATCGGTCTGGTGGTGGGGCGGGAGTGGAGCTGGCCTCCGGCCTTTATTGAAGAGGTGAACAAACGGGACGCGGGCGTCATCGCCGAGTATGTGAAGTTGGGCGGGACCCGGGCCAACGAAGCCTGTGACTACGCGGTGATTATCGACCGCATCAGCCACGAGATTCCCTACTATCGCACGTATCTGAAGAATGCGATGCTCCAGGGAGCGTATCTGATCAACAATCCCTTCTGGTGGAGCGCAGACGACAAATTCTTTGGCACGTCCCTGGCCGAAAAACTGGGCGTGGCGATTCCCAAAACAATGGCCCTGCCATCCCACAGCTACATCGATGGGGTGATCAGCGAGAGCCTGCGCAACCTGAACTACCCGATGGATTGGCAAGCGATCACCGATTACATCGGGATGCCCGCGATTTTGAAGGATGCCTGGGGTGGCGGCTGGAAGCACGTCTACGTCGTCCATTCACTGGACGAACTGATCCAGAACTACGACCAGACCGGCACCCTCTGTATGATGCTCCAGGAGTTCATCGACTGGGACAAATTTGTGCGCTGTGTCTGCATCGGCCAGGAGAATATCCAGCCCATCCACTACGACCCCGGCGAACGCAAATATCACGTGGATGATGATTACCTCTCGCCGGAACTGCGGGAACGCATCATCCAGGACGCCCGCACACTCAACCGTGCCCTGGGCTACGATATGAACAGTATCGAATTCGCGGTGCGGGACGGCATCCCCTACGCCATCGACTTCACCAACCCAGCGCCGGATATGGACATCAACAGCCTGACGCCCCACTACTTCGACTGGGTGGTGAAGGCGATGGCCGATCTGGCGATTGATCGGGCCATCAATCCGCCGCCGCAGAAGGAACGGATGGGCTGGGCGGACTTTATTTGAAGGCAAAAGGCAAAAGGGGAAGGCAAAAGTCGGATTCGAATGTAGTGGGGTCATTCGAATGTAGTGGGGTCATAAGAACCGATGGGGATTGGGATAAGGCAAAAGGCGGTGTCCTGAGCCTGTCGAAGGAGGAAGGCAAAAGTGGCCGCGCGTGACTTGGATGAACGGCTGTTGAATTACGCGGTGCGGGTGATCAAAGTTGTGGAGGCGTTGCCGAGCGGTCTTTCTGGACGGCGCATTGGGGATCAGTTATTGCGCAGCGGAACGAGTGTCGGCGCACATTATCAGGAGGCGCAGGGAGCCGAATCCAGCGCTGATTTCGTCCACAAATTGCAGGTGGCCTTGAAGGAATTGCGCGAATCGGTCTACTGGCTAAGCCTGATTGAACGAGCAGAACTTTTGCCTGCCGCCCGTTTGAACGATTTGATCGACGAAGGCAAACAGCTACGAGCCATCCTCTCCAAATCGGTGGTCACAGCCAAACAGAAAATGAAGGCCAAATAACTCTCCCAGCCCCTAAAGAATCTGTCGCGCCACCAACGCCCGACCTGCACTTTTGCCTTCCCCTTTTGCCTTTTGCCTTATTTTTTTCTCTGGAACTTCACCAATGACCAATTCTCTCACCGCCATCCACCACTACCACGACCTGCTCCACCAGCCCGGCGTCGCCCAGGACAGTTGGGATGCTCTGGTCCCCGGCCTGCGGGAGCGCAATCTGCTATTCGGCGGACGGCCCCTCTGCACAGTCCTGCGCCCGCTGATGTACACACCTGCGGAATGGGCGCACCTGAAAGAGCGCACGACGGTTGTACTGCGGGCCTTCGACCGGCTGGGACGGCTGATGCAGGCCGACCCGGAACTGCGCAAACAGGCCCGGCTCACCCCGGACGAGGAGTATCTGGTCAATGTGGAGCACGGCTACGGCACGCCCATCCCCACGGCCCGGCTGGACAGCTTCTACGCCCGCAACCCGGACGGCAGCCGCACCCTCAACTTCATCGAATTCAACGGCGAAAGCCCGGCTTCGATGGCCTATCAGGACGTGCTGGGCGATCTCTTCGACGAACTGCCGGTAATGCAGGCCATGGGCGAGCGCTACGATATGCGGATGTTACGCAGCCAGTCCGCGGCGGTGGACGCGATTTTGAAGATTTACTACGAATGGCGGGGCAACCGGGACAAACTGCCCGACATCGCGATTGTGGACTGGCACGGCGTGCCCACTACCAGTGAGTTTCATCTCTTTGTCGAATACTTCGCCCGCCAGGGGATCAAAGCCGTCATTTGCAGCCCGGACGAAGTGGAGTTCCGGGATGGCGTCTTCTACGCCGACGGCACAGCCGTGGATTTCGTCTACAAGCGGGTGCTGATCACCGAACTGTTGCAAAAATACGGACTGAACCACCCGATTGTCCATGCCCTGGAAGCAGGCGCAATCTGTGTGATGAACCCTTTCACCTGCAAACTGCTCCACAAAAAGGCCAGCTTCGCCATCGCCGGGGATGAGCGCAACGCCCATCTGCTCACCGCCGAAGAGCGGGCGGTGATTCAGGCCCACGTGCCCTGGACCCGGCTGGTGGAGGAGCGCACGACCCTGGACCAGCACGGCCAGTCCATCGATCTGTTGCCCTGGGCCAGCCACAACCGGGAACATCTGGTGCTGAAGCCTAACGACGAGTACGGCGGCAAAGGGGTCATCATCGGCTGGGAGACAGACCAGAGCGCCTGGGACACTGCGCTCTACGACGCCATCGAACAGCCGTCGATTGTCCAGGAGCGGGCGGTCATCGCCTACGAGGATTTCCCCACAATGGGCGGCGACGGCAGCCTCGTCGTCTCCCAGCGGCTGGTGGACTGCGACCCCTTCCTCTTCCATGGCCAGGACGTGACCGGCTGCCTGACCCGGCTGAGCAGTGTGACGCTGCTGAATGTGACTGCGGGTGGCGGGTCGATTGTGCCGGTCTATGTGGTGGAAGAAAAGTGATGATGAGATGCTGAGATGATGCGGTACAACGCCCCATCATCTCAGCATCTCATCATCTTTACGCACGTCAGGAGAATCTGCCCATGCCCTACCATTCACCTCCCTCCCTTAACATCGGCATCGAAGAGGAATACCAGTTCATCGATCCCCAGAGCCGGGAACTACTGGGCTACGCTACTCAGTCCATGGGGTCCGATCAGTTGCTGATCCGGGAGAAGCAGCCGGAACTGGACTTTGCCCAGCGTATCGACAGCGATTCCATCGAAGTGGGCACGCCGGTCTGCGCCGACATCAAAGAGGCCCGCTCGGAATTGGTGCGTATCCGCTCTACACTGCTGGAACAGGCCAGCCGGGAAGGCTTCAAAGTGGTGGCCGCGGGAACCCACCCCTTCAGCCACTGGGCGCGGGAAGGCCGCCAGCCGGGACTCTCCCGCTACCGTGCGCTGATCGAAGATACGCAGATCATTGCCCGCCGCCTGCTCGCCTTTGGGATGCACGTCCACATCGGCATCGAAGACCGGGAATTGTCGGTGGATGTGATGAATGGGATGCGCTATCTGCTCCCCCACATCCTCTGCCTGGCCAACAGCAGCCCCTTCTGGCTGGGCAAGGACACGGGCCTGAAGAGCTACCGGGCCGTGCTCCTCGACGCTCTGCCCCGCACGGGTATCCCCAACGAATTCGACAGCTACGCCGACTACGAAAGCTATGTGGATACCCTCGTCCGCACCAACAGCGTCCAGGGGCCGGGCCAAATCTGGTGGGACATCCGCCCCCACCACCGCTTCCCCACCCTGGAAATCCGCATCTGCGATGTGCTGCCCAGTGTGGAAGACACCCTGGCCATCACCGCGCTCATCCAGGCTGTGGTGGCGTGGATGGTGGATCTGCGCATGCGCAATATGTCCTTCCGCCTCTACGATCGCACACTGATTGCCGAGAACAAATGGCGGGCCGTGCGCTATGGCTTGCAGGGCAAATTATTGGATTTTGGCATTGAAGAGGAAGTGCCGGTCAAATCTCTGATCCGGGAGTTGGTGGAGCGGGTGGAGCCGATAATGGACCGTCTAAACAGCCGGGCCGAGATCGAGCACATCCACACAATGCTGGAGCGGGGCAGCAGCACAGATCGCCAGTTGGCCGTCTGGCGAGAGAGTGGCGAGAGCCTGAACGCAGTGGTGGACGACCTGATTGCAGAAACGGAGAGCCTGGCATGAAACGCCCCAGCCTGACGATTGGCATCGAAGAAGAATATCAGGTGGTTGACCCGGAGAGCGGCGAACTGCGCTCTTTCATCACCCAATTCATCGAAGATGGAAAAATGGTGATGATCGAACGGGAGATCAAACCGGAGTTGCATCAGTCGATGGTGGAGATGGGCAC
Organism: Anaerolineae bacterium; assembly: GCA_030432295.1. Classification (GTDB taxonomy): domain Bacteria; phylum Chloroflexota; class Anaerolineae; order Caldilineales; family Caldilineaceae; genus JACQGT01. The sequence goes on along the minus strand of JAUIHI010000006.1, from coordinate 4,062 downwards.
ACCGGTCTGCGAGACGCCGGCCCAGGCCAAGGAGGAACTGCTGCGCCAGCGCCACTTTATCACCAAACTGGCCGAGGACAAAGGGCTGGCGATTGTAGCCGCGGCCACCCACCCATTCAGCCGCTGGGCCGACCAGCAGGTGACGCCCTTTCCCCGCTACCGGGGCGTGCTTGAAGAGATGCAAGTGCTTGCCCAGCGCCTGCTCATTTTTGGAATGCACATCCACGTGGGGCTGGACGACCCGGACTTTGCCATCGACACAATGAATGTGGTGCGTTATATGCTGCCCCATCTGTTGGCCCTGAGCACAAGCAGCCCCTTCTGGGCTGGGCGCAAGACGGGGCTGAAGAGCTACCGGGCGGTGATCTTCGAGGACTTCCCCCGCAGCGGCATCCCGGATGTCTTCCGCAACCGGGCCGAGTACGAGGGGCTGATCCGCACGCTGGTCAACACCGGCTGTATGCCCGATTCCAGCAAAATCTGGTGGGATGTGCGCCCCCATCACCTCTACCCCACCCTGGAATTCCGCACCTGCGACATCTGCACCCGGGTGGACGAGGCCATCGCCATCGCCGCGCTCTGCCAGGCGATTGTCCTCTGGCACTGGAAACTGCGCCAGCACAATATTACTTTCCGGGTCTACCGCCGGGATTTGATCACCGAGAACAAATGGCGGGCCGCCCGCTATGGGCTGGACGGCAAGCTCATCGACTTTGGCAAAAAGACGGACCTGCCCGCCCGCGCCTTAATCCGGGAACTGCTGGAAATGTTGGGCGAGGAGATCGACGAACTGGGCATCGCCGCCGAGATCGAGCCGATCCACCGGATGCTGGAAGTGGGAACCAGCGCCGACCGCCAGTTGCGGGTCTTCGACGCCAACGACGGAGATTTGAAGGCTGTGGTGCAGCATCTGATCGCCGAGACGAAAGAGGGGCTGTAGTCGATACGCCACCAGCGCAAACGGCTACGGCCTCTGCGCCCCCACCGCCTCCACATAGACGGCGTAGATAGACTGGCTGGCCGCGATAAAGAGCCGGTTCTTCTTCACACCCCCAAAGCAGAGATTCGCCACCGGCTCCGGCAGGTGAATCTTCCCAATCAGCACCCCATCCGGCGCGATGATGTGTACCCCATCGGAGCCTTCCCCGGCCCAGCCCGCGCTGGTCCAGATATTGCCGTCGGTGTCGCAGCGGAAACCGTCCGACGAAGCCGCGCCCATATCGTAGAAGACCCGCCCGTTGGCCAGCCGCGCCCCGTCCACCACATCCCAGACATAAATCTGCCTGGGGTGGCCCGGCTTGTGGGATGCGCCGGTGTCGCTCACATAAAGTTTGCTGTAGTCCGGCGAGAAGCAGAGACCGTTGGGTTTCTCCAGCGCATCGGTGACAACCGACGCCTCTCCCGTCTCCGGGTTGAGCCGGTAGACGGCTGTGGGCAGCTCAAATTCGGCCACGTGGCCCTCGTAGTTGAGCAGAATCCCGTAGCCCGGATCGGTGAACCAGACGCAGCCGTCCGGGTGGACCACCACATCGTTGGGCGCGTTGAGGGGCTTGCCGTCAAAGCTGTCCATCAGCACAGTGATTGTGCCGTCGTGCTCTGTGCGGGTGACCCGGCGGCTGTCGTGCTCGCAGGTGACGAGTCGTCCTTGCAGGTCACGGGTGTTGCCATTGCTGTTGTGGGAGGGCTTGCGAAAGACGCTGACTGCGCCCGTCTCTTCGTCCCAGCGCAGCATCCGGTTGTTGGGGATGTCGCTCCAGATCAGGCAGCGCTGATCGCCGAACCAGACCGGCCCTTCCGCCCAGCGGCAGCCGGTGTAGAGCCGCTCCACCGCACAGTTGCCGATAACGTAGCGGGCAAAGCGGGGGTCGATCACCTCAATCGCCGGGTCCGGGTAGCGCACCACATCGGTTGTCCAGTTCCGGTCCATTCGTCGGTCCATAGGGGTCTCTCTTTTCTGGTCAGTTGATTCGGGGATGCACGTGCCCCAGAGTCAGGATTTCCAGAGGCACGCTGGCTGCTATTATACACGGGCGGGGATAGCGACACAACGCCGGTTCAGACGGCGAAATCTCCTCACATCTCTTGACGCTCCGCTGTATGGCGGTGTACAATCAATGGCAATAGTTGTCAGACAACGTCCTGTTCTGAAAATAGCTTTGTATACACGGATAGAAAAGAACACGGATTTTTTCTGCAAAATCTGCGTTCCTGTTTTCATCGTTATCGGTGTCAGCCGGTCGTGTCGCCTGACTTCACAATCCATACAGCATCCCAGAATCCTATCATCCCATCTCCACCGGCAAAGGAGCCTTCCCGAAATGGCCGACAACAAATACACCCGTGTGGCCCTCTATTTGCAGGACAAACACCCCATCCGCGACGGGATGGCCTACGCCCAGTATGCCGAAGAGAAGGGTTTTGAGGCAATCTGGCAGGCCGAGAGCCGTCTGGTGCGGGACGCGATTGTGCCCATGGCCGCCTACGCAGCGGTCACCGAGCGCATCAAAATCGGCTCCGGCGTCATCAACAACTGGACCCGCAATATCGGCCTGCTGGCCGCCACTTTTTTGACACTGGACGATCTGGCCCCGGACCGGATTATCTGCGGCATCGGCGCCTGGTGGGACCCGCTTGCCAAGAATGTGGGCATCGACCGGCGCAAACCGCTGCTGGCTATGCAGGAGACGATTGAAGTCATGCGCCGTCTGTTGGCTCTGGAAAATGTGACCTACGACGGCGAATTCCACAAAGTCAGCGGCATTGAATTGGATGTAGTGCATGGCCGCCGGGAACCCCGCAATGTGCCGATGATGATCGGCGCCACCGGCCCCAAAATGATGGAACTGACCGGCGCGATTGCCGACGGCGCGGTGCTCAACTACTGCGTGCCGCCGGACTACAACCACCAGGCCCTGGAACAGTTGGAGAAGGGTGCAAAGAGCGCAGGCCGAACGTTGGACGACATCGACCGCCCCCAGCTGATCGTCTGCTCTGTACACGACGACCAGCAGACGGCCCTGGACGGCGCGCGGGAACTCCTCACCCAATACCTGGCCCAGCAGCCCCACATCGCCAAGGCCAGCGGCGTCAAACCGGAGATTGTGCAGAAGATTCAGTCGATTCTGGGCTGGCCCGCCACCCACGAGCAGGTGCGCCAGGCCATGCCGCTTGTGCCGGACGATCTGGTTAACCGCATCACCGCCAGTGGCACGCCAGAGCAGGTGAAGGCCAAAGTCCGCCAGTATATGGAAAACGGCGCGACCTGCCCGATTCTCTATCCGTTGGGGGATGTGAAGCTGATGATCGATACTTTTGCCGGGGGATTTTAGAGAGAAGTTCGACTTTTTCAGAAAAAGTCGAACTTCTCTGCTGACAAAAAGGAAAAGGTGCGCTCAACGGTTGAGCGGGTAGGACCGCACAATAGCGTGGAGTCATTGGCACCACTTTTCGATGAGTTTCAGAGTCTCTAAAGAAGGACGTCCTCGGCGTTTGGGAGGGGTCCAAGCGGGCGGCGGGACCCGATAAGACCAGAGTTCATCCATAGACTAGACATGATCGGTGAGACCGGCGGCGATGGCGGGTGTACGCTGAACCCAGCGAAAGTCCCGGCTGCCTACCCAGAGGCGAACACGCAGGCTTTTGTGGGTCTCGCAGAAATTGTAAGCACACCCAACGATATAAGTAGAGCCAACTAAGTTTTTAGAAATAAGAAGCGGTCATCAGAAAGCAAATTGTTTTGGTTGTGAAGGCAGTTGGTGGCCGAAGCAAGTAGGTCCAAGACGGAAGCGAAAAGTTTGTTGGCACAGGCCCATTCTTTAAGAAAGCCCCAGAAGCGCTCAATCGGGTTGAGGTCTGAGCAATAAGGGGGCAACCAGCAGATAAGGATGCCCTGTTCTTCGCAGAGAGCAAGAGCCGCTTCGGCCCCGGCACTGTGGTGATAGGAAGCATTATCCAGGACAAGGAGAACCGGGTGGTCTGTGTTGACTGAGGCCATGAAATGTTCCAGGAAGTGGATAAAGGAGTTGGTGTTCTTCTTCTCCGCCTCAGTCCAGATGGCCTGAT
>JAUIHI010000059.1 GCA_030432295.1 Anaerolineae bacterium | reverse complement strand
TGATCTGATCGATGTGCATTTCGAGCATCCAGTACATCAGTAATGGAATGTCGTCGATCCGTTCCGAGTCAATTGTTCCAGTCGCCATTTCTCTCCCTCCTTCACGCTATCTATTGGAGGGTATACACCACAACTGCTATTGCGTCAAGCACTTCAAAAAAATGAGCGAAACTACCGTCATCAGATTAGCAGCCTTCGGACTAGACAGGGCAACACACTCCACAGACGCCGCACAGGACCGTAGCCAGCAGCCCGGGCCTCGTCCAACACAGCATCCAGCATATGCAGCCGGGTATAGACGGTGTGGCGAGCGGCCCGCCGTTCGGCTTCGGGTGCACCACGCAAGGGTGCGATCTGCTGAAAACCGGGCGCAGTCACAACTTCCAACAGCCGATCCACCCGATGGGCGTAGGTGTGTTCGGCCAGTACCCGGCGCTGACCAGCAGCGGCGATGGCTTCCCGCTCGTTCGACTGGGCCAAAAAATGGCCCGCTTTGGCGAGCAGCTCGTCATCGTCACCAAAGACAGCAATCTCATCGCCCACCCGAAAGAGTTCGCCCAGCCCGTTGGCAACCGCATCGGTCAGGACCAGCGCGCCAGCGGCCGCGCCTTCAAAGATGCGCATTGTCACATCCCCGGCGATGCTGGTGTTGAAGACAATGCGGCTGCGGCTGTAGACTTCACCCACCTCCGCGGGCGGATAGTGGCGGTAGAAATCGTTGGTATTGTAACGCTCGACCAGAAGGGCGAGACGCCGGGCGCGGGCCGTTCTGCGGTGGGCCGCGGCCAGATTGCCCACAAAGCCGATGTCGTAGATTCGCTCCAATTGGTGGTCTTTATGAACGTCCGGCGCGGCCGCCAGGGGCAGCCAGTGTACCTGGCCGTGGCCGACGGCCTGGGCGTATTCCGTCACAAAATCCTTCTGGGCCACAAAAACCGCGTCAAAAAAGCGGGCAGCGGCTTTGCGCCAACCACCGATGTGTACGTCGATCAGATAGCAGGCGGTGGGAATCGAGAGTCGCTCAATCCCCTGGGGAAAGTAGCGATCCGCCGGGTCAATCCACAGGAAAAGGTCTGGGGTGTCGGGCAACCGCTCGACAATGCGGTCGATAGGGGTCGTGCCTTCGTATCCGGGGCGATCTTCGTGGCCCAGACCGACGAATGTTACCCGATGGCCCCGCTCCAGCAGCGCCCGTTCCCAGTGATAACCGGCAGCCGTGGGAAACCAACTATAGCCAAGCGCAATGTGCATTTTGCATCTCACTTCCCCCAGCGAGTATAATTCGGGAGAAACAGAAACCTGTCCGCGGCAAGGTCCGTCCGACCGCCGCCCATTTCCAAAAGGATGACCCCACATGGCAAAGCAGACAAAAAGCCGCCGAGGCTCTGGCAAGAGCAAGGCCCAGCCCCGCAGCTACAGCGAACTCTACGGCAACCGGGAGACACCCACCGCTTCCGCCCCGAAACAGGCCCCGGCCACGCCTTCCCGCCGCAACGTTGCAGAAGCTGCCCCCCAGCGCGGCTCAGATACAGTCAACTGGAGTAGTGAATACGGCAACGTCTTGGGCGATGTGCGCCAACTGCTAATTATCTCTGCGGCGCTCTTTGCGCTGATGATTGTTCTCGGCTATGTGATGTAATCTCTCCAGTGCCGAGGAACAGCCCGACGCTGGCATGGAGCAGCCAACAGAGAAAAAAGTTGCGGGTGTAGAAAAAGAGGATCGCTGTAGTAATCAACAGCATCCCTGTGATCACCCGTTGGGCCGTATGCCGGTGCTGGACAAAAATTCCCGGCAGGGCCAGAAGCGATGCCAGCCAGATGGCCCAATAGCCGGGCAGTGCCAACGGCGTTGGCAGGGCCAGCAGCATCTCCCAGACAGCGCCGCGCAGGAAAGCCCAGTGAAATTCCTGGCTGCCCGCCCAGACGATCTGCTCCATCCATGACCGGCCCGCGAGGCGCACACCTTCCGAAGTTGCGGCCTCGCTGTGCAGGGTAGCTTGTACCAGGGCCAGCAGCAGCCAGATGGCAAAGATCAGCCCCACGCCCAGCCCCAGCCCGGCCACCCAATCGATGTCGCTCAGGCCGAGGAGTCGGGGGGAAAGTCCACCCACCAGCAGCCCCAGATAGGGCGTGAATATCCAGCGCCCCATACGCAAGCGCCCGACAATTTTCTCCGGCAGAGAACGCGCCGCCAGCAGCGTCAGCCCGCTCAGGGCAAAACTGAGCAGTAGCCAGAAGCCGGGGCGCAAAGGATGAAGTTGACCGATGAACCAATCCAGTGAAAGTTCAGAGAGTGTCATGGGCCGCATTGTAGCAGAGAAGACGATTCCCGGAAAACCGCTGTGAGTCTACGACGCATCCTTCTGATCCTCCTCGTACTGCTTGTGCTAATTGTGCTGCGCCCTGGCGTGGTCAAATCCGAAGTGCAACGCATCTATACCCAGCGCAATACGATCTGGCGGCTGCTCTCCCTGGTCGTCATTGTCTATCTTCTCTACGGTCTTTACACAATTTGGAGCGGTGGCTATGAGTGGTAGTGAACTGCTCGAAATTGCAGTGGATGTGGACGGCGAGACTGCCGAAGCAGTCAGCGAACTCTTCAACCGCTACAACGGCGGCGGATGGGAGGAAGACAGCACCAGCGGTGAAGCCTCCGGTGGCGGCGCTGTCATCGAAGTCACCGGCTTTGACGACCTGAACCAGCCCATCGACGGCGAATACCGACTGGTGGTGAAAACGTACCTGAAGCCGGGACGTCGGGGTACGGAGATTCGCCGCCTGATCGAAGAGGGGCTGTGGCGGTTGAGTCTGCTCTACCCCATCCCCGAACCGGCCATCCGCACCGTGCGGGAGGAAGACTGGGCCCACGCCTGGAAGCGTTTCTATAAGCCCATGCGCATCGGCAAACGGGTCATCCTTGCCCCGGCCTGGGAAGAAGTCGAGAGCCGTCCCGGTGATATTGTGGTAGCCCTGGAGCCGGGCATGGCCTTTGGCACGGGGATGCACCCCACCACCCGCCTCTGCGTGGCAGCATTGGAAGAACTGGTGCAGCCAGGGATGGCTGTGTTGGATGTGGGCGCGGGCAGCGGTGTGCTCTCGATTGTGGCAGCCAAACTGGGCGCGGCCCCGGTCTATGCCACGGACATCGACACCCTGGCCGTGGACTCCACCCACGACAACGCGGTGCGCAACGGGCTTGCCGAAGGGCCAGATTCACTGATTGTCGAGCAGGGCAGTGTCCCCGCGGGGATGGCAGGCCGTTTTCCCCTCCTCGTCGCCAACATTCTGGCTGAGATTCTGGCCGGTCTATTCAACGGCATCTACGGCAACCCGCCCCTGGCCGAACCGGTCGCGCCGGGCGGGCGGATGATCCTCTCCGGAATTATCGAAGAGAAGGTGGATATTGTGCTGGAAGCGGCTGCCCGTCACGGCTTTGTGGAGGAATCCCGCAAGCAGGAGGGAGATTGGGTGGCGCTGGTGATGAAACGGAAGACGCCGTAATCCGGTCCTTAGCCGGACAAATATTCGGACCACACCAGAGGCTGTCACGACAGAGACATACTCCACGTTTATTCCGCATTCCCCATTCCAAACTCTGCATTCAAATGCACCACTTCTTCCTCACCCACACCCCTATCACCCCCGGCCAATCCGTCGATCTGACGCCCCTGGCCCATCAGTTGCGATCTGTGCTGCGCCTATCCCCCGGCGAGACAATTCTGCTGATGGACAATGCCGGTTTTGCCTATCCCACAGAAATTTCACGGCTGGACAAAAACGCAGCTGTCGGAAATGTATTGAGCCGGGAATTGGCCGGGGGCGAGCCGCCGGTTTCTTTGTCCCTCTATCTCTGCGCGCTCAAAGCAGACAAGTTTGAGTGGGTGCTGCAAAAAGGCGTAGAGATCGGCGTCAGCCGCTTTGTGCCGGTGATCAGCAGTCGCACGATTGTGCGCCCGGCAGAGAAGATCACCCGCAAGTACGATCGCTGGCAGGCTATCATCCGGGAAGCAGCGGAGCAGTGTGGGCGGGGACGGCTGCCTGTGCTGGGCGATCCGCTGACTTGGGCTGAGGCCGTCGCCGAGCCATCCGGTCTGCGGCTGCTGCCCTGGGAAGAAGCAGACGCCACATCGCCGACGCTGGGCGCTGCATTAGCCGGGATGAACGCACCGGCGGCGTGCAGCCTGCTCATCGGCCCGGAGGGAGGAATCGACGGCGCAGAGGCGGCGTTGGCTGTAGCAGCGGGCTGGCAAGCCGTCACTCTCGGCCCTCGCATTCTGCGCGCAGAAACCGCCGCGATTACCGCGGCGGGGCTGGTTCTGCATCTGTTGGGGGATTTGGGGTGAGTGTCCAGCCAGCAAGAAAAACAGGACGCAGATGAACGCAGAAACAACAGATTTCGCAGATTTATTCCTGCGCATCAGCGTTTATCAGTGGCTATTTTCCAACCAGACACCCCGGCAGTTCGCGCAGGGTGGGACAGCCCAACTGCCCCATCGTCGATTGCAGTTCGGCCTTCAGAATGTTCATCACGTGCTCACCGCCCGGACGGTCCATCGCGGCCACGGCAAAGAGGAATGGACGTCCCATCAGCACGAAATCGGCTCCCAGCGCCAGCATCCGGGCAATATCCAAGCCGGTACGCACACCCCCATCCGCCAGTATCGTTACATCCGGGCCGACCGCAGCCCGAATCTGAGGCAACACAGAAACTGCTGTGGGCGCGGCGTCCAGTTGCCGTCCGCCGTGATTAGAGACGAGCAACCCATCGGCCCCCAACGCCATATACGCTTTGGCCTCTTCCGGGTCCAGCACCCCTTTGACGATCAGCTTGCCCGGCCACAGATCACGAATCTCCGCAAAGCGCTCGGCGGTGATGTGCAGCCCCATCCGTTCCTCGATGAATTTGGTCGATTCCCGAATCGAGCGGCCCACATTTTTGGACTGGCCCGCGTCGTGATAGGGCTTCAGATTCACAAATTGGGGCACACCCACACGCAGCATCCGCAGCGCCCATTCGGGATGGGTGGTCATCTGCCAGAGGGTCTTCGCATCAAAGCCCGGCGGCACAGAAAGCCCGTTGCGGATGTCGTGATCCCGGCGTGTCTTGAAGGGCACATCGACTGTCACCATAATCGTGCTGTAGCCTGCCTCCTGGCAGCGGCGCAGCAGGTCTTTGCGCACCTCTGGCTCCTGGGGCGTGTAGAGTTGGAACCAAGCATTTTCGCCCGCAATCTGGCGCGTCTCTTCCAGGGTGATGGTGGCGACTGTACTAAGAGTGTAGGGGATGTTGTGCTCTTTGGCGGCCCGGGCCAGAATCCGCTCGGAGTTGGGCCAGACCAGCCCGGACAGTCCCATCGGCGCGACCCCAAAGGGCGCATTGAATTCCTGCCCAAAAAGGCGACAGCGAATGTTGGGCTGGTCGGCCTCTTGCAGATAGCGGGGCATGAGTTCCACCGTGTCCAGTGCATCCCGGTTCTTGCGCACCGAGACGCCACGACTGATGCCATTGAAGAGATAATCCCGGGCAAAGGCCGGAATACGGCGCTGAGCCGCGGCTTCCATGTGGGCGACACACGAAAATTCTTTGTCGATGTTCATCGTTTTTTCGTTCCTGTTTGGGGTTGGTCGGGTCGTGTCCAGAGAGGTTGCAGTGATTGAGAGGGGTAGGTGATTGTTTAGTAATGATGACGAAGTCATGACAAAAAGCCTTCCGGGCCGCGGCCCGGAAGCGTTCAAATTCGACAATTTAGTTGCTCGCCACTTCTTAGCCAGGACAGGCCATGCAATCGACCAGAGAAGTAGTGCTCTCGGCTGAAAAAGGCGCGGCTACAGTAGTATACAACGCCAGCATCCGGTCCGCAATGATGCGCCATCCGTAACGCCGGGCCTCTTTGCGCGCGGCCTTGCCCATCTCCCAGCGCAGAAGTTCGTCGCTGAGGAGCAGATTCATCCGGTTTGCCAATTCCCCCGGCGCACGGGATGGCACGAGAAATCCGGTTTTGCCGTCCTTCACCAGATGGGCCAGCCCGCCCACTTTGGCTGCGATTACCGGCGCGCCGCAGGACATCGCCTCCAGCCCCACCATCCCGAAACTTTCGTAATGGGAGGGCATCAGCACCACATCCGCAGCGGAATAGAAATCGGGCAACACCGACTGCTGGCGTGCGCCCACAAAGCGCACAATTCGCTCCAGTCCCAGTTCAGAGCGCATAGCCTGCAAGCGTGCCATCTCAGCGTCCAACTGGACGGCCCAGGGGCTGCCCCCCACAATCGCCACTGTCAATTCGTCGGCCAATGCGGGATTCTGGTCGCAGAGCAGGCGAGCAGCCTGGAGAATTGTATCGATGCCTTTTAGCGGCTCGATACGCCCCACAAAGAGGGCGATCTTCCGATCCAGCGGCAAGCCCAGTTGGCGGCGCATTTCGGTTCGAGACTGGGGGCGAAAATGGCAGAGGTCCACTCCCGGCGGGATAGTGATGATTTTGTCCGGATCCGCGTCGTACAGTTCAATTAGCTGATTCTCTTCGGCGGGGGTGGCCGCGATCAGCCGGTTGGCGAAGTGGGTGATCCGCTCTTCGCCTTTGATGCGCTCCTGGCTGGCCCGTTGAGACTTGTCCTGAGCAATCCGGTTTTTCATCTGGCCCAGGGTGTGGTACATCTGCACAATCGGCACAGGCCCCCAAAACTGGCGCAATTGTTCCGCCACCAGCCCGGAAAGCCAATAGTGGCTATGGAGCAGATCGTAGCGGATGCCCTGCTCGTAGGTGAAATGGCAGACACCTGTGGCAAAATCATCCAAATAGGGAATGAGTCCATCCGGCGATGCGATGTGGGCAGGGCCTGCCGGCACATAAATGACCCGCACATTCTCGCCCAGATCGGTACGGATGCGCGGCTCGTCCTCTGCCCCGGCCCGGGTAAAAATATCCACCAACAGGCCGCGCTTGCCCAGTGCCCGGCTGAGTTCCCGCACATATACATTCATCCCGCCGGTTTTGCTGCCGCCGAGTTGGGCCAGGGGGCCAGTGTGAACACTGAGCATTGCTACCCGTTGGGGCGTGGGTGGTCTGAGTTGCGTGGAATCAACCATTGGTGGACAATTCACCTTTCCCAAGAGATGAAGCGTAGATTTATAGTCTGATCATCACATATCAGCGTCGTCTCCACTGCATTCTACACTACACTTTTCATAGTACACAACGACGGGAACTGATTATATGGATCAAAAGAGATTTGACACAATTGTGCTGGCTGCCCATCTGGACGACGGGGTTTTGTCATGCGGCGGACAGATCTATCAGCGCGCCCAGGCCGGGGGAAAGGTACTGGTGGCGACAGTGATGGCGGGGGATGCGACAGGTGGCACATCGGACTACGCCCAGAGCCTGCGCGACCGCTGGCAACTGGACACCAGCGCCGAAGCCCAGCGCCGGGCCGAGGATGCGGCAGCCTGTGCAATTCTGGGCGCGGACTATCTGCACTGGCCCATCCCCGACTGCATCTACCGGGGCGGGGCCGACGGCGCGATGTACTATCAGTCCGACGACGAGATTTTCGGTCCAGTCCATCCCGGCGAGGCGGGGCTGGTGGCAGAGGTGGTGACCCTGCTGGCTGGCCTGCCCGACGCAGGGCAGATTCTTGCGCCTCTGACCGTCGGCAATCACGTAGATCACATTTTTGTGCGCCAGGCCGCAGAGCAGGTCTTTGGTGAACGGCTGGGCTATTACGAGGATTATCCCTACGTACAGAAAACCGGAAGTGTAGAAGAGGTTCTGGAACGCACGGGGCAGGGCTGGCAGGCGACGGTCTATCCGCTCTCAGAAACGGCGCTGGGAACCAAAATTGAAGCGATTCTGGCCTACCGCTCCCAGTTCAGCACCTTCTGGACCGATCGGGCCGATTTGGAGCGGCAGGTGCGGGGCTATGCGGAGAAAGTGGGTGGGGAGCGGGTGTGGCGAAGAGCGTGAGGCGTGAAACGCGAGATCAGTGAGCGCTGATTGAGTGCCGAGTCTTCGAGGTGTATCGAAATCAAGCGAACGGGTATACCCTCTTGGTTTCGATACAGCTGGATACAGCCCCAGCCTACTCAACCGGCGCTAGTCCTTAGAGCGTGTTTAGAAATTAAGTAGTAGGTTTGATGCGTTTGAGCATAGTGGCGATGGAAGCGACATAAATGACACCTTCGCTACTTTTGGTACAGTGCTCAAAGTCTTTGCTGAGGCGGCGAAAACG
>JAUIHI010000005.1 GCA_030432295.1 Anaerolineae bacterium | reverse complement strand
CTTGTGTAACCTTCTGTTTGCTCTTCCATTCTCTTCTCCTTGGATTGTTATGGTTTTTACACCATTTTATTCCATAAAGAAGTTTTCGTATAGCAAGAGAAGAGCCTGTTTAAATATTACTGGCTCTTATGCTCGCCCTGCGCCGCCAGCGTCCGGGTAATCTGGTCGATGTGGGCTTCGCCGTGGGCCGCGTAGAGCCGCAACTGATCGTCCAGCGTCACAGTACCGCTCTCCGGGTGGAAGCCTGTGCGTGCCCAGGCGTCCGCGGGCAGATTCTCCCAGAAGACGACCCAGCGGCTGTGCAGTGCAGTCAGCAGCACCAGCGAGACAGCCACATTCGGCCCGGACGCGTCAGCCATCTCCGCCCAAATTTCCTGATCGTAGGGTTTCAACGGCGGGTGATTTTCCGTCGCGATCAGCTTGCAGCGGATGTAGCTGTTCATGTGGGAATCGGCCAGGTGATGCACATTCTGAGCCACGCTCCACTCCCCAGCCAGGAAGTGGCTGGTCAACTGCGCGTCGGTCAGACCGTCCACCAGCCCGGCGATCTGTTCTGGCAGGCGGCGGATTTTGTCGATGAGAAGGGCGCGATCGGTCATAGGGTTCTCCTCAGGAGTTCGATTTTTCAAGAAAGTCGAACTCCTTTCAATGGGCTTGGGGTCACTATCCACCAGTATACGGCGGACGTTATGCCTTGTCAACGCCATCCGTACAGGCACAAGAGCGCGGCGGCCATCTTTTTGTGTTTGGTTTCTCCACAAGATACAATAATGCCATTAGGTTGTCGTACGACAAGGCTACATCTTATGATTTCTCCTTTTACGCAAATTTCTCACAACAGCCTGGGTTGCTGGAACAATTTGCCAAGAAAAGCAACAAACCTTTTCTTGGCATTGGTGTATGCCTTTGTTCTACCTTTTGTCTGTTGGGGAGAATTGGCAACACCGGGCCATCCTCATAAACATGTTCATTTTGTTTTTGCCGAAAGCACGCCTTTGCCATTGACGGAGCCGCAGTTGTTGCAAAGGGTTGCAGCAGAGGGTCTGCATACCTCGACGAATGTTCAGCACACAGCGAGCCACCATCCGGCTGTTCCAAATGCGCCGGAAGATGCAAAGCCCGACGAGAACTCTCCAGTTACTGGTCGTTCCGTTCCTTCAACCATTTTGGCCTCGCTTGTTCTCCTGCTCAGCGCGCAAGAGCCGATTGTTATATATATCGGAAATCTATCTTCTGCTGATGCACCTTCTATGCCCCCTCTTTCCTCCATAGATATTTCGATCCCGACCCCTCCGCCCCGCCTTTCACCAGCCTAATCAACACGCTCTGTTTGTCAAAATACGACCAGTTGTCAGCCTGCCACTTATGGATAAAGTAGGCATCTTTTGGTTGCTGTCGGAACGAGAAGCCAGTTGTATTGGCAAAGGCTCCGCGCGTATTTTGATCCATCTGTTTGTCTGCTGATTCTGTTTGATAGGAGGTGAAAAGTGAAGATGAAGATAGGCATAGCTTTCGTGCTCATCTTTATCCTTTGCGGCTGTGCTGCGCCGCATGAGTTTGCTGGCCCAGAACTTTCGGCACCCCATCCCGTGCCCGATGTGGAACTGATGTCAACCTCTGGCCCCGTGCGTCTGTCTGATTTTCAGGGCAAGTATGTGTTTGTCTATTTCGGCTACACCTTTTGCCCGGATGTCTGTCCGTTGACTTTGTCTACATTGCAAAGTGTGCGCAAGAAGATGGCAGAAGAAGCCAGTCAGATTCAAGTGGTGATGGTTTCTGTCGATCCGGAACGGGATACACCAGAAGTGTTGGCGAAGTATATGAGCTATTTCGACGACACTTTTATCGGTATCACAGGGAGTCCAGAAGAGATTGCTTCCATTGGCGAACCGTTTGGCCTCTTCTATGAAAAAGGCGAAGGGTCAGCAGCAACCGGCTACCTGATCAGCCACAGCGCCCGGATATATCTAATCGACCCGGAAGGTAACGCCCGGGTAGCCTATCCCCACGGGGCAACCGATGACCAGATTATCGCTGATTTGAAGTATCTGTTCGAGACAGAATCATGAGTTACGCTAGAACTATTCTGCTAATCGGATGCCTTTGCCTGCTGGCAGCCTGTGGCAAAACGAAACCTGCACCTGTGGATGCACGGGATTTGGACCCCTTTGCCGACGGCGCGCTTTGTGCATGGCACATCGGAGACCCGGACGCAGGGCGCGAACTGTTCGAGCGTCCTGTGCTGGCTGGGACAGGCGGCTGTACGACCTGTCACTCGCTCGAACCCAATGTAAAGCTTGTGGGCCCCACCCTCTATGGCGTGGCGGCAACAGCAGCCACGCGGCACGAGGATATCACCGCATCAAACTATCTCTATCTCTCTATTATGGCCCCCAACCAGTTTGTAGTTGACGGATTTCCTGCTGGCGTTATGCCAGACGGATATGCAACGGAGCTATCGGAAGAAGAAGTGACAAATCTTGTCACCTTTTTGATGACACAAAACCCAATTGAATGACGGAGGCTACACAATGAAAGACTACACAATGAAAGACCATACAATGAAACGACTTCTCGCGAAACCCTATCAGCTTATCCCCCTGCTGCTGGTGCTGCTGTTGACTGCTTGCGCCGCACCACCCCCGCCAATGGCTACCCAGAGTGGCAACGGGCAAATGACAACTGACGCAACCGCAGAGAAAACACCGGCAATGGTTGACGGCGAGTTGACTGTAGAGAATGTGCGAGCCAATCTTTCTCTACCCTCTGACACCGGATCGGTCTGGATGACGATCAGCAACGGGACCGACACCGATGACACGCTGATTGGCGCAGAGATTCCTGGCTGCGGCGTGGTTGAACTACACGAAATGATTATGGAAAACAGCGTTATGGTGATGAAACAGGTAGAGGGCGGACAGATTGTCATTCCGGCTGGCGAAACAGTTGAACTGAAGCAGGGTGGCCTGCATGTGATGTGCATCAACAAAGAAGCCCCCCGCGAAGTGGGCAGCACTGTTGATCTGATTCTGTACTTTGCCAATGCCGGTGACATCAGTATCACCGCCGCTCCCGTTGTCGCCCCCGGCGAAATGACGAAGCCATAGGGCAAGACCGAAACCCAAATCCTGACGTTTATGCCCGTCGGGACTGCCCATCTGGGCGATGCAATTTGTATCGTCCAGATGGGCAGTCCCGGCTGTTGCGAATCTACCCCGCAGAGACTCTCCCCACTCATCTGTACTGTCGCCCTACTTGCCCAACGAGCGATTGCCTCTTGCCAAACTCAGCAAGAACCGTTATTGTATGATCCTGTCGGAATGTTCTATACTATCAGCGCTCCCGGCCTAACGCGCCGGGTTTGTTTGTTATCTTTTCGCGCCTTTCGGCTCTATCGCGCATAGAGCCGTAGCCTATACTCTGTCCAGAAAGCTTATGTCAAAATTAGTCATTGTCGAGTCACCTACCAAAGCAAAAACCATCCGTAACTTCCTGCCCAAAGGCTATGTGGTCAAAGCCAGTATGGGCCACATCCGCGACCTGCCCTCCTCGGCCGGGGAGATTCCCGCCAAAGTCAAGGGAGAGCCGTGGGCGCGCCTGGGCGTAAATGTAGAGAAGGACTTCGATCCCCTCTACGTCATCCCCTCGTCCAAAAAGAAAGTCGTCACCGAACTGCGCGCCGCGCTGAAAGACGCGGACGAGCTGATTCTGGCCACAGACGAAGACCGGGAGGGCGAGAGCATCGGCTGGCATCTCCACGAAGTGCTGAAGCCCAAAGTGCCGGTCAAACGGATGGTCTTCCACGAGATTACCAAAGAAGCCATCCAGCAGGCATTGAACGATACCCGGCAGATCGACGACAATCTGGTGCGGGCACAGGAAGCCCGGCGCATTCTGGACCGGCTGGTGGGCTATACCGTCTCCCCCCTGCTCTGGAAGAAAATTGCGCCCAAACTCTCCGCGGGCCGGGTGCAGAGTGTAGCCGTGCGCCTGCTCGTCATCCGCGAGCGGGAGCGCCGTGCCTTCCGCACCGGCTCTTATTGGGACCTGAAAGCCCTGCTCAACAAACGCCCGGACAAGCCCAAACACCGCTTCGAGGCCCAACTGATCTCTGTGGGCGATGTGCGGATTGCCAGCGGTCGGGATTTCGACGAGACAACCGGCAAGATTCCCGAAGGCAAAAATGTCCTGCTCCTGGACGAAGCCGAAACGCTCAAACTGCGCGAGCGGCTACTGAAGGGCACGTGGGTCATCACCGGCGTGGAGGATCGGGAATCCAAGCGCTCGCCCGCGCCCCCCTTCACCACCAGCACATTGCAGCAGGAGGCCAACCGCAAGCTGGGCTGGGGGGCCAAACAGACGATGCGCACGGCCCAGACCCTCTATGAAAATGGCCACATTACATACATGCGTACGGATTCGGTCAACCTGAGCGACGAGGCGGTCTCCGCGGCCCGCAAGCGGGTGACTGAACTCTACGGCGACGAATATCTCAGCGACAAGCCCCGGCGCTATGCCACCAAATCCAAAGGCGCGCAGGAGGCCCACGAAGCCATCCGCCCCGCGGGCACAGAAATGCGGCCCGCTGATTCTCTGCCCATTTCCGGCCCGGAGAGTGCGCTCTACGACCTGATCTGGAAACGCACCGTTGCCACCCAGATGACCGACGCCCGGCTCAAACACACGACCGTCACCATCGGCGTGGAAGACGCCATCTTCCGGGCCAGCGGTCGGGAAATTCTCTTCCCCGGCTTCTTCCGGGCCTATGTGGAAGGCAGCGACGATCCCGAAGCAGCCCTGGAAGATCAGGATTCTGTGTTGCCGCCCCTGAAGGTCGACGAGGAAGTGGATGTGCGGGAGCTAAACGCGGTCGGCCACGAGACCAAACCGCCCGCTCGCTACACCGAAGCCACGCTGGTCAAAGCGCTGGAAGCCGAAGGCATTGGCCGTCCCAGCACCTACGCCACCGTCATCGATACGATTCAGGTGCGGGGTTACGTATTCAAACAGCGCAAAGAACTGGTGCCGACTTTCGTCGCCTTTGCCGTCACCCAATTGTTGGAGAAACACTTCGACGAACTGGTGGACCTGCGCTTTACCGCGGAGATGGAGCAGAAGCTGGACGACATCGCCGACGGCGAAGCGGGCTGGCTCGAATATCTGCGGGCCTTTTTCCTGGGCCAGGCCGGTCTGGAAAATCAGGTGAAGGAGAAGGAAGCCGGGATCGAAGCCCGCATCGCCAGCCAGGTGGATTTCTCTGATCTGGACGTGGAGTTGCGCATCGGCCAGTTCGGCCCCTTCCTGGCCCGGGGCAGCAACGGCGACCGCATCACTGCCGGTCTGCCCGATTCCCTGCCCCCGGCGGACCTGACTCCAGAGATGGTGGAGGATCTGCTCAACCGCAAGAGCGACGGGCCGGAAATCCTGGGCAACGACCCGGCGAGCGACCAGCCCATCTTTTTGAAGGATGGCCCCTACGGCCCTTATGTCCAGTTGGGCGAGGAAGGGCCAAAGGGCAAGAATGGTAAGCCGACCAAACCCAAGCGCACCAGCCTGCTCAAAGGCATGGAAAAAAGCGATGTGGATTTGGAGTTGGCACTCAAACTGCTCGGCCTGCCCCGCACATTGGGGGTCCATCCAGAGACGGAGAAGGATGTCAAGGCCGGTGTGGGGCGTTTCGGCCCCTTTATTGTCCACGACGGCAAATTCGCCAGCCTGAAAGCGCCGGACAATGTGCTGGAAGTGGAGTTGGAACGGGCGCTGGAAGTCCTGGCCGCTGCGCCAGCCAAACGGGGCAGCACCAAAAGCGTCATCAAAGAACTGGGCGAACACCCGGAAGACGGTAGCCCAATTCAGGTGCTAAACGGACGCTACGGGCCATACGTCAACCATAAAAAGGTCAACGCCACCCTGCCCAAAGAGCAGAAACCAGAGGAAGTCACCCTGGAACAGGCGTTGGCAATGCTGGCGGAGAAGGCAAAAGCGCCCAAGAAAACCGTACGGCGACGGCGCAGCTAAATTTTCTCACAGCGTAGGAATACAGGAAAAACCACAAAGGCACAAAGACACGAAGAAAAATGCTTTTGCAGTTCTTTGTGCCTTCGTGTCTTTGTGGTTAAGCCCTTTACATTTCCTCCGCGGTGAGCTACTTCTGAGGTACTTCCGTGTTTGAACTCGTCTTTTTCGGTACATCGGCCAGCGCGCCCTCGGCCCACCGGGGGCTTTCCTCCGCGCTGGTGATGGTCAACGAACATCGCTTCCTCATCGACTGCGGCGAGGGAACCCAGCGCCAGATTCTACGCAGCGGCCTGGGCTTTCGCCGCCTGGACAAAATTCTCCTCACCCACGGCCATCTGGACCACATTCTGGGGCTGGGTGGTTTGGCCAGTACGTTGGGCCACTGGGAAGCGATGGACGAACTGAATATCTACGGCGGTGCGCCCGCGATTGGCCGGGTGCGCGGGCTGATGGAAGTGGTCTTTGGCGCCAATAACATTCCCAATTCGGGTGTCACCCTCAACCTGCTGGAAGAGGGGCTGCTCTTTGAAGATCGCCACTTCACCCTCACCGCCTTCCCCGTGACCCATCGGGGCGGTGGCTGCTTCGGCTTTACTTTCGAGGAGCGCACCCGGCGCCCCTTCGACAGCGCGGCTGCCGAAGCGCTCGGCGTTCCCAACGGCCCCGCCCGCCGGGAGCTGGTCGAAGGCAGGCCGATTACCCTGGCCGACGGACGCACGATTCAGCCTGACGACGTGTTGGGAGAGGCCCAGCGGGGCGCAAAGTTCTGCTTCATCGGGGATGTGGGACGCACGGGTCCGCTGCACAAAATTGTGGCCGACGCCGACCTGCTGGTGATTGAATCAACGTATTTGGAGGAGGAAGCGGAGATGGCAAAGGCCCACGGCCACATCACTGCCAAAGCCGCGGCCCGGCTAGCGGCCAAGTCCGGCGTCAAGCAGCTGATCCTCCATCACCTCAGCCGCCGCTACCGCACGCAGGATGTGCTGGCCGAGGCCCAGGCCGAATTCCCCAATACAATTGTGGCCCACGACTTGGACTACTTCCGGGTGCGCAAGGATCAGCCATTGGAAGTGGTGAAGAGATAGGACGGATGTACACGGATAGGGAGAAAGAAAAGGCACAGCCCGTCGGGGAGTTTCCGGCGGGCTGTTTGTTTTTTGCTGGATATGCTACACCGATGCCAATCCCTCTGCGTATTACGCGGGTTCAATCTCGGCCAACTCAATTGGCTCGCCGAGAGTCCAGGCATGGACGACAACCGGGTCCAGATCGATATTGTTGGGCCAGCAGAGCGTGCCGTGATCCACAAACACCTGCTGGAAGAAGTCCTGTTGGGCAAGCGGAGCAAAATAGCCCGTCAGCGATAGATACTTAGACAGTTGCAAGTTTCCAGAATCGCCGTTGGTAAAATAAATTTCAAGTACTCCCTCCGGCCGCGCAAGCACCCGAAGTATTTGAGGTATTGGTCCAAGTTGCGTCATGGCGCTATCTCCTCTGGCGGTAAATACTGCTCGATGCGGTGCCAGTTGGCTTCCAACTCGTACTGCCGTTTGCGTGCCCACTCGATAACCTTGCGCCGTTCAGTTCGGCCCAGGCTACCACGCAGAATGTCTGGGTCTGTGATCGTAATTTGGGCTTCCAACCCGTGTACCCGCACATGAAAGTGCGGCGGGTTATGGTCTGGCACGTACATATAAATTTGAATGCCATCAAATTCGCAGATACAAGGCATAGCCAAGGCTACCTTGAAGGTTGTGTATCAACTCTGGGATATTTTATCTCTTTGCCTTACGCTGCCTACTACCCCCGCAAACTCCCCCCCGTCGCATCTTCCACCGCTTTGACAATCCGGGCGCGCAGGCTGTTGACTTCCTTCTCGGCCAGGTTGCGCTCGGCGCTCTGGTAGGCGACCCGCCAGGCCAGGGATTTCTGTCCCACAGGCAGAGGCGCGCCCCGGTAGATGTCGAAGAGTTCCACATCCACCAGTAGATCGCCACCGCCAGCTACAATCGCATCCCGCACCCGACGCACAGTCACTTCCTCGTCCACGGCAAAGGCCAGGTCCTCGCGCACGGGCTGATAGACGCTGATGGGCTGCATATTGGAAAGCTGCCAACTGGGACGAACCAGCGGCCCGATATGCAGTTCGGCGATGCAGACCCGCTCATCACCCAGGCCAAAGGCGGCCCGCACTTTCGGGTGCAGTTCGCCCAGGACTCCCAAACTCTGCTCGCCGATGCTGACCAGCGCGCAGCGGGGGCCGAAGGAAGGAGAATCCGGGTGCGCGGCGAATCGCAGCGCACCGGGTTCAATGCCCATCCGGCTGACGAGCGTCTCCACAACCCCCTTCAGATCGAAGAAGTCGAAGCTCTCTTTGTCGCTCTCGCTGCTGTGATAGTTAACCGGCTGGCGGGAGCCGGTCAGCGCGATGCAGACCCGGCGGTCCTCTTCGGGCAGTGTGCCGTCGCCGGTCTCCGGGCGATAGACCCGGCCAATCTCGAAGATGGCCTGGCGGTCGGCGTAGCGGCTGTTGTAGGCCAGATTTTCCAGCGCGCTGACCATCAAATCCCGGCGCATGACCCGGCGGTCCATCGAAAGGGGGTTCGCCAGTTCGATGAATTTGGGGGCGGGCTGGTCGCCGTTTGTCGCCAGCAGCTTGCGGTGATTTTCCGGGGTGGTCAGGGCATATCCGATTGTGTCTTGCAGGCCACAGGCCACCAAAATATCCCGCAGCTTCTCCTCGGCTTCCAACACTTCGTTGCGGCGCTGGGGCGGCAAGGTCGTGTCGAGTAGAGTGACGCCCACTTTGTCGTAGCCCACAATGCGGGCCACCTCTTCGGTCAGGTCCGCGGGCATTGCCACATCCAGCCTGTGCCAGGGAACAGTGGCGGCCAGCACCGGCTCATCCGCGGCCCGGTAGAGGCCGAAGACCGCATTCGTCGGCGCGTCGGCAGGGGGTACGGGGATTTCCTTGACCCGGAAGTCGAGCTTTTCCAGCGCACTGGCAATCTGACCCCGGCTCAGATCCATCCCCAGCAGACGGCGCACATCCCCGGCGCTGGTGTAGACGGTCGTCTCGGCCTGGGACGCGGGATAGGCGTCCACAATGCCGGGGACGATGCGCCCACCAGCGTAGAGGCGCATCAATTCAGCGGCACGACGGGCGGCCAGATCGTTGAGGGTGGCGGGCACGCTGCGGGTGAAGCGGTGGCTGGCCTCGCTGTGCAGTTTGAGCTTCTGGCTGGTGCGCCGGTTGTTGATGCCCTCGAAGGTGGCGGATTCCAGCAGAATGTGGCGCGTGCCGTCGTGAACTTCGGTCTCTGCGCCGCCCATCACACCAGCGATGGCGATTGGCCCAGCCGTGTCGGTGATCAGCAGCATCGAATCGTCCAGTTGGCGGGCCTGGCCGTCGAGGGTCGTCATCTTCTCGCCGGGGCGGGCGCTGCGCACAGTGACTGTCGGTGTAGCAGCGCCGCTCTTCTGCGCCCGTTCCAGCAGCAGGTCGTAGTCGAAGGCGTGGAGGGGTTGGCCCATCTCCAGCATCACATAATTGGTGATGTCCACGATATTGCTGATAGGGCGCATCCCGGCCTTGCGCAGCCGTTCCTGCATCCACAGGGGCGACGGGCCGACGGTCACATCCCGGATGAGGGTCGCGGTGTAGCGGTTGCAGAGGGCCGGGTCTTCAATTTCAACGGCAGTGTAGTCGGCGGCGTTGTCGTCGCCACTGGGTTGCCATTCGTCGGCAGGCAGGTGCAGAGCCGCGCCGGTCAGCGCGTGGACTTCCCGGGCCACACCGCTCATACTCAGGCAGCGGGCCATATCCGGCGTCAGTTCGATTTCTACCACATCGTCGCCCAGATAGTCCGCCAGCGGGACGCCGGGAGGCGCGTCCAGGGGCAAAAGCAGAATGCCCTCGTGTTCCTCGCTCAGTCCCAGTTCCAGCTCCGAGCAGACCATCCCGGAGGAGCGGATGCCGCGGATTTTGGCCGGTTTGAGTTTCTTGAAAGGACGGGGGTGCTCGTCGCTGTAGGCGTCTACCAGCACCGCGCCCTGGCGGGCAAAAGCGACTTTGAGGACAGGCAGTGTGCCGTCCGCTACGCTCTGGCCTTTGTATTGGAAGAGATTGGGCGCGCCTGTCACCACCTGCTGGGGTTCGGCCTCGCCGTGTTCCACATCTACCAGGACCAACCGGTCCGCGTCCGGGTGAGGTTTGACGGCGATCACCTGGCCGACGACGAGTGTGTCCGCGTCCCACCAGTCGCCCAGCCGCTTGACCGATGCAACTTCCAGCCCAGCCAGGGTAATCCGTTCGGCCAGGGCGTCGATGGGGAGGGTGATGTCTACATATTCTTTGAGCCACGAAATAGGGACGAGCATTGGGTACTCCTGAAAGTGCTATAAGACCTGATAATTTATGAAGTCGTGCGGCAATGATTTGCCGCTTCGATTCGCTTTCCATCATTCACGGAATAAATGTCGTCGGCGCTGTCAGCCAGAAAGTCAAAAGCCGGGTTATGAGCGGCCAGATGCAACCATTCAGTCTCTGTCCACTCATCGTCAATAGAAATCGGCATAGAAGATTTCACATGCTTTTCTCCTTCAAACATCCCATCCACTACTGAATCACACCCAACTCCCGCAAAACGTCCAACTCATTGGGCAGGGGGTCTTCCCACATCCAGGCCGTTCGCAGCCAGAAACCGGGGACAGATTCGCTGTGGAAAATACCGTCGGCGTCGGGCAGGGCCTGATGATAGCGGCTGTCACTGCCCAGGCGATAGAACTCGGCCTGCTCCCGGATGGGATCGACGAGCCAATATTCGGTAATGGACTCGGCCTCGTACTCGACAAACTTGCGGCCCCGGTCCCGGTCGATGCTTTCGGGCGAGATGATTTCTACCACCAGATCGGGCGGGCCGTCTACATAAGTCTCTCTGATACGCGCCAAATTTTCCGATCTGACAAAGAGAATATCTGGCTCCCGAACCTGCCCGGTCTCGCCCAAGCGAACCGAAAATGGCGCAGGCAACAGCTCGCCGATAGAAAAGTGGCGCGTATGGTGGCGAAGAATACTGTAGAGCCATCCAAAAAGGTGCTGATGCTTTCGTGACGCTGGCGACATAAAAATCACCTCCCCATCTTCCAATTCGGCGTGGACGCCTCCATCCACCTGGGCCAGAAACTCCTGAAAAGTAATCGGCCCCTTCAATTCTGGCAATTCGATAGGACGGTCGAGTGTCAAAGCCTCCATACAATAATCTTCCTTCCCTAGCCTGTGCTACACCTGCCACACGCGTCAAAATCTGGTACGCCATTGTACCAGATTTTTGGTGAATTGTAGATTCTCAGTTGAATTGGGAATTCTGCCCCAACAGTTCGTGGACCAGATCGTGGGCCAGGGATCGCCAATAGCCCCAGCCCTGGCGTTTGCCATTCAGGGAGCGAAGGTGGGAGGCCACCTGTCCCATTCGTTGCACGGGCACTGTGCGGAAATCAGCGACTTCGTGGCCTTCTTCCGGTTCGATTAGCATCGTGCGGCTTTCCAGATAGAAGAGATAACTGGTGAAGGGCACACTGGAGCCGTTTCGGTGGAAATGGCAGTTCAGGATGGCAAGAAAGCGACGTACAATCACCGACTGGCCGGTCTCCTCTTCCACCTCGCGCAGAAGTGCATCCTCCACCGCCTCGCTCGGCTCAACGCCGCCTGTGGGCAGCCGGTAGATAGGCCCTCCGTAGCGCTGTTTGCTGTGGAGCAGAATCTCGCCGTTGGGTTGGCGAATGATGAAGATGACTTCGCCGCGCCGGTCTGGCACGGCCCGCCAGCGCTGCGCGGCCAGATAATCATCGGTCTCGACAATTGCTCGCCGACGAACCGGTTCACCGTACTTGGCAGCCAGGATACTCATCTCCATTGGGTCAACCGTCGGGAGATAGCAGCCTGCGCCGATATGCGTATGCGTTTCCATTCGTGCGCCTCCCAGGAAGGGGTGTCTTGGGATTGGAGTGGAGGTGTGGTTACGGGAATCCTAGCAGAGCCGCGCACAATATGCAATGTATACAGCCTTACAGTTTCACTTCTTTCTAAAGGCGAACAATCCGCCACCCAGCAATATCAGCAGGGTTGCCAGAGAAAGCCACTGCCCCACAATCCGTGGCAACGTATCGCCATATTTCAGCAGAATAAAGCCTTCACCAGTTTCAGGCACAGCCACAGTCATACGGCCCAGTGTGCCCTCACTTTCGGGGATAATCGGCAATTCCTGCACGGGCTGCCCCCCTTTACTGTCCAGCAGCCAGGCCCGCCAGCCGGGGTAGTAGAAGTGATTGAAGATGATGCGCTGGTCGTCCCGGGAGCCGCAGTCACCTGGCCGCTCGCCGGGGTCGGTGCAGAAGTAGACTTCTTCCATCACTGTATTATTGACGACAGAGCCGACGGCCAGCTTACTATAGTCCAGGGCTTTGTAGTCCACTTTGGAGGTGACTGGCGTCACCGGCTGGCCTGCCTCATCCAGATTGATATAATACTCGGCCATTGGACTCCAGGTGGGAATCTCCTTCACCCAGGCTGTGCTGCCGGTCATTTCGTCGGCGTCCCGTTCAAAACGCATAAGCGCGGCCAGCCCAACAGGTCCTTCCGCCGGTTCTACAGTCTGGACTTGCAGCAGCGGGTAACTGGCCAGAATCGCTACAGCCATCACCACAAAAAGCGGCGGGGAGAGATGGCCTGCCTCTTCTTCCACGCCCCAATCTGGCACAAAGAGAAGGCCCGCCAGCACAGAAAAACCGACGGCAGTCAGCGGCAGCCAGCGCCAGGGGAATTGGGCCGATTGCAGAATCGCGCCAATCAGCGGCCAATCCCACAGGGGCGCGAAAACAGTCCATCCCAGCGCGGCCCCGCCCAGACCAGCGACGGCAAAAACGGCCACCTCCGGGCGCAGGGAATAGCGTCGCCAGGCGGCCAGTCCACCCAATAGGGCAAAGAGCAGCAGCACCGGCCCGACCTGAAAGCTGAGGGTGTCGTTGGGTCCCGGCAGGCTGACGCCGAAATCCCAGCGGGGGCTGAAGAATTGGAAGAAGTAGAGGAAGTCATCCCGGAAATTGTAGCGGCCATCGAACCACTGGTCCACCCGCACGTATTGACGTTCCAGCAACATCGGTAGCCAGAAGATCGCACTCAGCCCCAGCCCGGCCACAGCCCCAACCAAAGGGGCCATTGCGGCTCGGAGGATTGTCCAAAGCTTTAATCGCCGTTCCCCAGTCTCCTGCCAAAAAAGTAAAACCAGAATGTACAGCATCAGCACCGGCGTAAAGAGCACCCAGACCAGATTGCTGGTCAGAATCAGCCCGGCATAGGCCAGCCCAGCGCCAATGACCGCCCACAGGGAAGGACGACGCACACAGGCCCGAAAGCTCCACAGGCAGAGGGGCAGCCAAACAAAGGCCATACTTTCGGCCAGATTGGCCCGCACGTAGAGAACCATCAAATGATACGGCGCGTAGGTGTAGACCACCCCGGCCAGCAACCCAGCAGCCCGGCCAGCCAAGGAGCGGACGTAGCCGTACATTGCGCCAGCGCTGGCGACAATACTCAGGGAGAAGACGATCTCCACCGATTGCACAAAGTCGAATTTGGCAAAGTAATGGAGGATTTCGGCCAGGAAGTGGCTGAACGGGCCGTAGATATTGAAAAAGGGATAGCCGTAACCAAAGGCAAAATCGGGACTCCAGCGGGGCCACCAGACGCCGTCCTGCCAGAGCCTGTCGAACTCGAAGAGAAAGTAGACGTGATGGCGGGCGTCGTTAGCCCCCCAGAAATAGCCGGGCTTGGCAAAGGGCGCGACTGCAAAGATCGTCAGGGCGAGGGTGAGCCAGAGAAAGCCGTCGCGCAGGAGTGGGATATTGGGTATTGGGTATTGGGTATCGGGCCGGGACGTCTCAATCGCCATTCGCTATTCCCTGTTCACCATTCGCTGTTCGTCATTGCCCAAAGAGCACCATTTTGTCGTCCGGCCCACTGTTGACAGGCAGACGCGTCCCCTCCTGCCAGTTGTAGTAGCCAAAATAGTAACGCAAACTGGCGCTGGCCGGATCGACGGGCAAGGCAAGCGTGTAGGTGCCGGTCAGGATTTCGCCGGGCTGCCAGGTGGTGGCAGGACGCAGGGCCAGAGGCTGCTGGTCCAGTTGGGCCACAACTTCGTAGTCCGTGCCGTTGGCCCCGGGCCGCAAGGCCTGGAAGAAGAGATTGTAGTCGAAGTCGATGGGTTGAACCGGCTGCCAGACAGCTTCCACTGTGGCGTCGTACCCCCCCGCGTTGGATTCGTGGAGAGTCGCCTCCAGCAGCACAATCTCGCCCCGCTCGCCGTAGACAGCCATCGGAGCGGCAGGCGGCGTGTATTGGGTGAAATCTGCCGTAAGATACGGGTAGCTGCTCATCAGGCCCAGGGCCAGCAGCGCCGCCCAATAGCCCCGGCAGGCCAGTTGACTGTTCAAGCTGGGCAGGCTGCCCGCCAGCAGCGCCAGAAAGGGCAGCGCCGGCAGCAGCACCTGCCAGGGCCAGGTGAGCAGCCGATCTGCGCCGGTCAATCGCCAAAGGAAAGCCGACGGGCCAAGAGTGAGCAGCAGCAGAACAATAACCGCCACCGCGGAAAATAGCAGCGAGCGGCGCACGATCAGCGGCGGCAGGTCCACATTTTCCCGATATTTCAGCCAGAGCAGCCAAAGGGAGACAAAAGCAAAGGCCAGCGCCGCAAATCCCAACTGAAAGGGATAGCCGTCCTGCCAGCCGGGGATGCTGGGCGCAGTCTGCCAGCGGCCCGCGAAGTATTGAAAAAGGTATACGAAATGGGCGTAGAAATCGACGGGGGGATCGGCCTGAATCTCCCGCAGGGGCAGCAGACTGAGCAGCCCGGCCAGCCCGGTGACTGCTGTCGTGAGCAGCGCCAGCCGGTCCCGCTCCACCCACAGCACATAGGCCAAAGCAAAAAGAGTGATAAAAACGGCCAGCCCGGCCTGGGTGCGCCAAATCCAGAGCAGGGATATCACCGCCACGCCGATGGCCGCGGGGCTGCGGGATTGGACGTAGACAGCCAGCCCGGAGAGAACCAGCGGCCAGAGTCCCAGGACCAGCGCGTCGGCCAAAGAGCCGCGGATATAGACAGTCGCCAGCAGGGGGGGCATCAGTGCGTAGAGCAGCCCCGCCAATCCGGCTGACCGATCACCGAAACGGGGACGCAGCCAAAAATAGATGCCCAGGCTGCCCAGTACAAAGACGAGAACAAAGACCGAGCGCACAGCCACAACCGGCGCAATACCGAGCAAAATCAGCGGGCGGGTGAGGAGAAATGTGGCACTGCCGCTGCCCCGCCACAGGTCGGACTGGCTGGCAATATCGGCGATGGGCGCGGCGTAGGGCGCATTGAAGACGGGTGCAAAGCCTTCTAGCGCCTGCCAGTAGCCGGGATAGGTGGCGGGTGCCCAGGCAAAAGCACTGGCGATCAGCACCACCCACAGGCCGGTCAGACCCACAGATTTGCCGGAAGAGGGAGAGACAGACACTAGCGGACCTGTAGTATTTCCCGGCTGGCGTGGGTTTGCAGATAGCGCAGCCAGGCGCGGGCAGAGAGGGGGCCAAGTTGGTTGTGGAGGACGGTTTTGTCCGGCGCAATCAACGCGTCGCCCAGGGCGCGGGCCAGAGAGATTGTCACGGCTCGGGTGGCGCTGAATTGCCCGACCAATTCTTCCCAGGGCATATCCCGTGCGGGACGATAGCCGTTGTATTCATCCTGCACAAACGGATTGCCCAGAAAGACACGCAGACGGCTCTGTCCCCAGCGCTCGATGCCGATGATGTGGGTCAGCACCCGGTGATTGAATTCAGTGTATTCTTTACCAGACAAACGGGCCTCGATGCTCTGCCCCGCTTCCTCCAACTGCTGAGCCATATCGGTATAGCTTTTGTCCCCGATGGGTCTCTCCAAAAGCAAGCCAGCCACAAATCCAGTAACTTTTTCCTTCAGTCCCATCATTTTTCCTTTGCTATGCAAAAACTGACTCGGAATCAATTTCATCCCGGTGGGTCGGGTCCAACAGAATGCCGCCGCCACCTGCACCGCCCGGTTCTTCCACGGGGACCACCAGTCCTTCGGAGAGCTTCTTTTTGTGGCCGTGGAGCGCGGCCATCTCCGTTACGGACAGGCCGTAGCGATTGGTGGGATGGAGCAGAATTTCGATCAGGTCCAGGCCGACCAACTGGGCCACGTGGCCCCGGCTCTGGAAGGTCTTCCAGCGCAGGGGCCAATAGTGGAGAAACTCCTGGCCTGCGGATGTGCGGGAACCGGCAATGCGCAGAGGGAAAATCGAGCGTTCCAGTTGCAGGGCCAGATGCCATTCGGCTCCGGCAGGCGCGGTGATATCTCGCCCCATCAGAAAGTAGAAGCGGTCCACATTGGCAATCAACTCGAACAGATTGTCATAGCTGATGCCTGTGGCCGGGCTGCGGCGGATTTCCACACCGACCTGCACAGGCAGTTCGGCCAGGGTTTGACCGATGGCGGCCCGCTCGGCTTCCAGATCGTTGGTGGCGCTGACAAAGATACGTAAAGTTTCGGACATAGCTTCCTACCGATCAAAGGGCGAATAACAAAAGTGGCTGATTATTCCGATCTATGAAGACAACGCGGCAGCCTGTTTGAGACGGCGTTCCCAAGCTTCCAGGTCGGCCTGCACCATCAGCCGCACCAGTTCCCGAAAGCTGACGGTGGGTTCCCACCCCAGCTTCTCGCCTGCTTTGACCGGGTCTCCCACCAGCAAGTCTACCTCAGCCGGACGGTAGAATTTGGGGTCCTGGACCACAAACTCCCGCCAGTCCATATCCACATAGCCGAAGGCTTCTTCGACAAACTCCTGGACGCTGTGGGTCTCGCCGGTAGCGACGACGTAATCGTCGGGTGTGTCTTGTTGCAGCATCAGCCACATGGCCCGCACATAGTCCGGCGCATAGCCCCAATCCCGGCGGGCTTCCAGATTGCCCAGATGCAGGTCCTTGTCCAACCCCAATTTGATACGGGCCACCGCATTGGTGATTTTATGGGTGACAAATTCCAGCCCGCGCCGGGGACTTTCGTGGTTGAAGAGAATCCCGGAGCAGGCGAACATATCGTAGCTTTCCCGATAGTTGACAGTTATCCAGTGGCCGTAGAGCTTGGCGACGCCGTAGGGGCTGCGGGGATAGAAGGGGGTCGATTCGCGCTGGGGTACTTCCTGGACTTTGCCGAACATTTCGCTGCTGCTGGCCTGATAGAAGCGGATGGACGGGTCCACAATGCGGATGGCGTCCAGTACTCGGGTAACGCCAAGAGCGGTGAACTCGCCGGTCAGCACAGGCTGGGTGAAGCTGGTGGGCACAAAACTCTGCGCGGCCAGATTGTAGACTTCGCTAGGGCGATGCTCCTGCAGGATGCTGATCAGACTCATCTGATCGAGCAGATCGCCTTGGACGATCTCCACCTTTTCCTGAAAGTGGCGGATGCGGTCGAAGTTGATGGTGCTGGTACGGCGCACCATTCCGATGACTTTATAACCCTGTTCGAGCAGCAGTTCGGCCAGATAGCTGCCGTCCTGGCCGGTGATACCGGTGATGAGTGCGGTTGGCATAGAGGATTCTCCATTTGAGCGTGTGGTGTGAATAATGTCCAACTAGGCAGAAACGCCTCGGTCTGCGGCCCTGTTCCCCAGAATATCCAGCCGCCAACCATTGAGTACGTCCTGAAGTGTATCGCGTAGAGCAAAGCAGGGCTGCCAGCCCGTGGCATCGACCAAACGGCGGTTGTCGCAGATCATCGCGGGCACGTCGCTGGGGCGCAGGCGGGATGGGTCCTGCTCCACCCGAATATCGACTGTACTCATCTGCAAAAGGATGTCCAAAATTGACTGGATGGTATACCCCTGGCCGCTGCCCACATTGTAGACAGTGCCGGGTTCACCCTTCTGAACAGCCAGCCAATAGGCCTCCACCACATCCCGCACGTCGGTAAAGTCCCTCACGGTGGTCAGATTGCCTACCTGTAAGACTGGCTCCCGCTGGCCTGCCTCAATTTCCGCGATCTGGCGGGCGAAAGCGCTGGCGACGAAATCGTCGGCCTGGCCGGGTCCGATATTATTGAAGCTGCGCACCCGCACAATCGGCAGCCCGTAATTACAAAAATACTGATAGCCCATCATATCCTGGGCGATTTTGCTCACCCCATAGGGCGAGTTGGGACGAAAGGGCGTATCCTCATTTACGGGCAAATCTTCGGCGCGCACCCGTCCATAGACTTCGTTGGAGCCGACCACCAGCACCCGACACGCAGGCACAAAACGGCGCACGGCTTCCAGCAGATTGAGCTGGCAGTGGATATTCAGTTCGTAGGCCACCCAGGGCTGGGACCAACTCCCCCCCACATCGCTCCACGCGGCCAGATGCAGCAACAGGTCCGGCTGTACGGCCTGAATCACCTCGTCCACCCAGGAAGGATTGCGCAGATCGCCTTTGTGGAGATGAATCTGGCCGCGTATAGCCCGAATTCGCCAGTCGTGGCGGTGGATGATGCCGTGGATTTCCACGTCGGGATTGTCCAGCAACGATTGGGCCAAGGCAGAACCGGCGAATCCGGCAATACCGGTGATGAGAGCGCGCACAGAAATTCTCGCAGGTGATTGTAGAGCGGGCAGAGCCTCGCTGTGGACAAACGATCTCTGCAACTGACAGGGCAGTATAGCAAAAAAACGGGGATAACACCCAAACGATTGTGCCCCAGTAGACCGGAGCCAAGTGACGCAGAACACAGACAGGAAGATGGGCGCAGACCAGACTGACAGGAGTTTTGATAGCCTGTTACGATTTTGTAACGGCATCTGGCTAGAATAGTAGTGACTGCGACAGCAGGTCAGGGACGAAAACAGTTGGCAAAATCGTTAGCCGGGTGTTATACTGCGCGGCATGAAAAGTGGCAATTCTTGATGAATGCGCCGCAGGAGAAAAGGAGAAGTATGCGAATTTTGATCACTGGTGGAGCCGGCTTTATTGGCAGCCATCTGGCAAATTTCCTGCACGAGCAGGGCCATTATGTGCGGGTTTTGGACGACATGACCAGTGGTGATCCGAACCGGATGCACCAGGATATCTATGTAAAGCGGGGCGATGTGCGGGACGTTCCTACCCTCTGGTCCCTGCTGCAAGGAGTGGATGTTGTCTATCATCTGGCCGCGCTGGTCAGCGTGCCTGCTTCCATCCTCTATCCCAGGGACTACAACGACGTCAATGTAGGCGGTACTGTCTCTCTGCTGGAGGCCTGCCGGGATGTGGGCGTAGGGCGGGTGATCCTTGCCAGCAGCGCGACTGTCTATGGCGAGCAGCCCTCCCAGCCGGTCAACGAAAACGCGCTGCCCTCCCCTGCCGCGCCCTATGCAGTGACAAAGATGGCCGCGGAGCAATACCTCTTTACAATGGGTGGTCTGGTCGGTTTTGAAGCCGTCAGCCTGCGCATCTTCAATGCCTATGGCCCCGGCCAGCCCCTGCCCCCCACCCACGGCCCAGTCATCCCCTATCTGATGCAACAGACGGCTCAAAACGGATCAGCGATTGTCTTTGGCGATGGCGAGCAGACCCGTGATTTTGTCTTTATTGAGGATGTGATACAGGGGCTGGCTGCGGCAGGGATTGCCTCCGGCATTGACCGGCAGATCATCAACATCGGCAGCGGCCAGGAGACTTCCATCAATCAGGCCGCGGCTGCGATTGGAAAAGTTTTGGGCAAACGCCCCCGCCTGCTGCACAACCGGGAAAAGAGCGGTGGCACCGCGCGTCTGGTGGCCGACATCTCCAAAGCACAGGCCCTGCTCGGCTACAAACCCCGGATTCAGTTGGAGGAAGGGCTAGAAATCCTCTATCGCAACGATCCCCTTTTTAAAAAAGAGACCGGCCGCAAAGTCAACACCGCCCGAATGCTTGGCTTTGCTCTTTGGAGCAGCGGCGGCTAAATCAATGGCTGATCCTCTCCGACACCGGGAATTCCGCACTATAGGCTTGCTAGCGCTGCTCTTCGCGCTGTTCTTTGTCTTCTCGGCCTGCACACGGGAGGATATGTTGCAGGGCTATCTGGCCAGCAACGAGGATAGCCTGCAGCGTCCCCACAGCGTAGACAGCCGCGCCATCCGCTTTGAAATCATCCCAGGCGCGACGGCCCGCGGCATTGCTGAACAGTTGGCAACAGCCGGGCTGATCGGCGACGCCACTCTCTTTGAGGCCTATGTGCGGGTGCAGGGAATCGCCCAACGGCTGGAAGCGGGCACGTTCTATTTGCGCCCCAATATGACCCCCGTGGAGATCGCCGAGGCCCTGCAAAATTCTCGGGCGTCCAGCACCCGGCTGACGATCCCCGAAGGCTGGCGGCTGGAGCAGATCGCCGACTATCTGGCCGAGAAGGGGATTCTGACCGACGGCGATGAATACCGGCAGCGGGCGCTGGCGGGCGATCTGACCGGCCTGGACGTGAGCCGCTACCCCTTTCTCAATACCCGCCCAGCAGGGACCAGTCTGGAAGGCTATCTTTTCCCCAGCACATTTGAACTGCCTGTCGAGGGTACCACTGCCGTTGACCTGCTGACTCGACAGTTGGACGCCTTCCTGGCCCAGGTTGTGCCCGTATACGAGGCAGCGTTGGCCCAGGGGGATACAGACCTGGACCTCTACGCGGCCCTCACCCTGGCCAGCATTGTGGAACGGGAGGCTGTACTGCCGGAGGAGCGGCCCGCCATCGCCGCGGTCTATCTAAACCGGCTGGCCGCGGGCATCAAACTGGACGCGGATCCGACTGTGCAGTATGCGATGGGCTACCATCCTGCGACAGGCCAGTGGTGGAAGACACCGGTCTTTCTGGAAGAATACAGCGGCGTCGTCAGCCCCTACAACACGTACATCTACACAGGCATCCCCCCCGGCCCGATTGCCTCCCCCGGTCTGGCCTCGATTCGGGCTGTCCTCTATCCCGACGAACACGACTACATCTACTTCGTCGCCACACCGGACGGAAGCGGCGCACACATCTTTGCCGAGACCTACGACGAGCATCTGGTGAACGTGCAGCGTTATCTGAACCCGTAGGGAGACTATTGAATCAAAAATGGCCCTGCAATCGAAACAATTGCAGGGCCGTTTTTCTTCTTTGTGCCTTCGTGGCTTTTGCTACGCGGCCACCCGCTCCAGAGGAATCAACTCGACTTCGCCCTCGTCGTTCTCCACCACCCGATAGAGCACCTCGGCCCGGTCGGTCATCAGCACCCCGTTCAGGTGATCGATCTCGTGCTGGAAGATGCGGGCCAGCCAGTCGTAGGCTTTCAGCCGCACTTCCTTGCCATCGCGATCCTGGAACTTCACCAGCAAATACGTAGCGCGCACCACATCCGCGGCCATACCGGGCAGGCTAAGACAGCCCTCTTGCCCTTCCTCCGCGCCCTTCGCTTTAACAATCTCCGGGTTGATCACTTCGTAGCGCCGCAGGGTCTCTTCCGGTTTGTCCGGGTCCTCCGGCCATTCGATGACCGAAATGCGCTGATCCAGGCCGATCTGCGGTGCGGCCAACCCTGCGCCATTGGCGTCGCGCATGGTCACAACCATATCGTCCAACAATTTATGCAGCCCAGCGTCAAAAACGCGCACCCGTTTGGTTGGGTTGCGCAGTATTGCTGCGTTGGCACTTTTGGGGGTCACAATCTCCAGTAAAGCCATCCCACTCTCTTTCCTCGCTCGTAATTGCATCAACAACCCTACTATTATAGGCGTCCGGGAAAGGGCGTGTCAAAAGTAGTGGACGGCGGACGGTGAACAGTGCCTCCTGGCGAGTGCTACTGATTACCGCTTACTCTCCTCACTCCCGATCCACAATCGCCATTGTCAGACGGCAGACACAGACCAACCGCTCGGCATCATCGACTATGCGAATATCCCAGACGTGGGTGCGGCGGCCAATGTGCAGGGGCCGGGCCGTGGCATACACGAAGCCAGCGCGCACCCCCCTCAGATGGTTGGCATTGATCTCCAGCCCCACCGCGGCCTGGGTGGCCGGATCGATGAGGGCGAAGGAAGCCACACTGCCCAATGACTCGGCCAGGGAGACCGACGCGCCGCCGTGGAGCTGGCGAAAGGGCTGAACCGTGCGGCTGTCCACGGGCATCCGCGCCGTCATAAAGTCCGGGCCGATCTCCGTGAATTCGATACCCAAGTGAGAAACGAGGGTATCCGCGGAAAAGGCGTTGAGAGCTTCTATGGAAAGGTCAGAATTAAACATTGCTTGAATTTCCAATTTGTGTAGGGGCGCTTGCTTGCTGCGCCCGTCTCCGGAAGCGGGCGCAGCAAGCAAGCGCCCCTACGGTCATCCGGTTTTCTATCAAAGAAACTTCCGGTTGAGTTCGACCAGATCGATGCGCCCGCTGCGATCGTTGACAATCGCCACATTCTTCTCCACTTCCTCCGGCGTGCGCATTCCCACCAGGGCCACGTGGACCAGCGGATTGGACAGCACGTACTGAAGCAGAGCCGGTGTGTAGTCGAAAGTGTTGGCCGGGTTGACCTTATGTATCCACTTTTGCACCAGACCCGATGTGAGCGCCCGCATCGTGATGACGCCCAAGCCGTGCTTCTCCGCTTCCAGCAGACTGCCCGCGGGCCGGGCCGCGTCGTAGGGGTGTTGGAATGCGAAGTTGTAGCACATCTGCACCACATCAAAGCGCCCCGTTCGCATCAGCCGGTAGAGCGGCGGATTGTTGTCCTCCGTCGTAAAGCCGATGAAACGGGTCAGCCCCTCGGCCTTCAATGACTCCATCTGCTCCAGTATCCCGCCCGGCGCCAGAATCCCATCGACAGTTTCTTCGTCGTAGGTCATCCCGTGAATCTGGAAGAGATCGACCCGATCCCGGCGTAGACGACTGAGACTGGCTTCCAGGCTGCCCCGCACACTCTCCACCTGGGGGATGGCTTTGGTCGCCACAAAGACCGGCGTCGTCACCGACGCCAGAGCCTCGCCATAGATTTCCTCGCTTGCGCCTTTGCCGTAGGCCGCCGCGGTGTCGAAAAAAGTGACGCCCAACTCCGCGGCCCGGTGGATAGCGGCGATAGTCTGCTCGCGCTGGTTTACATCGTCCGGCGAGGAATTCACCAGATAGTTCGTCAATCCCGCGGGCGCGCCGCCGAATCCCAGGCGGCTGACGGATACGCCGGTCTTGCCCAATTGTACGGTTTCCATCGGTTGCTCCATCGGTGGGGGAAGAAGACGATTCTTCTGTCATTTTACCCGAACTCACCTGCCGGGGGCTAAAGTCCCCCGGCTACCGAGCAACGCCGGATAAATCCGGCTGATTGTCGGTCTCTCTCTTCCTCCTAAAGCCCCGTTCAGGGGGCGTCGCCCTGTAGCCCGGTCGCTTTAGGGCCGGGCAGACGCCCCCCACCACTCATATCCATTTGTGCCCTACACCACACATCCCCTGTGGAGCAGGCAACCCCGCGCCGTCCTATTCTCTGTCACACTGACCTCAGAACGTTCACCTTTTCACTGGTAACCCCAATCCACCCAGGAGGAACCCATGACAACACCCATTCACCGACACCGATGGCGAGAAAGATTTCTCTCCTATATGCTGGTGATGGCGCTGATGCTCTCTGCATTGCTCAGCGCCCTGCCCGCGTCCGCCGCACCAGTGGCGGCTACACCCCAGCGGGCAATGCAGGAGGCAGCCGCCACCTGTGTCCGCATCACCAACGAAGCGCAGGTCCCCAGCAAGACAGTCCTGCACTTCGACGAACTGTCCAACGCATTTACATTGGGCAACCACTACCAGGCTGCCCACGGCGTCGTCTTTGACGACAACCAGACGACACGGGCCATCACCTACGCCGACCACCCCAACGACGTGGGCAAGTCCTTCTCCGAGCCCAATGTGGCGACCAACTCGGCCCAATCCCCCAACACCAGCGCCAACGTGCCGATGGTCATCCGCTTTGATACGGACCAGGCCTATGTGGGCATGCGCCCCGGCAACGGCAAGGGCAGCCAGGGCAATGGGCCGGACCTGGGCGGTATTCTGCGGGCCTATGACCGGGCGGGCAACCTGCTCTGCACCGAGACATTCTCGCCCGTGCCCGCCTCCCATCCGCTCTTCATCGGCGTCTATGACAGCGCAGTTCGCATCGCACGGGTGGAACTGGACTACGGCGACACAGTGCTTTCCGAGTCTATCGACAACCTGACCTTTTCCGGCGACAAGAACCCGCCCATCCAGCCCGGCTCCTGCGTGGAACTCTTCCACGAAAATCAGATTCCCAACCGAGTGCTGGTGAATTTCGACGATCTGGACGACGCCGTGACGATTGGCGAACATTACGTCCCGGCCCACGGCCTGCACTTTATGGACAACAAAGAGACACGGGTCATCACCTACGGCGACCGCACAGCCGACCCAACGACGGCCCGTTCTGCGCCGAATGTGGCGATCAACGACGCTGTGCACCCCAACACCAGTGCCAACGTCCCGATGACATTCTGGTTTGACAGCCCGAAGGCCCACGTGGGTTTCTATATGGGCAACGGTGAAACCAATAATCTACCCGGCGCAATGGTGGGCTACGACGCCGCGGGCAATGTCATCTGCCAGGTGACGAACACTCCCGTGCCCGAAGCCTACACCGAGTTTATCGGGATGTACGACAGCGCGGGCCGCATTGCCCGTGTGACACTGAACTATGGCGACACGACACTCAGCGAAGTCATCGACGACCTCTACTTCTCCGATGACAAATCAGCACCCATCGTGCCGGAGGAAGCCACCCCGCCCAGCTACGATCCGCCCAAATTCCCGATTGTCAATCGGGAAGAATTTGTGCGCATCCAACTGGACCAGAACGACGACAAAGGCTTGCAGGGTCTGTTCAAGTTCCCCGAAGCCCACTTCTGGAAGGTGCAAGGCCCGGAGAAGCAGGAATTCGGCCAAGTGGGTGTGCCCGGCATCGACCAGGCGGGTATGCGTCCCGGTCTGCCCAATGTGCCCATCTACACCCGGCTGATTGCCGTGCCTGTGGGCGCAACGCTGCTGCTGGACAAATCTACACCCAACGTGCGTCAGCGCAATAGCCTGCTCTTGGCCCCTGTCCAGCCTGAACCTGCCGACGTGGCGGCCAGCCAGGAGAAGGACGAATTCCCGGTGGACGACTTCCGGGATCGCCCCTTCGCCTTTGACGAGAAAGCCTACGCCAGCGAAAAGCTCTTCCCCGAAAACCCGGTAGAGATTCACCGGCTGGGTACAATGCGCGATCTGGAACTCTGGCAGGTATCGATTGCCGCGGGCCAATACGACCCGGCCAAGCAGATACTCACACTCTTCGACAGCGTAGATGTGGCCTTCCGGTTTGAGGGCGGCAAGGGCTACTTCCGCACAGAGCGAGACCTGAACCCCTTCAACAAACAGACGACCGGTGTGGAAGGTCTGGTCCTGAACTACGGGATTCTGGACAAATTCATCCTGCCCGGCGACATCACTTCGTGGCTCTGCATCGGTACCGAATATATTATCATCACCGACCCGGCCTTCCGCACGGCGGCTGATACATTAGCCACCTGGAAGCGCTCCAAAGGCATCTCCACGACTGTGCTGGAAACCGGCGCAGGCAAGGCGGGCACGACTGCCGTCGAGATCAAAGCCACCATCGAAAAGAAGTACGACGACTGTCTGATCCGCCCCAGCTACGTTCTGCTACTGGGCGACGCCGAACACATCCCGCCCTGGTACAACCGGGTGATCACTTGGGACGACAACGGCACAGCCACCACAGCCGACGACTTTGCCGATACCCCCGGCTCGGACCTGGAATATTCGCTGATGGATGCGGGCGACATTCTGCCCGACCTGGCCCTGGGCCGCATTCCTGTGGACACCCTGGCCGACGCCGAGACGGTTATCAACAAAATCGTCAACTACGAGCAGAACCCGCCCAACAATCACAGCTTCTACAGCAAGATGGCCTTCGCCGCCTACTTCCAGTGTTGCAGCGCCAGCGCGGCCAACGACGGCACGGCCGTGCGCAGCTTCACCGAAACCGCCGAGTTCGTGCGGGACGAAATGACCAGCGAAGGCTATACCGTCGAGCGCATCTACACCAGCGACGACGACTATCACGACGATCCCACAAAGAGCGGCTACTACAACGCAGGCACACGGGACACGACGCCCGACTACTACAACAACGGCGCACGCCTGCCTGTGGACCTGCGGGATGGCAGCGGCTTTGCCTGGGACGGCGACACCAACGATGTGGTCGATGCCTTCAACGACGGCAACTTCCTGATCTTCCATCGGGATCACGGCTCCATCACCCGCTGGGGCGACCCCAGCTTCAGCACGGGCAACTTCGGCAGCCTGAACAATGGCAACCTGACACCGGTGGTCTACAGCATCAATTGCGCCACGGGCCTTTTTGACAACGAAACCCGCAGCGCGGCCAACGACGACTACACCTACAGCACCAGCAACGGCGGCGTCTACTGGGCCGAATCTCTCCTGCGCCAGGAAGACGGCGCGGTGGGCATCATCGGCGATGTGCGCAACAGCCCGACCTGGGCCAACAGCGCCCTCTCTCGTGGCCTCTTCGACGCCACCTGGCCGGGCACAGCCCCAGAAGGCAGCAACACCTCCATCACCCGCCTGGGCGACATTCTCAACTACGCCAAAGGCTACCTGTGGGGGCAGATCGGCGTGGCCCAGACCGCGGGTAGCGTCAGCACCAACAGCGCCACAATGGATGTGATTCTCTATCACGTCTACGGCGACCCCACAATGGAAATGTGGACGAAAGACCCCCACAAATTCTGGCTGGGCGAGATTTTCATCATCGAAGAGTACAATCCCTTTGGCTGGCGGGTACGATATCCGGTCAACGGGGCGACGCTGACCGCTCTGCAAGACGGCCTGCCCATCGGGCGTGCGGTTGTGCAGGACGGCAAAGCGGACGTCAAATTCGTCCAGGAGCCGGAGAAGGGCAAGCCAGTGGAGTGGTCGGCCAGCCTGCCCGGTGCGGTCTCTGTCAAGCTGCGCCAGGAAGGCCAGACGAATGTGGACCGACCTGTCTTCAATCGCAAGGATCAGGTAGCTGTCGAAGTTGTCCAATCCGACAACAAAGGCTTTGCCGCCCAGATTCAGTTCCCGCCCCTGCAATACTGGCCCGCCATCGGCGGCGACCAGCGCCAATACGTCCAACTGGGCATCTCTGGTCTGGAACCCAACACCGCTGGAATCGGTCAGCCCGACGTGCCTGTCTATCGCCGTCTGCTGGCTGTGCCCCGGGGCGCAAAAGTGATGCTGGAAACACCGAAGGTGCAGGCCGGCACGTCCATGACCCAAGTGATCCTCTACCCCAGCCAGCCCTCCCCCGTGGACAGCGGCCTGGTGGAAGGCAATCACCCTGGCGATCCGCCCCACGACAAGGGCGAACCGGATGAGTCTGTCTTTGGCAACCCGGATTGGGCCTTTGACAAAGAAGCCTATAGCGGCAAGGATCCCTTCCCTGCCCAGCCGGTGAGCATCCAGAAAGTGGGACGGATGCGGGACCTGGACCTGGTGCAGATCGAGATGGCCGCGGGCCAGTATGACCCGGCTAGTCAGCGCTACATCTCCTACACCGGCCTGGAATTCCGGGTGCAGTTCGAGGGCGGCGAGGGCATCTTCCTGCCCGGCGAAAGTCGCAATCCCTTCGAGAGTGGCAAGTCGGCCTACGCCCAGGTGCTCAACTGGCAGGCCGTGCCGATCTTTGTCGGCGAGTGGAAGATTCCCACGCCCATCATCTGCATCGGTGCCGAGCTGCTGATCATCACCGACCCGGCCTTCCGCAGCGCGGCTGATACACTGGCCGACTGGAAGCGCACGAGCGGCATCTCCACCCTTGTGGTCGAGACCGGCGCAGGCAAAGCAGGCGTGACCAAAGAGGAGATTCAGGAGTACATCCGCAACAAATACAACAACTGTCTGGTGCGTCCGTCCTACGTGGACCTGATCGGCGACGCCGAACACATCCCGCCCTTCTACCGGGCCACAGCCTACACAGCAGCAGCGGGCACGGACCTGGACTACAGTCTGATGGACAACGCGGATCTGATGCCCGACCTGGCCCTGGGCCGCATTCCGGTGGACACACTGGCGGAAGCCGAGGCAGTGGTCAATAAAATCGTGGCCTACGAGCAGCACCCGCCACTCTTCTTTGCGCCCAATGCCAGCTACTACAACACAATGACCTTTGCCAGCTACTTCCAATGCTGCAAGAGTGGAGCCAGTGCTGGCACGGACTCACGGGGCTATGTGGAGACTTCCGAGTTCGTGCGGGACGAGCTGATGGGCAGCTACACCGTCGAACGCATCTACACGACGAACGCAGGGGCCAGCGACACGCCCAACTACTACTACAACGGCGCCGGCCTGCCCGCGGACCTGAACGCAGCCAGCGGCTATGCCTGGGACGGCGACACCACCGATGTGATCGACGCCATCAACGCGGGCCGGACACTGGTCTACCACCGGGATCACGGCTCCTCCAGCGGTTGGGCACACCCCAGCTTCAAGGCAAGCAATCTGGGCAGCCTGACCAACGGCAGCAAGACGCCGGTTGTCTACAGCATCAACTGCTCCACCGGCTACTTCGACAACGAGACCGACGGCAGCGGGGCCAACGGCAGCTACTTCGCCGAGCAGATTCTGCGGCTGGCCGACGGCGGCGCGGCGGGTGTCTTTGCAGCCAGCCGGGTCAGCCCGACCTGGGCCAACAACGCCCTGACCCGTGGCCTCTTCGACGCCACCTGGAGCGATGTTGTGCCTGGCTACGGCGGCAGCACATCCATCACCCGCCTGGGCGACATCCTGAACTACGGCAAGGCCTATATGGTCAGCCAGATCGGCGTGGCCCAGACCGCAGGCAGCGTCAGCACCAGCGCCTCGGACACGAATCTGATCATCTATCACCTCTTCGGCGACGCCACAATGGAGATGCACACGGGCAACCCCTACCGCATCATCCTGCCGTGGGAGGCCATCCCCGAACGGGTGGGGCCGAAGCTGTGGAATCTGAAATACCCGGTCGAAGGCGCGGTCATCACCGCTCTGCAGGACGGCAAACCCTTGGCCCGCGGCACTGTGGAAAAGGGCATGGCCAGCCTGCGCTTCCTGGGCGACCGGGACCCGGACCGCCCGGTGCAGTTCTCGGCGGATATGCCCGGTGCGATTCCTGTGAAACTGCGAGTGAAGCAGAGCAGCGGTGATGTGACACCGGAGCAGGGCGGCACAGTGGAGAACGAAGAGAAGGACTTCTCCATCGAGTTCCCGCCCAACGCGGTGGACGAGAATGTGGAAATTGTACACACACAACTGGTCAGCCCGACGGTGGATGTGCCCGAAGGCAAGACACCCCTGCGCAGCTTCCTGCTGGATGCCAGTGATGGCGAAGGCAACGAAATCCGCCAGTTCAAGGATTTCTATGTGATGAAAGTCTGTTTCAGCGACGAGGAATTGAAGGAACTGGGCGATCTGTCCAAGCTGGAACTGGCCTTCTTCGACGAGGAAAAGCAGGAGTGGGTCTCTGTGGAGACGAAAGTGGATGAGAGCGGCAAATGCCTGCTCATCAAACTGGACCACTTCACCGAGTTCGCAGTGCTGAGTGATACAGAGCCGACAGCCCCGATGATGCAGTTGTTCCTGCCATCGGTGCAACGCTAGACGCGGGAAGCTGAGTTTCTTCCGAGAAACTCAGCTTCTCATCGACACAGAATGAAAGAAGCGGGCGCATCCACTCAGATGCGCCCGCTTCTTTTTGCGGAACAAACAGTGTTAGGTCGAGGCCAACGCTGTTTGTTCCGCCAG
Source organism: Anaerolineae bacterium (assembly GCA_030432295.1). Taxonomy (GTDB): domain Bacteria; phylum Chloroflexota; class Anaerolineae; order Caldilineales; family Caldilineaceae; genus JACQGT01. The sequence goes on along the minus strand of JAUIHI010000005.1, from coordinate 225,620 downwards.
CTTCTCCTGTAGTCAAAGATTGACAAGCGTCTCCGCCGAAACACCCCGGCGGCGTGCCTGATCTTCTACTGCCAGGAACAATTCCGCCTCAATCGCCACAGTATTAGCAACCGTGAACTCAATGTCGGGTTTATCTGTGTCGAATTCGGTGAAGTCGTGGGTGTCCCAGAACTCGCCCATTTCTTCCAGACTTTGTGTCTTTGAGATGCTGCTCAGGTTACTTGCGTCCATACCGGCGTCTATTCCAGTTCGATCTCGACGATGCCGATCACACCGTTGAGCGTCAATACGAGGTAATTCAGCACATCGCGACCGATGATTGGCTCAGTGCCCGGAGCAACAGCCACCGCTGCCACCGAAAAGATTGTCACTTCGCCAACCCGTATACGCACGGTATATCGATCCAATCGTTGGGCAATTCCGGTTGTACCCCGCAGGAGTACAGTATCTTCGTATTCAGCGCCAACGGCTGTCAGAATGTCCCGGGGCAGAAGTGTGCCATCCGCTCCCGTGTCCACAAACGCGGGAATGGTGATAGATGATTTGCTGTCATCATATCCGTCGATTGTGATGGGAATAAACGGGGCAGATGGAAAATAGTCCCGGTTGTAATCATAGGAGAGTAAGCGGTTCATAGGGCTGGTGTGATACGCGGATGTCGGATGCGCAACTCGCGTTCAGGGATCGTTTCGACTTTGCGTCGCAGCACGACCCGATTCGGATAATCGCGACGAATCCTGTGCAGCAGAGCGATGGGATCAGCGTCGCGATCCACCAGACGACCATCACAAATGGCGACCGTTTCTCCCAAATATGTTTCCACCAGTTTCGGGTGCATTGCAGTGAATGCATCCACATTTTGGGACATTTCTGCCCGTCTTGGATCGACGGGAAAGGGTGCAAAGGAATCGGCGATCGAATCCAGCAGTACATCCGTGACAGCGCGATGCGTACGTGCGGCCACACTTTTCACGTGGCTGTACAGGTCATCAGGGACATCCAGCAGGACTTGCGTGCTCAAGGTTTCACCTTCTTTCCATCTCAGATAGCGTCTGCGATGTCATTAGTATAAACAGAAAGAGTCTATTGATCAAACGATTCGCGCCAAGCCGACAGGCAATCTGAGTGGACTGATTTGGCAGTCCACCGACAAAAAGACGCCGAGTTCCTTCCTGGAAACTCGGCGTCTTGCAAGAATTCTATCGGTAGAACCGGACCCGTTGCCGGTCTACAGTTCGCCCGTTGTGATTCGCCGGGAATCGGCCCGTCGTTGGGAGCGGGATGTAGACGGCGGCGCATTCTTCCCCGTCAACCGCATCCGCCAGCCCACCAGCGCCTTGCGCACCCGGGGAATCCGCGCCACCAGCAACAGCACGACGACCACACCCCAGGCGACCGGCTCCCGAATGTCCGATTTCACCAGCCAGAGGTAGTGGAAGACGCCCAGCAGCCCCGCGGCGTAGACCAACTGGTGCAGCCGCTTCCACTTTTTGCCCAGTCGCTTCTGCCAGCCTTTGGTGGAGGTGAGGGCCAGAGGCGTCAGAATCAGCAGAGCCAGAAAACCCACCAGTGCATAGCGCTTCTCAAATACAGCCTCATACAGCAGCCCCCAGTCGAAGCCGTAGTCCAGCCCGATGAAGACCAGAAAGTGGACCGACACATAGCCCCAGGCGTACAGCCCCAACCATTTGCGGGCCGGGATAATCTCCCGCCAGCCGAAGATTGTGTTCAACGGCGTCACGGCCAGGGAGAGCACCAGCAGCACCAGCGCAGGTTTGCCCGTGCGGAAGGTAATGTCCTGGATCGGATTCACCGTCAGATTGTTGGTGAAATAGTCCCACAGGAGCAGGGCAAAGGGCAGCAGGGACCCGATGTGGGTCAGCCAGAGGATGCGGTTTTTGGTGAGAATGCGGGAAAGTGTGGGCATAATCAGATTTCTGAAATATTGGGTAGCGGATATTGGATATTGGATATTTCGCTGTGATGAGCTATCGACGTCACCACCAAATATCCAATACCCAATATCTTAAAAGTTCTTGCTCAAATCCATCCCGTCGTACAGACCCGCCACCTGTTCGGCGTAACCGTTGAAGGGGAGGGTCTCCCGTCGCCCCGATTCACCGATGCGCCGCTCGCTGGCCTGGGACCAGCGGGGGTGGTTCACGTCCGGGTTCACATTGGCATAGAAGCCGTACTCATTGGGCGCGGCGTCCATCCACAGGGAACTGGGCTGCTCGGCCACCAGATCGATGCTCACAATCGATTTGATGCTCTTGAATCCATATTTCCAGGGCACAACCAGCCGCAGGGGCGCTCCACTCTGGGGCAGCAGGTCCTTGCCGTAGAGACCGGTGGAGAGTATCGCCAGATCGTTCATCGCCTCGTCCATACGCAACCCTTCGGTATAGGGCCAGCTATACCAGGTGCTGGTCTGACCGGGCATCAGCACCGGATCGTGCAGGGTCTTAAAGCGCACATATTTGGCCTCGGACTTTGGCCCGGCCGCGGCCAAGAGTTTGCCCAAAGGAAAGCCCTGCCAGGGGATGACCATCGACCAGGCCTCCACACAACGCAGCCGGTAGATGCGCTCCTCGATGTCGAACATCCCACGGATGTCGTCCATATCGTAGGTTCCCGGATTATCCACCAACCCGCCGACGGTCACTGTCCAGGGCGAAATGGGAAAATCTTTGGCAACCCGTGCCACCGCTTCCTTGTCTGTGCTGAACTCGTAAAAATTGTTGTAATTGGTGATCTGCTCGAAGCTGTTGAGTGGGTCGCCCAACTCATCAGCGGTGGCGCTGGCCATTGGCTCCCGGGTATCCGGTGTGGCGGTCGGGGACGCATCTGCGGCTGCGGCCTCGCTCGGGGCCGCAGCGGGAGCAGCCGGGGCTTCCATGCCACAGGCGGCCAGCGCGGCCAGACTCAGCGCTGCGCCTGCACCCACCATCAACTGTCGCCGGTTGAGATAGGTACTCTCGGACGTGATTTCGTACCAGGGAATTTTGGGAAGTCTGCTCATTTTTCTCACCTTTCAAAAGTACCCGGCAGTTGCAACGCCGACCGGGTAAAAATTAGAACCACAAAGGAAACAAAGAAATACAGGAGAAGAATCCGCGTTCATGCGTGTTTATCAGTGGCTCAAAACCTTCTTGCACTGAACCTGTTGACGGAAACGAAATAGAATTCGCTGCCCTCTCAGAATAGCCGAATTCTCTCGCTTTTTTCTTGTCGATCTCTTATCAAATGGTTACAGATATCCATTTTCGGTCAATCTCAACAAGCGGTCTGTGATGTGCTATACTTCTTTCCCACCTGACACAAACTGCTTGGACTGACTAAACCCAATGAACCTTCCCATCATTCACCCCATCTTTGTCCATTTCCCCATCGTCTTTCTCATCGCATCCAGCGCGGCGGCCCTGGCCTATTTGCATTGGCAATCCCGGCCCGAACTGCGTACGTTGACCTGGTGGATGCTGCCCGCGGGCTGGTTCTCCCTGCTGGTGACAATCATCACCGGCATCATCGATCAGGGCGGCCTGCCCCCGGACGCGCCCTATCGCACGCTACTCAATTTGCACACAACCAGCGGGCTGGTGCTGGCCCTGCTCTACGGCGATCTGCTCTATCGGGGCTGGCTGCACTGGTCACGGCAAAAGAGTGGAAGCAGAAAACCGGGCCGGGAAGTCCCAACCGGCGACTTACTCGACCAGCCAGGGCGTAAATGGCCGCTGACGATTCAACTGCTGTTGGGGATTGTAATAGTGATTCTGAGCGGCTGGCTGGGGGGGGAACTGGTCTACATCTGGGGCGTGAATGTGGGGTTATAGCACATAGCTATCCACAGATATTGCAGATTTTCACCGATTCGCTCTGTGAAAATCTGCGAAAACTGTGGATAACTCAAACCTTAAATATCTTACACATCAAAGGCCACCAGTCGTTTTCCGGCCTGATTGCGCAAGGCCATCACCCCCAGCACCACAACAAAGACAGACGCCTGCAACAGGACAATCGTCGCCCCGGACGCCACATCCACATAGAAGCTCAGATACATTCCGCCAAAGCCCGTCAGCCCGCCGATGGCTGTGGAAAGCAGAATCATCCGGTTAAAACTGTCGGTGAGCAACCGGGCTATGATGGCCGGTGTGACCAGCGCGGCCGCAATGAGGGTGACGCCCAGAATCTGCATAGAGACAATCAGCACAGAAGCCAAAATCAGGGCAAAGGCCGTGTCGACCCATTCCGTGCGCACGCCGTAGACCTGGGCCACCTCCGGGTCGAAAGTGGTGAAGAGTAGTTGTTTGTAGAGGAAGAAAATGGCCGCAGCCGCAGCCACGCCCACCCCGGCCACAATCCACACATCCTGGCGGGTGACGCCCAAAATGTTGCCGAAAAGCGCGGCGTCAAAAGAGCGGGTAAAGCCCCGATAGCGGCTGATCAGTGCCACGCCCACGGCAAAGCTGGCGGTAGTGATGACGCCGATGGCCGCGTCTGCGGGAATTTTTGTGCGGCGCACGGTCTGGTTGATGAGCAGCGCGGCCAGAAAGCCCCACAGTCCCGCGCCCAGATAGAAATTCCACTGGAGCACAAAGGAGACGACAGCGCCCCCAAAGATGGCGTGGGAGAGCCCGTGGCCGATGTAGCTCATCCCCCGCAGGACGATATAGACACCCACCATTCCACAGAGCGCGCCGGCCAGCACCGCGGCCAGGGTTCCGTTGCGGAAAAATTCAAACGCAAAGGGTTCCAGCAAAAATTCCATTCCTACTCCAAGTGCCCCAGTACGGGGTCGTGCAGAATGTCATGGACGGTGTGGGGGTGGGGGCGCTGCTGGACGAGCAGCATTCCATCCTGGCGCACCACCAGCATATCCCCCCGATAGGTGCGGTTGAGATTTTCTTCGGTGAATATCTGCTCCGGCGGCCCCTCGGCGATCACCCGCCGGTTCAGACAGATGACCCAGGGCAGATGCGCGGCCACCGCGTTCAGGTCGTGGGAGCTGAGCAGAATCGTCATCCCGTGCTGGTTCAGATGGGCCAGCAGATGCAAAATCGTCTCGGCGGTGCGCAGGTCCAGGCCAGTGGTCGGCTCGTCCAGCACCAGCAGGTCCGGCTCGGCGATGAGGGCACGGGCCAGAAAGACCCGCTGCTGCTGGCCGCCCGAAAGCTCCCGGATGTGCCGCTTGGCCAGATCGCCGATGCCCAATTCATCCAATACAGCGGCCATCCGTTGCCGTTCATCTGCGCTGGGCCAGGGCCAGGGACCGGAACGGCGCACCCGGCCCATCAACACCACCTGTTCCACCGTCACCGGGAAGTTCCAGTCCACCGATTCGATCTGGGGCACATAGCTGACTTGCAGGGCGCGCCCGTTGCGATGTAGGGAAATCTTGCCCCGGCTGGGCTGGAGCGTGCCCAGGAGCAGCCGCAGCAGACTGGTCTTGCCCGCGCCGCTGGGTCCCACCACCGCGGCAAACTGGCCCTCGTGCAGGTGCAGATCGATGCTTTCCAGCACGGGCTGGCCTGCATAGCCAAAGGTGACATCGGACAGTTCGACGAGGGGTTGCATAGAATTCCAGTCGTTAAAACCGCATCATTGACAACAGATGCGTGAAACGTAAAACGTGAGATCGAACAGTGATCTCACGTTTTACGTTTCACGTTTCTACAAATAACAGGAGCCTGGCGCTACGTCCTATTCGCTCTCTTCAATCACCACTTCGTTCATCACATCGCCCTGCTGGATGGCGTTGACCACATCCTGGCCTTCCCGCACTTTGCCAAAGACGCTGTGCTTGCCGTCCAGCCAGTCGGTCTTGATGTGGGTGATGAAAAACTGGCTGCCATTTGTGCCGGGGCCAGCGTTGGCCATGCTCAGAATGCCGGGGCCGGTGTGGCGCAGATCCGAGTGAAATTCATCGGCAAATTTGTAGCCGGGGCCGCCCCGACCTGTGCCCGTGGGGTCGCCAGTCTGGACCATAAAATCGGGGATTACCCGATGGAATGTCACACCGTTGTAGTAGCCATCCTTGGCCAGAAAGACGAAATTATTGACCGTCTTGGGTGTCTTGTCAGCGTAGAGGTCGATGATAATATCGCCCCGGTTGGTCTTGATCGTTGCAGTATACGACTTTTTGCTGTCAATCTGCATTGCGGGTGCGCTGGGGTACTGTTTCACGAATGGTTCCTTTCCTTCGTTGCTGAAAACTTAGCTTCCGTACTGCTACGGAACCTCTGGTATACTAATCGGCAAAGAGCCACAGCTACTGTACCACAGATGACAATCAACCGCTCAATTTCTCTTTTTTCAGAAGGATTTGCAATGGACAAGGCGTTGGCCGATCTGACTGTGTTGGACCTTTCCCGGGTGCTGGCTGGCCCCTATGGCACAATGGTGCTGGGCGATTTTGGCGCGCAGATTATCAAAGTGGAGCAGCCGGGCCGGGGCGACGACACCCGCCAGTGGGGACCGCCCTTCACCCCCCACGGCCAGAGCGCCTACTTTGTCAGCGTCAACCGCAACAAACGCAGCATCACCCTGAACCTGAAAAGCGAAGAGGGCCGGGCCATCCTGCGCGAACTGGCAGCCCAGGCCGATGTGCTGATCGAAAACTTCAAAGTGGGCACAATGGAGCGGCTAGGGCTGGGATACGCAACCCTGCGGGAAGTCAATCCGGGGCTGATCTACTGCTCCATCACCGGATATGGGCAAACTGGCCCCTATAAAGAGCGCCCAGGATATGATACAGTGATTCAGGCCCAAGGGGGGCTGATGAGCATCACCGGGCCGACGACGGACGGCAGCGACGGCGACCCCTTCAAAGTAGGCGTGGCGATTGTGGATGTGAGCGCGGGACTCTTTGCCGTTATCGGCATTCTGGCAGCCCTGCACCACCGCCAGCGCACGGGCCAGGGGCAGCAGATCGACATCGCCCTCTTCGACGCCCAACTGGGCTGGCTGGCCAACGTCGCCAGCAACTATCTGGTCTCCGGCCAGAAGCCGGGCCGCTATGCCAACGCCCACGGCACGATTGTTCCTTACCAGACATTCCCCACTGCGGACGGCCATCTGATGCTGGCGGTGGGGAACGACAACCAGTTTCGCTCTCTATGCGAAGCAATAGGCCTGGGTAAATTGGCCGCGGATATCCGCTTTGCCACCAATCCGGCCCGGGTGGAAAACCGGGAGAGCCTCGTCCCGTTGCTGGCCGAGCGCTTTCGCCGGCAGCCCACCCGACGCTGGATCGAGCAGTTGCTGGATGTGGATGTGCCCTGCGGCCCGGTGAACAGCATTCCCGACGCGCTGGCAACCCCTCAGGCCCAGGCCCGACGGATGGTCCAGCCAGTGGTCGATTCCGCCGGGGATGCATTCTCGCTGGTGGGACCGGTGATCAAAATGAGCGAGACCCCCCCAGAGATCACCAGTGCTCCACCCTTTCTGGGGGAACAGACAGCGGAAGTCCTGGCTGAGAAATTGGGTTTCTCCAGTGAGAAGATCGAAGAATTGCGCCAGGCAGGTATAATTTGACGGGTGTAATCTGAGTAGTATCCGTGTCGAACCGCATGGCTATGCGGCGATCTATGGCAGTTGGGAAGCGTATCTTGAAAATCCGAAATTGGCGGACTGTGCGGGCGGCCTGTGGTCTGCTTTTGGCCCTGGCTTTGATGGCCCTTTGGGTGGGGCAAAGCCGCGCCCAGCGTACAGATGACCCGCCTGCCCGCTTGCTGCCGAACCAGCCAGACGCAGACGCCCCTTCGTTTGTGCCCGGTGTGGTGCTGGTGCAGCTAACGGGTGGCACAGCCCGCGCCGCCGACGCTGCCAGTAGACTGGGCGTGGCAGACGAAGCGCTCTCCCCCCTTTCCATTTCCGGCCAAAGCGCGCTCTACCGACTGGCGGTCCCCAGCGGCGAGGAAGAAAGCAGTGCCGCTCTGCTCGCCTCCCGGCCCGACGTTCTCTTTGCAGAGCCGGACTACCTCTACTACCTGACAGAGACAATCCCCAACGATCCGCTCTACAGCCGCTATCAGTGGAACCTGTCCCATATCAACGCCAATCTTGGCTGGGACCGCACAATCGGCAGCCCACAGGTTGTGATTGGCGTTGTGGATACAGGGGTCGATTTGGGCCATCCAGAATTTGTGGGGAAAATTGTCGGCGGCATTGATACGGTGAACGACGACTTCGACGCCCAGGACGACCGCGGCCACGGAACCCACGTGGCAAGCATTGCCGCTGCCTTGGGCAACAATCGTGCGGGCCTTGCTGGTGTCAACTGGAACGCCCAGATTATGCCCGTCAAAGTCTTGAACGCTGCGGGAAGCGGCAGCAGTTCCCAAGTGGCTGCCGGTATCACCTGGGCTGCTGATAACGGCGCAGATATTTTGAATATGAGCCTTGCCAGCAGCAATTCCTCGTCGGTTGTGGCCAATGCGATCCAATACGCCTATGAGCAGGGGGTGCTTCTGATTGCCGCCGCGGGCAATGCCTATCTGGATGGCAATCAGACCAGCTATCCGGCGGCCTACGACCACGTGATAGGGGTGGCCGCGGTCAACGATACGGACGGCCACGCCAGCTATTCCAACAGTGGCAGCTATGTGGATGTGGCCGCGCCCGGTGGCGATCCATCCGGTTCCAGCGACGCCGACAGCCGCCACTGGATTCCGGGCGCCTACTGGCGCGGGTCCGACATCTCCTACGCCTGGCTCAGCGGGACCAGCCAGGCCGCGCCCCACGTGGCCGGGCTGGCCGGGTTGCTTCTGGGGCTGGACCCTACGCTCACGCCTGATCAGTTGACAGAAATGATTACCAGCAGCGCGGTGGATGTACAGTCGCCTGGGTGGGACGAATTCAGCGGCTTCGGGCGCATCGATATTGTCGCTGCCCTGGCCGAATTGGCTCCAACAGCCCGTCCCGAATTGGTTGTGGACACACAATTGCTCCAATCGGCTACAGATGCGCCTGGCGTGGCGGCTGTGGGTGAGGAGATTGGCTTTACCATCCGCATCACAAATACAGGCACAACGGCTCTCTCCCTCGTCCCCCTGGAAGATAGCTACGACTCCACCTATATGACTTTTGTGCGGTCCAATCCAGCGCCGGATACCGTGTCAACCGACACTCTTCAATGGTCCAATCTAACCGCTTCCGGGATGCTATCCCCCGGTTCGGCGCTTACAGTCACGGCCACATTTCTGACACGCGCCACCACCGACGACCTGCCCAATCGTCAGACAGCCAATCTGGCCCAGGTGTCCAATGTCCGGGACGAAATGGGCCAGCTACCCCCCGCGCAGAGAGCCACCGCCCAGGTGCGGGTGGCACGTTCCGTGGTGCTTGTGGAAAACGAGATTGCCGCGCCGGATCTGTCAGCCGTCGGCGCGGGGGTTGACATCACCTTTAACATTCGCGTGGAAAACGTGGGCGAGGTGAGCCTGGCCCACGTGCCCGTCTACAATCGATACGAAGCAGATGTGCTTCGATTTCTGAGCACGAACATCAGCAGCCCCCGAACGGCCCTGGCGGATGGGGCAGGCGAACTCTTCTGGGAGGACATCACCGACGACTTGGGGGAGCTGGCTCCGGGAGAAGCGGTACAATTTACGGCTACATTCAAGATGATTGCCTCTCGCAGCACAATCAATCTGGCACAGGTGGGCCAGGTGATAGATGCCAACGGGGACGCGGTGCCGCCCGTCCAGGGAGCCGGCAGCGTGGAGGTGATTCCGGTCGCCCCGCCCATTTACGAAGTCTATATGCCGAACATCAGCGGTTATGTCGCAGCAGAGATCGAAGAGATGCCCTGCCCTGTGCCGGGTTGTCCCGTCGGTGGCCTGCGCCATCCCAATGGTATGGCGGTACATACAGAGCTGAACCGACTGTACATCAGCAGCCGGGACACCAATCAACTGATTGTGTTGGACGCCCGCACACTGGCCCCCATCACGACTGTGGATACAGGCGCCGAGCCGTGGGATGTGGTGATCAACCAGAACACCAACCGGGTCTATGTCAGCAACTATGCCAGCAAAGATGTCTGGGTCTACGATGCCACCACATTGGCCATCGATACGAAGATTCACGTGGGCCCAAACCCGATGATGATGGAGATATTCCCGGACATCAACACTGTCGCCGTGATTGTGCGCGGGCTCAACGGCATTGCCATCATCGAGAACAGCACTGTAGCGCAATATATGCCTACTGGTGGCACAGGAGCATTTGGCCTGGCTTCCGATCAGGTCAACAAGCAACTGATCGTCGGCAACCGCGACACGGGCAACGCTTGGGTTATCTACAAGGATGGGGGGGAATGGCGCCTCAACGGCGGGTCCGAGATGAAGAACTTTGGCGGCATGGAGCGGACTGGACCCTTCGAGATCGCCTACAATCCAAACAACAACCGAATCTACGTGATTTCCATGCGTCCGAACGGTACCTGGTTTGTGGATGTCATCGAAAAGCAGTCTATGACTTCCCTGGTGACACTGGCAACTGTCGATGTGGGCAGCAGCGGTTCGGATCGGGACCCGAATGTGGGTGGTGCAGGCATTGTGGTTGATCCGGTGACTAACAACGTCTTTGTGGCCGATACGGCTGATCGCACAGTGACAGTCATCGGCCCGAACAATGGGGTGGTGGCAACTGTACCGACCGGTGAGGAGCCATTTGATGTGGCGGTGAATCCGGTGACAAATCAGGTTTTCGTATCGCTGCGAAGAGACAATCGGATCCACAAGTTTGCAGACATCTATTAGCCGATAGATAAACAGACGAATGGGCTTCAGGCACGCGGAGAGACGCTTTCGGCTTTTCCTGCCCAGTGTGGCAGGGCCTTAATTCCCAGACCAGCCACCCCCACCAACAACAGCACCACCGCGGCCGAGAGATAGGCCGCGCCTTCGCCCACTGCGCCCAACATCCCATTGCCCCAGACTGGACCAACTGTGCGCCCCAGACTTTCCAGCGCGCCGCTGACCCCCTGCACCCGGCCCTGTTCCCCCGCAGCCCCGTTCTGGCTAATCATCGCAATCAGCGTCGGGCCAGAGAGCGCGCCCCCAATCGCGGCGGGAATCAGCGCAATTATGAAAAAGGTGGGATCGTAGGCGAAGGAAGCCGCGCCCAGACCCAGCGCGGTGAGAAAGAGGCCAAAGACAAAGACCGGCTTCTCGCCAAAACGCTTGACAATCGGCCCCACCGCGCCCCCCTGAATGAAGGCCCCGATGAAGCCCACCATCGCCAGCACATAGCCCACCTCGGCGATCTCCCAGCCAAAACGAATTTTGCCAAAGAGGGCAAAGGTGGTCTGGTAGACCGAAAGGCTGGCCCAGTAGAGAAAATCCAGTGTGAGCAGACGCCCCAGCACCGGACGACGCAGCAGAAGGGGCATCTCCCGCCAGGGATTGCCCCGGGCTGCCCGGCTGCTGCGGTTGGTTTCCGGCAGCCAAAGGATCGTCATGACCAGCGCCACGCCCGCCAAAATGGCCGCGGCCCAGGCCGGTGCGGCATAGCCATAACGTCCCAGCACCCCGCCCAAAGCTGGCCCAAAGATAAAACCCAACCCGAAAGCCGCGCCGATAATCCCGTAAGCTCGCGCCCGGTCTTTCTCTTCAGTGATGTCGCTGATATAGGCCCGGGCCGTGGAGATATTGCCGCCGGAGAGACCGTCGATGATGCGGGCGGCAAAGAGCAGAAAGAGGGTATTAGCGACGGCCAGCAGAGCAAAGCTGGCGACAGTCCCGATCAGGCTGAAGATGAGAATTGGTCGCCGCCCGTGCTGGTCGGAGAGATGGCCCAGCACGGGCGAGGCCACAATCTGACAGAGCGAGTAGGAGGCGAAGATCAGCCCGATTTGCATGGGCGACGCACCCACCGCGTCGCCGTAGAAGGGGAGCAGAGGAATGATAATGCCAAAACCGAGCAGGTTGACAAAGATAATCAGAAAAATAATCGCCAGTTGGCGTCCGTTGCGCATAGAGTGAAGGCTTCCGTAGGTGGCTTTGGCAAGGGGTTGAACAAATATAGAACTCTACCACAAAAGGGCCACAGATGCGAAGAAATTGCCGTTTTCTGCGCTGCTCACTTGCTTACCCGTAGCCGCCACTGATGGCAGGTAAGAAACCCGCTGATGGAAAAATGTTGTATACACGACCCCACTGCAAAAAGGTCAAATTCTCCCGCAGAGTCGCAGGAACGCAGAGAACTTCAGGAAAGAAATTCTAGCTACCCGACAGTTTGCGGCACAGGAGCACAAATTGTGTCAGCCCATTCAGAGAGCGTCGGTTGAGCTTGTCGAAACCAGCGGATCAGACGGCGATCTCTCGTAGACCCGCTCCTGGGTTTCGACAGGCTCAACCGGCGTCGCTAGTCTAAATTGAAACTGTCGGGTAGCTAGAAAGAAATTCGCATTTATCCCTTCGACAGGCGCAGGGCAGCGCAGAGTTCATCAGCGTTTATCAGTGGCTCAAATGTTTTTTGCAGGAAAGTCGGTTATTGGACTGGAATTCTGGCGAGCAGGCAGGATGCCTACTTTTGAACCCTCTCGATAGCCTACTTTTGCAGGCTGTTCTGGGTGCGCGTTTGCCTTATATTGTTCCTGCCGACACACAATAACCCAAAGCAGACGGTCGGCCTTTGCGGATTCTGCATTCGAATGTCAAAGGAGCAAATGATGAAATTCCCCACATCCCTCTATGCCCGTTCGTTCCCACGGCGCAGCCACAATTTGCGCTGGCTGGTCTCCACACTGCTGGTCGCCCTGACGCTGACCGCTGGGCTGGTTGCCTCGCTGGGACCAGCCCAAGCCGCAGCCGTCAACTCCCGTTTGTCGGCTGCCACCAGCATCCCGGCTAACCCAAGCGATGATTCTTCCCCACCCCCAGCCCAGACCGAACCGATGGCGGCCAGTTACTTCGACACAGGCCGAGAGGGCTGGCGGGTGGATGGGGATGTGCAGGCCGGATCGGGCGTGCCCGTCTGGTTGCCCCAGGCTGGTCATCCCGGCGGTCATCTGCGGGCCGCGGATGATGTGGAAGGCGGCACCTGGTATTGGGAGGCCCCGGCCAAATTCCTGGGCGATATCTCTGCGGCCTATTCCCGAACTCTGCGCTTCGATCTGCGTCAGGACTCGGAGATGAATAGCCAATTCAACGCACCAGATGTGATTATCAGCGGAGGCACCAGCGCCCTCATCTACAACACTGCCTTCAACCCCCGCAAACTGTGGACTACATATGGAATTCCTTTGAGCGCAGGAGCGGGCTGGATGAAGATCGGCTTGACGGAACCCATCTCCACAGCGGTGGGGGTACGGGCCAGCGCCGAGGACATACAGGCTGTCTTGCAGGATGTGCGCAATCTGCGCATCCGCGGCGAGTTTGAGAATGGGGTGGACGAGGGATTTTTGGACAATGTTGTGCTGGGAGGGGAGGCCGAACAGCCACGGATAGATGTGCTAAACGGGTTACAGACCCAACTGACGTTGGGCGATCTCTCCTTGCTGATGGAGTTTCCCGGCGGCGCTGTGAGCGAAACCCTCTATCTGCGCAGTGGAGTTAGCACAGGCCACGCTGGGCCAGAAGGTATGGGACAGATGGGCAACAGTTTCTACATCGACGCGTACACGAGCGGCGGTGAACAGGTGCATCAATTTCTCCAACCCTTTACCATTACCCTTTCCACAGACAGGGTGGAGCCGCAGGGCTTCCACATCTTTAGCCCCAGCCTGGCCTACTGGGATAAAGGCAAAAGCGCGTGGGAAGCGATTCCTACTGTACTCGACCCGGCCACCGGCCTGCTCACCGCCACCCTCGATCACCTGACAGAATTTGCTCTGTTCGGTGCGCTGCAGGACGAGATATTCCTGCCACTGATGACGCGCTAAGGAACGACGATTTAATAATGCGCGACAGCCTTCCGGGAAGAGGCCACGAAATCAGAGAGTGCGGAAGAAGATTTGGCCTCTTCCCGGAAGGTCCAAATCGTCAACTTATTTGATTGCCAATCCTAAGTACAGTAGGGCGGAAGTTTGCTCGCGTTTTTCGTAGTGCGTAGTCCGTGTACTGGTACACGGACTACGCACTAGGGCAGAGACACCCTCGCTAGTTCCGCCAGGCTGTAATAGCTTGTCGCCTCCGGGCTGAGTTACTGATTCACTCTTTCGCCAACACAACCATATATTTCATCTCCACATTTCCCGTATTGACCAGCCCGTGCATCCGCCGGGGGTCAAAGACAATCGACTCCCCAGCCCGGATGACCTGGCGCTCGTCCTCAATTTCCAGTGTGCCTTCCCCCTCGAAAATGTAGAAGGCTTCCCAGCCGCCGTGCTGGTGGGGCGGGTGGGAGCGCTGGCCGGGTCCGACCGCGGAGATGTGCATGTGGATCGGCTCGCCGTCCAATCCATCTTCGATCAGATTGCCGGGGATGCCTTTGGTGGGGAGAGAGATAAAGGGCATGACAGAGTACTCCTTTAGGATCGGGTAGAAGATATTGGATAGTAGGTATTGGGTATTGATCGTTCGTCGCGCACAGCACCACTTCACAATATTGTACTGGTCAACGGGATGGTGGAATGGCTATTTCTTAACGCAAAGATGCAAAGAGGCAAAGGCACAGAGAAAAAAGCGATTTCTTTGCGTCTCTGCTCCTTTGCCTCTTTGCGTTGAAACTTCCACCATCTTCTTGACTACTACAACCACTTCACAATATCCAATACCCAATATCTGTTGTTCCTATCCCTGATTCCCCATCCGCATAATTTCAAACAGCCGCCGCTGCATAGCCTGGGCTGTGGCGGCCAGTTCGACGAAAATGATGATGAGGCCGAAAATAAGAGTCAGGCGGATCACCTCGTCCTGGGCGATGATGGGCATCAGGGGCGGGAGCATCACTTTGGACTGGGAAGCCGAACGGAAGAAGGGGGTGAAGAGTTCCGACGCATACGCGCCGATAAACGAGCCAGCGATTGTGCCGTAGACGACGAGCAGGCCGTACTCAATCGTCAGTTGAGCCATCAGTTGACGACGCTGCGCGCCGATGGCCCGCAGCACCCCGAACTGAAAGAGCCGCTCCTGCAGCGAGGCGTAGCTATGCACAAGCAGGGCCAGCACCGCCATCAGCGCCGCAGCCAGAAAACCGACAGTGAGGGTTCCAAAGATGCCCACCCGCTCGGTCTTGGCCTTCTCCTCAGCGATCAGCGCCCGGCTGTCATGCCATTTGGCCCCGTCTACCCCCAGGGACTCGACCGCTTTCAGCAGCTTTTTGCTGTCGGTCCCCTCCTGCACCTGCAGCCAGATGTTGTGGGGGAAGGTGGCCCCGGCCAGCAGCGCCAGATAGTCCATATTGCCGATGACCGCGTTTTCTGCTTCTTCGGTGGTGGGAAAGAGCGAGTAGACCCCCACAATCGTAAATTGGGACTGGAAGCGAAAACCCGTATCCAGGGTCACCCACAGGGGGATGACATCGCCCACTTTTAATAAATTTTGGGCCATAAAGTGCTGGGCGACCAGAATGCTGTCCGGTGAAGTCGCCAGCCGATTCATCAGACTGCCCAGGGATTCACCGGCAAAGTCCCGCCGAAACCAGGCCACAGGTGCAAACTCTGCCCGGTCTACGGCCAGAAAGCGCACAGACGCGCTGCGCCCGCCGCCCACTTCCATACGCGCGTCATAATCCCCCACCCGGGTAGCCCGCTCCACCCCGGGCAACTGGGCAAAGTCCGAAATCGGGGGAATCCACTCCCCGCCCACTGCGTCCGCGGTGGCTTCGGAATAGGGGGTGAAGGCCACATCCGCGCCCACCTGATAATACATCCGGTCCACCAGCCACTGGTCCAGGCTGGCGGCCATCGAATGGGTGTAGATGCCCAGCCCCAGACAGATAACGACGAGCAGAAGCGGGTTGAGATAGCTGTGGCTGTAGCGTCCCAACTGGCGCAGGGCCAAGTGGGGCGCGGTCCAGGGCAGGCTACTGGCGATGGCGTCGAGCAGATTCATCAGCAGGGGGAAGAAGCGCATGACCAGCAGGGAGGCGGTGAAGATAAAGAGCGCGGGCACGAGCAGGAGCAGCGGGTCCTGGAAAAGTTCGTCCGTATTGTCCTGGACCAGCAGAACCAGCGCTTCCCGGTTGGACAATTGTTGATAGGCGTAGACCGTCGGTACAATCAGCAGAAAGTCCAGATAGGCCCGTCGCCACAGGGGTGACTCCTGGGGGCGGCCATAGCTGGATTCGTACTCCACAATGCTTTTGCGGGTGGAGCGCAGGGCAGGCAGCAGCCGGGCCAGCAGAGAGACGACCAGAGCCACGCCGATGAGGGTGTAGTCGATCCCCTGGAGCGAGACGGGCAGGAGCGGGCGTTCGGTGAAAGTGAGGAAACTGTCTGTATAGCCCATTCCCCAGGCCAGGGCCATACCCGCGCCGATGCCCAGAGGCGTGCCCACCACAAAGAGCAGGAACTCCTCCACCATCACCAGCCCCAACACATCCACCACCCGGGCACCCCGGCTCACCATCAGGGACGTTTCCCGCTGCTGAGAGCGGGCAATGATAGCCGAAAGCAGAATCAGAAAGTAGAGCAGAAAACCCAGAGCCGGGATATTGAAGCCGAGCAGCAGAACAGTCAGCGCGGTCTTGCGCCCCACAAAATCCTTCAGAGAATCCAGCGCGGAGACGTCCAGTTTGGCCCCGGGCACATATTTGTTGATCACAGCCATACCCCGCTCGAAGCCCAGGGCATAGGCCCGGGCGGAGGCAGGGTTCAGTTGACTGTCGTCCAGGGCGATCTGCCAACTGGCAAAACGGGAGCCGCCCGCGATCAGGGGCTGGATTCGGTCCACGTAGTCCTGGCCGCGCACGAGCAGGGCATCTTTCAGCGTCGTGTCCGGGTTGCGAAACCAGTAGGCTTCACTGGCGTCGGTAGCCTGCCAGACCCCCTGCACCCGAATCAGTGTGGGCAATTGGTTGATTGTGGGCGCAATCGTAAACATCTCCCCCACATTCATGCCCAGGGACGCCGCCATTTCCCGGTGCATCCAGACATCCAGCACATCCCCGCTGGAGCGACCGCCGTCGTCCAGGGGGTCGCCCGCCAGAATTTCCATATGCTGGCCCACTTCCTGGATAAAGATCAGGTTGGTTGTCGCCAGAAACGCGCTGGTGCTGTCATAGCGGGTATCGTTGGGCGGCGGCAGCAGCATCATATTGCCGCTTTCCAGTTGGGTAATGGCCTGGCCGATAGGCAGACCGATCTCCGCGGAGAGGGTTTCGGCAATGCTGCGCCCGGCGGCTTCGGCTGCGGCCACATCCATCGGTTTGCGGGAGGAGGGGAAGTAGTAGACACGGGTGGAGAAGGGCGGTCTGCCCGTGGCGCGGCTCAACCGGTCCAACTCCTGCTGCAGAATCACCCGGTCCACGGCCTGGGCAAAGAAGCCAGCGCTGGTCAGCAGCCCCACAGAAAGAATAATCTGCAATACAGCCAGGGTAGCCAGCCCCGGTTGGCTGCGCAGACGTTTCAGGGTAAGAACCACCAGACCGCCGAAGATGCGCAGGGGGCGGATAACAAAGCGAGAAAAAAAAGACACTACCAAAGTCCTTTTGAGAAGTAGCTGTGGACAACTGACTGTTCAACCACAAAGGCACGAAGAAAAGCAATTATTCGTCATTTTCTTTGTGCTTTTGTGCCTTTGTGGTTCAGCGATTATTCCAGCATATGATAGGGCGCGACGAAACCGGGGATGGCGATGAGCATAGCAAAAGCGTTCTCGAAAGCGTGGCCCATCACCTGCCCATCGCTGGCCGGGGTGACAATCACCGAGCCGGGGCGCACAGGAATCGTCACCTGCGCGGATGGGTCGCCCAATGGAGCGGTGTAGATGACGACGTGGCCCCCGTCCGTTCTGTCCACTTCGGGCAGATTGTAACGCGAGCGGGGCAGGAGAATCGCCGTCTCCGAGTGGTTGACTGTCGCGTCCGGGCCGATCGCCACCGGCCCGTGGCAGTGGCGGATGGGCGGCGGTGTGCGGTCGATGCGCATGTCCAGGGTGTGTTCGTTGACCCGGTTGACGCCCCGGCGGTCCGAAGCATTTGCTGCCGGGCGCACGGGGGGCAGCGCTTCCCGCCGGAACGCGCCGGGATAGGCCGCACAGCCGCCGGGGAAATCACCCAGTTCGCGCAGATGGACGACACGGGGCGCGGGGTAGCCCGTGGCTTCCGTCGCCACCTCAAAGGCGACGCAGTCCCCCTCCACCCGGATCGGCTCGTCGCCTGCGTTGACGCAGAAAACGTCACCGGGCCAGAGCGCGCTGGAAAGACCTGCCAGGTTTCGGAAAACCTGGCAGGTCTGGCTCGCCTTCACCACAAAGAAGTGGCGCGTCCGTCCCGGCGACGAACCAAAAGTGATCATCCCGCGCCAGCTACGCACAGCAAAATCGTAGTCCGGGCCGTGGAGTGCCCGCAGCGCGTCGATCACCCCGCGCATGGAGTTTGCGTCGTCGATGTGGCCGGTGGGGATGGTATCTGGAAGTGGATTCATTGTTCTGCTCAAGAGAGTTCCAATACACCTGCATCTGGGTTGAGGGAGAATGCTTCGATTATCTCGACATTCGCTCTGAGATGGGTCTCGACCTGCTTTGTTGTGCAGTTTCCCAAACGTAGCCAGATCACTTGTGGAGGCGAGGCAAGTATAACAGCCAGATCGTTGAAATCGGCATCTTTGGTTACGATCGTGAATCCTTCTGCCTCGGCGTAGTGCCAGACATCTTTGTCATCCGCGCTTCCCAAACCAGCAGTCGATACGTGGAGTGAGCCAGGGAACAGATCAGCCAAACGATAGACCAATTGTGGTGAAAGATTCTGGTCGAGAAGAAGTTTCATTGTGCGACTAACACCTGTCGTTCTCGGTCAGCCGCGTAGCCCAAACAGGCGAGGATGTCTTCAATGGTAAGATATGGGAAATCATCCAGAATCTCCGGGATACTCATACCGGCAGCGAGATAGGATAGTACGTCATAAACTGTAATCCGCATCCCGCGCACACAGGGCTTACCACTTCTTTTGCCTGGTTCCAACGTAATTCGAGAGCGATAGTCTTCCATCTCACACCTTCCTTTATGTCACTGACAGGATGAAGGGATGATAACACACTCCCATCATCCCTTCATCCTGTCATCCCTTCTCCTATTTCTTCACCTTCTCCAGCAGCATCTCCTGGCCCATCTCCCAACCGTAGTGCTCGTTGGACGCTTCGTTGCCTGCCATCGCCATCAGGTCCTCAAAGGCGGCGGTCGCCTGATCGTAGGAATTGGTCTGGCCCGCCTGCAACGCATTCCACAGAAGCAGGGAACGGTCGCCGGTGTGATAGGCCAACAGGTCCCGCTCCATATCCAGCCATTCGGGCAGGATTTGGGTGTACATAATCTTTTCGGGCAGGGGTTCCACCCGGATGGGCTGGATACCCTTTTTGTTGACAATCGCGGGCACTTCCACCACCACATCGTCCGGGACACCGGCCAGCGCGCCGTAGTTAGGCACGTTCACCTGGAACTGGCCTTCGTTGTTGTTGACCAGCCCGTCGATAATCGGCACCTGCTGCTCCCGGGTCTTCTCGCCGCCCAAAGATTCGACCAGACTGGCCTGGGGATCGTTGGCAAGCCGGGTCATCTCGGCCAGGCGCTGCTCCAGGTTTTTCACAAAGAGAGGCCGGGCCAGGTGGGTGTCCGGGCCGCCCCAGGGCTGGCCGAACCAGTGCATCTTTGTCTCAATGTCCGTGTGATACCACCAGCCGCCGCGACGGGGAGTGTCGCCGATAGGCATCAGGCCAAACATCCGGTACTGGTGGATCGTGCCCCGGCTCATCTGAATGTCGTGGGTGCGCTCGGCAATGTGGTTGTTCCAGTATTCCTCGCCCTGGCTGGCAATCCACTCGTCCAACAGAGGATAGGCTTCCTCGCCTTTGTAGTAGAAGTGGGTGAGCCAAATGTTGTGGTTCAGCCCCGGCGCCTGCCAGGTGATGTCCGCTTCATCCATTCCCAGCACCCGGCCAATGCTGTAGACGCCGTAGTGGCCGTGGCAGAGTCCGCAGACTTTGATGCTCGTCTCGCGGGTCATCAGCGTACAGCCTTCGTAGACCGGATTGCCGGACTGGATGAGCCAGGCGTCCGGGCAGATTTCCTCCATTGTGCGGGCCACGCCCAGCATCAGGTCCAGGTTGGCGAAGCCGCCGGTTCCGATGCCGCCGCCGTGATAGTAGCCGTACTTGGCCGCGACTTCCCGGCTGTCGGCCTGCTTGCCGTGGGGGCTGGCGCTGGCAGTGTTGATGACGAAATCTGCGTCCTGCAAACTGTCCCGCAGGCTGGTGGTGGATTCAAAGCGCAGGTCTGTGCCCAGTTCCTTGGCATAGCGCTGGCCCAGCTTGTGGATCATATCCAGCCGTTCCGGGTCGATGTCCATAAAATTGATCAGGCTGCCGGAAAGGGACGCGGTAAGGCAGATGTCCTTGACCAGGCCGAGAGAAAATTGGGCGCTGCCTGCGCCGATTACGCTGATACGGATGGGGGTTGACATTGGGGTGTGGCTCCTCTTTGGTATGTGGGGGAATGGGCGCGAGCAATAAAGCCATCAGCAAGCGGCTGGGGACAGCGGTTGCTGACAGCCTCTATTCTAATGCGGTTTTGTATTTCAGGGAAACCCGTACACAAATGGGGTGAACTTTAGCGGCTAGCCTACTCAGGACACCCCCACAGGATGCGCAACAAAGCAAAGACGCCCCCCACGCCTTCCCAATCCTGGCAATCTGCGTCTGTGCCTTCCCCTGCGGTCGGGCCACCGGTGGAGCTGGGCAGGGACAACAGCAGACGGTAGCCCACCTGCGTCGGTGCCGACTGCAAGGCCAGCGCCACAGGTGTCGTGGTGCAGGCGGCCAGATCGTCGGGGCTGGACCAGTAGGCTAGACTGGTCACGTCATAGCCCACATAGGCCCCATTGCCTGCTCCCAGCTCCACCCGCATTTGCACTTCTGCTCCAGCGGAGCGTCCTAACACACCTACGGGATTACCGATAACCTGACAACTGCCGCTTTCCAGCCCACCGCCGGTGTTGTCGCTGAGAATCAGCAGATCGCTGATCGTAGCTGTGGGTGTCATCCCAAATTGCAGCCTCAGCAGTGGCGTTTGGTCGCCTACGAGAGCGAGCGTATAGGTCGGTGAAGCGGAATCGGTCGGATTCAGGACATTGGGAATCAACCAAAGGAAGGGCGCGTCGGCGGCGCTGGCAGCCTGCAAAGTCAGAGCATTTGTAAAGACCGCTCCGGCCACCTGCTCCGGGCTGCCCGCTACCACCGGTAGCCGGTAGCGCACGCCCAGAGGCTGGGTGTGCATTAGCAGCCAGCGACTGGCTTTTTGATCAGACGGGGTGGCATCTGTCAGGCGAAACTCGGCCACCAGGTCCAGCACACCAGCCGGGGATGGGTCCAGAGCGCGTGTGGTTCCTGTCGTGCCCGTTGCTGGCTGGCTGCCACTACTCTCAACCGTAGGCAGCAGCAGCACAGGCACACACAATTTTTGTCCGACACGTATCAGATTTGGGTTGGGGATGGCGTTGCGCTCGAACAGTTTCGCCACTGTCACGTCATACCGGACGGCAATGGCCGTCAACGTCTCCCCGGCCTGCACTGTGTGTGTCACATGGCAGTCCACTCCGGCTAACCCCTGGCCCATCCCCAACCACATCAAGAAGAGCAATTCCACACAAACGATCGACGCGATTCCTATACGCTTCATCTCAGTCTCCTTCCCCAAACCCATCACCCCACAGCAATAACTGCCAGATTGTCATTTGCGTCCTGAAGGGCCAACACATGTAGAAGGCCAGTCGTTTCATTTTTCACAAGCAAAACTACCCAGCCCTGGCTGATCTCATAGCGTTGATTGGCATTGGGTTGGAGCAAAACCAGAGGAAAACCCGGCTGAGCCAGCCTTTTGACCGTTATACCTGCCTGCACAATCAGTTGGGCGGCCTGGTTCGCGTTGGCATGAAAATAGCTGACTAATCGCTCCTCCCCAGCGGGAATTTCCACTGGTTCCTGGAAATATGGCAACTCCTCCACCTGCCAGGACGGGGCAACTGCCAGCAGATCCAGCCGCCAGATGCCGTGGGCCAACGTCCCCGCGTAGAGGGTTCCGTCGGCGGCAGGCAGCAGGCTGACCACCAACGCGCCAGGGCAGGGCGGTTCCAACCGCCGGGCAAGTACCCCATCCTCACTCCAACCCACCTCTTCCGGCGTAGACCAGACCAGTCGAGAGCCGTTGGCCTTGAGAGCAAGGATAGTGGCCTCCAAACGTTGGGTCAGATTGGCGGATTGAAATTGACTATTGACGCCAAACCGCCAAATCCCCTGTCCCAGTGTACCCACATACAGTTCATCCACCGGACCTGCCGGTGTGGCTCGGCTGCGGACGGCCAGGGCCGCAAGTCGAGGACTGTTGCCGAATGTCGGCAATGTCTTCCAGACAGCAGCAGGAATCCCGGCCAGATATTCATCCACCCGCAGGACGGCCAGGCTGGCGGACCGGGCAGCCACCAACAGCCGGGGTTGTCCACCAGCCTGCTCATAGATAACCAGGTCGTGAGCGGGCAACTGGTCCCCGACATTTTGTCCCAAGGGCACCGGCACGCCGCCCCCCGCCCAGTAGACGCCGCTAGTGGTGGTCAAGAAAAGCTCGTTTACATCGGCCCGGCGCAGGACATAGACGCCAAGCAAAGTTGCACCCGGCCCGGCCAACTCCGCCCACTGATCGTTTTGGCGTCGGTACAATCCCACCCGCCACGCAGGCAGACCGTTCATCTGCGCGGATCGGGGCGGGATGGCAACAGCGTACAGAGTCTCTCCATCCCCTGCCAAAGAGACCACACCGGCAATCGCCTCGGCTCCCGGTGTGCTGTCTTTGACCCAACCAACCGCATCCCGTATCCTAGCCCCCCCATCTGTGGCCGCGGCCAGTGTGCCACCTGGGGTTTGCACAAAGCTGAAAACCCCATCGTTGCTCACCAATCCCCGGGTACTAAAGATGGGGTTCACAGCCGCGCCGACGTTGAGCTTTTCTCCCCGTACGTCTGCTTCGATCAACCCGTCGGCCGCAGACTCGAAATTGACAATCGAACCGTACAAATAGGGATAGGCCTGCACAGCTAAATAATCCGTCCGTTCCGGGCCGAGTATTGTACGCAAATCCCACAAGGCCCTGGCCCAGATCATCCCGATATCGTAATCTTCCAGACTGATGTTATGAAAGCCCTGTACAAAGCTGTGGGCCGGGAATTGATTGGGCATACGCAAAAAGTCGGCACCGACCTCTCGTTGAGGTCGGGCCAGCCGCCAGCGATCCCCCCAATCGGTAGTCCGGTACATCCCCCTGGCCCAGGGCTGATTCCGCTCGGTGGCGTCGTTGCCCGCCGCCACCGAGCGGGCCAGATAGATGGCATAGCCCTCGTGCAGCGCCCGACCGAACGGGCTGACCACATCCTGATCTTCCCACGGCTCTTTGTTGATCAGCCAGAAAAGCGCGTGAGCCATCTCGTGCAATATCACCTCCGGGTCCCGAGCCGGAAAAAAGACTCGCAAGAGGCTGCCCGCCGCATTCAGTTGAATGCCCAACTCCTGGCCTTGCTCGAAGTGAATCTCCTTCTGGCTCAGATTGCGCCGATAGTTGAATTGGGTACGCTCGTTTGACCCCAACACAATTCTGATACGCTGGCCTGCCTGCAACTGGCTATCCAGACGTTGGGCCGCGCCGCAGGTGTCACGGAAATGATCGTAAATACGCTGACAATGGACCGCCACCGTCGCCCGCTCCTCTCCATTCGTCCCACTGGCCTGCGGCAGAATCAGCAGCGGCGGCGACGGCTCCGCGCCAAAACCGAAAGGGGCATTCCCAAAATCCCCTCCAGGCGGCGGTCCATCCGCTGCATTGGCGGAATTCACGTAAAACGGGGCATGGGTCACAGGCTGCCAGGGCCGTCCGACGATCAGCCCGGACTGCACATCCACATCCACATACCAGATGCTCGGCTCGTCCAGCGCCACGCTGACCCGGGCTGACAGATGATAGGCACCGGCGTAGGGAACAATTGCCAACGGATAGGCCCGATCCGTTTCCCCGTCCGTGATGAAATATGATTCCCGGTTCACCTGCACAAGGGTGTGCGCAGCCTGTGCCAGACCCAGCCAGCGCAACAGAGGCTGCAAGCGATCCAAAAACGCCAGCATTCCCCTACGCTGCTCCAGGCGTGCCAATAGATTGATCAATAGAGAGGCCTTGGCACGCATCTCTGGCAGGGCCAGCAATGCAGCCATTGCCCTATCCAGAATCTCCTCTTCGCTCAGTACCACATGAACATCTACAGCCCCCGCTTTCAAGGGGAAATAGCTGCTGGTGATGGCGATATCGGTGGTGCTAGTGCGTCCGTGTATACGAAAGCCGCCACCCAGCACTGGGTATTCCTTGCCGTTTGCACCCCGATAGACCTGACTCCAACTCAGGTGACTGTTTTGCTCCAATCCTCTTGTTCCACCCCCGCCACCATCCAGGCGAATGGTAGGCTGGGCGCGGAAATTCTCGTCAAAAGAGTCGCTCAGATCGACGCCAAAGACAGCATGGGAGAAATTCGTACTTGTGACCACTTCTCGCACAGCTTCCACCTCTTCCATAGGGGGCAGGGCTTGGGGCAGACGATTACGCAAGAGTTTGGGCAGGCCGGTGGTGGGGTTAACTTGCAGCCGCCAGGGATAATCCGCAGGCTGCTCCGGGGCGCCAATATCCCTGCCGTCTGCCTCGTAGGCATTGCGTAGCTGTAGCAAGGCGTCCTGGGAACGGTTCAACTGTTCTGAGGGGATTTCGTATCTGGCCCGCCAGTACACTTCTGGCTGGGGCAGAGTTGTGGGGATACCAAAGCCTTCCCCTTCACCCAGAGGACGCATGCCATCCGGGGTCACAATTTGGGGATGCGTCAGTCCTTCCCTAGGCAGAGGCATTGTGGGAACCAGCAGATTGCCAGCCCTGTCCACCACCTCTACCAGAACCTGCCCAGAGATGTCCGGCCGCGTATAGTCCAGGCGAAAGAGACCATTCACGCCGATTTCGCCCTCTGTCAGACTATCAATCGCCCCGGCAAGACGCCGACGCAGACGGATACGTGCGCCCGGGGGCAGTGGCTGCTCCAGCCAAACCTGCCCGATCAGCAATGTAGCCGGGTTGGGAAAGGTAAATTCTTCTGCCATGGGGCAACTCCATTCAGAAACTCAGGGCCAAATACGGCGCTGCCAGGCTCCTTTGCCAAAGGTGTAGAAATGGCCATCCGTGACTTTTGCAGTGGGCAGGTAGCGGGGATTGACCAGGAGATAGAGTTCGCCGGTGGGCAGCCAGTCCAGGTCTATCAGACAACTGACCAGACAGCGGTTTAGACGCGGGTAGTGGCGGGTGATGCCGTTCAGATCGCCCTCCACCACATAACCCAGTGCATCAGCTAGCACCCAGACCACATCTCCAGTGGGGTGCGGGGTTACGAGAAGGTCTGTCACAGGTCGGGAACCTACCCACAGAGGCTGGCTATAGGGCCAGGGGGTATTCTGGCAATCGTCAGTCAGGGGGCAGAGAACGACCAGTCGGAATTGAGGCGATAGTTCCCGATCCCGTACGAGAGCGATATAGCGCGTTTCGCTATGGGAAGCAGAGGCGAGGTGGAGATACTCCCAGCGCCTGCTTGCCTCGTCTGAGTCCATCCGACTGCAACGATCCCCGTCGATCAGCCAGAGTCCCTGGCGCTCGCTCCCGACCAGAAGCCGCGCCCCTTCCACCCACAAGGACTTTGCGATTAGACGGTCGGGCAGAGCGCAACCCTCCCCTGCCCCAACGGTCTTCCACGTTTCTCCGGACACCCGCCACAGCCCACCTTTAGCCCCGGCCACCCAAAAAAGCGGAGCCTCCGGGCTACCCGACAGAGCCAACAGGGCAAGGTCATTGTTCCCGGAATGCTCCGTCGGCAGGCTACGCAGGGACGCATAGGACTCGCCCCCATCCCGACTGACAACAATCCCCTTTTGACGGGTCAGCGCATAGACTGACTGGGGAGCAGCTGGAAAGGAAGCAAAGGCCACAATATCAGTCAGGTCGTTCAGATCCCGTAGGCAGAGGAGATCGTCGGGAACCCGGCTGGACTGCCAAGTGGCATCGGGCGCAAAAGTGCGGAAGGCCAGCCCCCGATAGACCTCTCCGGTCGGGCAATTGTCCAGATCGTGGCGCGCCCCGGCCACCAGCCCCGCACCAGTGTTGTGCATCACCACCAGACCGGGCAGGTCGTCCTGGGCCAGCCAGACATCTCTGGGCTGGAAGGGCCAAATCTGCAAAAGAGAGAGAAGGACGAACAGAAGCAGCGCCACAACCACAGCCACCCGTCTCGGCGTCGCGCCCCGCCGCCGCGCCTGCCGCCAATACCACTCCCAACGGTTGGGGAATGCTTCGGGCGGGGGTGGCGGCACAGAATCTTCCACGTCCCGGATCAACTGGGCCAAGCGTGATTCGTAGCGCTTCTTGTCGGTCAAGTCACGGACGGTGAGGCGGGCAATGCGAGGGGGAATTTCCGTCTTGCGCAGGAGGACAGGCAGCAGTTTGCGTTTGATGGCGGCTGGGTCCAGATGGATCAGCATATCCGCTTCAAAGCCGTTCCAACTGTTCGCCACCCATTCAGGCGACAGCACCACAATCGTGCGTCGGGTGTCGGCAATCGCCCGTTCTCGGTTCAGGGAGACGGTTGCGCCACCGGTCAGGTCTTCACCGGTGATGACTTTGACACCGGACTTTTCCAGGCGCGGGCGCAGCTCGTCCTCTGCCCAGTCGATGTCTTCCGGGCTATAGCTAATGAAAACCGCATCGCTGTCGTACTCGATGTTACGCTTTTCCGCCATCGCCACATTCCTCCATCACACACACTCTACTCCCGCCGCACGTCGTACTCCCCGCTTGCACCCCGGACGCGTAACAGATCACCCGCGGCCGCGGCCGCCGGCCCAGTGACGACCCGGCCGTCGGCCTGCTGGACAATACTGTAGCCCCTACCCAGGACCGCCGTCGGGTTGAGGCTTTCCAGCCGCACCTGCCCAAAGGCCAGCCGCTCTTTCAACCCGGCCAAGCGTTGGGCCATCTGCCGGTGCAGCCGCTCTTCCCGGTCCAGCAGCCGCTGACGGGCCAGGTCGATCTGGCGCTGGGGCGAGGCCCGGTGCAGGCGGGAGCGCAGCCCGTCCAGCCGCTCCCGCTGCCAGTCGATCTCCCCCGCTGCCCGCTGGACCAGTCCGGCCTGGACAGCCCGCAACTGTTCGATCAACTCCCAGCGGTCGGGCACAGCCGCAGCAGCCGCAGCGGACGGGGTGGGCGCGCGCAGGTCTGCCACAAAATCCACAATCGTAAAATCGGTCTCATGGCCCACCCCGGCGATGACCGGAACCCGGCTGGCCGCGACGGCACGGGCCACCCCCTCGTCGTTGAAGGCCCACAAATCCTCAATGCTGCCGCCGCCCCGCACCAGCAGAATTGTATCCAGCGGATCGCCGTCAAAGAGCGTGCCGCCGTTGCCAAAACGGTTGGCGGCCTCCAGCGCAGCCACAATCTGGCCCGGCGCATCACCGCCCTGGACCAGCGTAGGGAAGAGGATCACCTCCACCAGGGGCCAGCGCTGGGAGAGCACCCGCAGCACATCGCGCAGGGCCGCCGCGCCCGCACTGGTGACGACGCCCAGCCGTCGAGGGTTTGCCGGAATGGGGCGCTTGCGCTCGGCGTCAAAGAGTCCCTCCCCGGCGAGTTGCTCCTTCAGCATTTCAAACTGGGCGTAGAGCTGGCCCCGGCCCGCGGGCCGGATTTCATCGGCGTAGAACTGATAGCTGCCCCGCTCCGGGTAGACGCCCACATAACCGTGGGCCATCACCTGATCGCCCTCTCTCGGCAGCCAGGTGTGGCGGAAGGCGTTGCCCTTCCACATCACCCCGCTCAGGCTGGCCCCGGCATCCTTCAGGCTGAAATAGATGTGACCGCTGGCGGCTTTCTTCCAGTTGCTTACTTCACCCAGCAGCCAGACATCCCGCAGAAGTTCGTCGCCTTCGAAAATATTGACAATATGGGTAGTGACGGCAGAAATTGTAATTGGGTTCATACGCCTATTTGACCACAGGCACGGAAAGGTTGCAAGTGCCCCGCGACGCTAGACCTGCCAGGTTTGGGAAACCTGGCAGGTCTAGCACGACAATTTTCAAAATTCATGGCAAATCTATATTGACAAACTTCAATGTACATGATATATTCATCATCAGTGATGAAGAAAAGGAGCAAGCCGTGGCGTTGGAAAGTCTGTTGACACAGGAAATCGAAGCTGGCGAATGCTGCACGACCGCTGATTCTGGAACCGGTGGCTGCTGTGCGCCCGGCCCGGTGATAGGGATGGCGGTAGAATCGGCGGAAACCCTGGCTCACCTTTTCAAAGCCATTAGCAGCCCGGTGCGGGTACAGATGCTCGACATCCTCAGCCGCTACGCCGGGGAGGTCTGCGTCTGCGACATCGAAAACCAGTTCGATCTCTCCCAGCCGACCATCTCCCACCACCTGGGCGTGCTGCGCAAGGCTGGTCTGATCGAGAGTGAGCAGCGAGGACTGTGGGCTTTCTATTTTGTGCGCCCGGCCGCGTTGGAGCAACTGCGGGGCTGGCTGGCTGGCATAGCCACAGACAAACGCGCGTAAACGCGGATGGGAAGAGAGTCGGTCTCTTTTTTTGCCCACTATATTGATGTTTTTCGATGTAGAGTCAGGAGAGAAAAATGCAACCAGAAATTACGCTGTCGATTGAAGTCGTTGCCCCCAGTGACGTGCCCGCTCTCTACAATCTGCTGCGGGCATCCAATCTGCCCATCGATGGGTTGTCCACCCATCTGACGGATACACTCGTCGCCAAAGCGAACGGACTGGTCGTTGGCAGCGCTGCATTGGAACGCTACGGCCATTCGGCCCTGCTCCGTTCGGTGGCTGTAGCAGAGCCGCTGCGAGGCACAGGGCTGGGACGCCAACTGGTCGAGTCGGCGTTTGATTTGGCCCGCAGACAGCGGGTGCAGCGGCTCTATCTGCTCACGGAAACCGCGGCGGAATGGTTTCCCCGCTTTGGTTTTGTGCCTGCTGAACGTTCTGCCGTAGACCCGGCAGTGCAGGCTTCTATAGAATTCACCTCTGCGTGTCCCGACAGTGCGCAGGCTATGAAGAAGGATTTGATGAATCTGGGAGAATCGTGACGGCCGTCGCCCCCAATTCAGCACATCCTGTCTTCCTATCGTTCCATTTCAATACTTTCAGAGGAGAATCGTATGTCTACACTACTTCGCACACCCGACGCCATCAAATCGGAAGTGCAAAATCGCTACGGACAGATCGCCGACGAGAATTTGCAGATCGCAGTGGCGGACAGTTGCTGCGGGCCAAGCAGCAGTGCCAGCAGTTGTTGCAGCACAGACAGCAGCGGCAGTTGTGGCAGCCCACTCTATCTGGGCGAGGACTTGACCGAACTGCCGGAAGCCGCAGTCTCCAGCTCTCTGGGCTGTGGCAATCCCCAGGCCATCGCTGCCTTGCAAACCGGTGAAGTTGTGCTGGACCTCGGCTCCGGCGGCGGACTGGATGTGCTGCTGGCTGCCCGCCAGGTGGGCCCGACGGGCTTTGTCTATGGCGTGGATATGACCGATAAAATGCTGGAACTGGCCCGCACCAACGCGGCCAAAATCGGGGCGACAAATGTGGAGTTCCGCAAAGGGGAGTTGGAGAATCTGCCCCTGCCCGACAATTCGGTGGATGTGATTATCTCCAACTGTGTGGTCAACCTCTCGCCGGAGAAGGAAAACGCGTTGAGCGAAGCCTTCCGGGTGCTCAAACCGGGCGGGCGTCTCGCCATCTCCGACATTGTGGTGGACGGCGACCTGAGCGGCTTTCCCGTCTCCGAAGCCCAGATTCGGGCTGGGTTGAGCTGGGCGGGCTGCATCGCCGGTGCGCTGACGATTGACCAGTTCACCCATCTGCTGGAGAGCGCTGGCTTCTCGGAGATCGACATCGAAATCCAGCACCGCTACAATCTGGACGATTTCCTGGGCGATCTGCCCACCGAACTGAGCAGCCTGGAACCGACAGTCGTGCAGAATCTCGTGGGCCGCTTCACCAGCAGCGCAGTGCGGGCGAAGAAGCAATAGAACAATAAAGCGTTAAAACGTTGAAGCGTTCGAGCGGTGATCTGTTCGAACGCTTCAACGTTTTAACGCGCCGCTACCTGATCGATCAAAAACGCGTACTCAAACGCGGTCTCTTCCAGATAGTCGTAGCGGCCCGACGCGCCACCGTGGCCCGCACCCATATTCGTCTTGAGCAGGAGCGGATTGTCGTCGGTTTTGCGGGTGCGCAGCAGGGCCACCCACTTGGCCGGTTCCCAATATTGGACCCGGGGATCGTTCAGCCCTGCCGTCGCCAGAATGGCCGGGTACGCTTTCGCCTCCACATTGTCATAGGGCGAATAGCTCTTCATATAGCTGTAGAATTCCGGGTCAGCGGGATTGCCCCACTCCTCCCATTCGATGACAGTCAGGGGAATCGTCGGGTCCAGCATTGTGTTGATCACATCCACAAAGGGCACGTGGGCGGCGACCGCCCGGAAGAGGTCCGGGCGCAGGTTGACAACCGCGCCCATCAACAGACCGCCCGCACTGCCACCCATTGCGGCCAACTTTTCGGGCCGGGTAAAGCCAGCTGCGATCAGATGTTCGGCAGCCGCAATGAAATCGGTGAAGGTATTCTTTTTGTGCAGAAACTTGCCCTTTTCCTTCCAGGCCCGGCCCATCTCGCCACCGCCACGGATGTGGGCAATGGCAAAGACGAAGCCCCGTTGCAACAGACTCACCCGGCTGCTGTTGAAGCCGGGATCGATGCTATATCCGTAGGAGCCGTAGCCGTAGAGAAGGGTCGGGCTGCTGCCGTCCAGGGCGATGCCTTTGGGGTAGACGAGTGAGACCGGAACCTGCGTCCCATCGCTGGCCGTGGCCCACACCCGCTCGGATCGGTAGTCATCCGG
This sequence comes from Anaerolineae bacterium, assembly GCA_030432295.1. Taxonomy (GTDB): domain Bacteria; phylum Chloroflexota; class Anaerolineae; order Caldilineales; family Caldilineaceae; genus JACQGT01. Next base: position 194,486 of record JAUIHI010000005.1, on the reverse strand, counting down.
GTTGTAGCCCTTCACTTCGTCCTGCTTCTTCATCTCCCGCTGGCGGCTGTCCATTGCGTAGTCAAAAACCGTCGGCGGGGAGACCAGCGAAGTGTAGCCGTAGCGCAGCACCCGGCTGTCGTAGTTGGGGTTCTCGCTGGAGCCAACGGTGTAGACCGGTTCGGGCTGTTCGATGCGGTGATGCGCTCCGCTCTGGGCGTTCTGCACCCGAATCTGGCGCAGTCCGGCTTCCCGTTCGTGGATGACGAGAAAATCCCGGAAGGCTTCCACCCGATCCACCTTCACGGCAGGCCGGTGGGGGATGAACTCCCGCCAGTTCTCCCGGCCCGGCGCATCCACCGGCGCAGTCATCACTCGGAAGTTCTCGGCTTCCCAGTTGGTGGTAATGTACAATTTTTCGTTGCCAGCCGCGTCCCGGTGATGCTCGACATTGTACTCCATCTGGTGGATGCGGGGTTGGACCACCCGATGCTGGGCGTTGGGGTCGTCGGCGTCGAGCAGATGGACCTCCTGAGTGACTGCGCTGTGCAGATGCAGAATGACAAAACACTCGCTTTTGGTTTTGTGAAGGCTGAGAAAAAAGCTCTCGTCCGGCTCGTGGAAGAGCAGTTCGTCTGTGGACGGATCGCTGCCGAGCTGGTGGCGGAAGAGCTTGTGGGGACGCATAGCCGCGTCTAGAACGGTGTAGTATAGCGCGGAATTGTCATTGCTCCATTCCAGCCCGTAATAGGTTTTCGTCACCACATCCGGCAGGAGTTCGCCCGTTTCCAAATTTTTGATGCGCAAAGTGTAGTTTTCTGAGCCGTTGTCGTCCAGGCCATAGGCCAGCAGCCGCTGGTCCGGGCTGACCGCGAAGTTGCCCAGACGCATATATTTCTTGCCCTCGGCCTCCCGGTTCAGGTCTAGCAACACCTGTTCCGGCGCGTCCAGGCTGCCCGCTTTGCGGCAATAGATAGCGTACTGCTTGCCCTCTTCCGTGCGCCGGTAGTAGAAGAAGCCACTCTTCTCCACAGGTACAGATTCGTCGGTCTCTTTGATGCGCCCTTTCATCTCAGCAAAGAGCGTCTTTTGCAGCCCATCCGTATGGGCCATCGATGCGCTGGTGTAGGCGTTTTCCGCCTCCAGATAGGCGATCGTCTCCGGGTTGTCCCGCTCCCGCAGCCAATAATAGGAATCCACGCGCCGGTCGCCGTGGTTGACAAATTCCACCGGCTTGACGGTTGCGATAGGAGGTGTGGGGGTAGTCATTTCGTTTTGATTCCTTGTGTGTGAAACGATTCGGTCGGGAAGTGAGAAGCAATCAGTAAACAGTTACCAGTCGTGTCGAACCGGCACCATTTACCGATTACTTCTCACTGGCTTACGCAATCCCCATCAAAATCACCAGCCGCTCGCTGCCCCGGTTGACGACGCCGTGGGGCACGCCCGCCGCGGCCCAGACGGTCACGCCCGGCCCGGCGCTTCGGGTCTCATCGCCCACTGTAAATTCCCCCGCGCCTTCCAGCACAAAGTAGAATTTGTCCTGGTCGTCGTGGCTGTGAACGTGCTGCTCCTGGCCCGGTTCCAGACAATTTAGCCCCAGCAGCAGCCGCTCGGACTGGTAGAGAGTGGCTTTGTAGTGCTTATCGGCCCGCTGGCCCACCAGGCCGCGGTAGTCGGTGAAATTGCTCATCGGATTCTCCTTTGCTGATGGACAGAAGTTCAATTTTTCGGAAAAAGTCGAACTTCTACGATTACACAATCAGTATACCCTACGCCAAACCGTCAGTCGATATTATGCGAACCACCTCAACCCGTCATCCATTCTTTTTCCAACCGTTCCACCAGCGCCACCAATTCCAGCGGCGTGTGAATCGTATAGTCCGGCTGCTCCCACGCATCCGCGGGAACCTTCGACCGCCGCGGCGACCAGTCCAGCCAGACGCTGACCAGCCCCAGCCGGTTGGCCCCGGCGATGTCCCGGCCCAGATGGTTGCCCACCATCACCACCCGGTGGTAGTCGTCCGGCCCGATGCCCAACGCTTCGAGCGCGCGGGTGAACATCCGGGCGTCGGGCTTCGAGACGCCGACTTCTTCCGAAATGGCGTAGGCATCGAAAAGTTCATACAGCCCGTAGGGGCCGAGATTGTTGGCAAATGTGGCCGCGGGACCGTCCGCCACTAGGGCCAGAGGATAGCCCAGTGCCTTCAGCGTCCGCACACTCTCCGCCGCGCCGGGAATCAGATCGGCGCGCAGACTCACGTCCCCGACGGTTTTCACTTCCGTCGCTTCGTCGATCAGTGTGTCGCCGCAGTCCAGAAAAATGGCACGAATTCCCTTCGTCATTGGCTTTCCTCTCCCCCTGTGGGATACAATCAAACGAGTGAGACCCGACACTCGACACCCTTCCCAAAGGATCAATTCTAATGCCAGAACTCTCGAATGCCCATTCCCTGCGCCTCTCCGCTCTCCTCCCCGTCCTCGCCGCCCAGGTGGACGAACTACGCCACTGGCAGATTCTCGACCCAGCCAGCCCGGATGTGGGCGCGCTGATCAACCCCGGCTATGGCTGCGCCGACAACAAAGCGACCAGCGCCTTTGTCGCCCAGGCCGCCTATCTCCTCCTGGCGACCGCTGCCGACGCCGACGCCGCCGGCCTGCTGGCGCGGATGGACGCAGCCGCTGCCTATCTGCTCATTTCCCAGCGGCCCAGCGGCAACATCGACCTGCACTCTGTCAATATCGACTCTGGCCCAGACACGGGTTTCACTGTGCAGCAGCTTTGCACAATTTTCGAGTTAGCACGGCGGGAGGGACGCACAGGCGGCGACTGGCAGCCAGTGCTGGCAAAGTTGGAGCGCTTCATCCGCCGGGCCGTGGAAGGGATGAAGATCGGCGGCTTCCACACCCCCAACCACCGCTGGGTTATCTGTTCGGCTCTGACCCAGGCCAAGACACTTTTCCCCGATTTGGATGTGGCCGAAGTCGTGGAAAGCTATCTGGCCGAGGGCTACGACATCGACAGCGAAGGCGCATTTATCGAGCGCAGTGTGGGCGTCTATGACGCGGTGAACGACCGTTCCCTGCTCTTTATTCAGGAGCACTGGGATTCCCCAGCCGCGCTGGAAGCCACCGCCCGCAATTTGGACTTCTGCCTGCACCTGATCCACGCCGACGGTACAGCCGAGACCGGTCTCTCCCGCCGCCAGGACTACGGCACACGCACGGTCGCCGCGGGGCTGGTCCACTGCTATCTGCTCCACAATCACTTCGCACCCACAGAGCAGTTTGTGGCCGCGGCCCACTGGCTGTGGGACCGCTTGCAGGGGGACGCCAGCGCCGCGGGGGAGAATCTGCTCTGGACGGTCTACGCCCTGCTCAAATGTGGCGAGCCAGCCCCGGCGGCTGTCCCACTGCCCACCCGCTACAGCCGCCACTTCCCAAATAACGGCCTCTGGCGCATCCGCCAGGAGCGGCTGAGCGCCTCTATATTCCAGGACGCTACCCGCCTACTATCTCTCGTCCACGGCCAGGCCGAACTGACCAGCCTGAAGATCAGCCAGACCTATTTTGGCGGCGCGTGCGGTCATTTCTATGGGGAAGAGTTGACGGTGGAAAATGGGCGGGGCGTCCTGTTGTCTGGGGGATTGCGTCGGCCCCGGCGGCCCGGCTACGAGCTACCGATAGGCCATCCTGTCTCGCCAGAGGAGTGGAACGCCAGCTTTGCCCAGCGTGGACTATACGAATTGCCCGCCGCCCGCAGTACGCTGACGATCAGCGAAGCAGAGGGCGGGCTGGACTTTCACTACCAAAACATCGAGAGTCTGGACAAAGTGGCCGTGCAGATCGCCTTTGACTTCCCTCCCGGCGGGGTTTGGGAGAGCGACGACATCCGCACAATCCCTGCCGCGGGCCAGCCGATCTTTCTCAAACGGGGCTTCGGCCAGATGCGCTACGGCAGCGATGTCATCCGCATCGGTCCCGGTCCGGCAGATCACAAACCGGCAGCCCATTTTATGTGGCCTATGCGCGAGGCAGAACCAGCGCCCAATCACACGCGGGTCCTGCTCACCCTTTGGACGCCGGTGGACTTCCACTTTCAAATTCGGGCCTTCCGGGGGATACGTTAGGAACGCAGATTTCGCAGAAACTGTATTGGTCAACGGGATGGTGGAATGGCTATTTCTTAACGCAAAGATGCAAAGAGGCAAAGGCACAGAGAGAAAAGCAATTTCTTTGCGTCTCTGCTCCTTTGCCTCTTTGCGTTGAAAATTCCACCATCTTCTTGACTACTACAAATTCTACAAATTTCTCTGCGTAATCTGCGGACATCTGCGAAAATCTGCGTTCCAAAGACCTTCGCTGTTATCAGAGTTCATCAGAGTTTACCAGTGGCTCCACTGGCTTTCCCAGGGAGCAGACCAAATAAAAGGAGCCGTTTTCTATGCCATCCCCATTCCCCTGTCCCGACGAGAAGATCGCCCGTTACACCGCCTACCGGGTGGACAGCCCGCCGACTATCGACGGCAAACTGGACGAAGCCTGCTGGCGCAATGCGCCCCGCTCCCCCCGTTTCGTCGATCTGATCAGCGGGCGCGCACCCATCCACGACACCCACGCAGCGGTGCTCTGGGACGACGTCAATCTCTACGTGGGCTTCTGGGTGGAAGAGCCGTTCGTCAGCGCTTTCCTCACCGAGCGGGACGATCTCATCTACACCGACAACGATGTGGAGGTCTTTATCGCGGGCAAAGACAGCTACTACGAATTTGAGATCAACGCCTTCGGCACAGTCTTCGAAGTCTTTTACATCTGGGAGGAAGCCTACGAGCGGGGCAATTTCCAGCGCTTTCCCGGCCTGCAACGGAACAGCCCCGGCATCCACCCATTCAATGGCGTGGGCTTCACTGAGCATCCCCGTGGACCCCGCCTGGGCTTTGCCCAATGGGACTTCCCCGGCCTGCAAACAGCAGTGTACGTGGATGGCACAATCAATCAGCACGAGGATCGGGACCGGGGCTGGACAGTCGAACTGGCATTCCCCTGGGCGGGGATGGATGTGCTGGCCGCGGCCGATGGCCGTTCCCTGCCGCCCCTCCAGGGGGATGTCTGGCGCATGGACTTCTCCCGCTTCAATCAGTACAAAGAAGCGCCTCCAGCCGAGGACTCCAGCGGCTGGGCCTGGACGTCCCACGGCGTCTGGGATTCCCACATACCGGAATGTTTTGCCTATATCCATTTTTCCGAGGAGATTGTGGGGACGCAGGTCACCTCAACGCTTCCCCGTGGATGACGTGCCAGTGCAGATGTTTGGAGTCCTGATAGTCGCCCAGGTTTGTGAGAACCCGGCACGCGCCGTACTCTGCCACAACCTGCTCGGCTACCTTCTGAATCACATCTATCAATTCTGCCAACAGATCGGAATCGTCCAGAGTCAGCAGAGAATCCACATGGCGTTTGGGAAAGACGACAATATGCACCGGATAGAAGGGGCGGGTGTGATGATAGGCCAGTACATTGACCGTCTCCAACACCCGCTCCACAGATGTTCGACCACTCAATACTTCGTCGCAGTAAAAGTCAGAACTCATTGGTTGCTCCAAAAATGAGGGGGAGTAGCAGCAATTGCGGCCTATCCCGCCGGATGAGGGTCAGCCGGGCTACGGGCTGGGCAGAGAAGGGACTGACACCGGTCAGCGCTTGTATGGGCTGGTGGGGGACTGTCTCCGGGTTGGATGTGGAGTAGCCGCTGCCATCCTCCGTCCCCGCGTCGTAGGGGTAAAGATCAACGACGATTTGCTGCTTCCACTGGCCCTGACTGTCCCGCAGGGCCAGGCCAGAGACCCCAGCAAACCAGTCCGGGCTGGGCGCAACCATCGAAATCAGGGTCAGGTAGGGGAAGTTGCCGTCCACCAGCACATCGGTCATTGTGACGACCGCGGGTGAAAGCAGGCCCGCTCCGTTGAGACGGCTTCCCGCTGTGCCGACGCCAATCGCAGTGTCGATCTCCCCGTCGAAAAGCGTTGTCCCGCCAGTTTCGGCCACCTGCTCCACACCCGCGGATGCCAAACTGCCAGAACTCCACAGTTCCAGGCCACTCTTGTGCAGCGCACCCACCAGCGGCGACCAATGCGCACCGCCGGGAAACGCGCCCGCGCCATCCGGGTGGGGATGGGTTGCCTGGCTCCACAGTCCCTCGAAGACAATGTCGTAGCGGGCTGTGGCTGTGGGAATCGTCCCGTTGGGCTGGGACGGCTGGGGTCGCTGCGCGGCCAGGGTGGCCGTCAACGTCAGCAGAAAAAAGATGGAAAGGGCAATGGCTCGGCGTATCACAGTTCACCTCCTGGGCAATGGGTTTTGAAGTATCCCCTGACTACCCAACAGTTTGTGACACAGGCGCACAAATCGTGTCAGTCCAGTCAGAGAGCGTCGGTTGAGCTTGTCGAAACCAGCGGGTCAGGCGGAGATTAATCGTTGACCCGCTCCTGGGTTTCGACAGGCTCAACCGGCGTCGCTAGTCGAGAGTAAAACTGTAGCATAGCGAGAAGTATCCCCAGTATACCCGGCCCGCGCCGCCCAAACCTTGCCAAAAGGTTATCGATTACTGAAGGGGAGTTCTGATTCCGGGAATCGGCCACAATATTTCTGGCGTTCCCTCAATTGCCTGGCCGATTCCCGGAATCGGGTACGTCCCTACGCCCAGACCTTCTCCCACTGGCGGCTCTCTGCCGAACGATAGATGGCAAAGGCCGTGCGCAGTTCGCCCAGTGAGTATTCGGGGCCAGCTTCCAGGGGCGTGCCGTCCAGTACCGCGCCGACAAAATCGTTCAGCTCATAGCCAAAGGCCGCGGCGCGTCCCTCGTCCTTATTGTCGAGGATGACTTTCCCGTCCCGGTGATCGGCGTCGAAGAGCAGCACCCGTCCACCCCGCCCCTTTTCGATCAGAACCTCTCCTTCGGTCCCGGTGACCCGGAACTCCTCCCCCGGCCCCATCGCCACGCCAGCCGTCATAGCGTCGAGAATCGCCACCGTCCCCGAACGGAAGCGCAGGATCGAGCGGGAAAGGGATTCCCCGTCCATCTCGGCCAGGGGTCGACCGGTCACCGCCACCACTTCGTCGATCTCGCCCAGCCACATGCGCAGGGGACGAATCCAGTGTGCGCCACCGTCCATTGTGATGCCGCCGCCTGCCATCGCCAGGTCATAGCGCCAGGGCCGGGGTCCTTCGCCGAGCGGTCTGGTTGGTCCACCAAAAAAGGCGCGAGCGGTGATGATTTCACCAATCGCGCCGGCCTGAATCAAATCCCGCACAGCCAGTGCATCCGGCCAGTATTGGGCCTGCTCCGCCACCATAAAGACTGTACCCGCCTTTTGTGCCGCAGCCTGAATCCGTGCAGCGCTGGCCAGATTGTGGGCCATCGGTTTTTCCAGCACGACGTGCTTGCCCGCGGCAAAGGCCAGCACCGCGGCCTCCTCGTGCAAAGAATGGGGCAACAGAATATCCACCGCCTCAAAATCCCCCTGGGCCAGGGCTTCTGCCAGAGAAGTGTAGGGCGTTGCACCCGTCTGCTCGGCCATCGCTCTGGCCCGTTCGGCGTCGGTGTCCACAACCGTCGTGACCTCAATCCGGGGTGAATGGGCCTGAATCCCCTTCCAGTGGGCCTGGGCAATTCCACCACAACCGACCAGTGCCAATTTTAGTTTGCGTGCGTCTGTCATTGTTTGCCTTCTTGAAGTAAATTTTTTGGATACGACAATACCTGTACACAACCCTCTTCGTCTCCCAGGGCCAGAAACCCATTGCCCGCCGAGGCCAGCCGGGAAAAGGGATTGCCAAATTCCTGGCGCAACAACACCTCCCCGTCTGCCCCGCGCCAGAGACAGACGGCCCCATCCCCGCCCGCGGAAAGCAGTGGGCCACCGCTTTCTGCTGGTGGCGCACCGGCGGACAAAAGGACAACACCGGCCACCCATTCGTCGTGGCCACGCCACTCCGCCACTTCTGCACCGTCCGGCAGCGCGAGGCAGACGATTCGACCGCTCTCCAGACCAGCCACCACTCGCCGACCGTCCGCCGCGACAGTCAGCGTCTCCACCGCCTCGTCGAAAGCTGTGCCCAGGCGTGTGCCGACACCCGTGGAGACATCCCACAGACGAATCACCCCATTCTCGTCCGCTGAAAGCAGCCCTGTGCCGTCGGGCAGAAAGGCCACCGCCAAGACTGCCCCCCGATGACCGGCCAGGACGTGACGCCGTTGGCCTGTGCCCAGTTCCCAGACCACCACCGCCCAGGTATCGGTTCCGACCGCAGCGAGCGAGCCATCGGGCGAAACCGCCGCGGCCAGCAGGCTGCCCCGCTGTTCGCCCAGACGCAAAGCCGAGCGCGCAAAGCCGCCGTCGGTCTCCAGCGCGTATTGGCTCAATCCGCCCGCGCTATCGCCGACCAGAATGCCACCGTCGGGCAAGGCGGCCAGGCAGAGCAGGGCTGCTTCTTCGCTCAGGCTGTCCAGCAGTTCGCCACTGGCCCCATCCCACAGGCACAGTTCGCCGTCCTCGCCACAACTGACCAGACGACGGCCATCGTCGGTAAACACCAGCCCCGTAACCGGCCCCGCGTGTCCCTGGCGAAAGGGCAGGCCCAGTCGTTCCCGGCTCCACAGCCCAAGCGTGTGGTCCTGAGATGCGGTCAAAAGCTGCGCCCCGTCTGGGCTTAGGGCCAGGGAAGTAATCGGTGCGGAATGGGCGGTCAGACAGGATTCCACCACCCCATCGGCCAGCCGCCGCACACAGACAACACCGCTGTTGTCCGCCGAGAAGAGGTGCAGCCCGTCAGCCGTCAGCGCCAAATCCCGCACCCCTCCCGCGTGCCCCTCCCACACAGCCAGCAGTTTGCCCGTCGCCAGTTCCCAGACCCGCAGAAGCCGGTCATCCGAGCCGGTGATCAGCCGGGTTCCGTCCGGCGTCACAGCCAGACAGGAGACGTAGCCGCCTTCGCCGATAATAGAACCCACTTCCTTGCCATCGGCCAGGGACCAGACTCGCAGGGTGCGGTCGTCCCCCGCGCTGATAGCCCACTGGCCATCCGGGGTGAGGGCAGCCGCTGGAACCCGGTCGGTGTGGCCGATCCATTGGGCGACACACTCGCCAGAATTTGATTCCCAGAGTCGGAGGGTGCGATCGTCGGAGGTGGAAAGCAGCATTCCCGCCGGGGTCAGGTGGAGGGAACGCACGGGGGCTGTGTGGCCGCTGAATGTCCGGGTGCAACCGCCATCGGCCAGTTGCCAGCCGCGGATTGTGCCGTCGAGTGAGGCGGAGAAGGCGGTCGTGCCATCAGGCGTGACGGCCAAGGAAGTCACACCTGCGGTGTGGCCGGTGAGCGCGGCCTGGGGCGTGCCCGTCGCCAGGTCCCACACAATCAGCGCGCCATCTGCCCCGCCGGAGAGTGCCCTTTTGCCATCGAGCAGAAAGACGACGCAATAGACCGCGCCAGCGTGCCCCGCCAGGCGGCTGAGTAGAGCCGGTGGTTCAGATTGGGTGGCCCAACGGATAGCCAGCGGGCGGTCAGCCGGGCGGTCAACTGGGCCGTCAACCGGGCCATCAGCCTGGGCCATTGGCGTCTGTATCGCCTCCGTCGGCTGTCTCAATCTCTTGGCCGGATTCTGCCTCCGGGTGGCGACCCGGCACCGCGTGACAGGCCCGGCAGCGGGCTTCGTAGCTTTCGCTGCCGCCCACCTGAATAATCGGGTCGTCGTAGCGGGCGGGGCGGCCATCAATCAGCCGCTGGGTACGGCTGGCCGTCATCCCGCAGACCACACAGATGGCGTGAAGTTTGTCCACCTCTTCCGCCAATGCCATCAGCAGCGGCATCGGCCCAAAGGGTTCGCCCCGAAAGTCCTGGTCCAGCCCAGCCGCGATGACCCGTTTGCCCCGGTCGGCCAGCGCGCCGCAGACATCGGCGATGGCCCAGTCGAAGAATTGCACTTCGTCGATAGCCACAATTTGGGTGTCGGGATGGACGAGGGCCAGAATGTCTGTGGCGTTCTCCACCACAATCGCATCCTGGCGGGCGACGCCGTTGTGGGAAGCCACTTTCTCCAGCCCGTAGCGGTTGTCGAGCCGAGGCTTGAAAATCTGAATGGTGCGGCGGGCAATCTCGGCGCGGCGGATGCGGCGCAGGAGTTCTTCAGTCTTGCCGCTGAACATCGAACCGCAGATCAGTTCCACATGGCCGCCGCCCGGTTGATCTTGCATAACATCCCCCTTCAGAAGTTCGACTTTTTGGTGAAAGTCGAACTTTTTTATGCTAACGAAAAAGGCAGAGACGAAGTAAATTCATCTCTGCCTTCTGAAACTTCTACATTCCCGCCGTGCCTGAGCCTAGGCAGCTTCTTCAGCCGCATACTTGGCGACCACTTCAGCTACGGCCTTGTCGGGATTGTCACCCCGGGCGCGAGCCTTGCGGGCTGCTTCTTCGGATTCCTTGCGCACCTTGGCTTCGATCTCCTGGCGGGCGCTGACGCTCTGGCGAGCTTCCAGGCGCTTGACAAAGCGCTCGACGCGACCCACAGTGTCCACAATGCGCTGCTCACCCGTATAGAAGGGGTGGCATTGGCTGCAAATGTTGACCTGGATTTCCTGTACGGTGCTGCCTGTAATCCAGCTATTGCCGCAGGAGCAAGTGACCCGGGCATCTTCGTAATAGGTTGGGTGGATTTCTGCTTTCATGTTAGTTCACCTTTTCCGGGTAGACGCTGACGCGCTTCCGGTTCTTCTTTTCCCACTCGAAGGTAACAAAACCATCGGTGGTCGCATAAAGCGTATCATCTTTGCCCCGGCCTACATTTGTGCCAGGAAAGATGCGGGTGCCGCGCTGACGGACAATAATGCTGCCGGAGGTCACTTCTTCGCCACCGAAGCGTTTGACGCCCAGGCGCTGGCCGTTCGAGTCGTGGTTGTTGCGGCTGGAGCCGCCACCTTTTTTGTGAGCCATTGTTGCTGGTCCTTTCGTCTCTGGAAAACCAACCCGGTTGGGTAGTCGGTTACCTTTGGTCGGTTACGCTTCGATCGACTGAATTTCGAGTCGAGTCAGGTATTGGCGATGGCCCCGGCGCACGCGAATGCGTTTCTTGGGCCGATAACGGAAGACGAGAATCTTCTCGCCACGATGTTGCCCGGTAATCTTGGCGGTGACAGTAGCCCCGTCTACAATCGGCTGACCGATCTTCACTTCGTCACCGTCAGAGACAAGCAAGACATCGGTTAGGCTGAGTACGTCGCCAACGTTGCCGTCCAACTTCTCTACTTCAAAAATATCGCCGGGTGTGACCCGGTACTGCTTTCCGCCTGTGCGAATAACTGCGTGCATGAATTTTCTCCTTTTGACCGCGTCCGGGTGCGCAGAATCCCCGAAACTTTGTCTGGCGGTTCTGGGGCGGGCCGCTGGGCACTGGCCCCAAATGGACGACAAAACAAAGCAATTTCAATAACACCAAAAACAGAACAAAAAACCGGGGTAGCAGGTCCAGAGGCCGCTACCCACACGAAGAACAAGTATAGCCGATTTGGCAGCGCGCGTCAAAACTGGAGGCGATCCACTTTGCATCACAAAAATTCGCACTGGATTTACACTTGACAACTGGATAACCTCGTGCTAAAATTGTACAATATATGAACATTTTTGCGCAACACTTGTGCAAAACACAGATAAATCATAGGGAGATATTCAATGAACCGAAACATTACACGTCAATTTCTTGTCATCGTCACCTTCGCGCTGACGATTGTGATGAACGGTCTGGCCACATCGCTGCCCCTCAACGGCATGGACACGGGGGCAATCTCCGATATGTTCCCCAACTTCTTCACACCGGCGGGCTACGTCTTCGCCATCTGGGGTGTGATCTATTCCGGGTTGTTGGCTTTCACCATCTACCACTCCCTGCCTGCCCAACGGGAAAACCCCCGGATGGAGAAGATTGGCTGGCTCTTTATTCTCTCCAATCTTTTCAACAGCGCCTGGATCGCGGCCTGGCACTACCTGCTCTTCCCCCTCAGTTGGGTGATTATGCTGGGGATTCTGGGGACCCTTCTGGCGATCTTTGTGCGGCTGGGGTTCCAGCCCGTTTCCCGGCTGGAACGCTGGATTGTCCACATACCCTTCAGCATCTACGTGGGCTGGATCAGTGTGGCGACGATTGCCAATACAACTGTTCTGCTCCAGGATTTGGGCTTCAACGGCGGACCCGTGCCAGCACCCCTCTGGTCTGTGCTGGTGATGGTGGTGGGCACGGCCATTGCCTTCGTCATCCTGCGCACCCGGCGGGATGTGGCCTACGGGGCGGTCTTCATCTGGGCCTTCATCGGCATCGCCGTCAAGTACACCGACACGCCGTTGGTCGCCTACACCGCCGCCGTCTTGGCCGCTGGGATTACGGTGCTGGTTTTGATGGCGGCAGCAGGCAGTGGTTCGTCGCCAGCCCGACTGCAAAGCAACCCCGCCTAGCCGTTGACGACAAGCAATGAAAATGCGATAATAGCGCTACCCAACTGGGTAGCGCTATTTCATTTAACAGGAGTCCTCATGTCCGAAGAACCTGAATCCTTTGTCGATTTCAAGAACTCCTTTTCCTACGGCAGCCGCAACGACCTCAACTTCAAATTCCTCAAAGGGCTGAGCGAGGAAGAAGCGGCCGATTTTGTTCAACAGCTTTTTTGGAAATTGGGCGACGCCTACGACAGCAACGACTGGTCCCCGATCATTGCGCACATGCAGGCCGGGCAGGCGCAGAACTACGCGGGGCCGACCCTCTGGGTCTACGACGACGGCCCACGCACGCCCCTGGGCAAACCCCTATCTGCGGCCAAAATTACACTCATCACCTCCACCGGCCACTTTGTGGAAGGGGACGATCCCAAGCCCTTTGGCATCGACAATATGAGCCAGGAGGAAGCGGCCCGGCGTATCGACGACTTTCTGAAAGAGCAGCCAACGCTTTCCGAGATTCCCGTGGAGACGCCCCACGACCGCTTGCGCGCCCGTCACGGCGGCTACGATGTGCGGGGCGTGCTGGCGGATCACAATGTGGCTTTCCCGACAGATCATCTGGTCAGCCTTGCCGCAGAAGGGGTCATCGGCAGCCTGCACCCGACGGCCTATTCCTTTGTGGGCGCGTGTGCCCAGACACCCCTGACCAAACGGACCGCGCCCCAGTGGGTGGCGATGTGGAAAGCAGCGGGGATCGACGGCGCAGTTCTGGTCCCTGTCTGACCGGTCTGTCACGTGTCCGTGGGGCACGTTGCGCGGGTGGCAGAAGAGGCGGGGATTGGGACGGTCATCATCGCTGCCGATACCTTCCGGGAACGGCTGGAGGCCATGCGTGTGCCCCGGCTGCTGACGACGCCCTTCTGGATGGGACGTCCATTGGGTCGGGCCGGTGATGGGGAGACCCAGCGCCGCACCCTACTGGCAGCGCTGGAACTTCTGGCCGCAGGGTGAGAAATGCCAGGCCATCGAACAAAAGTATTATCCGAACCATCAACAGGTATCCCCCCTATGCCCCGACGAATCATTGCTGCACGCCGTGTTTTCAGTCTGCTGCTATTCTGCCTGGCGTCCCTTATACTATCCCCCACTACTCAGGCCCAGTCGCCCGGCAATGGGCTGACACTGGAAAACGGGGATGCGGCCGCGGCCTATGGGATTGTGTCTGTTCTCGGCGTGGCCGACCATCCCACCTTTCGCAAGTGGCAACTGGACCTGTTGCTGAACAGTACAGAGCCAGCCTTTTTGGCCTTTGGCGAAGACCCAATACCTTCGCCGGGCCTCTTGTCCACGCTGGATACCAGCCTCTATCCCGACGGCGAGCATCAATTGCGGCTGCGGGTGGTGCATAGCAATCTCAACTACGACGAATACTTTCTGCCCATTCACATCGCCAATCAATCCGGCGGCGGCGAAAATCCAGCGACTCCGCCTCAACCCGCACAAACCGCTCCGCAGCCAGCCACCGTGCCCACTCCTGTGCCCGCTTCTGCGCCTGCTCCAGCGGCCGCAATGGCGCGCACTTTGACCGGCAACGGTCTTTCCGTCGTCGCCCAGGGCGATTCGCTTTCCGTACGTGGTGTGGCAAATCACCCCACCTTCCGCAAATGGCAGATCGACCTGCTGCTAAACGGGGACCCCAACCAGGCCGTCTTTCTGGGTGTGGGCGAGGAACGGGTGACGGCAGAGCGGGAACTGCTCACACTTTCCCCCGCCGACTACCCGCCAGGCAGCCAGCAACTGCGGCTGCGTGTGGTCTATGGCCGCCTGGATTACGACGAATATCTGACGCCTCTGGCCATTGGGAGTGGGGGGATGGGTGTTTCGACGCTCTCAGCTACCACCCGCTCGCGCCTGGTCACCCGGGGTCCGGGGGCTGGCAAGGCCGTCTATCTGACCTTCGACGACGGCCCCCATTTCCGCTACACCCCCCAAATTTTGGAAGTGCTGGCGGAGTACGACGCCAAAGCCACCTTTTTTGTGGTGGGTCGCTCTGCCCAAAACCAGGGGGAACTGATCAAAAAGATGTACGATGCGGGCCACGCCATCGGCAACCATTCGTGGAACCACAGCAAGCTGGGCAGCGCAGACTGGGACACCTTTGAAAAAGAGGTAGAGGGAACCGAGCAGGTGTTGGGCGGATACGGCAGCCACTGTCTGCGCCCGCCCTATGGAGATGTGGGGCCGAATCTGCTGGCCAACGCAGACACGGCGGGCTATAGTCTCATCTATTGGACTGTGGACCCATTGGATTGGCTGAACCAGAACCCGGAGACAATCGCCAGCCGGGTCCTGACCAAAGTCCAGCCGGGGTCGATTGTATTGCTCCACGACGGGGGCGACAACCGGACCGGGACAATCGAGGCGCTCGGTACAATTCTGGCAACCCTCAGCGCTGAAGGGTACACATTCCCCGCTCTGTGCCGGTGAGGCAGAAAACCACACAAAAAAGGAGACGGATTGCCAGAGATTGTATCCGTGGCAATCTGTCTCCTTTTTTCCTGGGCAGGCCGGTCAGACGAGATATTTCTCCAAAAAGGCCGCCATTTTTGTAAAGCTGTCGATGCGGTTGCTCAGTTTGCTGATTTTGTGCCCCTCGTCCGCGTAGTGCAGAAACTCCACTGTGCCCCCGCTGGCCCCCACCTTTTCCACAATCAACTCCGACTCGAAGAGCGGAACCCGGGGGTCGTTATCCCCGGCAATGACCAGCAGCGGCATTGTGATGCGCTCGGCCCGGTGGATGGGCGAGATGCGTTCCAGCACCTCCCGGTGGTCGGCCAGACTGCCGTACTCCTGCTCCCGATGCACCCGCCGCCAGGGGCTGGTGCGTTCCAGGAAGCTGACCCAATTGGCGATCCCCACCACATCGATCCCTGCGGCAAAAAGTTCAGGATAGGCGGTCAAGGCGGCCAGAACCATATAGCCGCCGTAGCTGCGCCCATAGACCGCCACCCGTCCGCTGTCGATCTCGGCCCGCCCTTGCAGCCAGAGGACCGCGTGTTTCAGATCGGCCACGCTGTCGGGCCGCTTCTCAATCTCGTCCAGGGCCGCGTAGGCCCGGCCATAGCCTGTGCTGCCCCGCACATTCGTGCCCAGAATCGCATAGCCCCGGCTGAGAAAATACTGAAAACGCACATCGAAATCCGGGCGTAGCTGGCTGGTCGGCCCGCCGTGGACATAGAGAATGCAGGGGTAGCCGCCTGCGGGTCGGGGCGTTTGGGGCAGATAGTAGAAGGCGGGAATCGAAAGGCCGTCGAAGCTGGAAAAGTGGATCAGTTCCGGAGCCACAAAGGAGCCAGCATCCAGCCCGGCCCGGTCACTTTGGGTCAGGGCGCGGGCGATGCCATCGGTTCCCACCAGCCAGACGTTCAGATTGGCCTGGGGGGTCTGCACATCGCAGACAAGCGTCCCATTATTTTTGACAGAAATATGGCCGATCTGCCCGTCGGGCAGCCCGGCGACAGCGGCCCGCTCGCCCGTCTTCAGGTCCACCCGCCACAGACGGCTGTAGCCGCCTTCATTGTAGCTGTAGATCGCCGCGCCGTTGGCCGCCATTGCCAGCGCTTCCATTTCGCCGTCACCGCCGTGGGCGTCGGCGTTGACAATCTCCGACAGTTCGCCGCTCTCCAAATCCAAGCGACAGATCGCGCCCCGGTCGTGGGTGCGGTCGCTGAGCAGATAGACCCCGCCGTGCCCCCAACGCACCTGCTCGTAACGGGCCGGTGCTGTGCCTGCCGTCAACTCCCGTGGCTGGCGTGAATTGCCCTCCCCGTGGAGATCGATAAGAAAGAGCCGGTCTTCCAGCGGCCCCACCTGCTGACGGGTCAGCACAAACTCCTCATCCAGCGACCAGGCCATCACCTCCTGATTGCCGGAAAGTTCACAGAGCAGACGGCTCTCTCCGTTTGCCATATCCATCTGGAAGAGGTCGAAGTCCACGCCGTTACGCCCGTTGGCCGCGTAGAGAATCCGCTGGCCGTCGCCGCTGAATCCGCCGAAGCGGTGGATGGCGTTGTCGTCGCTGGTCAGACGGCGCACGTCGTGGCCGCCGTCCCCGCCATAGCCGCTGATCAGATAGAACTGCTGGCGCTCGTTGCCCCCCACATCCCCCACGGCTAGCAGGTGATCCCCACCGCCCGTGCCGTGGACTTCCCACACTTTGTCGGCAAAAAAGGTAAGCTGCCGGGGCCATTCGCCGCGGTCGGGCGCGGTGGGCGCGCTCCACACTTGCAGGTTCCCGGTGATGTCGCTGAGAAAGGCGACCCGGCTGCCGTCGGGCGAAAGCACAGGCATCTGGGCGCTGCGGATGTTGAGATAGCGGGCGAAGTCGGTCATTGGAGATTCCTTATTGACTGGCTGGGGCAGGCGTGCCGATTTTGAAATCCGGCGTCGATATTGGGGTAAAAACAGGAGCAATCGGCTTGGGTTTGGGAACCCGGCCCGCATTGGGCGTCTCGGTGGCGGTCGCAGATGCGGGCGACTCTGCGGGTGTAGCGACCGGTGCGGCGGGCGTTTGCGAAGGCTGAGGGGTGTCGGTGGCGTCGGCGTCGATGACAGCCGGTGCACTGGTGGCTGTCACCGCTGGGGTCGGGCTGGGCGGGATCGGTGTAGAAATGGGCGGTATAGACGCCTCGATCCGCGCCCACAGGGGGGCAACCGTCTGGGCGACACTATCGCGCACCGCCAGAATCCGCTCCGGAGCCAGCAGCGCCACCGCCACAATTGCCAGCAGCACTACGCCCAAAGCGAATTGACGGCGGCGGTTCGGTAGCTTCAGCGCATTGGGTTTCTCGTAGTTCAGCCGCCCCGTGCGCGTCCATTCCACCAACCGGTGCTGGTCTACCAGATGGATGGGCTTGCCCTCTGCCCAACGCCGGGCCGCCGCGGTGACAGTGCCTGTAGTGACCAGATAGGCTTCGTCGGCCCGGGTGTGCAGCATCACCCCGTAGAGGTCCCGTACGACTGGCTGGCCCACGCTGCCCTGATAGCGCTTGCACTGGACCACAGCCATCCGCCGTCCCTGGCGCACGATCAGGTCGATGCCCTCGTCAGCGGAGGCTTGGGTGTCCTGCACCCGATAGCCCCGCTTGGCAAAGAGCGTGCCCACATATTTTTCAAAGGCAATGGGGTCCATCGCCTGGAGTTTGCTGAGTCGCATGGGAGAATTGCAGTGAGTGGATGGAATAGGGAACGACCGCTGACAACAGACGGCGAACCCGCTTTGCAGAGGGTTATGGATGGCCAAAAATTGCATTCAACGCCTGACGCACCGGCGGATACTCCTGACCAGACCAGAGCCAGGCCAAATCGATCCAGAAGCCGGGCACAGTTACGCTGCTCAGACTCCCTTCGGCGTCGGGGGCGAGGGGACGAAAGCGGCCTTCCTGCAATTGATAGAATTCCGTGCCCGCTGGCCCATAGGGGTCGATCAGCCAGTACTCGCGCACACCGGCCCGCTCGTAGGCGTGGAACTTGGCCCCCCGGTCGTTCTGGGCTGTGCTGGCCGAGAGGATTTCGATGACAAAGTCCGGTGCGCCCCGAATGCCCTTTTCGCCGATAATATGCAGCCGGTCTTTGGCGACGAAAAGAATATCCGGTTCTGGCGCGTAGAAGAGTTCTAATTCCACGGCTGTGCGGGAACCGAAGACTTCGCCAACTTCTTTCTCTTCGACATAAAGGCGCAAAAGCGTTGATAAAAAGCCCTGCATTCGTTCGTGAATAACCAGTGGCGGAGAAGGCATAATCATCACTCCATCGATCAGTTCAGCTTTGCGATCTTCCGGCGCGTCGCGGAAGAAGTCCGCGGCGGTCATCCGTTCCATCACTTCCACACGAG
The DNA here is from genome assembly GCA_030432295.1 of Anaerolineae bacterium. Classification (GTDB taxonomy): domain Bacteria; phylum Chloroflexota; class Anaerolineae; order Caldilineales; family Caldilineaceae; genus JACQGT01. Next base: position 176,130 of record JAUIHI010000005.1, on the reverse strand, counting down.
ATAGGGTTTGCATTGTTGCTTTTGTCCTTGACTCTACACCGTCCAGCGCGCTGGGCTGATTATAGCACAATCTGCCCAGCGTCTTTCACCCTTTCACCCGCCCAACTCCACCCCGGCCAACTGGGCGTAAATCTTCACAATCGCGGCGTCGTCCATCCGTCCCATCCCCTGGGCGGAGGCAGCGAGGAATAGCTGGTGGGCTACTGCGGCCAGGGGCAGGGCCAGTTTATTCTCTTTGCCCGCTTCCAGCACAATACCCAAATCCTTGCCCCAGATGTCCACCGCACTGGCGGGGGTGTAGTCGTTGTCCAGAATGTGCTGGCCCCGGTTCTGGAACATCCACGAGCCGCCCGCGCTGGCACAGATGACGTCGTACATCTGCTGGAGGTCGATGCCCTGCTTACTGCCAAAGACGAACGCCTCGCCCATTGCGGCCAGGTGGACCCCGGCCAGCAGTTGGTTGACGGATTTCATCACCGATCCCAGTCCCGGCGCGTCCCCCATCCGGTAGACGTTGGCCGCCACCGCTTCCAACACCGCTCCACATTTGTCAAAGACCCCGGGGCCGCCCGAAGCCATCACACTCAGCGCGCCCTCTGCCGAGCGCACAGGACCGCCGCTGACCGGCGCGTCGAGCATTTCCAGCCCCATCTCCGCCAACCGTTCAGCGGTCTGGCGGGCAAAGGCGGGGGAGACTGTGCAGGAGAGCATCACTACAGCGCCGGTGGGCATGGCCGCTGCGCCGCCACCCGCGCCAAAGAGCACGTCCTCGGCCTGGGCCGCGTTGACGACCATCACAATCAGCACATCCGCGCCGGTTGCGGCCTCGGCCACTGTCGCCGCAGCGTGGCCGCCCGCATCCACCAGCACCTGCACAGCAGCGGGCGCGATGTCATAACCCTTCACCTCAAAACCGGCGCGCACCAGGGATTGGGCCATGCCCATTCCCATTGCGCCCAGCCCAATGACTCCTATATTTTGTGACACTGTTTCCTCCTAAAATAGGTCGTTTGAATCGTAGGGGCGCTTGCTTGCTGCGCCCGCATTTGGTGACGGGCGCAGCAAGCAAGCGCCCCTACAAATGGATGTCATTTACTCATCAAAAAGCGTGGGCCGGGCGTGAAAATAGGGCTTCTCGAAGAGCAGCTTCTGCCGGGGCGTCAGTTCCACATCTGTTGGGGGCTGGATATGAGTGCTGCTCCAGGATTGCTGGCCGGGGCTGTATTTGTAGAGCAGGGACCGCCGCTGGTGTTCGGCTGTCCAGGGCGCGGTGCCGTGGGTCAGGGCTTCGGTGAAGATAACCAGAGAGCCAGCCGGGGCCGAAGGCACGACCACTGCTGGATGGTCAGTGTGCTGCTCCTTTACCTCTGCCGGGCAGGGATAGTTGGACTTGTGGCTGCCGGGGATAGCGCAGAAGCCGCCGTATTCGGGTCCGGTATCGGTCAGGTTCCAGGAGACGACAGTCAACCCATTGTACATTTCGCCGTTGCGGAAGTGGAAATACTCCGGCGGATCGTAGGGTGTGCCGCCGCCGTGGAGATTGAGCCGATCGGTCCCGGCCCGCATATAGATGCCGTAGTAGTGGTCCAGCCGGAAGCCGTCGCCCAGAATTGTTTTCAACAGAGGCATCAGCCGGGGGTGGTCCAGTAGCGCGCAGAAGGCTTTATCCCAGTTGAGAAAATTGTTAAAACGGGCCGCGCTGGATACTTCGCCGGGATCGGGCAGGTTTTGGGCGTCGATCAGCCGGTTCAACTCGGCCACCTCCGCGGGGGAAAGCACGTCCGGGATGATCAGATAGCCGTGCAAATCGAAAAGGTAGCGTTCTACTTCGTCCATTGGGTTACTCCTGGTGGGTGGTAGGGGGTCAACTGACACCGGGTAAATTGTAGCCGAAAACCGGGAAAGATGCACCTGCGCCCAAGACCTGCCAGATTTTGAAAAATCTGGCAGGTCTTTTTCTTCGCTGGCAAAAAGTTGTGGGGGCGGGTAGAATAGCCAGGCAGAAACTTCCCCGACCAACCACCAGAGGAGTCAATCAATGACCGTCACAATCACCCCGACGGGCGGCGCGCTGGGCGCGCAGGTATCCGATATCGATCTGCGCGCCCCGCTGGACGAAGAGACCGTTGGCCGTATCCGGGCCGCCTTTTTGGCGCACAGCCTGCTTCTTATACGCGGCCAGCAGATCAGCAAAGAGGATCAGGTGCGCTTTAGCCGCTGCTTTGGCGAGCCAGTCCCCCATCCCACCAATACCAGAGATCGGGACCCGCGGGTCTCCGAAATCACAATCATCTCCAATATTGTAGAAGCGGGCCAGGCTGTGGGCGCATTGGGCAACGACGAAGTGGCCTTCCACGCGGATTTGGTCTTTCTGCACGAGCCAGGCAGTGTCTCGCTCCTCTATTGTGTGGAGACGCCCACCGAAGGTGGCAACACTTTCTGGACCAATGGCTATGCCGCCTACGACGCGCTGGACCCAGCCACCAAAGCCAAAATCGAGGGCGTCAAGGCGGTCTATGTCCACCGCAACCCGGCCTACAACCCGCCCACGCCGCCCCAACACCCACTGGTCTGCATTCACCCGGAAAGCGGACGACCCACTCTTTTCATCAGCCCCAGCAGTGCAGAGCGGGTCGTCGGGATGGACGAAACAGAGGGCCGCCAACTGTTGGACGATCTCTTCGCCCACGCCATCCAGCCCCGTTTTGTGTGGGAGCACAGTTGGCAGCCGGGCGACCTGATTGTGTGGGACAATCGCTGCACAATGCACCGGCGGGAAAGTTTCGACAACAGCCAGCGCCGTCTGATGTTGCGGACCCAATTGCTGGGGCCGGTGACAAAAGAGCTATAAAAGACAGGCGCGCAGGTTTACTCAGTTTCCATCCGTGAATCCGTGTTTATCAGCGTTCATCAGTGGCTATTCAAAACAGGAGGAAATTCGATGACAGACAAAACATTGCAGGGCAAAGTAGCGTGGGTGACCGGTTCGTCCCGAGGGATTGGCCGGGTGATCGCTGCCCATCTGGCCGGGCTGGGCGCGCAGGTGGTGGTCCACGGCACATCGCCCACCTCCACACGGGCCTTCAACGAAGCAGACTCCCTTCAGTCCGTGGCCGATTTCATCGCCGAGGAAACGGGCGCAGAGGTGCTGGCTGTCCACGGCGATCTGACCGATCCGGCAGTGGTGACGGGGCTGGTCGATCAGATCCACGCACGCTTTGGCCGCATCGACATTCTGATCAACAACGCGGGGGGTGACATCGGGGCGCAGGGGGTGCTGGGCGAAGGGGGCGGCAAACCGGTCCACAACGACGCCATCGAAGTTTCGGTAGAGGACATCCGCACGGTCATCGACCGCAATCTGATGACCTGCGTTCTCGTCTGCCGGGCGGTTGCGCCGGAGATGCAGGCACGCAAGGCCGGGCGGATCGTCAACATCGGCAGTGTGGGCGGGCTGGCAGGGCGCGGTGAGGGGGTCATCTACGGGGCTGCCAAAGCCGCGGTCCATCACTACTCCCGCTGCCTGGCCGACCAACTGCGGCCCGACAATGTGACGGTCAATGTCATCGCGCCCGGCGGGATTGTCACCCCCCGTTTCCTGGCCACCCGCCCTATTGACCAGAGCAAAGTTCAGGAAGACGGAACCCTCATCCGCTACGGCTGGCCCGAGGAGATCGCGGCGGCGGTGGCTTTCCTTGCTTCCGATGGGGGGTCGTATATCTCCGGTCAGGTGCTGCGGGTGGACGGCGGGATGCAGCTCTGGCCGGCGTAGAGATGGACGGCAGACGACGGACGGAAGACGAACTTTTGGCGAATTGGTTCGTCTATCGTCCACCGTCTTTCGTCGTCTCTTCCAGTACCTCTTCCAGCATCACCAACGCATCCCACATCGCCGGATAGCCAGCGTAGACCGCCACTTGGAAGAGCGCCTCGAAGATTTCTTCCGGTGTTGCGCCGTTGTTCAGCGCCATCTGGAAATTGAGGCGCAGCGCGTTGACCCGTCCCAGCCCGGCCAGGGTACAGATGCTGCACAGGGAGCGGGTCTTCAGGTCCAACCCTGGCCGCGCCCAGACCCGCCCGCCCACGACGGAGACGACTTCCGTCTCGAAGTCCGGGCAGATCGCAGCAAAGCGGGCAACCAGCCCTTCGATCCGATCCTCCCCCACCATCTGGCGGAACTGGGCGTAGCCTCGTTCGTAGTCAGTCATAGAATTCTCCTGAACGATTAACCACGAAGACACAAAGTCACGAAGAAATTTTCTCCTTTGTGGCTTTGTGTCTTCGTGGTTAAGAATTACAAAAACCTCAAATTCTACCCTGGGCCACCAGCCATTGGACCGATTCGTAGATGCCCTCGAAGGAGGTGTAACGGGGCTGATAGCCGAGCAGCCGCTGGCCCTTTTCGATGCTGCAATTGGGGCTATGGGCGATGTGCTCCCAGGTCTTCTGCGCGTCCGATTCACCAGTGGCCGCGGCGAATTCGTCCCAGGGCACAAAGCGCAGATTGGGCTGCTGACCGAACCAGCCGTAGACAGTCTCGGCGTAGCCTCGCAACGTCACCGCCCCGGGGGAGACAGCGTGGAAACTCTCGCCCACAGACGTGGACCAGTTCTGCATAGCCCGGAAGAATATCTGGGCCACGTCGTCGGCGTGGACGTGATGGACGGTTTCCAGGCCAAAGTGGGGCAACAGCAATTCTTCACCCCTGGCAATCTGTGAGAATACCGCTGGGTCAAAGTGACCTGCCGGGTTGAGGGGATTCCAGCCGGGGCCGACGATGTGGCCGGGATGCAGGCAGGTGGCCGGGAAGCCGTGGCGGCGGGCCTGATCGAGCAGATAGCTTTCGATGGCCGCCTTCTGAGTGCCGTATTCACCAAAGGGCGTGCGGGGCTGGGCCTCTGTGGTGGGAACCTGTACGCTGGGGCCGTGTACCCAGACAGTGCCGCAGTGGAGAAAGTGCTGCACCTGTCCCTTCAGCGCCTCGGCCAACTGCTGCGCGCTCTCCAGGGTAAAGCAGATCATATCCACCACCACATCCGGTTTCAGGTCGCGGATTTGCGCGCCAAATGTGCCTGCGGCCTCGGCTGCCGTGCGGTCAATCATCACCTGCTGCACCTGCTTCCACGCGCCGTGGGGCTGATAGGGTTCCCGCTGTCCCCGGCTTACCGCCACCACTTCGTAGCCCGCCTCCACCATCCGCGGGACCAGATAGGTTCCCACGTGGCCGCTTGCGCCCAGCATTACAACTCGTGTCATTTTTTGTGCCTTTCGTTCAATGAGGGGTTTTTCAAAAGTTCGACTTTTTAGAAAAAGTCGAACTTCTTTGCTGCTCTACGCCTTTCGTTTCGCCCCGGCCACTTTCGTGCGCACCCGATAGAGAGATGTCTGCGCGGTGATGTAGAGACTCTTGCGGTCATCGTCGCCCCAGGCACAGTTGGCCGGGCGCTCCGGCGTTGCCACCACACCCAGCAGTTCCCCGTTCGGCTCGAAGACCCAGACGCCCGTCGCCCCGGTCACGTAGAGATGGCCTTCCTCATCAATTTTCATACCGTCAGGCGAGCCGGGCTGGGGGTGGTCCATATCCGCGATAATGCGGCTGTTGGCAAGCGTGCCATCGGGCCGCACGTCAAAGGCGCGCACGTGACGGCGGGGCGAGTCGTCGATGTAAAGAATCGACTCGTCCGGCGAGAAGGCCAGCCCGTTGGGCCGGTCGAAGTCATCCACCAGCAGGTCCAGGGTGCCATCATTGAAAATGCGATAGACGCCGTTGACCGGCTGCTCCCGTTCCTCCGGCTGGATGCCGTAGGGCGGGTCGGTGAAGTAGACGACGCCATCCGACTTGACCACCACATCGTTGGGGCTGTTCAGCTTGCCGCCGTTGAAATGGGAGGCGATGGCCGCCACCGTCCCATCCGCTTCCGTGCGGGAGACCCGTCGCCCGCTGTGTTCACAGGCGATGAGCCGCCCCTCCCGGTCCAGCGTCAGCCCGTTGGAGTTGCCCGTGGGTTCCCGCCAGACCTGCGCGCCGCCGTCCGATGTCCAGCGGTAAATGCGATTGGCCGGAATGTCGGAAAAGAGCAGAGAGCCGTCGTCCTGCCAGATGGGGCCTTCGGTGAACTGAAAGTCCCCGGCCAGCTTTTCCGGGTTGCCCCGTTCGATCAGATTGTTGAGTTTCATCAGAGTCTCCTCGTGGGGATGAAGTCAACCAATGAACCAATCAACACTCGACCGGTTGATTGGTTCATTAGTTGATTGGGTGAGTGGGTAATTACTCTACGCCAAATCGGAAAACAGTCGTCTGTTCGTACCGCTCGCCGGGGCGCAGGACGGGCGACGGGAATTGGGGTTTATTCGGTGAATCCGGGTAGTGCTGGGTTTCCAGACAGAAGCCTGTGCGTTTGCTATAGATTTGGCCGTCTTTGCCCGGCAAAGCGTCGGGCAGCATATTTCCGGTGTAAAGCTGGACACCGGGCTGGGTCGTCTCCACTTCCAACACCCGGCCAGTGGTCGGTTCTGTGACCCTTGCCGCGGACCGCAGCGCTCCCGGCGTGCCCCGCACCACAAAGTTATGGTCGTAGCCACCGCCGAAACCGATCTGGGCGTCGTCGGCGTCGATGGCAGTGCTGATGGCCCTCGGCTGGCGTAAATCCAGGGGCGAGCCATCGACCGGGCGAATCTCGCCGGTTGTGATGAGCGTGCCGTCGATGGGGGTGAAGAAATCCGCGTGCAACTGCATCTGGTGGCCCAGAATGTCGCCGCCACCGGCCAGATTGAAATAGCAGTGGTTGGTCAGATTGAGAACCGTCGCTTTGTCGGTGGTGGCGGTATAGTCGATGGCCAACGCGTTGCCGGTGAGGGTGTAGACGACCTGCACAGTCAGCGTGCCGGGATAGTTTTCTTCCCCGTCCCAACTGGTGTAGGCCAGGCGCAGGCCACAGGAATTGTCCTTTTCAAAAGATTCCGATTGCCAGACTTTGCGATCAAAACCGTTGACCCCGCCGTGGAGGTGGTTGACGCCATTGTTCTTGGCAAGCTGAATTTCTGCGCCGTCCAGTGAGAAACGGGCGTTGCCGATGCGGTTGGCAAAGCGCCCCACCAGCGCGCCAAAAAAGGGATGGCGGTCCAGATAGGGTTCCAGGCTGTCGAAGCCCAGGGCGATATCGGCCAGTGCGCCCGCCCGATCCGGGGTGTGGATGGCCCGGATGATACCGCCATAGTTTAGTATTTCGACGCTTACACCGCCGTCGCTGGAAAGGGTGTAGAGTGTCACCGGCTGTCCGTCCCCGGTGACACCGAAGGGTTTCTGGGAAATGGGCATTTGTGGGGTTTCCTCTTGAAAATGGAACGTACGGGGATTGCTACGGCAGGGTTCGCGACACGTCCGCCAGGGGCTTGCGCGGTTTGGGATCAGGCACGACAGCCGGGAAGCCAAAGTAGAGCAGTCCAGCGATCATCTCCTGGACCGGGTCCACGCCGAGGAGCGCGTAGGTGTCGGGCCGGGTGGAGAAGCCGCTGGTGCTCCATTGCATCCCCAGCCCCAACCCCCAGGCCGCCAGTTGGATATTCTGCACCGCACAGCAGACCGCAGCGTAATCCTCCTGCTCCACCGCTTTATTCCCGCACAGGCAGCAGGTGACAGCCACAATCCGGGGTTTGGAGAGGATTTTCGTTTCGGCGTCGGCGCGCATCTTCGCCAGCATTCCGGCGTCGGCCCGTGTCTTCTGCAACAGTGCGTCCCCGTTGATAACGGCGATGGCCTGCTGAGTCTGTGGCCCCAGAATTAAAAAGCGCCAGGGTTCGGTCATGCGGTGATTTTGCGCCCAGCGACCCGCGTCCAGCGCCTGGTGCAGCAAATCGTCGGGGACGGGCTGGTCGGTAAATTCTTTGATAGTCCGGCGGGTATGAATGGCGTCAAACAGATTCACAGGGGATTCCTTCCTAAATTTCATTTCAAAAGTCTAATGCAAGAAGCTCAAAAACCGAGTTTTTAGGACCGAACCACACCGGGCGTCTTCAGTCGCTTTCACCAAAAACTCGGTTTTTCACTGTAGTCATTTCAATGGCCTATCAACAAACAGTTACCAGCGAAGCGATCTCACTGGTAACTGTTGACTGTTCACTATTTATATGTCCTGCTTACCGGGCAATGGGAATTGCCTCAATGCGCACCCAATCGTAGAGGGCACGGGCCGTGCCCTGGCTGCGGGAACCGGCCAACAGGCCCACATCCCCCACAGGCAGGCGCAGATCGTCTGTGCTATAGAGCAGTTCCGGGCCGACGAAGAAGCGCAGCGACTGGCCGTCGTCCTCCACGCCCAGCAGATTCTCGCCGCCCACAGTCGCCAGCAGAGGGCTGTCGCTCCAGGGCTGAAGGGTGCGCCAATTGCCCTGCTCCTGGGCCTGGACCTGATATTTGCCCCGGCCATCCACCACAAAAAGGTAGAAGTTCTGGTCGTTCTGATAACGCACGATCAGACCAGCATAGCCCCAGGCCGAGTTGTCGCCGGAGGAGCCGGTGAGCATCAGACTGGTGTCGTAGCGGTAGGCGCCCAGGTCGATCTGCCCCAGAGTTGTCCAGGCCAGCACACCGGGCTGGGCTATATGAATCTGGTAGAGATCGCCCACATAGCCCATGGACCAGTCGCTGGTGACGACCTCTGGAGCCAGCCCCAATACGGGCTGCACAAAATCGTCCTGGAGCAGGATCGGCGAGCCACTATCGCCTGTAACAGACATTGTTACACCTGGCGAAGTGGCGCGCAGCAGCAGCCAGAAGGTCACCGCCAGCACAGCCACCAGCAGCAGTACCGCCAGCCAGGGCAGACCGTTCACCCCGCGCTGGACCGGCGGATGATAGACTTCCGCCTTGGCCGTGGGACGCACAGCGGAGAGACCGATGGCCTGTCGTTTGCGTGCCCGTTCGTCCAGGGACTCTGGGTCTTCGGGTTTCTGCTGCTCGCTGGCGGTCAGATGCATAGGTTATAGCAATCCAAAGAGATTCAGAATTGCGCCCAAACAGCCGAGTGGCTTCTTGGGCGGATCGGGTTGAGGAACCGGTGCTGGCGTTGGAGCCGGTGTTGGTTCTGGCGTTGGCTTGGGATCGGGCGGCGGTGTGGGCGGGCCGGGAGGCGGCACAGCCGCGGCCGCGGTCACAGCCGCCAACGCATCCACCCTGCCCTGTCCTTGGATGTTGGCGTCCAGATTCAGGTTGATGGAAGTATCGCGCAGAATGCCTTTGACCTGCGCCGGGGTCAGTCTCGGATTGGCCTTGAGAATCAACGCGCAGAGACCGGCCACGTGGGGTGTGGCCATACTCGTGCCCTGGGCGCTGGTGTAGTTGTCGTCCACCGCCTGGCCCATGGAAGTGCCCGTGGCCTTGGCCGCGATGATTTTCGTGCCCGGCGCAGAGATATCGGGCTTCACCCGGCCATCCGCGGTCGGCCCCCGGCTGCTGAAGTTGGCCATGCCATCCGCGTCTGTGCTGGCGCCGACGGTAATCGGCTTCTCAGCCGCGCCGGGGCTGCCCACTGTATTGGCCCCTGGCCCCGCATTGCCCGCAGCCACAACGACGACTTTGCCCGCGTCTACCGCCGCGTTGCACATTGTGCTCAGCGCGTCGCGCCCGTCGCTGTTGCCGTCGGAGCCGAGGGAAAGATTGAGCACATCTGCGCCGTTCTGTACGGCCCACTCCACTCCGGCCATCACATCGCTCATACGCCCGCCGCCGGAATCGGAGAGGACTTTCGCCACCATCAGCGACGCGGCCGGGGCCACGCCCACATATTTGCCGCCGCTGGCCGCGCCCGTCCCCGCCACTGTGGAAGCCACGTGGGTTCCGTGGCCGTTGCCATCTTCCACCGAGCCTTTGCCGGAGAAATCTTTGGTCAGCCCGATGCGCCCGGCGAAGTCCGGGTGGTCGCTGTCAATGCCCGTATCGACGATACAGACGGTGACCCCTTCGCCCCGGTTGCCCAACTGCTGCCAGATTTTGTCTGCGCCGATGATAGGCACAGAGGAATCCAGCATTGTGTGGACCGGCTCATCGAACCAGACATTTTCCACCCCTTCCAGCGCGGCCAGGGCGTCGATCTGGTTGGCGTCCACCGCCGCAGCAGCCGCGGGAATGATGCTGTAATCCTGGGTCACATTGACGGTGGAAATGGCCCGGGCGTTGGTGGCGAGGGCTTCCCGGCCCCGGCCCGCTTTGAACTGGATAATCACAGGAACCGGTTCGCCGCCGCCTCTGGCCGATTGGATCAGGTCCCGGGTCCGGGGGGTCAGCTTATCACCTTCGTCCGAAGCCATAGGGTTTTCTCCTTGTTGGGTAGGGTATGCCTGCTACCAAGTGTGAACAGGGCCATCCGCTTCTACGCCGACCAGCCATTCCTCGTCCAGCAGGGCGAGGATGGCGTGGCCGGGACCAGTGACGATAAATTGGGGCACGAGGGTGAGCCGATTACGCACAGTCAGACCGGCGGCTTCCAGGCGGGCCTGGGTTTCGTCATCCGCTGCCTGCACACGCAGAATAAAATCGAAGGGCTGTTGGGGAGCAGTCTCGATGGAATGGCGCAGGGATTCAGAAAGTTTGCCGCTCACAGGAGGTGTCATAGGCTGATTATAGCACTACGCGCACCGCCACGCAAGCACTTTGCAGGGAATCCACCAGATAACCACAAAGACACAAAGGCACGAAGGAAAAGCTCTTCTTTGTGTTTTTGTGTCTTTGTGGTTTAGCTTCCCCCCACGCCTTTGACCACCCGGCCTGGGGTCGCGCCGGTGTGTGTGCCATCCCGCAGCACCCGCGCCCCGTTCACCCAGACATCCCGCACACCTACGGAAAGCTGATGAGGATCGGTAAAGGTGGCCCGGTCGCCGACAGTCTCCGGGTCGAAGATGACCACATCGGCGTAGAAACCTTCCCGCAGTTGGCCCCGATCCCGCAGCCCCAGCCGGTCGCAGAGGGCGGAGGACATCTTGCGCACCGCATCCTCCAGGGGCAGCACTTTCTCCTCCCGCACATATTTGCCCAGGACACGGGTGTATGTGCCGTAGGCTCTGGGATGATAGGGACCGGTGGGCGCGGCCCATTCCGGGTCCAGCCCGCCCGCGTCGGTGGAGATGGTGATCCACGGCTGCTGCAACTGGCGGCGCAGATTGTGCTCGCTCATGGCAAAATAGATTGTGCCGATGCGCTGGCCTTCGGAGACGAGCAAATCCATCACCGCGTCGGGCCACTCCTTGCCCAGCATCTCGGCAATCTCCGAGAGCCGCTTGCCCACATACTGCTGGTTCTCTGCTTTCATAAAGCCGGTAGGCATCACCCCGTCCACCCCACACATCTCGGCCATTGCCTCCCAGGAGCCGTCCGGGTGCAGGGCAGCGGCCTTGATTTTGGCGCGCATGGCCGGGTCCGCCACATTCTCATAAAGTTTGTTGCCCGCCGCGGCCCATGGCGGCAGAACAGAAGTCAGCCCCGTACCAGCCGCGGTGTAGGTGTACATATCCGCGGTGATGTCCAGGCCCTGGCTGCGGGCTTCAGTGATGCGCTCCATCGCGGAAGACAGTTTGTGCCAGTTGGGCTTGCCCGCGGCCTTCAGGTGATAGACCTCCACCGGCACATCCGCGCGCTGGCCGATAGTAATCGCCTCTTCCAGGGCCTCCAGAAAGGTGTCGGCCTCCGAGCGCAGATGGGTGATGTAAATGCCGTTGTAGCGGCTGATGACTTTGCTGATTTCGACAATCTCGTCCAGATCGGCGAAGCTGCTGGGCGGGTAGATGAGGGCGAAAGAGACGCCGAATGCGCCGTCCTCCATGGCCTCGGCTGTGACCCGACGCATTGTCGCCAGTTCGTCGGCTGTGGGTGGACGCATCTCCATCCCCATCGCATATTTGCGCAGGCTGCCTCCGCCCAGAAAGGAGCCAATGTTGGGCGAGACGCCCGTCTCCGTCATCGCGGTCAGCCAATCCCCAAAGCGGCTCCAGCCCCGGATGCGCTCTTCCCATTCGTCGCCGATCAGTCCTGCGAACTGGTGTTTGGGGAGGGGTTCGTCGAGCAGGCCGCCGTAGGGCGCGGGGGTCCAGCCTTCACCCATTACTTCGGTGGTGACGCCCTGGGTGATTTTGGAGAGGCTGCGCCCGTCGGCCATCAGGGGCAGGATAGAGTGGCTGAGGATGTCCACAAAGCCGGGGCAGACGACGTGGCCGGTCGCGTCCACCACTTCGGCGCAGTTCTCGGCAGGAATCGATCCGGGCGGTGCGATGGCGGCGATGCGGTCACCGGCCAGGGCTACATCGCCGTAGGTCCACGGGTTGCCAGAGCCGTCGATAATGCGTGCGCCCCGGATGAGGGTGTCGTAGGTAGGCATTGGGGGGTTACTCCTTTGCTAAAGTGTGAGAATCGATTGGGGAATACTGTAGCAGAAGAAGGGGGCGATGGGAAATAAAAAGGAGAGATATCCAAGCACTCCATACCTCTCTTGCACTCCCCCTGCCGACGGTGTATCCTATCTTTAGATTTACCACCTGTCTTACGAAATCCGTTAGCCACCCGAGGCCCGCCAATGACACCCCTGCCCGCCCTGACACCCGCCCGACTCAACACCCGCACGGATCCGGCCAGTTTCGCCTTTACCACCACCGCGGAGTTGGAACCCATCTCCGATATCATCGGCCAGGACCGGGCTGTGGCTGCGGTGGAGTTTGGCATCGGCATCCGTCACTCCGGATATAACATTTTTGCCCTGGGCAGCCCTGGCACAGGCAAGCATACGGTCGTGCGCGACTATCTGACCGAGCAGGCCGCGGACGACCCGCCCCCTTCCGACTGGTGCTACGTCTATAACTTTCAGGAAAGCCATCGACCCATCGCGCTGGAATTGCCCGCGGGCGGCGGTGTGGAACTGCGGACGGCGATGGACGAACTGCTGGACGAAATCCGCACAGTCCTGCCCGCGGCCTTCGAGACCGACGACTACCGGGTGCGCCGTCAGGCCGTCGAGTCCACCTTCCAGCAGCGCCAAGAAGAGGCATTTTCCGCTTTGCAGGAAGAGGCCGTGCCCAAAGGGCTGAATCTGCTGCGCACACCTGAAGGGCTGATCTTCGCGCCGGTGGCCAATGGCGAAGTGCTGAAGACCGAAGATTTCCAGAAAATGACCCCCGAGGAGCAGGAGACGATCAAAGCCGCCATCGAAGAGATGCAGGAAAAGTTGCAGCGGGTGGTGATTCAACTGCCCCGTTGGCAGCGGGAACTAGGCAAGGAGTTACAGACCTTTCACAACGATTTGGCCCACACCACACTGGACCCACTTTTCTCCGAACTGAGCGAAGCCTACGCGTCTCAGCCAGCCGTGCAGGTCTATCTGGCCGCGGTCCAGGCAGACATCATCGAGAATCTGCCGGTCTTTCTGCGCGGCGAAGAGAATTCGACCGGGGAGGATCAGTCGCCCGCGGCCCCTGGCGATGACGGGGACTACGCGGTGCGCTACAGAGTCAATGTGCTGGTGGATCACAGCGGTTCCACGGGCGCGCCGGTGGTCTATGCAGACAACCCGGCCTATCAGAATCTGGTGGGGCGGGTCGAGTACATCCCCCAGATGGGCGGGCTGATCACCGACTTCACCCACATAAAATCTGGTAGCCTGCACACGGCCAACGGCGGCTATCTGATGATCGACGCCCTGAAACTGCTCTCCCAGCCCTACGCCTGGGAGGGGCTGAAACGCGCGCTGCGCGCCAAGACCATCCGCATCGAAACGCCAGGCCAGATGCTCAGTCAGGCCAACGCGGTTTCGCTGGAACCGGAGCCAATCCCCCTGCACATCAAAGTGGCGCTGATGGGCGACCGCAGCCTCTACTACCAACTGACCCAGGCCGACCCGGACTTTGACGAACTTTTCAAAGTAATGGCGGATTTCAACGACGAGATCGAGCGCACACCAGAAAATCAGATGCTCTTTGCCCGGCTGATTGGGTCCATGGCCACCCGTCTGGAACTGCGCCATCTGGACCGGGAAGCCACCGCGCGAGTCATCGACCAGTGCGCACGGGAGGCCGGGGACGCGGGCAAACTTTCCATGCGGGTGGCGTCGGTGGTGGATCTGCTGCAAGAGGCCGACTATTTTGCGGGCAAAGCCGGGGACGATCTGATTCACCTGGCCCACGTGGAGCAGGCGTTGGACGCCCAGCGCTACCGGGCCTGGCGCATCCCCGAACGCAGCCAGGAGTCGATTCTGGACGGGACCGTGCGGGTGCAGACCGAAGGCGCGGTGGTCGGTCAGATCAACGGGCTGGCGGTGATGCAACTGGGCAGTTTAATGTTCGGCCAGCCCAGCCGCATTACCGCGCGGGTGACGATCGGCGGGGGCGAAGTGGTGAATATCGAGCGGGAGGTGGCGATGAGCGGTCCCAGCCACAGCAAAGGGGTGCTGATTCTGGCCTCCTATCTGGCCGCCCGCTACGCCGCGGACTTTCCCCTGGCTCTCCAGGCCGGGCTGGTCTTCGAGCAATCCTACGGCGGGGTGGACGGGGACAGCGCCAGTTCCACCGAACTCTACGCGCTGCTCTCGGCCATCGCCAATCTGCCCATTCGGCAGTCCTTCGCTGTCACCGGTTCGGTGGATCAGTTTGGCAATGTGCAGGTGATCGGCGGGGTCAACGAGAAGATCGAGGGCTTCTTCGCCATCTGCCAGCAGCGGGGGCTGACCGGCGAGCAGGGGGTGCTGATCCCGGCCACGAATGTGCGCCATCTGATGCTGCGTCAGGATGTGGTGGATGCGGTGGAAGCCGGACAATTCGCCATCCATCCAGTTGCCCACATCGACGAGGGCATCGAACTGCTGACCGGCATCCCCGCGGGCGTGGCCGACGAGAACGGCATCTACCCGGAAGGGACGGTCAACCGGCGGGTGCAGGACCGGCTGCGCGACTTCGCCCAGCGCTGGTCGGCCTTCCACGCTCACATCGGGCCGGGAGTAGCGTAAACCACGAAGCCACAAAGACGCGAAGAACAGCAAACAATTCCGTTTCTTCCTTCGTGTCTTTGTGACTTTGTGGTAAAAACTCAGTTACACATCGAAGACACTGCCGTCGGCGGCGAAGGCGTCGCGCGGCACGCGGGAGAGCCGGGGCGTGCTGGCTTGCAGGGTCTCCACATTCAGGTCCACGCCCAGGCCGGGCAGATCGGGCACGAGCAGATTGCCCTCCTCCACCACCCACGGCTCAGTCAGCGCCTGGTCCCGGTAGGGTTCGCTGCGCACAAACTCCAGAATGTGAAAGTTGGGGATGGCCATACTCAGATGGGCCGCGGCCGCGGTGGCGACCGGTCCCTGGGGGTTGTGGGGCGCGACGTTCACGTAATAGGCTTCCGCCATGGCCGCAATCTTCTTGCACTCGCTGATGCCCCCCGCGTGGCAGAGGTCCGGCTGGATCACATCGACCAGCCGCTGCTCCAACAGGGAGCGAAAGTCCCACTTCGAATAGAGCCGTTCGCCAGTCGCCAGGTCCATTTTGGGGTTGGCGGCCCGCACGCGAGCCAACCCTTCCACATCGTCGGGTTGGGTCGGCTCCTCCAGAAAGAAGAGGTCGAAGGGTTCCAGCGCCTGCATCAGCCGCACGCCGCTGGCAGGCCGTCCCCGCCCGTGATCGTCCACCATCAGATCGATTTTGGGGCCGACAGCTTCCCGCAGTTGACCGATGCGCTCGGCGAAAGCCGCGATGCGGTCCACTTCGGGCAGGCGGGAATCCCCGGCCCAGGCTCCAGTCTTCATCGCCGTGTAGCCGTCCTCCACATCCCGCAGCGCGTCTTCGATCATCAACTGGGGTTGGTAGATGCCCACGTGGGTGTAGACCCGCAGATGTTTGCGGGTCGGCCCGCCCAGCAGCGCATAGACGGGCACGCCCCAGGCTTTGCCCCGCAAATCCCACAGGGCCTGATCCAGCGCGGCCAGGGCAGAGTTCAGCACCACCCCGCCCCGCCAGAAGCCGTGCCGGTAGAGTATCTGCCAGAGATGCTCTACAGCCAGCGGGTCCTGGCCGATGAGTGTCTCGGAGAGGGTGTGGATGGCCTGCTCGACCGTGCGCTCTTTGCCTTCCAGCGTCCCCTCGCCCCAGCCGTAGAGGTCTGTGTCCGTGCGTATCTGGACAAAGACCCAATTGCGCAGGCCGGCCCAACTGATGATTGTACGAATTTCGGTGATGCGCATGGGTGGGGGTTCCTTTCGAGCAGAGTGGAAGAGTACAGTGAGGGTATTATAGCATCTTGCCCGGAAATGAAAAGCTGTTTGTGGTTCTCCGGTTTCAGGGGTATTATCGGGAAGATGGGTTGCTGACAATCTACACCATTTCTCCATACGCCAAGTGCGCCAGGGGAGATGAAAATTTGTAAACACGGATAGAAGAGAACACTGATTTCAGGTTGATCCGTGTTCCTTTTAATCCGTGTTTACAAGCTATTTTCAGGGCAGAAGAGCCAATGATCAGAGAAATTATCCCCGGCGTCTACACCGCTGACCACGCGGTGGCCGAAGGCAAAAATGCGATTGTCGTCGGTCAGCGGTCGGTCTGGGCCATCGACGCCGGGACCTACGCCCACGAAGGCCAGGAGATGGCCGACTTCATCCGCAGCCTGGGGCGCACGCCGGATCGATTGCTCTACACCCACGGCCACGGGGATCACGCGCTGGGCAGTGGGGCCTTTCGGGATGCGGTGGAGATCGTCGCCCACGAACTGATGCCGGTGGAGTGTCGCCGCCTGCTGCCCCTGCTTGCGGTCCGGGCGGGCAAGACGCCGGAGGAACTGGCAGCCCAAATCGCCTGGCCCACCATCACCTTCAGCCACGAACTGACGCTGGACCTGGGCGACCGCCGCCTGCGTCTCTTTCCCACACCGGGCCACAGCCAGGACGGGGTATCGGTGCTACTGGAAGAGGAAAAGCTGCTCATCGCCGGGGACGCGGTGGTGACGGGGATTGTGCCCGCCATCGGCGACGGGGACAGCCGCATCCTGCAAGCCACCCTGGAACGCTTGGCTAAACGGGAGATCGAAATCCTCGTCCCCGGCCACGGAGCGGTGGTCTACGGGCGGGAGAATGTGCAGGATTGGCTGGGCTGGCTGGCGGGCTATCTGCGCGATGTGCGGGCCGCGGTGCGACAGGCGTTGGACGCGGGCACGCCCTCCGCAGAGATTGTGGAAGGGATAGAGTACGACCGCTTTGTCGGCGACCGGCTGCCCAAAGATCGCCACGGAATGCCCAAACGCCACGCAAATACTGTTCGTAAGATTATAGAGGAGAAGGCCACCCTACCCCCTCCCAGCCTCCCCCAGGTTGGGGGAGGAGCCGATCCAGTTCCCTCCCCAAATTGGGGAGGGCTAGGGTGGGGTGGCAGTATTGTGGAGGAGGAGAGCCGATGACACTGCGACTGGCGATAGTCGGTGTGGGCTGGGCGGGCACACGCCAGGCCCAGGCCGTGCAGGAACTGGCCGACGCTGAGAAGTCGGGCGGCAATGTGGAAGTTGTGGCACTGGTGGACAACGACGCCGATTTTCTGGCCGAAAAGTCCGCCGAATTGGGTGTGGAAAAAGTCTACACCCGCTACGCCGACGCGCTGGCCGACCCATCCATCGACGCGGTTTCCATCTGCGCGCCCCATCTGCTGCATTGCCCGATGGCGCTGGAAGCCGCGGCCGCGGGCAAGCAGATTCTGGTGGAAAAGCCAATTGCCCTGACTGTCGCCGACGCCGACCGGATGATTGGCGCAGCCGAAGCCGCCGGTGTCACCCTCTTTGTGGCGGAGAACCAATCCTACAGCGCCCGTGCCCGCTATCTGCGCCAGGTGGTAACCAGCGATGAACCCATCGGCGCTGTGACCGCTGCTTTGCTGGTAGCGGGCTTCCGGGCCGAAAACTTTGCCTATGCAGGCCGTCGAGAGTGGCTCACCCGGCCTGAGGCGGGGGGCACAGGCACGTGGACACTCCACGGCATCCACACAATGGCCGAGTTGCGGGTCATCTTTGGCAGCGGGGAAGGCGAGGTGGAGACAGTCTATCTGGCAGAACACAAAACCCCTTCCTTCCAGCGCCGGGAGTTGGAAGGGACAGTCACAGGCATACTCACTTTGGCAAGCGGCCTGCCGGTCGCTATCGTCCAGAGCAGCGAGACGAAGCTGCCGGACAATCTGGGTGGCTACGTCATCCACGGCGAACGGGGCAGTCTGCGCGCGGGGGCGCAGCAGGCCGAGCTTTTCCTGGCCGACGCGGCTGATCCCCACACACCGCTGATTGTGAACTATCCTCCCCACCCGCTTTCCGAATATGCCCAGGAGATTACCGCTTTTGCCGAAGCGGTGGCGAGCGGCCAGGAGGGGCTGACCAGCGGGCGCAGCGAACGGCGCACACTGGCGATTGTCCAGGCGGGCTATGAATCCATTGCCAGTGGCCTGCCCATAGATTTATTGGACCGATTTGGCCTACTTTGAACCTATTCTTCGCGCTATTCAAATGACGTACAGCACACTGGAATCACTGCTGGAATAGGACTTGCCTCTTTGCCCATCTGGGAGTATGATCATCTGCGCAACGGCGACGACATCGACTCCCCCAGACGAATGGTCCTGATCCATGCGCAGGCTCTTTGGATTTCTTAAGCCTCACGGCAAGCTGCTGATTGTCCTGATGGCAGTCAACATCTTTTTGTCGGCTATGCTCACCGTAGCCCCTTTGGTCATCAAAGCCATTGTGGATCAGGTGATCGACCAGAAGCAACTCCACCTTCTCCTGCCCTATTTGGGGCTACTGCTATTGGTGACGGGCGGGCGGGCCGCGTCCACCTGGTTCTATTCCTACGGCCAGAACCGGTTGGGCCAGTTGGTGATGACCGATGTGCGGGCCGCGCTCTACCGCAAGCTTCTGGCCCTGCCCTACAGCTTCTACGACAAGGAGCAGACCGGGCGGCTGATGAGCCGGGTGAGCAGCGATGTGGAAAGCACCCGCATCTTCCTCTCCCAGATTCTGGTCGAATCTACCAGCCACGTCTTCACAATTATCCTCTCCGGTATCGTCTTCTTTCAGCAGGACCCATTACTCGCCGCCATTGCGATTATTCCCGTGCTCATCTCCGGCGTGGGGATGTACTATGCGCATCAGGTGCTCACCAAGCCCTGGCAGCAGCAGCACGAACGCATTGCCCAGATGTCGGCCACGCTGCAGGACAGCTTAAGCGGCATCAAAGTCGTCAAAGCCTTTGCCCAGGAAGACCAGGCCCGGGGCAAATTTGAAGAGGTGCAGCAGGCCGTACGTATGGGCAGCCTGGGCATCAGCGACGCCTGGTCCAAACGTTGGGCGCTCATCGGCAGCCTGCCCCGTTTTATGCAGTTGGGACTGCTGTTGGTGGGCGGCTATCAGGTGATGGACGGGGAGATCACCCTGGGCACGCTGGTGGCTATCCTCAGCCTCAGCCTGCTGCTGATGGGTGCGGTCAACGCGCTGGGGACCCAACTCAACAGCTTCAGCCAGACCGCCACCGCCGCGGTGCGCATCTTTGAACTGATGGACGAAGAGGTGGCGATCCACTCTCCGGAAGGTTCTGGACCGGCGCAGGTCCACCCCATTCAGGGCGAAATCGAATACCGCAATGTCAATTTCAGCTATCCCACTTCCATTGCCAAAACGCTGAAGGATGTGAATCTTCGCATCCCCGCGGGTTCCTCCCTGGCGGTGGTCGGCGCCACCGGCAGCGGCAAGAGCACACTCATCCACCTGATTGGTCGCTTCTACGACCCGACCAGCGGACAGGTGCTGATCGACGGCATCGATGTGCGGGAGATGGACCTGCAGGGGCTGCGCCGTCAGATTGGAATGGTCTCCCAGGACACCCTTCTTTTCAGCGCTACAATTGGGGAAAATATCGCCTTTGGCCGCCCGGACGCCACCCAGGCCGAAATCGAACGGGTGGCCCGGCTGGCCCAGGCCCACGACTTTATCAGCGAACTCCCCGAAGGCTACAACACCCACATCGGCGAACGGGGCGTGGGGCTTTCCGGCGGCCAGCGCCAGCGGGTGGCGATTGCCCGCGCGATGCTCCTGGACCCACGCATTCTGATTCTGGACGATTCTATGTCCGCGGTGGATTCCCAGACCGAACGGCTGCTCCAATCCGCCATCAGCGAAGTGATGCAGGGACGCACGACGATCCTCGTGGCTCACCGGCTGGCCACGGCCCAGCGGGCCGACCGCATCGTCGTCCTGCGCGACGGGGAGATTGTGGAGATCGGCAGCCACGACGAATTGTCCGCGGCCAACGGCTACTACGCCCACGTACTGGAGATGCAGCAGATGAACGCGGAAGAGTCGGTGACAGATATTCTGGGGACCGCACCGACGATAGACGGTGTGAAAGTATAGAGAGAACAATTTTCAATGCAAGACGCAAAGATGCAGAGGCGCGAAGGGGAGCGCCGCATCTTTGCGTTGAAGAGAAGCGGAATTTCCTAAATGCTACGCAGCCTAGTCAAACCAATCGTCATGCGCGACATCGACACGCCGCCGCCAATGGGCACGACGTTGCGCCGTCTCTTCGGCTACCTGCGCCCCTACCGGCGACGGATGGCAATCACCCTCTCCATCTACGCCATCTGCGTGACGATCTCCCAGTTCTACCCGTACATCGACCGGATTCTCATCGATGAGCATATCGCTGTGGGCAAACGGGAGGGCTTTCTGCCTCTGCTGGCCCTGGCCGCGGTGGCCCACTCGCTCGTCTGGGTGGGTGTGCTGGCCCGTTCCCTGCTGATCCAGCGGGTCAGCCTGAGCATTCTGGTGGACCTGCGCCACCAGCTTTTTGAGCACGTAGTCAATCTCTCCTTCACCTTCCACGAGCGGGAGCCGGTGGGTAAGACGATGACCCGCTTCATCGGCGATGCCAATACTGTCAACGACTTCCTGACCAACCAGTTGGCGAATGTGGTCAACGATGTGATGTCGGGAATTATCGTCATCGCATTGATGTTCGCCATCAACCCGGTGTTGACCCTCATTGCGCTCTTTATGCTGCCGATTCTGACAATCATTGGCCTGTATATGCGCCCCCGCCTCTACAACGGCTGGGACCGGGTGCGGGAAAATATGACCCGCTTCAATATCTTCCTGGCCGAGAATATCGCGGGGATGCGGGTGATTCAGGCTTTTGTGCGGGAAGAGTTCAATCTGGGCCAGTTCCACCAAGCCAACGATCGGGTGGTGACCGAATGGATGGCGGTCATCCGCCTCCAGGCCTGGTTCTCTCCTCTGGTGGAGATCACCCGCAGTGCGGCGCTGGTGATTGTGCTTTTTGTGGCGGCCAATCAGTTGGGGCTGGGCGGCGACGCGCTGACGGTGGGCACACTGGTGGCTTTCACCGCCTACATCAACAATCTGTGGGGGCCGATCAGCACCCTGACCAATCTGTATGTGGTGATGCAGGCGACTCTGGCCTCGGCGGGGAAGGTCTTTCAACTGCTGGACGCCCGCCAGACGGTGCAGGACGGACCCGACGCGGTGGACCTGCCCCGGATCAGCGGGCGGGTGGTCTTCGAGCACGTGGACTTTGGCTACGACGAGACAAAACGGGTGCTGCGGGATGTGAATCTGACGATTGAACCGGGGCAACTGGTGGCGCTGGTGGGGCAGACGGGCAGCGGCAAGACGACGATTGCCTCTCTGCTCTGCCGCTTCTACGATGTGATCGGCGGGCAGATTACGGTGGACGGCTACGACCTGCGCACAGTCACCCAGCGCTCTCTGCGGGATCAGATCGGCGTTGTGCTGCAAGAGCCATTTATCTTCACCGATACGGTGGCCCACAACATCCGCTACGGTCGTCCCGATGCCACGGACGAGGAGGTTATGGCCGCGGCCAAGCTCGCCAACTGTCACGACTTTATTATGAAACTGAGCGACGGCTACAACACAGTCGCCAGCGAGCGGGGCGCGCAGTTCAGCATCGGCCAACGCCAGTTGCTCTCCATCGCACGGGCTATCCTGGCCGATCCCCGCATCCTCGTCCTGGACGAAGCCACATCTGCCGTGGATACGGAGACCGAAGCGCTGATCCAGGAAGCCTTCACCCGACTGATGGCGAACCGCACGGCCATCGTCATCGCCCACCGCCTATCCACCATCCGCAAGGCCGACCAGATTGTCGTGCTGAAGCAGGGACGGGTGGTCGAACTGGGAACCCACGAAACGCTGATGCAGAACCCTGACGGCTATTACACCGCGCTGGTCCAGGCCCAGGCCCGGGGCGAGCATTAGAAGCCAGCGCAAAACAACCACAGACAGACACAACCGACAATCGCCCCTGAACTGGGCACCCCGCCGGGAAAGCGCTTGTTTACCATCCCCAAATCACATCTCCACAATTCCTCCAGAATTGGCTGCTATCCTATCCGAGATTGTTCTGGCTTTGTCCTGGACGGAGCCTTCGGGTACACTTTCACCCATTCTGCCAAAATTACCGATTCAAGGAGATGTCCATGCGTTTTCGTTCCCGTTCTCTGCTCATTACAACCTTTCTTTTGCTGATGCTGGCTCTGGCTGCCTGCTCCTCTTCCAGCACGCCGACAGCCACCCCCACAGCAATAGCCGTAGTCCAGCCGACAGCCACCCAGGCAGATGCCGAGCCAACACCGGCCCCGGTCGCCGAAGCCACAGAAGCACCAGCGGCTGAAGCACCCGCGACTGAAGCGCCCGCAGCCGAAGCGCCGGAAACAGCCAGTGAACCCATCACCTTTGCCATAGACCCGGCCCAATCCGAGGCCCGCTTTGTCATCGACGAAGAGTTGCTGGGGAACCCAAAAACTGTGGTGGGTGTCAACAGCACAGTCAGCGGCGACGTTACGGTCAACCCCGGCGAGCCGGGCAGTGTGGCGATTGGCCCCATTACCATCGGTGCCAACGATTTCGTCACCGACAGCGACCGGCGCAACAGCGCGATCCAGCGCTTTATCTTGCAGAGCAGCAGCTATTCCACCATCACATTCACCCCCACAGCCATCGACGGCGTGCCCGCATCTGTCGCGGTGGGTGACACTCTCTCCCTGCAAGTCACCGGCGATCTGACCATCCGGGAGATCACCCGATCCGAGACCTTTGCGATTGAAGTTCAGGTCGTCTCGGAAAGCGAACTGCACATCAGCGGTGAGACCCAAGTTCTGCGTGAGAACTACGAACTCACCATTCCCAGCGTGCCCAGCGTAGCCAATGTGACCAACGAAGTCCAGCTACAATTCGATTTCGTGGCGACAGCGCAATAGGAGACCGGGGAGCGGGGACTGGAGACTGGGAAGATTTCGTCTAATCCCCAATCCCCTTTCCCCAATCTCCTTTCCCCAATCCCCTCCCCTCCGCTATAATAGGCGTATGGAAAATCCAGCCGCCTACATCCCTTTAGACCGTCGCCGGGCACTGGCCGCGGGCGTTGAATTGCCAGCCCGGACCACCGGCGCAGCCCTCTTCGCCGACATCTCCGGTTTCACCCCCCTCACCGAAGCCCTGGCCCTGGCCTTTGGCCCCCGGCGGGGCGCGGACGAACTCACCCGCCAACTCAACGAAGTCTACAACGCTATCATTGCCCCCATCCACCGCTACGACGGCGCGGTCATCGGCTTTAGTGGTGACGCCATCACCTGCTGGTTCGACGATACCGGGACGGCTTCTGGTGGCCTGCGGGCCTGCGCGGCCGGGCTGGAAATTCAGCAGGCCATGTCGGCCTTTGCCCGCTTGGAGTACCCCAGCGGACCCGTGCGGCTGGCGATCAAAATCGCCGTGGCCGTGGGGCCAGTCCAGCGCTATCTGGTGGGCAATCCGGCCAGCCGCCTGCTCGATGTGCTGGCCGGTGGTCTGCTGGAGCGGATGGCGAGTGCAGAGGGTGTAGCCGAACAGGGCGAAGTGTTGATGGATGCCACCAGCGCGCGGGAAATTGCGGGCCGGTTGACCGGTGGATGGATCGAGCGCAGCGGCTGTCGGTTCTTTCGGGTGGATGGGCTGGCTGATCCCCCCTCGCCGGAGATGCCCCAGGCCAGTATCACCCTCTCGGACGAAGTGACCCGGCCCTGGCTGTTGCCCGCGATCTACGAACGCATCCGGGATCAGCAGGGCCGCTTTCTGGCTGAGCTGCGACCCGCGACTGCGCTCTTTCTCAAATTTGACGGGCTGGATTTCGACGCCAACTCAGAGACAGGCGCGCAGGGGGCGCACGCGCGGGAGGCGGAAGTGCCGGAGGCTGGCGGGCAGTTGGACCGCTATATCCGCTGGGTACAGGAGGTGGTGGACCGGCTGGAGGGAAACCTCATACAACTGACTACCGGCGACAAGGGCAGCTATCTCTACGCTGCCTTTGGCGCGCCCATCGCCCACGACGACGACGTGCAGCGGGCGGTCTCGGCGGCCCTGGAATTGAGCCACTCCCCCCAAATATTTCCTTTTATCAGTCGGGTGGCAATCGGCATCAGCCAGGGCCGGATGCGGGTGGGGGCCTATGGAAGCGTGAACCGGCGTACCTACGGCGTGTTGGGCGACGAGACAAATCTGGCCGCCCGGCTGATGTCCAAAGCCGACGCCGGACAGGTTCTGGTCAGCCAGCGGGTGGCCGAACAGATCGACGAGCGTTTTCAGTTGCGGGCAATGGGGGCCATGCGCTTCAAAGGCAAGAGCGAACCCCTGGCCGTTTTCGCCGTCGAGGGAGAGCGCATCTTTTCGGGCGACGAATACCGGCTGCTCTTTCCCAGCCGACTGGAAGGTCGCAGCGAAGAACTGGCGCGGATGCACGAAGTGCTGGCCGATGCCCTGGCCGGTCGCGGTGGGCTGCTCCGGGTGCAAGGCGAGGCAGGTGTGGGCAAGAGCCATCTGGCCGCGGTCTTTTTGGAAGAAGCACAACGCCAGGATGTGCAGATGGCTGTGGGCAGTTGCCAGAGCACAGACCGGGGCGTGGCCTACGGATCTGTGGGAGCGATTGCTCGCCAACTGTTGGGGTTGGCCGGACAGGAGGGGCGATCTGTCGATGAACAGTTGGCCCATCTGACAGCAGTAATCAGTGGGCTGAACCCGGAGTGGCTGGTACGTCTGCCCCTGCTGGGCGATCTGTTGCGTCTGCCTATTCCTGACAACCCGACGACCGCAGCCTTCACACCCCAATTGCGCCAGGAAGCGCTCATTGCCCTGGCCCTGGAAGTTGTCCAGTTGCGGGCCAGACAGCGCCCCCTGCTCCTACTGATCGAAGATATTCATTGGATCGACGAAGCATCGGGGCAACTGGTGCTGGCTCTTTCTCGGGTGATTCGGGAATCACACATTCTGCTCCTACTGGTCCACCGGCCACTGACCGCCGAAGGTACAGGGCTGGCCCTGGGCGAATTGTTGAACGGAGCCGACCACCCCGCCATAGAACTGGCCGAACTATCCCCAGAAGGGATCGCCGGTCTGGTCAGCAACCGGCTGGGTGGCCCTGTGGACGATCTGGCCCTGGCGCTGATTCAGGTGCAGGCCCAGGGCAACGCCTTCTTCACCGAAGAGTTGGTGGACGCCCTCGCCGAATCCGGGCTGTTGGTTCTGGCAGACGAAAAATGGCGTCTGTCGCCCGCTCTGCTGGCCCAATTGCAGGCGGACGGGTGTGTGCAGCGGGTGAATGGGCGCTGGACGCTGCTGGCCGATGCACCCCTTTCCGCGGTCAGCCTGGGTATGCCCGACACTATCCACGGGGTTGTCCTCTCCCGGCTGGATCGGCTGCCCGAAGATGTGAAGCTGACGTTAAAGCATGCCAGTGTGATTGGCCGGGTTTTCGAGTTGGACCTTTTGACAGCTATCCATCCCGCCGTGCCCACCCAAGAGCAGGTCTTGGCACAGATCGAGACCCTCAGCCGCCGGGATTTTGCCCGGCTGGAACGGCCCCAACCCCACGTCACCTATATTTTCAAGCACAATATCACCCAGGAAGTCGTCTACAAAACCCTGCTGGAAAGCCAACAGCGGGAGGTGCATACAAGTGTCGCCCAGCAGTTGGAAAGTACCGATCCCCAGGCCATCGAGCGGCTGGCCTTTCACTATCGTCACGGCGATCTCAACCTGCCTTTTGTGCGAGACAAAACCCTGCACTATCTGGACGCGGCGGGTAGACGAGCCAGACGAGAATATGCCAATGAGACCGCGCTGGGCTATGTGGAGCGGGCGTTGGCCCTTTCCAGCAGTTGGGAGCGGCAGACAGCCAAAGTCGATCTCCTGCACATTTTGGGCCGCCGAGAAGATGAACAGGCAGCGCTGGATCGGCTGGACGGTCTGGCAGGCGCGCCGCCTCTGGAGGTGCAACTGCTCTGGGGACAATTCCACGAGGCGATGAGCGACTATCCGGCTGCCCTGGCTGCGATGGATGCCGCCGCGGCCAGCACACGCGACACAGCCGACAGCCGGGGATTGATTCGGGTATTGGGGCGCACCGGGCTGATCCACTGGCGGCAGGGCAACTACACTGAGTCCGCCGCGGTCTACGAAGAGGCGTTGGCGCTGTTGGCCGATTCACCTGATTGGGCCGCGGAAGAAGGGGAAATCCGCTACGGGCTGGGGATTCTGCACCGCCAGCAGGGGAAGTTTGCCCAGGCCCAGGCGGAATTGGAGCGGGCGTTGGCCCTGGCCCGGCAGTTGGAAAACCGGCCAGAGGAAGCGAAGGTGCTGGCCGCGCTGGCGAGCATTGCTGAAATCCATCGGAGCGATTTGTCCGAAGCACTATCCTTAAACCGTCAGGCATTGGGGATTCGGCAGGCCATCGGCGATCGGGCTGGGGAAGGTTCCAGCCTGCTAGCTTTGGGCCAAACTTCCCGCAGATTGAATCAGCATGACAGAGCCTTGGCTTTGTTCCAAGAAGCATTGCTCATTCAGCAGGCCCTGGGAAACCAGTGGTGGGAAGCGATTGCGTGGAATGAGATTGGGATTGTAAAGATGCTTGTAGGGAACTATGAAGAAGCGTTGCGGGCGATGACTGCGGCTTTGGCGATTGTAACTGAAATCAATGCAGAAGTAGGCGCTGCATATATTCAAGCCAATTTGGGACAAGTTTTACGGGATACAGGCGATTGGAAAGGCGCAGAGAATGCCTTTGCCGCCAGTCTGGAATTTGCAATGCATAGGCAGGATCGTCAGTTGGAGGCGATCTGCCATAGCGATCTGGCAATATTGCGGATGGTACAGCAGAAATATAGCCAGGCGATCGACGAAGCCCAGCAAGCACAGGCCCTCTACGCGGCAATCGGTATGCCTTATATGGCTACGGCCGATTTTGCCACCCAGGCCCAAGCAGCATTGGCGTTGGACAGACCCGCGGAGGCCATAGTTTTTGCAGAGCAGGCTATTGCTCTGCTGGAAACGTGCGCTGGAGACGGCCCCGATTTCCCCCATAGGGATTACTGGCACTGCGCCCAAGTATTCGGATCGGTCGGTCGCTTGGCCGATGCAGAAAATGCCCAGACAACAGCCTGTCGCTTACTGCGTGAGAAGGCGGAGAAGATTGCCAACCCCATGCTGCGTAGGTCGTTTTTGGAGAATGTGACGTTCAACCGGGAGATATGGACGAGCAACGCAAGCTGCTAACTTATCCAAGCTGGCAGCTTGCGTTACAGCGTCTACCGCTCGATTTGTGGCAAGTAGAGTTGATTGATTGGTGGCGTATCTTCTGCCAGCAGAAGCGCATAGACCCCTACGCCCTGGGCGGGCGCGATTGCCAACCGCCCGTCGATCAGATCGTCCAGATTGACGCTTTTGACGGGACGCCAAATTTCGCCGTTCCAAAAAGCGATTACAACATCAGGCAGGGCCTGGGCCTTGCGGCTCTCGACGCGTGGCGGTCGGACCCGCAAGGTGACGTATCCTTCATCGGCCAGTGAGCGGGGCAGGGCCACCAGACGATAGGACTGGCCTACAATCTGTCGTCCGGCGGGAGGCGAGGGTGTGCCAGTCATGCTCTGTAAAGCGATAAACTCGCCTCTTTCCAGGAAGATGTCCGTCTGGCGGGCAAATTCGGCTTTGCCGTCCGAAGATATGACAGGTACGCCGCCATACCAGGTAGCCGGCCCCTCTGCGCCGCCGCCGCCCACGCCGTAGTCCACCAGCGTCTCCCGGCGGGGATCGCCTTCGCTGGCTGGTTCATCCACAAAGAGCTGCACATAGGCCGATGTGGCGTCTACGGGTGAGTTGAATGTGCCCGTATAAAAACCGTCAGTCCCGGCCAGAGCGATTTCTGTCGTCGTGTCCGTATCTTCCGGGTAGAGCACGGCCCGCAGGGAGTGCCCAGTGCTGATCTCCTGCGTCACCGAAATGCCAATGGTGCGGCTGGTGGCGTGGGAGATTTCGATGACAGGCGCCCAGCCGTCGTCCTTCTCCATTTGCAAGCTGTTGTCCCCCAAGGCCAGCACCTCACAGCCATACTGGTGGCGCGGCTCGGATGCGTCCTCAGTGAAGTCGTTGACATCGAAGACGCAGAAGCGGTCATCAGTCTGTGCGCCGACGAGGGTAATTTCGGTTGTGCCCTCGGCTGGCTTGCCCTGATCGATCACCCGGTTGCCCCGCAGAATGAAAGCCCGGGCCTCGCCAGAAGCAGTCTCTCCCGCCTGATAGGCAAGGGAGAAGGTCTGATTGGGCAGCACCACCGCCGGGTTAGAGGGGGGGTGAATCGTTACATCAGTGAAGGCGGCTGGCAATGTGTTCGGGCCGGGATTCACGGCTGTTGGCGCCAGCAACCCACTGTACCAGAGCCGAATTGTATCCCATTCGGTGCGTTTGAGGGTGTGGTTGGCCAGGGTGCTGCCGCAGGCGCTCTCCCAATGGCCCGAATCGTAGACAAATTCGGTGTTCGCATCGTCATAGACCCAACCCATCGCGCTGCCTGTGCAGCTATCGGTCTCCACAATTTCGCCATCCGGAGTCACAGCCAGATAGGTGTCGAAGAGGTAGAGCAGGTAGTGGCCCAGCTCGTGGGCCAGGGCCAGGGGCCAATCGTTGCTGATGTCCACGCCCAGATCGTTGGGTTCGCCGGGCACATTGAAGCGATTCCAGGTGCGCCCCATAAAAGTGTAGCCGGGGTAATAAGAAATATTTGCAAGCAGCGGGTCAGCGACATCGCTGGTGCTCACCCCGCCGATCTCGGCGTGGGGGCGCAGGTTATTGCTGGCATAGATGCGCACATCCGCCTCGTCCCACATATCGTAGTTCTGGTAGATATGGACATCGCCCAGACTCATCTGGCCGTCGGTGAAGTCGTATAGGTAGCGGGCGGCCTTTTGAATGTGGCTGTGCAATCGGGTCTGATAGACCCCATCACCGATCAGACTCCACTGGGTGGAGATGGTCAGATCGTGTAGCAGCAGGGGATGGGACGGCCCGACAGGAATGATCATTTCCTGGCCGGGGAAGCGATTGAACTCGGCGGCGCTGACCAGCCGGGGTGAGCCGGAGGTGTGAAGTAGCTTTGTCTGGTCTGTATTCGAGATAGTGAGTCCCGCCCAGAGGCTGTCACCGAAACGCACCTGGCTGCGCGGAGTCACATAGCCCTGGCTATCGGTTTTGAGGATCGTCCCGGATGGGGACCCGTCGCGCAGGATGGATACCTGGGCATTGGCGGCGGGCACACAGGCGGTCTGCAACTCCTGGCATATCCGGATATTGTTGGCCGGGAAAAAGGGGCCAAAGACCAGATTGTCAATCGCTTCGGAATTGAGAGTGCGGCCGTAATCGAGGCTGATGTAAGCGATGCGGCCAAAGGCGTCGGTCAGCCCCAGAAACGCGGTATGGGAAACCGGCACTGGGTTCAGACGTGCGTTGCACAGTTCCTTGCCGGTTCGGTCATAGGCGGTGAGTGTCGCAGTCAGATCAGCGGGCTTGCCATTGCCACCCTCGCCGTTGCCGATCCACATACCCACGTGGCTCTGGTCCCGGTCAAAGGCGATGGGCATCGGAACCCCTTCGCTGGTCCCGGTGATGGCACTGTTGGCGGCTACATTGGGCGCGGAGCGGGGTTGGGATGGGTCATTGATATGGCCGCCGTAGATGATGGCGTGGGCGATGGTATCGTCGGTGCTCTTCTTTTCAAAACGTACCCCATAAGCGTTGGCATAGAAATCGCCGATCTCCGCGCCGTTGTTCATATCGTCGAAGTTGATATAGGCCAAGCCAGGAATGACAGCCTGATTGGTCAGTTGTCCACAGGGGACACTCAGAATGGCGTCACAGTTGTTGCCCAGGGCAAAGACGACCAGATTGATAAAGAAGGAGTGGCCCAGGGGTGTCATTGCACTGAGCGGCGCATCGAAACCCCAGAGGGTGCGACAGCCCTGGCCCACCACCAGCCCATTGACAATTGTAATTTTTGGTGTGCTGTCCAGCACCGCGTGGGGCAGAATGTCTGTGGGCTGGTTGGTCAGGTCGATGGCGATGGCGTCTACCGGATTGGCGAACAGAGGAATCTCTCGGCGGTTGCGGATCAGAGTGGTCAGATCGTAGGGGATGCGCAGAGAGGTCAGTTGGGTGTCGCCAGCCGTAACCGTTTGGGCTTGCAACAGGCTGCCATTGGGCGCACCGATCATCAGGTCCAGTTTGCCAAAGAGGGCGTGACCGCCTTTGCCAATGCCGACGATCCGGGCGGCTTTGCTCAGCGCTGCCACCTGGCCTTCCACCTGACCCGGCGTGCCCCACTCTTTGCCGCTGCCCGTATCACTGCCCACAAGCACTAAACGGAAGGAGCCAAAGTCGGTGCTTTCCACATCGTCCAGTGGAATGGGGGTGAGGGTGATACCAGACGGGCGCAGCAGGCTGATAAATTGGGCCGCCTGCTCTTTATCGGTGTCGTAGATATAGGCGACGGAATCGGAAAAGTGGGGCATGGCCCCTGTCACCCGGAAAGACGCACCAGCTTTCTTGGCCGGTTCCACACTACCGCAGGGATCGCCCGTGCAGACATCCAGGCGGTGTTCGCCGGGGTTGGTGTCTTCCGGCACGGGGAAGGGGATGCTGAATGAATCGCCTTTCTCCATCGAATGGGTGGCAACTTTTTCGCCATCCCAGAAAAAAGTCAGATCCCCCCCACCCGGGCTGAAGCCCTGGCCGTTGACCAGCACAATCGCGGCGGCTGTCGCCGCGGGTGGATCGAGGGTGATTGTGGGTTCGACTGTCTGGGCTTGGGTCAACGCCACCGGGCCAAACCCGGCAAGGAGAAGAAGGACGGCGATGACAAATACGGCCCGGCCAATCAGCGACGGTCCACTGACGGAGCGGACAGGGCCATGCCTGTGCAATCGGGATGGTGTGGCAGTGGATCGGTTCATTCGTTTCCCCTGTTTATTGACAATGCAACGGGCCGCCTGCCAATGTCTCCGGCCCGGCTACCAGTCGCTCTCGTTGCTAAAAAGCTCGATGCGGCTGTCTCTCTCAGCCACCACCCGTTCCATATCCAAAATCGTGAGTACGCCCCGGTCATAATCCAGCAGGCCCCGCTTGCGCCAGTCGCTGAGCAGCCGGTTTACCCATTCCCGGCGTGCGCCCACCATCGAGGCCAGATCCGTTTGGTTCAGGGCCAGGTCCACGCTGTACTGCTTGCCCGCTTCGATCTCCTTGCCATAGCGCTCCACATAGTAGAGCAGAATGTGGAGAAGACGACCGGCGGCGTCGAACTGGGCCACCGATTCGGCGAAGGAGGCTGTCCAGCGTAGCTTTTGCGAGAGTAGACGGGCCAGCCCCAACGCCAGGCCCGGCGCGTTTTCCAAGTGATAAAGAAAGCGCTCGTGGGACATTGTGAGCAGCGAAACTTTGCCGATGGCTTTGCCCGTGGCCGAGCGGGGGCTGCTGTCGATGGCGGCCAGTTCGCCGATCACATCGTTGACGGAAAAGATGTCAATGGAAGTCTCGTTGCCGGACGGGCTGATCTTGAAGATACGTACTTTGCCTTTGAGCAAAATGTAGATTTCCCGGCTCTCGTCGCCCTGGCGGAAAATGATGTCGTCTTTGTCAAATTCACGCAGACGGAGGTCGTTGACCAGCCGCTCCAGTTGGGTAGTGGCCAGGGACGAAAAAATCGGGACATCTTTGAGCAGGGCGACCCGGCGGGCCAGTTCAGCGTCTTGCATTGGTTACCACCATTCTGATTGAGCAATTGGCAAGAGTTTATTGCGCGGGACACAAAGGATGGGTGTCGAGGATCACAGGCAGCCTGTGTTTTTCCCGGTTGGTCTGTAATCGCGCATAGGGGTATTATAAACCATCCCTCTCTGATCCGATATGGGCGCTTCGGCACGCTGTCGCTCAAGCAAACCGCAATTTCCATGACACTCTTCGAATGGTTACTGGTCGGTCATCTGATCGGCGATTGGGTCTTTCAGAACGATTGGATGGCCCGGCACAAACAGAACGGATTGCTCAACCGGGCAATCCTGGTTCACTGCGCCGTCTATACGGCAGTGCTTCTGCTCGTCTATTTTCTGTCAGCCGCGCCACCCCAAAACCTGCGCGATACTCTGCGCATTGCACTCTTTGTCTACTTCTCCCATTGGCTGATTGACGCCACAGGGCTGGCCAAGCGCTGGATGCATTTCTTTGGTCAGACAGATGTGCTATTTATGCGTATTGCTGTGGACCAGATTCTGCACGTGATTGCGTTGGTGCTACTGGTGGAGTTTGTGGCGTGAACGGAATGCGGAGTGGGGAATGCGGAATGCGGAATTGGGCGTGTAGTGACAATATAGGCTAGTTTGGGCCTATAGCCTGAAGTGAAAATGCTGTTCGTGGATGGCTGCTATCGGGCTGGTAACAGTCAGGGCGGCGCTGAAGTGGGCGGGCGGGTTGAGCAGGTGGACAGACCATTTGCCAGCGGGCGCGGTTGGCCAGATGAGACCTGGCGGCGTCTGCCAGTGGGCGACGGTAAACTCTTGCAGGGGGGCCATCAGCCCGTCGCCCAGGGCTTTGACCACCGCCTCTTTGCAGGTCCAGCAGCGTAGAAAGGCCAGAGAAATCTGTTCGTCTGGCTGTTGACTGAGCCATGCGGTTTCTGCCGGGCTGAAAAAGCGCTGGGCCAGTTGGCGGGCGTCGGGATAGTCCCGGTGATCTTCGATGTCCACGCCAATCGCCTGCTCCACAGCAAAGGCGTAGACCGCCAGTTCCCCCGAATCAGAAAGATTGAAATGGAGACCAGTCTTGGCCAGCGGTTCGGCCAGGGCCGGCTTCTGCTGTGGGCCATAGACAAAAGAAACTTCGCTGGGTG
Organism: Anaerolineae bacterium; assembly: GCA_030432295.1. Lineage (GTDB taxonomy): Bacteria > Chloroflexota > Anaerolineae > Caldilineales > Caldilineaceae > JACQGT01. The sequence goes on along the minus strand of JAUIHI010000005.1, from coordinate 142,873 downwards.
GAATGGAGAGATAGCGGCCAAGCAGGTGGCGCAACACGCCCCGCCGTACCGCATAACGCCGGGCAACCCTGGCAAAGTGGAAGCGCCGCAGCCGCTCCCACTCATCGGCAGTTAGCGTCTGCTCCATCTGCGCGATGACGGAATCGGGCGGGTCCAGACGAGCGTACCAGATGTGGACTGTGGCTGGTGGGGGGAGTTTCGTTTCTGGGTGTCTCAGCGCTTATTCTCCCTGTGCCGCGGCTGATTCCCTGGCCAACACATCCTGCGCGCCTGTCGTGCTCACCGGCTCCGGCAGCAGACCCTCTCGCCGGTAGCGCAGCATCAGCAGCAGAATGATGCCGAAGAGAATGAAGCGCACGTAGTTGAACTCAAATTCCGAGCCGAGCATATCCAGCCGGATGGCGGTGATGGCTGTCACCCGGTCCAACAGTGTGACAATCGCCGCGCCCAGCAGCGCGCCCCGGTTGTTGCCGATGCCCCCCAGCACAACCATCACCCACACATCCAGCGTCAGGGCCACCGCGTAGTCGTTGGTGCTGACAAAGCCCAGATTGACCGCAAAGAGAACGCCGGAAATCGCCGCGATCGCCGAGCCAATGAACATCACCCCGGCCCGGATGCGGGGCACATTTTTGCCCAACTCCTGGGCCACATCCGGGTTTTCGCGCACAGCTTTCAGCAGACGGCCAAAGGGGGAGCGCACCAGCCGCTCGGCGTAGAGATAGACCGCGGCCAGCAGAAGCAGGGCAAAGGCGAGGAAAGAGAGTGCAGCCACCCGCGGGCTGCCGGTCAGCGTTCCCATCCAGGCGAAGGGCTGGGCGATGCCCGATAGCCCGTTCGTGCCGCAGATCAGCGGATCGTAGCCGCGCACGACAATACGCAGGATTTCGCTGCCCACCAGCAGCACCAGCGCCAGATACCACTCCTCCTTCAGACGCAGGGCCGGATAGGAGGCGAGCCAGCCCACCGCTCCGCCGATGACCGCGGCAATGAGCAGTGTGATGGCGAAGTTGCCCAGCGCTTCCAGCGGAAAAGTGCGCATAATCTCGCTGCGCATCTGCACCGCCTGGCCCAGTGTCAGCCCGCAGGGGTCGAGCGCGTCTACGCCGTGCAGCCGGGGCAGCAGACGGGTGTACGTCCAGCCCGCGGTATATGCACCGAGGGAGACAAAGAGGGCTTTGCCAAAATTGGGGATACCCGCCAACCCGTATTCCAGATTCAGACTGATCGCCATCAGACCGGAGATGGCGAAGAAGGTCAGCAGAGCGATGGCGGTGGCGATCAGGTCAATTTGCATAGGGGTGGACGGTGTCAGGTGTCGATGTGTCAGGTGTCAATTCGCAACTCGCAACTCGCTACGTCTTTTTGGCGGTAAATCCCTGGGGACGCACGAGCAGGACGAGTACAATAATCACAAAGGGGATGGCTGGTTTGAAGCTGAAATCCAGCCCAAACCAGCTATTCAGAAATTGCATAGCTGTATTTTCAGAGAGCGCGACCAGATAGGCCCCCAGAATTGTGCCGGAGAAGCTGGTCATCCCGCCCAGGACGGTGGCGGCAAAGACAGAGAGAACGGCCAGCCAGCCGACCGTCGGGTTCACCCACGTGTAGATGCCCCAGAGCGCACCGGCCACCCCGGCCATTCCCCCCACCAGCAGCCAGGTCAGGTCGTGGACCTGCTCCACGGGAATGCCGATAACCTTCGCCAGGGAGAAGTTATCGGCCAGGGCGCGCATCTCCCGTCCCAGCGGTGTGTAGTTGAGAAGCAGACTCAGCCCCAGCACCAGACCCAGACTGGTGGGCACAACCCAGAAAAATATATTTGTGATGGTGAACTGACCGTTCTGAAACCAGATTTCCAGGGGCACGGCAATGCGTTTGTCAAAAAGATCATAACGATCCGCCAGCAAAAAGAGGGTGTAGCGCAGGATCAGCCCCAGCGCGAAAGAGGCCAGAATCAGCGTATACATCGACGAATTCAGCTTTGAGAGTGGCCGAAAGACAATGCGGTGGGAAACCAGTGCTACCAGCGCCGTCACCACAAAGGCCGCACCCATCACCAGCAGCGGATTGCCCGAAATGAAGAGGGAGACGACCAGCGCCACGTAGGCGCCCACAGTAATCAGCTCGGCGTGGGCGAAGTTGGGCAGACGCAGGACGGCAAAGGTAAGGGTAAGTCCGACGGCCATCAGCGCATAGAGGCTGCCCACCTGGAGCGAACGTACCAGCGAATCGAGTAGGAGAGGCGTTGTCAAGAATAGACCCCAAGTGGAAAGGACGTGTGGTTTGTCAGACAGTTATTTTGGGAGAAAGTATACCACAGGTGCAGATTTGCGGGGGAGCGAGTGGGCCGTCAAAAAGGAGGAGAGAAAGCGTAGCGCAGGGTCAAAAACATTTATACTGACGGCAGACGTCAGACCGCGGAGTCCACCTGCCGTCCGCGGTCCGCCGTCTGCCGTCTGCCGTCTCTGCTACAGCACCCCCTCCCGGCGGAGTGCTGCGGCCAGCACAGCGATGCCCTCGCCGATCTCTTCGGGCGTATTGTAGCCGAAGCAGAGACGCAGGCAATTCTTCCCCGACACCCCATCAGCGGCGAAGTTGCTGCCCGGGTGATAACCCACATCATCCGTCGCCAGGATTTTGTCCCGAATGGCCGCCGCGTCCACCCCTTCCCGCAGTTTCAGCCAGATGAAAATGCCGCCCTGGGGACGGCTCCAACTGACACCTGGCTCGCTGAAATGCTCGTCCAGCGCGGCTAGCATCGCGTCCCGCTTCTCCAACTGCACATCGTTGATTGTCTCGATGTGAGACATCAGATTGTCCTGGGCGAAGCGATGCACGGCAAAGGAGGCGAAGGTATTCACCGATCCGCCACTCTTGGCCCCCATCGCCCGCTGCAAAATCTCCTTCGGCGCAGTCAGATAGCCCAGGCGCATCCCCGGCGCGATAATTTTGGAAAAGGAAGCCACGTACATCACCAGCCCGGTATCGTCCAGCGCGTGGAGAGATGTCACGTCCTGGCCCTCAAAACGCAGGTCCACATAGCAATCGTCCTCCAAAATGGGCACGCCGTACTTCTGGCAAAGAGCCACCATCGCCTTGCGCCGTTCCAAACTCATTGTCCAGCCCTGGGGATTCTGAAAAGTGGGCACGGTGTAGATGAATTTGGGTGGCTTGCCGTCGGCAATGGCCCCCTGAATCACAGATTCCAACGAATCCGTCCGCATCCCTTCGTCGTCGGTGACAACGCCCCGCAGCTCCGCGCCAAAACGGCGCAGGGTATTGAGCGTGCCGGAATAGACGAAATCCTCGACGATCACCACATCGCCGGGATCGAGCAGCGTCTCGGCAATCATATGGATAGGCTGGCCGGAGCCGTCGCCCAGAATGATGTCATCGGCTGTGATTTGAATATTGCGGTCTCGCTGCAATTTGGCCGCCACAAACTCGCGCAGGGGGGTATAGCCCTGGGGATGGGCGTAGAGGGCCAGGTCCCGGCCATCCTCAGCCAACCCTTTTCGCAGCCCTTCCACCAGCCCGTCCAGGGGCAGGGTTTCCGGGTCGGGATAGGCCACGGCAAAGTCGTATTTTCCCCGTTTGTTCATACCCAGCGGCTTGGCATCCGCGGCGCGGGAGGAGAGAAGGGAAGTAAAATTGAATGCTGTCATTGGGGGAAGCTCCGTGTGGGGTGATAAGAGAACAGGTATTGGGTATTGGGTATTGGATATTTCGTATGGGTTGGCCCAACTTTACACTGCGAAATAAGTAAAACCAAGAAAGTTTTTGAAAATAGATTTCTAAGTGGTCAGGTTTGAATTGGCAAAATTTTAGCAAATTGAAGTCTAAAAACTTTTTTTGAACTACTTATCCAATACCCAATACCTTCTGCGTGATATTTTGCCTAGCGAACAACAATCTTCGCCTGCCCGGCCAGAAAGTCGTCGTTGAGTTCCACGCCCAGCCCCGGCTTGTCGGAGATGGGCAGATAGCCGTCCACCACCTGCCGTTCCAGGGGTTCGGTGACGACTTCGTAGTGGGCCGCGGGCCGGTAGGGGAAGAGTTCCTGGATGATAAAGTTGGGGATGCAGGCGTCCAACTGGACGGAAACGGCAGTCAGCACCGGCGACGCGCAGTTGTGGGGCTGGACGGAAATACCGTAGGTTTCGGCGTAGGTGGCGATCTTTTTGACTTCGCTGATGCCGCCGGCCAGCCCCAAATCCGGCTGGATGATGTCGAGAATCTGCTGCTCGATATACGGGCGGAAGCCGTAACGGGTGTAGAGCCGTTCCCCCGCGGCGATGGGAATGTCCACGTGGGCGGCCACCTTCGCCATCATCTCCACATTATTGGCGTCCACCGCTTCCTCGTAGAAGAAGGGTTTGCACGCTTCCAGCCGCTTGCCCGCGGCAATGGCCGACATCGGGCCGAGATTGCCGTGGACCTCCACGCAGATTTTGAAATCCGGTCCCAGGGTCTCGCGCACAACTTCTACCCGGCCCACGGCCAAATCTTCCCGATCCTTGTCCAGCGCCCGTTTGGAGTATTCGTTCACCCCATCGGGCCGCTTGCGGAAGGGGTCGAATTTGAGCGCCTTATACCCATCCGCGGCCAACCGCTGCACCGGCTCCACAAATTCCGCGGGCGCGTTGTAGTCGTGATACCAGCCATTGGCGTAGACCAGCAGCTTCTCGTGACACTTGCCGCCCAGCAGTTCGTAGACCGGCACGCCCAGGGCTTTGCCTTTGATGTCCCACAGCGCGTGGTCGATGGCGCTCATCCCGCCGTAGACCACTGGCCCACCGCCCTGGCCCCAGAAGGTCTTGCGGTACATTGTGTCCCACAATTCTTCGATGCGGAAGGGGTCGGCCCCGATCAGAAAATTCTCGGCCAGATTCTTCACCATTCCCACGCCAGCCGAACCGCCTGTGCCATAGGCCAGCCCCACTTCGCCCACGCCGCTGATGCCCTCGTCCGTGCCGATGCGGATGAGCACCGGATGCCAGTTGGGGGTGTTGGGATAGGTGACTTCAAAGATTTCGACTTGGGTAATTTTCACAGAAGTGGCTCCTCCGCGGGTGATTCGGTGGGGATGGGTGGTATACTGAGTCAGAAGTTCGACTTTTCTGAAAAGTCGAACTTCTGCATTGCGTTCTTTATCCTACCCATTTCTCTAAATCGGTCAAGCCGAGGAAATCTCCAGCACAGGGGGCAGCCAAATGATTACACAGATTCAACGGGAGCGGCTTGTCGGTTTCTGCGAAGCCCTTATCGACCAGCAGGCTGCCAGCATTCTGATCCACCCCAGGCAAGCGCAGCCCGGCTTCTGGTTCGGTGGCGGCAATCTGATCGAAGCGCCCAACGGAGATTTCTATCTGGTGGGGCGCTACCGCATCGAAGGAGATTCCCGCACAGGGCTGGGGATGGGCGAACGGGGGCTGGAGGTGGTGATCTTCCGCTCCACCGACCGGGGCCAATACTTTGAAAAGGTGAGCACTTTTTCCAAAGCAGCCCTGGGCGTGCCCCGCAAATCCGTGCTTTCCATTGAAGGCAGTGCGCTGCATTGGACGGACGACGGCGTGGAACTATTCGTCTCGTCCGAAAAGCGGATCCCTTATCCGGCAGCGTTGGAAGTCTATCAGAAGCCCAACACAGGGGTCTGGACAATTGAGCGACTGGCCGCTCCGACAGTCGAGGAGCTGGCCTCGGCCCAACCGGAGACGGTTCTGGAATGCAGTGACCCCCGCTATTTGCACGTCAAAGACCCCTTTATCCTCGACCAGCCCAACGGGGATACGCTGCTCGGCTTTGTCACCCACCCCTTTTCCTGGGCCAGTTCCAACACAGCCTATGCCCTGCGGCCCGCGGGTGCGTCGGAGTTCCAGCCGCCGGTCTACGATTTCTTCCCCCGCGGCTTTGTCTGGGATGTGGCTATCTGTCGGGCTACGGGCTGGTTGCCGATCCCCCGGCTGGGCGTCTTTGCCGACGGACCGGATGCCACGCTTCTCTTCTACGACGGCGGCGAAAGTATGCGGGACCTGGACGAACACAACGCGGCGGCCAAGCGGCCCCGGGGCTACTCCTGCGAGGAGTTGGGCGGCGTGGCTGTCACCGCCGGGGATGGGGTCTCGCAGATCGAGCGGCTGTCGGTCAGCGGCCCGCTTTTCGTCTCCCCCACCGGCGCAGGGACCAGCCGCTATGTCCACGTTCTGGAAACCGCCGAGGGCTTCTACGCCACCTGGCAGCAGTCCCAGGCCGACTTTTCCCAGCCGCTGGTCATGCACTTCCTCAGCCGGGAGCGGGCCGCGCAGTTGCTGGCAGAATAGAAACGGAAGACGGCGGACGGCGGACGGCAGACCGCAAGTGTTGCGTGGCGGTCCGTCGTCCGCTGTCTGCTGTCCTATTCCGGCATCTCAATCACTACCTTCACCGACCCCTCGTCCCGGGTGTAGGCGACTTCATAGGCGTCCAACACCTGATCGAAGGCGAAGCGGTGGGTCAGGATGTGAGAGACGTCGATCTCGCCGGTGGCGATGTATTCTAACGCCTGGTGGGTCACGCCCTGGCCTGGATCGCTCATCGCACCGGAGATGGCCTTGACCCGGGGAAACTTGCGGAAGAATTCGCCAAAGTTGAAGGTCATTTCCATGGCGTGGGGAATGCCGAAGTAGACCAAATCCCCGTGCTGGCGCACCAGCGTATAGGCCAGATTGATCGTCTCCACCTCCCCCGCGGCCTCAATCACCACATCGGCCAACTCGCCGCCCGTGATGGAGCGGATGGCCTCCTGCGGGTCCACCTCCCGGTTGTTGATTGTGTGGGTGGCACCGTAGCGTTTGGGCAGCATCAGCCGGTGGGGCAGCACATCCAGCGCGATCACCCGCCGCGCGCCCATCCGCCGCAACATCCACACCCACCACAGCCCCACGGACCCCTGGCCAATCACCGCCACATTCTTGCCGATAACCGGGCCGGGCAGATGCTTGGCCGCGTAGATTATTGTGCCCAACTGCTGGGCCTGCAACAGTTCTTCGATGGGTTTGTTGTTGGGCAGCGGGATGACGTGCTCGATGGGGGCCAGGTAATACTCGGCCATCGCCGCGTTTCCCATCACAAGAGAAAGCACCATCATTCCAGGCTCAATACCGGAACCGGGCGCATCCACCGACTCCACAACCCCCACCATTTCGTGGCCGGAGGTTCCGGGCGGAAACGGGTACATCTCCGGCGGCGCGTAATGGAGCATGAAAATATCACTGCCGCATAGGGACAAACGGCGAGTGCGGATCAGTGCGTGGCCCGGTTTGAGGGCGGGCTTGGGCGTCTCGACAAACTCGGCCCGGCCAGGGGCCATTACTTGTACTGCTCGCATGGATTTTTCTCCGCTTGGAAATGAGTGGGGGTTTGGGTAGAAATTAGGGAAAAGGCAGCAGACAGGCTCCCGTCGGGCGCGTGCCTAACGGTCGCCAGGGGACAGAGTCGTAGCTCTGATACTGAATGTTGAGGTGGGGCGTGGCCACAGGCACGTGGCCCTGGTGGCGGGAATCCAGCGCGGCTTCCAGCACACCGGAGGTGAGGAGTGTGCGCTCCACCGGGTAGGTGGGCACACCGCTGAGGAACATCTCCTGAATGTTCAGGCTGAGATAGCTGAAGTGGCAGTGGGGATCGCCGTCCTGCAAATAGAATTCTGTGCCGGAGATCACCCCATCCACATTGGCTGCGTAGGCCAGCGTCTCCACATAGCCGTTGAGCATCAGCACCGCGCCCTGGGTTCCGTCTTTATAATCCACCAAAAATAGCGCGGGGTTGGCGCAATTTTCCTCCATCGAACCGGCGGGCTTGCGGTCGGCGTCGATGGGCGCACAGGCCGCCTCGGCCAGCCGCCGATCCCAGCGACCGGCCTGGGCTGCCTCCCACACCGCATCCCCTTCCAGGCATTGGACCGACGCTACGCCGGTCTCACCCCCTTTGCGCCGCTCCACCATACATTGCAGCACTTCCAGGGTGTGAAAACCGTAGATGTCCAGCCCGCTGTAGCCCACGGCCAGCGCGGCCTGGATCGGCGTCTCTTTTTCGTGTTCCAGCCAGGGGGAGCGCCAGCCCAGAGGCAGAGAGGAGCCAGCCATAAATGGCGCGCCCAGCCCGGCCATCCGGTCATACATCCAGCGGATGTCGTGCCAATTGTAGGAGAGATGCTTGTCGCTGAAGAGAGGGACAGCCCGACCGCTGGTCGCCATCACCCCGCAGATCTGCTCCAAAAAGAACTTGCGCGGGTAGAGATGCTGCCCCTTTTCGTTCCAGGCGTAGTCGCCGTGCTCGCCGATCAACAACACCCCGTCCACGTCCAGTTTATCCCCGCCCAGGGTCAGGGCGCGGGGAATGCTGTTGTAGATGGGCACGTTGTGTTCGGCGGCGTATTGGCGGCTCAGGTCGTTCTCGGCGAACTGGTCCACGTACATCGAGACGATCTCCACCTGGGGCGGGATCAGCCCCTCGTCGGTGGGGAAGCCTTTGAGAAATTTGGTGACGATGACATCCGCGTGGGAGCGGGGTCGATATTCGGTGATGATGGCGGCGATGCGTTTCACAGGCAGGTTCCGGGGGGTGGTTGGATTCTGGGACGATGAGAAGTGCTGCGCCACTCATTTTGCCAGCAGATGGAGGGCGCGTCAAACCGGAAAAAAGAAATTCTCCCAGAGGCGCAGGGGCGCATAGAAATTCAGGAAGGAAATCCGCTGTTTTTGTACTGATCAGGAGGATGATGAAACAGAAAATGGGACGCTGATTCACGCAGATAAACGCTGATCCAGAGGCAAAAATCCGCGTTTTTCAGCGTTCATCTGCGTCCAACTTTTTTCACCATCAGTCTGATCACTACAGAAATCCGCTGTTTTCAGGGTTTATCAGTGGCGCGAAAGCTTTCTGGCCGGGAACTCAACCCTGGTTTGGGAAATTTTTCACGAATACTGGTCACGTGGACAGCTATCCCCCCCATCCTCTGTCTGGTGTTGCCGTGTGCCGTTCGCAGTAGACTGCATCTGGTTGGTCTACGACTTCGTGTTTGCCCAATATTGCAAGTAGATATATTCGCATATCCGAATATCCAGAAATCAGGATTTGCGCAACAAGAGGCAGAAATCACCAATGATTCCATCACAAGATGAACTTCGTCGTCTCCATGCAGAAATCTGCTCCGGTGTTGCAGACCCGATTCGCATTGCAATTCTATATGTGCTCAACGAGGGGCCAGTGAATGTTACCGACATCACAGCCCGGCTTGATCTGCCCCAACCCACAGTTTCCCGTCATCTACGCGTGCTGCGAGACACCCATCTGGTTCTCAGCGAGCGACAGGGGCAGAACATTTTGTACAAACTCACAGACCCACGGGTGATCACCGCCCTGGATCTGTTGCGCGATGTATACCACGCCCGAATTAGTGCGCAGGTTCGTGTTCTCAACTCATCCCAATGACTCTACCGATTCAATCCAGACAGGTTGAAGTCGGTGTCGGATGTTATCTCGCCAGGTCTAGTAAATGAGGTCGATATGAAGTTCTCCAGATATGGCTGGATCGCAGGCGCTCTCGTTACCCTGCTGATCATTATCCTACCGATAGGTTATCTGACCGGTTTTTTTGAACCTCAAAAGGTTGATCCATGGGATGGTCTTCCCGACCACATGGCCCACACAGATCATACCGGCCTCTTCACCGACCCACTGACCACTGGCCCGGAAGTGACCGCAGCCTGCCTGTCCTGTCATGAAGGAGCGGCCTCGGAAGTCATGGCGACGTCCCACTGGACGTGGGAGCACGGCCCCTACGACCTGCCCGGCCACGAAGAACCGGTCTACACGGGCAAGGCCAATGTGCTCAACAACTTCTGCATCGGCATCCAGAGCAACGAAGCGGCCTGCACTTCGTGCCATACCGGCTACGGCTGGGTGGACGAAAATTTTGATTTCACCGAAGAGACGGCTGTGGATTGCGTTGCGTGTCACGATCAGTCCGGCCTGTATATAAAGGGAAAAGGCGGCCAGCCCGAGGAGGGTATTGACCTGGTGGCTGTGGCCGAAAGTGTGGCAAACCCCAGCCGTGACAACTGCGGCAGTTGCCACTTCACCGGCGGCGGCGGCGATGCTGTCAAACACGGGGACCTGGACAACAGCATGCTCAACCCCAGCCCGGAATTGGATGTACACATGGGCGAGTACGACTTTGTCTGCACCGATTGCCACCAGGCGGAGCATCACGAGATCGATGGCCGCGCTATCAGCGTCAGTCTGGACGATGCGAATCAGATCTATTGCACCGATTGCCATGCGGAAGAACCCCACGAGGATGACCGGCTAAACGATCACACGGCCACTGTGGCCTGCCAGACCTGTCACATTCCCGAATTCGCCCGCAAGGAAGCCACAAAAGTTGAGTGGCTCTGGTCCGAAGCGGGCCAGGACCTGCCCCAAGACACACACGAGTATCTGAAGATCAAGGGGGCTTTTGTCTACGAGTCAAATGTGATACCCACCTATGCCTGGTATTCGGGCACAGCGGACCGTTACATTCTGGGCGATGTGATCGATCCCAGCCAGATCACAGAAATGGTCAAGCCCAAGGGGTCCATCGCCGATCCCAGTGCGAAAATTTTCCCCTTCAAAGTTCACGAAGCAAACCAGATATACGACACCGTCTACAACACACTGATCCAGCCCAAGACTTTTGGCGAGGGGGGCTATTGGACCGATTTCGACTGGGATCAGGCGGCCCGCTTGGGGTCGGAGAGGGTGGGGTTGCCCTATTCCGGTGAATACGGGTTTGCCGATACAGAGATGTATTGGCCCATCACCCATATGGTCGCCCCGTCCGAAGATTCGCTGCAATGCGCGGCCTGCCATGTAGAGGGGAGTGGCTCAGGCCGTCTCGATTGGGCCGCCCTGGGCTATGACGGCGATCCGATGTTCTTCGGCAGCCGGGAGCAGCAGTTGAGCGTGCCGCCTGGTACTCTCTCCAGCAACCTGAACAACGACCAGGAGGCACAACAGTGAGCCACCCTTCACGCGTCTTACCCACCTCAATACGCAAAGCACCGCCAAGCCTGGTGGGAATACTCCTCTACATCTCCCTGGTCGCTCTCCTGCTTTTAGGCGTGGGGCTGATGGACGGGGGCTTGGCCCAGGCTCAGGAACAAACGCCTGGGGTCTCGCCATTGCATCCCACCTTCCCGCTGCTGGACACAGATGGGGTCAATGTGCTGGTGTCGGGCCATTCGCTCTCCACTATGCAGACTTGTGGCAACTGCCACGACACTGGATTTATCGCCGACCATAGCTTCCATACCAGCGTGGGACGGGAAAGCTACACTGCCCCAGGCCAACAGCCCAACGGCCAGCCCTGGGAGATGAGTCATGGGCTTTTTGGCGGCTGGGACTCGATTGCCTATCGCTATCTCACCCCGCCCGGCGACGAACGCTATGACTTGGGCCTGGCGGACTGGATCAAATTCTATGGACCGCGCCATGTGGGCGGTGGCCCGGCCACAAACGCGCCGGATGGCACGCCTTTGGCCGACCTGGCTGTGACCAGCGACGATCCCTTCACCCACAGCTACAATCCAGCCACCAGCCAACTCTCTGTCTGGGACTGGTCCGAGTCCGGTGTGGAGGAAATGAACTGTTTCCTCTGCCATATGGCTGATCCGGATCTGACGGCCCGATCCGAGGAGTTGACTGCGGGGAACTTCGGTTGGGCTAATACGGCTACGCTAGCCAGCACGGACATTCTGCTCAAAGAGGGAGAGGTTTGGAACTGGAACCCGGACGCCTTCTCTTCCGAAGGTTCTCTGCTTGCCGATTACGTCTTTATCCAGGACCCAACGCCGGAGAACTGCGGCGCCTGTCATGGCACTGTTCACACCAGCGCGGAGCCTTTGATGCCCAGTGAGATCACCGCTGACGATCTGCACACTCAGCGCACGGGCCAGATATTCACCGGCCAGCGGGTGAAAGACACGGGATTGAACATCGAGAATAAGGACGAGCTTAACCGTGCCTATGACATCCACGCCGAGCGCAACGTGGCCTGCACAGATTGCCACTTTTCGGTCAACAACCCCATCTACTACCAGGAACCCGATGGGTCTCGCCCGGACCACCTGAATTTCGATCCCCGACGTCTGGACTATGACTATTATCTGGTGCAGCCGGAACATAACTTCGCCCGGGGTGAGGCGTCCCAACATTTGGTGTCCGCCCAATATACCGATTCCATGCGTCGCTGCGAATCTTGCCACGACGCAGAGACCACCCACGACTGGCTGCCCTACTCAGATCTGCATCTCTCCGTTCTAAGCTGTGAGAGCTGCCACATCCCAGAACTCTACGCGGCACCCCTGGAGCAGGTGGATTGGACAGCCATCCACACAGATGGCGCCAGTTTGGTCACCTATCGGGGCGTAGAGGGGGACGTGAACGATTTGACCGCCCTGATCACAGGTTATGAACCGGTCTTGTTGCCCCGCACGGGGGTGGACGGGGAAGCCCAACTGGCCCCGTTCAACCTGGTTACCACCTATTTCTGGACCTATGGCGATCCACTCCGGCCCGTGCGGCTGGAAGATCTGCGCCGGGTCTATCTGACCGAGGACGGCGCGGGCGATAGCTATCGTCCCCAGATTCTGGCGCTCTTTGACGCAGATGGCAACGGCCAATTGGACGAAACGGAACTGCGCCTGGACAACGCTGCCAAAGTCGATCTGGTGCGGGGCGAACTGGTCGCCCTGGGCCTGGCAGACCCCCAAATCCAGGGAGAGATCCAACCCTACGCCATCAGCCACGATGTGACCAACGGCTCCTTTGCCACAGGTGAGTGCAAGACCTGCCACATCGAAGATTCCCGCCTGAACCACACCTTCCAAGTGGCCGCCTATCGGCCAGGAGACGTGACGCCCCAATTCACCAACGTGTCGGGGGTGACTGTTGTCGGGGAATTGACAGTGAGTGAGAACAGCACTGTCAACTATGTCCCAAGCACGACTGCTATGGGCCTCTACGTGCCCGGACACAATCGAGTGGAGTGGGTGGGATGGGTCGGTCTGTCCGCTTTCTTGACCACCCTGGCGGGGGTATTCGTCCACGGCGGCCTGCGGGTCTATCAGGCCGGTCGCCGGGTAAAGAAGACTCATCGCAAGGGAAAGCTGCACAAGTTCTATATGTACGGCTTCTACGAGCGGGCCTGGCACTGGATGCAGTCCATCGTCATTCTGCTTCTGCTGGCTACAGGGATTATCATTCACCGCCCTGACAGCCTGGGCTTTTTGGACCTGGGGCTGGTTGTGCCTGTCCACAATATTCTAGCTGCCCTGCTTGTGGCAAATGCCCTGTTTGCCGCATTCTATCACTTCGCCAGCGGCCAGATTCGCCAATATCTGCCGCAACCTGTGGGCTATTTCCCTCAGATGTTGACCCAGGCGGAATACTATGTGCGAGGCATCTTCCGGGGTGAACCTCACCCCTTCCAGAAGTTGCCGGGCAGCAAGCTGAATCCCCTGCAGCAGATAACCTATCTGGTCATTCTCAATGTGCTGTTGCCTTTGCAGGTGATTACCGGCATCGTCATGTGGGGGGTCACCAGATGGCCACTCCTCGCGGCTCAACTAGGCGGGCTGCCCTGGCTGGCGCCCTTCCACACGCTGATCGCCTGGCTATTCGCCACCTTTGTGGTTTTGCACGTCTATCTCATCACCACAGGACACACCCCCTTGGCCGCCCTCAAGGCCATGACTGTGGGTTGGGAAGAAGTGGAATTAATTGATGATGGGGATGCATAAAGAAAGATCGCGTTGAGACCCAGGGGTGCGTCAATGGCGTATGCAGAGCGGACGCCCCCTTTCAGTAGGCCTATTCAGGAGCAATGATATGACGGCTATGACACAATCAGCATCTGCTATAAAGAACGAAACAGCACCCAAGCCCTTCGCCAACCCTTATGTGGCGGGCACATTGCTGGGACTGGTCCTCTTTGCTGCCTTCTTCTTCACAGGCAACGGTCTGGGCGCGTCCGGCGGGTTGAACCGTATGATCATCTGGTTCATCGATCTGGCGGCCCCCGAACATTCGGACCGGGTATCCTATCTGGTTTCCTACGCTGGGGGAGACAAAAACGCCCTGGACCACTGGATTGTCCTTATGACTGTGGGCATTTTCACTGGGGGCTTTGTGTCGGCCTGGCGCAGCCATCGGCTGACCTGGACAACTATCAAAGGCCCCAACATCAGCACGCAGACCCGCTGGGGTATGGCTGTGCTGGGCGGCATCATCACCGGCTTTGGGGCGCGTCTGGCCCGGGGCTGCACGTCTGGCCAGGGATTGTCTGGCGCGGCCACGCTCTCGGTGGGTAGCTGGGCCTTTCTGTTGGCCTTCTTCGCGGGGGGCTACCTGTTGGCCTTCTTTGTACGCCGTCTGTGGAATTAAGGAGAATCTGAAATGGCACCCTTCGATCTAATTGCGATTCTGGGCAAATTTGGCACCTACGCTATCTACCTGGCCATCGGCATCGGCTTTGGCGTGGCGTTGGAGATGTCTGGATTTGCGGTCTCGACCAAATTGACCGGACAGTTCTATCTCCGGGATCAGACTGTCTTTCAGGTCATGTTCACCGGTGTGATTGTGGCGATGGTTCTGGTCTTTGGCGCAGCCGCGATGGGCTGGCTTGACATCAACCGAATCTGGATTCCAGAGACTTACCTATGGCCGGGGATCATCGGCGGTTTTATGATCGGTGTGGGCTTTATTATCGGCGGCTTCTGTCCCGGCACTTCGGTGATGGCTGCGGCCACGGGCAAAATCGACGCTATCTTCTATCTGGTCGGCATTCTGGCTGGCATCGTCATCTTTGGCGAAGAGACCAGCCGCTTTGACACCTTCTATAATTCCAGCTATATGGGGCGTTTTCTCATCTCCGATTGGCTGGGGGTGAGCATCGGCTGGCTGGTCTTCATTGTGGTGGTGGTGGCCCTCTTTCTGCTTTGGGGATCCGAACTGCTCGCCCGAGCCTACAGCGCGAAAGAGCCGGATGCCCCACAGAACACAGCATCGACTCCGGCGACCAGACCGTCCAACACCTGGCGCTTTGCCGGGGCTGGGGTCCTGGCTGTAGCAGCTTTGGCCGTCCTCCTCATCGGCCAGCCAGACCCGGCTGCCCTCTGGGAGCGGGTAGCCGCCACCGAGCAGGTAAGACTGGACGAGCGCCTTGTCCAGATTCATCCGGCAGAGTTGCGCAGCCTCACCTTTGATCCCAACGTCAAGCTGGCCGTGATCGACGTGCGTGACGAGGCCAACTTCAATATCTTCCACCTGCGGGATTCGGTGCGCATGGACCTGGCCGATCTGCCCGCCGCGGTGGACGATTTGGTGGCCTTGCCTGACAACACAGTCTATGTCATCGTCAGCAACGGAGAGACTCTCTCCACCGCGGCGTGGAAGACGCTGGTGGCTCTGGGCTTGCCCAATGTCTACATTTTGGAAGGGGGCATCAACAACTGGATTGCAGTCTACGGCGAGGGTATGTATCCCCTGCTTGCTTCTATAGGCAACGACGAGAAACTCGACTACGTCTTCTCGGCAGCCCTGGGGGCCAATGCACCAGCCGCCACACCCAGCCAGCACGATGACGGTACGCCCTTTGTGCCCAAAGTCGAACTACAGTCGGCCGGAGCCAAGGGCGGCGGCGGTTGCGGTTGAGCCAAAACCTGGGCGCCACCGAGTTTTGAAAATGGCAGAAGGAGCACAGTTGCTCTTTATCTAAACATTGATCACATCCGCGCCACTGTGCGCTTTATGTTCCCTCCTCTGGCGGGGGCGGTGGACGACGGTTCGCCGTCCCCGTTGGGAGGCAAGGAAATTAAAAGAGGGCCGGTTGCCAAATTTGGCAACCGGCCCTCTTTTTATCTGTATTTTTTTCGTCTGTAAAGTGAGCGGTAATCGGTGACCAGTCACACAAAGGAAACGACTGGGCACTGGTGACTGCTTACCGATTTGCTGACTACTCCCCCATCTGCACGGGCCGATAGCCCAGATTGGCCTCGGCCATCCGAGGATCGACCTGTTGGTGGGGCGGCTGGCTGAAACCGGTGGGTGCGCCCGTCTGGGGAGCGCCGCAGGTCACGCAGATGTCCCATTCCTGGCGCACAAGTGTGCCGCAATTATCGCAGGCGTATTGCTGCTGGGCGTGGCAGTTGGGGCAGAAGACCCACTCGCCCTTGACCGGCACGCCGCAATTGTGGCAAGTAACAGTCTCCTCCAACTCGCGCAGGATAGCCTCTTCTTCCAGCGCCCGGTCATAGACATCGGCCAGGGTATCTTTGGGGCGAATCATCATATAGAGGATCAACCCGACCAACGGGAAGATGAGGGAGAGCAGACAGGCCAGGCCAATCGCCAGCCAATCCCGGGTGCGAGAACGGATGTCGTTGAAGGTCCAAATGCCCATTGCGATCCAAAAGGCAAAAAGAAAAGCGCCAAGCAGCGCAACAGCAATCCCTAAAACAGTGGCAATTGAATTGACCAGATCAGTTGACATACAAACTCTCCCAAGAAAGATAGACTGCCGCAATTATAGCCCAGCCCGATGGGATGACCAAACAGACCGGGCGATTTGCTGGGGTTCCAGTCCAATGAAACCGCTTACACAACGAATCAAGAGTTTGCAAATATCTGTCAAATCCTGTATAGTATCTACAACTCCGTAGGATATGCAGGTTGAAGTCGAGGCAAATGCCTCATCCGATGGGCGTGCCACAGGCATTTTGCCACAAGATTGGCCCGTTGCTGCGGTCCCCCGCAATTGGGTCTGTGTTGGGTCGATGCACCCACCTAAAACTGAAGGTATATGTATAATCCACTGGCGTGTCTGGCATTCTAGTATACGCCCCTAGGGGGAAGTATACTTTGCCAAACCCCTAAATTCAGTTCAGCCTTTTTTCACCTGCCGTTTTCTCACTCGTGCTTTGCAATCGTCTGGCAACTCTCCAACGTATTTGCTTTTCGATTGTTCCAAAGATTTTCTGTCACCCTTTTTTTCTATCACAAGGAGAATGCAATGCTGAAAGGTAAAAAAGTTCAAACCGTAGCGCTGATTCTGTCCATGGTTGTGGGCATGGTTATTGCTGCCTGTCTGGCTCCTGCGGCGGCCCCTGCGTCCACCACCGCCGAAGAACCGGCCGCGCCTGTGGCCCAGACAGACGCCAAATCCACCCTGGACATCGTAAAAGAACGGGGCAAAATTATTTGCGTAGGCAATGCAGTGCTGCCGGGCTTTGGCTTCCTGGACGAAGCTGGTGTCTTCACAGGGTTTGATGTGGACTACTGCAAGGCCCTGGCCGCGGCCATCTTTGGCGATGCCACCAAAGCCGAGATTCGCGCCACCACCGCTTCCGAGCGCTTCACAGTGCTTCAGAGCGGCGAAGCCGATGTGCTGATCCGTAACACCACTGATACTATGTCCCGGGAAACCGACCTGGGCATGAACTTTGCGCCCACCACCTTCTACGACGGCCAGGGCATTATGGTGCACAAAGACAGCAGCATTGTCACCCTGCAGGACCTGAACGGCGCTTCCATCTGCGTGCAGACAGGCACCACCACCGAGCTTAATCTGGCCGACCAGATGGCCGCGGCAGGTGTGAGCTACGAACCGGTTGTCTTTGAGACCGCCGACGAAGTGACCACTGCCTATGAAGAAGGTCGCTGCGATGCCTGGACCACAGACAAGTCTGGTCTCGTCTCCCGACAGACGGTTATGGCCGATCCTTCGGCCCACGAGATTATGAATGTCACCCTCTCCAAAGAACCCCTGGGACCGGCTGTGCGCCACGGCGACGACCAGTGGTATGACCTGGTAACCTGGGTTGTTTATGCCACATTCACCGCTGAAGAGATGGGCATCACCAGCGCCAATGTAGACACCTTTATGGACACAGAAGACCCCAATATCATGAAACTGCTCGGCCTGGAAGGCGAATTCTGCAGCAAAGTGGGCCTGGCCAACGACTGCTTCGTGCAGGTCATCAAGCAGGTCGGCAACTACGGCGAGATCTACAACAAGAATCTCGGCCCGGACACAGTCTTCAATCTGCCCCGTGGCCTGAACAGCCTCTACACCGAAGGTGGCCTGCTCTACGCTCCCCCGATTCGGTAAGACTATAAAGCGAGCTTCTGTACAGAAGCTCGCTTTATACATGACCTTCCCGGTAGCTGCTGAGTTTCCGGGAAGGTCGCTCTTCTCCCTCTCTGGCTGCACAACCCCCTGTGCATCCCCATTGACTAAAGCTTAGGTGCAAGACGGAGGCACGATGCAAAAAATCGCGGCCAGTCAGGCCACTCCCCCCTTCTACCGAGACGAACGTGTTTTAGGCGTGATCAGCCAAATTGTGGTCGTCGGCCTAGTGGTGGGTCTGCTCGGCTACTTCTACAACAATATGATCAGCGCGCTGCGCGAGCAGTTGGGCGTTGCCATTGACTACGGCTTTCTGCGTTCTACCGCCGGTTTTGACATCGGCGAGGGTCTGATCGAATACAGCCGGGCCTCGACCTATCTACAAGCACTGGTTGTGGGCCTGCTCAATACCTTCCAAGTTGCGGTTCTGGGGATTTTCTTTGCCACTTTGTTGGGAGTCCTCATCGGTGTGATGCGGCTTTCCACCAATTTTCTGGTAAATCGAATCGCGGCTGTCTATATCGACATTTTCCGTAATATTCCTCTGCTGCTACTGCTCATCTTCTGGGCGCAGGCGGTCTTTTTCAAACTTCCCCGTGTGCAGGAAGCAATTATCTTCCCCGGACCCACTTTTCTGAGCAACCGGGGGATGGCGATCCCTTGGGGTGTACCGACGGAATCCTGGCCCACCTATCGCATTGTCCTGATTGTGGGACTGATTCTGGCCTATGTGGTAGCTCGCCTGCTGAAAGAGCAAGGCAAACGCACAGGCCGTATGCCTCTCCTCACTCTCTGGTTTCTGGTGACTTTTGTGGGAGTGGCCATTGTTGGCTGGTTTGCCTTGCCCCAGCCACTTACCTTGACAACTCCAGAACTTGTCGGCTTCAACACCCAGGGTGGGCGGGTCTTCAGCCAACAGTTTATGGCACTGGTCAGCGGGTTGATCATCTACACAGCGGCGTTTATTGCCGAAACTGTGCGTGCCGGTATCCAGTCGGTTTCCAAAGGCCAGCGGGAAGCGGCCACAGCCCTGGGACTCACCCCCTTTCAGACTTTGCGGCTGATTATTTTTCCCCAGGCCCTGCGGGTGATCATTCCTCCTCTCACCAGCCAATACCTGAATCTGACCAAAAATTCGTCCCTGGCGATTGCCGTCGGATATCCTGATCTCTTCGCCGTAGGCAGCACAACCCTCAACCAGACAGGCCGAGCGATTGAGGTATTCTCGCTGATTATGGGGGTCTATCTCTTTTTCAGCCTGACCACATCCTTCTTTATGAATATCTACAATCAGCGGATCAAATTGGTCGAGCGCTAGTTCTCACAAGCTGATTGAGGGGAGAAAGACAATGGCACCTGCTGTACAATCATCTATGCGCAATGCTCTGCCACCGCCCAGCGAGCGCTCTACAGTTCTGGGCTGGCTGCGCAAGAATCTCTTTGACGGCTGGTTCAACTCAGCCTTGACCGTTGTGGCTTTGGGCCTGATCCTGGCCCTGCTGCGACCGCTGTTCAACTGGACGTTTAACACGGCCCGCTGGGAAGTGATCCCGGCCAATATCAATCTGATTATGCGGGGACAATACCCGCCAGAGCAAGCCATACGGCTCTGGGTGGTGCTCTTCCTGTTGGCTTTTGTGATCGGCTTTGCCTGGGCCGCCAATACAAAAACGATCCGGGGCGAGCTGATTACCCTCTTCGCTATTCCTCTTCTGCTGATGCTCGTCCCCTTCTTTGACGGTGGAATTCGCCTCAATCTGTTGATTATCGAGGCAGCAGGGCTGGTCGGCTATGGGATTGGGCGCTTCGTACCCGAAAAGCGCAGCAATCTGGGCGTCTGGGCGCTGCTGATCTACGCGGTTGTGATGCTGGTTATTCTGCGCGGCGGATCGGGCGAAACCGGCCTGTGGGCAGGCGTACCCACAAATCTTTGGGGTGGTCTTCTCCTCTCCCTGCTTCTGGCCGTCTTTGGCATCGCCATCTCCTTCCCATTGGGCGTTCTGCTGGCCCTGGGCCGCCAGTCCAAATTGCCCGCCATTCGAATGGTTTCGGTGTTGTATATCGAATTTATTCGGGGCGTGCCGCTGATCAGTCTGCTCTTTATGGCCCAGGTGATGTTGCAGCTCTTTCTGCCCGATGGCTTCCCGACAATCGACCGGGCACTGCGTGCCCTGGCCGCGGTCACCCTCTTCTCGGCAGCCTACACAGCAGAGAATGTGCGTGGCGGTCTGCAATCAATCCCGAAGGGTCAGTACGAAGCCGCGGATGCAATGGGGCTGAGCACATTCCAGTCGATGTACTTTATTATTCTGCCCCAGGCCCTGCGCGCGGTGATTCCTGTATTGGTCGGCCAGTTTATCGGCCTTTTCAAGGATACATCTCTGGTGGCGCTGGTCGGTCTCTTCGACCTGCTGGGCATTGCCCGCACGATTTTGGGCAACCCCAACTGGCTGGGAACCCACCAGGAAGTCTATGCCTTTATCGGTCTGCTCTACTGGATATTCAGTTATATGATGTCCTATACCAGCCGCCGCATTGAGGCGAGCCTGGCTGTCGGCACTCGCTAATTCACTATAACGCTGGCCGCACCGCGGCATTCTACAGGAGTTTTCTATGTCCGAACAGTCCACAAGCCAACACATTATTGCCTGCAAAGATGTGAACAAATGGTACGGGGAATACCACGCGCTGCGAGATGTGAATCTGAACGTGAAACCGCAGGAGGTGGTGGTCGTCATTGGCCCCTCCGGTTCGGGGAAATCCACATTCATCCGCTGCATCAACCGGCTGGAAGAGCACCAGAGCGGAGATATTATCGTGGACGGCATCCCCCTAACCCACGACGTGCGCAACATCGAGCAGATTCGCTCGGAAACCGGGATGGTTTTCCAGCAATTCAACCTCTTCCCACACCTGACGGTGCTGGAGAATATCACCCTTGCCCCTATCCACGTGCGCAAGGAAAAGAAGACCGAGGCCGAAGAGAATGCGATGAGTCTGCTCAACCGGGTGGGCATCCCAGAACAGGCCCTGAAATATCCGGGCCAGCTCTCCGGTGGTCAACAGCAGCGGGTGGCGATTGCCCGTTCTTTGGCAATGAAACCGAAGATTATGCTCTTCGACGAGCCAACTTCGGCCCTGGACCCGGAGATGATCAAAGAGGTGTTGGATGTGATGAAAGAGTTGGCACTATCCGGCATGACAATGATTGTAGTGACCCACGAGATGGGCTTTGCCAAAGAGGTGGCCGACCGGGTGGTCTTTATGGAGGCCGGTTCTGTGGTGGAGGTGGGCACGCCTGAACATTTCTTCGAGAATGCACAGCACGAACGCACAAAGCTCTTCCTGAGCCAAATTCTGTAAATTCACCGCCAAGACACAGAGGCACAACGAAATGCAGGGGCAGCCGACAGCGATTGGCTGCCCCTATTTTTATTCCAATTTTCTATCCCAATTGGAGCAGACAACGAACTACTGTCCCTGCCAGATTTCAGGTTTCCACGACCTCTCAGTACAATAGACCGGTATTTGCATCCTACTTCCTTTTTCTTTTCGTGCAGGAGTTCTCCATGCGTCGTCGATTAACCCCGCCAATTGTTCTGTCCTGTCTGCTTCTGTTTCTATTGATTGGGCTGCCCACTTTTGTGTTGGCCGCGCCAGCCAGCCAGGAATCCACAGGCACAGCCACCGCCGTGACCGTCCCCCTGCGCATGAATGTGCGATCGGGACCGGCCACCACCTATCGGGTGCTGGGCAATGTCCCTGCCGGGACCGAAGTAACGATCGTCGGCGAGAACGCGGACGGAACCTGGGCACGGGTCCAGATCGAAGGCTTCGATGGGCCAGTCTGGCTGGCCAAATGGCTGCTGTCGGTTCAGACCTCAACCGCGCAAGAAGTGGACGGAGAGCGAGAGATTGCCCCGTCCCAGACGGTAAGCGACACGACACCAATTTCGACGACAGTTGCCCTTTCCTCGACGGTAGCGCTTTCTTCCACAGTAACGATCACACCGACGGTTTCGGCAGAACCGGTGGTTGCTGAAGAACCGGCGGTTGTTGAAGAACCCGAAATTGTCATCGACACCTCTGCTGGGCCGGTGGCTGTGACCACACCCGCCCGGATGAATGTGCGGGGTGGGCCGGGAACCGAGTACCCCATCGCCACAGGTGTCAATGCAGGAACCCAGGCCCAGATTGTGGGCCTCGGTCCGGAGCGCCAGTGGTATCAGGTGGCGTTGGAAGGTCAGGAGGAAAAACTCTGGATTTTCGCCGGTCTGACTACCCTCCACGGATCGTTGGACGGGATTCCCCAACTGAGCGAGGACGAGATTCCGCCCCGACCCCAACCCGCGCCAGCGGAAGTCGCCAGTGCGCCGTCCGCGGCAGCGGCTGCTGCGCCCGCCGCGCTACCGGTCGTGCAGGCCGCAGCCCTGCCCGGCATCGGTTTTGGCTACGGCGTCCAGGCCCACGTCATCCACACAGGCCAGGAAGGGCTGGCTATGGACAAGACCCGGGAGATGGGTTTTTCGTGGATGAAGCAGCAGATCGAGTGGCGCATCTTCGAGTCCAACCCCGGCCAGTACGGCTTTGGCGACATCGGGCCGATTGTCGGCGCGGCCAATCTGCGGGGGATCAACCTGCTTTTCAGTGTGGTCAACGCGCCGGACTGGGCGCGGGAGCCGGGCTTTGATGCCAGTGTGGGGGGCCCCCCAGCTGATCCCCAGACCCTTGCCAACTTCCTGGGCCGGCTGGCCGGGGAGTATTGTGGCTCTTCGCTGAAGGCTATCGAAGTCTGGAACGAGCAGAATCTTCACTACGAATGGGGCAACAAACCCCTCAGCCCGGCGGAATACGTGCGCCTGCTGGCCCCGTCCTATGCCAGCATCAAAGCCGCCTGCCCATCTATGTACGTCATCAGCGGCGCGTTGACCCCCGCGGGTGACAACGGCAACTTCGCTATGGACGACTTCCGCTATCTGGAAGAGATGTTCAAAAATGGTGTCGCCCGCTATGCGGATGGCATCGGCGCACACCCCAGCGGCTACAATGTGCCCGCCAGCGTTGTCTGGCAGGACGGCTGCGCGGCCATCCAACAGAGCGGCAACACATTCAACGGGGCCTGCGACAATCCCCACCACTCCTGGAGCTTCCGCAGCACAATGGAAGGCTACCGCAACATTGCCGTCGTCTACGGCGCAGCCCACCTGCCCATCTGGCCCACAGAGTTCGGCTGGGCAGCGGGCGGCGCCTTCCACCCGGCCTATGCCTATGCCAACGACAACAGCTATGAAGAGCAGGCCGCCTGGACAGTCGAAGCCTATCAGATGATGCGGGCCTGGGGCTGGGTTGGTCCGGCTTTCCTGTGGAATCTCAACTTCCGGGTGGTGGCCAACGGCACAGAGAAGGCCCAGTGGGGAATCGTGCGCAACGATTGGAGTCCGCTGCCGGTCTATGAGGCACTGCGCTCGATGGGGAAGTAGGGAACAAATTTCGCCTTTTGCCCGTTCCCTCGTACAATAGGGAAGCCTCCCCCGGCTTCCCACCCATACGCAAAACAGAGGCTCCACAGCCAAAGGAACCGTTGATGACTTTTCGCAAACAACATTTTACACTTCTGCTCGTGGCGCTGCTCGCTCTCATAGCGTTGACAGCCTGTGGCGGCGATGAGGAAGAACCGACCCCCACGCCCACAAAGACGCCCGTGCCTGTTCAGGTGGAATCCGCACCCGCACCAGCAGATACGCCGGTTCCTGTGGCCCCTGCCCAGCAGCCAACGGCAGCTGACCAGCCAGCCCCGGTTGCCCAGCCCGTCTTCGGCGTAATCAACGCCACAGAACTCAATGTGCGCTCTGGGCCGGGAACCACATTTGACATTCTGCGCGCCGCCACAGAGGGCCAGCGCTTTGAGATCGTCGCCGTCTCCGAGGACGGCACGTGGGCCCAGCTTGCCGAGAATGGCGCGGCGATAGGCTGGACAGCGCTGGAATTCCTGACGGTTGAAGGCGATCTGGCGAGTCTGGGAGGCGAGGCATCCACAGCCAGCCAGCCAGCCAGCGCCAATCAACCGGCGGCTGTTGCCCCCGCTACACCGGCAGGGACATTCCTCGACGCGTCTATGACCAGTCCTGACTTCGGCGGCCAGGCTTTTCTCTGGTGGCGGGAAGAAGTGGCCCACCGGGACCTGGAACTGATGAAAGATTCGGGCTTCCGTTGGGTGAAACAGTCCTTTGCCTGGGAGACCATCGAAGGTGCGGGCAAGGGAGTCTATGACTGGACTGTGGCGGACCGGGTGGTGCGCCAGGCGAATGAGAGTGGGCTGAAGCTATTAGCCCGGCTCTCCAGCGACCCGGACAAAACCAATTTCTGGGCTGGGCATCCGCCTGGCAATGCGGCCAACTTTGCCGACTTCGCCGCAGCCCTGGCTGGCCGCTACAATTGTTCACCCAGCGCGGTGGGCTGTATCCAGGCATATCAAATCTGGAATGAACCCAATCTGGCCCGGGAATGGGGCGACAACCGGCCAAATCCAGCGGAGTATGTACAATTTCTGGGCACGGCCTATGCCGCCATCAAACGGGCCAACCCCAACGCCCTCGTCATCAACGCGGGCATGGCTCCCACCGGGGATGACAGTGCTCTTGCCATGCCCGACGACAAATTCTACGACCAGATGTACCAGGCCATGGGCGGCAACAGCAACGGCTACTTCGATGCCCTGGGCGTCCACGGCGCTGGCTTTGCGGCCCCGCCCGAACTGGACCCGGCAGAAGCCGCCGCCAACCAGAAGTACGGCGGCTACCGCTTCTTCGCCTTCCGCCACGTGGAAGACATCCGCAACATTATGGTCCGCTACGGGGACACCAACAAAAAGATCGTCATTCTGGAGTTCGGCTGGACCTACGATTCAGTCAACCCGGACTACAAATGGCACGGCGCGGACGCGGGCATCGATATGTTTGTCCAAGCCGACTATCTGAAACGGGCCTACCAGTACGCCGCGGCCAACTGGCAGCCCTGGATTGGGGTGATGAGTCTGCTCACAATGCCCAATCTGGACTGGATGAACGACGGCAATCCCAACGACGAGGAGCAGTACTGGTGGGCGATTATGGAGCCGAGCAATATCAATGAACTGATATGGCGGCCGGCGATTATTGAGTTGTGCATCTACTTCAATGGAGTGTCTGGGCAGAGTTGTAAATACGACCCCAACTAATTGGGATAGGCAGGCGCGCAAGGCTTGCTGCCAGACGAAGTGCAGTAGTGAAAAGAAAAAGGTGAGAGCGAATATCGCTCTCACCTTTTTCTTTTCACTACTTCCGCTTGTGCACTCAGTTCAGCCGTTCCACAATCCCCGCAGCGCCCATGCCGCCGCCGATGCACATTGTGACCAGCCCGAACTGCTTGTCCCGGCGGATCAGTTCGTAGAGCATCTGCACAGTCAGCTTAGCTCCCGTGCAGCCCAGGGGATGGCCCAGGGCAATCGCACCGCCGTTAACATTCACCCGCGCCTCGTCCATTCCCAATTCCCGGATGACGGCCAGGCTCTGGGCAGCAAAGGCTTCGTTAAGTTCGATGAGGTCGATGTCGGACAAATTCATTTTTGCCAGACGCAAGGCTTTGGGCACAGCCGCCACCGGGCCGATACCCATCACCTCCGGCGGCACGCCCCCCACCCCAAAGCTGACAAAACGGGCAAGCGGTTTCAGCCCCAGCGCCTTCGCCTTCTCCTCGCTCATCAGCAGAAGCGCGGCCGCGCCGTCGCTGGTCTGGCTGCTGTTGCCTGCGGTCACACTGCCCTTCACGTGGAAGACCGGGCGCAATTTGCCCAACGCTTCGATTGTGCTGTCCCGGCGGATGCCCTCGTCCGCGGCAAAGACGGTCTCGACCGTACGGCTGTCACTGCCTTCCCCGGTAGTGACGCTCACATTCAGGGGCACGATCTGGTCGCCGAAGTAGCCCCCGTCCTGGGCCACGGCCGCCCGCTGGTGGCTGCGCAGAGCAAAGGCGTCCTGCTCCTCTCGGCTGATTTCGTACTGGCGGGCCACATTCTCCGCGGTCAGTCCCATCCCCAAATAGACGCCGGGGTGTTCCTGGGCCAGGGTCGGGTTCGCCATAAATTTGTTGCTGCTCATCGGCACCCGGGACATCGTTTCCACGCCGCCGGCGAGGACGACTTCGCCCATTCCTGCCATAATTTGTTGCGCAGCCAGGGCGATGGATTGCAACCCGCTGGAGCAGAAGCGGTTGACCGTCTGCGCGGGGACATCCACGGGCAGACCCGCACGCAGGGCCGCGATACGTCCCACATTCATTCCCTGCTCGGCTTCGGGCATCGCGCAGCCCAGAATCACATCTTCGATCTCTTTGGGGTCCAGTCCTGGCGCGCGTTCGACGACAGCGCTGATGACCGCGGCGGCCATATCTTCCGGGCGGGCCGTGCGCAGGGTGCCCCGTGGCGCTTTGCCCACAGCAGTGCGGGCAGCGGAAACGATTACGGCATTTGGCATAGGAGGTGATCCTTTCGTGTTCAGATGAATACTCGCTCGTAGGGCGAGGGGCGAATTGCGAGTTGCGATGGCTGGTGTCTAGCTTCGCTGTGTGTTGATAGATGGGACAAGCATAGCGATAATCTCGTCGCACAGATGCAGGCGGTGTTCTACGACTTCGGCAACCAACAAAACGCGGGAACGCAGATACCAGCCTTGGGTTTCGCGGGCAGAGCCGACTGCGTATTTCAAAAAACGGGCATAATCCCGGCCAAAGCCGCGTCCGTAGCCCTCTTCGATATTGGCGCTGATTGAACCACAACTACGGATGATCTGCTCGGCAATTGCCTGTCCACGCCGATCTTTCATCAACAGATCACAATCAAACCAGCATAAATCGTACAGAAACAGTGACTTTTGATAAAAGAGCGTTTTCCAGAGTGGCCCATTGCGGATGCGAAACGGAACAGTTTCCTGCCACTCCTCGAAACGTTTGGGTTTATCCATCGCGTTTCACCTACCTTCGCAACTCGCCCCACGCCCCTCGCTCAATTCCGCAGTGGCTTACCACTCTGCAACATCGCCCAAATGCGTTCCTGGGTTTTCTGATAGCCGCAGAGGGTCTTGAAGGCTTCCCGCTCCAAATCCAGGAAGTATTGCTCGTCCATCCAGGCGGGCTGGCTCAGTTCGCCGCCGCAGAGGACAGTCGCCAACTGCTCGGCGATGAGGGCGTCGTGCTCGCTGATGTAGCCGCCTTCTTTCAGAGAGTAGATGCCGACGCGCAGGTTAGCAAGCTGATCTCGGCCCGCGGCGTAGACGTTGCCTTTGACGCTGGGCGCTGTGTAACCATTCGCCCCCATGCGCAGGACTTCGGCTTTGGCCTCGCCCAGCAAGTGATCGTAGTTCATCACAATCCGGTCAGTGTCGGCAAAGAAGCCCATCTGTTGCGCCTCCACCGCGCTGGTCGAGACTTTGGCAAAGCCGATCTGCTCGAAAATCTGCTGCAAATAGGGGCTGGGATTCACATTGGCCGCGTGCATGTGGGGGCTGACATTGCGCCGCACCATCTCCTTGCAGCCGCCGCCGCCGGGGATGACGCCCACACCCACCTCCACCAGTCCCATATACGTCTCAGCGTGGGCGACGATGCGGTCCGCGCCCATCGAAATCTCCGCGCCGCCACCCAGGGCCAACTGATAGGGCGCGGCCACCACCGGTTTGGGAGCCAGACGCATCTGCAAAATCATCTGTTGCAGGCCGTGGATGGCCGCGTCCAACTGCTCCCACTGGCCGGACTGGGCCAGCATCCCGATCATAAAAATGTTGGCCCCGGCGCTGAAGTTGCCGCCCTGGTTGCCGATGACCAGACCAGCCGCGCTGCCGTGCAACCGTTCGATGGCCGCGTTGGCAATCTCGCCGATGGCTGTGTCCAGCGCATTCATTTTGGTGTGAAATTCCAGCAGCAGCACGCCATCGCCCATATCGAGCAGGCTGGCCGCGTCGTTCTCGGCCAGGACACCCCGGCTGCGGCGGAGGTCGGCGACAGTGACAGCCTGGGGATCGCCGACGGCTTTACTGGCCTTCTCCACAGGGGCATAGACCGTGCGCTGGCCGCTTTCGTAGACGTAAAAAGTCTCCCGCCCGGAATCCAACATTTCCTGGACCCAGCCGGCCGCGGCGATGCCCTCGCCCTCCATCCGGTCCAGCGCGTCCTGCACACCCAGGCTGTCCCAGGTTTCAAAAGGCCCCATCTCCCAGCCGAAGCCCCATTTCATGGCGTTGTCGATGTCGGCGGGGCTGTCGGCGATCTCCGGCACCCGCTTGCTGGCGTAGGCGAGGGTGCGGCTGAGTGTGTGCCAGATCAGATCGCCCGCCTCGTCATCGGCGTCGGTCAGACGGCGCAGACGCTCGGCCAGTTCTTCGTCTTTGGCATCGCCCACACTGGCCCAGCGGGGCTTGACCGGGGCCACGTAGTCGATTGTGCCATCGGCCGCGGCCTGCAAATCCAGCCCCCAAAATTCCTTGCGCCTCTTTTCATCAACAATTGTTTTGTAAAAACCCTGGCCGGTTTTGCTGCCCAGGAGTTTGTTTTCAATGAGCAGTTTCATCACTGCCGAACCACCCGGTCCTCGCAACACTTCCCGGTCCTCGTCGTCCGGGATCAGATCGTAGAGATTGTCGCCCACCAGCGCGGCCACATCGATCCCCACCACATCGTTCAGGCGGAAGGTGGCGGTCTTGGGGCGGCCAATCAGCGGCCCGGTCAGGGCATCCACTTCCTCGACGGTGTAGCCGTTTTCGATGGCATACTCCATCACATCGCTCTGGATGAAGCTGAACATTCGGTTGCCCACAAAGTTGGGCGTGTCTTTGCAGACGACGACGCCCTTGCCCAGACGGCTCTCGGCGAAGGCTTTCATCTGGGCCACAATCGCCGGGTCGGTGTCGGCAGTGGGGATAATCTCCAGCAGGTGCAGGTAACGGGGCGGGTTGAAAAAGTGGGTTCCCAGAAAGCGCTTTTTGAAGGCCGGGCTGCGTCCCTGGCTGATGATGTGGACGGGAATGCCGGAGGTATTGGTGCTGATGATGGCGTGGGCGGGCGCGGCAGCTTCGATGCGTTCCATCAGCGCCTGTTTGGGGCCGGGACGCTCGACAATCACCTCTACAATCCAGTCGCTCTGGCCCACCGCGGCGTCGAAATCGTCCTCCAGATTGCCCAGAGAAATCAGCGCCGCCTGCTGCTCGGAGAAGAGATTGGCCGGTTTGCTTTTGACCATCCGCTCGAAGCCCTGGCTGACGATGCGGTTGCGCACCGCGGGGCTGTCCAGCGTCAGCCCTTTGGCCGACTCTTCGGCGGTCAATTCAGACGGGATAATATCGAGCAGATGGGAGGCGATGCCCGCGTTGGCGAGATGGCCAGCGATGGCCGCGCCCATTGTGCCGGCGCCGATGACGGTCACGTGGGAGATGGATTTTGGCATAGGATTCTCCTGGGGGGAGGGATTGGGTATCAGATGTTGGGTATTGGTATGAACGCGTGGGACAATACTAGCGACGGGGTGTTGCGGGTTGGTTTTGAAGTCGTTGACCCAGCTTCCTCAATTGTATCATCCATTGCGCTGGGGTGTGTTTGCGAAAAACCCGTTTCTTCAATAGACTCACCCTGCGATATCTTCTCCAGCCATCGAAAGAATCTGTCAGGCCCGTGTCCAAACGCGACGTGCATTCAACTCCCCAAAACGCGGCAACCCCTTCAGCCAGCCTTGCCCAGGCCTGTATCCCTGTGCTGCTGCTGATCGCTGTCGAACTGCTGGGGCTGGCTATGGCTTCCCAGCAGATGGAGCTGGGGATCACTCGCTTTTCCGCGGGTGTCTCTCTGCTGCTGGTTGCCAGCGGGCTGCTGATTCCTGTCTTGCGTCCGGGCAACGACACCCGGTTGGCTGCCATTCTGGCGGTTCTGCTGGCCGGTCTGCTGGTCATCCCCTTTGACATCTCTTCGGTCAATCTGGAACGCAAAGTCTCACTTCTCTCTTCTTTGCCACCCCATGCGCTCCTGCGCTACTTCAACGCGGCGTTGGCAATTCCGGTCGCCCTGCATTTGGCCGCCCGCTTTCCGCCCCGCAGCCCCCAGGCCCAGGCCCAAACGCCTACGGATCGCCATCTGCTGTACGTCTATCTGATAACGGCTCTTCTTACGCTTGGCGTATTGCTCCCGCCGCCGGGCTGGCTGCGTTATGCCGTCGGAATCCCAATGATCGGCTGGCTGCTCTTTCTGTTGGCCCTTGCCCATCTCCAGCTAATCCGGGTCAGCCGGGAGAGCGACCCGGCCTGGCTGGGTTCGGCCAGCCAGGCTCGGCTTCTTCTGCTCGGTTTTCTGCTGGCCGAAGTACCGCTGTTGCTGCGTCTATTGCTTTTTGGTCTGGGCTGGCCGGTCACCATCCCCTATGACGTGGCACTGCTCTTCCAGATTGCTGTCCCGCTGACCGTTGCCTATGCGATACAGCGACACGACCTTTTTGGGATCGATGCGGCTGTGCGCCGTGCCCTGGCCTATACGGGTGTCAGCGCGGTTCTGCTCGGCGTCTATTTTGGCTTTACCGACTTCCTCAGCCGCCTGCTCGCCCAACTGCTTCCCCAGTTTCAGACAGCCGCGATTCTGCTCACCCTTATTATAGCCGCGCTGGCCTTTCGTCCCCTCTATCAACTCCTCTTGGGTTTTGTCGATCGGATATTCTATCCGGAACGGCTGCGCTTTGCCCACGTAATGGCCGAGGCCCGCAACCGCTTGCAGCAGGTGGTTTCCCGACGAGAGATTTATGCACTGTTGGAAGACGAACTGCCGCTTGCGCTGGATTCACTTTGGGCCGGTCTGGTGCTGGCCCCAGCCCAGGATGTGCCAGGCCAGAGAGAGAGCCAGCCCGCCTGGAATGGCCGATTGGAAGTGGGCGATCGGGTGCTGGGTCGCTACTGGCTCGGTCCCCGGCGCAGCGGTCTGCCCTTCGACGGGGCCGAGCAGGCCGCGCTGCACGGGATTGTCGCCCAGGCAGCCCTGGCCCTGGCCTATGCCGAAACCCTGGAAGTGCTGACCGATCTGAACCTGAATCTGGAAGCCCAGGTGGCCGCCCAGACCGAGCAGGTGCTGGATCAACAGCGGGCATTGGCCGTGGCCGAAGAGCGGCAGCGGCTGGCCCGGGACCTGCACGACTCGGTGACGCAGACCCTCTTCAGCATTAGCCTGGGGAGCCGGGCACTGGGCAAACTGGCCCTGCGCGATCCCGCGGCCACCAGCCAGGGGCTGGCCGAGCAGGAAGATGCGGCCCGGCAAGCCCTGGGCGAGATGAGGGCATTGCTCGCGCAACTGCGTGCCCCGCTGCTGCCCGACGGCGATTTGGCCCGGCATTTGGCCGCCCACTGTCGGCAATTGGCTGCCAACGGCCTGCACGTGCAGTTGGAAGCGCCAGAGCATCTCGCTCTGCCGGCAGAGGTGGCAGAGGAGATGCTCTTCATCAGCAAAGAGGCCCTGCACAATGTGCTAAAGTATGCGGGGGTTTCCCAAGCTCTCTGCCGTCTGGACGAGGGAGACGGGCAAGTACACCTGCGGATTATCGACGAGGGCAAGGGATTTGTGCCAGAGCAGAGCGTTTCCACAGCAGGGCACGGCCTGGGCCTGGCTTCGATGGCGGAGCGGGCCGCAAAGATCGGCGCAACCCTTTCCATAGAATCCACGCCGGGGACGGGAACCCGTGTACACGCGGTCTGGTCCCGCCCCTGATGTGAAAACAGCCACTGGTGAACGCTGATAAATACAGATAAAATCTGCGAAATCTTGTACTGGTCAACGGGATGGTGGAATGGCTATTTCTTAACGCAAAGATGCAAAGAGGCAAAGGCACAGAGAGAAAAGCGATTTCTTTACGTCTCTGCTCCTTTGCGTCATTGCGTT
The DNA here is from genome assembly GCA_030432295.1 of Anaerolineae bacterium. Taxonomy (GTDB): domain Bacteria; phylum Chloroflexota; class Anaerolineae; order Caldilineales; family Caldilineaceae; genus JACQGT01. The sequence continues at coordinate 110,733 of JAUIHI010000005.1, read as the reverse complement.
GAAAATTCCACCATCTTCTTGACTACTACAAAAATCTGCAAAATCTGTAGTTTTTGCCCAAACCAGCGTTCTGGTTTTCGTTCAAGAAAGGAAATTTGATGATTCGAGTAGCTATTGCAGATGATCACGAGATTGTGCGTCGGGGTCTGCGTATGACAATTCTGGGCGAGGAAGATATGGAGCTGGTGGGCGAGGCGGCCAATGGCCGGGAGGCCGTCCTGCTGGCGGCTGCCCAATCCCCGGATGTGCTGCTGCTCGATATTCAGATGCCGGAGATGGACGGGCTGGCCGCTGCAGAGAAGATTCGAGCGAACCAGCCGGATGTCCACATTCTCATCCTCACCAGTTTTGACACCGACGCCAAACTCTACGCAGCGCTCAAAGCGGGCGTGACGGGCTACCTGCTCAAGGATACGCCGGGGGACAGTCTGGTCGCCGCGATTCGGGGCGCGGCCCAGGGCATTCCCCAATTGCACCCGGACATTGCCCGCAAGCTAATGGGCCAGATGCCCGCGCCCGCCACTCCCCTGGACGAACTGACCGAGCGGGAGCGCGAAGTATTGACGCTGCTGGCCCAGGGCAACAGCAACAAAGAGATAGCCGCCCGGCTATTTCTGACCGAAGCGACGGTAAAGGGCTACGTCAGTACAATTTTGGGCAAACTCCACGTAGCCGACCGCACCCAGGCCGCGCTGCTGGCTGTCCGCTACGGGCTGGTCGATGTGGATGCGATGGGGCCATAGAAGTTCGACTTTTTCCGAAAAGTCGAACTTCTGGCTTCATACGAAAGAAGGGTCGATTTCTACGACGAATGGAGGCTGACTCTTCTGGGCTGAATTGGTATTCTGGCAGGCAGATGAAGATGGAACCGGCCATCTCGCACATTTTGTCTGAACCAGGAGCCGACCAATGAAATTCTCTCTCCCCCGAATCTTCACCCTTTGCCTCATTCTCCTTGCCCTGGCCGCCTGCGGTCGAGGAGCAAATACACCCGCGCCCAATGCGGAGGCCACCATCGCTGCGGCTGTCCAGGCGACCACCGCAGCCCAGGCCCAAACCCAGGCATCCATCGACGCCGCTGTGCAAGCCACAGCCACAGCTCTGGGCGACAACGCAGCGCTGACACCAACCCCCACACCGATTGTCATCACCAATACTGAAACGGTTACAGAAACCGTTACAGAAACAGTTGTCGAAACTGTTACGGAAATTGTCTATGTGCCCCAGGACGTATACATTTCGATGAGCGAAGAGGAGCTGGAAGCGCTTATCGACGAGGCGGTGGAACAGGCCGTGGCCGCCACCGAAGCCTCTGCCCAAGCAGCGTCCACAGCCACATCCGACGCGGTAGTGACCAGCGACGAAGTGCAGACGTTGGAAGTCTATGTCCAACTGGCCGAAGAGACGATTGCCTATGCCGAAGAAGTGCTGGCGACCTACGGTCAGCTCTATGCGGACAGCAGCGCCGAGATGGTGGCAGCGCTAAATGGCATCGAGCAGGAACTGGCGACGCTGAACCAAAACGCGGCGTCGATTGCCACCAGCCTGGAAGAGATCAGCGCAACGCTGGAGGCGGGCCTGGAACTGGCCGAAGAGAGCATTGCCCAGTTGGAAAACGCCGCGGCCCAGGCGCAGATCGCAGCGGATCAGGCGCAAGCCCAGGCCCAAGTCTGGCAGAGCAGCTTGCAGGCCCAGGTGGATCGGGCCAAAGATGCACAGGCCGCGCTGGCAAACCAGTCAGCCGATTTTTCTGCTCTGATTCAGACGATTCAGCCCCAGCAGATGGCGACTGATCTGCCTGCGGCTCTGCAAATGACCCGCTCTTTTGTGGATGTGGCCCAGCGCTCCCTGGCAGATGGACGCATCGACCAGAGCGAAATCGTTGCCATCGCCCAGGCTGGGGCCAATGCATCGGCTGGATTGAAGGACTTCGGAGGTCCTCAGTTGCAGGGAATGGCTGGCTCCATCGATTCGGTGACGGACGCCCTGGCCCGCAACGATCTGCCCGCCGCGCACCAGGGCCTGGAAGGAATCAATACACAGATGCCTTCGCTGGGCGGCAATGGCGCAGCCGCGGCACCTGGCCGGCCTGGCAACGTTCAGCCGCCCACCGGTGGCCGACGGCCCTAGCGGATGGCGAGTTGCGAGTTATGGATTGCTACCTATCGGAGGTCCCAATGATACACACTCTTTCCCATAAATCTCTTGCGCCCAAACGCGCGCCCGGCCCAGGCTTTACCTTTCCCGGCCAGCGGATACTGGCCTTTCGCCGGGACCCCACCGGAATGCTGGCTGGGCTGGCCCGCACTTACGGCGATATTGTCGAATTTTCCATTGCGGGACGCCCTGCCTTTCTCCTCAACCATCCAGATTTCGTGCAGCAGGTTCTGGTCACAGACCACGCGAATTTCTCGAAAGGTCGAGGGTTGCAGCAGATGCGGGTGGTATTGGGCCAGGGGCTGCTGACCAGCGAAGGGGAAGAGCACCAGAAGGCCCGTCGTCTGGTGCAACCGGCCTTTCATCACGAGCGCATTGCCGGTTATGCCGATCTGATGGCCCAGGAAGCCAGTCGCGTTGCCGACGAATGGCAGGGGGGCGCTCTCTTCGATGTGGCCCAGGCGATGAACCATCTGACGTTACGCATCGTAGGGCAGACGCTCTTTGGCACGGATCTCTCCGGCCAAGTGGAGCGGATCGCAACGGCGCTGGACGATCTGATGGTAGTGACGGACCCGGTTCATCTGATGCTGGCCCCGCTGATGGCCTGGCTGCCCACCCCAACCGCTCGCCGCTTTCGCGATTCCAGAGACTTTTTCAACCGGCTGATCGACGGGCTGATCGACCGGCGACGAAAGAGCGGGCCAGGCCAGGGCGATCTGCTGGATATGCTGCTGGCCGCAGTGGATGAGGAGAGCGGCATATCCGTCGATGACCAGTTTGTGCGGGATCAGGCATTGACACTGCTCCTGGCTGGCCACGAGACGACGGCCAACGCGCTGGCGTGGGTCTGGCATCTGCTCGCCGCCCACCCGGAGGCCGAGGCTCGGCTCCACGCCGAAGTAGACCAGCTACTGCCCAGCGGCGGGCTGCCGGGCATGGCCGATTTGGGGCGGCTGCCCTTCACCCGCGCGGTGCTATCCGAGAGTCTGCGTCTCTATCCCCCGGCCTGGGTGATTGGCCGCTCGGCCATCGCTGATTGTGTAATCGGCGGCTATGCCGTGCCCGCGGGTTCGATGATTCTCCTCAGCCAGTGGGTCACCCACCGGGACAGCCGCTACTTTGCCTGGGCCGACGAATTTCGCCCGGAGCGATGGCTGGCCGAGAAGCGAAACGACAGACCCAAATTCGCCTTTTTCCCCTTTGGCGGAGGGCCGCGGGTCTGCATCGGGGCACAGTTCGCCTGGATGGAAGGTATTCTGTTGCTGGCAACACTGGCCCGCCGCTGGCAGTTTCGCCCGGCAGACAATCGGGCGGTGTTGATGGACCCACGCATCACCCTGCGCCCCAAAGATGGGCTGTGGATGAAAGCTCACCCGCGGGAACGATCTGACGCAGCGTCAACCGTTTGGTGACTTCCTCCAAAGCTGGCACAATAGGCGTATGACACGAATTCTGGTGATCGACGACGACAGATTGATGCGGCGCAGCGTTTCGCTGAGTTTGACCGACGCTGGCTATGCCACGGAAACCGCGGGCAGTGGCGAGGAGGGTCTGGCCGCAGCCCGCAAGCTGCGCCCGGATTTAGTGCTGCTCGACATCGGCCTGCCGGGGATGGACGGGCTGGAAACCCTGCGCGCTTTCCAGAAGGAAGTGGCCGCGCCGGTCATCTTCGTCACCGCCCGCCGCCGGGAGTTGGATGAGATTGTGGGCCTGGAGATGGGCGCAGATGACTACGTCACCAAACCCTTCGATATGGACATTCTGCTGGCCCGGGTGAAGGCGGTGCTGCGCCGGGCACAACAGCGCCAGCCCGTTGCTCCGCCTGCCCAACCCATCGCCGTGGGCGATCTGCGCATCGATCCCACGGCCCATCAGGTGACAGTTGGCGGCAAGCTGATCGAACTGGCCCCCAAAGAGTACGACCTGCTCTATTACCTGGCCCAGCGCGCGGGCGAGGCTGTGCCTCTGGAAGAGATTATTGTCAATGTTTGGGGCGAGGAATGGGCGGGTGAACCCCAGACTGTCTATGTCCACGTGCGTTGGCTGCGCACTAAAATCGAGACCGAACCCAACAAACCCCAGCGTCTGCTGACCGTGCGCAGCGTGGGGTATCGGCTGGTCTCTGGCGCGTAAGTTTTTACCACAAAGGCACAAAGGCACAAAGAAAAGCAAAAGAAAGTGTAGTAGTCAAGAAGATGGTGGAAGTTTCAACGCAATGACGCAAAGGAGCAGAGACGCAAAGAAATCGCTTTTCTCTCTGTGCCTTTGCCTCTTTGCATCTTTGCGTTAAGAAATAGCCATTCCACCATCCCGTTGACCAGTACAAAAAGCAAAAGAAAGAGACTGTTTTTCTTTGTGGCTTTGTGTCTTCGTGGTTATCCATTCTTGGGAAATACATCCGATGCTCTCCAGCCTGCGTTTCCGCCTGGCCCTCAGCCACTTCATACCGATCCTCGTCCTTGTCCCACTCTTCAGCCTGGCCCTGATCTACCTGCTGGAAACCCGTGTGGCGCTGGTCAATGTGGCCAACGAAATGGCCGTGCAGGCTCAACTGGTGGCCCGGCTGACCCAGAGCAACTGGCAGGCGTGGAAGGACCCCAACCAGTCCCAGCCCCTGATGACCCGGCTGCAAGTGCTTGTGCCCGCCCAGATTTTTGTGGTGGACAGCCAGGGCCGTCTGCTGGTCTCCTCTGGCGTAGCGGCCACCACCCAAAACGTTCCCGTCCTCTCCCTCAACGAAGAGCTGCTGCGCCAGGCATTGGCGGGCCAAGCCAGCCGCCAAACCCATTCCGGTGTGAATCCCCAGACGAATGGGGTGGATGTGGTTGTGCCGGTTTTCAACGAAAATCAGGAGGTGGTGGGCGCGATTCAGCTATCCCAGGGCTTGGGGCAGACAGGCAGTCGGCTGGCGCTCCTGCGCTGGCTGGTCTGGGCCACCGCGGGAATTGGGATGGTGTTGGCCGGGTTGCTGGGCTTTTTGCTCTCCCGCTCCCTCAACCGCCCCCTGGAACAGTTGACCGCAGCCGCCCGCTCCATCCGCTTTGACCAGCCACCGCCGACTGTCCTGGAGAGTGGCCCCAGCGAAGTGCGTCTGCTGGCCCACACTTTCAACGGCATGGCCGAGCGGCTATACGAACTGGAACAGGGCCGGCGACGGCTTCTGCGCAGTATTGTGCATGAACTGGGCCGACCCCTGGGCGCGATCAAAGCCGCGGCCCAGGTGTTGGGGCAGAACAGCGGGAATAATGGCGAGGTTGTGGGCGAACTGGCTGGAGGTATCGACGAGCAGGTGGACCAATTGCGCCTGCTGCTGGATGATCTGACACTGCTGGCCCAAAGCGAGATGCAGGAGTTGGCGCTGGACCTGAAAATCACTGATGTGGGCGCACTGATTCAGGCCGAATGTCACCGCAGCGAAGGCAAATTGCGTTCCAAAGAGATCGCCCTCTCCTGTCAGGTGGCTGCCAGCCTGCCGCCTTTACAGGTAGACCCGGTGCGCATCGGCCAGATTTTGGGCAATCTGCTGGACAACGCCTACAAATATACGCCAGCCGGGGGGCGGGTGGTTGTCTCCGCGGCCCAGGAGGGGGCAGGGCAGAACGCGCCGATAGTCGTGCGTGTGCGGGATACCGGGCCGGGGATAGACCCGGCGGATCGGGAAAATATCTTTCAGTTCTTCTACCGCGCCCCCAACCAGACCCGGATTCAAGAAGGGATGGGGATTGGGCTGGCCCTGGCCCGGCGGTTGGCCGAGGCCCACGGCGGCACACTGACTGTGGCGGAAGGGGACGGGCACGGCGCGGAATTTGTTCTGCGGCTGGGGAGCGCTGAAGCGAAAGAGCGGTAGAGCGTTGGAAGGCGCAGGGTTCGACGTTCCAACGCTCTAACGCTTCAACGGTTTTACGGCGTCAACCCCTCTGGCAAGCCATCGGGAAATGCGGCCTCAATCGCGGCCTGAATGTTCTCAATCCGGTTATCCGGGTTCGGGTGGCTGCTGAGAAACTCCGGCTGGCGACTGCTGCCACTGGCCTGGGCCAGGGCTTCCATCACCCGCATCCCCACTTCCCGCTGGATTGCCTGCGGACTGTCACACAAACGCCTGGCTATCTACTATCAACCGCAAAGATATCCCGGCAGAATACATCAGAAGTGTTCTCTACTAATTTACAGATGGGGCACTTTCAATGAACGTGCAAATCCCCCTACATTGCCGGTTACCCACCTCGGACAGCAGCCATTTCTTGACGACTTGTCAGCCATTTGACAGCATTTCCCTGGCCGGTCGGTAGTATTGTGGTACTAATAGGGACCAAATTAACACACACGATACATTGGGGAATAAAACAATGACATCGGAAATGCTTGAAGTCATCTTGCCTTTGCTTGGATTTAGCTTTGTGCTGAATGTGCTGCTATTTGCTATGCTCATTTTTCGGCCTGTCTCCCGATTGGTCGCCAAACACATTTTGCGCCCTGCGGGCCAGGTGATGGGCCGGGTTGTTGCCACCTATTGGCTCGGCCTGCAACTGGTGATTCGGAACTGATAGATGGGACTTTAGATCGGAGCCTGGGGGCTGGGACGAACGTCCCGGCCACGACTCAGCCCCAATCTCTTCCCCTCCCGGTTTGACCTCTCTCCGACTGCCCAAGTACAATGCGATGGATGAATCGAAACAGATCGTTCTCCTCGCGCGCTATTACGACACCCTCCCGACGAAACCGTCTGCTTACCCTTGGCATGGGTATGGTCGGCGTTTTCGCCTGTTTGCTTCTCCTCTTTAGCCAGAGCTACATTGCATCGGCCCAGGACACTCCGCCCACCCCAACCGGCACACCAACCAGCACGCCAACTCGGCTCGATGAAGCGCCAGGCGATATCGACGCTATACCCACTCTCCGCAGCAGCACCTCCATCACAGAAGCACTGCGGGCGTTTGCGACTGCCACCGCCCAAGCCGTGCAAACCCAGACGGCCCAGCCCAGTCCCACTATCCCACTGACACCCAGTCCGACCCCCACCCTCACACCCACGCCCGGACCCGACGAACTGCTGACCCAGGAAATCAACCGAATCATCGCGGGTATGAGCGTAGCCGACAGAGTCGGTCAACTCTTTGTCATCGATTTCCAGGGCAATCAGGTGGGCACAACCAGCGACATTGCCGAACTGATCCAGGAATACCGGGTGGGCGGTGTTGTTATCAATCCAGAAAACCAGAATTTCAGCAATGTGGATGGGAGCAATACACCGGTCCAGGTGGCCACGCTGACCAACCAGTTGCAGGCACTGGCCTATGGGGTCTATTTGCGCTCGGATCAGGCTCTCAATCCACCGGCTGCGCTCCTGGCAGCACCGGACACCCTCGATCTGGGCATCTTCCAACGCATATCCCAACGACTGCCCCTCTTTGTGGGCGTGGAGCAGGTGGGAGACGATCTGCTCAGTACCAGCCTGCGCCAGGGATTCACCTCCCTGCCTTCGCCGATGGCACTGGGCGCAACCTGGAACCCGGAATTGGTCGAAAGCATCGGCTCGATTGTCGGGCGGGAGCTGACCGCGGTGGGGATCAATATGCTGCTGGGGCCAGGGCTGGATGTGCTGGAACAGCCCCGGACAGACGCGGGCGCGGGTCTGGGGGTGCAGAGCTTCGGCGGGGACCCCTATTGGGTGGGCAGATTGGGGCGGGCCTACATCACCGGCATCCACCAGGGCAGCGAGCAGCGGATCGCGACAATGGCTTCCCATTTCCCCGGCCAGGGCGGAACAGACCGCCGCCCGGATGAAGAAGTGGCAACCATCCAAAAGAGCCTGCAAGAGTTGCGCCGCACAGACCTGCTGCCTTTTGCCGGTGTCACCAACGCCCCCTCCGCGTTGCTGCGTAGCAACGGCGACCCCGGCATCACCGAAGGGCTGATCTCCGGCCACATCCGCTACAGCAGCTTTCAGGGCAGCCGGGAACGCACGCCGCCCATCAGCCTGGCTACGGAATTGAGCACTATTCTGGCCCTGGAAGAGTTCGCTGCCTGGCGCAGCCAGGGTGGACTGGTGATGAGCGATGCCCTGGGCCTGCCTGCCGTGCGCCGCTACTACGACCCCAAGTTGGAACGCTTCCAACGCAAACAGATCGCACTGGACGCATTTTTGGCGGGCAACGATCTGCTCTATCTCTCCCGTTTTTCTCTGACCGACCAGTGGCCGGATGCCCGCAATAATATCAAAGAGACGATTCTCTTCTTCCGGGACCTCTACACCAGAGACCCCAGCTTTGCGACTCGGGTGGACAATTCCCTGCGCCGGATTTTGCGCTTGAAGTTTCGGCTCTATGGGACAGTCGAAAACGAAGCCCCAGTCTCCAGTGCGGCGAATGTCAACATCAGCCTGGCCGATGTGCTGGTGCGTCCCGATCACTTGCGGGTTCTCTCCGGCAACAGCCGGGACGAGGCCCAGGCGCTGGTGGGACAGGTGGCCCGGGAGGCATTGACAATCCTCTTCCCCGACCCCCAGGGGTTGAGCGACACCCTGCCCCAGGCCCCCCAACCCAACGATCGCATTCTGATCTTTTCTGACAGCCGGTCCCTGGCCGAATGCCCCGGATGTTCCTTTGTGCAGGCAACCCCGCCCGACGCATTGGAGAGAATTATCCTGCAACTTTACGGCCCTGAGGCCACAAGCCAACTATCTGCCGATTCTATCACCAGCTATACCTTTGAAGAATTGAGCGGCTTTCTGAGCGACACGGCACCGGCCAGCCAGACCACAGAAATGGACAGCGCGATTGAAGAGGCGGATTGGCTGATATTTGCTATGGCCGATGTGGATGTGGCCCGCTTCGAACACAGCGATGTGGTGAAGCAATTCTTGCGGCTGCGCAGCGATCAGGTGGGAGGGCGGATTGTCGTGCTGGCTCTCAACGCGCCCTACTATCTCGACTCGACAGAGATCAGCAAACTTGCCGCCTATCTGGGCGTCTATAGCGCCGGGGACTCCTTTCTGGATGCGGCTGTGCGGGCTTTCTTCCGGGCTGTGCCCGCCACAGGCGCGCCCCCGGTCAGCGCACCGGGCACACGTTTTGGAAATCTGCTCGAACGGCTGGAACCAGACCCGGAGCAGCAGATCCAACTGCACATTCTGAACAAAGAGGTGGTCGCCAACCGCACCGGCGCGGATGTCAGCGTCCAGGCCGCCGTGGCCCTCGGCGACATTTTGGAGATCGAGGCCGGGCCGATTGTGGACCGCAACGGTAACCCCGCGCCCGACGGCACAAATGTCAGCTTCCGCCTGATCTACAGCGATGCAGACCTGGCCCTGCCAGCCGAGCCTGTCACAACTGTGGATGGAATGGCCCGCATTGCTGTTCCACTGGAACGGGCGGGAACGCTCAACATCACAGCCAGCAGTGTGGATGCCATGCGCAGCACCCGCATTTCAGTCAGCATCCAGACTGGCCAGGACCTGGCCCAGATCAACATCTCCAACCCGCCCACCGAAGTCCCGCCCACCGAGACGCCCGTCGCCACCCCAAGCCCGGAAGCAACAGCGGTGATTGTCATCGAACCGGCCACACCGGCCAAACCCACGGCTCGGGTCACACTCCTGACGCTGGCAGTGGTCGCCATCACCCAACTGGTCTTTCTGGCGCTCTTTCTCGTCGTTCTCGTGCGGGTGATGCCACGGCAGATGCTGGTCTATCGTCTGCTCTGGGCCACCATCACAGGCTGGAGCGTCTATATCCTCTACGGGATGGGGCTGATTCCTGGCGGAACCTGGCTGCAACTCAATCTCTACCCCTGGGGTGCAGCGGGGGTTGTCTTTATCGGGATGCTGATCCCGATGGTCTGGCTGCAATTGAAGACGGAGTAGTGCGCCCGCGGTCACAAGCGATTTGTCGTTGACTCTCCCACCCGCTATAATAAAGTGTCAGCGTTCCACAGCAGTGGCCCACGGCCTCGGCGGTGGAACGTCGTGTGTTTAGGAATTCCGATCGGGAATTAGTCTTTTATGCTTGAAAAGCAAATCGGCATTGATTTGGGAACAGTCAACGTCCTCGTCTATGTGCGTGGGCGGGGTATTGTTCTGCACGAACCTTCTGTGGTGGCTATTCGGGCGCGAGACAGCAAAATGGTGGCTGTCGGCCACGAAGCCTACGATATGTTGGGCCGTACGCCAGAGAGCATCGAAGTCGCCCGCCCTATGCGGGATGGGGTCATCGCCGATTTTGTCGTCACCGAAGCCATGCTGCGCTATTTTATCAAAGCGATTGCAGGCCGCTTCAATCCCCTCTTCAAACCCAAAGTGATGATCAGCACCCCTCGCGGCGTGACCAGCGTGGAAGAGCGGGCCGTCCACGACGCGGCCATGCAGGCGGGCGCGGGTGCAGCCTATCTCATCCCCGAACCCCTGGCCGCGGCCTATGGCGCGGGGCTGCCCATCGGCACACCCACGGGCAATATGGTGGTGGATATGGGCGGCGGAACCACCGAAGCCGCGATTGTCTCGATGTATGACATTGTGGTGTGGAGCAGTGTGCGGGTGGGTGGCAACCGGTTGGACGAGTCGATCACCAGCTACATCCGCAAAAAATATAATCTGCTCATCGGCGACCAGACTGCTGAAGAGATCAAAATTGCCATCGGTTCGGCCCTGCCCCTGGAAGAAGAACGGCGCATGGAAGTGCGTGGCCGGGACCAGGTAAATGGTCTGCCCAAGACGATTGAGATCACCAGCGCCGAAGTGACCGAGGCCATGAGCGAACCCCTGCAGGCGATTGTCAGCACTGTGCGCGCTACCCTGGAAAAAGCGCCGCCCGAACTGGCCGCGGACATTATCGACCGGGGAATGGTCATCACCGGCGGGGGTGCACAACTGCGCAATATCTCCCGTCTCTTTACCGCCGAGACCGGTGTGCCCGCCTATGTGGCAGAGAACCCGATGGCCTGCGTGGCGTTGGGTGCTGGGCAGGCCCTGGAAAACTATGAAATTATGCGGCGCAGCTTGCCGACCGTCTATTCATAGAGTGATCCTGGACCGCCTCGGAGAGGCTCGATGGGTGATTGAATAGCAGAAGTAGGTTATTCGTTGTTTTTTTGTGTTTCGCTGTTTGACATTATGTGTAGGGTCAATTACAATTGAAAAGGTCGGTTTTGCAGCGCCCCACAACTGCTGCAACGACACTTCCTCCTTTTACGTTGCGCTGGAAACCAGCAGTCCGAACAGCGCACTTAGTTCTTTGTGAGATTGTTTGTGAATCGAACAGTTATCAGTACAGAAAAAGCTCCTGCCGCAGTCGGCCCCTATTCCCAAGCAGTTAAAATTGAACAGTTTGTCTTCACCTCTGGACAGATCGGTATCAATCCGTTGACCGGTCAGCTTCGTCTGGGCATTGAAGAGCAGACCCGTCAGGTTCTGGCCAATCTGGCCGCGGTGTTGACCGCGGGCGGGTCGGGCATGGATCGGGTCGTCAAGACGACGATCTTCTTGACAGACATTGCCGAGTTTGCCACTGTCAACGGCATCTATGCCCAGGCATTCAGCGGTGAACCGCCAGCCCGCAGCACTGTGCAGGTGGCAGCGTTGCCTTTGGGCGCGCTGGTCGAGATCGAGGCGGTTGCCCTGGCAAACTAATCCCCACTGTAGGTCAGCGTCAACTGTAGCGGTTCAGCGCTTGGGGAACTATCGGTTTGTTGAGGATTTGCCCGATTTTCCCAGGCAAAGTTATGGGATTGACACAAGGAACCGGAAACACTGTGTATTACAAAAATTCCGGGCCGAAAGTATAAATACGTTTTCCGTGATGCAAATCTATTTTTTTGGAGGAAGCTTCGAGCTTATGAAGACACAGCAGGCAGTTTTGGACCCCTCACATTTCATGTTTGATTTCAGCGAGCCAGAAATCGACATGGAAAACCACCCGATGGCATTGCTTCTGGAGGAGTTTGAAGACTCCTATATGAAGACACCTGTCATGGGCGACATTCGACAGGGCACGATTGTGGACAAGCGTTCGGGCGAATGGCTTGTCGATATCGGATTCAAATCCGAAGGTATTGTATCAAGCCGGGACCTGGATCGGTTGGGCGATGAATTCAACGGTCTGCGTGTCGGTGACGAAGTGCCTGTCTATGTCATGCGCGAAGACAAAGATGGCAATCTGATGCTGAGTATCTCTAAGGCCAAAGCCGAAGAGGACTGGATTCTGGCCGAAAAATTGCTCGAAAATCAGGATACCGACGAAGGCGTCATCAGCGGCTATAACCGGGGCGGCGTCATCATCAAGATTGGTCAGGTCCGTGGTTTTGTACCGGCCAGCCAATTGAGCAGCGAGAGCCAGAGTATGCAGCGCACGGACATCGATCCGGAAGAACGCTGGAGCAAACTGGTGGGTACAACCCTGCGCTTCAAAGTCATCGACATGGACCGCCGCCGCAACCGGCTGATCCTTTCCGAGCGGCTGGCCATGCGCGAATGGCGTCAGGCTCAGAAGGAGAAACTGCTGGAATCCCTGAAGGAGGGTGGCACCGCCGAGGGTGTGGTCAGCAGCCTGGCCGACTTTGGTGCTTTCGTCAACCTGGGCGGGGCCGACGGCCTGATCCACCTGAGCGAACTGAGTTGGGGCCGGGTCAACCACCCCAGCGAGGTCATTCAGATTGGCCAGAAAGTCCAGGTCCAGATTTTGAGTGTGGACCTGGAACGCAAGCGCATCGGCTTGAGCCTGCGCCGGATGCAGCCGGAGCCGTGGGAGACCGTGGCCGACAAGTACGAGGTTGGACAGGTCGTGCGCGGCACGATCACCAAACTGGTCAACTTCGGCGCTTTTGCCCGTCTGGACGACGACGCGGTGGAAGGTCTCATCCACATCAGCGAGTTGGCCGATCGCCGGATTGCCCACCCCAAAGAGGTTGTGGCCGAGGGCGACGAATTCGATTTGCGGATCATCCGCATCGACATCGAGCGCCGTCGCATGGGTCTGAGCCTGAAGCAGGCCCTGCCGGAACCCGAGGAAAACGAGTTCGACTGGGAGATCGTTCCTCTGGACGAGAACCCGGAGGCATCGACCGACGACACGAGCGAGACCGAAGCAGTGGCCGAGATGGACGAAGAGGCTGTTCCCGAATTCGCCTAAATCAGTCATAGATTTCAATAGATTGGTTGCCAACGGCGCACCGGCCTTTTTGCCGGTGCGCCGTTTGTTTCCCGCCGAGTGGAACCCGACAGTTGGATTGTGCGTCAGTCACGTGGAATCTACCACAATCCACGCGGCATTTCTGCAGAGGTGTTTTGTCGTATTGACAAATCTTACAATGGGTCGGTACAATAGATTCATAGACGGGTAGTAACACAAGCTGACAGCTTCCACTGCTTTCCCGGTGAAAGCGGAATACCCGTTACGGCGGCGGTTACAGAATCGCTGGTATAGTTGTGTCGCCCACGCAAGAGAGGGCAAAACCCTATCGTTGCTATTTCTGAGGTGCAAACTCAATGTCTGACAAACTGGATCGTTTTACCAAACGGGCACGGCGTGTATTAACCCTGGCCCAGGAAGAGGCGTTACGTCTCAATCATAATTACATCGGCACCGAACACCTGCTGCTTGGGCTTGTGCGCGAAGAAAATAGCGTAGCAGTCAAAGTTCTGAAGGAGTTGGGCGTGGAGCCCGGCCAGGTAGTACGGGCCGTGGAACGCACCGTAGGCCGGGGAGAACGTGCCCCCTTTGGCAAACCTTCCCTGGCCCCCCGCACCAAACGGGTGATCGAACTGGCCGTGGAAGAGGCCCGGATGATGGGCCATCACTACATCGGCACTGAGCATCTGCTGCTGGGGCTGGTACGCGAAGGTGAGGGCATTGCGGTCAATGTGCTGCGGGGTCTGGGCATCAACCTGGACCGGGTACGCACCCAGACCGCGCGCAATCTGCTGCAAAGCCAGGCCCAGACCAAAGAGAAGCAGAAGAAAGAGTCCAAGACCCCGCTGGTCGACCAGTTGGGCATGGACCTGACCGCAGCCGCGGAAGAGGGCAAACTGGACCCGGTGATCGGGCGGGTGAAGGAGATCGAACGGGTCATCCAGATTCTCAGCCGCCGCACCAAGAACAACCCGGCGCTGATCGGCGAACCGGGTGTGGGCAAGACCGCTATCATTGAAGGGCTGGCCCAGCGGGTAATCGAAGGCGATGTGCCGGAGACACTGCTCAACAAACGGATTCTGATGCTGGATGTGGGCAGTCTGGTGGCTGGCACAATGTACCGGGGCCAGTTCGAAGAGCGGCTGAAGAAGGTGATCGAAGAAATCATCACCAGCGGCTCGATCCTCTTTATCGATGAAGTGCATATGCTGGTGGGCGCGGGTTCTGCGGGCAGCAGCGTGGATGCAGCCAACATTCTCAAGCCAGCCCTGAGCCGAGGCGAGTTGCAGGTCATCGGTGCCACGACGCTGGACGAATATCGCAAGTACATCGAGTCCGACGCGGCCCTGGAACGGCGTTTCCAGCCGATTCTGGTGGAAGAACCGGGCATCGAAGATACGATTGAGATTTTGCGGGGCATCAAAAGCCGCTACGAAGAGCATCACAAACTGATCATCAACGAAGACGCACTGGAAGCCGCGGCCAATCTGGCCGCCCGCTATGTCCCGGATCGCTTTATGCCGGACAAGGCCATCGACCTGATCGACGAGGCAGGCAGCCGGGTGCGGATGTACAAAGCCCCCCACGCGGCCAGCCTGCGCGAGACATTTATGGACCTGCGCCGCTTGCAGAAGGAGAAGGACGAGGCACTGGAAACCCAGCGCTTTGACGACGCCATCGACCTGCGCTATCGGGAAGTGGAGTTGCAGAGCCGCCTGGACAAACTGCGGGAGGGCTGGCAGCAGGTGACCAATCGCCCCCACGTCACCCCCGACGACATCGCTGAGGTGGTGGCTATGTGGACGGGTGTGCCTGTGCATCGCATGGCCGGGGAAGAGAAGGTGCGCCTGCTAGATATGGAGTCGGAGCTGCATCGACGCATTATCGGCCAGGAAGAACCCATCAAAGCCATCAGCCGGGCTGTACGCCGGGCACGGGCGGGCCTGAAGGACCCCAAGCGGCCCATCGGTAGCTTTATCTTCCTGGGACCCACAGGCATCGGCAAGACGGCCCTGACCAAAACTCTGGCTGAGTTCCTTTTTGGCAGCGAAGATGCGCTGATCAAACTGGACATGAGCGAGTTTATGGAGCGCCACAACGTCAGCCGTCTGGTGGGTGCGCCTCCCGGCTATGTGGGCTACGACGAAGGCGGTCAACTGACCGAAGCTGTGCGCCGTCGCCCCTATTCGGTGATTCTGCTGGACGAGATCGAAAAGGCCCACCCCGAAGCCTTCAATATGCTTCTGCAGATTATGGAAGACGGCTATCTCTCGGACGCCAAGGGCCGTCGGGTAGACTTCCGCAACGCGCTTCTGATTATGACCAGCAATGTGGGTGCCAAACTGATTCAGGGGTCGAAGGGCCTCGGCTTTACCATCAACGCCGATGAGACGACGAAGCAAGAGAATGAGTACGAGGTGATGAAGAAGCGGGTGATGGATGCGCTGAAGAAGACATTCCGCCCGGAATTCATCAATCGGCTCGATGGAATTATGGTTTTCCACAGTCTGACGAAGGAACAGATCACCCAGATTGTCGAACTGGAGATGAAGACGCTGCGGGTGCAGTTGGCCGAGCAGGAGATGGAACTGGCCCTGGCCGAATCGGCCCGGCTGGCCATCGCCGAAGCGGGCTACGACCCGGACTACGGTGCGCGGCCCCTGCGCCGGGTGATCCAGAACGAAATCCAGGACCCGCTGAGCGAGGCGATTCTGTCCGGTCGCTTTGTCCCCGGCGATACGATTCAGGTGGATCACCGCAAGCTGATGGGCGACGACGGCAAAGAACGGGCCGAGTACTTCTTCGAGACGATTGCCCACCGGGATGTGACGCCGGAGGACACGGAGACGACCGAGGCAATTGAGGCGCTCTTGCTGTAGGGTTGTCCCAAGAAACTACGATAGCGAGAAAGGCCCTGACCGAACGGTCAGGGCCTTTCTTTGTCTCTCGTTTGGGACTTGCGGCTCAGTTGAGGCCAGGATACCACTGCTCGGCGTTGGTGCGGTAGAGCTTCTCCAGGACAGGCTGGGGCAGGCCCAGCCCCTGCACATCCCGCTCACGCACAGTTACGGCCCCCTTCGACTCGAAATAGGCGAAGTGGGTGGTGTAGACGGTGCGCAGGCTGGCGATGGCCTGGGCCCGTTCTTCCGGGGCCATGGACGAGGGTGGCGTGCGCATGACCACATCTGTGCCAAAGAGGATGCGGTCCTGGTATTTGGTGATGAAGTCGCGGACTTTGGCCGAGTCCTGCACCACCAGATCGTAGAGCCGGGCGGAGGTGTCCACGGCCAGATTGGGGTAGCGGTCCAAAGTGGCGGCCAGCACATCCACATCGTACTCCAGACTGGCCAGGTGTGCGCCTATGAAGCGCAGGTTGGGATGCCGGGCCAGCACCCGGTCCCGGGCCGCCATCAGCTCGCCGTGGGAAGGGTAATTGGGCTGGGTATACATATGCCATTCGGGATTGCGGCTGTAGTAGCCGTAGTGGGGGCTGCCCTCGCGCAGGGGCAGCCAGCAGTCCAGGGGTTCGGCGATGTGGGCCAGCAGAGGATAGCCCCGTTCGGCCAGCCAGGCAAAGATGGGCGACAGCAGCGGATCGTCCACGTGGAAGAAGCGCCCGTCGGGATAGCGCACCTCCATTCCGATATTCTTCCAGACTTTGCAGGCCACCGCGCCCGCAGCAAAATCCTGCTCCAGCCCGGCAATCACCGAGTCCACATAGCCGGGGTCGTCCAGCCGGGGCAGGTCGAAGCTGGTGCACCAGGCATAGCGCCGGGGATTGGTCTGGGCCAGGGAGCAGTAGCGGTCGGCGCTCTCTCGCCAGCCGCCGTGGCTGTCCTGGGAGACGCAGATATTGTGCAGGCGGATGTCGAACTCGGCCAGCAGGGCCAGCAGTTCGGGCGCGTCGTCGCCGTAGTGGATGTGGGCGTCGATGATGGGCATGGGGGGATTCCTCGCTGGTGTAAAAATGAGTCTATTGCAAAAAGCCATTTGAGCCACTGATAAACGCTGATGAACTCTGATAAAAGCGGATTTTTCTCCTGAAATCCTCTGCGTCTCCGCTGCTCTGCGGGAGAATTTGACCTTTTTGCAGTGGAGTCAAAATGGGACGCAGATGACGCTTGCGGTCAACTATTCTCAGATTATCACAGATGACAATCCGGCACAATCAGCCTTTGCCTGTTCCCCAAACAGAGCGCTATCAAAACACCAACAAAGTGCTAACGCTGGAATCTTCGATGGGAGTTGGCTTTGTGCTAAAATGAACGGTGGCATTGCCCAAATTCTCATGCTATTTCATTGTTCCCATTCATATTTTGTTGGAGGCAAGCTTATGACCCAAGAAACCGTACAGGCTCCCGAATCCCTGGAATATCGCACGGAAGTCCGCCAGTTGCTCGACATTCTGGCCCACTCCCTCTACACCGAACGGGAGATTTTCCTGCGGGAACTGATTTCCAATAGCTCGGACGCACTCAACCGCATCCAATTTGAAATGCTGACCAACTCGGATGTGGTGGACCACGAAGCTGAGTTGGCCGTCACACTTTCCGCGGACCGGGAGAACAAGACGCTGAGGATCAGCGATTCCGGCATTGGGATGAACAAAGAGGAATTGGTCCAAAATCTGGGCACGATTGCCCACTCCGGCGCACGCAGCTTTTTGCAGAGCGCAAAGGAGCAGGGCAAGACTCTGGACGAGGTAATCGGCCAGTTTGGCGTGGGCTTCTACTCCGTTTTTATGGTGGCCGAGGAGGTCACTGTCACCTCCCGCTCCCACCGGCCCGAAGACACGGCCTGGTCCTGGCACTCCACCGGCGAAAGCTCCTACGAACTCACCCCCGCGGACAAGACGAGTCGGGGCACAGAAATTGTTATCAAACTGAAGGATGACGCGGACGAATTTGCCAACGGCTGGCGGCTGGAGCAGATTGTCAAGAAGCATTCGGACTACGTATCCTTCCCCATCTATCTGCTGGAAACCAAAGAGGTGGAGTCGGAAGATACGGAAGAGACGGAAGGCGAGAAGGAGACCGAAGAGACCCGGCGGATGCTCAACAAGCGCACGGCCCTCTGGCGGCAGTCGCCCCAGGGCGTGGAGGCTGAGCAGTACGCCGAATTCTACAAACAGCTCACCTTCGACTTTGAAGACCCCTTGCTGCACATCCATCTGGTCACCGACGCGCCTGTGAATATGCGCAGCCTGCTCTTCATCCCCTCCCGCCGGGACCGGGGGCTGATGTCCCAGCAGAGCGAACACGGCCTGCGCCTCTACTCCCGCAAGATTCTGATCCAGAACCGCAACCGGGAGCTGCTGCCCGACTACTTCCGCTTTGTAGAAGGGGTGGTGGACTCGGAAGACCTGCCCCTGAATGTTTCCCGGGAGGTGGTGCAGAACAACCCCAACATCCGCCAGATACGCAGCGCCCTCTCCAAACGGATCATCCGGGAACTGAAATCCCTGGCTGACGCGGACCCGGAGAAGTACGCCAAATTCTGGGATCAGTTCGGCATTTTCATCAAAGAGGGCATCGCCTCGGACCCAGCCAGCCAGGAATCCCTGACAGGACTGCTGCGCTTCCATTCCAGCAAGAGCAGCCCGGACGAATGGGTGACACTGGCCCAGTACGCCGAGCGGATGGGGTCCGAGCAGGAGCAGATCTACTACGTGCTGGGCGAGGATGTGAAGTCTGTGGCCCGCAGCCCCCATCTGGACTATTTCCGGGCCAACGACATCGAAGTGCTCTATCTGGTCGATCCCATCGACGGCTATATGACGTCGATGCTGCGGGAGTACGAGGGCAAGAGCCTGCAAAATGTGGACGACGCGGGGCTGAAGTTGCCGGAGAAGGAGAAGGACGAGGCCGGCGAAAAGGTCGCCCAGTCCGACTTCGACACACTGGTGGAACGGGTCAAAACGGTGCTGGGCGAACGGGTGACCGACGTGCGGGAGTCGAAGCAACTGGTCAACAACCCGGCCCGGCTGGTCTCGCCGGAGAACGAATTCGACCGGGACTTGCAACGCATCCGCCGTCTGATGGAGCAGGATTTCCAGACGCCCAAGAAAATTCTGGAACTCAACCGGGGCCACGGGCTGGTGCGCAACCTCTCCGGGCTGGTGCAGCACGACGGGGACAACCGGCTGATCGACGCCACAATCGAGCAACTTTTCGCCAACGCCCTGCTGGTGGAGGGGATTCACCCCAACCCAGCGGAGATGGTGGAGCGGATTCAGATGCTGATGGAGGCCGCGGTTCCGGCTGGCTAAAACAGAGGGAATCGGAAAAAACGTGAGGCGTGAAACGTGAGAGGAAGTGATGATTCTCGCGTTTCACGCCTCTTTTTGTTGAACGCAGTGAGGGCGGCTACTGTCGGTAGGCTGAGTGGCCGTAGTATTTGGGCCGGTTGTCCAGGCGTATGTGTAGCCAGGCGACACCGGCCCCAGCCGTACTGAGCCAGACCGGCTTTCTCCCAACCCGCTGGGCCATCGCCGCGCCCACAGCCTGCCAGAGCGCGTGGCGCTGCTGCTCTGGGGCGTGGCGCACGAATGCGGCCAGATGTCCGTAGGCCGCTGGCCCGGTAACCGGGCAGGGCACAACCATCAACGCATCCCCGCTGAGGTTGGGGAAGGTGACGACGCCAGTCTGGCTGTCTGTGAAATGGCTGGCGAAGGCGTTTGGGTCGGCGCGTCGGGCCAGGGATGGGCTGTCAAGAAGGACAAACTCGAAGGGGCGGGCGACGGTGGCAGCAGTGACGGGCGGCGTCTCCCAGCGGAAGGCGCTGTAGGGGCAGTCCGCAAGCAGGCTGTTGAAGAATGTGCGGAAGCGGGCGTCTTTCTGCCAACCGGCGAGGACATCGGCGTAGGTGGCTGGACGCGAATCGCGGTCTACGTTGAAACGCAGACCGCGGCTTTCGGGCAATTCTTCGCTGCGGGCGGTCCACATCAGTTACGCCCTCCTACAATCTCATGCCAACACCAGCAACGCCGCGCCCTGCTCCACCCGCTGACCTGCGGCCACATCGACCGAGCGCACGACGCCGGCGCGCAGGGAACGGATTTCGTTCTCCATTTTCATGGCTTCCAGAATGAGCAGCGGATGATCCTCCGGGATGTCGTCGCCCTCCTGCACCAGCACCTTCACCACCAGCCCCGGAATCGGCGCTTTCACCACCAGTTCACCCGATGGAATCAGCGGCCCTTTGCGCCCCGCGTTGAGCCGCCGGGTGCGCTCGTCCTCTACCTGCACATGGAACTGCTGACCGGCCAGGGTCACCGCATACTCCTGGCGCTGCTCTTCCACCAGCACTTCGTAGCTGGCCCCGTCGAGCAAAATGCTGTAGAGTTCCGGCACGCCGATCTGGCTCACATCGACGTCAATCGACTCGCCGTTGACCAGCACCTGATCGTTTTCAATCTCGATCTCGTATTCCTGCCCATTCACCGCCGCAAAATATTTCACCAGCGCCCTCCTGTGGCCTTCATACGGCCGGCTGTCTTCCAATTGCTCCCCTGGTTGGCTGCGGGCGACTGGTCGCCGATATGCACAGCCCGACGCCCGGCTTCGTGGGCAATCAGCGCGGCCGAGACAGCCGCGATGCGGGCCTGATCTTCGGCTGGATTCTCGGTGGCCATCAGGCGCCGCCGCTCCAAAAAGCTGGTGTCAAAGGTGCCCCAGATAAATTCGGTGCTGATCATCATCTCCTGGTGGAAGGGAATGGAGGTTTTGATGCCGCCGATGCGATATTCGGTCAGCGCCCGACGCATGCGCAGGATAGCCTCGGCTCTGGTCTCGCCCAGAACGATCAGCTTCGCCACCATTGGGTCATAGAAAAGGCTAACCTCAAAGCCCCGGTAGAGAGAGCTTTCGACACGGACGCCGGGGCCGGTCGGTTCCTTCAGATATGTAACCATTCCGCTGTTGGGCATGAAATTATTGAATGGGTCTTCGGCGGTGATGCGACATTCGATGGCCCAGCCTTTGGAGACGATATCCTCCTGGCGGTAGCGCAGGCGACGGCCCGCGGCGATGGCGATCTGCTCCTTCACCAGGTCCACGCCGGTCACCATTTCTGTGACCGGATGCTCCACCTGCAGCCGGGTGTTCATCTCCAGAAAGTAGAATTTCTCCGCGGCGGAATCGTAGAGAAATTCGACTGTGCCCGCATTGGCATAGCTGACCGATTCGGCTGCGGCGATGGCAATGCGCCCGATCTCATCCCGCATCACCGCGTCCACGGCCACGCTGGGCGACTCTTCGATCAGTTTCTGGTGGCGACGCTGGATGCTGCACTCCCGCTCGCCCAGATGGATGGTGTTGCCGTGGTTGTCGGCCAGCACCTGGACTTCGATGTGGCGGGCCGAAGCGATGTACTTTTCCAGATACACTTCGTCGTTGCCAAAGGCGCTGCCTGCCTCGCGACGGGCAGCAGAAAGCGAACTGGTGAACTGGGCCGGGTCGTGGACGACACGCATTCCTTTGCCGCCGCCGCCAGCCGTCGCCTTCACCATCAGCGGAAAGCCGATTTTGAGCGCGGCTGCTTTGAGTTCGTCGTCGCGCAGCCCTTTGGCCGAACCGGGGACCAGCGGCACGCCGTTCTTCGCCACAGTCTCCCGGGCCGTCTGCTTGTCGCCCATCTTTTCGATGGCTTCCGGGCTGGGGCCGATGAAAGTGATGCCCGCATCCCGGCAGGCCGCGGCAAAGGCCGCGTTCTCGGCCAGAAAGCCGTAGCCGGGGTGGATGGCATCTACACCAGTCTTGCGCGCCACATCGATGATTTTGTCGATGCGCAGGTAACTCTCCCGGCTGGCCGCGGGACCGATACAATAGGCTTCGTTGGCATAGCGCACGTGCAGCGCAGTGCGATCCGGCTCTGAGAAGACGGCGACAGTGGAGATGCCCCGTTCCTCACAGGCCCGCAGCACCCGCACAGCGATCTCGCCCCGATTGGCAACCAATACTTTTTTGAACATTCACAACCTCGACTTGAGAAGATGACTCCACTGCAAAAAGGCTAAAAACCGAGTTTTTGAGACCGAATCACTCCTGAAAACCCGGACGATCTGCACAAAAAACTCGGTTTTTGCAGTAGACTCAAAGATAGAACGCGGATAGCGCGGAACGGGCGTGGAATTTGCTGCGTGCTGGGTATTCGGTTACAAAATTTCACGCAGCACGCAGTATTTTTATACGCCCTCTTTATGCACCCGCGCCGTCACAAAGACCCGGTCCACACCCAGCGGATGGGGTGGCAGTTCATCGCTCTGGTGCCATTCGCCAAAGACCGCGTCGCCTGGCGCCAGCGTCAGCCGCCGAAAGTGCCAGACGATGACATTGATGTTTCGCCCGACGGGATTCTCGTAGCTGTCCTCCACAATGCCCTGGACATAGGCCAGCCCACTGATATAGCGGGTCTCCCACGTGCCGTAGGGCAACTGGCCGTCGTCCCCCGGCGCGCACGTGACGCGCAGGTGAACCGGCCCGCAGTCGATGGAAAGGTAGGCCAACTGGTCGTGGCCGTATTCGATGTCCGCTTCGGCGATGCGACCGGCAAAGGCGTAGGTGGCTGGGCCGACCCGCGCAAAGCATTTCTCCAGTGGCTCCGGCTGCACAGTGTACCAGTACTGTGCGCCGCTGTCCGGCAGCAGAATGCCCCCGTCCAACACCAGTGACAACGACTCCCCCTGCTGCAAACCGGGAAAGCCCATCAGTTGATATTGGGAAGCAGAAAATTCAAATTCGATTTCGGAAAGTGGCATAGGTTCTCAGAGTTCTCAACCACGAAGGCACAAAGACACGAAGAAAAAACAGACAGACTTGCGCTTTTCCTTGTGGCTTTGTGTCTTCGTGGTTTGAATCATTGGTTGGTTGTTAGAGCGGTATATTCCCGTGTTTTTTCGCCGGTATCTGGTCCCGCTTGTTTTGGAGCATTTCCAGTGTATTGATGAGCCGGGGGCGGGTCTCGTGGGGTTCGATGACATTGTCAATGAAGCCCGCTGCCGCGGCCACATAGGGATTGGCGAAACGATCCCGATAGTCGGCCACCAGTTCGTTCTTGCGCACCACCGGATCGGTCGCGTTGGCGATGTCCCGGCGGAAGATGACATTGACCGCACCTTCTGGCCCCATCACCGCAATCTCGGCGCTGGGCCAGGCCAGCACCATATCCGCGCCCAGATGGCGGGGGTTCATCACACAATAGGCCCCGCCATAGGCCTTGCGGATGATGACCGTCAGTTTGGGCACAGTGGCCTCGGCAAAGGCATAGAGCAGTTTGGCTCCGTGACGGATGATGCCGCCGTGCTCCTGATTCAGACCGGGCATAAAGCCGGGCACATCTTCCAGCACAATCAGCGGAATGTTGAAGGCGTCGCAGAAGCGCACAAAACGGGCGGCCTTCTGGCTGGCGTCCACATCCAGCACACCAGCCAGCACAGAGGGCTGCTGGGCCACAATCCCCACGGAACGCCCCCCCAGCCGGGCAAAGCAGACAATCACATTCTGCGCCCAGTGCTGGTGGACTTCCAGAAACTGGCCACTATCCACAATACGCCGGATGATCTCCTTCATATCGTAGGGCCGGTTGGGATTGTCCGGCACAATCGAGTCCAGTTCCTCGTCCTGGCGCAGGGGATCGTCAGTACCAGCCACAAAGGGCGGGTCTTCCATATTATTGTTGGGCAGATAGCCCATCAACTGCTGGGCCAGGAAGATGGCATCGGCTTCGCTGTCCGCGGAAAAGTGGGCCACACCGGATTTGCTGCCGTGGACCGACGCGCCGCCCAGTTCCTCGAAGGTGACTTCCTCGTGGGTCACTGTCTTGACCACATCCGGCCCGGTGACAAACATATGGCTGGTATCCTTCACCATCACCACAAAATCGGTGATGGCCGGGCTATAGACCGCCCCACCTGCACAGGGTCCCATAATCAGGCTGATCTGTGGCACAACGCCGGAGGCCATCACATTGCGATAGAAGATGTCCGCATAGCCGGCCAGGCTGTGGACCCCTTCCTGAATACGTGCGCCGCCGGAATCGTTGAGGCCAATGACAGCCGCGCCATTCTTCATCGCCATATCCATAATTTTGCAGATTTTGGAGGCGTGGGCGTGGCTGACCGACCCGCCAAAGACCGTAAAATCCTGGGCGTAGATGTAGACCAGCCGCCCGTCCAGCGTGCCGTAGCCCGTCACCACACCGTCGCCGGGGATGCGCTGTTTGTCCAGACCGAAGTCGTTGGAATTGTGGGTGACGAAGATGTCCATCTCTTTGAAGCTGCCCTTATCCAGAAGCAGTTCCATGCGTTCCCGCGCGGTCATCTTGCCTTTGGCGTGCTGGGCCGCGATGCGCTCCGGGCCGCCTCCCTGGCGCGCCGCACCCTTGCGCTCGCGCAGTTCCAAAATGCGTGGGTCTGTGCTGTTCGTGCTCAAATGGTTCACCTCAATGCAGAGAAATGAACCACAAAGTCACAGAGGCGCAAAGAATGAGAAATGGGATATTCTTCGTGCCTTGGCGTCTTTGTGGTCTGGTTCAGTTAGAAGCCCAGGTTGGCAATGCCCAACACCATCAAAATGCCCACCAGAATTGGCTGGTGGATGACATAAATCAACAGTGAATGTTTGCCGAGAAAGCCTAGTATATTGAACGGGAAAAAGGCCGAATAGTCGCGCAGGGAGAACTGGCGTACGCCCCCTGTGTAGAGGGAATTGCCCAGAAAGACGCCGATCAGTACCACCGCAAACCAGTGGACCAGGGGGAAGAAGTCCTGGGGTGCGTAGCCGGGCGGGGTGATGCCCAGCCAGACCCAGGCCGTTGTGTCGGTGGGGATCGTCTTCAGATAGTAGCTCAGGGGCATCAAAATGGCAATAAAGAGCAGATTGAGCCAGCGGAAGCGCAGGAAAGGATAGGCCAGAATGATCGAGACGCCTATCATATGCAGAACACCGAAATCGATGCGTCCCTGGCCCATCAGCCACAGAGCCGTGCCCATTGCCAGCCCTGTTCCAAAAACCAGCAGCCCCCGCTGGAAAAATTTCCAGTAAAGATTTTTAGTGCCATCCTGCTTTTGGCGCGCCCGGTTGTAGCTGACAGTCAGCGAGATACCCACCAGCAGCACAAATGACGAGGCAATCGAACGCTGGAAATAGAACCAGAAAGGGCTGAAGAGGTCGATGTAGACTTCGGCAAAGGACTTCAGGTCCCAAGCGAAGTGGTAGATGACCATCGACACAATCGCCAAGCCCCGCCAGGCATCGATCTCCCACAGGCGACGAGCGGACGAGCTTGCTTTTTTGGTCGCTGGGTTCGCCTTGCGCGAGACAGCTTTGGTGGCCTGGGCCATAGACAGAATACCTCTCACAGATACGAGAATTGCATCAACTGGCGCACTTTCGTGCTATATTTGTACTATCTATTGTAAACACGGATGAAAAGAAACACGGATAGATTTATTATCTGTGTTTCTTCCTATCCGTGTTTACAAATTCTTCTTTAGGAATCGATTATCCAAAGGTCAGCGCCAACGTTCCGGCGAAGAGACCCATCAGCAGACAGAAACCAGCAAAAAGTGCGATCAGCACCATCAGCCCGCAGCCAAAGCCCACATTCACCCCGACCGTGCGCTCGTCGTGCAACCGGGAGAGGAGGGCAGCCGTAGCGCTGACAACACCCATCAACGCCAGGCTGGTCAACCCAACACTCCACCCACTGCCCAGGCCAAAGGTCTCGAAGCAGAGATAGAAGGCCAGGACCCCGCTGCCGAGGCCCGCAAATACACTGAAGAGAATAATAGGCAGTGTCGGTGTGGGAGGGGCAGACATAGAAGGGTTGCCAATGGCCTGGTGCCGGTTGCGTTACAAATACCCAGGCCCACTCCCGGCCCAGCCTGGACCAAACAGGTCAATTTTACACGATTGCACCCCATATCACAAGCAAATGGACATTCACACGCTACGTTCGACCCTGCACCAGCAGCCTTTTGGCCACACAATTGACTATTACCCATCCGTACCCTCTACAATGCCCCTCGCCCGTGCCCTGGCCGAAGAAGCACCTGCCCTGGCACAGATTTCTGGTGCGGTCGTTGTGGCCGACGAACAGACCGCGGGCCGGGGACGGCTGGAACGGCGCTGGGAGACGCCACCGGGCCGGGCGCTGCTGGTCAGCGTCGTTGTGGCGGGCAGCCACCTGCCCGAACGCCCGGCCCAACTGCCGATGATTGCCGGGCTGGCTGTGCTGGACGCAGTAATGCAAGCGGTCAGCCTGCCTGTCACAACACAAAGTCCCCGGCACTTCACGAATACAGCGACTGTTGACCGACACGCCTCGTGCGCTCCACCCAAAAGTGCCGGGGACTTTTTTCGCCTCAAATGGCCCAACGACTTAATCGCCCTCCTTCCAACCGGCCCGGTCAAAGTCGCCGGTCTCCTGGCCGAGAGCAGCCTGGACAGCCAGGGCATCCGTTACGCTGTGCTGGGCATCGGCATAAATGTCAACCAGCGAGCCGACGAACTGCCCGCGCCCCGTTCCGGTGGACTGCCGCCTGTCAGTCTACACACACTTTTTGGCCACGACTTTGCCAGGGAAAAATTGCTGATCGCCCTCTGCCGCGCACTCTCCGCGCTGCTGGCCGGGCCGGGCCGTCCATCCGCCGCAGAAATCCATGCCCGCTGGCAGGCCGCGCTGATCAATGTGGGGCGGGCTGTGATGGTCCACGACCGGACCGGCAACTGGCAGGGCCAGGTGGTGGGCACGGATATTGACGGCGCGCTGCTGGTAGAAGACGAAACCAGGCGGCGGGTTCCTGTAGAAGTCGGGGATGTCTCGCTGGAGACCCTCGACTTTCAGCCCCCTTCAGGGGGCGTTGCCCGCTAGCCCGGTCTCTTTAGGGCCGGGCGGCGATGGCACGTCTATTCCGCCCTACGCCAGACGGCTAATTGTTGATCCCCGCCGGGCTGTGTATAATTTCACTGGTCTCCTATGCACAGAGACCGCCCGTGCCTCTATTTTCTGAAAGTGCCTGTCAATGGGTTTTGTTGATTCTAACACACAGCGTCGTCGTCTGATTTACCTGCTCATTGCCGGTGGTCTGGCATTGCTGACAGTCCTGCTGATTGCCCTTTCCCTCAACACAGAAAGTGCCTCTGCCCAGATTTCACCCCTGTCACCGTTGATGGTGGCGACGCCGATGCCAGACGAAGAGCCACTATCCCAGGACCAGCCCCAGCTGATTCAGGCCGAGACGCCATCGCCCCTTGCGCCGCCACAGATCGACAACAGCCAATCCGCCACATC
Organism: Anaerolineae bacterium; assembly: GCA_030432295.1. Classification (GTDB taxonomy): domain Bacteria; phylum Chloroflexota; class Anaerolineae; order Caldilineales; family Caldilineaceae; genus JACQGT01. The sequence continues at coordinate 83,161 of JAUIHI010000005.1, read as the reverse complement.
TGTCCAAAACCCAAGCGCAGATCGAAGTTTTACCCAATCGCCCCTATCGCCCCTGAATGAGCCGACCCAGGCCCAGGCCAGTCTGATTCTGGTGGGCGCGCTGCTGGTGGGGCTGGGGTTGCTTGTGATCGTTGTGCTTCTTGTCCGGCGGCGGGAGTAGAGCCTGTGCAGCGACCTCCCCTTCGTCCACTTGGCCTGTTTTTGGCCGCGCTCTTGGCAATCTGTCTGGTCGGCTGGCTTGCCACAAGCCCAACCCTCGCCACTGGTCTGGGCCAGAACTCGCCTGTTTCGCCTGGGCAGACGCCGATAGAGACACCGACGGAGACACCCACCGAAACACTGACACCCCAGCCGGGTGAAACGCCGACCGAAACCTTCACGCCTCCAGCCCAGGAGCAGCCCACCGAAACGCCCACAGAGACACCGACAGAGACGCCGACCGAAACGCCGACCGAAACCCCCTTGCCGTCGGACACGCCGCTGCCAACCGACACACCTACACCGACCGATACGCCGACGCCCGAACCGACGCCCACCGTCACGCCCACGCCAACCCCTACTGTGCGTCCAGTGGTGATCCCAACACCCACGCCAGAACCCACGCTGTTCAGCGTTACGGGACAGGTGCTCTCTGTCGCTCTCACCTCTGGCGCGTGGATTTGGCTGACCTGTGGTTCGCTGGTCTTTTTCGCGGTGGCCGGGACCTTTGCCGGTCTCAACTTCTACCGCAACAGCCGACAGCGCTTCGATCTCTACGAAATTGTGCCGGAAGACGAAATCCCGCCCGCGCCAAAGGGCCCGGGCAAGTCCCCGCCGCCCGACGAGGACTCCTGGCCGTCATCCCTGCCTTAAAAGAGAGTGGTTGATTGGTTCATTGGTTGATTGGGATATACCCGTCTCAACCGGAGAAACCAATCAACCAGTCAACCAATGAACCACTTTACTATTTCCGATCTCAAACCCCCTATGACCACCGAAATCGCCCAGGCCGCGGCCCTGCTCCATCGGGTCTTTGCGCCCCAGGACTCTTGGGCGACCCTGGCCGAGGCTGAGGAAGAGGTGGCCGAGATGCTGGCCCCGGATCGTATTCTACGGGCAGCTCTGGCCGATGGAGAGGTCATTGGCTGGATCGGTGGCATTCCCGGCTACGAGGGCAATGTGTGGGAGTTGCATCCCCTGCTGGTCGCGCCGGAATGGCAGGGGCAAGGGGTGGGCGCGGCGCTCGTGCAGGATTTCGAAGGGCTGGTGCGGGCAAAGGGTGGCTTGACCGTTCAACTGGGCACAGACGACGTGACTGACGCTACTTCCCTCTCCGGGATCGATCTCTACGCCGACACCTGGGAGAAGATTCGCACTATTCGCAACCTGAATCGTCACCCCTTCGAGTTCTACCAGAAGCAGGGCTACACAATCACCGGCGTTGTGCCCGACGCCAACGGACGGGGACGACCAGATATTTTGATGACCAAACGGATCGGTTGATGGCGATGGCAGAGAGACGGACGACAACCGACGACGGGGAACGGGTCGGGCTGCTGCTGCTGATTCTGGCGGCTTTTGGCTGGCGGCTGGCGGGGCTGACCCAGCAGAGCCTGTGGCGGGACGAAGTGGATGTGATCTGGCTGGCTATCCGTCCCCTGGCTGAGACGATTTCGATGTTTGTCTCCCCGGCCCAGAACGGCCCCCTCTACTTCCTGCTTATGCGCCCCTGGTTTGCCCTGGCCGGCACGTCGGAATACGCCCTGCGCTACACTTCCGCCCTCACCAGCCTGCTGGCCATCGGGCTGATCTGGCAGGTGGCCCGGCGTCTTCTGCCAGGGAATGGACGGCTGAGTCTCGCCAATACACCCCTGCTGGCCGCGCTGTTGCTGGCCCTGCACCCCTACCAGCTCTGGTACAGCCAGGAAGGCAAAATGTACGCGCTCGTCGTTGTGCTGACATTGGCCTCCACCTGGGCCTGGCTGGAAGCTATGCGCCGGGGAACGGGGCGGCGCTGGCTGATCTACCTGCTCGTCACATCGTTTTGCATCTACACCCACCTGCTCAGTGCGCTGATTCTGCCCATCCATTTCGTCTGGTTTCTATTGGCTGCGCCCCTCAACCGCCAGCGCTGGCGGGGCTACGGGCTGACACTCAGCGGCTTTGTCCTCCCCTACCTGCCCCTCATCTGGTGGCAGTGGCACTACCTGACGACACTGGACTACCAGACCGGCTACGCCTTCACCCCCTTTGCTGATGTGGTGCGGGTGCTATTGCTGGACCACGCGGGCGCGGCCCTTTCCCAACGCTCGATCTATTGGATTGTGCCGGTGGTCTTCCTGGTCTTGGGCGGATTGCTGGTGGGCGCGTCGGAAGGGGAAGAGATTAAACCCCACCCTAACCCTCCCCATATTGGGGAGGAGACTGTATCGACTCCTCCTCCAAATTGGGGGAGGCTGGGTGGGGGTGAGCAGTTGCCAAAAACCCAGCATCTTCCCGTTTCCCCTGCCCTGCGGGTGGGGATGTTGGCGGTCTGGCTGGTGGGGCCAGTGCTGCTTCTCCACGGCGTCAGCACCATCAAACCGCTCTTTGTGGACCGCTATCTGATCTGGATCGGCCCAGCCTTTGTGCTGCTGCTGGCTCTGGGACTACGGGTGGTCTATCGCAGCGGAGGACGCTGGGCACGGCTCAGTGCCGGGCTTCTGCTGCTCTTTGTGGTTGGGCTGTGGACGGTCAACGGTTGGCAGCAGACGGTTACACCCAACAAAACACAACTACGCGAAGCTGTCACTTTTGTGGCCGAGCAGCGCCAGCCGGATCAGTTGCTCATTTTGCAGATTCCCCACACCCACTACGCCTATCGCTATTACACCAGCGATTTCGGCAGCGATCCTTTCAGCGACAGCGAAACACGCCTGGCTCCCTGGGCCGAGGGTCTGTGGACGCAAAACGGGTTGCCCGACAGCCAGGCGCGGGAGGAGGTAGACAACGCGATGCAACGCGCGACCGCTGACTTTGCCGAGGTCTGGGTTATACTGGTAGAAGCGGGTTCGTGGGATGGGCGGCGGTTGATGGACGCTTGGCTGGAGACCCACGGCTCCCTGGAAGAACAGAAATTGTTTCACGGCATCGAAGCCCGACGCTACCGCTTATGCAACACAAGCTGTTAACTTGTGCGACAAGAAAGAAAAGAGACAAATGTACCCCAATTCACCCAGCCGAGGCTGGAACTCTCTCAGCCGTGCCCAACAGATCGGCGTAGCGGTTGTCGGCCTGCTGGTAATCTATGCCCTGCTCTCCGGGGCAAGTTCCATCGGTCGCCTGGGCAATCCTGAATGGATAATCGCGGTAGTTGCAATTGTGTTCATTGCCTTCCCTGTCCACGAAATGGCCCACGCGGCCATGGCCGTGGCCCTGGGCGACCCCACCCCTCGGCTGCAAGGACGCTTCACCCTCAATCCCCTGGCCCACATCGACCCCATCGGCGCGGTGCTGATCCTCTTCACCGGCTTTGGCTGGGCCAAGCCCGTCCAGTGGAGTCCCCGCAACGTGACAATCGACGTGCGCCTGGCGGTTATCCTCGTCTCCCTGGCCGGTCCGGTCAGCAATCTGATTCTGGCGACCCTTGCCCTCTTCTTTCTCGACAAAACCAGTGTGGACCTGATAAGCAACTTCCTGCAATCCTTCGCATTTATCAATGTGCTGCTCTTTGTCTTCAATCTGATTCCTGTGCCACCGCTGGACGGATCTCACATCCTCTTTGCCCTGCTCCCCGACAGCACGTATGACCTGCAAGTGACTCTGCAACGCTATGGCTTTTTGCTGCTGATGGTTGTAATTTTCATGGGCGGCTCGTTCATTTCAGAAATTGTCTATTCGATTATGTTATTTCTGTACGGGCTGGTGGGCTGAACAGATCAGACCCAAAAAATCAGAATCGCGCTGCATCTACCCAATTTGGTCAATTTGTAGCCTATCCGGTAATATCAGAAAACTATGACTATTGACATCGACACAGCCTCTCCGCTGACACGCTCCCAGGCCAAACAACGCCAACAGAGTACACCCCTCCCGATTCCTGCTACAAAGGCTCTGCTTCCCGTGCGCATCTTCTGGCGCGTGCGCCAGTTTGTGCGGGGCGTCTTTGCCCACGTGGATGCGGACGAAATGCTGGAGGTGACCCGGGCACTGCCCAAGGCTGCGGTCTGCCGTTTCTGCCAAATGCCCCTGGACGGTCAACGCCACAGCCTGAATGTGCTGTACACCCTGCAGGCAGCGGGCTGGCACGATCCAGACCTGGCCGCGGCTGCCCTGCTCCACGACGTGGGCAAAGTGGCCGGGGATACGGCCAACATCAGGCTCTCGCCCTGGCTGCGGGGACCGCTGGTGCTGCTGACAGCCCTGGCCCCGGCCAAAGTGGAGGCAATGGCTTCTGATGACCCAGCCACCGGCTGGCGCTATCTGCTCTACGTCCATCGGGAACACCCGACTATCGGCGCGGCCTGGGCCGGAGCAGACGGCTGCTCTGATCTGACCTGCTGGCTCATCGAGCATCACCAGGACCAGTCCGGCCACAAACCGGCGGACAAACGGGACGAGTTGCTTGCCCTCCTGCACTGGGCCGATAGCCGCAATTAATTTACCAATCGCAAGGGCGCTGCTTGCTGCGCACACATCCAGACGCAGCAAGCAGCGCTCTTACGCGTTCGTTCTGCTGGGGAGAAAGCAAAAATGGCAAAGTCACAAATCACAATTATTGGGCTAGGATTGGCCGGTGCAAGCCTGGGGCTGACGTTGCGCCAGGGCGACGGCGACTTTGAAGTGGTGGGCCACGACAAAAGCCCGGATGTTTCGGGGAATGCCAAGCGCATCGGAGCGGTGGATCGCACTGAGTGGAATCTGCACCGGGCCTGCACCGGGGCCGGGCTGGTCATCATCGACACCCCCCTGGCCGAACTGGAGGAGGTGCTGGGGCACATCGCCGAAGACCTGTCCAGCGGCGCAGTCGTAGTTGCACTGACAGAAGTGATGCAGCCCGCCCTGGCTATCGGCGCGGCCGCATTGAAAAACCACGCCTTTGTGACAGCTCATCCCATCCTGAACCGGGTGGGCGGCGAATTGGAAGCCAGGGCCGATCTCTTTGCCAACAGCCAATTCTGCATCGGCTCCCACGTTGAGACCCAGCCCGCCGCCCTGGAACTGATCAACAACCTGGCCATACGCGCCGAAGCCACACCCTTTTTCGTCGATCCTACAGAACACGACGGCATCATCTCTCTGTTGGAACAGACCCCCCGGCTGCTGGGCGCGGCCCTGATGCAAGCTGGCAGCGATTCGTCCGGCTGGCGGGATGGACAAAAGCTGGCGGGGCGAACCTATGCCAACAGCACCGAGACAGGCGATGACCCGGCGACACTGGCTAGCTCCCTCTTTGCCAACCGGGAAAATCTGCTGCGCAGCCTGGAGCAGGTAGAGTCTGTCTTGGCCGAATGGCGGGGACTGCTGACTGCCGAGGATAGCGCGCCCCTGGCCGCGGCCCTGTCGGAGATGACAGAGCGGCGGCTTCGGTGGCAGCGGGATGTGAAGTTGCAGACCTTCAACAGCGCTGACGAACCGGTCAAAGAAACCCAGCCCGGTCTGCTACGCCAGATGTTCTTCGGCGATATGTTCGGCGGGCGGCGGCGCAAACCCGAGGAAGAAAAGTAGACGGCTAAGCCGCTTCTTCCCGTATGGCAGGCAAAATAACCCGACAGCCCAATCCCGTCATCTCCTTTTGGAGTGCTTGCAGCATTTCCTCCCCCCGATAGATCCCCACAATTGCCCCCCCGGACCCGGCAAATTTGGCGCTGGCTCCACAACGGCGGGCAGTTTCCACCATCTCCACCTGCCAGGGCGGCAGATTGTAAATCGTGCGTCGGGTATCAAAGTTGGCATCGATCAGTGCAGAAAGTCGTTCCACATCTCGATCGAGAAACGCATCCCGGCCCTGCACCGCCAGCCCTGCAAAGCGTTCCATCGCCGACACAATCGTCGCATCCCCCCGATTGTAGCGCCCCCGGATATCGTTGTGAAAGGTCTCTGTCGGCTCGCTCAGGGCTGCGTGATAGGCAATGTATAGGGGTGGCAGCCAGTCCGTAGACAGAGGTTCATAGCCATAGGCAGTCAATCCTCCGACAGTCTGCTCCTGTGTCCGGTCAAAGTCCATATAGACCAGTCCCTCATAGCTCTGGATTACCCGATCCTGCAACCCCGCAGTAATGCCCAGTTCGTCCTGTTCTACCGAAAGCACAAAAGTGGGCTGGGCTGCCAAGGGAATCTCCACCCCATAGAATTCGCAGAGCGCGCGCACAGTCGCCGTAATAATCGCACTGGAACCAGCCAGCCCTACCTGCATAGGGATATTTGTGCTGTAACGGATCGAGAAAAGCTCGTCGTGGAGGGAAATCTCCTGCTGGCGGCAATAGTCCACAAAACGTTTGATCGTCGCCTTCACCAGCCGGATGCCGCCGTAGTAGCCGTGGAGTTGCACATCCCGGGCCAGGTCGTGAATGGACCGAAAGCGTGCCCGGTCGTGTTCAGCCAGCACAATCTCGACTGCGTCCCACTCGTACAGCACCACCTCTGCCCAGAAGTTGCGGACGATCAGGGAAATCGTCTTGCCGTTGTACCCGTCCGACGGGTTGCCCAGGAGACCGGCCCGAGCATAGGCGCGTTTACGGATGATTTGCACGGATCACCTCCTGCAAATAGCGGCGCAGGGCCGGGCCGTGCTTCTCGTCGGCCAGGGCAAACTCTACAAACGCGCGGAAATAGGAGTCAAAATTGCCGATGTCATAGCGCTTCTCCGCCGGATGCAAACACATTCCATAGACGGGCGCGCCCTCTTTGATGAGTAGCCGAACAGCGTCGGTCAATTGTATCTCGCCCCCTTTGCCCGGCTGAGTCCGTTCCAGCGCTCCGAAAATGGACGGCGCAAAGACGTAACGGGCCGCGATGGCAAAGTTGCTGGGCGCTTCCTCGGCGCTGGGCTTCTCCACCACATCGGCCAGTTGAAAGATCGCCCCGCTCTCCTTCGGCTTGGCAATGCCGTAGTGATGTACTTCGCTGTCGGGCACTTCCTCGAAAGCAATGACCGCGGCCGCACCCTTCTCCTGGAAGAGCTGGGTCATACGGGCCACCACATCGCTCTGTGCGTTCATCCCGATAATCGAGTCACCCAGGGCCACCACAAAGGGTTGATCGCCCACAAAGGGTTCGGCACAGAGGACCGCATGGCCCAGTCCCAGCAGTTGGCGTTGGCGGGTGAAGAAGTAGCGGATGGGTGCGCGTTCGAAATCCAACTCGGCCAGCAACTCCTCTTTGCCCGTCTGGCGCAGGGTCTGGATCAGTTCCTGGTTCAGATCGAAATGATTTTCGATAGAGCTTTTGCCCGGTCCGGTAACAAAGAGCAGGCGGCGCATCCCTACGCGGGTCAGCTCATCCACCACATATTGCACCACAGGCCGACGGCCTACGGGCAGCATCTCTTTGGGCTGGGATTTGGTGGCGGGTAGCAGACGGGAGCCAAGCCCGGCCACCGGCACAACCGCAATATCAATCGTCACGCTACTGTCCTCCTGCTTCTGGTTCTTTGCCTTCATACGTTTTGGGATCCCGGCCAAACAGAATCGTCGCTTCCCGCAGCCGGGCTGCAATGAAGGGTTCGACCTGCCCCGGCTGAAAACGCCATTGCCAATTGCCCTCACTGGTCCCCGGTAGATTCATGCGTGCCTCTGTGTCCAAATTCAGCACATCCTGCAAAGGGACGACCGCCACCTGGGCCACACTGCGCAACGCGCCTTCGATAAGCGTCCAGGCCACGTCGCTGCCGTCTGTGCGGAAATAGCGGCGCAGATGATCCCGCTCCCGCTCGGCGCTGGAAGCCCGATACCAGCCCCGGCTGGTGTCGTTGTCGTGGGTTCCGGTGTAGACAATAAAATTGGGCGTGTAGTTGTGGGGCAGGAATTTGTCGGCGGCGTCGCTGGCAAAGGCAAATTGCAGAATCTTCATCCCCGGCAGGCCGAAGCGGTCGCGCAGTTCGATCACATCCGGCGTAATCTCCCCCAAATCCTCTGCGATAATCGGCAACTCGCCCAACTCAGCCTGGATCACCTCAAAGAGACGGCGGCCCGGCCCGGTGACCCAGCGCCCGTTGATGGCGGTGGTTTCCCCCGCAGGCACTTCCCAATAGCCAGCAAAACCCCGGAAATGGTCGATGCGCACAATGTCATAGAGTCCCAGGCTGGCCCGGATGCGCTCGATCCACCAGGGAAAGCCCTTCTCCGCCATCTGCGCCCAGCGATAGATGGGGTTGCCCCAGAGTTGGCCTGTAGCGCTGAAATAGTCCGGGGGCACGCCCGCCACGACTGTCGGCTGGTATTCGTCGTCGAAGAAGAACTGCTCCGGGTGGCTCCAGGCGTCCGCGCTGTCCAGGGCCACATAAATGGGTATGTCACCGACGATGCGGATTTCCCGCTGATTGGCGTACTCTTTCAGCGCCCGCCACTGGCGGAAGAAGAGCCACTGGATAAAGCGATAGGCGTGGATGCGCGTCGCGTGTTCTGTGCGGGCCGCATTCAGGGCGTTGGCGTCCCGGCTGCGCAGGGGCATCTCCCAGCCGTTCCAGGCCGCGCCGTCGTGGGCATCTTTGAGGGCCATAAACAGTGCGTAGTCGTCCAGCCAGGCCGCGTTTTCGACACAGAAAGTCTGAAACTCAGACTGCTCGGCTGGCTTGTCTGCCTGGGCAAAGGCCGCGGCCGCCCGAAAAAGCAGAGGCAACTTCCATTCGTAGAGCAGCCCGAAATCGACCCTTTGGTCGGAGAATTCGGGCGCACCGGTCAACTCTTCGGGGTCCAGCAACCCCTGCTCCACCAGCGTTTCCAGGCAGATGAGATAGGGGTTGCCCGCAAAAGTGCTAAAACTCTGATAGGGACTGTCGCCGTATCCGGTCGGTCCCAGGGGCAGGACCTGCCAGATGGTCTGGCGGCTCACCTGCAAAAAGTCCACCCAGCCATAGGCCGCCCGGCCCAGCACGCCTACCCCGTAGGGACCGGGCAGGGAAGTGGGGTGTAAAATAATACCGCTACAGCGTGGAATATCCACGTAAAACCTCCTCAGAAATGAAAATTATTCCTCGTCTTCCAACTTCAGCGTCTTCCAGTGCCCCCGGCGGAAGAGAAACCAGAGCAGAATCGTGCGGCCTGTCCAGTCGATGGCCGTGCCCCACCAGACGCCTGCCAGTCCCCAGCCCAGAGTAATCGCCAACAGGTATACCACCGGCAGACGCAGGAGCAGCACACCGGCGATTGTCACGTACATCGGCGTGCGGGTATCCCCCGCGCCCCGCATCCCCCCGGCCAGGATCATTTCGATGCCAATGCCCAGCAGTTCAGCGGCAGAGATGGCGACGGCCAACGCAGCCAGATTCAATACCTCTGGCGTGCTGCCGAAGATGGAGACAATCGACCGGGAAAAGAGAATGAAAGAGAGGCCCAGCAGCCCGTTGAAAACAAGCGAAAAGAGAATCGTGCGCCGGATCGACTCTTCGGCCCGTTCCATCCGGCCCGCCCCCAAGGCCTGCCCCACAATTGTCGTAGCCGCCGCCGCCAGTCCCCAGGCAGGCATATAACTCAGGGACTCCACCCGTAGCGCGATCTGATGGGCCGCCAGGGTGGCCGTGCCCAGGGAGGCCACCATCCGGGTGAAGAGGATGAAACCCGACTGGGCAATACTCCCCTCAATAGCAGTGGGAATTGCCAGTTGCAACACCCGACGCGCTACCCGCCAATTCCAGGAAAAGAATGCCCGCCAGGGAACGCGCAGGGGTGTACGGGCGCCCGGTAGCGCGCCCACGCCCAGCAGCGCGCCCACCGCCAGAATGCCGCCCAAAGCTCTGGCAGTGGTAGTGCCAATCGCCGCGCCCGCCAGGCCCATAGCCGGGAAGCCAAACGCGCCAAAGGTCAGCACATAACTGACGACGATATTCCAACTGTTCATCACCAGCGTATTCCACATGGGTGTGCGGGTATCCCCCGCGCCGCGCATGGCCCCGTTGGCCACCATCATCGGGAAGTTGAAGACCGACGACCACAGCACTATGCGAATATAGAGCGTGCCCTGGCGGACGACTTCCTCGTCACCGCCCATCGCCCGCAGATAGTCCGGGGCAAGGGGCAGGAGAAGCAGCGTGCCCGCAACCGACAGCACACCGCAAAGGATGAGCGACTGGGCGGCTACAGTCTGCGCTCTCGGTCTGTCCTCCGCGCCCCAGGCCCGGGCCACCAATGCGGTGGCGCTGACCGCCAACGCGCCAAAGAGGGTCATCAGCAAATAGAAGAGCGTGCCAGCCAGCCCCACCGCCGCCAGAGCCGCCGGGTCCCGAATCCAGCCGATCATCACTGTGTCGCTGAAAAAGACGACGGTTTGGAGCAGATTCTCGACCACCGCGGGCAGGGCCAGGGTGAGAATTGCCCGGTTCAGAGAGACTGTGGGGCCAAGCAGAGCCGGCGCGTCCGGCAACCGAATTCGAGTCACGCCGCGGGTCTCCTGTGGGAGATATCCTATTGGAGAGGTGGGCCAGCCAGGGTTGCCAGCCAGAATGCGAGGACCAACAGCAATGCGCAGAGTATAACCCAACCAATTTGACGGGACAGGTTGTACTCACGCACGAGGGGCTGGCGGCCCATCTGGATAACCGCGGGCGGGCGAAAGGTGGGGAAGAGACCAGCCACCACCAGTAGTCCACCCAGCAGCCCGCCGATATGTCCCCAATTGTCCACATTGGCCACTGTGCCACCCAGCACCAGATTCAAGACCAGCACCACCAGCATCGACTGTAAAATCTCCCGCCCTCGTGCCCCAAAATTCTGTCGAAAGCGGAAAAAGTAGAAGACCGTCGCCCCCAACAGAGCAAAGACAGCGCCGGATGCGCCTGCCGAGAGTGCGGGCGAGAAGGCGTAGCTGGCCACACTGCCAAAGAGACCGCCGATCAGATAGATAGCGGCAAAACGCCAATGGCCCAAGTGTCCTTCCAAAATCGGACCCAGCATAAAGAGACCGATAAGATTGGAAATGAGATGGGTGGGGCCGATGTGCAAAAACATCGCGGTCAGCAGCCGCCAGACTTCGCCGTTCAGAATATCGATGTTGGATTTCATCCCCAGCAGGTAGAGAACACGAATATCCACCGGGCCGGTCCACGTATCAAAGACAACCAAGCCAAAGACGAATGTAGCGGCAAACATCAGCAAATTCAGCCCGATCAGCACTTTATTGACTGTCGGTGCTGCCAGGGGAATATAAAATTCAGGACGGCTGGGGGCGTCGATGGGTTGGGGTCGCAGGGCAGGTTGCCCGGTTGGTTGGTCGTACACAAAAATTCCTTCGATGATATGGCTAAACAGAGCGCTGTTTCAGCGCCATCAGCGTCCAAAATCAGTTCAGAGTTTCACAGGCTTCCAATCGGCCCGGCACTTTTCGGCGTGGATAATGCTGATCACCCGGTCCACTGTGCGCTCCAGGCAGGATTCCCGGTTGACCACCACATAATCAAATTCGGTGATGCGCTTCATCTCCTGGCGGGCAGTGGCGATGCGCATTTTGAGGTTATCGGGGGTTTCGGTCTTGCGCTCCTGCAAACGGGCCACCAACTCTTCTTCACTTTCCGACGCCAGAAAGATCGTCACAGCCTCTGGGATCAGCTTGCGGATGGTGGCCGCGCCCTGCACGTCGATGCGCAAGACCACATCCATACCGCTGGCCAGAGCCTCGCGCACGTGCTTTTTGGGAATCCCCTTATAATCGCCGTAGACCACCGCATATTCCAGCAGCTCACCCTCTTCGATCATCCCGGCAAATTCGCCCACAGAGACGAAGTGGTAATCCACGCCCTCTTCTTCACTGGGGCGCATGGGCCGGGTTGTGGCCGTGACGACAAAATAGAAAGGCTCCTCCCGCCGCTTCATCAGGGCCAGAGTGGCGTCTTTGCCCACACCGCTAGGACCAGAAATCACCACCAGAACCGGATGGGGCCCGTTGAATTTTGCATAAATGGCTTCTACATCGTCCACCTGTTGACCGTTCGCCGCTGTCTCAATAGTCACTACGCTTTGTCCCACCTTGCATTTGCCAAGTATAATACGCCAATAAGAACTTTCAGTATAGACCACCTCCCAATCCAGAGAGAAATTGGGGGGAAGAAGTTGGCTTCATTTTGCCCCAACCAAAGGAGACGGCTCACAATGCCAATCTACGAATACTACTGCTACGACTGCACAAAGCGGGTGAATGTCTTCTTCCGCACAATGTCCGAGGCCAGCGACGAGGCCGCTGCCTGCCCCACATGCAGCGGCAAGCGTCTGCATCGACTGGTCAGCCGGGTGCGGATGTTACGCTCGGAGGAGAGCCGGATGGAGTCGATGGCCGACGACGCCTCGCTGATGTCTGGCCTGGAGAGCGAAGACCCCCGCGCCCTGGCTGGCTTTATGCGCCGGATGAGCGACGAAATGGGTGAGCCGCTGGATGGGGAGATGTCGGAAATGATCAACCGGCTGGAAGCGGGCGAAAGCCCGGAATCCATCGAGCAGTCCATGCCCGAGCTGGGCGGGGACGACGGAGGAATGATGGGCGGCATGCCGGGGATGGGCGGCCTGGGGGGACTTGAGTAGAGAATGGAAAGTCAGTCCCGGTATTCTGACCGGAACGTAAGCGGGTAAAGGTGAGAGCAGCCCAATGTTCTCACGTTTATCCGCTTACACCTTCTCGAAGTGGGCCACATCTGTCACAAAAATGGTCGCCCCGCCCACCTGCTTCTCCACTGGGGTGGGAATGTGCATCTCACCCGGCTCCATTACAGGGGGCAGAGGAGTGACATACTGGACCCGACTGGTGCAGTTCTCCCGGATCGTGGCCAGCGCGTCGGGCAGATCGTCGTCCTCCACCCCGCAAAAAATCGTCGCGTTGCTCACATGCAAAAAGCCGCCCGCCGAACTGGTGACAGTGGCCGAAAAGCCCCGCCGTCCCAGTTGATCGAGCAGATTGCGGCTGTCGTCGCTGTTGACAATGGCAATGATCAGTTTCATCTCAGCACTCCAATCAAAAAACCGAGTTTTTCGAAAGAATGATCGAAAATCAGAGGCGAGACTCGGCGTAAAAACTCGGTTTTTCTTACCAATTTCATCTCTGCATCTCCTCTACTTCCATTTCACGCGCCACAGACAGCCGGGAAGCCACCAGCGACACAACAGCCGTGTGTACGGTATTGGCAGGCAGGTCGCCTGCAATCACAGACCAGCGCGCCGGTTCGGCCCGGATCAACTCCTCGTAGCCCTTTTGCACCGCCTGATGAAATGCCACGGCTCTGGCATCCAATCGATTCCACTCCTGGGTGCTGCCCGACTGTTTACGCGCCAGCCCCACCTCCGGCTGCACATCCAAATAGATCGTCAAGTCTGGGGTCAGGCCGCCCGTGGCATAGCGGATGATTCGCCCCAACTCAGCCCGGTCCTGGCCATAGCCGTAGCCCTGATAGGCCAGAGTACTGTCGAAAAAGCGATCACACAGGACGACCTGTCCGGCTTCCAACGCGGGACGGATCACCTCGTGGACGATCTGGGCACGGGCTGCATTGAAGAGCAGCGTCTCTGTGCGGGGGGTCATCTCCGTGTGGTTGATGTCCAGCAGCAGGGCGCGCACCCCGTTGCCAATGCGGGTTCCCCCTGGCTCCCGGGTGGTTACAACCGCCCGGTCCTGGCTTTGCAGCCAATCGGCCAAAAGATGAATTTGGGTGGTCTTGCCGCTGCCTTCCGGTCCTTCAAAAGTGATAAACACAGGATTGCCTTTGCAGTTGTCTACAAAAAAACAACCACAAAGACACGAAGACACAAAGAAAAGAAAGAGTCGTTTTCCTCTGTGTCTTTGTGCCTTTGTGGTCCAGATCATTTACTGGCTGAAGATGCGCACCCGGCGATGGGGTTCTCGGCCATAGCTGTGGCTGACCAGATTGGCCGCCCTCGCCAATTGATGCTGCTGGCTGCGGATCGCCGCGGCCTGGGGTTGTAGCTCCGCCGAGTCTGCACCCTTTAGAAGACGCTGGATGGCGTCCTGGGTTTCACGCATGGCCATATCAAAGGCTGCTTCCGAATTGGGTGAATTCAGGTGGAAGACATCCAGCAGACACTGCTCCATCTGTGTCACAGTATTGCTGCGCAGCACATAGACAGGCACATTGCGCCGTTCGGCATCTGCAATCGGCTGGGGCTTTTGCCGGTAATAGTTCTTCAGCGTCATCACAATGTCGGCATCGTTGATTTCCGGTACGATCTCCACATTGACATTCAGATTCTTGGCCGCAGAGCGCAGGCGGTTCTGGCCGATGCCATAGGGGAAGACCCGTACAGATCGCACGGCCTTTTCTGCCTGGGGCGCGGCCTGTTGGCTGCCATTGGTCGCGGCGGTTTCGGCTGGTTCTGCACTGCCTCCCCGACTCCGCCCGGAGCGGCGATCCCCATTGGCCGCCCGCTGGCTGTTGTCCCGGCGTCCACCGCTGTTGCCCATGCGCTTCTCGCCCTGGTTCGCCAGGGTTTCGATATGCACGGTCTGGTTCTCGTCGATCCAGCGCACTTCCGGGCTGAGAGTCCAGCCGCGCAGGATCGCGTCTACAGCCTCGCCCACTTCGTGATGGACGATTATCCGCTTGCGGTCCTGAATTTCGATCAGCACATCGAAAGTCGGCGGCGCTTTGCGCTCCAGCACAGTCTTCTGGGTTCCCCGCCGCCGGGCCTCTTCGTCAGAGAGGGTCACGCTGTCAATGCCGCCCACCAGATCAGAGAGGGTGGGATTGAGCAGCAGATTCTCCAGACTGTTGCCGTGGGCTGTGCCGATGAGCTGCACACCCCGCTCCGCAATCGTGCGGGCTGCGATAGTCTCCAACTCCCGGCCAATCTCGTCGATGACAATCGCTTCGGGCATGTGATTTTCCACCGCTTCGATCATCACCTCGTGCTGAAGCTCCGGCTCGGCCACCTGCATGCGCCGGGCACGCCCGATGGCCGGATGGGGGATGTCGCCGTCCCCCGCGATCTCATTGCTGGTGTCCACAATGACCACCCGCTTCTTGTCGCTGAGAACCCGGGCCGCCTCGCGCAGGAGGGTTGTCTTGCCCACACCGGGCCGCCCCAGCAGTAGAATACTCTTTTCGCTGAGCACAATGTCCTGGATGATTTCGATCACCCCATAGACCGCCCGGCCCACCCGGCAGGTGAGACCGATGACCAGCCCCTTGCGGTTGCGGATGGCGGAGATGCGGTGCAGGGTACGTTCGATCCCGGCCCGGTTGTCCGAGCCGAACACACCGATTTTGTCGATCACATTGCGCACATCGTCCGCGCTGATCTCATCCGTGCTGAGATAGACTTCGCCGTCGGTGAAGCGGGCTTCGGGCAGACGCCCCAGGTCCATCACCACTTCGATCAGTTCAGAGGGACGCCCGATCTCCCGCAATGCATCCTGAATGCGCAGGGGGAGGACATCCAGCAGCAGGTCCAAATCGTCGGTAATACGCAGGGCCATTGTGCCCTGTTCTTTCATCGAAAGTACATCTGTCGTGCTTGTGTCAGTAAGTTTGCTTTGTGTCATAGGTCCCTAAAGAATTGATGCTACATTGCACAGAGCCGATACAAAAATTCGACTTTTCAGAAAAGTTGAACTTCTGTTATTCCGTCCAAGTACCCATACTACGCACCCACAGGTCGAGAAGTTCCATTGGTCTCCTCCTTTCAACTGATAAGATCCACTATTCCTGGCTGGCCTGGGGCATGGCCAGGGAACCGGGAATGGCTTCACGCACGGCTTCCAGCCCAGGCAGCCGGTTCTCGACGGCTTTCTTGGCCCGTTGCCAGATGGAACGCACCATACGCGCCCGATCCGTAAAGGGCGCAAAACCGTATTCCTCCAACACAGGCCCGATGCCGCTCTGGTAGTCGCGCACGCCGATGTAGACCGGTCCCCGCTGGGGGGAATCGGCGATGCGCTGGAGGGCATACCCCAGCAGCAGGCGGACTTGCCGGGTGTCTGGCTGGTTGCTGTCCACCCACAGCCGCAGCCAGGCGCCAGTTTTGCCCCAAACGATCTGCACACAGCCATCCAGCCTATCCGTGCCTTCCAGTACATAACTACTCAGGGGCCGGTGCAGATGGCGGGTGGTAAAAATCGGCGGTGTAAAGGATTCGCCTTTGCCGTCGCTCTCCCCTTCGCCTGCTTCGGCCTGGCGCACAGGCTGGGGTGTGATGCGGGCATAAAGCTGCTCCAACGCCCACTGGTCCTGGCGCATCTGCGGGCGCAGGCCAGAATCATCCACGAATGGCCGGGTCTGCATATCCCCAGCCAGACGCCAGATGGTCTCCCGGGCATAGAGATGAAAGCCCGCCTGCATAAAAGTATTGACCAGCAGGGGTTGGTCTGAGAGTTCGCTGTAGAGGCGACGAATCTGTTGATCGGCCAGGGAGAGCGCGCTCTCGGCCAGAAGTTTATGCCAGATGGCCGGGTGGCCGTTGGGCGCGTCCAAGGCCGGGCTGAGCACTTTCAGATCAGCTTCGGCCCGGTCAATTCGCAGTTGCCATTGGACAAAGCCTGCACGAGCCAGGCCGTGCCCCTCCTGGCGCAGAACGTAGGTGACGCTGCTTTTGTACGCCCAGGGTAGATAGGCGCTAAAGGCAGCCTGCAAAGGGGAAGAGGGCTGTAGTAAAAATCTTCCAATATGAAATCTGGTGGCATACCGGCTCAGGCGTTGGACAAGCAGAGCATCGCCCGGAGCGAAGGGCCGAATTGGCAAACGCACGACTCCTGTTGTGAAAACAGCCACTGTTCAAGCCCCATACACACGGATGGGGCGAATCCACACGCATGGCTCTGCGCAAGTCAGCGTCCTCTTTTCGTGGTTGGCCGATTGGAGCAGAATCCTATGGCTATTGTAATGGAAAGCAACGTGGCTGACAAGTAGGTTTACGCTCTATTTCGTTCCCGCTCGCCCGTCTTGACGTTCTCCCCCCTTCCCGCTATTCTATGGGTGTCTGTTTGCTCCGCAACCCCAACATTTGAGGTGCTCCTGTGGAATCCCTGATTCTTTCCAACACAAATGGTGTAGCAACCCTCACCATCAACCGGCCAGACCAGCGCAACGCTGTGACATTGGAGATGTGGCGCGCCCTCGCCGAGATCGTTGCCCACCTGGAACAGGACAGCAGCGTGCGTGTGGTGGTGGTGACAGGCGCAGGCGATGATGCATTCAGCGCGGGCGGGGACATCAGCGAATTTTCCGAAAAGCGCCGGGACCCCTGGCAGGCCAAAATCTACAATGGCCGGGTAGAACTGGCCCTGAAATCCCTGGCCCGTCTCTCCAAGCCGACGATTGCCCTGGTGAAGGGCTATTGCGTGGGCGGAGGCTGTATGCTGGCAACCCACTGCGATCTGCGCATCTGTGCCGACAACGCGGTCTTTGGGATGCCCGTAGCCCAACTCAATACACTGGTGGGCTATCGGGAATTGCAGCGTTTGGTCCATCTCATCGGTCTGGGGGCCACCCTCGATATGCTCCTGACCGCGCGTTTCGTCAAAGCCGACGAAGCCCACGCCATCGGTCTCTGTTCCCAGGTCCATCCCCTGGTCGATGTGGAGAGCCAGGTGGCCGAACTGACCAGTCGAATGGTCAATCTGGCGCCCCTGGCCCAACGCTGGCACAAACAGATGGTGCAGACGATGCTGCGCAAACCGGACCTGCACGACCTGACGCCAGAAGAAGGAATGCTGCCCGACGCCATCTACGACACCGACGATTATGCGGAGGGTGTCGCGGCTTTTCTGGGCAAGCGTGCCCCGGTCTTCCGGGGGAAGTAACCCCGCAGCCATCGACTTCGACCATCCGGGAAGCGGCCAGAGTATCTTCCCCCATTCCCTCATTTTGTGGCCGCTTCCCGGATGGCTGCCTCACCACCTCTTCCTTTGACCGCCCCAACTACTCCCCAAAGCCTTTTTGGCGTGTACTGCTGGTTTCCCCTCGCTTCCAAACAGATCACCCCAACACCCTTTGCGAAAAGTGTGATAGGAAGACGATAGGCCTGTGATAGCCTCGGCGTGCTACCCTGTGACTGCTCATCCATGCGGGGGCAGGCAGTTGTAGCGGAAACCATCAGGAAGGAAATAAACCCAACCGAAACTTTCACGCTCCCATTTGTTTGCCCCAGCAAACCATTCCAACACACCCACCATCAAGGAGCAAAAAATGAGCGTTCAACTTTTACGGGTTGCAGCAGATTCCCCTCCCCATCGGGTCGCAGGCGCAATTGCCGGACAGATGCGGGAAAATGGACTCGCCCAAACCCAGGCCATTGGGACAGATGCGGTCTACTGTATGCTCAAAGCAGTGATTATCGCCCAGCGATATGTGACAGATGAAAATATGCATCTGGCCTTTGTCCCGGAATATGTCGGAATTGTCGTGGACAACGAAGAGCGGACAGCCGTGCGGCTCAACATCTGCACGCAGTTGCCACGACCAGTAGACCAGTAGGCGGCCAGTAGGCGGCCAGTAGGCGGCCAATAGGCGGCGTTCCCGGCGGAGAACCACCGAGGCGAACAGATCAAAAAATCCCGGCGCTTTCTGGAAGCGCCGGGATTTTTCTATTGGGCAACCACCGCAACCGCCGACAGGCAGACAAAAAGGAAGCATCTCCGGTCTTTCTTTGCGTCCTTATGTTTTGTGGACTGATTCAGCTTTGGATGCTACCTTCGCTGGGGAAATCCGCCTGCCAGCGTTTCAGGTCCAGGGGGATGCCCGCCAGGAGAAAGAGGGGGTGATCCGCAGCCGCGGCCAGCCGTCGATTGGCCCGGCCCAGCAGATCCCGGTAGAGACGGCTGATGCGGCCCGTCGGGACGATCCCCAGCCCCACTTCGTTGCTGACGACAATTAGCGGCACGTTCAGCTCCACCTGAGCAGCTAGCAGTTCGTCGATCTCCCCATCCACCCGCGCCTGAAAGAGCGACTCCGGATCGTTCTCCGGGTCTGCGCCCTCGGCAAAAAGGAGATTGGCGACGAGAAGGGTGAGACAGTCCAACAGAGCAGCGGAGGGGATTGGAGATTGGGGATTGGAAATTGGGAATTCCCGCCAGCGACGGCCTACGTGGAGGGGCGCTTCTAACGTCTGCCAATGGCCGGGGCGCTCGGAACGGTGGCGGACGATGCGCTCGGCCATTTCGTCGTCGCCAGCCTGGGCCGTGGCAATGAAGAGGATCGGGCCATCCCCGGCCAGCCCGCGGGCCAGTTCCAGGGCGTAATCGCTCTTGCCACTGCGCGCGCCGCCGAGAATGAAATATAGAGGATTAGCAGATAGGCCCATCAGATGAGGGTGTAAATGAATGGCCCCACCACCGACGCCTGGGCCAACACCAGCAGCCCGGCAAAGGTGAGGAGGATAATCAACAGAGGCAGCAGCGCGAACTGGCGTTGGCGGACCATATAGCGGAGCAACTCACCCACCGTGGCCAGACCGATGCCAAAGTTGCGCAACCAGCGCACTGGCCCGCTCTTCCACATCTCCCACAGAATGGAAACCCCTATCACCAGCAGAATTGCCAGCACAACCCACTCGCCCCAAGTGCGGGCCGGTTTGGGCAGGGTCAGGGGCAGCGGCTCTGCGGCGAGGTCAGGAATCAGTCCGCTCTCGCCCAGAAAATTGAACCCAGCCAGCGCGCCCAGCCGATGGCCGTCTGCGGTCCAGTGTCCTTCCTCGACAAAGTAGAGCAGGGGAGACGTGGTTGCGTTTTGGGCAAAGCTCCCGGCCAGAGAAATGGCAGGAATCCCCGCGTCCGCCAAACCGGCCATTGCCAGACGCTCCGGCTGTTGCAGGTCCCAGGCGTCGCTGCGCATAACCGGAAATTGGGTCAAAATCTGCTGCCAGCGATCCGGGTAGACAGATTCGGGCGAGGGGATGACCAGGGCAGCGACAGGCACGCCCAAGGATTCGGCAGTCGCGCGAATCTCGCCAAAGAGCGCTGTGGTCAGACGCACCGACTCCTCCCATTCCGGGCCGGGTGGGTTCTGGTAGATGCCATAGGTGAGGGGCACATAGCTATCGGGCTGGGCCACCAGTTTGCTCTCCTGACCCGGGGAGAGCAGACCTGTGCGGGCCAGCCAGGCAGCCAGACGGGGCGCAGCGACTCGGATGTGGGGGTCGAAATAGCGATAGAAAGCGGAGCGGTCGCGCAGCCACGTCGCCACAAGCGTAAGCGGGCCGGGCGGCGTATCGGGCAGGGCCTCTTCCACAAAGGGGCTAGTCACGGCGGGCACTGTCGCCGGGTCAAAGGGATAGTAGTGGAGTTCCAGCGTGCCATCGACCAGCGAAAAGAAGGGTTTGTTGATGCCGCCCTGGTTGGCCGATTCCAGCAGTTCCCCATTATTCATAAAGTCATTGTGAGGATAGACGGCCAGCAGCACCAAATCCGGCGCATATTTCACCCCCTCTTCCCGCAGCCAGAGCAATTCCTGATCCGTGCCAAAACCGCTGACACCGGCGTTGACAACTTCCACCGGCCTGCCCATCTGCGACTGTAAAAGGGAGCGCAACTGTTCGCCCAGGGTTTCGTCGTCGTTGACCTGCACGGCTTCCATAAACGAGTCGCCCAGGAGCAGCACCCGGTATACGGCGTCGCCTTTGGCATAGCCCAAAGACTCCGGCCCGCGGATGCCCAGACTGTTGAAGGAGACCTGCGCGTCAAATTCGTAGAAAGGGTTGAAGGAACGTCCACTGGCGCCGGGGATGTGGCTCCAACCAGTGACCGGATCGGGCACCTGCCAGAACCAGCCGCTGGCCTCAGCAGGCGGCGCAGAGCGGGTCAGACGCACGCCGATCTCCGCGGTGACCGCGGAAAGGGCGAGATAGAAGAGTATCAGCAGAAGAAGACTCAGTGCTTTGCGCATCGTTTTCTATTCCCCCAACGCGCCTTTGAAGGCCGGTTGCCAGCGGTCGCCCATATCCTCTTTGCGCACCACAAAATTCTCCAGCACCAGCACGTCAATATCGCTGCCCACGAAAGTATTGAAGGCATTTTGCGGAGTCGTCACAATCGGCTCCCCGCGCAGGTTGAAGGAAGTGTTGAGGATGACAGGCGTGCCGGTGGCCTGGCCAAAGCGCTGGATCAGGTCGTAATAGCGAGAATTCCACGCCCGGCGCACAGTCTGCAACCGGCCCGACCCCATATGGGTAGTGGCGGGTACTTCGTCCCAGCGCTCCTCCCGCACAGGGCTGACCAGCAGCATATAGCGGGCCATCAGATTTTCGTCCAGCCGGGGGGTGTCGTAGTAGTCGGCGGCCCGCTCCTCCAACACCGCGGGGGCAAAGGGGCGGAAGGGTTCGCGGAATTTGATCTTCTCGTTGACGATCTCTTTCATCGCCTCACTGCGGGGATCGGCCAGAATCGAACGGTTGCCCAGGGCGCGGGGTCCCCATTCAAAGCGGCCCTGGAACCAGCCGATCACCCGCCCGCTGGTCATATCGTCCACCAATTCGTCCAGGAGTTTGTCCGGGTCTACTTCCCGATAGGGCAGCCCCTCTTCCTGCAAAAAGTGGACGATCTGGGCCGGGGTGCTGGCTGCGCCCCAATAGGCGTGCTCCATCACAAAGCTGCGGGGTTTGCCCAGCAGCACGTGCCAGGCGTAGAGGGCCGCGCCCAGCGCGCCGCCACTGTCCCCGGCTGCGGGCTGGATGAAGACATTTTTGAAGGGGCCTTCCCGCGCAATGCGCCCGTTTGCCATACTGTTCAGGGCCACGCCGCCGGCAATGCAGAGATTTTCGCTGCCCGTCGTCCGGTGCAGTTGGCGCACCATCCGCAGAATCGCCTCTTCGGTGGTGCGCTGGATGGACATGGCCACGTCGGCGTAGTGCTGGTTGGCGGCGCGCAGGGCGCGGTCCGGGTTGCCCGCGCCGTTGGGATGGGTCAGGTCAGTGATAAACTCGGCTTTGGGGTCACGAGGCTCGCCAAAAAGCTCCACAAAGCGCCGGTTGTAGGTGTCGGTGGTGGAGGTGTGGAAGCTGAAATAGTCCATATCCAGGGCAAAGGAACCGTCGTCGGCCAGCCGCAGCACCTTCTCCACCCGGTCCATATAACGGGGCGTGCCGTAGGGGGACATTCCCATCACTTTGTATTCGCCGTTGTTGACCTGAAACCCGAGCCAGGCAGTGAAGGCGGAATAGAAAAGTCCCAGGGAGTGGGGGAAGCGGATTTCCTGCTCCAGATTGATGCTGTTGCGCCCGCCGTCGCCCCAATCGGCTGTGGCTCGGCCCAGAGCAGTGGTAGTCCATTCCCCCACGCCGTCGATGGTTAGGATAGCAGCGTCCTTAAAGGGCGAGGAAAAGAAAGCGCTGGCTGCGTGGCTCAGGTGATGTTCCACAAAGAGCAGTTTTTTGGCTGGGATATTGAGCTTACCCAACAGATGGGATTTGATCCAGAGCTTCTCGCTGAACCAGGTGGCCATGGATTCGCGGAAGAGTTTGGTCGTGCGGGGGACACCGGCCAGGGTCGTGCGGAAGATGCGGTCAAATTTTTGCAGGGGCTTTTCGTAGAAGACTACGTAGTCCAGTTCGTGGGCTGTGATACCCGCCTGGGCCAGGCAGAAGTCGATGGCCTGCTGGGGAAAGTTCGAGTCAAATTTAATGCGGGAAAAGCGTTCTTCCTCCGCCGCAGCCACCAGTTGACCGTTGTGGAGCAGGGCCGCGGCCGCGTCGTGATAGTAGCAGGAGATGCCCAGAATGTACATAGCCTAGCCCTGCTCCCGTGCGTTGCGGATGGTTTCCGCGGGAGCGGATCGCTTTCGCCAGTAGGAATTTGCCGTCTGTCGGTTGCCTTCCAGCAGATCGCCGCCGATGCGGGCGATCAGTCCGGTGGGCAGAACCAGGACGCCGTAGAGAAAGGTCAAAATCAAGCGGGCCTGAAAGTCCCCCACTTTGTGGGACCACAGCTTCACCTTCTGCCAAAATTCGTTCACATCAACCCGCTTCCCGTAGTTCGACAATGCCACCCATTAACCACCGCCTATAGAGCTAGACCAGCGCTGGTTGAGTAGGCTGGGGCTGTTTCCAGCCGTATCGAAACCAAGCGGGTGAGACAACTATTCTTCCTACCCGTTCGCTGGGTTTCGATACGCCTCGAAGACTCGGCTACTCAACCGGCGCTCACTAATCCCGACGGTGGCAGATTGCCAATCCGCCCGACAATTGCCAAAGTGTATCATACGAAATTTGTTGGTCCCAAAAGTGCCAGTAGCAGCAGCACCAGCACCTCCGTCACTTCGCAGAGGAAGCCGTAAATGTCACCGGTCAACCCGCCCCCCAGTTTGCCCGCGACCCAGTGGGCTAAGAGATGGCCCAGAGGCAGGGACAACACGGCAACAAATAGCCAGGGATTCCAAAAACCGACGACGCTTTGGACTATCAGCGCGAAAAGAGTCGCCAGCAGCACTTCCCGGCGGGAAAGTCCGGCGGTCATTGTGCGGCCCAGGCTCTCTTCCGTCCGGGCATAGGGAAAGCGCCAGATGGCCCAAACCAGCATCCAGCGCCCCCAGACTGGGGCCAGCAACAGCGCCAGCCATCCGCCAGACTGCCCCAACAATTCAGCCAGCAGCGTCCATTTCAGGCCGAGGACAAAGAAGAGGCCAATCACACCGAACGCGCCCGCGTGGACATCCTTCAGAATCGCCAGCCGCCGCTCCACCGAAACCGGGGCAAAGAGCGCATCGCAGCTATCCATCACCCCGTCCAGATGCAGCCCGCCGCTGAGAAGCGTCCAGGCCAATAGGAGCAGACCGGCCTTGACGGAGAGGGAGAGATTCGCAAATCCCAGCAGCCCGGCAGTCCCCGCCAGCAACAGGCCGAGCAGCAGTCCCACTGCGGGATACCAGGCGAAGGCCCGGCCCCGGCCAGATAAAAATGCCTCTGCCGGAAGGTGCGGCAGAGGCAGGGTCGTCAGAAAGGCGAGGGCGACTCGGAAATCGGTCATGCCGCGAGAAGTGCGCGAGAAGGCGTTTCAAAAATTGGAGGCTGCACCCGGATGCCTAACCAATGCCGTTCTTGAACCGATAGTTTTTCGCGACTGGTATGCACAAAGTAGAGTTCTCTGGTGGGATACTCTTTGTGCAGTTGGCGGTAACGCTCCATCGCGTTTGCGCCATCCAAACAGGTTTCGACCACCGCAATACCGGTCAGATTACGCTGTTGGCCAGACGTATTGGCCTCCAGCGCATCAATGATGAGCCATTGGTCTGGATACTTAGCACGGATTTCAGACCACTGCATGCCGGTCTCCTTTCGCTCTATTGCTCCACAAGACCCGTCGTACCGTCCAGGGTTGTCTGCGCGCCGCCCACCAGTTTATCATAGGCCGCGCCCAGCCCGACGACGGTGGGCACGTGCCAGACCCGGGCCGCGGCAATCACCGGGTCCAGCGGCGAGCCAGCCGCCGCGATAAAGCCACCAGCCACCGGTAGGGTGGGCGACCAGCCGCTGTCCACCCGCCGCGCGCCCACCACTGCATCCTGGCAAAGCACCGGGCGCAAATAGTTTTGCGGGCGCAGGGGGCCGACAATGCGTCCTGCCACCGAGGGTAGCCCTGGCAGCGCGGTCCAGGCTGGCATTTCACCAAAGAAAGCAGATGGCGCGCGATGTTCCTGCCATTGCTCGTACAAACCGCGGCGGTCCTCGGCCCGCTGGCGAATCTCGTCGGTGCTGGTAATGTTCCACTCGCCGGTCATCATCTGTTTAATCTCTTCCAACTCGAAGAGAAAGACATCCTGGGGATCGAGCAGACGGCCATCGGAGGCAGCTTCGTGGCCCGCGGCCTTGGCCCAGATTCGACTGCCTGCCAACAGATAGCCATAGGCATTCAACGCCTGACTTTGCAGAACTGTCAGACGGTGCAACGCCTCCACCGACTGTTCGGCCTGTTTGCGACTCTTGCCATCCACGGCCTCCAGCAATTGCTGACGGGCGGCAGTGGATGGGACACGCTTGGGCGCAGTCGTCTGCTGTTTGGCACAGGCATGGATGGCCGCCAGTATCAATTCTGGCTCTTCTGCCCAGACCGGATAGGACATTTCGCCCACGCCGGTTGTCCAATGGCCGAAGTTGGCGAGCAGTTCCTGTAGACCCTCGGCAAAGGGGCCAGGTGGCACAGTGGCCGACCAGTCGCTGGATGGGTTTTGCTTGAGCCAGCCCATCAATCCGCTGTCGGCGGCGGCCAGCTTGGCCAGTGCCAAAATCCGGGTAGTCAGGTCCACCTCTAACAGACCGTCCAAATCCGAAAGACAGTTGTTGATCAGGCTGAGGTTTTGGGCGGTCATACCGCCAGGCAGCATAGCCAGCAGCCCGTTGTAGCTGCGTTCCAGATTGTGGCGGGCGGCAAAATAGGCCAGCAGGCTATCGATACCAAAGCGCTCGATCTCCTCCATAATTTGCAAAATCTCGGCCTGGGTCCAGCGCATGGCCCCCACTTTCTTGTGCCAGCCCCGGATGCGCTCAGTGATGTGGCCCATATCCTGGCTCAGGCCGTTGAGCAGATCGTCGATCTTCTTCTGGTTGCGCCCAAATTTGAAACCAGCCACCAATCCCGGCTTTTCCCAGGGGCAGATGCTGACCGGCTTTCCGTTGAGATGCAAGGCCAATGGGGGCAGATTGGCAAAGGCGGTGTCCTGTTCACACAGCCATTTCAGGTTGAGATAGGGCCGACCGTCCACGCTGCGCACAAAATTCTTGGGGACAAAGCCGATATCGTGGCCCAGGCGCGAATAGTAGTGAAACCAGGCCCGGCGGCTGAGTTCAGCCAGCACACTGTGGCTGAACGGGGAGAAGACCGAAACAAAAGGATAGAAGTAGCTGCGGGTCCACAGTTCAGGGGGTACAGCCGACGCTGGGTTCTCACTTGTATAGTCGTACAACAGATTCCTCGCTTCGCTTACAAAAGAAGATGCGGTGTTTGTGTTGCCAATAGCCACCGCGCCGATAGCATCGGTCTGATACCATCGAACATTTTCTGCGATTCAGGCTATTGTGTCAACATTCACATCGTTTGCGTTTTTCTGTTCTATGGGGTTGAATAGAAGTGAACGGTAGTTGCACAGATACATTCCCCACGGGACAAACCCTATGACTTCCGAACGTGAGCAAATTCAGGAACAATCGACGCCGCCGATGCTGGCGTTTATCGATGCGGACATAACCAGCGGCAAAGATGAGATTGCCCGGGAACAGCTTCTCAACAACCTGCGCCGCTATCAATCCGATGGGGTTTCGCCCCTGTGGGTCAATTGGATGCGGCAGCGGGCCGATCTGCGCTTTGCCTGCCTGGTGCGGGATGTGCGTGAGTTCAACCGCTTTATGCTGGATGTGGTGCGCAATGTGGAAGGCGTGCGCGAGACCCGCACAATGATGAGCTTTGGCGGGCGGGCGGACATCGACACACTCCTGGAGCTGGAGATGGAAGTCAGCCCCAACAGCAAAACCGTTGCCACCAGCGTGCTGATCGATGTGGAGCCGGGGCTGGACCGGCGCTGCTTTCAGGCGTTGATCGACCTGCCCAACCACCCGGACGTACGCCGGGTCTGGCTGCTCAACACCTATCACAGCGACGACGCCGACCTGATGCTGATGCTCATCGGCAAGGATGTGGCCGCGGTGACAGGCTATGTGATGAGCTGGGTGCGCACCACCAAAGGGGTGATCGACACAGAAATGCACACAATGCTGGATTGGCGCTGGCTGGCCAGCCCGGACGATATTGTAGAGTTGGTGGAACACTTTTTCGTCGATAACTACCGGGGGCAGTTCCGGTAAAAAGTAAAGATTGGGACTGGGGATTAGGGATCGGAGACCGGGCTACCCAGTCCCCAATCCCCAGTCCCGAATCTCCTGCTTTACAAAGCGGTGGCTGAGCGCCCGGTAGCGGCCCCAGTGATACCACTGGCTGTCGCGGGCGGTGATCTGTTCCAGTTCGTCGGCCACTGTGCCCATTTCGTCGATGGAACGCCAATCCCAGCCGTCCAGATGCTCGTCCGGGTCCAGTGTGACAGGCTGGGCATTGGGCGGCGCAGAGACGAGGAAGTGCCAGGTGGCGAAGGTGTGAGTGCGCTGCTCGGTTTGATGAAACATTTCATACGAGAGCACGCCCAAAAAGGCTTCGATCCGCACCGGATTGGGGCCTTTTTCGATCTGAAAGCTGGTCTCCTCTTCGATCTCCCGCGCAAGCGTATCCAGCACCGATTCGCCCCGCTCGATGCCACCGGTGGGCAGCCGCCAGGCATTGGCCGGATAGTAGGTTTTGCGATGGAGCAGCACAGCTTCCCGCGGATTGCCCCGGTGCATGATATAGCAGATTTCGGCCCGTCGGTTGCGGGTGGTGAGCAGTTGGCCATCCCCGTTCAGAAAAGGGGAATCGACGGTCATTGTCACCTGTTCGTGGGGCACTGGGCCAAAACGGTCACGCAGCGCGGCCAGTTCGTGAGATTCTACGCAGAGGTTATAGGAGGACATAAGCAATTTTTCCGGGATAAATTCGAGAAAAAGGAGACTGATTGGCACGGATAGTCAGGATTCACACAGATTAAATCCGTGCCAATCTGTTTTTTCCGTGTTCATCCGTCTCCTATTTTCAGGGCAGATCGGCTATTCTGCCAACTCGAAGACGACCAGTTTGTCGAAGAAGAAGGAGGCTGGCCTCAACCGCCTCCGAGCCGATGACATTCACATCGTCGTCCTGGGTGATGTAGAGCCGTTTGGCTCCGGTAAAATCCCCCATCCCGTCAAAGCGACAGCCAGCGCGGGGTTCTTCCGAAACGTTCCAACATTTGTTTCTCCGTTCAGCACGTGAATCTGATTTTCGGGTGGAAGAAAATGATGCACACGCAGAATACCAGAACAGTCCGTTTCCAAATAAGCGACGAGTCCACTGCAGAAAGGTCAAATTCTCCCGCAGAGCCGCGGAGACGCAGAGAACTTCAGGAGAGAAACCTGTTTTTATCGGAGTTCATCAGCGTTTATCAGTGGCTCAAATGGCTTTTTGCAGTAGAGTCAGCGACACAAGGGATATGAAGGTAGAAACAAGAGACGTGAGATCGATGTTCGATCTCACGTCTCTTGTTTCTACCTTCCAAGGGTCAATTCACCGTGTCTATTTCTACCGTGCGTTCTTCATCATCGGGTCCAGCGCGTCGCGCAGACCGTCGCCGATGAGGTAGAGGGCGAGGACGGTGAGGGTAATGAGCAGGCCGGGGGCCACCAGCAGATGCAGGGCCACGTAACTGCCTGTGACCGGATCGCGCAGAAAGAGAAAATTGTTGGCCCGGTTGAGCATACTGCCCCAGGTGGCCGTGGGCGGCTGGACACCCAATCCCAGAAAGCTGAGGGCGGACTCGACGAGAATCAGCACACCGATATCGATAGCCGCGTTGACAATAATAATCGGCAGGGAGTTGGGGATGACGTGCTGGGCCATTATCCGTATTTTATCCGCGCCGATGGAACGGGCCGCCAGCACAAAATCCAACTCGCGTACCTTAAAGACATTGCCCCGGATCAGCCGGGCCGTGCCAAACCAGCCCAGGAAGCCCAGGTAGAGAGTGAGCGTCAGGGGATTGGGCTTGAAAATAGCCGTGACAATAATCAGCAGATAGATACCCGGAATGGAGACGACTGTGTTGATAAACCAGATGATCACATCGTCCACAAGGCCGCCGGAGAAGCCGGCAATTGTGCCGACGCTGACGCCGACGAGCAGGGTAATGGTGGCCGCGATGAAGGCGATGCCCAGGCTGACCCGACCGCCGTATAGCAGGCGGACCAACTGGTCCCGGCCCAACTGGTCAGTCCCCATCCAATGGGGAATGCCATCGGATTTGCCCAACATTGTGGGCGCGGTGATGGGATCGCTGCCTGTTATCCACTGAAGGTAGGGACCCAGATAGGGGGGCGCAAAGGCGTTTTGCGGATTTGTGTCGTTAGGGCCGATACCGATGGAACTTTCCAGCAGGGGGGCCATTAGCGCCAGAATCGCCATCAGTGCCAAAAAGCCAAGAGAAATAAGGGTCAACTTATCTCGGCGCACGCTCTGTATAGCCATCCCCCAAAAGGTTTGGGGTTTGCGCTGTAGTTGGGGATTTGCCGCAAGCGTTGCGGCCAACTCGGCGCTGTCCAATTGTGCCTGATTCACTGCCATCTGCCTGCTCCCTCTTCCAACAATTTAGCCACTGATAAACACTGATGGATGCTGATGTTTGTTATGACAGCCGCACCCGGGGATCGACGACGCCGTAGAGAATGTCGGAAAGCAGATTGCCCAAAATAGTCAGCACAGAAAAGAACATCACCGCGCCCAGCACCATCGGATAGTCCCGCTGGACCGCCGCGCTGAAGGTCAGGCGTCCCATCCCCGGCCAGGAGAAGATCGTCTCTGTGATGACCGCACCGGTGAGGACACCGGCAATCGACGGGCCGAGAATTGTCATCAACGGGATGAGGGCGTTGCGCAGGGCGTGGACAAACCAGACAGCCCTGGCCGCCAGTCCCTTGGCCTTGGCCGTGCGGATGTAGTCCGTGCGGATCACCTCCAGGGTCTCGGTGCGCATAAAACGGCTGATGCCCGCGATGCCACCAAAGGCCAGAATTGCTGTGGGCAGAATCAGATGACGGACCCGATCCATCAGGTCAAATTCGTTGGTGAGTGAGACCGTCTGCCGTCCGCCAGTGGGCAGCCAGCCCAGCACCACCCCAAAGAGAAAAATGAGCATCAGCCCAAACCAGAAGGCGGGCAGCGCGTTGAAGACCACCGCCAAAAAGCGGGTAATGTTGTCGAAAACCGACCCCTGATAGACCGCGCTTAGCACACCCAGAGGCACGCCCAGAAAAAGGGAGACGAGCAGGGCAGCCACGCCCAGTTCAAATGTGGCGGGCATCCGCTCCACCAGCCGCGCCCACACAGGCTGATTGGTGGAGATGCTCGTGCCCAGATTGCCCCGCACAATACCGCCGCCGGTATCACAAAAAGTCGTGTTGAGAAGAGCGACAAAATCGCAGGAGACAGTCTCGCTCTGAAACTCCTCGACTGTATCACCAACCCGCACAGTGAAACCCGTAAACCAGCTTATGTACTGGACAGGCAAGGACTGATCCAGCCCCAATTGGCGGCGCATGATATCCCGGGTCTCCTCAGTAATTTTGGGGTCAAAGGTACGGATCAGAATCGGATCGCCCGGCGCGGAGTTGACCAGAAAGAAGCTGATAAGGCTGACGCCGATGAGCGTGGGGATGGCTTGCAGGAGACGGCGCAATACATAGCGAAACATAGACTCACCTTATCCAACACAGACAGGCCGATAGCAACGAGGGGAGAAAGAGACCGCTTGTGGGCGATCTCTCCCTCCCCTCTTGTGTGTCAACCGGCAAACAGACCGCCGGTTGCGCAGGTTACACTATTCCTGGATCGTCCACTTCTCCACATTGTGGTAGAAGGACCAGGGACCGGGATCCACACCCTGCCAGCGCGTGGTGTAGCCGGTGTTGCCGATGCTCCCGGTCACGAAGACGTAGGGAATCTCGTCGTGGATAATCTGTTGGACTTCCTTGTAGTAAGGCGCACGCTCGGCCGGGTCACAGCCAGGCACGCTCAGACCGTCCCGCAGCAGCTCGTCCACCCGATCATTGGAGAAGCTGACGAAGTTGAAGCCGCTGCCCGGTGTATCGAACTGAAGACGCCAGAATACGTCGTCGTTGGGGTCGGTGCCCAGCCCAGTCCAGCCGATGATAACCATATCGTAGGTCTGGCCCAGCATTTCGCCAACCATTGTACCGAACTCGATAGCCTCGAACTCGATGTCAAAACCGATGCCGTTCAGTTGGTCCTGGGCCAACGCGCCCAAGTCCTCCCGGGTGGTG
The DNA here is from genome assembly GCA_030432295.1 of Anaerolineae bacterium. Lineage (GTDB taxonomy): Bacteria > Chloroflexota > Anaerolineae > Caldilineales > Caldilineaceae > JACQGT01. The sequence continues at coordinate 52,181 of JAUIHI010000005.1, read as the reverse complement.
TTGCCGGCGTTGGTCTTCAGATTCAAAGAGAGGGTCATACCGTCCTTCTCACGCACGCCGTCGCCGTCACTGTCCACCCAGCCAGCCTCTTCCAGAATCTGGGCAGCCAGTTCTGTGTCGTACTCATAGGGTTGGATGTCGTTGTTGTAGGCCCATTCAACGGCGGGAACCACATTGGCGGCCATCGGATAGCCCTGGCCCAGGTAGACTTTGTTGATGATCGTTTCGTAGTCCAGGGCGTGGGCGATGGCCTGACGCACGGACAGATCGCTCAGAATCGGATGGGGGTCCTGCTCGACTTTATTGCCGTCCTCGTCCAGACCCGGCTGAGGATTCTCAGGATTGGCCAGATTGAGGGCGATGTAGGCGTAGCCGTCATCCTTGAATTTGTAGACATTCAGGTCCGGGTTCAACTGGGCGGTGGTCAATTGTTCCGGCTGCAAGGCCAGGGTGTCGATCTCACCGGTCTGCAACTGGGCCAGACGGGCACCGGCGTCGGGCACAGTCTTGATGATCAGGCCATCCATATTGGGCGCGCCCTTGAAATAAGCGTCATTGCCCAACAGAGTGACGTTATCATCCCGCACCCATTCGTTGAAAGTGAAGGGGCCGGCGCTGACGGTCGGCGCTTCATTCTCGGTGCTGGTCATAATGTCGCTGAAGTCCGCAGCGTAGAGGTGGCTGGGCAGAATCCCCAGGCCCAGGTCGCCCAGACCGTCACACTTGACTTCGCTGAAGGTGACGATAACTGTGTAGTCGTCCGGGGTTTCAATGCTTTCGATCAATTCCACATAGGACTTGCGGGGGGTTTCCACGGCTTCCGCAGCAATGGCTTCATAGGTGAATTTGAAGTCTTGGGCAGTCACCGGTTCGCCGTCGCTCCAGGTCATATCCTGGCGCAGAACGAAGGTCCAGACCAGGCCGTCATCCGAAGTGCTCCAGCTTTCCGCCAGTTCTGTGGGGACAATCTCACCCGTAAAGGGGTCGCCTCCAATGAGATATGGATAGAGGAATTGATGCACACCGGAACTGGCGTTGTCCGAACTGAGAATCGGGTTCAGAATCGTTGCATCGGAGAGGCTGGCAGAGACGAAGACACCGCCTTGGGTCGGGGGCGCGGGTGTGGCCGTGACCACTACTTCCTGGGTTTCAGTCTGGGTCACCACGGAGGTAACGACGACTGTCTCCTGTACCGTCTGCACAACTGGAGCCGGCTGTGGGCAGGCGGCCAGCACAAGCGCGGCAATCAGCAGCGCTGCCAAAAGGGAAAAGCGTTTTTGTACCATTCTGGTTCCTCCAAAGAATGTAAGAATGTTTGCACCCAGTGCGCAAACGGGGGGAAATATGGGTTAATTCAAGAGACTACAACGGGGAAAAGCTGCTGACTCTGGTGAAAGCGTAGCATTCCATCGGGGAATGGAGCTACAATCACAAAATACGTGGGGCAATAGTAGCATTCCCGTAGGCATCTGTCAATATGAAAGCAAGCATTCCCCCACATCCAATCTTCAATTGAAGATAGAATTCGACCCATTTTACGCCAAACAGGTATACTAAAAGACCAAACCCATTAGCTTTTGCAACCAAACGACAACCAAGCGGGGACACAATGACCCACACCAACCGGCTCGCCCACGAGACTTCGCCCTATCTGCTCCAACACGCCCACAACCCGGTGGACTGGTTTCCCTGGGGTGAAGAAGCATTGGCCCTGGCCCAGGCCGAAGACCGCCCCATCTTTCTGAGCATCGGTTACAGTGCGTGCCACTGGTGTCATGTGATGGAGCACGAGAGCTTTGAGAATGAAGAGACAGCGGCCCTGATGAATGCCCATTTCGTCAATATCAAAGTGGACCGGGAAGAGCGCCCGGACCTGGACGCCATCTATATGGACGCGGTGCAGGCGATGACCGGCAGCGGTGGCTGGCCGATGAGCGTCTTCCTGACGCCGGAGGGCCAGCCCTTCTACGGCGGAACCTATTATCCCCCCGCGCCCCGCTATGGAATGCCCAGTTTCCCCCAGGTGCTCACCGCCGTTTCCGAGGCCTATGCCAACAAACGGGAAGACATCGAGGGCCAGGCCGAGCGGCTCACCGCGGCCCTGGCTCGCTCCGGCAATATCGCGCCGGGCGGGGACGATCTCAGCCCGCGCATTCTCACCGAAGCCGTGGGCAAATTGCACCAATACTTTGACGATCAGCACGGCGGCTTCGGCGATCAGCCCAAATTCCCCCAGCCCATGACTCTCGATTTCGCCATGAGCCAGTACGCCCGCACGGGCGACGCCGAGATACTGAACATCGCCGAGACGACGCTGGAAAGAATGGCCGAAGGCGGCATCTACGACCAGTTGGGGGGCGGCTTCCACCGCTACAGCGTAGACCGCATCTGGCTTGTCCCCCACTTCGAGAAGATGCTCTACGACAACGCACAGCTTCTGCGCAGCAACCTGAACCTCTGGAAAATCACCGGGCGGGAGATATTCCGTCGGGTAATCTACGAGACGACCGACTACGTCCTGCGCGAGATGACCAGCCCGGAAGGGGGCTTTTACAGCACCCAGGACGCGGACAGCGAAGGGGAAGAGGGCAAGTTTTTCGTCTGGACACCGGCAGAAATCGAGGCGGTTCTGGGCGGCGAAGACGCTGCGCTCTTTGGGCAGGTCTACGGCGTCACAGCCAGAGGCAACTTCGAAGGGCATACAATTCTGAATATCGTGCGCACTATCGAGCAGGTGGCGAAAAGCGTAGGGGTGGCAACGGGCGAGTTGGCGTCGCGGTTGGCGGCGATGCGTCAAGCGCTCTTTGTAGAGCGAGAGAAGCGCATCAAACCAGGCCGGGACGAGAAGATTCTGGCCGAGTGGAACGGGCTGATGATCCACGCCCTGGCTGAAGTGGGCGTGGCCTTGGACCGACCCGACGCCCTGGCCGCGGCCCAAAACGCGGCCAACTTTGTGCTGGACAAAATGAGTCAGGCCGACGGTAAACTCTACCGGACCTACAAAGACGGACAGGCAAAACTGAACGCCTATCTGGAGGACTACGCGGCTTTCGTGCGCGGTCTCATCGCCCTCTACGAATCCACCTTCGATCTGCGCTGGCTGGCCGAAGCCACCCGGCTGACCCAACTGATGCTGGAACAATTTGGCGACCCAGACCTGGGCGGCCTCTTTCAGACTGGCGCGGATCACGAGCGGCTGGTGGTGCGGCGCAAGGACTTCATCGACAACGCCATCCCCAGCGGCAACAGTCTGGCCGCGGAGTCTCTGCTGCGTCTGGCCAAACTCACGGGCAACGACGGCTACCGCCAGGAAGCCAGCCGCATCTTTGCGCCGATGGCCTCGGCAATGGCCCAGCAGCCCACAGGCTTTGGCCGTCTCCTCGGCGCTCTCGACGATTTCCTCTCGCCCAGCCAGGAAGTGGCGATTGTGGGCGATCCCGCGGACCCGTCCACCCAGGCCCTGCTGGCAGAAGTGCGCCGCCGCTACCTGCCCCATACAGTTGTCGCGCTCAAGCAGCCCGGCGACGAGAACCCCCTGCCCCTGCTGGAAGGGCGCAGTCTGGTGGACGGAAAACCGGCAGCCTACGTCTGCGAGAATTTCGCGTGCAAGCTGCCGGTCACGGGTGTGGATGAGTTGGCGAAACTGCTGGACGGGTAAGAATTAGCCCAATGCGGCCAACGGGTCTACATACGGCAAGCCAAATTCCCGGGCTACGGCGTCGTAGGTCAGTTGGCCCCGGTGGGTGTTCAGACCGCCCTGCAAGGGTTTGCTCTCTTTGATAGCGTCCCGCCCTTTGGCGGCCAGGCGCAGGGAATAGGGCAATGTCTGATTGGTCAGGGCGAAAGTGCTGGTTCGGGGGACTGCGCCGGGCATATTGGCCACACAGTAATGGACCACATCGTCGATGACGAAAGTCGGGTTGCTGTGGGTGGTGGGTCGGCTCGTCTCCACACAGCCGCCCTGATCCACCGACACATCCACAATCACCGAGCCGTATTTCATAGCAGGCAGCATCGCCCGTGTCACCAGCCAGGGCGCACGCCCGCCGGGAATCAGCACCGCGCCGATCACCAGATCCGCGGCATAGACTGCCTCCTCCACATTGGCTTCGTTGCTGGTGCGGGTCTCTATCTGGCCCCGGTATACGTCGTCCAGATATTGGAGCCGGTCGTGGCTCAGGTCCAGCACAGTGACGTGCGCGCCCATCCCCAGGGCGATTTTGGCCGCATTCGTGCCCACCACACCGCCGCCCAAAATGGCAACCCGTCCCGGCGCGACGCCGGGCACACCGCCCAGCAGCACCCCCCGCCCGCCGTTGTTGCGTTGCAGATAGGCCGCGCCCACCTGTGTCGCCATGCGCCCGGCCACTTCGCTCATCGGGGTGAGGAGAGGCAGCTTACCGTCGGCAGTCTGGACCGTCTCGTAGGCCACCGCGGTTGTGCCCGCGGCCAGCAGATGTTCGGTCAGTTCCTTGTCCGCGGCCAGATGCAGATAGGTAAAGAGCAACAAATCTTCGCGCAGATAGCCGTACTCGGCGGCGATGGGTTCCTTCACCTTCACAACCATCTCCGCGGACCAGGCGTCCGCCGCGTCGGAGACAATCTCCCCACCGGATTCGGCGTATTCCTCGTCGGTGATGGAACTGCCCACGCCCGCGCCGCTCTGCACCAGCACCCGATGGCCCTGGCGCGTCAACACCCGCACTGCGCCGGCAGTCATGCCCACACGGTTTTCGTTGTCTTTGATCTCTTTGGGAAGCCCGATAATCATCGCCCATTCTCCTTGAAACTGGCCTACGAAAAGTTGCAAATTACGCTTGCAGTGTAGCAGTCAGGCAAGAGTTCGGTCAAAAAGAGTGGAGCAGACAGTAGCAACGAAAAGCAGTCAAGACTAACGCCGGTTGAGCCTGTCGAAACCCAGCGGGTAGACCACACAATATCCGATTACGCCAAACCTATTTTAGCGGGAAAGTCAGGCGCTCCCCGTTGCCCAGAAGCGCGTAGGGCTGATTGGCAGCTTGGGCAAGCGCGACAAACTCATCCGGCGCAACAGTATTAAAGGCGAACATATCGAAGTGGCAGGGGATGACCAGCGAGGCAGAGAGAGACCGGGCCAAAGAGACAGCCTCGGCCGCGGAGAGATTGCCCGCCACACCTCTGGCCGGGTCTCGACCGTTGATGGGCAGCAGAGCGACGTCCACAGACGGGGGCAGGGCGTTCCGCATCCCGTCGAAGAGAACCGTATCCCCGCTGTGATAGAGGGTGTAGCCGCCCACTTTTATCACATAGCCGATGAAGCGGTGGTCGCCGTTTTCGTCGATTTCCAATGCTTCGTGGGCCGCGGGGACAGCCCGCAGGGTGAAGGGACCGACCGTCACTTCCTCGCCCACCCGGATCGGCGTCAGGCGGGACGGCTCTATCCGCAGGCGATCCGCGGCGAAGTCCCGATTGGCACGGGGCACAATCACCGCCAGCTTCGGGTTGACCGCCAGCAGCGGGCCGAGAGTCTCCCCGTCCAGGTGGTCTGTGTGGTTGTGGGTGGAGGTCACGCCGTCTATGAAGTCGAGACGCTCCGGCGCAACCACCCGTGCTGTGATACGCTCGTGGGGTTTGTTTGTGCCCGCATACTTTGTAGTGAGGGAATCGGAGAGATAGGGGTCCAGGAGCAGGTGGGCGTTGTCGTATTGGAGCAGAAAGCCGCTCTGCCCCAGCCACCAGAGATTGAGACGTCCGGGCGCGGCGCTGACTGCCACGTCCTGCAAGAAGGCGTCGTCGGCCAGCACAGGCTGCTTCATCCCAATTCCCCGCGCACAAGTTCAACTCCGGCCACCATATTTTTTAGCTTCTCTTTGGCCGCCCAGCGCGCAGTCTGGCTCAAGCCACAGTCCGGGGCAAAGGAGAGCCGAGCCGCGGACGCGTATTGGAGGCAGAGGCGCACCCGGCGCGCGATCTCCTCCGGGGTTTCGATGTAATAGCTTTTCACATCCACAATGCCCACCGCCACCCGATGGGTTTGGGCGATCTCTTCGATAATCGCCAGTTCGCTGAACTCGCGGGAGGCCATCTCCAGATGGAATTCGTCCACTGTCATCCCCAGGAAGGCGGGGAACATCGGGTGATATTCCCGTTTGCCCACGGCCCGGCCTTTGAAGTTGCCAAAGCAGAGATGGGTGGAGAGAAAGCAGTGGCCCACAGCCGGTTCGACTGTGCGGTTGAAAATGTCCACGAAACGGGTCGTGTCCGATTTGTAGGCGTAGCAGGACATGGACGGCTCGTCTACGGTAATTTCCTCACAGCCAGCGGCGATCAGATCCGCCAACTCCTGGCGCACAAGCGGGACCAGGGCTTCGGTCAGCGCCCAGCGGTCCGGGTATTGGGCATTGGGCAGCAGCCGTCCGCTGAGGGTGTAGGGGCCGGGTACGCTGGCTTTGAGAACGAAGCCGGCCGGGGCCAGCCGCTGTAACCGCTGGTATTCGTCCACCACACCCAACCCGTTGGGCGCGGCTAGCTCATCGACAACCGTATGCTTGCCCCGTTGGTCGTGGGCAGGCGGGCCGTAGATGCGGCGGGACGGTTCGGCGTCCCCCAGCCCCTGGAGAAATCCGTAGAAGGAGAGATTGAAGTCCAGCCGGGTCTGCTCCCCATCGGTGATCACATCCAGCCCCGCCGCGGTCTGGTCGTGGATGGCGCAGATCACCGCGTCCGCCTGCATCTCGGCGATCTCGTCCGTGCCGAATTCGTCCAGATGCAGGCTCGCGTATTCCAGCCAGGAAGGGAAGGGATAGCTGCCGATGACAGTCGTGCGCAGGGGTTTATTGACATCCATAGATGATACTTTCGCTGTTTTTGATAGAAACACAGATTGCGCAGAGGACGCAGAAAAATCCGTGTGAATCCGTCCTATCCGTGCAAATCCGTGTCCCTTTTTTAGGGCATGAAATTTTTGAGGTAGCGCCCACTCTGGACAATCGAGGCAAAACGGCGCTCGGCGGAGTCCTCGTAGGCCCGGTCTTCCACTTCGATACAGACTGGTCCCCGGTAGCCCACATCGGTCAGCACAGAGAAGAACTGCCCCCAGTCCACATCGCCCAGACCCGGCAATTTGGGCACATGAAATTCCAGGGGCGTGGCCATTATCCCCACATCGTCCAGCCGGTGCTTGTCCACCCGCACATCTTTGGCGTGGACGTGGAAGAGCTTGTCTGCAAACTCGCGCATGGGCTTCAGATAGTCCATCTGCTGCCAGATCATATGGGAGGGATCGTAGTTCAGGCCGAAGTGGTCGCTGGGAATCGCCTCGAACATCCGCCGCCAGATAGCCGGGGTGTGGGCCAGATTTTTGCCGCCGGGCCATTCGTCCGCGCTGAAGGCCATCGGGCAATTTTCGATACCGATCTTCACCCCGTGTGCCTCTGCAAAGCGGATCAGCGGTGGCCAGACCTCCAGAAAACGGGGCCAGTTGTCGTCCACCGATTTGGTCCAGTCCCGCCCGATGAAAGTGTTGACCACACCCACGCCCAGCAGTTCCGCAGCCAGAATCACCTGTTGGATGTGGTCGATGTAGACCTGCCCCTCGGCCCTGTCCGGTGTCAAGGGGTTGGGGTAGTAGCCCAGCCCGCTGATGCTGATGCCAGCGTCCGCCATCGTCCGGTTGACCTGGGCCGCCTTCTCTTTGTTGAAGTCAACCACATCCACGTGGGTGACGCCTGCATAGCGCCGCTCGGCCTTGCCCACGGGCCAGCACATCAATTCGACGGTAGCAAAGCCGTTGTCCGCGGCAAACTGGGCCACCTCTTCCAGCGAAAAATCAGGCAGAATCGCACTGACAAATCCGAGTTGCATGGCAATACTCCTTTTATGGAATTTCAGAGTGAACGACGATAGACGGCAGACGACAGACGGACGAAAAGAGCGACCTCTCGGTTTCTGGTTCGTCTATCGTCTGCGGTCAGTCGTCCTACAGTTTAATCCACCGCTGCTCTTCGTGGCTCTTGAGAATCGCCTCGCAAAGGACGATCTCCCGGTGGCCATCGGCGAAGGTGGGGAAGAAAGGCGGTGCGGCGAAATCGCCCGCCGCGATGTAGTCGTAGAAGGCTTTGAAGCACATTTTGAAGCTGTCCGGGTAGCCTTCGGCATGGCCGCCGAGATAGGCGGTATAACTCCGGGCCGTCTCGCCCAGCAGGCCGGGGTCTTTGATGAGAAAGCCGTTGGGCTGGCTGCGCTGGCCGATCCAGAGTTCGTTGGGATTTTCCCCGTCGAACCAGAGGGCCTGCTCTGCGCCGCCGATCTCAAAGGAGAGGCGATTCTTGCGCCCCGCGGTCATCTGGGAGACCCAGAGTTGTCCCCGTGCGCCGTTGGAGAAGCGCAGCAACACGCCGCCCAAATCTTCTGTGTCGATGGGGATTGTTTCTGTGGCGTCAACCGCCTGGACTTTGCCAGAGAAAGTCTCCACTTCGCCCGTGGGTCGCTGGCGGCTGGTGTGGACGGTGTACAGGTCGGCGCAGAGACTCTCCACTTCCAGCCCGGTGATGCTCTGCACCAGATCGAGCCAGTGGGTTCCGATGTCGGCCACGGCCCGCAGTTTGCCCCCTTCGCTGGCCAACACCCGCCAGTTGTAGTCCGTCGGATAGAGCAGCCAGTCTTGCACGTAGCCGCCCACAATCGAATAGATGTCGCCCAGATCACCCCGGCGCACCCGCTCCCGCGCGTCCAGGCAGATGGGGTAGAAGCGGTAGTTGTAGTTGACCCCCGCAGCCAAATTGACCGACGCGGCCAGTTCGGTCAACTCTGCCGATTCCTGGGAATTCATGGCCAGGGGCTTTTCACAGAGGACGTGCTTGCCCGCCAGCAGCGCGGCTTTGGCCGTCTCAAAATGCCAGCGGTTGGGGGTGGTCAGATGGACCGCCTGCACAGCCGGGTCGGCCAGCAGTTCGTCAAAATCGGCGTAGGCGCTGGGGATATTCATCCGCTCGGCAAAGGCGGCGGATTTGGCTGGTGATGACCCCATTACCCCGACGACGGGAATACCCAATCGGCGCAGAGCTTCGATGTGGGTGGGTCCCATAAAGCCGGTTCCGGTGACGGCAACTCCAATTTCGTGCATAGTTTTATCTCCCAAGCGACTGTTTCGGTCTACGATAGCCCAAGCACCAGACTCAGACTGCGGTCGACTTCGTCCATCAAATGCCGAGGCAGTTCGCTCACAATTTCGTCAAGCCAGGCTTTGTCGATGGCGGTGAATTGGGTTGCGTTGACGACCGAATCTTTGGACAATCCCGACTGCTCTTTGGGCAGAAAGACATTGCCGGGTACATTTTCATACTTGCGGTTGGATGTGAGCGACAAAATGATGACCGTAGCCAGATTGCTCCGGTTGAAATGATTGTCCTGCACAATTAACACAGGGCGACGATACCCCGGCTCTGAACCGCGTGGCTCTCCCAGGTCAGCCCACCAGATTTCACCGCGAAATGGGGTCACCATTCGACCTCTAATAATTTCTGGCGAGTCATTTTTGCGATGTCTTCGGGCAACGACGTGTCGAGTTCTGCGCAGGCAGCGTTGATCCGTTCGGTCAGATCGTCCTGTTGTCGGGAGAGGATGTATTCCCGCAGCGCAGTGGCGTAGAGTTCGCTGCGGCTCATTCCGGCACGTTCGGCGAACGCATCGGCTTGGGTAAAAAGATCATCGGGAAGTGAAATGACTGTTTTCATAGCAGCAAGCATAACCGAGTACAAGCATATGTCAACTTAGCAGTACGTTGTCCAGAAAGAGCACCTGTCGCAATAAAATTGTGATTACCTTCAATAAGTATTCGTGCTATAATCCTTCTACACGCACCACTTCAGCCGATTCAAGCAATTTCCGGGCAGGCGAACAAAATGTCAGAAAGAATTCTCAAGGAATCGCGTGTTCCCTACAACACAGTTCTGGAACAGCCCCCCCAAAGTGGCGAAGTAACGTTTCTGGAAAGAAACGGTCAGGCAATCGCAGCAGTCGTGTCAATGGACGAATTTGCTGCCTTTCAGCAGTGGCGTGCAGAAGAAGCAAATCGTCAGCGCCGTCAAAGCGAAGCCGAGGCCATTGAACGGGAACACGCGGCTTTTCAAAAAATGCTGCCCGAATTGCTGCTACAATATCCGGGACGAGTGGTGGCCATTCATCAAGGTCGAGTCATTGCCGTGGGCGATAATCGCATGGACGTTTGGCAAGAGGCACGCCAACAGGTCGATCGCGCTCCTGTCTACGTGCAAACGGTCGAATCCAGCCCACGAATCTACAAACTTCCATCCCGCAAGGTGATACGCGATGTGGCAGTATAACCAGGCCGAAGAACCGCCCGCGCCATTTATCGATCTTTTCCTGCGCCACCCAGAGCAGCCCGAGCAACGCATTCCAATCACAGCCAAAATCGATACGGGTGCTGATATTTCTGCGCTACCAGAGCAAGCCATTGCCCAACTCAATCTGCCAATAACAGGAAAGCTACTGGTGCAGGGCTACGAAGGCAGATCGCAAGAAGTCACAACATATGCCGTTCATATTGAAATCACCTCTGCCCGTTTCCGAGTGTATGAAGCCGTAGCAACCTACGAGCCTCATGCCCTGTTGGGCCGAGATATTCTCAACTATTTTTATCTCCGACTCAATGGCCCAGAACTCACTTTGGACGCAAGTGTGAGACCGCTCTGACGTTCAATCACCCCCGTCTCGTCAACCCCGCATAGCCCCAGGCCAACGCAAGCACAATCAGCCCGTAGACCACCTGCTGGATCGCCTGTCCCACATTCAAAAAAGTCAAAATCGAATTGAGCACACTCAGAATCAGCGCGCCCAGAATTGTGCCCGCATAGCCGCCGACGCCGCCGAAAATCGACGTGCCCCCGATGACGGCTGCGGCCACCGACGGCAGGAGAAAAGTGCTGGCCAGTTGCAGGTCCACTGCGCCTGTGCGCCCGGCCAGCAGAATCCCGGCCAGTGCGCCAAGCACCCCGGCCAGGGCATAGGCAGAGATGCGCACCTGCCAGACCCGCACTCCAGCCAGGCGCACGGCCACTTCGTTGTCACCGGTGGCGTAGAGCAGACGACCCCAGCCCATGCGCCGCAACAGCCAGATCAGCAGCAGCGAGAGCACCGCCCACACAACGACACTGTAGGGGATGCGGTTGTCCCAGAACGCGCCGGCGCTGACGGTTTTGATCAGCCCCCCCACCTGCGTCGAGCCTTGCAGGATCGTCTGAGTCCAGGCGGTGAAGAGGCCGAGCAGAATGCCCGACATCGCCAGCGTCATAATCAGCGGGTTGACCCGGAAGACGGCCACGCCCACGCCGTTGGCACTGCCCGCCACCAGCCCCACCAGAATGCCAAAGAGGATGGCGACCGCCGCGCCGTTGGGCGATTGATTGGCCGTCACATAGGCCGCGCCGGTCGCAATCATTGTCACCGACAGGTCGATGCCGCCGGTGAGCATTAGAATCGTCTGGCTGGCGGCCAGAATGCCCAGGGGCGCGGCTTGCAGCAGCGTTGTGCGCAGACCGGCCACTGTTAGATAGCTGGGCCGGATATTGCCCGCCACCAGCACCAGAATGGCGAGTACACCCAACAAAATCAGCGTGGGGTGTGCGGCAAGAAAGGCCAGGAGACGGAATGTGAGACCGATGGATTTGGCATTTTTGGCTGTTGTGGGCGCAGGTGACTGGCTCATGACCGGCGCTCCCGCAGCAGAATGGCAAGACCGCCAAACATCATCACCCCGGCAATCAGCACCCCTTGGATCACCTGGGCGCTGTTGGAATCGATGCCCATTGCGGTCAGAATTGGGTTGAGCATTATCAGCGTGACCGCGGTGGCGACGACCCCCAGCACCGACCCTTCGCCGCCGGTCAGCGCCACGCCGCCCAGGACAATCGCCGCCACACTGTTGAGGGTAGCTGTGGCCCCCACACTGAAGCGGGGATCCCCCGTGCCGGTGATGGCGACGGTTGCCAGCCCAGCCAGCCCGGCCATTGCCCCCCCAATCGCATAGGAGACGATTTTGGCCTGGCGCACATTCAGGCCGGCCAGCCGGGCCGCCACCGGATGGCTGCCGATGGCGTACAGGGAGAGTCCGGTGCGGGTGTGCCGGGAGACAAAATAGACCAACAGGCTGGGAACGACAATCATCAGAATCGGCAGGCCATAGCCGCCGCCGATGCCCGAAGGCGAGCCAGTGAAGAGCCAGCGCATCTCCGGGGCAGTGCCGCCGCCGGGCGAGGGCAAAATCCAGAGGGCCAGCCCGGACCAGATGTAGCTGGTCGCCAGCGTCACCACAATATCCGGTACGCCGGAGATGCTGATGACGTAGCCGGTCAGCCCGTTGAGCAGGGCCAGACCGACGATCACCCCCACCGCCACCAGAAAGACAACGCCCAGGGACTGCTCGTCCATAAAGCGGGCCGCGAGCACATTGCCGAGGAGGAGCAGTGAACCCAGCGAAAGGTCAATGCCCCCGGCAATGACAATAATCGCCTGCCCAATCGCCAGATAGATCAGCGGCAGACTGTTTTTGCTGATGGAGACGATCTGAAACTGTCCAAAGACGGGAATCAGCGTCGAATACCAGACGATCAGTGCGCCCAACAGCAGCCAGACGCCCAATACCCAACTATTGCGCGCCAGCAATCGTTGCCATTGGGTCGTACGTCCATTCAAAAGTGTACTCATACGGCAACCTCAAGTCCGTGGGCGGCGGTCAGCAGAGAAGATTCGGTGGCAGTGGCCGCGGCCTGCTCGTCCACAACCCGACCGGCGTGGATGACGATCACCCGGTCGCAGACCAGTGGGATCTCGGCCAGCTCGCTGGTATAGAGCAGAATGGCCGCGCCATTGGCTGCCAGCTCCCGCAAGAGAGCGTAGATTTCCCGTTTGGTTTGGATGTCGATGCCCCGTGTGGGGTCAAAGCAGAGCAGCGTGCGGAAACCGGCCACCAGCCAGCGGCCAATTACCACTTTTTGCTGGTTGCCGCCGGAGAGACGGCGCACCTGAGACGCAGCCCGGGTGTCAATCGACAGGCGGTCAATCGCTTTGGCGACCCGCTGGGGCTCGTCCTGGGGGATGCCCAGCCAGCGCCGGATGTGGTTAAAAATGGGCACGGCCAGATTCTCGCGCACAGGCAGGCTGGGCAGCAGAGCCAACAGCCGGTCGCCGGGGACCAGCACCACCCCATCCCGCACCGCGTCGTAGGGAGAGCGGAAATGGCGGGACTTGCCCCCCACCAGAATTTCGCCAGCGCTGGGTTGGCGCTCGCCGGAGAGAAGCTCGAAAAGACGTTCCTGGCCCTGGCCTTCCAGCGCCACAACGCCCAGAATCTCGCCGCTCTTCACCGCGAAAGATACGTCCTGCACCAGATGACGGGAGGTCAGCCCTCTGGCTTCCAGCGCGTTCTGCCCCTGGCCTGCGTTCCCCGTTTCCCGGCTTTCCTGGGCCACTGGCTTGACCGGCGCGCCCAGCATCGCCTCGACTAACTGGCGTTCGTTGACACTGGCCGTCTCAATCAGCGCCACATTGCGCCCGTCGCGCAGAATCGTCGCCCGGTCACAGACCCGCATCACTTCGGCCAGCCGGTGGGTGATCAGCACAGCGGATCGACCCAGCCCTTTCCAGTAGGCCAGCAGGGCAAAGACCCGCTCGGCCTGGTCCGCAGTGAGCGCGGCGGTAATCTCATCCAACAGCAGCACCTGCGGGTCCCGTGCCACAGCCCGGGCCAGATCGACCATCCGCAGAGTGTCCAGGGGTAGTTCCTGCACCAGTGCATTCAGGTCCAGATCGGCCAGATCGAACCAGCCCAGCCACTCAACAAATTTGGCGGGGGCGATGCTGCTCAGGCGCAGGTTTTCGCTGACAGTCAAGTGGGGAATGAGCGCGGGGTCCTGGAAAACGGTAGCAATCCCGGCGGTCATCGCATCGAGGGGCGCAGGGAAGTCGACGGGCTGGCCGTTGACAAAAACCTGCCCACTGTCGGCAGACTGGACACCGGCAAGAATCTTGACGAGGGTGCTTTTGCCTGCGCCGTTGGCCCCCAGCAGTGCGTGGGTTTCGCCGGGCCGCACAGTAAAATCCACCGAGCGCAGGGCCACGACGGGTCCGTAGGATTTGGCGATGGAGGTGGTGGAGAGAAGGGCGGGAGCGTCGGGCATGAACTAAGTGACTTTCGTGGCGATGGGGAAAATGATGATGAGATGATGGGATGACGAGAGCGTTTCATTATCTCATCATCCCATCATCTGGCTGGAATCACCAACGGATTAATCCAGCGTCATTCTATTTATTCACCCGGCCCTTTACACGCCGACACATCCGCGCTGCCGTTGTAGTGGGTGTAGGGAGCGATGTTCACGTATGTGCTCCAGCCGGGCTGCTGATCGGGCGCATAGAGCGCTTCGAGACCCGCTGTATCCCCGGTAGCGATGACTTCGGGATTGAGCGTCGTCACCAGCGACGGGCTATTGCCGGTCAGGGCGTCGATGGCGATGGACATACCCACCGCGCCGATGGCCGGGGGATTGGTCACAGCCGCGCCGACCAGACCGTCACCGGCCAGTTCGAGCAGTTGCTTGACAAAGCCGTTGTTGTCAGCGCCCACAATCGGCACGTAGGGCAGGTTGGCAGTGGTGAACTGCTCGACTGCCGGATAGTCGATGCCGGAGGTCCAGATGCCGTCGATTTCCTGGGTGGTAATCAGGTCGAGGGTCTGCTGCGCGCCCACCGATGGGTCCCAGCCGGTGAAGGTTTCGGCCACCACTTCGATGTCGGGGTAGTTGGCCAGGGCCGCCATAAAGCCGTTGTGGCGGTCGGTGTCGGCGGGCACGCCGTCGATGCCCCGCATCTCGGCCACTTTGCCCGCGCCACCTAACTGCTCAAAGAGCCATTCCGCGCCGTTCTGGGCATAGGCCACCTGATCGTTAGTGACGACGTACGCGCCTTCAGCGGTCACGGCCTGGTCAACAGCCACGACGACAATGCCCTGGGCGATGGCCGCTTCGAGGACAGCGTTCAGGCCGTCCCGGTCGGTCGGGTTGAGGATAATCGCGTCCACGCCCTGGGAGATCAGCCCTTCCAAATCAGCGATCTGTTCGGTGGGGCCGCCGTTGCGGTTGACGACAATCACTTTGTCCACCACACCGCTGGCCGTGGCCTCAGCTTTGATGGCGCAGATCATCTGCTCCCGCCAGCCGTTGCCGACGAGGGTATTGCTGACGCCCACAGTGAAACCACTGGTTTCGGCGGGGGCTTCCGCGGCACTGCTGCCGCCGTCGGCCACAGGTGCGGGGGGCGCGGCACAGCCGGTCACAGCCAGAGCCAGGACCAGCAGCAGAGCGAACAGCTTTGATAGAACTTTCATCTTCCTCTCCTTCTCAAAATACTGGTTAAAGTTGGAACACAAAAGAGATATTATCTGGGGGGATGGGATGGGGTAGATTTGTACTGATCGGTACGCACAATTCACCGATTCGCCTGGACAGAATTGGGTTACACTCGTTGTGGGTTGAAAGGTGAATGGGAATGATTTTTCACGTAAATGGAACATAGCACAGAGCGGGAAGAGTGTCAATTCCTTCCGCTCCGTAATCTTCTTGACAGCTATTCATCTGTCCGTTACACTCCTCTTTGATCGACAAACTTCACCTGCCATCGAGAGGATTCCCCCTATGCCCGCGACAAACGACTATCTGACCTCTGTGGAGCAGATTCTCCAGCGGATTCGCACCACCCAACTGGACGCCATCGAGCAGGCCGCGCAGATCTGCGCGACATCCATCGCCGGTGGCGGGCTGGTCCATCTCTTTGGCACAGGCCATTCCCGCATTCTGGTCGAGGAGATTTTCCCCCGTCACGGCAGTTTTCCCGGCTTCCATTCGATTGTAGAGCTTTCCCTGACCAACCACAATCAGGTGGTGGGGGCCAACGGTCAGCGCCAGGCGATGTTTATCGAGCACATCGAAGGGCTGGCCGGGGTGATTCTGCGCAATTTTGTCCTGACCCCGCCGGACAGTTTCATCATTTTTTCCAACAGCGGCGTCAACGAAGTGGTGGTGGATATGGCGCTGGAAGTGAAGAAGTTGGGGCTGCCGCTGATTGTGCTGGTCTCGGTGGATCATTGCAACGCGTCGGCGGCCAAACATTCGTCGGGCAAGAAGCTGATCGACATCGCCGATGTGGTGCTGGACAACTGCGTGCCCGCGGGGGACGCGCTGGTCACTATCCCCGGCCTGGCCGATCCGGTGGGGCCTGGCTCCACTGTGGCCGCGGCGACGATTGTCAATCTGCTCAAATGCGCGTTGGCCGAGAAGCTGACAGCCGCAGGCAAGCCGCCCAGAGTGCTGACCAGCAGCTATTTCATCGGCGGGGAAGAATCGGCCAGACGCTTTGATGAATCCTACGACGAATACCGGCGGGGACTGGTCAAAGCCCTGGGGGGCGGGCGCAATGGCTGACCTGTTGCTGGCTCCACCCGCTGCACCCACCTTCTACTTTATCGGTGTCACCACTGGTCAGTCGTCGTCCCGGCGGATGTTTCCGGCCTGGATGGAAGCGCTGGGACGGCCCGAAGTTGTCTGGCAGGGGATCGATCTGGCGATCCACGACGACCCGGCCAATTACCGGGCGGTGGTGGAGCACATTCGCAAGGAACCCCTGGCACTGGGCGCACTGGTTACCACCCACAAAATCGACCTGCTCGCCGCCTGCCGGGACCATTTCGACGAACTCGGCCCCTATGCCCGCATCACCGATGAGGTTTCCAGCATTGCCAAAGAGGACGGCAGACTGGTGGGCCGGGCCACAGACCCGGTGGCAGGCGGGCTGAGTCTGGACGCGATTCTGGGGCCAGACTATTTCGCGCGCACGGGTGGGGAGGTGCTGTTGCTGGGCGCAGGGGGATCCGCGGTGGCGTTATCCCTGCATCTGATCCAAAAACCCCGGCCCGGCGACCGTCCCCGGCGCATTGTCGTCGTCAACCGCTCGGCGGGACGATTGGAACGGCTGGCTCAGATGGTAGCCGGTTTTCCGACGGATATTGCCTTCGAGTTCATCCAGAACGCGGACCCGGCCCGCAACGATGCGTTGTTGGCACAGATGCCACCTGCCAGTCTGGTGGTCAACGCGACGGGGATGGGCAAAGACACTCCCGGCTCCCCGCTGACCAATGCTGGGGTTTTCCCCGAACGGGCCGTGGCCTGGGAATTGAACTATCGGGGCGAATTGGATTTTTTGCGCCAGGCCCAGGCCCAGCAGACGGCCCGCAGCCTGACCGTCGCCGACGGCTGGGAGTACTTCATCCACGGCTGGTCGCAAGTCATCAGCCACGTCCTCCACACGGAAATCGATCCGCCCCTGCTGGATCGACTGTCGGAATTGGCTGTGGCTGTGCGCTAAGTCCCCGGCATTTCACGAACTTCGCCGCCTGGATTTCCACATACCGACGCGCAGGGGCAGAAAGTGCCGGGGACTTTGACCGGGTGCTTCATCTTATAAAACAGCCAAAGGAATCGCGTATGTTTCTCGTCATTGGAAGTATAACCGCCGATGTGCTGGTGCAGAGCGACGCGCCCCTGCCCCAACTGGGCGGCGACGGCTTTCGCAGCAGCAATCTGGTCTTTACGGAAGCGCCACTCACGATTTTGATGGGGGGCAACGGAGGCAACAGCGCCTATGTGCTGGCCGGGCTGGGCGCGCCGGTGGCCCTGGGCGGCGCAGTGGGCCGGGACCTGCTGGGGGATGCGCTGGTGGGCTGGCTGACGGCGCGGGGGGTCAATCTGGACGGGCTGGCCCGCAGCCCGACCCACGCCACCTCGACCTCTACGATTCTGATGGCGGATGCGGGAAATCAGGTGGTCTTTCATCATTTGGGGTCCACAGCCCAGGCCCGATATGAGGATATTCCCACAGAACTGCTGGCCGCCACAGACGTCTTTCTGGCCACCAGTTTTCCCCTGCTCACCCGGATGCGGGCGGGTGGCTTTGCCCGGATTCTGGAAACGGTCCACAGCCGGGGTGGCATCACCGCGCTGGATGTGGGGCCAGCCATCGGCGAACCGGTGACAGTGGCGGAACTGACCCCTCTGCTGCCAACCGTCGATTATCTGCTGGGCAACAGCCACGAAATCGCGTCCCTGACCGGCGCGGCGGATTGGCCTGAGGCCACGCAACAGCTACTGGCCGCGGGTGCGCGCCGGGTGGTGATCAAACAGGGCGAGGCGGGTGCGTCGGTCTGGTCGGCCACGGAACGCATCCACGTGCCCGCTTTCCCGGTAGCAGTCAATATTTCTGTGGGCGCGGGGGATTCATTCAATGCCGGGTTTCTGTACGGGGTGCAGCAGGGCTGGGCATTGGCCGAGGCACTGCGCTTTGGCAATGCTGTGGCAGCGCTGGTGGTAGCCAGTGAGCGGGGCATCTTCGATGCGCCGTTTCTGGCCGCGGTGGAAACGCTGCTGGCTGGGAAGTAAAAGGGAGGGCAACGCCGACAGATGGGTTTCATTTCCATAGAAAAAAAGAGACACCCGGTAGCTCCGGGTGTCTCTTTTTTGTTCAAGTTTTCGCAAAAGCGAATGTACTACTTGGTGGCCATACCGCTGTTGGGCAGGTGAACGGTCAGGTCGAAATCAGCAACCTGGATGACGGGCAGAAGGCCCTCAACCGTTGCCAAGACTTCGCCGACGTTCATGCCGGGGGCCAGCATGTCCCACAGACCCAGCTGGTCGGCCAGGTTGAGCAGGTGGGTAGCCTTGCCACCGGACCAGTCCAGGGTGGGCAGGGCGCTGTCGTTGATCATAATGTGGATGCCAGCAGCGTCTGTGCCGATGCCCAGTTTGTTGATGCCGGAAGCGGCCAGACCGTCCAGAACGGAGGTGTTCAGGCGCAGGGCAGACAGGGAAGCGCCGGTCAGGGACGACCACTCTTCGTCGGTCAGGTCGCCGATGGAGAAGCTGCCGTCAGCTTCGTAGAAGATGGGCAGGTTCACACGGGGGGGAGCGCCCACCGCAGCCAGGAAATCGTCCTGGGCCATCTTGGCCTCGGCGGCAGAACCACCATCGCCCTCAACGTACAGGGGAATCTCGGAGGCACCAGCAGCAACCGGGAAGCGCATAATCACACCCAGGCCGATCTGATCGACCAGGCTCAGGGCGGTGTCCAGCATGGGGATTGCCATGCCAAAAGCGTTCAGGGCATCGGCAGTCGCCTGCAGGGACTCGCCATCGTAGGTGATGGAGGGGATGGCTTCGCCATTGACCAGCAGGAGCAGGCCGTGGGAGCTGTTGTTGACCTGGACGTGCTGAATGTTGCCGGCGGACATGAAGTCTACCATGGCAGAATCAATTGCAACTGTGGAAAGATCGGCACCAGCCATAGCACCCAACTGGGCGATGGGAACGTTGCCAACAGAAACAGAGCCATCACTCTGAACATCCAGAACAATAGCGGGCAAATCGACCACCAATTCCATGGGATCGCTGGTCATGGCGGCTGCGTCGCCCGCGCCGGCGCGGGGGGCACAACCTGCCAGGACAACCATTGCTACAAGCAACATTGTTGTCCAAAACATCAAACGTCGGTTCTGCATTTGGTTACCTCCTGAGGCGAAAAATATAAAAGATACTGAGGACAGAAAAACAAATTCGACTAGGTGAATTCTATGCGCAAATAGCAAAGACGGCAAATTGCAAATTGACCGCTGCTAATTGTACCAAAAAAAGAAGGGGAATTGCCTCTGCCTGCGATTCAACAGGACTACTCATCCGGTGCAAGTGCATCAAACGGAAGCGGGGGATTGCACAGGGCAAATCATAACGTGAAACAGTAAACTATGCAAATCTACTTTTCGCACACACTGGAGTCCACTAGTCCACTATAGAAATGCCCTCTGCTCGGTTTTATTGAAGGGTTGCGCCTGTGCCACCGGGAAACCCTCTCCAAAACAGTTCGTTACGTACGGCTCGTTCCTTATTGAAATTGGAGATTGCTAGGGAATGAACCATTTGTACCCTACTTGCAGAAAATTGTCAAAGCACAATGGATCGCCCCCGGCACAGGGGCATTCTCTTCTGTCCGGCGCACTGGTACTTGAGTACTGCCAAAATCGAACACCCTTTTATAGGTGTGCTGTAACCAACCGATCAGCAAATCCCCGCCAGCTTTGATGTAGACTGTTGTCACAGAAGGAAACGCAGGTCACACCAACCAGAACTTGTAAGAGGAGCTATCACATGAACAGCCACATCAATCGCAACAGCAAATTCACCGCAGTCATCCTTTTCGCCATTTTGTTTGCACTCATCATCGGCATGGCCCCCCAGGCCGCATCTGCCAACGCCGACCTGGCCAACGGTTTCATCAGCGGCACAGTGTGGAACGACACCAACCACAATGGAATTATGGAGCCGAACGAATTGCCCCTGGCCGACCATGAAGTCTATCTGCAGCGGGTGGATGGGGATGTCAACGGCGCAATGGTCGCAGTCGTTTACACCGATGCGGACGGAATGTTCAAGTTCGAGAATCTGGAATTTGGCGAGTATCAGGTCTTCCCCGACAACGGCGACTATGTCCTGGTTCAGGTACACGATGTCAACGCAACAGCCAATGTAGACCTGCCCGCAGTTGTCCGCATGAGCTACTCCATCTTCATGCCCACAGTCATCCGCTAAGCACTCATCACCGGCACATTTGCAAAGGACCTGTGACCTCCTGAACGAATGGCAAGTGCCGGATTCCCAGATGCTCCTCTGGTTTGGTTGACGCCCTTCGAGGCAAAGAGAGCCTCCCGACAAAACGTCGGGAGGCTCTTTCTTTATTGGGTCTATTCAGTCCGGGACCGCAGATAGAAGATGCTCCCCAGCAGGGTGAGGATTCCCAGCACGCCAAGGCCAACCGCACCCACGCAGAGCAGCAACACCAGCAGGTCGCTCAGCGAAGTCAGGCCAAAAGGGGGCCGCCCGTTGAAGCCAATCAGCCCAAAGCCGCTGACGGGCGTCACTGTGGGCAGGGGAGTGGCCGTCGGCGGAATCAGTTCCAGCGTAGGGGTGGGGGTGGCCTCCACAAATTCGAAGGTTGGCTCGGCGGTGGCTGTGGAAAGTTGAATCGTCAGCCCGCCGGTCTGGGTTCCCTCTGGCGTGGGGGTGGGCGTCTCGGTGGGTGGCAGAGGCGTGGGGGTTTCCGTCGGCGTCGGCGTCGCGGTCAGCGTAACCGTCGGCGTCGGCGTCTCGGTATCTGTGGGCGTCGGTGTCGTCGTAGGGGTGGGAGTGACACGAATCCCATAGCCACAGATTTCAAAGACCTCCCCCGGCTCCTCGTCGTTGGTGATCTCTTGCAGCCGAAAACAATAGCTGACACCTGGCTGCAAGTCGCGCAGTTCGGTGAAGTAGACAGCCCCTTTTTCCAGATCACCTCTGCCGGGAATCGGAAACCCAATCGGATGATACTCGGCGTCGGTTTCGGCCTCTTCTTTGCAGTAGAGCTGAAAACCGATCAAATTGTATTCCTGGGCAGTCTCCCATTCCAGACGCACCCGATCCGACAAGGAAAAGACCCGAAACTCCACCATCTCGACAGCCGCGTAGGCAGGCAAAGCGATGGCAATCAGCATCACCAGCAGAAAGAGATAGAAAATGATGGACTTTCGAGTTCGCTTGTCGTTTTGCATCAGCGTTTGAGCAATACTTTCAAATCCGCAGCCAACACATCGGCAGGTGTATCGTGGGAGAAAAGCGCCAGCAGGTTGCCCTCGCGATCAACCACATAAATGCCTGCGGTGTGATCCATCAGATAACCGGCCTCGCTGGAGACGTTGGCCTCGCTCTTGGCGGCATAGACGCCAAAAGAAGATTTCACCTCTTCCAAAGCAGAGGGTTCCACCACAATACCGAGAATGTCCGGGTGAAAGGCGGGCACATATTGAGCCAGCCGCTCCACCGTATCCCGCTCTGGATCGATAGTGACAAAGAGTGCGGCTAGAGATTCAGCCGCTTTGGCATCCTCGTCGGCAATGATCCGCATAGCGCCGGACACATCGGCCAGCGTCATCGGGCAGACATCGGGACAGAAGGTGTATCCAAAAAAGACGAGTACCAGTTTACCCTTCAGGTCCGCAAGATCAAAGGATGTGCCATTGTGGGTCGTGCCCCGCAGCTCGCCCACCGGCTGCAAATCGTCGAAAACGACGCCGGTGAATATATGCGCGGGTGCGCATCCGCTCAGAGAAACAATCACAAAAAACAGGGCAACCAGCCCCAACCGGCTCTTATACATTATTCATTCGGCTCCATTGTTTCCAAAATCTCCCGAATCTCGCCTACACAGGCGGCTGTCAGATCGTCGTTGTACCAGAAACGCATCTGGTGAATCAATTGCTCCAACAACCGGGTCAATTCCGGCGAGTCATCTTCAGCGTCGCTGTCCAGAAGCTCCTCGTACTCCGGGTGGGCAGCCAGCCAATCGGCCAGCCGTTTCTCCGCAGCGGCGGGGCGTGGCCCCCAGCGGGCCTGCTGGTTCCACTCCTCATCAAAAAAGAGGACCAGCGGCAAGTCCAGATCGTCCAGGTCCTCTTCCAGGTCCATATCCTCTTCCACCAACTCATTGAGCGCGGTCAGGTCCATCGCAGTGGAGATGATGCGCAACTCCAGCCGGGGGCACGCCTCGGCCATCCGCACCAGAATGGGCACAATCACCGCCGTATCCGGGGCCATATCCTCGACGATCGCAACAGCGGTGAGCCAGGTGGGAAAGTTGGTCAGATAGAGTTGGGTATCCGGGTCCAAGCGCACCCCAGCAAAAATCCGTCGCAGCAATCCGGCCAGTTCAGACGGTTGGGCAGTGCAGAATTGGTCAAAGGTCTCGCCAGAGGTAAAGGCAAAGACGGGTTCCTGAATGGGAATTGCAATGGACATTGGGTGCGGCATCCTGGCTGGGAGGGCTATCGAGCTTTCTATACAAAGGATTGTAACACGAAAGCGACGGAATTATCCAAGAGTTCACAGCAAAAAGCCCCAGAAGAGTCTGCGGCGAAAATCTCCTTCGAAATTGCATTGGCCTGTCTTTCCATCTATGCTATGATTTCGAAGCGCGTTCTTGCGCCCAATCCCTACACGGCAATTGCCCATCAAAAGAAAAGGTCTGCTATGCGTATTACCGATATGCACATCACCCCCATCGCTGTCGGCGATCCCCCGCTGCTCAACGCCGCGGGTCTGCACGCGCCCTATGCCCTGCGCATCATTGTGGAGCTTGTGGCCGACGACGGAACCTACGGCCTGGGCGAAGTGCCCGGCAGCAGCGGAACTCTGGCCTCGTTGGAAGCCTCCCGTGAAATCGTCGTCGGCAAAGACCCCTTCCAACTCAACGCCATCCGCCAGGGCATCGACAAGCGCTTTGGCAAAGAGGAGATCGCGGCCCGGGGCGAAGCCCATCTGGCCTTCGGGCGGGTGAGTCAGGTCCACAGCGCGGTGGAAGTGGCCTGCTACGATCTGATGGGCAAGGCCACCGGGCGGCCCGTCGTCGATCTGCTGGGCGGACGGGTGCGGGATCGGGTCGATTTCTCAGCCTATCTCTTCTACAAATACGAAGGGGCCGGCGGCGCGCTGGGATTTGGCACAGACCCCAACGCCACCGGCTGGGCCGCGGCCCGACAGAAAGCCGCGCTGGACCCGGCAGGTGTGGTGGCTGAGGCGCAAGCCATGTGCGATGCATTCGGCTTCAAATCCATCAAACTCAAGGGGGGCGCGTTCCCGCCGGATGAGGAGGCCGACGCAATTCTGGCTATGTACGAACATTTTGGCCCCGGCACGCCCCTGCGCCTGGACCCCAACGCCATCTGGTCGGTAGAGACATCCGTGCGCATCGGCGAGCGGCTGAAGGGCATTCTCGAATACTACGAAGACCCCTGCCGGGGGCAGGCGGAGATGGGCGAAGTGGGCCGTCGCACGGGCATCCCGATGGCGACGAATATGTGTACTACCTCCTTCGACCACATCCCCGGCAGTGTCCAGCACCACTCAGAGGATATTATCCTCAGCGATCACCACTTCTGGGGTGGCCTGCGCAGCACGCTGGAACTATCCCGCATCTGTCAGGTCTTTGGCCGGGGGCTGTCCATGCACTCCAACAGCCACGTGGGGATTTCTCTGGCGGCGATGACCCACCTGGCGGGGGCCATCCCCAACCTGACCTACGCCTGCGACACCCACTACCCCTGGCAGAGCGACGAAGTGATCGTCGGCGGCAAATTGCAGTTTGAAGACGGCAGTCTGGCTGTCTCCAACGAGCCGGGGCTGGGCGTGGAACTGGACCGGGACGCGCTGGCCAAACTCCATCAACAGTACATCGACTGTGGCCTGACCGACCGCAACGACGCCATCGAAATGCAGAAAGTGCAGCCGGGCTGGGAATTCCAGCCACTGCGCTGGTAAGGGAAAACTATGCGCATCACAAAAATCGAAAGCCTCTTCTGCGAGAAACTGCCCCGGCTGCTGCTTGTGCGTGTCCACACCGACACGGGCATCATCGGCCTGGGCGAAACCTACGACAAAGTGCCCGGCTCACTGGGCGCGCTCCACGGCACAATCGCGCCGATTCTGCTGGGCAACGACCCGCGTGAGATCGACCGGCTGTGGAACTTCTGCTTCGACACAATTCTCTATCACGGCTTCGCCGGCGCGGAGCTGCGCGCCCTCTCTGCTGTGGAGATCGCGCTCTGGGATATCCTGGGCAAGAGCCTGAACACACCCGTTTACAAACTGCTGGGCGGCGCAGTGCGGGATCGGATCAGCACCTACAACACTTGCATCGGCCACCCGCCCTACGACGACTTCAATCGCTTCCACAACAACGCGGGGGAGCTGGCGTTGGAGATGCAGGCTGAAGGCATTCAGGGGGTCAAAATCTGGCCCTTCGACAAATACAGCGTGCGCAATCTGGGCCACTCGATTTTCAGCGAGGAAATCGAAGCCGGGCTGGAACCCGTGCGCAGCATCCGCAAGGCTGTCGGCGAACACTTCCGCATCGGCATCGAATGTCACTTCCGCTTCAGCCGGGCCGCGATGGAGCAGATCTGCTACGCGTTGGAACCCTACAACATCTACTTTATCGAGGAAGTCCTGCGCGCGCCCAACCACCAGGAGATTGGCCGACTGAGCGAAAAGACCCGCATCCCAATTGTGGGCAGCGAGACCCTCCTCAGCCGCTGGCAGATGCGGGATTGGATCGTCTCCGGGGCCAGCCAGATTGCCATGACAGATGTGGCCTGGACCGGTGGCATCGGCGAGACAAAGCGGCTGGCCTCCCTGGCCGAGACCTTCGGTATGCCGCTGGTACTGCACAACGCGGGCGGTCCCATCTCCCACGCGGCCAATCTGCACGTGGCCGCCAACATCCCCAATCTTTTTGAAATGGAAACTGTACGCGCCTTCTACCGCACCTATTTCAAAGAACTGACGGATATGGAAACCCAAGTGGTGGACGGCCACCTGCCCCTGCCAACCGACCGTCCCGGCCTGGGCATCGACCTCAACGCGGCCATCTGGGAACGGCCCGATCTGCGGGTGCAGGTGAGCGAAGGGGAAGGCACGGCTGTGGGTGTGAAGCCGATGGGGGATAGCTGGAGCCGGCCGGATGTGAGATTGTAGAAAAGAGATTGGAGATTGGGTAGTGACGTCTACAGTGCGTCACTGCCCAATCTCCAATCTCTCAGTCTCTACTTCCCAATCATCCCGTCGATGTACGCGGTCACCGCCCGCTGGAAACTCTTCTCCACCTCCAGGGGCATTTCAAAGCCACCGGACATCTCCAGGCTGACGAAGCCGTGGAGCAGACTGCGCAGTCCCCGCACCGCGTGCCAGGCGTCTTCGCCTTCCAGCCCCAGTGACCCCAGAATCAGCACAATCGTCGTCAGAACTTCCTCGGACGCTTCCGTCGCGGCTGCGTCTTCGGTGGGCACAGCGGGCAGAATCAGCGGATAGATGCCCGGATTTTCCTGGGCAAAACCGCGATAGGCGTGGGCCAGATAGACCAGCGCTTTGCGCCCCGTCTCCCCTGCCGCGGCCTGGCGCAGGGCACGGGAAAGCCGGGTCAGCGCATAGAGCCGCATCTCCCGGCGCAGCCCGTCCAGCCCGGCGATGTGGTTATAGAGCGACGGCGGTTGGATATCCAACGACGCGGCCAGTTCGGTCAGCGTCACAGCCTCCGGGTTGCGGGCCGCGTTCGCCATCTCCACCGCCCGCCGCACCACCACTTCCTGGGTCAATCCTCTGCGTTTAATCATCCGAACCTCCCAGAATAGTGTTTCCAACGAACTCCACAACCGGCAATAACCGGGAATCCTCCAATGCCGCGGTGCGGTGGCCCATCCCTTTCAGATATTCTGCGTCCGATGCAAAGGCCATAAAATCTGCCAGCGAATTTTGCCGGACCAGCATCACACAGTCCCACCTTTCCTCTTCGGGACCGATCAGATAGTGACCGCCTGCACCGAGCAGGGCAAGAGAGCCGCCGGTTGCTTCGAGAAAGGGCATTGTGTGGTCGATATACGTCTGGTAGGCTTGCCGTCCTGAAATTGGTTCGTCCGGAGCCAACTCAGGGCTTGCGGAATAGTCGGCTTCGTCGCGAAATCGCAACAGATTGAGCATCACCACTTCGCCTGGAATGTGGCGAGAGAACAACTTTCTGCCCGCTTCTTGGGTCGGTTCAAAATATCGTTCAGTCATAACTTTTCTCCTTCTTTCCTCTGTAAATTCTACTTCTCAAATTTGCTGGCGGCTCGTTCAATCCCAGCCGCCAGTTCCGCTTGTGGACTTTCCAGCACCGGCCCGTGGCCCACCGCCAGCCGGGAAGGTGCAAGCGCGGCCAGCTTGCGCGCCGTCTCCAGTGCCGTCGGCTTGTGCCAGGTGGCCCAGGCCGGCAACGGGAAAAGCCAGCGCACATCCCCGCTCACCGCCAGCCCGCCCTGGGTCTGGAAAGCGTCGCCTGCGTAGAGAGTCCCGTCTCGGGTGTCCCAAAAGGCCAACTGATCCGGTGCGTGGCCCGGCGCGGCAATCACCTGCAAAGAGCCAACCTGGTCGCCGTCGGCCAAAGTGTGCGCTGCCTTCGTCTGGCGACGGACAAACCCGCCCCGCAGTTTGCTCTCCGCCTGTCCCGCGTCCAGGCGCATATCCCCGGCCAGAAAGCGAGCAGTCTGCCCGCTGCACAGAAATTCCGCGTCGGGCAGTCGGGCCATCAGTTCATCCAGCGAACCCGCGTGGTCCGTGTGGGCGTGGGTCAACAGCACCCGGCGAATCGGCTTACCCAACGCCTGTGCCCCGGCCAGAATCGCATCCGCGCTGCCCGCCATCCCTGTATCGATGGCAGTCAGGTCGTCCGCTTCTTCCACCAGATAGTTGTTCATCACACCAAAGCGGGTGATCTTTGTGCAGAAGTTTCCGTGGGTCGTTGTCATAGGTTTTCTCCGTCATGAAATATTGCAAACACAAACTAACTGCATTAGTTTGTACACGAATTTTATTCGTTTGTCAAATTCCCGCAGGATTTTATTTTTCTCTCAACTTTCATTTCTCGTTGTGAAAATCACTTATCTGGGGTACACTTAATCGGTCCAACAGTGGACGTGGTTTCCCCTCTATCAACCATTTCTGGGAAAGATAACCTCATGACTGAAGAACTTCTCGACAAAGTCAACACCAGTTCCAGCCCCTCGGACCTGCGCATTACGGATATACGGGTTGCCAACCTGTCCGGGCTGCCCATGCGTCTGGCCCTGCTGCGTATCGACACAAACCAGGGCATCTCCGGCTACGGCGAAGTGCGGGACGGCGCCAGCATGAACTATGCGCTGACTCTCAAGCGCCAGCTTATCGGCGAGAATCCCTGCAATATCGACAAAATCTTCCGCAAAATCAAGCAGTTCGGCTACCACGGACGGCAGGCTGGCGGCGTCTGCGCGGTGGATATGGCCCTCTTCGACCTGACCGGGCGGGCCTACGGCGTGCCCGCCTATCAGCTTGTAGGCGGCAAATTCCGGGACAAAGTGCTCTGCTACTCGGATACGCCCAGCGTGCCCGACGGCAAAGAGATGGGCGAACGGCTGAAGGGTCGGATGGAGATGGGCTTCAAATTCCTCAAAATGGATGTGGGCATTCAATTGCTGAAGGATGTGCCCGGCGCGCTGATCGCCCCTCCCGGAATGCTGGAAAGCCGCACAGTGATGCACCAGTTCACCGGCATTCAGATCAGCGACATCGGCATCGACCACCTAGTCCAATATGTGGAAGACGTGCGCAGCATCATCGGCTACGAAATTCCCCTGGCCGTGGACCACTTCGGCCACATCGGGCTGAAATCCTGCATCCGTCTGGGCAAGGCCCTGGACAGATTCACCCTGGCTTGGTACGAAGATATGATTCCCTGGCAATTTGCAGAGCAGTGGGCCGAGCTGACCCAGGCTGTGGACACCCCCACCTGCACCGGCGAGGACATCTACCTGAAAGAGGGCTTCCTGCCTCTGCTTGAGAACCGGGCCGTGAATGTCATCCACCCGGACCTGGCCTCCTCCGGCGGCATTCTGGAGACGAAGAAGATTGGCGATATGGCCCAGGACTACGGCATTGCTATGGCTATGCACATGGCCGGTTCACCTATCAGCGCGCTGGCCAATATGCACTGCGCCGCGGCCACAGAGAATTTCCTGGTGCTGGAAAACCACTCGGTGGACCACCCGGAATGGAACCAACTGGTCACCGGTCTGCCCGATCCGCTGATCCAGGACGGCCACATGCAGGTTCCCGACAAGCCGGGTCTGGGCTTCGACGATATCAACGAAGAACTGGTGCGCAAGTATCTGAACCCACGCAACCCGGTCTACTTCGACCAGCCCACGGATGAGTGGGACAAGGATTGGTCCTGGGATCGGCTGTGGAGTTAAGCAGATTTTGTAGTAGTCAAGAAGATGGTGGAAGTTTCAACGCAATGACGCAAAGGAGCAGAGACGCAAAGAAATCGCTTTTCTCTCTGTGCCTTTGCCTCTTTGCATCTTTGCGTTAAAAAATAGCCATTCCACCATCCCGTTGACCAGTACAGAGTTAAGCAGATTTGATGCTGGGATAATGTGACGAGGAAAAAAGGGTGATGATCTGTTGTGGATCATCACCCTTTTTGATAGGGGAGAATGGGATGTCTTCCGGCCCCGCTGACAATTTGCGGAGAGGTCTATTCCACTGCAATCAGAACGTGACAATCTTCGCAGCGATACTGGACTTTGCCTGCTGTCGGTTCGGCCACTTTTTCAAAATCATAGCGCTTGGAACCGGTTGTTTCGTAACATTCAGGGCAATATTGACTGCCCAGTTCGTCGCTTTTAATTGTCAGATGGCAGTGACGGCAGCGCAACCGATCTTCGCACTCCGACAGCAGGACGAGATTCTTGTGTGTACACGATTTTGTATTCATATCTACTCAATGTGAAAGGAAAAAAGATGACAATCCTCAGTGCAGCCGACCGGGCCTTGTGGGACGAACAGGGCTATATCGTCGTCCCCAACGCCGTGCCCCAGGAAAATCTGGACCGGGTGATCGACACCCTTTGGGACTTCCTGGGGATGGACCGCAACAATCCGGCGGAGTGGTATAGCCGCCCGGAATGGCACCGTTCCAGCGGGATGGTGGAACTCTACCACCACCAGGCCCTGTGGGACAACCGCCAGCACCCACGCATCCATCAGATTTTCGCCGAACTCTTTGGCGATGACAAGCTGTGGGTCAGTCTGGACCGGGTGAATATGAACCCGCCCGCCGGACCCGACTGGGACTACCAGGGCTTTATCCACTGGGATTTCGACCCGACCACCTGGCCGATTGGTCTGCGGGTGCAGGGCGTCCTCAACCTGACCGACACGGACGAAGCCCAGGGCGGCTTTCAATGCGTGCCCGGCTCCCACCGCCAGGTGGAAGAGATTGTAGCCCGGCAGAAGGAGGGGGCCAATCTGCGCAGTCCGGACATCACCGGTCTGACGGTCAAGCCGATTCCGGCCAAAGCAGGCGATCTGGTCATCTGGCACACGGGGCTGCTCCACGGCAACGGGCGCAACCGCACGGATCGACCCCGGCTGGCCCAGTACATTTCTATGTATCCGGCCCAGCCCCAGAACGAGGAAGCCCGCCAGGAACGCATCGCCCAATGGCGAGAGCGTCGTCCACCGGCCAACAGTCGGGCCTTCCCCGGCGATCCGCGCAAGTTGGAGGAGCAGAGCGGAAAGTCCGCACAGTTGACCGAACTGGGCAAGAAGTTGCTCGGTCTGGAAGATTGGTAGAGCGCTGCAGAGCTGCCAGGTTTCAAAAGACCTGGCAGCTCTTTGCGCCTACTTCAGCCAGCCGTCCAGCCAGGCGAATGCCTCGGCCTGCATTGGGGCGTCGAACTTGTGACCACCGGGATAGAAGGAACAGCGGTAGCGATCTGACGCACCGGCTTTGGCATAGACTTCACTCAGAATGCGGTCGGCCCGTTCCATCTCCGGCATTGTAAAGAGCGGGTCTTCGATATTATTGAGGACGAGGGTGGGCAGGGGCGTGCGCAGCCCCAGAATCTCCGGGTAGTCCAGTTCGTTGGGCAGCAACGGCGTGTAGCACATCCACGTATGGGTATGGCATTTGTGGAGCAGATAGTCCCGCCAGGTGGTCATCATCCCCACGCAGACTGCGGCCCGGATGCGGTCGTCGGCTCCGGCCAGATGGACGGTACGCAGGCCGCCGCCGGAGAGTCCCCCACAGCCCACCCGTTCCGGGTCCACATCGGGCCGGGCGCAGAGCACGTCCAGCGCAGCGATGTCCTCGGCCAGGAAGACGCCGGGCCAGGTGGTCCCCGCGGAGAAGAGCGACTTTGCCATCAGATCCTCGTGGGTTCCCGCCCAGCGGTTGTAGGCGTCGATATTCTCCTGCTGCTCCGGGTTTTCATCGGTCAGGCCGTTGCGGAGAAAATCGGGCATATCGGCCAGACGCACCCGGCGGCTGGCAAAGGCAAAGGCGTCGTGGACGAGGACGACGTAGCCCCGTTTCGCCACTTCATTGGCCCAGCCGTGGCCGCCGTAGTAGCGGCTCTGGTGGTCGGCCATCATCGGGTGCTGGGCCATCAGTGGCTGCTGGGCCATCAGCGGCTGATGGGCGTCGTCCGTGCGGGTGATTTTGCGCTTGCCAAAGTATTTGTTGCCGCCGTGATCGTGCAGGGCGACGATACCGGGCAGTTTCCCGGTCGCGCCCGCGGGCTTGAGCAGAATGGCTTCTGTGCGGGGTCCATAGGCCAACTGCCAGGAGAGTTCTTCGACTTCCAGCCCGTCGTATTCGTAGCGCGAGTGGACGGTTATTTCACTTGCCCCACCCACAGATGGCGAGGCCACCCGTTCCCGAAAGCGGGCGCGGGCTGCGGAACGCCAGGCGTCCACGTCGGTCCACTCGTCCCGACGAAACGAGAAGGCGGCTGGTTCGTCGCCGCTCAGAGAGGCGGCCCAGGGGCCATAGGCACCGATCATAGTGGGGGTGGTTTGCATTGTCTAAAACCTTTCTTGAATTGGGTTATACTTTCGGGTAGACTATGACATAGACGGTCTGTTCATATTTTGAAAGAGTAGGACGGAGATAGACAATGCCAAACTCAGGGATTGAATACACGGGCGGGGCGTTACCATCCGCCGAGCAATTTGTTTTACAGCTTCGAGAGGTCAGCGCGCAGTACGATCCCGTGGACAAGCTACTTTCGCTGGAACGGGATATGGCGCTATTCGAGCAAACCCACGGCCTTACTTCCAGCGAATTTTTCCGCCGTTATCAGGCAGGCACAATGGGCGATTCCATCGAGTACGTGCGTTGGGCTGGTCGCTACAAACTCTACCAAAACCTAAAGAATTTGATTTCTTCCAGTCTGCAAATGGTCGTGACAGAAAACTATTCCATAGCAGCGTGAGTCTGTATGGATCTGCACCACTACCTGAATGGGCTATACAGCCTTATTAAATCTCGGCAGGAAATTGACGCCGAACATCTTTTTGTGGATGAGACAGTTCCACGGCGTGAAGGCGTAATCGAGGGGCGTTTGCGCTTCTGGGATGGCTCGTTGCTGGAATTTGTCGAAATTCTGGTTGTACGCGGTTTTATTGTCGTCAAAACCGATTACACATATCACTATCAGGACAGTGAAAATCGGCTAATCTTTCGCTATGACAACGCACCACACCACCCCGAAGTAGCTACTTTCCCCCATCACAAACACATTCTGGAAGGTTCAAACCAGCACGAAATGATTATGGACACTGGGCCTCCTCACCTCCACGATGTGCTGCGCGAGATTGACCTGCATCTCTACCCCGACAGCTAAACAAAAAAATCGTCGAAATCACCTTCTTTGACTTCTGCCCTATCAGGAGTATAGTAGTTGACCCTGAGTTTACCCGATTATCTGTAGTCTACCACAAACTGAGACACAAATTGAGAAGGCCGATCGTATGTCTACTGAGCAGCACGAAAACGATCATCACGAACACGAAGAAAACGGCCACCACGCAAACCCAAAGGGCAAATATCTGGCTCTGCTGGCTCTGGGCGCGCTGGGCGTGGTCTACGGCGACATCGGAACCAGCCCACTCTACGCTTTCCGGGAATCCTTTCATTCGGCCTATGGACTGGCTGCCACACCGGCCAATATCCTGGGCATTCTCTCCCTCATCTTCTGGGCACTGACGATTGTCATCTCTATCAAATACATTGCCTTTGTCATGCGTGCCGACAACCGGGGCGAAGGCGGCATCCTGGCCCTGACCGCGCTGATCTTTCCTCCCGACGGCCCCCAGCGCTACAACACCCGCTATTTGCTGATTCTGTTGGGGATTTTCGGCACGGCCCTGCTCTACGGCGATGGGATGATCACCCCGGCCATTTCCGTCCTATCTGCGGTGGAAGGTTTGGAAGTGGCGACGCCCTTCTTCCGGCCCTATATTATTCCCATCACCATCGCCATTCTGGTTGGGCTGTTTCTCTTTCAAAGCCAGGGGACTGAACGGGTGGGTAAGATTTTTGGTCCGGTCACACTGGTCTGGTTTACAGTGCTTGCCCTGCTCGGCATTCCGTGGATTGTGCGCCAGCCAGGGATTCTAATGGCGATCAACCCGTACTACGGCATCGAATTTTTCATCCAAAACGGCCTGGCCGGTTTTCTCGTGCTGGGGTCGGTCTTTCTGGTGGTAACCGGCGGCGAAGCGCTCTATGCGGATATGGGCCACTTTGGCCGTGCGCCTATTCGTCTGGCCTGGTTTGCCGTGGCATTGCCTGCCCTGTTGATCAACTATTTTGGGCAAGGCGCGCTGCTGTTGACAATCCCCGAAGCAGTCGAAAACCCCTTCTATCGGATGATGCCGGGCTGGGCGCTCTATCCGGTGGTGGTCATCGCCACAATGGCCGCGGTCATCGCGTCCCAGGCCCTGATCACCGGCGCTTTTTCCCTGACAATGCAGGCGGTTCAGTTGGGCTATCTGCCCCGTGTCGCCATCCGCCACACCTCCGCCCACGAACGGGGACAGATATACATCCCCGCCATCAATTGGGTGTTGATGACGGCCTGCGTGGCCCTTGTACTGGCTTTTGGCTCATCGAGCAATCTGGCCGCAGCCTATGGGGTGGCGGTGACAACCACAATGGTCATCACAACCCTCCTGCTCTTTGTGGTGGAACGGGATCGTTGGGGCTGGCCCTTGCCCATAGCGCTGGGATTGACACTTGTCTTTCTGGTGATCGATTTGGCCTTTTTGGGCGCAAATCTGAATAAGATTTCCGCGGGTGGTTGGTTCCCCCTGGTCGTCGGTGCGATCGTCTTTGTGCTGATGACCACCTGGAAGCGAGGACGCGAAATTTTGGGCCAACGGCTGCGAATGGGCACGATTCTCTTCGCCGACTTTATCGAGCAGGTCTACGCCGAAGACCCGGTACGTGTGCAGGGGACCGCGGTCTTTATGTCCAGCAACCCGGAGGTTGCCCCACCTGCCCTGTTGCACAATTGGCGGCACAACCACGTGCTCCACGAGCGAGTGATTCTGCTTTCGGTGCAGACAAAGGAGCAGCCACGCGTTCCCAGAGCCGAAAAGGTCAGCGTAGAGGAACTGGGCGATGGATTCTTTCAGGTAATCCTCTCCCACGGCTTTATGGAAAATCCCCACGTGCCTCGAGGACTGCGCATGGCCCGCCAAAACGGGCTGGAACTAGACATGAGCGAAGTCAGCTATTTCCTGGGGCGCGAGCGACTCTACGCTACCAACCGACCCGGCATGGCAATCTGGCGGGAGAAACTTTTTGCAATGATGAGCCGCAACTCCATCAGTGCCACCGACTTCTTCAGCCTGCCGCCGAATCAGGTGGTGGAACTGGGCACGATGGTCGAAATGTAATCGGTTCTCCCTTCGCTGCATACGCCACAGGCGATGGAGTTTTGTATACACGGAACGAAAGGAACACAGATTTTTCGACTGATCTGTGTTCCTTTCGTTCCGTGTATACAAGCTATTTTTCAGGCCAGCCCTATTCATCTCCCCAGAGCGGCTCACCCTCGGCCACTTCATAGAGCGCCGCGCCCTGGCGACGTCCACTGGCCAGCCCCGTGTCCGCTGTCGATGGATCGGCCACTGCGTTGGCCTGCATAAAGGCCTCGTCGAAGACAATGCCGCTGCCCGGTCGATCGCCCAGGACGATCCAGCCGTCTTCGATGCGGGTGTCGATGGTGAACCCGGCCACCCGGCCCGCGTCCAGCACTTCCATCCAGATGTGGTTGGGCAGGGCCGCGGCAAAGTGGGCGGCGAAGTTTCCGGGACAGTTCATCACCGACACAGGAATCTCAAAGGCGTAGGCCAGATCCGCGATTTGCAGACCACCGGTAATCCCCCCAGCGCCCCGGCCAATCTCAATCACATCCACCGCCCGGTTGTCCACCAGAGCCATAAATTCGCTTATATGGTCCAGATTCTCGCCGGTCGCCACTGCGGCCCGAATCCCCTCGGAGACCTGGCGCAGCCCCCGGTAATCCCAGCGGCGGGCAGGTTCTTCGGCCCAGAAGATGTCGAATTGCTCCTCAAACTGACGGATGTGACGGATGGCCTGTTTGGGCGACCAGTATTCGTTGGAATCGATCATCAGTTCCGGCTGCTTGCCGCTGGTCGCCAATGCATCCCGCATAATGCCGATGCGCCGCAGATCGTCGGCCATATTTAGACCCACTTTCAGCTTGCCGGCGTGGATGCCCTTCCCGGCCATCCGCGTATAAAAGGCCCGCAGTTCGTCGTCAGAGAGAGGGATGTCCAGCCCGCTGGCATAGGCCCGCACCCGGCGGCTGGACGCGCCCAGCGTCTTCCACAGGGGTTCGTCGTTGAGCCGGGCTTTCAGGTCCCACAGACAGACATCCAGGGTCGAGATGGCCTCGTTGACTACGCCCCGGTTGTTGCCTTTGAAGGCCCGGTCGATCATCCGCTGCCAAAGACCGCGCACGCCCCGGGGATCTTTGCCCACCAGCAGTTCCTGGGCCAGGGAGTGGATGTGGCGGCGTGCGCTGCCTCCGCCCAAAGTGACGCCAGTGACGCCAGCGTCGGTATCGATAAAGACGGCCAGATGGCTGCCTGTGGCCCATCCTTTGGGGCTGTTGGCATCGCCAATCGGCCGGGTCAGATTGTAGCGGTAGAGTTGGGTACGCACGCCGGTGATTTTCATGGGGTCTCCTGTGGGGGATAGGAAGTAATCAGTGAGCAGTGAACAGTTACCGGTGGACGTACTATCCCGACTGATGACTGGTAACTGTTCACTGTCGTGGGTGTAATCATACCTATTGGGCTGGAAAGATACAAGCCCCATTTTGCAGCCGGATTGGGCCACTGTTTCAGCCCCGTTCACGGGGCGTTGCCTGGTAGCCCGGCGTCTTTAGCGCCGGGCGATCCCCACCACAGCACGACCTTTGGATACCCCCGATTGGGTGATCGCTTCTTTACACGACCGTTGCTTGCGTGTATTCTAGCCGGAGTATTGCACTTTTTTGTAGTAGTCAAGATGATGGTGGAAGTTTCAACGCAATGACGCAAAGGAGCAGAGACGCAAAGAAATCGCTTTTCTCTCTGTGCCTTTGCCTCTTTGCATCTTTGCGTTAAGAAATAGCCATTCCACCATCCCGTTGACCAGTACAATTATTGCACTTTTTCTGCGGTTTTCGAGCAAGCGAGAAATGAGGCAACAGAATGAACGAGACAACAAACCGAGAAATCGCGACACTGGCTGGCGGCTGCTTCTGGTGTCTGGAAGCCGTCTACCAGGAACTACGCGGCGTGGAACTCGTCGAGTCGGGCTATATGGGCGGCCACGTGCGCAACCCCTCCTATCGGGAGGTCTGCAACGGAACCACCGGCCACGCCGAAGTGGTGCAGGTCACTTTCGACACCCAGGAAGTCTCCTTCAAAGAGATTCTGGAGGTCTTCTTCACCATCCACGACCCCACGACGCTCAACCGCCAGGGCGCGGATGTGGGGACCCAATATCGCTCGGCTATCTTCTATCACAGCGACGAGCAAAAGGCGACAGCCGAGCAGGTGATCCGGGAGATCACGGCTGCCGGGGTGTGGAGCAACCCGATCATTACCCAAGTGGCCGCAGCCGACACCTTCTACAAGGCCGAAAGCTATCATCAAAACTACTACACGCAGAACGGCGGCCAGCCCTACTGCCAAGTTGTGATTGCCCCAAAAGTCAGCAAATTTCGCAAACAGTACCTGGATCGGCTGAAACGCTGAAAATTAGAACGCTTTTTGTGATTTTGGGAGTAGACAAATTCCTGAAACGGGTGCATACTGTAACAGCAGTATTTCTCGTTCTCCATTTTTGCACGGCTCACCCGGCATGATGGATTCACTTTCAGGAAGGAAGCAAGAATTGTCTAAGAAGCTTTATGTGGGGAATTTGTCTTACGAGGCAACTGAGGAGCAGGTGCGTGAATTGTTCACGCCGTATGGAGCCGTCGAATCTGTCGCGATGATTACTGATCGAGAGACTGGTCGTTTTCGGGGTTTCTGCTTTGTAGAAATGCCTGATGCGGCTGCTACTTCTGCCATTGCCGCTTTGGATGGCAAAGATCACGGTGGTCGTAGCCTGCGTGTGAACGAAGCCCGCCCGAAAGAAGAGGGTGGCGGTCGACGCGGTGGTGGTGGCTACGGCGGCGGCGGTGGTGGTGGTCGCAGCGGTGGCGGTGGCTACGGCGGCGGCGGCGGCGGTGGTCGCAGCGGTGGTGGTGGCTACGGTGGCGGCGGTGACCGAGGTGGTTACGGCGGCGGCAGCAGTGACCGGGGCAGCCGTGGCGGCGAACGTCGCAGCGGCGGCGACCGGGACCGGGGCAATGATCGTCGCGGTGGCGGCGACCGCTGGTAATCAATACCAGTTACAAGCCCAGAAAAAACCGAGTTTTTAGCACATCAGCCGGAGTTTCCCGGAATAAACTGGTATCAAAAACTCGGTTTTTCATCTGTGTTATCTGAACTTTACTGACAGACAAAAGCCGTCCTTCTTCGGAAGACGGCTTTTGTCTGTCATCTCAAAAAAGAAAGGAAATCCATGTCCACACCCACACCCATCCGCATCGACGTCTGGTCGGACTTTGCCTGACCCTGGTGCTTCCTCGTCTCCTCCAGTCTGGAGAAGCTACAAGCATCCCACGGCGTAGAAATCCAATGGCATTCCTACGAACTGCGCCCCCGGGGCGCGCCGCCCATTTCGCCCGAATACCGGGCCAAAATCGAAGCCGGACGCCCCGCTCTCTATGACCGGGCACGCCGGGACTACGGCCTGGAGATAAATCCCGGCCCCTTTGGCATCGACAGCCGCCCCGCGCTGGTCGGCGTGAAATATGCCGAGAGCCAGGGCGTGGGCAACTCTTTCCACGAAGCAGTGCTGAAAGCCTATTGGATGGAAGCCCAGCCCATCGATGATTTGGATGTGCTGACCGGTATTGCAGTCAGTGCGGGTTTGGCGGCAGATGATTTCCGCGCAGCATTGACCGATCCCGATTTCGTCGAAGCCGTAGACAACGACATAGCCCAGGCCGCGGCCTATGGCTTGCAGGGTGTTCCGGCGCTGATTTTTGACGAGAAATATCTCGTCCCCGGCGCAGTGCCTTACGACACTCTCGTGCAGGTGGTGGAAGAGGTCAAACGCAAGGGGTAGCCGGCAAGCACCGAGCACCCCAAGCCCGGACAAAAACAATAGAAGTGAAGAATATCGGGAACAGCAAAATTGTTCCTGCCAAAAAGGACCAGCGCGATAGTCGCGCTGGTCCTTTTTTGATCCCGCCCAACCAAACGCATCTACAAACGGTTGGCAAACGCAGCCTGTGGGAAGATGGCAAGCGTTGCACCCAAGTTCGTCGAAATGTCAAATGAGGAGATGTGAATGAAGTCAATTTCCGGGAACACTTTTGCCAGAGCCGTCGTCTTGCTCAGGTGTTCGAACACAAATGATCTATCCCCCCAATCAATCGGGTCATACAAAGGAGGCCCACACGTGTTACAAAAAAATCGCAAGAGTCTAGCATTATGTCTTCTGTTTCTCCTTTTGCTGGCTGCCTGTGTGCCGCTCAATCCGGCCATGCCGGAAGGTGAGCCGGAGCCCGCCGCTACACCCATACCCACGGTTACGCCGGTCCCGGTAGCTGAGGTAGCCGAGCCAGAACCCGCTGATGGCTGCCCTGCACCCGCTGCCGACAGCGAGCAGTGGCGTAACGAAGGGGCCGGTTACTGTCTGCTTCTGCCCGCGGGCTTCGAGGCCCAACTGTATGAAGAGAACAACAGTGCGGTTGTCCTGGCCCCGGCCAGCACAGGCGGCCACCGGGAACGGCTCTTCGTTACTGTCGAGGATGCCCTGGGCCGTTCGCTGGAACAGATGGCCGAGCAGGTCCTCACCGACCATTTGATTCCTGATATGGAATACGAACTCTCGCCGGATGCAGAGATGGGCGGCGGCCCTGCCTTCGTCATCGGCAAAATGGCGGGCCAGGACCTGAACCGCCGAGTGATAGCCGTCCACGACGGACGGGTTTATACGCTGATTTTCATTCCGGACGACGCGGAGCAGCAGCCCGCCAACGCAGAGATGGAGACGCTCTACCAGGCAGTGATGGCTTCGTTCGCCTTCATCCCGTCCACCCAGCCTATGGGCATTCCGTCGCCCGATGGCTACCCGGCAGATGCGATCTTCTCCTGGCAGCGGCGCATTCTGGGCGACGGCGGCGCGGTAGCCGAGTGCCAGCGCATGGACATCAGCGCAGAAGGGGAAACCCGGCTGGGAACCTGCACTGAACTTCAGACAGAACTGGCCGAGACGCCTGTGCAGTGGGAGGAGATTCTGGCCCGCTTCCAGCCCTTCAGCTACACATCCGGCGACTTCGACCTGCGCTTTGTCGGTCAGGGCGACATCTACGACCCAGCCTGGAGCCGGGCGTTGGGCCGCTGGGCACAGAACAGCTACGGCGAGATGTCCAGCGGCCGGGTGAGCGCAGCCGGTCGGACCGCGGTTAGCTGGTGGCTGGGCGAGGTGGAAGACCAGGCGGAGATGTGCAAACATCTGATTGTGCTGGATTACGGCTACGCCTACGCCAACATCGATCCCTGCGGCGGTGGCGATAACGTCTCCACCAGCGGCGGCTGGTTGGAAACGCCCGAAATGCAGCGCTTTGACGGGCTGCTCTACGGCTATGCCACAACCTACGACGCAGACAACTACTTCACCGGTCTGGGTGAGCAGGAGATAGGCGCAGCCGAATTGGAGCAGATTCAGCCCTGGGCAGAGCAGATTTTCGAGCGACTGTATGAATAGGCGCAGATAGTGTGAGAAAAAAGAGGGGCTGTGGACATTTTTATATTGTCCACAGCCCCTCTTTTTTTGCTCCGTTTTTTATGGGCCTATACTCCGGTCACTTCGAAACCAGCAGTTTCTGAACACACACCTTCCGGGAAGCGGCCACAAAATGAAGGAAAGCCGAGCCATATCCTGGCCGCTTCCCGGAAGGCCAAAACTTCAGTTTTCATTCTGACCAGAATATAACTGTATCCGGCAGTTGGCTGGCAGTCTACTCAGCCCGCTCTGCTCAGCTCAGTTCGTTCTCTTCCTTGCGCCCGCCCCAGCGCGACTCGGCGGGGAATTGGCTGTAGACCCGGCGGATGGCCCGCTTCCACATACTGCGAGCAGCCGCGGCCTGATAGGTCGCCTGACGAGCGGTATTGCGCCACCAGGTCTCGTCAGGTTTGGCGACAGGCACACTCCATTTGATGGCACAGGACGCCCAGGTCAACCCGGCCCCAAAACCGACGAAGACGAGATTGTTGCCGGGATGAATTTTGCCCGCTTCGATGGCTTCGCACAGAGCGATGGGAATGCTGGCTGTGCTGGTGTTTCCATATTTTTGCAGATTGATGAAGACTTTCTCTTCGGGAATTTTCAACTGCTTCAACACACTGTTCTGGATGATGCGCACATTGGCCTGATGGGGAATCACCAAATCCACATCTTCCACGCCCAGGCCCGCTTTGCCCAACACCTGGCGGGTGGCGTCGGCCATCACCCGCGTGGCAAAACGAAAGACAGCGCTGCCGTCCATTTTGATGTAGTGCCCCCCGCTGCTTACGGTTTCCAGGCTGGATGGCAGCGCGCTGCCCCCGGCGGGCACAGTGAGCAGGTCTGCGCCGGAGCCGTCGCTGCCCAGCACAGAGGCAATGATCCCCCCCGGCACGTCGCTGGCCGCCACCAGCACAGCCCCCGCGCCGTCGCCAAAGAGCACGCAGGTCCCCCGGTCGGTCCAGTCCACAATCCGGCTCAGGGTCTCCGCCCCGATCACCAACACATATTCCGCGTCGCCAGCCAGAATGTGGCCCCGAGCCATACTCAGACCATAGACAAAGCCGGAACAGGCAGCGCTCAGATCAAACGCGCCCGCGTTTGTCGCGCCCAGGCCGTCCTGGATGATGCTGGCGGTGGAGGGGAAAATGTGCTCTGGGGAACTGGTGGCGCAGATGATCAGGTCCACTTTGCTGGGGTGAATGTCGGCCACTTCCAGCGCGGCTTTGGCGGCCTGGATGCCCAGTGTGGCCGATGTTTCGCTGGGCGAAGCAGCCACGTGGCGCTCCTCGATACCCGTGCGCGAGCGAATCCACTCGTCCTGAGTGTCGACGATCTTTTCCAGGTCAAAATTGGTGATCACCTTCTCTGGCACGTGACAGCCCCAGCCCACGATCTGGGCAAAACGGGGTGCAAAGGGATTGATGGGCGGAGGGGAAGCCTGGGTTTCCGGTTGTTCGCCTTTGCCATTGCCCCCGTTGCGATGGCCGTTGCCAGATGTGCCGTTGGTGTTCATATTGGACGGTTGGCTCTGTTGTTCGCTCATTGGGTCTCTCCCTCATACTTTCGCAGCATTACACATGCGTTGTGCCCACCGAAACCAAAGCTGTTGCTCAGTGTCACTTTCACATCGGCTTGGACGGCTACATTCGGGGTGTAGTTCAGATCGCAGGCCGGGTCTGGGTTCATCAGATTGATAGTGGGTGCGACGTGGCCGGTCTCGATAGTTTTGGCACAGATGATCGCCTCGATGGCCCCAGCTGCACCCAACAGATGGCCCAGCATACTCTTTGTGCTGCTGATGCGGGTTGTATAGGCGTGTTCGCCAAAAACCTGCTTGATGGCAAGCGTCTCGCCCGGATCGTTCAATTGGGTGGATGTGCCGTGGGCGTTGATGTAGTCCACAGCCTGGGGCTGGACGCCGTAGGCCGCGGCTTTGCGCAGGGCCATACGCATGGCATCCCGCGCGCCCCGGCCTTCGCTGTGGGGAGCGGCCATGTGAAAGGCGTCGGCGCTGTTGCCATAGCCAATCACCTCGGCGTAGATACGGGCACCCCGGGCCAGCGCGTGGTCCAGGCTTTCCATAATCATCACCGCCGCGCCTTCGCTCATCACAAAGCCGTCCCGGTCCGCATCAAAGGGACGGCAGGCGGCCGCGGGATCGTCGTTGCGTTGGCTCAGCGCGCCCATCACATCGAATCCGGCCATTGTAATCGGCATCAGCCCAGCCTCGGCTCCGCCCACAATCATCACATCCGCATCGCCCCGGCGGATCAGCTCGAAGGCTTCGCCCGTGGCCGCAGTGCCGCTGGCACAGGCATTGACCACCGCAAAGTTCGGGCCGTGTACACCGTACTCAATCGCAATCCGCCCGGCAGCGCTGTCTACCAGCATATTGGGGACCAGAAAAGGACTGATGCGGCGCAGGGTTTTGCCCTGCACCTGGTTCACGTTCTCTACCAGAGATTGAATGCCGCCGACGCCACTGGCAATGATCACTCCCACCAGATGGGGTTCTATCTGGCTCAGGTCGATGGCTGAATCGGCCAGGGCTTGCTGGGTTGCCACCATTGCGTACTGAATGTAGGGGTCTAGTCGGCGCGCCTCTTTGCGGTCCAAATAGTCGAAAGGATCAAAGTCTTTCAACTCACCGCCAAAGGTGGTGCGCAGTTCACTGGTATCAAATTTGGTTACAGTGTCTATGCCCGAAACACCGGCTAACAGATTTTCCCAAGTGCTGGATATATCCAGCCCCAGGGGTGTGAGAGCGCCCACGCCCGTAATCACTACTCGGGGCGGGCTGTATGTGTGTCCTGTGCCGTTGGTGCGGGCGGTGTACAGATGATTCTCAGTATTTGCCATTATTATCCGTTCTTTCAACTCGCGTATATGGGGAAGCACAACACGTATGCCCGATTTCCTATGAAAAAGAACACCAGGTTACCGATGAAGTCGCGCATCTCTACATCATATCCATCTGTCGAAAAGCGGTCAAAATTGGTGAATCATTGAGATTCTGCTATACTTTTGGTTGTCTGGCTGTAATGCAACCGGTTTCGGAAAGCGCCTTTGAACACAAAAAAATGCGCTTTCTTGTCCAAAGGTATCCTCTTCTACAAGAGTCGAACTTCTATGGCCGAGAAACTGACTTGACAGTCTAATCTGAGAGACCAGACGAACATTGTGTGTGTAAGGTAGAGATATGCAGGAGAATGGTGAGAATGGCGAAGAAAATTTTTGGTGTATTGGAACGGGAAGATGTGCTTTTGGAGCCGGTCAACGAGACCCGCTATCAGCTTGTGGGCGATATTGACGCGGCCCTTGTGGGGCAGTGGATGACCGTTCAGGGCCAGGTAGAGGGCCAGCGGATCGCCGATGCGGTTGTGGCAAATGTGGAGAAAAACAGCGGCAA
The DNA here is from genome assembly GCA_030432295.1 of Anaerolineae bacterium. Lineage (GTDB taxonomy): Bacteria > Chloroflexota > Anaerolineae > Caldilineales > Caldilineaceae > JACQGT01. The sequence goes on along the minus strand of JAUIHI010000005.1, from coordinate 8,869 downwards.
AGTGACCCGCTCCGGTCTTTTGACCGACAGCGCACCAGCGCTGCCGCCAGAGGCCAACGGCCAGGGCGCGTATCTCTATCAGGAGAGCAAAGGGCGCTATCTGCTGGTTAGCGACGGCCCGGTGGACGAAGCCGTCTCCGGCGATTTCAGCGCTGTGATTGGCAAAGATGTCAAAGTAGCTGGCGAGTTTGGCACAGCCAATTACGTACTGTACAACGCCAAAGTTAGCCCGAAGTAATTGAGAATTGGGGGCTGGGGATTGGGGCAACCCGATCCCCAGCCCCAGTTCTCCAGTCCCCACCCCTCAAGTTCCATCCCCCAATTTCTGGTCTTGTCAATGAACACATACACGCAAGAAATTGCTGAATGGCAACAAAAGCGGGACGCGGAGTTGCGTAACCCGGATGGCTGGCTCACATTGGCAGGTCTCTTCTGGCTGGAGCCGGGCAGAAACAGCTTTGGGGGAGACAGTTCTAACGATATCCACTTTCCCGGCCTGGCTGCCCCGCGACTGGGCGAATTTATCGTCAGCGACGACCGGGTGGAGGTGGTGGTTGCGCCCGGTGTGGATATCACCTGCCAGGGGACGACAATCTCCCAGATGATTCTGACCGGATCGGAAACAGAGGAAGAAGTGCTGGCCTACGGCTCCCTGCGCTGGTTTGTCATACGCCGGGATGGGCGCTGGGCCGTGCGCCTGCGGGATCGGGCGCACCCCGCCCTGGCCGCATTTCACGGGGTGGAATATTTCCCGGCTGATCCCACCTGGCGAGTGACAACCCGGCTGGTGGCCCACCCAACGCCAGTGACGATTCCCGTCCCCACTATCCTGGGATCCGTCAATCAGACCCCTTCGCCGGGGATTCTGCATTTCTCGCTCAACGGCACGGAACACCAGCTTATAGCGCTGGGTCAGGCAGACAAGCCACTTTCTCTCATCTTCGCCGACGCCACCAGCGGCCAGGAGACATACGGCAGCGGACGCTTTTTGACAGTGGATACGCCCAGCGCCGACGGCGAGACGGTCATCGACTTCAATCGGGCCTACAACCCGCCCTGCGCCTTCACCCCTTTTGCCACCTGTCCCCTGCCCCCCGCGGGCAACCGGCTCGCCATCCCCATCCCCGCGGGCGAGAAAAAGCACGGGGATCACTGACCCGGCTTCTGTGGTATACTGAGCGGCAGAGAGTCCTTGCCGCCAGAGATTAGAGACTGAGAGATTGGGTATCGGCACATCACCCGACATCCCCAATCCCCAATCCCCAATCCCCAATCCCGTACCTCCAAATGCTCATCTCCGACACCATCGAACGCTATCTGGACGACGCAGCCACAGGTGGCAGCTTTACCCGGCGCACCTATCGCACGGCTATGAACCGCTTTCAGGCCTATCTGATCGAAAAACGCACCCCGCCCGACAGCAGCGAAATCGAGCGGCTGGATGTGGACCGGATGCTTGGCTTTGCTACCTGGCTGCTGGACGACGCCAAGATCGGCCAGCGCAGCCTGCACACCTATCTGGCCGGGCTGGTCGGCTGGGTCAATTTTTTGCAGGTGCGGGGATGGCTGCCCTTTACGCCCCAGGAGTTGGCCCGTTTTCAGGACGGGGTGAAACGGGTGCGCCGCAACCAGCGCCCGCCAGACCTGCTACCCCATCCGCCCCGGGCCGAGGAGATGGAGGCGCTGGTTACCGCGGCGCGGGAGATGCCCCTGCGCCGAGAGAACGATCCCAGAGAATTGTTGGCGAAACTGCGGGATATTGCGATTGTGGAGGTGCTGCGCTGCACTGGGCTGCGGGTGGGGGAATTGGTGAAGATAGCCCGCAAACAATTGGATGAGGAGGAGCGGGCGGCCTGGGTAGTGGGCAAGCGGGGCAAAATACGCAAAGTCTACTTTGACGAGCGGGCCTGGAGTTCTATGCGCCGCTATCTGCTCGAACGGCAGGTCTACGACGGCGGCAGCGGACGGCCCATCGCCGAGTTGCCTGTCTTTGCCCGCCACGACCGACGGGCCGGGAATCAGGTGCTATCCCTGACGCCGGAAAGTGTACAGAATAGCATTCGCAAGCTGGCCGAACGGGCTGATCTGGCCGCCAAAGGCATCACACCCCACGCCTTGCGCCACTATTTCGCCACCCGCATCTACCAGACCACACGAGACCTGGCCGTCACCCAGACAGCCCTGGGCCACTCCAACCCCAACACAACCCGCATCTATGCCAAATTGGAAGACGACGCTGTGCGGAATGCACACCGGCAGGCATTCGAATAGCCCAATAGCGCCGCTCAAGCCTTACCCGTAGCGATTGGCCCGTATACACTGGTACACAAAATCATCCAGCATTTTGCTGGAAAAGGCGGGATTGTCTTGCACCAGGGCGTGGCCGGCACCGGGGACAACGACGGGCTGTACGGTGGGTTCAGCCTGTGCCCAAAGCGCCGTAGCCCGAGAAACCCAGCCGTGAGTGTCATAGGCACCCAGAGCAACCAGCAAGGGCTGTTTCGGGAATCCGTCGCTGGCTGTTTGGATTCCCTCTTGATGGATTCGCCAGGCAGCCAGAAAATTCTCCGGCCCACTCTCGGCCATTGCATCCGCCGTATATTTTTGCACCTCTGGCCGAATAGAATAATAGGCAGGCATCTGCGCCCGAATGAACCAATAGGGCAGAGAGCGCACCAGCCCGATTGCAAGACGACTGAAGAACCGATGGGTGGCGGAGTCAACAGACTGAAGCGGAGTACAACTTAATAGTGCTATGCCCAGCACCATTTCTGGGAAACAGTGGGCAAAACACTGGGTGATGGTTCCACCAGCCGAAAGACCGACCAGAATAGTTTGGCTATATCCCTGGTGGGTCAGGATCGCGTGGAGATCGTCAACGGCCATCTCCAGAGAAAAGGGCTGATCCGAGACAGACTTTCCGTGTCCACGAATATCCCACGCCAATACCCGGCAGGAGCGGGCCAGAATCTGCACCTGTGCGTCGAAGCTGTGATGATTGGCCCCTTCGCCGTGGGTCAAGACCACCAGAGGAGCGTCCAAAGGGCCGGTCATCCAATAATGGAGATGACAGCCGTTGTGTTGAAGTCGAAATGGTGTTGATTCTTCAATCGCAGAAAGTGTATTGTCGTTATCTGCGGGCGGAGTGAACGAAAAGGCGAGCCGCTCTTTCATGGCTACCGTTCCTGTTGCATAAGAAGTCGGCATATTTTTCTCGATATCTATTTTGAATTGGAAACCAACTCGGCCGATGTCGTCTGTCTACCTGACCTAAAAACGTGGGGGGGTTATCGCTTGACACAGATCGCTGTCAGGTATTTGTTTGCTAAATACTATACCCGAATAATTGGTTTCAGTCAACAATTATATATCTGACAATATGCTGAAATGCCAGAATAATTTGCCTATCGCATTAGTTTTTCAGCCATTTGACATAGGCCATACAAATTGGGCAAGACCGATCGATTAAAGACTCTCCTGCAAAAAGCCATTTGAGCCACTGATGAACTCTGATAAAAACAGATGTCTCTCCTGAAGTTCTCTGCGTCTCCGCGGCTCTGCGCGAGAATTAGACCTTTCTGCAGTGGACTTATTAAAACAAAAAGGAGAGGGGAGAAAGATATGACTCTTTCACCCCTCTCCTTTTCTGTTGTCTACTTTTCTATTTCAACCCGCAGATTGCGCTCGCGCCAGTTCCTCAAATCGATCGATGTCCGTCCGGATCACATCCAGGCTGCTCTTCCAGAAGGCGGGGGTGCGAATGTCAATCTCAAAACGGGCAGCCAGATCGGCCGCATCCGCCAACCCGGTGGAAGAGAGCAGGTCATCATAGGCCGCGCGGAAGCTGTTGGGATCGACCTGATAACGGGCGTAGAGTCCCAGCGCGAAAAGCTGGCCGAACATATACGGGTAGTTGTAGAAAGATCGGCCTGTGCTGTAATAGTGGGATTTGGCCGCCCACATAAAGGGATGGCGCAATTCCTGTTCCACCGCATCCCCATAGGTCTGGTCCTGGGCATCCAGCATCAGGCCACACAGTTCCTCGATGGAAAGCTCCCGTTCCTGGCGCTGGGCAAAGAGCGCATTCTCGAAGAGAAAGCGGGATGTGATATCCACCACCACCTGTCCTGCGCTCTGCAATGAAGCCTCCAGAATGGCAAACTGGGCTTCCGGCTCCATTTCAGCCAACGCGGCTTTGGCGACAACCGTCTCACAGAAGATGCTTGCCGTTTCGGCCAAGGTCATGGGTGTAACCCGCTGGGTGGCTGTGCGCCCGGCCAAGTTCAGGTTGTGATAGGCGTGGCCCAACTCGTGGGCCAGGGTACTGACCGAATTGAACGTCTCTTTGAAGTTCATCAGAATGCGGGATTCGCCCTTGCGCAGCCGCATACAGAAAGCCCCATCCCGCTTGCCCGGCCGGGGTTCTGCGTCGATCCAATTCTCGTCAAAGGCACGCACAGCCAGGTCCCGCATCTTGGGCGAAAAGGTGGCAAATTGCTGGGTAATAAATTCCGTGGCCTGGGCATAGGACCAACTATCTTCCCGGCCACCAATCGGGGCAAAGATGTCGAACCAGGCCAACTGTTCGTTTCCCAACAGCCGGGCTTTGGCACGAAAGTAGCGCCGAAAATCGGGAAAGGCGTCGTGGGCCGCGGACATCATTGCATCCAGCGATGCCCGGTCCATATTGTTCTGCACCAGAGTGGTCTGGAGCGCCGAGTCCCAGCGTCGGTGGCGCACAAGCGTATTCACTTCGCCTTTGATGCTGTTCAGGGCGGCGGCCAGGGGCACAGCCGCGCTGCGCCACGCCTTCAACTCCGCCTCGTATGCCTGGCGACGCACAGCGCGATCCGGATGATAGCCCAGATTGCGCACACTGCTCATCGGCAATTCGGTCGGTGTCTGATTCAACTCCAGGGAAACGACCAGTTGGGATGTATAGTTGCCATACAATTTGCTCCAGCCATCGCCGCCGCTGGGAGACAGCTCGGCAACCAAATCCTCTGCCTCCCGGCTCAAAAGATGTTGGGACTGGAGATGGGCCTTTTCCAATGCATAGGCGTGGTCCGCAGCCACAGCCGATTGTGCCACCAATTCCTCGGCAGGCAGTTGGCCCAACCAGGCGGTCAGACGCGTCCCCAGTTTAGAAAGACGCACCCCCTGTAGCTGAATCCGGCTCATCGCGGATTGGGCCAGATCGTTGCGCGAGTCGGTGCTGATAAACGAGTTGATGTAGGCCACAAGCTCGTGGACCAGATCCATTGTATCGTTGATCTGCACCAAAACCGATTCAAAGACAGCGACGGTCTCCTGGCTGAAATCTATCACTACCCCGGGATTGCCAATTTCGTGGGCATCAAAGAGCGCCTGCAGGGCATCGACTTTGGCAATGGCCTGCTCAAAGCCCTGGGCAAAGGCCGGAGAATCCAGGCCAGGAAAGACGACACGCATATCCCAGTGGGGCAGATTGTCGGAAGCGGTTGACTGTCGGGCGCGGATCGGTTTAGATTTGCGCGGCATAGAAATTCCTCCGGGGGAACGAAGTCGATCAGGCGATCTCGTCGCCATTCAATAGCTGCCAATAGGGAACAAAGCCGTAGTACCAGGCCAACAACAGAGCCAGCCACAACCCGTGAATTCCATCCCGCCAGCCGGCCAGTGTGACAAAACGACGGCGGAATTCGCGCAGGGGCTGCAACACAAAGTTGTGAGGGCGAGGTCGGATGCCCCGTTGGGCCAGAATACGCGCTTCATAGCGGGCATAGAATACCTGCTTGCGATGAAACTGCGCCCAATTGTCATAGTTTAGATGGATCAGCGGTTCGGTCAAGTAACCTTCGGCCCCATCCAACTGCACAATTTCGTGGACTTCCCGGGCCAGATCGTATTGGGCCTGTTCCCGTCGCAACAGCCGCAGTTGATAGTCTGGCGAGAAACCGCCGCCCCTTGTCTCGTGGCCCACAATAAAATTGCGCCGGGGAATCCAATAGCCCGCTGTGTCCGAACGCTGGATCACCCGCAACACTTCATCGGCCAGGGCAGGTGTCGCCCGCTCGTCGGCATCGATGAAGAGTATCCACTCGCTGGCAATCGCATTCAGCGCGGCCTGGCGTTGACGAGCGTAGTCGTCAAAGGGGCGCTGCACCACTACACCGCCGGCCAATTGGGCCAGATCGCAGGTGGCGTCCGTGCTGCCCGAATCCCAGACGACAACCGCATCACACCAGGGCAAAAGGGTGGCAATACAGTCGCTGATGTGTTTGGCTTCGTTGCGGGTTAAGATTACTGCCGTCAGAGTATTCATTCCACCACCGGTCAGACACGAAACCAGGTGCGCCAACGGGGACGCCGCCACGTGACATTCAAACGTTGGATGGCTAGCAGCGCGCTGGCAAGGATCAGCGCGCCGCCGCCCACATGGGCCAGAGAGAGTCGTTCATCCAAAAAGAGAACCGACCAGATGACTGCCAGCAGAATTTCCAACGGCGTGAGCAGGGACATCTGGCCGCTGCCGATGTAGCCCACAGCCGCGTACATTGCCAGCCGGGCCAAAAAGGTGCTGACCACAGCCAGGGTAACCAACCCGATCCAGCCCGTCTCGTCAAGTGGCTGCCAGGGCGCACCGATAGCCAGCCAATACGCGCCCACCGCCAGCAACATCCCTACAGTCACATAAAATGTCACCACACGCGGGTCCAGACTGCGCAGATACCACTGAAGCAACACCATATGGCTGGAAAATGCCAGCACAGCCAGCAGAATCAGCGCCACGCCGCCCATATCGATAGCCCCGCCGGGTCCAATCACAAAATAGACACCCAACAATGCCAATCCCATGCGTATGCCATGACGATAGGTCAGCTTCTCCCCGCGCAGCACGAGCAGGCTCAGCACAACAATCGGACTCATAGAAAGTAGCATCGCTGTGATCGAAGCGCTCAGTCGGGCAAGCCCCAGAAAGTAGAGCAGCATTCCCAGGCCATTGGTCATGCCCGCCGCAAGGCAAATCGCCATCATACGCCGGTCGATGCGAAAGAGGCCCGGCGCAGTGAAACCGATCGCCAGTCCGTGCAGTGCAACCGCCATTATCAGCCGAATCGTGACCAGACCGCTGGGATCGGCCCCGCCCACAAGCAGGGAACGGGCAATCGGCGTTGCCAGGCTAAAAGCGAGAGTGGATGCCAGAGCCAGAAACCATCCATAGCTGGCTGATTTGGGAACGGGTGAAATGGGGGAAATAGGAGATGTGGGGGTCACTGCCATCTGTTCAGACCTCACCGATCAAAGCCGCTCTATGGCCCGATAGGCCGCCAGTTCCTGTTCCAAAAGCAGGCCCGATAGCTTGCCCTGGGCAAATCTGCGTCGGGCCAAAACCGAACGCATCCACACACCAATCCGCACCAGCAGACGCAAGCGAGGCAGAAAACCGTTAGAATAGTGTACACGCTGCTTCTGATAAAACCGAAACCGACTGCGCCACAAACGTTCGAACGTCTCCCAACGCACTTGCCGGCTGCTCTGGGCCTCCCAATGGGTGATGTGGGCCGTGGGCAGAGCGTAGACCGACCAGCCAGCGTCCTGTAGGCGCAAACACCAGTCCATCTCCTCGCAATACATAAAATAGCCGTCGTCCAGTAGCCCCACCTGGCGGATGGCATCCCCCCGCATCATCAGAGCGGCGCCCAATACAAAATCCACCAGGAAAGCGTTTGTCCCCTGCCACAGCGCAGCGGGATAGCGTCCATTGAGTGGGCTATCCAAAAGGCGCGGCAAGAAGCGACGGATCCCGGGCAGATCAGCCAGGGGTAGCAGGTCCAGTGCCACCTGCGCCAGCCCAGGAAACTGAAATGCGCCGTGCTGAAAGGAGCCATCCCCATAAGAGAGATGCGCGCCCACCGCGCCAGCAGCCAGATTGTCGCGCAGAAAGGCCGCCATCTGTCCGAGAGCATCGGCTTCCACCAGTGTGTCTGGATTGAGAAGCAGAACGAAATCAGGGATTGGGGATTGGGGGTTGGGGGTTGGGAAGTCAATTGATTCGCTGCCCGCCGTAGCAAAACCCAGGGCACGCAGAGCCAGATTGTTGCCGCCGGTGAAGCCCAGATTTTTGTCCGAGGCAATCAGGTGGACATCGGGAAATTCTGAGATCACCATTGCTGCACTGTCGTCTGCGCTGGCATTGTCAACCACCACCACATCCACAGAGAGCCAGTCGGCGCTGTGCGCAGTGGACGCGGCGATTGAGCACAGGCAATTGCGCAGCAAAGAGGCCACATTATAAGAAACGACGACAACCGTTAAGCGTAGCATAGGCAATAGAAACAAAAAAGACTTCCCGCTTAGCGATGGAAGTCTGTCAAAAGGTCAAAATATGGACAATTGTAAAACTTTGTTTAAGAGAAAAGAGAAGGGAATAGTTGGCGACGGTCTACTCTCACACAGGGTCGCCCCTGCACTACCATCGACGCTGGTGGCCTTAACTGCCGGGTTCGAGATGGAGCCGGGTGTACCCCCACCGCTCTTGCCACCAACTATACCCTTCTCTTATTCAACTATTAAGCGTTCTAGCACTTGAGCGTTGAAGCGTTCAAACGGCTGAACACTCGTTGTCCCGACACGCTCTCGCTCTGTCGCTTCAACCTTCTAACGCTCTTCTGCTTCAACGTTCTGTCTTTAGCTGGCACACTAAAAACCAAATAGGATAGATTCGCAGTCTTCTCAGATTACTTCCTTGCGGAAGTTGTTCTTCTCAAAACCCTCAGAAAAAAATTACAGCGGTTAAGCCCTCGTGCTTTAGTACGGATTTGCTAAAGACCTCTCAGCCTGTACACATTCCGCCTATCAAACTGGTATTCTCCCAGCGCACTTACCA
>JAUIHI010000043.1 GCA_030432295.1 Anaerolineae bacterium | reverse complement strand
CCCTGACCCCCTCCTCTCCCAGCCGTGGAGATAGTTCGTTGAGGCTGTTGCGTGGGTTGGGAGAGGAGGGGGAACTCGTCGGCGGCGTTGGTCGCAGCAAAGTTTCTTTCGTGTGGAGCACAAAGCAAAAATCGTCGTTCCCTCACCACCCCCTGCCCCCCTCCTCTCCCAGCGATGGAGATGGTTTGTTGGGGCTCTTGCGTGGCTGGGAGAGGAGGGGGAACTCGTCGACGGTGTTGGTCGTGCCGAAGTTGGATTGTGTGTAGAGTGCCAAGCACAAATCGCCATTCCCTCACCACCCCCTGCCCCCCTCCTCTCCCAGCCGTGGCGGTGGTTCGTTGAGGCTGTTGCGTGGGTTGGGAGAGGAGGGGGAACTCGTCAACGGCATTGGGTGCGCCGAAGTTTGATTGCGTGTGGAGCACAAAGCAAAAATTGCTGTCGATCCCCCTCCTCTCCCCCAGATGGAGCGCAGAACCGACAGCGCCATCCACTCACTCCCACCGACGCGATTGATTCCACAACGGAACGGGGGAGGAGGGGGCGACCCTCAAACAGCCGACCTTCCCACAACTGGTAGGGGGCGGTGGGGGCCTTTCCGCCGACTTGCCAACCCCGCCAAAACCCCTATACTGACAACCAGACAGACGTTCACAAACTGAGTTTCTCAGAAGAAACTCAGTTTGTAGCCAACCCACCACCACCGGGACCAAACCCGATGACCACAGAATCTCAATCACCCAATCCCCAATCCATCCACGGCAACCAGCAGAACATCAGTGGCCACGTGACCGGCCCAGTGGTGGGCGGCAATGTGGAGCATCTCGGCGATGTGTACATCCTCCCCGCGGAGCGCCCGCCCCTCTGGATCGACGTGCCCTCCCTGCCCGCGCACTTCCTCGGACGCGACGCCATCGTCGCCGACCTGTCCGCCCGTCTCACCGTGGGTGGGAGCGTCGCCCTCTCTGCCGAAGGCAAGCCGGGGGTGGGCAAGACGACACTGGCCGTGGCCCTGGCCCACCACCGGGACGTGCTGGCCCACTTCTCCGACGGCGTACTCTGGGCGGGCTTAGGCCCCCAGCCGGACCTGCCCAGCCGTCTGGCTCGCTGGGCCGACGCCCTGGGCGTGGATGTGAGCGACCGCCCCACTGTCGAGGCCCGGGCCCAGGCCGTGCGCGACGCCATCGGACACCGGAAACTGCTGCTGGTCATCGACGACGCCTGGCAGTTGGAAGCCGCCGAACATCTGCGCTGTGGCGGACCCAACTGCGCCCATCTGCTCACCAGCCGGGACCAGGGCCTGGCCTTCGCCTTTGCCGGGCGCAGCGAGCGGGTGGAGGAGCTGGCCCCTGCCGATGCCCTGGAACTGTTGCGCCGCCTGGCCCCCAAAGCCGTGGCCGTGGACGAAAAGCAGGCAGCGGGGCTGCTGGCCGCGGTGGGCTACCTGCCCCTGGCTGTGGAACTGTTGGGCGGCTATCTGGCCGCGGGAGCCAGCGCCCGTTTTGCCGAGGCCAGCCGCAGCGCCCTGGCCGACCTGACCGATCCGGCCCGCCGTCTGGCGTTGGCGACCCGCCGGTTGGGGGATGGCACGGGTGCGCGAGTGACTTTGGAAGAAACGATTGCCTTGAGCATCGACGGCTTGGCCGAGGAGTCGCCCGGGGCGGTGGATGCCTTCTACGCACTGGGCGCGTTTGCCCCCAAACCGGCCAACTTCGACCTGACCGCAGCCCAGGCCGTGGCTGAATGCGACATCAACGCCCTGGCCCTGCTCATCGAGCGCAACCTGCTGGAACAGGACGCGGATGAATCGTTAGCCCTGCACCAGACCGTCGCCGATGTGTCCCGCGCCCGCACTCCTGCCGAGGCCATCACCCGCCACCGGGAGCACTATCTGGAACGGGTCAACGCTGATGAGGATGACTGGCAGGTAATTGAGTCAATCTTTCCTCAGATTCAGTACGCATGGCAACAAACGATACCGGATGATCCAGCGACCGTTGAGTTTGTGGACAGCCTGTACACATACCTTTCTCGGCGCGGCTTGTGGGGTGACTACCTGAGTTGGATTGCTATAGCTCTGACCGCTTCTGAAAAGAATGGTGACACCAAAAGTCAAGCTCGCATGCTGGCCAATTACGGCAGCCTCTACAACGCGTTGGCTGAAAAGAAGAGGGCGTTGATGTATTTCTCGGAAGCACTGTCGCTGTTTAGCCAAGTGGGGGACCCGAGTGGGGAAGCAATGATGCTGAATAATATGGGCGGGGTCTACAATGCGTTGGGTGAGAAGGAGAAGGCATTAAGATGTTACGAGAAGGCACTGCCGCATTTCCGTCGAGTGAGAAATCGCAATGGGGAGGCAATGGCGCTGAACAACATAGGCCGGATTTATGATGATTTTGGGAACGAGGAGAGGGCGTTCGCATATTTTTCGGAAGCGCTGCCCTTGTTTCGCCAAGTGGGGGATCGGAGTGGGGAGGCGACGACGCTGAGCAATATCGGTACAATCTACTTAGCGTTAGGGGCGAAGGAGATAGCGCTGGGATATTACGAGGAGGCGCTGCCGCTGGTTCGCCTAGTGGGGGACCAAAGCAGGGAGGCAATGGTGTTAGGTAACATAGGCAGGGTCTATCATGATTTTGGAGAGGGAGAGATGGCGTTGGAGTATTATGCAAACTCGCTGCTACTTTCATGCCAGGTGAAGGACCGTTGGAGTGAAAGCACTACTCGTTTCAATATGGCAATGGTGTTTAAAGATTTGGGTCGATTGGCTGAAGCTGAAGAACAGTTGCAGATTGTCGTCCAGATTGATGAAGCCGTCGGTTATCCCGATTTGGAAAGAGTTCGGCGGGAACTGGAAAGGGTAAGGGCTATGCGACATTGACCTCGCCAACCTTCCGGGATACGGCCAAAACCACTTCCCTATCCCCTCTATTCTGTGGCCGCATCCCCGAAAGCCACCCGTCGTATTTCGCACCAGACGCAGAGCATTCCCCAAAAAAAGCGTAGGGGCGTGATTCAATCACGTCCCTACGCGGTCCGCCGTCCGCCGTCCCCCTCACTCCTCCACCTCCGGAGCAAAGGCCAACGCCAGCGCGGCCCCGCTCACCGCTTCGTAGACCGCCACGAGCTGGTCGTAGGTTTCCAGGCTCTCTGTGCGGAAGGGGGGATGGCCCAGGCGGCGCAGGAGGGCCAGGCGGATGGGCGGCGGGCTGATGTGGTGGTGCAGGTCGGCCAACTGCTTGCCCCGTCCCCAAAAGTTGTCGATTTGGGTGGAGAGGGGTAGGGGCGTGGTCGCATTTTCCTGCAACGGGGCAAAGCTGGGCGCGGCCAACTGGCGACGCTCCACCGGGGCGGGTGGCGAGGCGTCGTCTCCCTCGCTGCGCCGCTGACGCATGGCCTGCAACACCTGCTGGCGATCCCGCCCCCGCAGGCGAAAGAGCAGCCAGGGGTCCTCGTCCAACATCTGGCCCATCACAAAAAGCACCGCCGAGACGTGCTTGCAGGGCTGCTCCCAGGCCGCGCAGACCGAGCAGTGGGCCTCCAACTCATAGCGGCCTGCGGGCAGCAGATGGACCCCCTCCTCCTGAAAGCGCTCGTCGATGGAGTGGGGCAGGTCCCCGGCCAGCAGTTGGGCCGCGTAGATGGCCTGGCCGCCCAGAGAATCCAGCACCCGGTTCCAGGCGTCGTCGTCGTGGACGGTCAGCAGCACCTCCACATCGCACGCGCCCAAATCCGTGTCCTGCACCTGAGCCGTCACCCGCCCCACCTGCACCTCCACCGCGGTCACCCGCCCCCGCCGTGCGTGGGAGCGTCCCCGGCGCATATCGTAGCCCAGTTCGTCCATCAGCCCGTGCCAGCGCTCGGACCAGACCGCGCCGCCCCCGGCAAAAAGTGCGTTCGTCATCAGGCCAGCGCCTCCTCTTCAATTTCGTCCCGGCGCAGGCTGAGCAGGTCCCGCAACTGATCCGTGTCCAGGTCCGACAGCCAATCCTCGCCGCTGCCCACAATCGACTCGGCCAGACTCTGTTTGCTCTCGATCAGTTCGTGGATGCGCTCTTCCAGTGTCCCCGCCACCACAAATTTGTAGACCTGCACGGCCCGCTTCTGGCCGATGCGGAAGGCCCGGTCTGTGGCCTGGTTCTCCACCGCGGGGTTCCACCAGCGGTCAAAGTGGAAGACGTGATTGGCCCTCGTCAGGTTCAGCCCCACCCCACCGGCGCGCAGACTGAGGATGAAAATCGACGGCCCGCCCTTTTCGGCCTGGAAAGCCTGCACCATCTGGTCCCGCTTGGCCGCGGGCGTGCCCCCGTGCAAAAAGAGGACTTCCCCGCCAAAGCTCTCCTCCAAATGGGCTTTGAGCAGGTGGCCCATTTCGACAAATTGGGTGAAGATCAGCGCCCGGTCGTCCACACTCAGCGCCTCCTCCACCATCGCGGTCAGACGGCTGAGCTTGCCGCTGCGCCCGATCAGAGGCTTCTGCTGGCCCAGATAGTGGGCCGGGTGGTTACAGACCTGCTTCAGTTTGAGCAGCAGACTGAGCACCAGCCCCCGGCGTTGGATGCCCTCGCTGGCCTCTACACGGGCCATCGTCTCTGCCACCACATCGTTGTAGAGTTTGGCCTGCTCTTTGGAAAGCGGGCAATAGACGACCATTTCGTTCTTCTCCGGCAGGTCGGAGATAATCGTCGGGTCGGTCTTCAGGCGGCGCAGGAGGAAGGGCTGAACCAGACGGCGCAGCTCCGCGGCCGCTGCCTCGTCGTTGTAGCGCTCGATGGGCAGCACATACTGCTGCCGGAAGCTCTCCCGGCTGCCCAGATAGCCGGGGTTGAGAAACTCCATCAGACTCCACAGTTCCAGCAACCGGTTCTCCACAGGCGTGCCGGTGAGGGCGATTCGGCTGGCCGCGGGGATGCGACGCACGGCCTGGGTCTGCTTGGCCGCGGGGTTTTTGATGTTCTGGGCCTCGTCCAGAATCAGCGTACTCCACTCGGTTTGGGAGAGCAGTTCGATGTCCCGCCGGGCTGTGCCATAGCTGGTGATGACCAGCTCGTGTTCGGTCAACGCCGCCGCGAATTCTTCGCCGTCCAGCCGCCCGCTGCCGTGATGGACCATCGCTGGCATTGTCGGGGCAAAGCGTTCGATCTCGTGGCGCCAGTTGGCGACGACGCTCGTCGGGCAGATGAGCAGTGTGGGGGTCAGTGTCTCGCCCTGGGCTGCGGCCACAAAACGGGCGTGGAGCAGCAGACCGATGGCCTCAATCGTCTTGCCCAGCCCCATATCGTCGGCCAGGCACGCGCCCAGCCCCAGGCGACGCAGATACCAGAGCCAGCCCGCGCCCCGGCGCTGGTAGGGGCGCAACGTGCCGATAAAGCCCTCCGGCTCGGCCAGTTCCTCCATCGCGCTGGCATTGCGCAGCCGCTGGAGTACCTCGTCCAGCCAGCCTTCGATCTCCACTGTGTCCAGGGGTAGATTGTCGGGCAGGTTGATGCCAAACGAAAGATCGCCCCCCTCCCCTGCTGCGGGGGAGGGGCTGGGGGTGGGGGTCTCAGTGTCAGAGTAGGACTGGGCCATGCGCAGGGCTTGCAGCAGATTCGTCTGCCCCTCGGCCTGGTTGCCCTGCAAAAAGGTGCGGGCCGCGGCCATCTGCTCCGGGTCCAGTTCCAGCCAGCGCCCGCGGATATTGACCAGCGGCGACTGCATTGCGATCAGCCCCTCGAACTCGTCTTTGTCCAGCGTCTCTTCGCCCAGCGTCAGTTCCCAGCGATAGCGGATCAGACTGTTGAGGGTCAGCGCGCTGCTCTTCGGCGGGACGTGACCGTTGCGGTCGCCATTGCGGTCGCCCTTCAAATGATCGTTGAGCCGCCCATTCAGCGACTCGTCGCTCCCGGGCCGTTGGCTGAAGAGCCGCAGCCGCATCCCCAAGCGGGAGCGTCCCCGCTGCTGCCACCAGTCGGGCAGGATCAGCCCAAAACCGCTGCTTTCCAGCAACGGGCCGATCTCCCGCAAAAATTGGTGGGCCTCCGCGGTGGTGAGCAGGGCCATCTCCGGGCGGGAGGTGCGCAGGCTCTCTTTGATGGGCGGGAAGAGACGGCTGGCAATGCCCAGACCGGCCAGCAGTCGCTCCTGGGGCTGGTCGAAGCGCATTTCGCCCAGACGCAGGCTGTGGCTCTTCTCCTGCCAGACCTGCTGGGCCGAGACGGTCAGTTCGGAATCGCTGCGGGCCTGGAGGAAGTAGCGCAGAATCCAGCGGGTCGGGTTGTCGGCTTCCGGTGCTTCCAGGGCAAAGGCCACCCGGAACTGGGCGTCAGCGCTGGCGATGTGCAACTGCTCGAACCAGCCGACCCAATCCTGAAAAAGGGTGTGGGCGGGCTGGGGCGGCAGATCGACGGTCGTCTTGGCCGAAAGCAGCGCGCTCAGCCACTGGCGGGCCGGAGAGGGTGTCGCCGTGAGCTGGTCGGTTGAGCCTGTCGAAACCCCAGCGGCGGGCGCGGATTGGCCTGCGCTCTGTACGGGCGCGGCCCAATTGCGCACTGCCTGGTCCACCAGCGCGGCGATGAAATGTTCGGTCAGTTGGCTGGGCGAATAGGCCAGGTCCAGACTTTCCAGATTGTAGGCCCGGCAGATGGGGGGCATGGCCTCGACCAGTGCCTCCACCCGGCGGCGCAGGATTGGGTCCAGCAGTTGGGGCTGCCAGAGGGCCTGAAAGCGTCCACTGCTGTCGGCCAGGAGACCGGGCAGCAGGTGTTGACCGGCCAACACTTCCAGCACAGTCTTGGCCGCGTGGCTCCAAAAGCGCAGGTCGTTGCCCAGCCGGGCGTGGCGCAGGGGCGACGACGGCTCGGTCGCTTCGATCAGACTCTGGTTGCTCAACCGGCTGAGGAAAGTGAGGGCGTGAAAGGGTTCCAGGGTCAGCCCGGTCACCTGCCAGGGCGAGAGAAACGATGGCCCTGCGTCGCCGTTGGCCAGTGTGGAGACGCCCTTTTGAAAGGAGCCGAGACGGGTCAGCGGGTGTCCGTGCTGGGTGGGCAGCCAGACCAGGGCGTTGCTGGGTGTGCTGTCGGTCTCCTCTGCGGTCGCCAGTTGGCGCACCATCTGGCGGAAGGGTCCCACAGCCAACTGGCCCGGATGGGAGGGCACTTTGGCGGCGCGGCTGCGTCCATTCTGCCCCGGGTACGTCGGACTGTCAGTCCGACCGTTCAATCCATTCGCTTCGACAGTCGGACCACCGGTCCGACCTACGGGGTCGTGGCCGTTTTCGTCGGCTGCAGCGGGGATGTGGTTTTCGGCCCACAGAAAGAGTTGACCGTTGGGAACTTTGGACTCGGAAGGAAGCCAGGCGGCATGAATCGTAAAAGGCATAACGGATATTGTATCCTGAAAGGCGCGGCAAATCAAATTTTGGACGCTCTTTCAGGAGATGAAGTTCCGCTGCGGAGGGGGGACGTATTGAATGCGGAGTGCGGAAGGGGGAATGCGGAAGGCTGGACGGCGGACCGCGGACGGCAGACGAACGAAGCCGACGAAATGCCGTTGAATGGGGAATGAGGATTAGCGACGCCGACTGAGAGCGGGGAAAGCGGACCGGGGACTAGCGACGCCGGTTGAGTAGCCGAGTCTTCGAGGCGTATCGAAACCCAGGAGTGGGTTGACGAGACGGTTCTTCCCACTCGCTCGGTTTCGATACGGCGGGAAACAGCCCCCGCTTTCTGAAGCGACTCCTACTCAACGCGCTGGTCTTGTGTCGTTAGGAACGCAGAGCGAAGATCAGCGACGCCGGTTGAGCCTGTCGCTTGTACTGAGCCTGTCGAAGTGAAACCCAGGAGCGGATCGGCGAAAGCACCCTCCGGGAAGAGGCCACTGCTTTGAGGAAATTGCGAAGTTGTCCTGGCCGCTTCCCGAAAGGTATACTTACCGTCATGCAATCGGAGATGGCGTAGGGGCGGCTTATAGCCGCACAATTGGCGGACATTCACAAATGTGCGGTTCAAAACCGCACCCACCGTACCAAAACAGGAACCCGCTTATGTGGCTTGACATTGCAATCGCAGTCGGTCTGATTGTGTGGGCTGTGGGCGGGCTGATTGCGCTCAACCCATTGCCCTGGCACATCCGAAAATATTGGGATGTGCCCGGCGAGAAGGAACTGCGCATTATCCAGGCCATCGCGTTGCTGCTGATTGTCGCCGGTGTGACGGTCTTCTTCGTGACCGAACCCGGCTCTCTTTTGCACGACCTGTGGCCGGAGATGATCAGCACGGGTGGGGCGGTCTTGGGGATCGATGAATTGAATCGCCGGAGAAGTGCCCAGGAGTATAAGCAGAGCGTTATTCGCCAGATGGGAAGCCTGAGTAACGACTTTGCCCTTGACGCGGCGAGAATTGCCAAAAACGAGGGATGGCTGGAGGATGGATCATTTATAGGGGCGGACCTTATGAGAGCCAACCTTGCAGGGGCGCACCTTGCGGATGCTAACCTGAAAGGAGCGGTCCTTCTGGGAGCTAACCTCGCAGGGGTGTTTCTCTGGGAAGCTAACCTCGCAGGGGCGGAGCTTGAGATAGCCAATCTCATAAGGGCGGACCTTGTGGAAGCCAACCTCACAGGGGCGGAACTTGTGGAAGCCAACCTCGCAGGGGCGAACCTTTCGGGAACCAACCTCACAGGGGCGAACCTTTCGGGAGCCAACCTCACAGGGGCGAGCCTTTCGGGAGCCAACCTCATAGGAGTGGACCTTTGGGCAGCAAAAATCGAAGGGGTACTATACAACAGTTACACCAAATGGCCTGACGATTTCGACCCTATAGCTGCAGGGGCAATCAACTCGGACGAAATGAGCGAGCAAGAACGCAAAGAGTGGAAAAAAAGTATTTAGCGGAGTGATGTAGCAGCGTAAAATGCTTTCTCCTCATTAAATAAACGCCCAATGCCCCGGCCCATACGTCCTCAAATACTCCTCCACCGCCGCGGCTATATCCTCCCGCCTGCTGGGCTGCCGGCTCAGCCAATAGGCGAAATCGCTGGCCCAGGGTTCGCCGTTGAGAACCGTCGCCAAATAAAGTTGGGCCACGGGTCCGGCCTCGGCCAGCATCCCCGATGCTTCAAAGGCGGCGGGGACGAGGGAAGTGTCGTATTCGATGCGGTGGAAAGTCGGCTGCCAGCGGGGGCCGACGCCACCGTTTTCTGTGCCGGGCAGCAGGTCGAGAGTCAGATACTGGGCGCGGGGATCGCCGTTGTAGGGCAGGCCGATGCTGCCGGGGTTGAGGAAGTGCTTGCCGCCCATCTGCCGGTCCAAGGGCCGGTGGGTGTGGCCGCTGATAACGACCGGCTCAGTGTAGTCGCCGAATTGCTGGGCGATCTCCCCGGCGTCGCTCTCCGGGTAGACGCCCACGAATGGGTTGCCAGGTAGCCCGTGCAGCAGACGAATGGGGGGGGCGCCGTCCAGGGCGACGGTCATCTCCGCGGGCAGGGCGTGGAGTGTGCCAATCTGTTCGGCTGTCAGGTGATCCCACGTCCAGTACATCACCGGGAAACGGCTGCGTTCGTCGAAGGGGGGGCGGATTTCCGGGGTGTGCAGGCGGCTGATGACCAGGTCGTGGTTGCCGAAGACGGAAGGCCGGCCCCGCGCCCGCAGCAGGTCCATCACTTCGCCGCTCCAGGGGCAGCGGTTGACCAGATCGCCCAGCAGATAGACCCCATCCGGGGATTGGGTTTCGTCCAGATGGGCCAGCGCGGCTTCCAGCGCGGGCAGGTTGCCGTGGATGTCGCCCAGGAAAGCGAGCCGCAGACGGCTAAGGCGCAGCAGGGGTGTCATCGGGTCAGCGCGCGGTTGTGGAGGGGGTCGTGCTGGCGCACGTAGGCGTCACGACCGGTGGCCTGCACGTAGGCGGCAAAGGCGCCGGTCAGGTCGCCGTCCGCGTCGTAGCCGTTGTTGCGACACCAGCGGTAGTAGTCCACAATCTCCGGCTCCGCGGTCACCAGCTCCCAGTAGAAAATCGTGGCAATCGGACCGCCCGCATCGATCAGTCCGCTGCTGAAAAAGGCTTCCAGCGCAGGTCGTCGGTCGTACTCCACCCGATGATGGGTCACCCGCCAGCCGCCCCGTTCCACACTCTCTGGCACACTTTCAAGCACAGCAAAGGCGGCGCGGGTGTCTTTTTCCAGGGGCAGGCCCACACTGCCGGGGTTCATCAGATGCCAGTAGCCGGTAGCCTCCGGGCCGCTGTTCTGCAAATAGTGGCCGTCCTCGCCGTGGGGGTTGGCCTGGAGATCGTTGCTATTCGAGAGGGCAAGCTGCCGGTCCACTTGGACGTGGGTGTGGGCGGAGATGAGCGTATGTTCGGGAATGTTCCGGATTTCCAGCAGAATCTTCTCCGCGGGCATCTGCTGATAGAATCCCACCCGGTTGCGTCCGGGCACGCCGTGGGCCATGCGGATGGGCTGGGTTCCGGGAAAGTAGAGGGTGCGCTCGTCGGGCAGCGCGGCCAGGAAGCGGGCCTGTTCGGCAGTCACATTGCGCACCAGCCAGTGCAGGCTGCCCCAGCGCACCGGGTCGTCCGAGCCGGGGATGGCCCGCTCTGTGCCAAAATCGAGCAGGTAGAATTCGTGGTTGCCCCGCACCACCGCCCAATCCGTCGCCCGGATGGTGTCGATGACTTCACCGTTGAAGGGGATGGGGTTGATCAGATCGCCATTCACCACCACAAAGTCGGGCTGGATGCGCTCCAATTCGGCGAGCACAGCCTGAAAAGCGGGCAGATTTCCGTGGATGTCGGCGAGAACGGCCAGGCGCATGGGAGGTCCGGGGGTGGTGGTTCGCTAAAACAAAATTGTACCCCAATTCGGGCGGATCGCAGAAAATGGCCTGTCAAAGTATAATAGCGACAGATCAGCCGTCAGATCAGCCGTCGCCGGTTGAGTAGCCGCCGCGGATCGCTGCCGAACTCGAAGTCTGTTGGCGGCGGCGTATCGAAACCCAGATGGCGGGTGAATACGCGATTTTCACTTTTCGGTACGACCCGTTTGGTTTCGATACGCCTCGAAGACGCAGAATCCTTCAGATTCTGTCAGCTACTCAACCGGCGCTAGTCTTGTTTGCTTTTATCATCTGCTCAACAACGGAGGAAAAAATTCAATGACCGTCCATCACTTCCAGCCCACCCAATACCACACAACTATCGGCTCCCACCCGCCCGTCCTGCGCGTCCAGAGCGGCGACACAATCGTCACGACTACCGTAGACGCCGGGGGGCAAGACGCCAGCGGCGAACCGATTACCCCCCGGGGTAACCCGATGACCGGTCCCTTTTATGTGGAGGGGGCGGAGCCAGGAGATACGCTCGTCGTCCATCTGGACAAACTGACCCCCAACCGACCCACCGGCTGGACCCGCAAAATGGTGGCCCCCAATGTGGTGGACCCGGACTACGTGACCCAACTGCCCTGGCCCGCCCGCCCGGAGGATTCCCTGGCCATCTGGAACATCGACAACGCCGCGGGAACCGCCACGCTGGACGACACATCGACGAGTCTGGGCACGTTTTCTCTGCCTCTGGCGCCGATGGTGGGCTGCTTTGGGGTGGCTCCGGCTCGGGGCGAGGCGATTTCCACCGCGACTTCCGCGCAGCACGGGGGCAATATGGACTACCGGGGCTTTGTGGAAGGGGTGACAGTCTACTTTCCGGTGCTGACCGAAGGCGCGCTCTTCCACATCGGCGACGGTCACGCACTGCAAGGGGATGGGGAGATTGTGGGCACGGGCATCGAAATCTCCTTTGACGTGCAGGTGACCCTTTCCGTGCAGAAGGGTAAGCCCATCCACTGGCCCCGGGGCGAGAACGCCGACTACATTTTCACCGTCGGCAACGCCCGCCCGCTTGACCAGTGCGTGCAGCACGCCACTACCGAAATGCTGCGTTGGCTGCAAAACGACTACGACCTGGACCCGGTGGGCGCGCACATTCTGATGGGCCAATGCGTGGAATACGACCTGGGCAATATCTTCGACCCCGCGTATACGATGGTCTGCAAAGTGCCGAAGCGGGTGCTCAGATAGCAGATATTGGGTATTGGATATTTGGTAGTGATGAGCGAGCGCTTCACTACCAAATATCCAATACCCAATATCTTATAGTCCCTTATACGTCCAGAGCCGGTTGGCTGCGAAGTTCCAGAAGAGGACGACGCCGATGGCGAGGAGTTTGGCCACGTTGTAGGAGAGGGTGAAGCCCAGATGCTCGTCGCCCACAAAGGCGA
Organism: Anaerolineae bacterium; assembly: GCA_030432295.1. Lineage (GTDB taxonomy): Bacteria > Chloroflexota > Anaerolineae > Caldilineales > Caldilineaceae > JACQGT01. Next base: position 39,104 of record JAUIHI010000043.1, on the reverse strand, counting down.
TCCACTCAGCCTCGAAGCCGTGGTGGATGGTGAGAAAGACGGCCATATTCAGAGCAAGCCCGATCAGACTGACCAGGGCAAACTGGCCCAACTGCTTGCCCGCGTGGCGGTCCTGGCTTTCCGGGAAGGTCCAGCGCCGGTTGAGGAAGAAGTTCTGTATCACTGCCGCAATGAAGCTGACCGCATTGGCCTGCCACTCTTGAAAGCCAGCGAGCTGAATCAGAATATTGAGAATGGCAAAATCTGTCACCGCGCCGGCCGCGCCGACAGTGGCAAATTTGATGAAGCGTTTTGCCTCTTTGCGTTTGCGTCCGGTCAGTGGAATGGCGCTGGACAGATTCTGTAGCATCGAATTTCCTGTTGGTTTCTATTCTTCCAAACGGTTGTCTGGCAGTTGGTTGGCAATGGCTACGGCTGCTCCCAGCCACAGGGCCGCGTGCAATTGTATCCCCTGCACGTACAAATTGTCGAAAAGCTGGTGGACTGTAAGATGGGCTACCACACCCAGCACACCCACAAGCAACGCCTGTTCCCAACTGCCCAGACGCTCCTGCCGGGTTCGCTGCCAGAGCCAGCCAACGATTCCCGTCCACATCAGCAGATAGGCCGCCAGCCCGATCAGCCCGGTCTCAGCCAGCACATTCAGGTAGATGTTATGGGCGTGGCCCAGAGCATCCTCCCAGAGGGGCAGGCGCACTTCTGGATAGACCGCCGCGTAGTTGCCCGGTCCCACGCCCAGCCAGGGAGCCGTCTCCCACATTCGTTCCGCGGCCAGCCAGTGGGCCAGCCGCTCGATGACAGAAAAGTTTTCGTCGGTCACAGGCTGGGCGACAATCTGCTCGATCCCCACGCCCAAATAGGCGGGCACATCGACCAACCGCTCGGTGATGGGTGCAGGCAGCATAGCCGGGCTGAGACCGCCCATCGCGCCCCACAGAAGTAGTGCTACCAGAAAAGCCAGACCAGCCATCAGCATCCGTCGACTGCGGGCCAGCACCACCAGACCCACACCCGCGGCAGCGCCCAGCCAGCCCCCCCGGCTCCAACTCGCCAGCAGCCCCGCACCGATGACCCCGGCCAGCCCAGTGTAGAGCAATGCCCAGGCCAGCGCTTTGCTGCGCTCCCTACCCGGAATGACAAAATCCGCCAGCCGTTGCCAACCCCACAGGGCCAGACTGACCGCCACCGGTAATGTCAGTCCCAAATAACCGGCGTAGGGATTGGGCTGGTGAAAGCTGCCCGCGGCCCGCATAAAACGTCCTAGCAGCACAAAGGCGTCGGGTCCGATGCGAAAGAGAAACTGGTAGACGCCCAGCGCTCCCTGGGCTGCACCGCCAACCAGCAACGCCAACACCAGCCAGCGGCTCTGGCCGGGGGTCAGCGTCTGTCCCACCAGCCAGACGACGAGCAAAAGTTCGGTCCATTTTATCACTTCGCTTGCCGCTTCGGTCAAATTGACTGCGGTATAGCTGGAAAGCAGAAGTACGGCCAGATAGGGGGCTATCCAGGCGGCCAAGGGTGAAAAATCCAGGCGCAGGGAACGTTGCCGCACCCCATCGGCGAACCAGAGCGCAATTGCGCCGGCCAGCAGCAGATCGGTGACACTCAGGGGCCCGGCTTTGAGTCCGCTGGTGACGGGCAGGAGCAGGGCGATTCCCGGCCAGACCAGCCACGGAAGGCGCAGGAGCAGCAGTCCACCGCCCACACCGCCGAGCAGCAGTGCTGCCAGGGATAGGGGCAGCGCGGCCAGCAGCCAGGCCAGCAGTAGTAGCGCTACTCCGGGCAGGAGCAATCGTCCTGCGGCTCCTCTATTCCATTGGTAACCGGACAAAAGATTGCTGGACATTTCTTCTTCTGCGTGTTTTGGCGGCTTCTACACAGCTATTCGGTCTAGCCCTGGACCAGTGAGCGCTGATTGAGTGCCGAGTCTTCGAGGCGTATCGAAATCAAGCGAACGGGTAAACGGGCGTTTTTCATCGTACCCGCTTGGTTTCGATATGGCTGGAAAAAGCACCAGCCTACTCAACCGGCGCTAGTCCGAATTGTTTGTCCACACAAAGAAGCCCGACCAATCCCGGTCGGGCTTCCCTGCACTGTGGCGGAGAGGGTGGGATTTGAACCCACGAGGGCGTAAACCCTACGCGTTTTCGAGACGCGCGCACTCGGCCGGACTATGCGACCTCTCCCTATTGGAAAATAAGAACACGGATTTTCACGGATGGGACAGACTTACACGGATTTATTCTGCGTAAATCTGCGTCGTCTGCGAAATCTGCGTTCCTGCTTTCGTGGAATATCCTATCAAAGTGTGCGGAAAATGTACAATCTCAGATAGGCTGCTTTGCCGTGAAAATCCATTCCATCCGTGCAAATCCGTGTCCATTTTTTACAGCAATGCGTCGGCCAGGGCGATGAAATCGGGGACGGTCACGTCGGGCTGGTAGGGCGAATCCTCTACGGGCAGGTGGTAGCGGTCCACATAGGCGGCCCGGAAGCCGCAGGCCCGCGCGCCCACCACATCGAAGGAGTTGGCCGAAACCATCAGACACTCGCCCACTTCCAGCCCCAGCAGATGCGCGGCCCGCCGATAGACGCCGGGATGGGGCTTGAACGCGCCGTTGCCCGTGGCGGAAATGATATCGGCAAAGGGCCAGCCCACCCGATTCTTGGCCAAGTGCTCCAAAAAGTGGGGGTCGCCGTTGGAGAGGACGACCAGTTGGTAGCGGGTCTTCAGCCGTTCCAGCCCGGCCAGCACCTCTGGGAAAGGCGATAGGAATTGCCAGGCCCCCATCAGTTCATCTACCCGCGCTGGTGTGGCGTCGATGCCGTTGAGCCGCAGGACGTAATGGCAGGCCCGGCGCACAGTTTCCAGATAGCCCGCGTGGCCCAGCATCATAATTGTGTCCTGATACTGCTCCAGCCGCTGCCGTCCCCGCCAATCGGACCAGAATTTTTCGGGGGATACATCCGGGCTTTCCCGCTGCAAAAAGTCGGCGATATACGGCGTCAGGCTGCCGCCCAGGTCCAGCACAGTGCCGAAGAGATCGAAGGTGAGTGCTTTGACCGCGGGGGAGTTGTCCATCGGAAATGCCTTTCTTGGCTTGACAGCGGACGACAGACCGCCGACCGCCCATTCGTATTATGCGACGCGCCGTCGGTCGTCTGCCGTCCGCCGTCTATGCGATTACCGCGTCGGCGGCGGGAAAAACCATTCGGTCCTCCCCATCGAAATCTACGGGCTGCGCGGGGCCGATGACTTCTAAGGCCGGGTGTGCCTCCACCTCTTGCAGCAGCGCGGACGAGAGCCAGAGGGTGTCCAGTTCCAGTGTGTTTTTGATCAGCGCGACACGGGCTGTGGCCGGATCAATGCCAGAGAGACCGGCGGCAATGACGGCCCGGTCATTGGCCATTGTGGCGGGCTGCTTGGCCCCGGCAAAGTTGCGGGCGGTCAGACAGTTGGTATAGGTGGCCTGCCAGTCTACCTGCTCCACCAGACGGCGGGGGACCAGATCGGCCATACCGATACCGGAGGCGTTGCCGTGGCTGTCCGGCGTCAATTCGAGAACAGCGATGCAGCGGTAGTCCGGCTCCCGCGGCCCGGCATTGCGTCGCCACATCCCAATCACATTTGTGTCCATCCCTGTGCCGCTGATGTCTTTGCCCATCTGCTGCACAATCAGCAGGTCGAGCGGATCGAAGGGGAGATTGGGCTGCAACTGTTTCGCCAGCTCCAGCAGGGGCGGTTCGTCGCTTTCGATGCGCTCGCCGGGGATAACGGCGATGCGGGCCGGGTGGTGCTGGCCGTTGTCCACAATCGCTACGCCTGCGATGACCGGTTTGGTGGCGATGGCAATGCGGGCCGCTTTAGGCATCGCCGTGGCGACGCCGTGCGCGTGGATCACATCCGCGCCCAACGGCTTGCCCAGACCAATCGCCAAAATTTTGAAGAGACCGCTCTCCCAGGGGGCGCGGAAGGCGGTGTGGGCTTTGACCCGGTTGACGGGAATCACCGCGTCGGCGTCGGCTGCGTTGCGATCCCAATAGACAGGCATCCCATCCGGCGCAGTGCCGATCTGCACAGTTTCCAGGCTGCTCAAAATCGGTACGCCCAGCTTGCCCATCCCATAGCCCAGCAGGACTTCCCGCTGGCCTTCGGCGGTAGCTGCGCCGTGGCTGCCCATCGCGGGGACGAGGAACGGATCAGCGCCTGCTTCCAACAGGCTCTCCACCACCGCGCCGACCACTTCGGCGTAGCAGGAAATGCCCCGGCTGCCTACGGCCACACAGACCCGCATTCCCGGTTTCACCCTGTCGGCCAGGGGCAACGCGGCCATTCCGGCCCGGACGCATTTGGCTACATCCACCACTTCTTCCGTCGAGACCCGTTGGCGCACGGGGGTTAGCACTAATTCAAAGCCCATTCCATCCTCCGTCAGAGCAAAGGCAAAAGGCAAAAGGGGAAGGCAAAAGTGACGTATCGGCCTGTTACCTGCTACTCCTCACCCACCTGCGTCTTGAGCCAGGCATTGATGAACATATCCAAGTCCCCGTCCAGCACAGCCGCGGGATTGCCGGTTTCGGCGTCGGTGCGCAGGTCTTTCACCATCTGGTAGGGGTGCAGGACGTAGGAGCGTATCTGCGTGCCGAAGTCGGCGTGGACATTTTCGCCCTTGACCCGCGCCCGCTCCTCGGCGATCTTCTCCTGCTCGATTTCGTAGAGCTTGCCGCGCAGAATTTTGATGGCGAGCTCCCGGTTCTGGCCCTGGCTGCGCTCGTTCTGGCAGGTGACAGTAATGCCTGATGGCTCGTGGAAAAGACGCACAGCCGTAGCATTTTTCTGCACACTCTGCCCGCCCGCGCCGCTGCTCAGGAAGACGTCGATGCGGATGTCGCTGGGATTGATTTCGATTTCGAAGTCGTCGTCAATCATTGGCATCACTTCCAACTTGGCGAAACTGGTGTGTCGGCGCGCCCCGGAGTCGAAGGGACTGATGCGCACCAGCCGGTGGGTTCCCTTTTCGGCGCGCAGATAGCCGTAGGCATACTCGCCGTAGACTTCGATGGTGGCGCTTTTGATGCCTGCCTCTTCGCCCTGGCTCATATCGGTGATTTCGGTTTTGTAGCCCTTTTTCTCAGCCCAGCGTAGATACATTCGCAGGAGCATTTCGGCCCAGTCCTGGGCTTCGGTACCCCCCGCGCCGGCGTGGATGCCGATGATGGCCCCGCCCCGGTCATACTTGCCGCCCAGAGCCAGATCAAACTCCCGTTGCTCCAGTTCGGCGGTCAGGGCTTCGGCTTCGCTCTCCAATTCGGCCAGAAGCTCCGGCTCCTCCTCGGCCATTTCGTATAGTTCCACAGCATCCGCGGCCCGGCGGCGCAGATCGTCCCAGGCGGTGACTTGGGTTTGCAGCGTATTCAATTCCTGCATTTTGCGCTGGGCGGTCTGGGGATCATCCCAGAAGTCGGAGGCTACACTCTCGGCCTCCAATGCGGCCAACGCTTCGGTTTTGCCCGGCAGGTCAAAGACGCCCCCGGATAATATCCACACGCTCTAATAATTGGGTCAAGCGATTATTCAGTTCGCTCACAGGTATCCTCTAATCTATGAAATCTATTGATTCTGCTTGGGAAGCTTTCTCGTAAGGGAGTGAGGCTGGGATGATTATTCCCCCACCAATCCTTCCACAAACGCCACCGGGTCGAACTCGGCCAGGTCGCCGATTTTTTCGCCGCTGCCCACAAAGCGCACAGGCACGCCCAGCACCTTTTTGATGCTGAGGACCGCGCCGCCTTTGGCCGTGCCGTCCAGTTTGGTGAGGACAATGCCAGTGACGCCCGCAGTCTCCTGGAAGCCTTTGGCCTGCAAAATTGCGTTCTGGCCGGTGGACGCGTCCAAGACCAGCAGGGTTTCGTGGGGCGCGGCGTGGACCTGTCGGGCCGCCACACGGCGCATTTTCTCCAACTCCTGCATCAGATTGAATTTGTTCTGCAGGCGACCTGCGGTGTCTACAATCAGAATCTCAGCTTTGCGGCTCTCCTGGCTGGCGCGCATCGCGTCGAAGAGCACCGCGGCCGGGTCCGAGCCGGGGGCCTGGGCGATCACATCCACACCGGCCCGCTTACCCCACACCTGCAATTGCTCGATGGCCGCAGCCCGGAAGGTGTCCCCCGCGGCCAGGACGACTTTTTTGCCCCGCTGTTTGTAGCGATAGGCCAGCTTGCCGATCGTCGTCGTCTTACCCGAACCGTTCACCCCCACCACCAGCACAACCGTCAGGATGCGGGGCTGTTCGATTTGGAGGGGTTCGTCGGCTTTGAGCAGATTGACCATCTCCCGTTTGAGGATGAGATAGGCGTCTGCGGTGGCTTTGATGCCGTCCCGTTCGACCCGGGAGCGGGTCTTCTCCACCAATTCTGCGGTGGTTTCCATGCCCACGTCGGCCATAATCAGCGTCTCTTCCAACTCATCCCACAGTTCGTCGGTGATTTCGTTGGCCTGGAAGATCGTGCCAATGCGCCCGAGGACGCCGCCCCGGGTCTTTTGCAGGCTCTCTTCCAGGAGGAGTTCGTCCTGGGTCTTCTCTTCTTGCTTGCCAAATAGTCGTCGGAACAATTGGATTTGCCTTTGGCTAGTCGCTATTTGTGGTTGGTCTTCAACTCAAAGATTATAGCAGGTGGAGGCACAAGAGGAAAAACAAAACCAACAGATGACCACAGCCCTGCACTTCGTTTCTACTGCTGTTTTGCCTTTGACATGCCGAACATTTGTTCGTATACTGTGCCTATGAACTTCACTATTGCCCTGGACCCAATGGACAAATTGCTGGCAATCGGCGGCGCGACCGGCTTTGAACCTGCCGGGGATGCGCCCCACGAGGAAGGCACGCTCCCGGACTGCTTCACTCCCCAGGCCAAGCCCAGCCGTCAGGAACGCAACCTGGCCGCCTTACAGCGTTCCGTCTCACAGGTGATGACACCGACTGGCCCCAAGCCGGTGCTGAAAACGATGATGACTACCGCCTGCGAGCGCAACTGCTTCTACTGTCCCTTCCGGGCCGGGCGCAGCGCGATGGAGCGCATCACTCTGCAACCGGATGAGATGGCCCAGGGCTTCACCCGCATCCAGAAGGCCGGGCTGGTGGACGGTCTCTTTCTATCCTCCGGGATTATCGGCGGCGGAGCCAAGGCCCAGGACAAAATCATCGACACTGCGGAGATTTTGCGCAAAAAGCAGGGCTATCGGGGCTACATCCATCTGAAAATTATGCCCGGCGCTGAGAAGGAGCAGGTGCGCCGGGCTATGCAACTGGCGGATCGGGTCTCGATCAATTTGGAAGGGGCGACGGAGGATCGGTTACGCCTGCTTGCGCCCAAAAAGGATTTCTGGGACGAGCTGATCCAGCGGCTGCTCTGGGTGGAGGAGATTCGGCGCAACGAGCGGGTGCGGGCTTCGTCTGTCACCCAATTCGTCGTCGGCGCGGTGGGGGACACGGATTTGGAACTCCTGGCCCTGAGCGAGAAGCTCTACCGCCAGGCGCAGATCAGCCGGGCCTACTATTCGGCCTTTCATCCGGTTTCCGAGACGCCTTTTGAAGATCGACCGTCCGTCCTGCCCAAACGGGAGCACCGGCTCTACCAGGCCAGCTTCCTTCTGCGGGATTACGGCTGGGGGGTGGAAGATTTGGGCTTTGGTGCGGATCAGAATCTGCGCCTGGACGTGGACCCCAAACAGGCCTGGGCGGACATCCACCTGCGGGAAGCGCCCATCGAAATCAACCGGGCCGACCGCACGACGCTCCTGCGCATCCCCGGCATCGGCCCGGTCTCCGCCGACCGCATCCTGGCCGCCCGCAGTCGGGGTACGCTTTCCGATCTTTTTCATTTGGGTCAGATCGGCGTGCCCTCCCCGCAAAAAAGTGCGCCGTACATTCTCCTCAACGGTCAGCGGCCTGAGCATCAGATGGCGTTAGGGTTCGTGTAGGTTGGGTTCTCCCGGCAGGAGATGATCGTCTGCGAGCCAACGAGCGCCGGGAGAACCCAACCTACCCCGGCCCCAACCGCAACCGATGCACCGCAATCGCCTCCACTGCCTCCCGTGTCCACGGCATCGGGTGATAATCTCCTTCCAGCCACATAGGAATCTGATCCGCGTAGTTATCGCTGAGCGGATGGCCGCTCTGCCCGCTGGTGGTGATAGTACGGGCCGTGTCCCAATCGCCCACATCGTAGATTTGCCGGTAGCTGGCCACAATCTGGGCCAGACCTGGCGGCAGTTCCGGCGCATAGCTGGTCTGGTTGGGTGTGGTTCCGTCGCCCCCCAACGGAAACGGCCCCCGGTTGAAGAAGCCTTTCAGAATGCGCACGCTGCCCATCGGATGACCATAACGAATCTGGTGCATCCGTCCCCAGGCCCAGTTGCGGGGGGTGGGGTTCACCTCCTTGCGGATGCGCCGCACGGATTGCAGCAGGGCCTCGCCGATCAGTTCGTCCCGGCTGCGCGGGCGACCCGTTTTGGCGTCGGTGTACCAGGGCGATTCCTCGTTCTCCCGCAGAATTTCCAACAGCCGGGTCTCGGCCCGGTGCATAAAGCCGCTAATGATGAAGAGTGGGCTGAGCGTTCCCCCCAGAAAACCCTTTTTGGCAGGACCGAGTTTGTCGCCAAAGGTCATATCCAACAGATGCAGCAGCGTATAGTGGAAGACAAGGGCAGCCCCGCTCTCCCGCTCCATTTTGTACCCCCAATTGCGCAGCAGATTGACGCCAATATTCACAAATGGGTCGTCGCCCTGGTGGGCAGCCAGAATAGGAGCCAGCTCCGCGGCATAGAGGCTGGTGGTGTCCTGCTGGATCTGCTCCATATCCTTCAATCCCAGCCGCCGTTTTTCCCGCAGCATCTCTTCGATGCGCCGGGCACGCCAGCCGGGGAAGTACTCCACGCCCAGGAAATGGGGATAGTCGTCGCCGGTCAGTTTGTTGTTTGCGGTCACAATCAGGCCGGACGGGGGATTGTAGACCGTCGGCAGTTCGGCGTGGGGAATCAGCCCATCCCATTCGTATTCGTCGGTCCACCCCGGCGCGGGGACCAGCCCCAGCCCAGCCCGGCGGATGGGAATATCCCCGGCCAGCCGATAGCCGATGTTGCCGTCCACATCCGCATAGACAAAATTCTGGGCGGGCACGCTCCAATCGGCCAGGGCTGCGTCGAACTCTTCCCAGTTCTGCGCGGTATTCATACCCAAAATCGCGTGGAGCAGTCGGCCCGGCTCGTGTCCCTGCCAGCGCAGGGCCAGGGGCGTAGTTGCGCCTTCTGCTGCTACCAGCCGGTTGATCAGCGGGCCGTGGCGGGTGATGAACACCCGTTCGATGTGGGGTCGGTTCTGGCGGCGCACGGAAATGGCTTCTTCGATGACTTGAGCTTTTTCCCAGCCGTCGCCATAGGCAAAGTGGTTGGCCTTCTCCGGGTGAGGCCGCTCGATGTAGAGGTCTTGGACATCGGGGAAGGCGTTGGTCACGCCCCAGGCGATGCGCTCGTTGTGGCCGATGACCACTCCTGGCGCGCCAGCAAAGGTCACGCCGCTGACGTGAAAGTTGCGATCTGCCTGGGGGGAATTGCCGTCTGCCATCTGCGGTCCGCCGTCTCCATTTTCAGCGCAGTGCAGATGATTCTCGTACCAGACGCCGGGCATTGTCAGGGCCAGGTGAGGGTCGTTGCAGAGGATAGCCCGCCCGCTGCTGCTGGCTTTGGGACCGACCACCCAATTGTTGCTGCCCTGATTCGATCCCGACGGCCCCAGCCATTCCTGCAACTGTTCGTATTGGCTCAATAGCAGCCCGGCTGTGCTGACCAGACGCATACTCTTCTCGCCCAGCGCCTCCGTAATGGCCGGGTTCTTGGGTGGATAGTCCGGTTCCAATTCCGCGGCCAGCAGCGGGTCGAGCTGGTTTGCCAGTTGCAGGCGCACCAGTTCGCTCTCCCAATTGACGCTCAGACTCCAGCCCGTCACTTTGGAAAGGGCGATGACGTCCAGGGGTGTCCACGGCTCGGGCTGGCGGCGCAGGAGGTTGAACTCTGGGGCCAGGCGACCGGGTCTGCTGCGGATATAGGCGTTGATGCCGCCCACGTATTGCTCCAGCACCGCCACCATCTCCGGTTCCAGCGCCGCCAGTTCTGCCTCCGCGGCCCGGCGGAAGCCGACGATGCGGCTGAAGCGGTCCACATCCAACGCGGCCGTTCCGAACAGTTCGGAGAGGCGGCCACTGGCGATGCGTCGGTTCTGTTCCATCTGCCACAGCCTGTCCTGGGCGTGGACAAAGCCCTGGGCACGGAAGAGGTCGGCCCGGTTCTGCGCGTAGATGTGGGGCACGCCCCGCTCGTCCCGCAGGACTTCCACGGGCGCGGTCAGCCCGTCCAGGGGCAATTTGCCGTTCAGATCGGGCAGGGCGCGCTGGATCAGCCACCAGTAGACGTAGAGGAAAATGCCGCCGAAAAAGGCGACAGCGATGAAAAGGACAACGAGAACGACAAGAATTGTGGCGAGAGTCATAGGGTTGGGCAGTGTTCGATGCAATGGATAGATGACAATAGTGCCTCAATTGTACACCGGTCGCCCCAATTTCTGTTAGGCAAGGGTGGCGAGATCGGCCTATAATGGAGTGGCCTTGCTGGCGAAATACCCAATACCCACTATCCGCAACCCACAGGAGCCACCTATGCCATCCATCGATCCATCGGAAATCGGCACCTATCGCCGTCTCTTTGACAACAAATTTGGAGAAGTTGAGGAACTGCTGGCCGATCTGCCCGCGGCCGCGTTGACCTGGAAACCCTTCGAGGAAAGCCCGTGGAAGGGGCCGTCCGGTTCTCTGGGCTGGCTGATCGCGCACGGCATCTCGTCCACAGTCTATCTGCTGCGCCGGGCCGAGTGGCAGTTGGGGCGGATTGCCTATGAGGAAGTCAACGGGGACGAGGGGGATGAGGAGTTTGGCCCGGCCAATCTGGACCCGGCCTACCTGCTCGAACGTTCCAAACGGGCACAGGCGTGGGTGCAGAATTTCCTGAACTCGCTTTCTGCGGCTGACTTGGAGGTGAGCGCTGCCCATCCGGTCAGCCAGCGCCCTCTGACTGTGCGCTACGACGTCCAACACGCGGTCGAGCATATGAGCCAGCACAACGGCCACGCCCAGTTGACCCGGCAGTTGTGGGCGTTGACGTAAGAGAAGCGGGTCTTTTGTGCGTCTGCGTTCGTGATAGCTGTGCTGCGTGCTGCGTACTCCGTCGGTCGTGACGATTTTGCAACCACTGACGGAGTACGCAGCACGCAGCACAGATTCCTCACCTCTCGGCCCGTTCTTCCTTCAACCGTTCGGCTTCGTCCCGGGCTGCTTCCACCTTCGACATATCGGCCAGATAGTCCATCGGGTCCGGCGCTGCGTAGCGTGCCCACAGTTTTTCGGTGATGGCGTTTGCGTTGCACTCGACGCCATACGCCGCGAAGTATTCGCAGACCCGCCGCACATCCCTGTGCAGAATTTTGCGGGCGTTGCGGTTGGCCTGGGCGTCCGTCACCTGGGGAAAGTCGATCAGTGTGATCTTCCCCTCCCAGTAGAGAATGTTGTAGGCCGACAGGTCGCCGTGGACGAAGCCCTGGTTCAGCATCACTTCGATGTTGCGCAGAGTCTCCTGGAAGAGCGGTTCGGCCTCTGCCGGGTCCAGTACCGCCTCGTGGAGCGTCGGCGCAGCTCGGCTGCCATCCCCCACATAGCCCATCAGAATCGCGTTCTGGTCCACTGCCACGGGCTGGGGCACAGCCGCGCCTGCCGCGTGCAGTTTTTGCAGGGTTGTATACTCGTACATCAGCCAGGAGGTGTGCTGCACCTGCACGCCAAAGGCCGACTTCTTGCCGATGGCCCGGATGATGCGGTCGTCTTTGGGATCGGCAGGTTTGCCGTCCTCGTCGGTCAGAATCTGGCGTCCCTCCCGATACATCGCGTCGTTGCGCAGATTGCGAAACTGGCGGGGCCGGTAGACTTTGGCTGCCAGCCACTCTGCATCGACTGTCGGGTGGGGCAGGCAGCGATAGACGCTGGCCTCTTTGCCCCCTTTCACCTGGGCCATCACATCGGTGATCAGGTCCAGATGGAAGAAGTTGCGCAAAGAGTCGTGCAGCCATTCGGCTTCAAAGCGGGCAGGCGTATAGGTGATCTCCAGGCCGAGGGCGATGCCCCGGTCCGCAGTTACAGTGTCCACCAGCTCCTTTTCCCGCTCAAACTTCGCCTGCTCATTCGACGGTTTGGGCGGTTTGGTGCGGATGCGCTGGCGGGGCAGACTGAATTTCTCGCTGTAATAGGCCAGAAGTGCTTCGTTCTCATCCCACTGGCCACTGTCATATCCGTTGTAAGTACTCAACGTTTGGTCCTCTTTTGGTTCGATTTGTTGGGTCCTGCGACAATCTTTTGAGCCACTGATGCACACTGATGAACGGGGATAAAGACGGCTCTCTCTCCTGAATTGTTCCGCTCTTTCTCCGCATACTCCGCGCTTACGTGCTGAAATTTCGGTGAACGCGAGTGGTTTCTTGCGAACCTTTGTGTACTTTGTGGTTCAAAAGGCTTTCACTGGACTCGGTGATGGGTGTTGCGTGTGGACGGGCTGGGGCCAATCAAAAAGGCCACAGAGCGGAAGACGCCTGCGGCCGGACAAACGGGGCAAAATCAGCGGATCAAACCCGCTGTTCGGACAATAGGCGTATTTCGCTGGCAGCAAGCTGCCGCACTTGAGCAAACAATTGCACTTGGACTGCCATAGAAACGCCTCCTTTCCGAAGGAAATGGGACATTAGTAATGTCAAATGAAAAACGAACTGAAGAGAGTGTAGCACAGGTACCGCGACTTGTAAAGAGGCAAAATCGGCGAAAATTCTGTCTACAGACCCGGCCAAAGTCCCCGGCACTTCACGAACTTCGACGCGGGGATGGGCATCTACAGATTCGCTGGTGAAGAAAGTGCTGGGGACTTCTGTCTTCTCAGTCCAGCCGCCCGTATGCCCGCAACGTCAACAGGCTGCAAATCGTCGTCCACGGCCACCACTGGGAGAGGCCGTGCTCGTCCCGCCAGCCGCCGTCCTCCTGCTGGCCGTTGGCGACGGTTGCCAGGCAGCGCTCGATCAGTGCTGGGTCCGCGGCCAGGGCGACTGGCGAATGGGGCGTGGGCGCGAGATCGAAGAAGCTGATGTGCTGGCCGTCAGGCGCGGCTTCGGCGCAGCGCAAAATGTTGGCAATCGTCGCCTCCCGCAATTCCTCCACGCCGGGAAAATCGTCCACCTGGAAAAAGTAGTCGTGGGCGTGATAGTTCGTAAAGAGCCAGTCGGTGGCCCGGATGTCACTCAGCGTCAGATTCTTCTCCACCCAGCGCCGGGTCGATGCGGCCAGCGAGTCACTGCAACTGCCAAAGCGTAGCAGCCGAGCGGTGATAGCGTCGGGGATGTGCTGGCCGCCTTCGTTCCACCAGGGCGCGTGGGGGTAGTCCAGCACCGCGGCCGGATTTGCCAGGGAACCGTCTTCCTGGCGTTGCATTTCCACCCAATGGGCTGTGCCGTCCAGCAGATCGCCGGGGTCGATTTCCGTGCGCTGCAAGACCCCCAGCAGAAACTCCAACGCCAAGGGATGGGAATCCGGGCAGCGGATGTCGTGTTCCAGCCCGTGGCCGAAGCCGTTGTCGCTGTTCTTGTAGGCTTTGAACGCGGCCAGCACTGGCTCCACAGGCCGCCCCTCAAAGAGGTGGCCGAAGAGCGGTCGCTCCCAGAGGACGCCGTGGGTGTAGACGAAATCTCGTGCGGAGGTAAGATTGATTGGTTTACTGGTTGATTGGTTCATTGGTTGTTCCGTCGGTGCGAATCGAGTGGATTAGAATAATGGCTCGTCGAGAACATCTGGTGATGATTCGGACAAGACAAAACTACCGTCTTCGTCGATCTCATCTGACCGGAGGCCGCCGTCTTCACCAAAATTGTGCTGGGGAATGGCTGTTGTATCGTAAAAAGGTGATTGTTCCGCAACCGCATTCGCTGGCTGTTTGTTGCTGTTCTTTCGCTGGCGTCGGATGAAAGAAATGTAAGCATTCAATTTCTTGGCTAATTCTTCGAGTACGCCGAGCGCTTTATCTGCTGACTCTAGCGGCAAGAGTTGCCGGTTTCGTACTCGCCGCATCCAATGTCTTGTCTCGTCAAGACTTCCCCGCGCATAATAGAGGAAGCGCAGTTGATCTCCGTAATAATACCGGCCATGGCCTTCGGCGATGTTGGCCCCGATGCTATCCGCCGCCCGTATCAATTGCTTTCCGACTGTTTCCTGATCAAGAGAGCGCCAGGAGGACACAACTTCATAGCAGCGATCGGCTATCCGTTCCGCCAGTCGATACACATCCAATTCCTCGAAACCAGCGTACCCCATATCGGCCTTCTCTCCTCTCCCGATCAACCAATTGAACCAATCAACTAATCCTTATACGGATCGCTCTCGTCTTCGCCCGCCATCGCCACGCCCAACGGCGTCAGCGTGTGGAGGATGCGGATAGTCTGGTCGTGATAGGTGAGCACTTCGGGCAGCCGTTTGTAGACGTGGGGAGACTCGTCCGTGCCTGCGCCGCGCAGATCCACGCCGGACTTGCGCACCCAATTCATCATCATTTTGCGGCTGATCTCCCCTTCTGAGACCTGCACTTTGCGCCCGCCCCGGAAGCGGAATTTGCCCGCGGCCCGGGTGCGGGACATCACCCGCCCCGCGCCGTGGACAGTCGAGTAGAGAGCCACTGCGCTTTCGTCGCTCTCCACCCCCTCCAGAATGACCGAAATATCCCCCATCGACCCCCCCACAAAACCCTTCTGGCCGGGGAAGGCGGGCGTCGCGCCCTTGCGCACCACCCACAATTTCTGGCCGTTGTGTTCCTCTTCCCAAGCGAAGTTGTGATGGTTGTGGACCTCTTCCAATATGTGCGCGCCCAGCAGCTTCGCCACCCGGTCCGCCACCCAATTCCGGCCCGCATAGGCATAGCGCCCGGCCAGCTTCATACAGGCAATGTACTCCTGGCCCAGTTGACTGTCCACATCCAGCAGCACCGGGTCCACGTACATCCCGTCCTTGCCGCCGCCCGCTTTGATGAAGTGGCTGGCCAGCCGGTGTCCCAGCCCCCGGGAGCCAAAGTGGACGCCGATCCAGATGCGCTGCTGCTCGTCCTCGAAAATGTCCACGTAGTGGTTGCCGCTGCCAATTGTGCCCAACTGCTCGGCGGCCATCCGTTTCTGTTTGCGGGCGATGGGAATATCCCAGGCCGGGTCGTCGTCGAAGAGGGGGTGGTCGTTCTCCTCCCGGTTCTTCAGGCCGATGCCAAAGGAGAGGGTAGCCCAGATGTCGTCCATAATCCGGCCAATATCCCGGCGCACTTCCGGCGCGGGCGCGTCGATACGCACGGCCTTATTTCCGCACCCAATATCAAATCCAACACCGGAGGGACTGACTTTGTCCCCATAGCCAATCACACCGCCGATGGGGACTGCATAGCCCAGGTGGTGGTCGGCCATCAGGGCCGCGGCCTCGCCAAAGCGGGCACAGTTGACGATCTGATCGATTGCGCCCTGATCCGGTTCGCCCCAGACAGGAATGTTTTGGATCATCTGATAGGTCATCGAAGACTCCTTTCGGCTGCGTACTGCGTGCTGCGTACTCCGGTAGGTAGACGATCAATCCGTTCGTCACTCCCATTCATCGAACTGATTTCGGACAGACGCCCGCTGCCTACGCAGTACGCAGCACGCAGTACTTTCATCCAAACCGTTCTTGCGCCAGCCTCGTCACATCATTCGCACAGCCCCAGGCCAGGGTATGCCCAATCCCGCTGTGGCCGTAGTTGTGGATGATCGGCCCGGTCGCCGTCTCTTCCAACTCCAGGCGCACTTCGTCCCGGCCCGGACGCAACCCCACCCGCACATCAATCACTTCGGCGTCGGCCAGGGAACGGTCCACCGACGCGCAGCGCCCGCGGATGGCTGCACTGCTGGCTTCGTTGGGTCGCACAGACCAGCTTCCCGCCTCCGACGTGCCGCCCAGCAGACAATCCTCGGAACGGGGAAAGATGTATGTGAATCCCAGCGGCCCGCCGTGGCAATGAAAGCCTCGCTGAATCTGGGGCTGGGGCGGCAAACGCAGGATTTGTCCTCGGATGGGAAAGACCCGGCTGTCGCCGGTCAGTTTGCCCGCCCACGCACCCGTACAGTTGACCACCAGTCGCTCTTCCCCGGCAAAACGGCCCAGATCGCTGACCAGCGCCTGCTTGATCTTCCCGCCACCTGCCTGAAAACGGCGCACCAGATAGGCCATATAAATCGGCGTCTCGATCAGCGGGACCGTATAACGAAAACCAATCGTATAGCCCAGGGGCAATTCGTCTTCGGGCACAGTGCGCAGATCGTCGAAGAGCAACTGCCACCGCTCACCTTCCAGCCCGTCTTCCACCGGCTCCAACAGTTGAATCATCTGCACCCCACTGGTCGGGTCGTCCACCAGCCGCACCAACTCTTCCCGGCATTCGGCAGCCCAACGCAGACCGTTGGGCAGATTTTCGGCGGAGATGGGATGCCAGATGGCCCCGGCCACATCGGAAGTTGTGTGGGGCGGCAACTCCCGGCTGACGATGCCTACGGAGAAGCCCGCCTCTTGCAGACGGATGGCGCTGGATAGACCAGCAACGCCACAACCGATGACAGTTACATCCGTCATTGGGGTTGCTCCTCTGTCTCTGCTTCTTCCAGGCCAGCGAGCTGGGCCAGCAGTTTGCGGTGGCGGGATTGGCTGCGCAGCAGGGAGATCAGCAGTGTGATGGACAGTATCCCCAGCATCACAACCCCGGTTGCTTCGCTGATAGTCACGGTGACCGGGTTGTAAATTTTAGGGTCTTTGGCTTCGTTTTCGCTCATTGGAATCCTCCTGCGGGGATGGGATGAATAACTGCAATCCCATTGTACCCCCGCTCCACCTTCCCCGCAACCGGCACAGGAAATTGAACCACAGAAGACAACCACTGAAGACAGGAAATACACGGAAGAAACGACACGCGATTTTCTTTCCGTGTTTTCTATGAATTCCGTGGTTTATGCCGTAAAGAGCGCCAGCAGCTCGCCCACTGCGCCCCGGTTGCTACCGTTGGCGCTGATGTAGCGCTGGACCTGAAAGCGCTCGAAGGACGCGCCCGCGTAGGCCTCTTCGATCTCTGGCGTGGCGTGGTTGGAGATGAGCACAGGCACGCCCCGGCTGGCCGCGTTGCGTGCGGCATCGGCCAGAGCCAACTGTTGATCGAAGCCAAAACCGCCTGCGCTGTAGCTGGTGAAGTGGGCTGTGGACGAGAGGGGGACATACGGGGGATCGCAGTAGATCACGTCGCCGGGCTGGGCGGCCTGGATTGTTGCCAAAAAGTTTTGTTGGCAGAAGTGGGCGCACCGGGATTTTTCACCGAAGGCTTCCATTTCGGCCTGGGGAAAGTAGGGCTTTTTATAGCGGCCAAAGGGCACATTGAAGCCCCCACTGGCGTTGTAGCGGCAGAGGCCATTGTAGCCGTGGCGGTTCAGATAGAGGAAGAGGGCCGATTTCAGGCGGCTGTCTGTCGTTCCGTTGAAGGTGGCACGCAGCGCGTAGTAGGCATCCGGGGCATTGTTCTCCGGCACAAAAAAGGTGCGGCAGAAGTCGATGAAATCCCCGCCCTCGGCCTGCAAACGACAGTAGAGATCGATTAGATCGCCGTTGCTGTCGGCCAACAGATAGGCCGGATAGTCGCTGTTGAGAAAGAGCGCGCCGGAGCCGACGAAAGGCTCGATCAGCCGCTGGCCCACTGGCAGAAGTGCGCTGATGCGCGCCACCATCCGCTGTTTGTTGCCCGCCCATTTCAGAAAGGTGCGCATTGGCTAGAATCCCCGCTCGTGACACAGATCGGCGAGTTCCCGCCAGGGGCGACCGACGCTGAATGTGGCTGCCTCTCGCGGACGCATCCCTTCTATCACCACCTGATAGACCCCCAGATGTTTGATGCGTTTGCCCAGAGGCGCAAAGGCTTTGTTCTCCTCGGCCAGCATCCCCGCGTAGAGAAGGGTGAAGACAATATCGGCGCGCAGGGCGTCCTGCGCGTAGTCAATCGAAAAGGCGGTGATGCGGGCTAGGAGTTCAGCGTCCAGGATTTTATTTGTGCCGTCGAAAACGATGACGAAATCGGCGTAAACTTTTTCTTTGCCATAGACAGCCGTCAACTGTTGCAGACGGGTGAAGTATTGCCAATCTTTGGGCGCAAAGCGGGGATGGGCAGGGCGTGTCAGAAAGATGCACCAGTCGTCAAAATTGCCCCGGTCAAATTCCAGCAGGCTGCCGTCGGAAAAGCGTTTGATCGTCCGTGCCATTTACGAATTTCCACTTTGTGTCAGCACAATCTTCACCACTCCGTCGGCCCGGCCCTGCACCATCTCAATCCCCCGACTGAAATCGGCCAGTTCCATCTGATGGGAGACAATCGCAGTCGGGTCCACCCGGCCTGCTTCGATCAGCCGGATTACATCCGGCCAGACGCCGGGGCTGCCCAGCGCGCCGCGCAGGGTAATGTCGCCGATGACCAGTTTGTCCAGGTCCAGGCTGGCCTTGCGCCCGCCAAAGATGCCCAGCAGCGTCAGCCGCCCGCCGGGGCGCACCACCTGTACAGCCTGCTCCGCTGCTGTGGGGTTGCCCGTGGCTTCGATGACCGCATCGGGCACTCTTCCCCCGCCCAGCCGTCGCAGGGACTCGGTCACATCTTCGCTACGCACATCGATCACTGCATCCGCGCCCAGTTCAGCAGCCTTCGCCAGCCGGTGATCCGTTGCGCCCACCACCGCCACCCGGCTGGCTCCGAAGGCACGGGCCATCTGCAAAGTCAGCAGGCCGATGGGTCCATCCCCAAAAATGGCGACGAAATCCTGGGGCGTGACCTGTGTGCGGCGGACGCCGTTGAAGGCCACCGCACAGGGTTCTACGAGACAGGCGGTGGCAAAGGGCAGATCGTCAACCACTCTGTGTAGAAACAGCGCGGGGAATGTCATAAACTCGGCAAATCCGCCGTTGAGGTTGAGGATGCCGGTCTCCCGGCGGTCGGGGCACTGGTGGTAGTTGCCCGCCAGACAGGTGGCACAGTGGCCGCAGCCCACAGAACATTCCCCTACCACCCGATCCCCGACGGCAAAGTGGCTGACACCCGTGCCCAGCGCCGCCACTTCCCCGGCCCATTCGTGGCCGGGAATGATGGGGTAGTGGGCCAACCCCTGGGTGTAGTAGGGCATTGTGCCCTCGACGATTTCCACGTCTGTTCCGCAGATGCCCGTACTGCGCACCCGCACCAGCACTTCCCCTGGCCCCGGTTTGGGCTGGGGTACTTCCCCAAATGTGCTGTCGTGTGGGCCGCGAATCTGAATGGCTTTCACTGCTGAGACTCCTAGGCTGGGGATTGGTTGGCAAGGGATGGGCGACGAAGTATCTTCTCCCATTCTAGCGGTGGGGACAGCTTCGGGCAAGTGGCGGGCGTTGGCATCGGTTTTTCAGCGGGCTGCGGATTTCTACGCAGCGAATGCCCGCAGCGCAGTCTCGTCCGGTTCGACGCCAATTCCTGGCGCGTCGGTCAGGTGGACGCTGCCGTCGTATTCGATTGTGCTTTTGGCTGGGAAGATCGCGCTTTCATCGGTGAACTGGCTGCCGTTGAGCGCGGCGGGACCGGCGAAACCGTAGGCCAGGGCCATCTGACAGACGGCCATTTTGGTGAGGAAGCCGTCGGTCAGGCCGCTGACCAGCATGGGCAGACCCGCAGCTTCGGCGATGGCAATCTGCTGGACGCTGGGCCAGATGCCGCCGCTGCGTGTGACTTTGACCACCAGATAGTCCACCAGCCCGCGGCTGGCGTAGTGGAAGAAGTCCGCCGGGCCGACGCTGGCTTCGTCCACGGCCAGGGGAATCGTCGTACTGGCGCGCAGCGCGGCCATCTGCTCGAACTGGTCCGCGGGCAGGGGCTGTTCCAGCACATCCACACCGATGGACTCGAAGGCCAGGGCCACCCGCCGCGCGTTGTGGAGTTGGAAGCCCTGATTAGCGTCGGCCCAGACAAAGCCGTCGGGAGCGATGCGCGCTTTGACCGTCTCGGCCACTTCCACATCCGTCTCCGGCGCAACCGCAGCTTTGAAGTTGAAGTGAATGAAGCCAGCAGACTGGCCTGTATCCATCTCTTCGGCAATCGATGCCCGGTCGTGGCCGGTGAGGGTGTAGCTGAGGGCCATCCGATTGCGCTCGTTGCTGCCGCCCAGAAAGGCGCGCAGGGAGAGACCGGCCCGTTTCGCCAGCAGGTCGTGCAGGGCCATATCCAATGCGGCCCGGGCGATGGGCTGCCCCAGCGACGGTCCTCGGCCAAGCGCTCGCTGCATCGCGGCGTGGACACCCCAGCGGTCACTGACGGGCAGGCTGATGACCGCCGGGGCCAGATAGCCGTGCAGGGTGCTGGTGACGGTTTCCAGCGTCTCCGGCGACCAGCCGGGCACTGGCCTCCCTTCGCCCCAACCTACCGCGCCTTCGCTGTCGGTCAGCTTGACGAAGACGTGGGGAGCCTTGCCGCCCGCCTTCCCCGCCGAGCCAGAGGCAAAGGAAAAGGAGCGGATCATAGGCAAGTGGACGGGGAATACTTCGACTGTTGCGATGTGGATCATGTTTTTAGCCACTGATGAACGCTGATGAACTCTGATAGCCAGCCACTGATGGAAATGCACTGGGGTTTTTAGCGTGTAACCCGGCGGATGACGACGCGGGGTTTGCCAAAGTTGATGAGCAGACAGAGGCGCAATTTGGTAGCTGTAAGATAGTTCAGACATTGGGCCAAGTGTACATCCGTCAGGCTATCCACTGCTTTGAGTTCCAGCAATACCTTCCCATCGACTACAATATCGCTCGCATAATTGCCCACGACTACGCCGTCGTAGACGACTTGGATAGGCAACTGGGCCTGGACCTGCATCCCGCGTTTTGTCAGTTCGTGTACCAGCGCCCGCTCGTATACCTTCTCCAAATAGCCCACGCCCAGGGTGTTGCTGACCTGAAAAACAGCACCGATAATCCGTTCGGTCAGTTCATCCAATTCCGGTGTCGCGTGGTTGGGGTACTTCCGCTCCACAATCGCACCTCCTTCACTTCTATCCGTCTATATCCGTATTTATCCCAAACTCATCAGCGTTTATCAGTGTTCATCAGTGGCTCAATTTTCACGCGTGCTGCCAGGACTGATCCCCCGGCCCGTTCATTGCGTTGTAGAAGGGATCGCCGGGTGTGATGTCACCCCGGCGCACGGGCTGGCCGGTCATGGCCGATTTGTAGAGACTGGCGAGAAACTCGATTGTCCCCCGCACCCCTGGCCCGGATACCAGCGGACGCTCGCCCTTTTCCCGGCTGTCGAGAAGCTGGCGCAACTGCTCGTCGTGATTCGATCCCACATTGGGCGGCAGCGCTTTCCAACGATCAAATTCCGCGGTGTGGGTCATACTGGGGTGCAGAGAGTAGCTCCAGTCGTCGTTCTGGTAGCGGTAGAGATGGTGGAGTTCGACGGTCGCCTTCTGGAAGTCGAAGCGCATATACGACTCCTCCCGCGGGGAGAGGACGCTGTTGGTGATGTTCGCCATTGCACCGTTGGCAAAGCGCACAATCGCCATCGACACATCCTCCACTTCGATGTCCCGATCCAGCGTGCCGATCATCGCCCGCACTTCGGACCACTCGCCGTACAGATAGAGCAGAAAGTCCATCATATGGATGCCGTGGCCCATCGAAACACCGCCCAGTTCGGTGGCCCACTTGCCCCGCCAGGGGACAGCGTAGTAGTCGGGTGTGCGATACCAGGTGGTGAGAGCGTTGGCGATCATCGGTTTGCCGATGGCGCCGCTGTCGATCAGCCCTTTCAGATGCTGGCCCGCGGAGCCGAAGCGCCACTGGAAGACACTACTGCAATAGTTGCCTGTGCGCTCCTCGGCCGCTTCGATCTGGTCCATCTCGGCCAGGGAGGCGCAGAGAGGCTTTTCGCATAGCACCCACGCGCCAGCCTCCAACGCCTGGACGACCTGCTGGGCGTGTAGGCTGGGCGGAGTGGCGATATGCACCAGATCGGGCTTTTCCCGCTCCAGCATTTCGGCCAAATCCGTGTAGGGCCGGGGAATTTCATTCGTCTCGCAGAAGGCAGAGACCCGCTCGGCGTCGATGTCCATGGCCGCCACCAGTTGGGTACGGTCGGCGTTGGAACGCAGCGCGTTGACGTGGGAGCGGGCAATCCCGCCTGTGCCGATGAGGACGGCAGATAGGGGTGTGGTCATAGGAGGTTCCTTTGTGGTGTGAGAGGTGGAAGGTTGAAAGTTGCAGGTGGCAGGTGAAAAGTGGCGGGTCATCGTCAACGACCCATTAACAATTCTCTATTCCCTATTCACCATTCGCTATTTGTCCAGCGTTCTTCCCTCCGCCAAATCTCGCCCACGCACCAGCGCGGCCATCTTGCGGTCGGCCACCGAACGGGGCAGCATCCAGAAGCCGCAGTCGGGATGGACCCATTTCACCCGCTCCGGGCCGAGGACGCTGACGGCATTTTCGATGCGCCGGGCGACAGTTTCGGTGGACTCAACTTCGTTCTCTTTGATGTCGATAACGCCCACGCCCAGGGCAATCTCCGGGCGTAATTCCCGGAAGAGGGGCAGTTCGTCATAGCCCCGGCGGGCAAACTCCAGCACCAGATGGTCCACGTGCAGGTTGTTGAGAAAGGGAAGCAGTTTGGCCCAGAAGCCGCTTTGGATGGACTGGCCGCCGTAGTTGCCAAAGCAGAGATGGAGCGCCCGCTCGCCCCCGATGGCGTCCAGCACAACATTGATCGGCTCGTGCGCCCAGTCCGCGTCCTCCGGGTGGCCGGTCAGATTGGCCTCGTCCACCTGAATCACCGGCGCGTCGATCTTCTCTACTTGCGCGGCCAGAATACGGGCCAGTTCCATTGTCAACACCCGCAGGTCTTCGTAGTGCTCGTCCAGCAGGGTTTTGGCCAGCATATAGGGGGAAGTCAGGGTGAATTTCTGGGGTGTGGCGCTCAGGGATTTGACCGACTCCCAGGCCGAGGGCAGGTCCAGCGACCCGGCGTGGACAGGCCCGTGGACCAGCGCCGCGGGCCGGGTGCGGAAGCCCATCCCCTGCTGGCTGCGAAAGCGCTCGATCTCGGCCCGGCCCAGTTTGGTGCTGACTCCCCGCAGTGGATGCACAAAATATTCGATCATCCCGTTGGTTTCCGGGTGGTTGACATCGAAACGGGAAAGCTCGCCGTCTGCGATCAGGTCCAGCCCGGCCAGTTCCTGGGTTTTCAGCACAGCCAGAATGGCGTCGCGCAGGTTGGGGGTGGTGGGATAGGCGGCCAGCCAGACAGGGACGGGATAGCTGCCGACGACGGTAGTGCGGATGGCTGGTAGGCTCATGCGGTGGGTTCCTGTGTTGGATGGAAAATGGGTAGATTTGTTGGGGCAGAAGGCTGTGGTATCTGTCTGGCCCCAAAGGGCAGTATAGCACGTCTAAAACTGCATCACAATCAGACCGACCCGGGTGTAATTCAAGTTCGGGGCAGGTCGTGGTTGCGACGATCGCTCCGGGCTAAAGACCATGGGTCAAAGACCCCAGCTATTGAGCGACGCCCCCTAAACGGGGCTGCAAGAGAGCCGAGCAGAGGACGGATAAGCCGGATTTGTCCGGCGTGGCCGGTAGCCGGGCTACTCGAAAGTAGCCCGGTGTCTTTAGCACCGGGCGGCACAGACGATTCTACTTCGCCCCAAATCTGAATTGCACCCACCCGGTCCGACCGATCAATCACAGGACTGCCGGTCGTAATTGCGAATGAGCATTCCTGTCCAGGGCCGAAAGCCCAGCCGTTCGTAGAAGGGTTGCAACTCCAGATCACACATCAGATCGATGGCGTAGATGTGATTGAGCCGTTCCAATAGTCGGCGCACCAGTTCCGAGCCGATACCCTGGCTCTGCCACTCGGCCCGCACTTCCAAATGGGGAATGTAGGCAGTCGAAACGCCGTCGGTGATGGCGGTGATGTAGCCGACGATCGGCCCATCCTCCCCTTCCCGTGCCAGCAGCACCAGATCGCTGCCCTGGAAGATGCGCCAAATGTCTCTGGGCGCAGGGGCTGTACCCCAATGGGCAAAGAGTCCAGCCAGATCGGTCTCTTCGATTTGTTGCAATGAGTCGGTGTAGACAATCAATTCGGCTTTGGCCCCTTCTGCGGCTTGTCGGTGAGCGCGTTAAGCAGGTCAATCGGGGTGACGATCCCCTCGATTCCCCCATACTCATCCACGGCAAAGATCATCTGCGTTGTCGCCTCTTGAAAGCGGGGCAGCAGACTGGTCGGGGCCGCGGTCAGGGGTGTGAAGACCGGTGGATCAGCAATCGCAGTCAGGTCAACGATTTGACCGTCATTCTGCGGTTCGGTCATCGCAAGCAGAAGTTCCCGGGTGCACAGGACGCCCACCACCTCGTCCATACTGCCCTGGCAGAGGGGGAAGGCGTCGTGGGCGTAGGTGATAATCTTTGCGCGGATGCTCTCCACATCTTCAGTCACGTCGATCCAGTGGACCCGTGTGCGATGGGTGAGCACCGGGCGTAGGGAGATGTCATCCAACTGGAGGGCCTGGGTCACAATGTCCCGCTCCAGGGTCTCGAATATCCCCGCCCGCGCACCTTCGGCCATCAGCACTTTGATCTCTTCTTCTGTGACCGGCGGCTGGGGTGTGGTGGGAACCCGCAGCAGCCAGAGAATCCCATCGGTGATGCGGCTGAGTTGGCTCACCACAGGGGATGCAACCCAGGCCAGGCTTGTCATCAGAGGTGTTACGGCCACAGCGAAGCGTTCTGGGTTGCTGAGCGCGATAGATTTAGGGATCAGTTCGCCGATGAGCAGGGAGAGAAAGGTCACGAAGACGACGACGATGGCAAAGCTGACCAGCTCTGCGCTGGCTTCCGGCCAATTCCACGCCATCAGCCAGCCTGCCAGTTCCTGGCTGATGGTCGCACCGCTCAACGCACCAGCCAGAATGCCGACGAGGGTGATGCCGATCTGCACAGTGGACAAAAACGCGGTCGGCTCTTTGGCCAGGGCCAGTGTCTGGCGGGCGCGGGGATTGCTCTCGCCCATCTGTTGCAGCCGGGTTTTGTTGGACGAAACGACAGCTATTTCCGAGAGAGCGAACAGCCCGTTCATGCAGAGCAGGAGAAAAATCCCCAGCACTTCGAAAAGGGCGCGGCCCCAGGTAGAGTCAGGCATAGGAGGCGCGGTCCTCCTGGTCTGCCATCAGCCGTTCTCGCCAGGTGGGGCGGGGACGCAGGCCAAAGGTGAAGACAATGCAGTCGTCGTCGCAATCCACTTTGACCCGGATATAAGTGACTGCACAGGGCAAAATGCTCTCCACGTGGTGCTGGAAGGCCGGGTGTATCTGCTCGGCCAGCTCTTCGATATAGTGCTGAAAGAAGTCCCGGCCTGCGGCCCGGCGCATCAGGTTGTGCTCTGCCGGGGCCAAGCTGTGTTCTACCCGCACGTCCAGTATATTCTCCCTCAATGTGGCGGTTGAGCCTGTGCCCATCCGCCGCAGGGATGCGTGCAACTCCTCCCGGCAGCGCATAGCCACTGCCTCCAATTGGCCTGGGGTTGCCCGGATCCCGCTCTGGCTGGACCACTGGGCCATTTCCATCTGATTATTGCCTGCCATATCTTCTCTTTCCCTGCGTGCTGGAACAGCCAGTCTGGTCATCCAGCACATTCTCTTGTCGCATTTGGGCCGGGTAAAGCAAAGGCCGACATCTCCACACAAATGTAGAGATGTCGGCCTACTCTGCAATCTGTCCTCTTCGCGCTGCGAAGACTACCATTCACCCAGTCCGCCGGAAATTCATTCCTTTATACGCCTAATTATACACAAAAAGACAGTTCTGCCAAGTATTTGTCCATAAAAAAACGCAAGAACTGTATTAGCCTTTGCTCTTGGCCACGGGGAATTTCTTTTCCAGGTCCTCCACCACCACCAGCACGACCACCCGCTCGCCGGTCTTCGTACTCATATCCGTGTGCAGGCTGATGACTTGGGAGCCTGTGATCTCTTCCACTATCCCCTCCAAAATCAGGCGGGAGGTCTCGAAGAGTTGGCGGCGCATCTCTTTGACCAGGTCCCGGCCCTCGCCGCTGGCCGCCAGCTTCTGCTCGGCAGGGGTCATCAGCCCTTTGATGCGTACAAAAATCGCGTCTTTCAGAAAGGTGGTGCGCGCGTCCAGGGGGCCACGGCCCAGATATTCCCGCTCGAACTGGATAATCGCTTTCGTAAATTCGGCTTCTACCATCCCGCGTGTTGTCATAGTTTTCTATCCTGCGTTGAACATCGCTGAGTTGCCTTTGGGTCTGTGGGGTTTGCCCAAAAAGCACCGGCTATCCAATATCAGTAGACCGCAGACGGCGGACCACTGACCGCTCCCTGGGTCTTCGTCGGTGGCTGTCTGCCGTCTGCCGTCTGCGGTCTACTGAATATCCGTCCGCCGATAGGCATTCAGCCCGGCGGACAGATCCGCGATCAGATCGTCCACCCCTTCCAGGCCGATGGAGACCCGGAACTGATCGTCACGCAGGCCCAGTTCCTGGCGCAGGGCCGCATTGCCGTAGTATTGGAAGGCGAGAGGGGAGAGCAGACTCTCGTAGCCGCCCCAACTGTAGCCCAGGCCAAAGAAGCGCAGACTGTTGACAAAGGCGGCCCGGGCCGCCTCGCCCCTCGGCTCCAATTCAAAGCTGAAGAGACCGCTGTCGCCGCTGGTCTGGCTGCGGTGCAGCGCGTGGCCGGGGAAGCTCTCCAGCCCCGGATGGTTGACCCGCACCACATCGGGCTGGGATTCCAGCCAGCGGGCCACAGCCAGACCGCTGGCCTCGTGCTGTTTCAGCCGCACGTGCAGGGTGCGCAGACCGCGCAGGGCCAGGTAGGAATCGTCCGGGCCGGGGCAGGCGCCGAGGGTTGTGTAGACGTTGCGAATTTTCTTCATTGCGGCGGCAGTGCCCGCGGTCAGCCCAAACATAATATCCGAGTGACCGCCGATATATTTTGTGCCGGCGTGGACCGAAACGTCGATGCCCAGTGCGATCGGCTGCTGGTAGAGGGGGGTGGCCCAGGTGTTGTCGATGACCGTCCAGATGCCCTTTGCTTTGGCGAGCTTTGCCACCGCACGCAAATCCTGAATCTCAAAGAGGCCGGTAGAGGGGGACTCCACGTGGATCAGCCGGGTGTTGGGGCGCAGATAGTCGGACAGGTCCGCGCTGGCCGCGGCGGGGAAGAAAGTGGTCTCAACGCCGTAGCGGGGCAGCAGATGCTCAAAGGCCCCCCGCACCGGGCCGTAGACGGTATTGATGCAGAGGACGTGATCCCCCGCGTTGAGCAGACCGATCAGCGCCATAGAAATCGCGCTCATCCCGGAGGAGGAGGCGATGCAGTCGTCGGCCCCTTCCAGATGGGCAATCTTGCGCTCCAGCAGTTGGGTCGTCGGGTTGTGGCGGATATTGTAGGTGAATTCCCGGGGCTTCTCGCCGGTGGTGTTGGCCTTCCACGCCTCGTAGTCGGGAAAGGTGTAGGTGCTGGCGTGGTAGACCGGCGGGTTCACCGTGCCGTAGTGGGCCTGGGGATCGTCGTAGAGATGGCCCAGTTCCGTAGAAACGTGGAGCGGGTCGTGGGTGTCGGGTGTGAGCACAGGTCGAGCCTTTCGTGGTGCGTAGTGCGTGGTGCGTGGACTGGAAGATGTCGAGCAGATTCGTGCGGGATGATTATACTTGGAGGCTGTCCATTGTGTACAGCCTCTACACCTATCGTACAGCCTCTGTATGTGATGCGTAAAGGCTGTGCCCCTCGCACCGGGGCCGTACACAGCGCACAGACTTTGTATTCCGCGCACAGGGGCTGTACCCAATGCACGGCGTCTGTATCTCTCCCACAGGGGCTGTACACTGTGTACAGCCCCTGAATCTTTCTCACCGATTCTGTGCGTTGTGTATACAGCCTATTCGTCACGCTGCTTGGATATTAAGAAATTAATCGGGTAATGGCCTTCCGGGAAGCGGCCACGAGATGTTGGAAGGCCGTAGCTGTTTTGGCCGCTTCCCGGAAGGTTCGAGGTTACCCGATCTATTTTTTGAGTTACAACAAGCGTGACCTACAATTGCTCATCAAACTCACCGTTGCCCAGTTGTTTTTCCAGGGATTGGCGGATCAGCCCCATCACATAGGGCAGGTCGTCGAGTGAGTCCAAGCCGATCTCCACATCGCCGTTGCCCCAACGGCCCAGGGCGGTCACATCTTTGCAGAGTTCACGGGGGTCGTAGATCTCGTGAAAAGCCATATTGAGGGAGAGGCGCAGGCGCTTGGCCTGGGGGACAATATCCACAAAATTGGTCTCGGCCCGGTAGGCCACGTAGAGTTTGAGAAATTCCTCTGTCACCACTGGGTCCAGGGCCAGAATCTCCTTGCGCAATCCAGCAAAGACTTTCGCCAGGGAATCTGCCGCCAAATAGGGGTGATCGTCAATCGTATATCCGCCTGTCCTGACCTGTGGCCGGAATGAATCCAGGGTTGCGCTATCCAGTTTCGGCTCTGTCCAGACCTTAACGGCTTGGGCAGCAAGCTGATCGGCTCGTTGGCAGATAGCCGCCTCGTCCCAGCGCTCGGCATGACGCATATAGGCGTTCAACCGGATGGGGCTGTCACGGAATCCACCACTCATATCCCGCTTTCTGGCGAAGGGGAGATCGCTGTACTCGGAATTGTAGCCAGTCAGGGTCAGATTGCCCAGGGTGTGTACGTAATTCTTTTGAATCCGTTCCCACTCCGGTCCCAGTTCTGCTTGCCAGGCAGCCGAAAGATTCGGATTCTGGGGCAGAACGTGCTCGATTGTATATGCATCGACCATCAGTATTTCTTTACTATTGTGATTTTCCATACGCCGCAGCCAATAGCTGCGGCTGCGGAAGTTGTACAGGTCCCGCTTCTTCAGTTCCCGTTGGAATTCATCGGCAGTGGGGAAACGCCGATAGGAGGGCAGCAACAGGAAATGGGCCTGTATACTTTCCAGGTAACGGCTCCTGTCGATTGCCCGTCCGAAATTGGCAAAGGTCTTGTTCAGGGAATTGGTGGGAATCCCGCACACGGCGCGGCGGAACACGTAGCTCTCAACCAGTCGCACGGTGTCGAGAAAGTCGTCACCGTTCAGAAGCCCGTCGGCATAGTCATCGTACAGTTCCAACAGGAAGGGATAGGCCACATCGACTTTCAACTCCCGCAGGTCCTGGAAAGCCTCTGCGAGTTTTTTATCCTTTTCCATGCCCAGGGCCATGGCGCAATAGTGGCCGGCGTGGCGAAAGATGTCAGCCACCAGTGCCTCAATGGACTCCACTTCCGGCGAGCGGGCGTAGCTCTTGAACGCGGCGTAGACCGCACTCACATTGGGAATGTCGCCGGTGCGCACAGTCAGATAGTGGCGCATAAAGCGATCAAAGTGGGTGGAATAGGCGGAATAGGCCTGTTGTCCGAACATCACCTCCATTGGCCGCCAATAGCCGTTATATAGCTTTGTCTGGGCTTTGGATTCCAAGCCCATCAGTACAAAATTGCGGATTAGATCGGCCTGGCTCAACTCCCGTCCGGTCGAATTCAGACTCTCAAAGATCAATTGGGGGTTGTCCTGTGCCCGATTCAGGGCGATATCCACAACCACCAACTTTGCCAGTCCCCGGCAGATGGCGACCATTTCGTCTTTGGCTTCTTCAATCCATTTGGCGAAGATAGCAAAGTTCTCTTCAATCCGAATCGAAGGCTCTGGTGGCGTTGGGTGGTGATCCAAGAGAGCAAGCAGGGACGCTTTATCGGTCTGAGAGAGAGTCAGTTTGTAGCGCTTCTCGCCATCCTCCAATTCGTTGAGCAGATAATAATGGCGCAATTTCCTGGCCGAAAAGCCTTCCACTGGCTCTTCGCCCCCTACCGCACGGGCCAACGCTTCAATCAGCAAAGTAACCGTTGTCAAGCGCTGCTGCCCATCAATCACCAGGAGCGGTGGCTGGTTCATGACGGCGAAGAGTCCTTCCTCCACATAGACGACTGAACCGACAAAGTGAACAGAAATTTTTTCACTCCGTCCTGCGCGCAGAATGTCATCCCAGAGTTGGCGACACTCGTCCTCGCCCCAACTGTAGGTGCGTTGGTAGATAGGAATTACGAAACGGTGGGATTTTTTGAGGAATTCAAGCAGTTGGGCTTCGGTCGCCTTCATAAATTTGGGTCTTTTCCATGGGGGGTGATTTGATTTGGGTGTGCTGTCAGGCGATATACTCGTACATTTGGTCTATAGTCACTCTGCAAGAGTGACCTACGGAAGCTGTCTCTCCCGCACGGGTTCTGTGCATCGCGTACAGGGGCTGTATCTCTTCCACAGCATTCGTACGCGCCGCACAGGGTCTGTACTTCTCGCACAGTATCTGTGCATCCCGTACAGATGCTGTGGGCCGGGTACAACATCTGTACCTGGCCTACAGCATCTGTGCCCGATGTGACAATTCCGTGGGCTATCTACAGATACTCAATCCTCAGTCAGTTGGAAAAATCATCTGCTCAATCTCACGCAGAACATCACTGAGGTCGGGGATTGAAGACGGCTCAACCGCAGAACCGATATGCTTATGATGTGGATAGGTCGGGATATTTGGATAGTGGGGGGCGTTGTCGTAACGGAAGATCAAACTTCCTGCTCTGTCCTGGTAATGGTAGGCATAGCGCAGTTTTACAATCTGGCTGTCGCGCAGGAGAATCACTTCATCAAAATCGAGCAATGAGCTGTCAAAGAAGCTGAGACGCCCTTCAATGCTTCCCTGGCGGCCTGCCAGATCATCAAAGACAAGCATTTGGATTTCGATGTGGCCCCGGGAGAGAATCGTATCGTAGAGCCGATGCAAATAGCTCTGCAACATCAGGCAGCCACCGGCAGTGTGGCTAACTGACTGTCTATCTCCTGTCTGGCTTCAAGATAGAGTTCATATCTCCCCGCCCATTTGATCAACGGCAGGTCGTCTCCCATTTCGCCGCGCATAAAACGGGCGTAGAAGACATCGCTTGCCATCTCATATTTCTGTTCAAAAGCGACCAATTCCCGCAGCAGACGAAAGATGTGGTTCAACGGTGAACTGCGCACTTCCATCTGCTCTAATACCGTCTTGAACTCGTCGAGAGAGAGCAGATTATCTTTCGTAATCGTAATTTTCGTCATTGGTACTCCTGCCTGTCTTGATGCGTAAATAGCCGGATGTATACACGGATAAAAAGGAACACGGATTTAATCTGCGAAATCTGCGTCCTCTGCGCCGCTTGCGACCTCTGCGTTCCTATTTTCCTCGTTACCGGTGTCAGTCAGGCGTGTCGTCTGTCTGAAACTTGTCCGCTGGGCACCCATTTTTCTGACGCGCAGGCTTTTGAGATCGTACTCTGGTTGGAGGTCATCCGGTATTTCATTTTCCATTCGAATTTCTCCTCCATAGCATACCATAAAACCAGTACTTCACGATTTTGTCTCACGCGAAGCCGCAAAGTCGCGAATGTAGAGTAGAGTCCTTCGCGTTTTTTGCGGCTTCGCGTGAGAATCGTGAATTGCTGAAAACCGATGAATTTTGTTGGGTTCTTGCGGCTGTGAGATGTGATTCCGGGAATCGGCCAGACGATGAAGGGAATTCGCGAGAATGAGTGGCCGATTCCTGGAATCGACCGATTCCCGGAATCGTAGCCCGTTACAGCCCAAACTGGGTGAGCGCGGCCTTCTCCTTGCCAAATTCCAGGCGGGCCAGGGCGCGGGACTCGGAATACCAATCCTGCAACGCCTTCTGGCTGGCCTTGACTTCGGCGGTCTTGGCCTGCAACTGGCTCTTCAGGGCTTCCTGCTCCTGATCCAGCCGTTCCACGTCCGTGGCCAGGGACACACCGGCGTCGATCTGTTCTTCTGTCACACCTCGGCGTTGCAGTCGGGTCAGATTGCCCCGCATCCCCTCGGCCATCAGCCGCGCTTTGTTGACTTGGGAAGCTAACGTACCTGCTGGCATTGCGCACCTCCATTGAGTTTGTGGGTTTGTCACCAAAAATGCGAAACTGAGCAAATCCTTGCACAAGGACAGTGGCTATTTTAGGCGTAAGCAAGTGGATTGTCAAGGCGGCGAAAGGCGGGATTTGCGTCGATTTAGCCTGCACATTACCACCCACGCACCAGCAGCGGCAAAAAGAGATCGGCTGCGCTCTTTTCTGTGGTCGCCACCCCGTCGTTCAGCGCTGTGAGTGTCACCACGCCGTTGGCGACAGTCACATTTTTCTCAAAGCCGGGGTCCAGCCCGGTGATCACCACCTGGGCGAAGCTGCCCGTGGCAGTCCCGGCCTGGACAAAGGTAAAGAGGTCCCCCTGCTTGGGCGCAAAGCCCTGGCCAAAGTTGAGGACCAGTTTTCCGCCCACTTTGGCCGGGCCGACCACAATCAGCCGGTCGTGGTTGCCCACGCCGTGGACGTCCAGGACGAGGCTGGCCGTGCTGCTCATCTCCACGGAGCCGGTGATGGTCAGGCTGGCCGGTGACGCCGCGCCCAATCTGCGCACGGGCAGCCCCAGCCCCGGCGCCACTTCGCCGAAGATGAAGGAATCTCTCACAGTCACGGAGCCTTGGCCGAGAATATGGCCCTCTAGGCCGACGGCCAGGATGTCGGCTTGGATCGCGCCGCCGCTCAGGGTCAGGGTGCCGGTCACACCGTTCCCCGATCCGCAGAGCGTGGCCCCGCCCACACAGAGCACCCTGTCCACATGCAGGGCGGAGGGCGTGCCCCCGGCCGATTGCCCGGAGATGAGCACATCTCCCCGGCTGCCAGCGTTGCCGCCGATGTTCATATTGCTGCACGAGAGCAGCCCACCGCCCAAGACCGTGGCAGAACCCTGGCCATCAAACCCGACCCGGCAGAGTTCGGTGCCACCATCCGTCCCCACATTCAACTGGGAGCGCAGCCCGTTGGCACTGAACCCCGACACCGAGAGGGTGCCCCGACTGCCCGCCTCGTGGCCCAGGTGCAGGTTGCCCAGCACCGTGCCCTTTCCGCCGCCAAAGATCTGCCAATCACCCCGTGCCCCGTTGCCCATGCCCAAGAGCGCATCCTCGAACGCGGAGAGAAGGCTGGCCTGCTGGCCCGCGCCGTCCGTGCCCTCCACAATGATGCGCCCGTCGCCCAAAGGCGTGTTGTGTGCCTGCAATCCAACCTGCATCAGGCCCACGACAAGCACCGCCCCCCCATTTTGGATATCCACTGTGCCCGGCAAGGCATCGCCGATGGTCAGTTGGTTGACTCTGAAATTGCCCAAAGGTGGGGAGGCAGCCCCGCCGTTGTCCACGGAAAGCAGGGCGGGGAAGGATTGCAGCCCGGCGGCCTGGCCGATAACCGCGGCATTGCTGACCACCATCTGCCCGCCGTTTTCGATGGTCAGGGTGGCGGTGGCGCCCGCGCCCACATTCAGGCTGGTGGCGAACCACTGGGCATTGACCCCGCCCACCACCGCCGTGCCGGGGAAGCCGCTCCCCAGCTGCACTTCGCCGCTGTTCAACCGGCCATCGTTGATAAAGAGATCCCCCACCCCGGCCTGGCCGATGAGGGTTTGGGCCGTGGCGGTGAAGACCGTGCCGCTGTTGGCGATGTGGACCCGGGCCGTGGGGGGCGTGGCCGGGTTGGTCGGGGGCAGATGGCCGACGATCAGGTCGTTGGCTGTCATCTTGCCCGCGGGCAGGCTGAAGTTGGCCGCCCCGCCCACGGAGAAGGGGCCGATCAGGGTCAGGTCCGCGGACTGGAAGG
This sequence comes from Anaerolineae bacterium, assembly GCA_030432295.1. Classification (GTDB taxonomy): domain Bacteria; phylum Chloroflexota; class Anaerolineae; order Caldilineales; family Caldilineaceae; genus JACQGT01. Next base: position 5,118 of record JAUIHI010000043.1, on the reverse strand, counting down.
CCACGGAGCCAGCCTCCACACTGCTGCGCCCGGATGTGCGGCTGCCCACATTGACATCGTAGGAGGCGGCCAGCCGGAAGACGCTCTCATCCCCCTGGCCGGGAACCTGCACTGGGTCCCAATTGGCGGCGTCGCCCCAATTGCCCCCGCTGGCGTTGGCCCATTCCAGGGTCCCCGTGCGGCCCAGGGCATTGACGGTGCTGTTGTCCGCCAGGCGAGCCTGGACCAGCACGCCGCCATTTTCGCTGAACTGGAAGAGCCGCTCCGCTGTGCCATCCTGCCCGAAGCCCTGGACAAAATCGCCGTCGAAGGCGTCCGTGGCCGGGGCGGGACCGCTGAACAACCCTTCGGGAAAGCCCTGGGGCGCGGTGGCGGCCACGAAGATCGGCTGTCGTGCTTTGGTCACAGCCAGAGGAATCAGAAAGAAATAGGGGCCGCCGCCGTTGACCTGCTCGCCCTGGGCGACCAGTTCCGTGCCGCCGCCGTCGGCGGGATAGAGCCACAGCCGGGTGACGAAGCTGGTGAATTCCCCAGCCGCGCTGGCCTCGGTGCTCTCCTGGCTAAAGACATCCCCGGCGCTGTTTAGCACCGCTTGGTGGATCGTCAGGCCGTTGCCGACACAGCCGTCCGAGGTGTGTGTGCCGCTGGCAATGGTGCCGGAGCGACCGCCCATCCAAAAGAGGCGGGTGGCCGTGGTCTGGTCGGCAACCCCATCGGGCTGGCCCGGCGTCGCGCTGCGCCGGGAGCATTCAAAGGTTCCGCTGGTAATGGCCTCGTGGACGAGAAAACCGCCGTCGGCAGTAATCCCCATCAGTCGCTGGGCGGTGCCGGTGTTGGTGTTGGGGGCCAGCTCCTGCAGGGTGATGGGCGTGCTGTTGAAGAGAAAGCCATCGGTGATCCAATACTCTGTGGTGGAGGCCCCCTGGTTGACCCGTTTGGCCAGAAAGCGGCCGTGGGCGTCGTTGACAGCCAAGTCATACTCCACGCCGGCCGGAACGGGCATGGGTTCCAGAATGCTGTTGCTCCAGCGGAAGAAACGCGTGACAGTCGTTCCACTTTCGTCCACGGGCGCTGCGAGGTATATCAGCGTGGGTGAAGCCACGTACGCCCCAAAACCGCAGCATTCGGCGAAAACTCCGCCCCCTGGCGCAGCATCGCCGACCTTCAAAATCGGGGTGGCCACGCCGCCGATGACCAGAGAAACCGTATGGACCGGGCTGGTGAAGTGGCTGACCAGCAGTTCGTTCTGCTCGCCCATCTCGAACACAGACGGGGAAACCATGGATGCCGGGAGTGCACTGGCCAGGGGCTTGAAGCTCCACGGCGGGAAGGCTTGGGGCTCCGACGGCATGGCCTGGGCGGTCGGTTGACCGGACAGCCAAATCAGGGCCAAAGTCAGGGCGATCAGTGGCAATAAGAATAGAAAAATGCGTTCTCCAAGAGATCGACCAACGCGATGAAAGCAGCGATTAGCCATGGCAGGGGCCTCGGATGTGTGAGTGCGGGTGGATGTGATGGTAACTCTGGTTAATTCTTCGTGCGCAGGGTCGAACGGCCACCATCCACGCCGATGATCTGACCGGTGATCCAGTCGGCGTCGGGCGAGAGCAGGAAAGTGGCGAGTTTGGCGATGTCCTCTGGGCTGCCCAGCCGTTGCAGGGGGTGCATTTCGGCCAGGGAGGCGGCGACGCGTTCGTTGGATAGCAGGCCCGCAGCCAGGGGCGTGCGGGTGAGGGAGGGGGCGATGGCATTGACCCGGACTTTGGGCGCGAGTTCCGCGGCCAGGGAGAGGGTCAGCCCGTTGACCGCGCCCTTCGCCATCCCCACCGAGGCGTGGAAGGTAAAGCCCTGGAGGGTGGCGACGCTGGAAAAGAGGACGACTGATGCGCCCGCTTCGCTCTTTTTGAGCGCGGGCAGCGCGGCCTGAATCGCCAGGGCTGCGCCCAGCGCGTTAACCCGGAAATCGGCCAGCATATCCTCTGGCGTGAAGCGGGCCAGGCTGCGCAGATTGATGGTCCCCACCGCATAGACCAGCCCGTCCAGCGCGCCGTCGATGTCCTGGGCCACCCGGTCAAAGAGTGCGTCGTCGGTCACATCGCCGACGGTATAGGCGGCGTCCAACTCACCGGCCAGCGCGGCCAGGCTCTCTTCGTTGCGTCCCACCAGATGCAGCCCATAGCCCCGCTCTGCCAGCAGCCGGGCCGTGGCCGAGCCGATACCGCCTGCACCGCCGTAGATCAGAATTTTGCCTGTCATAAATATCCTCACAACAAAAGATGGATAGTTGCACAAAGATACTGTACTGGTCAACGGGATGGTGGAATGGCTATTTCTTAACGCAAAGATGCAAAGAGGCAAAGGCACAGAGAGAAAAGCGATTTCTTTGCGTCTCTGCTCCTTTGCCTCTTTGCGTTGAAACTTCCACCATCTTCTTGACTACTACAGTTGCACAAAGATACAGAGAAATTCAGAAACGACATCCGTCTTTATCGGTCTTTATCCGCGTTTATCAGTGGCTCAATTGTGTTCAAGAGTCGCGGCCCGCTCCACAATCTGGTCGATCAGCCCGCTGAAAATGAAGCCGTGGAAGGGGTAGAGCGCGTACCAATAGACCCAGCCAAAGAGACCCTTGGGCGCAAAAAAGGCGGTCTGGGAGAGCAGTGTCTGGCCGTCTTCCCGGGGCGTGGCCTGGAACTGGAGCCAGGCTTTGCCCGGCACTTTCATCTCAGCCCGCAGACGCAGCAGGTGATTCGGCTCTACTTCTTCCACCCGCCAGAAGTCCAGGGCCTCGCCCACCCGCAGGTCGTCCGGGTCCCGGCGGCCCCGGCGCAACCCCACCCCGCCGATCAGTTTGTCCATCAGTCCCCGAATCTCCCAGGCCCAGTTGAAGGCGAACCAGCCCCGCTTGCCGCCGATGCCGGTGAAAACTTTGTAGAGCGCGGCGGGGGAAGCGGTCACTACCCGCTGGCGTCGTTCCAGCACCATTCCCTCGTGGACGGTGAGCGTCACCGGTGGCACATCCCCCTGGCTGGTGCTCAGGGCGTCGCTCCAGACACTCTCCAGATTGCCCGCATCCAGCCGGGCCAGGGCGCGTTCCACGGCCACCCGATAGCCCACGGGCTGGATGTCTGGGAAGAGGGTGCGGGCGCTGTCGTCGTGGACCACATTTTCGTTGCGCAGCCCCTCGATGAGCGGGCGGGCGATGGCCGCGGGGATGGGCGTGACCAGATTGACCCAATAGGAGGAGAGGCGGGGCGTGAGCACGGGGACCTGAATCATCCAGCGTTTGAGACCTCGCACCTCTGCGTAGAGGAGCATCATTTCGCCGTAGGTGACGACTTCCGCGCCGCCGATTTCGATGATTTTGCCTGTGCTTTCCGGCGCTTCCAGGGCCGCGGCCAGATATTCCAGCACTTCCCGGATGCCGATGGGCTGGGTGCGGGTGTAGACCCAGCGGGGGCAGATCATCACCGGAACCCGTTCGGTCAGATAGCGGATCATCTCGAAGGAGAGGCTACCTGAGCCGACGATCACCCCGGCCCGGAATTCGGTGACGGGGACGCGGCTGGTGCGCAGGGCGTCGCCGCTCTGCTGGCGGGAGCGCAGATGTTCGGAAAGATTGGGAGAGGATTCGGCCAGACCGCCCAGGTAGATGATACGCTGGACACCGGCCTTTTCCGCGGCTGCGGCGAAATTGGTGGCCGCGGTGATGTCCCGTTCGTGGAAGTCGTCGCCGCCGGCCAGGCTGTGGATGAGGTAGTAGGCGGCTGTGGTTCCCTGCAAAGCCGGGACAAGCGTCTCCGGTTGCAGCACATCCCCGGCCACAATCTCCACCCGACTCTGCCAGGGGCGGCCTTGCAGTCGTTCCGGGTCTCGCACAAGACAGCGCACCCGATAGCCCAGGGCCAGCAGGTTGGGGATCAGCCGCCCGCCGATGTAGCCGGTTGCACCGGTGACGAGAATGTGGGGACGTTCCGTTTTTTCGGTTGTCATTGGTGCTTTCTATCTCTGCCTATAGAGCCAGCCGCATGACCAGCTCTCCGTCGTCTTCCTCGCCGGTGTAGACAAAACCCATTCGCTGGTAGAAAGGGCAGGGGCTGCCTTCGCCGGGGACACAGCTTGTGAGGAGTTCGGTCGCGCCGGGGCGGGTACGCACGTGGGCGATGAGGAGTTCCAGTGCCTGCCGCCCATAGCCGTGGCCCTGATAGCGTTCATCGATCATAAAGCGCCAGAGGCCGTACTCCGCGTTGACCGGGTTGTCGTCCAGCATCAGAAAGCCGATGGGGGTCTCGTCGGCGTAGACCGCGCGAAACCAAGCGTTGTCCCGTGCGAAGTATGCCTGGGCAATGGAGATAGCGTTGGGTGCGACAAAATTGCGTTGATGCGCTGCTACTTTCAGATCACAGATGGCGCGCACGGTTTCGGCGGTGACTTCGCGCAGGGTGATGGTAGGGATTGTGTCGGAGGGCGCAGGTGTGGGGTGCAATGGTGTGCGATCCTTTGCTAACCTGACACAACTGAAGTCTGACTGTCACCTACGGCTAATGAGCGGCGGAAGGTCATCGCGGATCGGCTAATATCTTCGATGGCCCGGTCATCCCACAGATTTTCCTGCCACTCTGTGTAATCGAACGGTTCACGCAGAATCAGGGTGATAAACTTCTCCGCGTTCACCTCACCCAGCGCGGTTGTGAGTGCTCTCACACCCAGCAGTCTGATTTCAGTATCGGTCATCATAGATTTACCTCCCGAACAAAGGTGACTGGATCGACGGCTCGAATTTCCACAGAATTCGCTATCCGTTTGATCAGTCTATCGTCCGTCGTCAAAAAATAGTCGCATCCCATCGCGATAGCACAAGCGACGTGAAGCGCATCCTTGCTCTTCAGGCCTTTGCTCTGCAACTCTGCCGCTTTCGTCGTAATACTTTGTGACTCTTCAGTATCAATGGATGCGTAGCGTTTCCAAACCAGGACAGCTTCTCGTCGTTCAGAGCGTGTTTAGAAATTAAGTAGTAGGTTTGATGCGTTTGAGCATAGTGGCGATGGAAGCGACATAAATGACACCTTCGCTACTTTTGGTACAGTGCTCAAAGTCTTTGCTGAGGCGGCGAAAACG